>NZ_JBVTMR010000003.1:417677-837485 GCF_055762745.1 Chryseobacterium subflavum
TCAAAACTATTTTCATATGAAGCAGTCACTCCGATTCCCCAATATCCAATCTTATATTTTCTATTTCTTCTTAAGCAAAGTAACATAAGACTAATCCATCTGAGATTAGATAATCCAATTACCTCATCATATTGAGATGCAATATTGTACAAATTATCTTTATGAAGCTCAAAAGGTCCTGCTTTTTTAACGGGCAGATACATTGTTTTAAAAGAAAACTTTTTATTTTTAAATTTCTCATCAGAATAGGCAACAGTTAGGTCAAACTCTTCATTGATCAGTTCAAAAATTCTTTCTCGATAAGACCATACTTTGTTGTAAATGATTAAAACTTTGGTTTTCATATTTTTTTAATATTATTCATCGGAAAATTTAATCCGAAATGCCCTTTATTGGTTTAAAATTTAGAATTATTTAGTTGCATTATAATATGTTTTAAAAACATCTAAATCATATTGTTCAACGTCTTTTACATTTGAATATTCTTTCTGAAGTGCTGGGTATTTTTGTCTATTTAAATAAAAATACTTTTGACTATCCCACCATATTACACCACTTACTTTTTTCCCGGAAGAAACACGAGAGGTGATCATCTTATAATAATTTTTAAAAATATCGATTGGAATAAGTGACATCGCCATATTGGAGTTTCCTGAATTTCTCTTTTGCCATATAAATGGATAAACGTCTTTATTGTACTTTTTACCTACCTCTAAAGCATAATCAAGGTTAGTATATAAATAATCCCCACTTCCCACTTCTAATATTGGAGATCGGGCATTATATACTCTTGGATTAGCATTATACATATATAAAGAAGGAGCTATAATATCTACAGCGTTAAAAACCGGAGCCAGCCTCGCATTTACATCTTTCCATCCACTACTGTTTCCTTTGAAGGTTCTAACAGGTAATCCATAAAACCCCCATTTTAAATTGGGACGAAGTTTCTTAGCTGTTTCAACAGCTTTAACGAACTGCTGGATAGCCAAATTGGCACTTTTATCATCAGAACCTGAAATTGCTTTAATGGCAGGACCTTCCCAATCAATAACTGCAATCCCAGTACTTCCAGCAGATGTCTTATCATTAATATTCTTTGTAAATAATTCAACATCAAGATTACTTCCATCTGTTGTAACATCTTTTTGATAAAAGATAATTGCTTTTTCTAACCCATTCTGTTTAATGTATGTCTCCTGCAATTGATTCAGGCCGGTCATTCCTATGTATAATTTAGGTTGTTGTCCATACATTCTGTTTGAAAATACCAACAATATGATTGTTATTAAAAATAACAATGGACTGTTTAATTTTAAGTATTTTGTTGTTTGCATTGTTATAAAATTTAATTATTTCTTATAAACGTTTAATCTGGTATATTTATACTTTTCTCTTTTATTGTCTCTCCTGTACGTTTGTGATATGCATTCTTATTGAGATTGCTTCTATAACTTTTTGGTAGGTGATCTGATGACAAAATATGATATATACTGTTTGTATAAGGGAGATATTGATAACTACTCCAAATTGTTTTAAAAATAGTTAAGCCTATTAATAGATAAAGAGAGTATTTAATTTTGAAATTTGCAGATTTTATAATTATTGCTAAACAAACGGCAAAAAATAGTCCAAAATATAAAGTAATTCTAAAGCCTGTTGGAAAGATCAATAAAATCCTAAATAAATACATGTATAATAATGCAAAAAAATACAGTATATCACCATGAGGATTATTTAAAATTGCTTTTCTATAACGTAACAAAACGAAGAATAAGAAAAACATAATCAATGAACCAATAGTGAATATTGCGTTATTAGATTCCGCTACATAAACATTTAATAATTTATATGCTATTGTTGGAAACAAAGAGGCAAAATAATTTGAAAACTCATTTAAAATTTGTGGAAAAAAACCTATAATACAAGCTATAATATACCAAATTGATAAAGTAACATTTGACCGATATATCATTTTTTTCCTAAATACAACTAGTAAGGATAATAAAATTGGAGCAATTAATGAAATGTGAAATAAAAGTCCTAATAATGCAACAATAATAAATTTAACATACTTCTTATCCAGTAAATATACTGTACTCCAAACTAATATAACTGACCCACACATAAACCTTAAAGGATTATCAATCAGCATAAAAAGGAGGTTATAATTAAGCATGATCCCAATCGCTAAAAACTCACCTTTAATAAATCTTTTTATGAATTTTATAACTGAATATAAATAGAGACATTTTACAAGTCCAAGAAACAACCAAAAATCAGGTATAATATGTCGTATCAAGTATATGAGATAATAAAATCCCTGCTCATAATCTCTTCTTAAAAGGTCTTTATCTGTAGCAAAATTATATAAGTCTTCATAATGTCTCCAGTCTGTTCCAACAGTATAGCCAAAACATAAAAATATATATATCCATACAAGAAATAGCTTCTTACCCAATATATGTTTTCTATCGGGTAGATTATCCATAATGATACACAACAAGAATGTTACAATATAGAAAAGCATTATAATGTATTATATAAATTCAAAATATACTCTTTACCATAAGTGTGATTAAAGCTACTATTTTTTAGTTGGCCATTTTTATAATCATTATAAATTTTTTTAAATTCATTATATATCATACTATGATCACTAATATCTGCAAAATATTGTACATCATTTTTTTGGTAAAGATCATTTAAAACACCAACTGAAGGACTAATGCTAAATATCGGCGTATTGTGAGACATATAATCACCAACTTTAGTAGGCAGAAAAATACCTTCACCACAAGGTGCTTCAATTATTAACGCTACGTCGTACTCTTTTAAAAGTTCTAAACTCTTTTTGTATTCCACAGGAGGTAACAGATTGATTTGATTATTACCTTCCACATTTTTAATTAATTCCTTCAAATCATTATCAAATATTCCTATAAAATCAAGAGTAATATCTTTTGCACCACTTTCTGCAATGAACTTGGCAAATGCCTGAACAACAATCTTAGGATCACGCGGAGATCGAACATTTCCAGAATGAATTAATCTTAACTTCCCGTTGTTTTCTTTTTTTCCAATAATTGGCTCATATGCCAAATGAGGAATTATTACAGTCTTTGACTTATCGGGATTAAGATAGTTCAACATGTAATCTCTTAACCGTTCATTAGGGAAAATATGCTTATCTGCAAAATCCATTATAGTAATAATACCTTTGTTATAAAACGGCATCTTGGCATCTAATCCTCCACCATAAGGAACTGGATATTTAAGTGGCGGATAAGGATCATTCCATGTAGAAATCCATTTTAACCCCAGTTTCTTTTTAAGATAATATCCGATTAAAAAACTAGGCGTATCTTTTGTAATAACATAATCGTATTTTTCATTTTTAAAAAATGACTTATTATTAAAAATGACTTCATAGGCCCAGTGAGCTCCTTTAAATACTGTTCCAAACAAAAAATAAACGTATAAATGCTGAAATAGTGTTTTTAAGGTAAATTTGTTATCTACTTCTACAACAATACTTCTATTAATTTTGACATTTAAATCTTCTAAAGACTGAGTGGACGGATAATTACTCCATTTTATTTTTTTAGAAATGAGGTCGATTTCATATCCATTATTACTTAATAATTCCAGCAGCTTAATGTTAACAATAGCTTCAGGAGAATTAACCGGATATGAACTGGGTGCAATAAAAAGTACTTTCTTTGACATTATTCAAAATTTCTTAAAACATTCAATACATCTTCCACCATTGCGTTTGCTCTGGCATTAAGAGTTTTATAGCTATTTCTTATATTCTCTTGATGTTGCTGATAATTACCTTTTATATTTTGTATGTATTTATCCAGAACAGAGATTTCTTCTTCAGGATTCCAATAATAAAATCCACTAACTTCGTCACAAAGCGCTTTTAGTTTTGGATCAATTCCTAAACATATAGTTGGTATTCCCAGATTAAGAGCAAAAATTGCAGCATGATAACGAGATGTAATTAAAATATCACATTCATTTAAATACACATAAAACTCTACAAATTTGTACTTTAAGGGGTGCCAGATAATGAGATTCCTTATTCCTAAATCAGATCTTTTTTTAACCTGTTGAATTAATACATCATCTTTTGATTCAGAAAACATGAATAAATTTCTTTCGAAATCTTTTTGTTCAGGTAACCAATTAAAGATTTTGCTGTTAATGAGTTCTCCTGTATTGTTATGAGGCCAATCTCTAAGTACTACTCCAAGCTTTAGCCTGTCTTCTTTAGTGGCTTCATGATTTAATGGATATTTATTCTTGAACAAGTCCGTTAAGCATAGATCTGCTCCAAATTGCCTGTTTTTTAAATCCCATTTTTCTAAATATTGCAATGAAATACTATCTCTGCAATAAATTTTATCATACAATGCCAAGTCATTCTTAACATTAACTTCATCCTTCTCTGTACCAAAAGGTCCAAGCCCTATTCCTAAAGCCAGTTTTAATTTGATATCTTTTTTCTTTTTACCTTTTGAAGTTAAAAAGCTGATCAACAAAGATGGTTCTTTTAATAAAAGATTAAAATAAAGTTGGTATCTGGAGCTTAATGATATGTCTCTTTGTGACTTTTCAAATGAAAAGAACTGGGTTCCACCACCTAAAATATAAACATCAGCTGACTCAAAACGAGATGCTGCTAAACTTAGAAATTTGGCATTGCTGAATTGCTGTTTAATATATTTTTCCTTTTTACAAACAATCTTTGCATCTATATTTCGATTAACATGAGAAAGTAGATCCAAAGTCATTTCTAACAATAAATCATCACCTACATTCGCATCTCCATACGCTCCTTTAATTAATATGTCGATTTTTCTATTTCTCTGCATTTGTTCAATTCTTTATATAAACATTATACCACCGCTTAATTGTAAGTAATACCAATAATAAACTCACCAACAATAAAACCACTCTAATAATTACGGAGACATTCATTTTAAAAAGAAAAAGCCCCCCAAGTACAATTCCAAAGTATAATAGATTATACCATGTTAGCACCAGTTTCTTATTTACCAGTTTATTTTTAATAAAATAAGGAATAAATAATACGGTGTTTAAAAAATAGGCAATCACAAAGGCTACTCCTCTGCCAATGGCTCCATAATCAACAAGTAAGTAACTGAATGCTATTGCCGTAATACCCCAGAAACCATTACTAAAAACACTAAACCACATGAAATTACCTGCAGCAAAATTTCTGGCAATACCCTGTTTTTGTGAATTTATAATAGTAAATATAGAAACTAATATTGTCGTAATATACATATCATTGTTATGATACTGTGATCCAAATAAAGAGGAAAATACCTCAGGTAAAAAAACAGTTGGCAGACATATAATTAAACCAAAAAACATTGGATGGATTATATTTAGAAATTCAAACTTTTTATTTCCATTTCCAAAGTTCTTCATAGCGTAAGGATAAAAAACCTGTCCAATAATACTCAATAAAATCATTGAAATTTGTGAGTAGTTATTGCTGGCATTAAAAATACCCATTTCGTATAAACCATTATGATTTCTCTTTATCAAAATACTATTACAAATTAAAATAATTGGGTTAACCATTAAACTGCTAATGAATGCAGGTAAGCTAAATTTTAGTATAATATCAAAATTTGATTTTATATTATCAAGAGAAAACCATATTCCATGTTCTTTGCATACTTTTCTAAGTAATATCGCGGAACATAGCCATATAGAAAAATTAGTGATTAGAAGTGCAAAAGCAAATCCATTCACTCCATATCTTTCCGTTAGTATAATAATTAAAGGAAAGGATAATAATCCATTTACAATATTAATTATAGAAATGGATTTAAAGTTTTCAAATCCTGCCAATGCACCGGTTTGCAAACCATTCAGAGAAGAAAATAAAATAGCAATAGAACAATACAACATAGGTTGCCATATTTCTTCTTTGCCTGTCAATAATACACAAAGCTCCTTATTAAAAAATAAAGAACACACTAACACAAGTATGGCTAGTAAAAAAGAAGATAATCGTACTAAAGAAAATATTTCACTTGTTTTTCTCTTATTTTCATGAAGATTTATAGCAATGTATTTAGTGGCAGTAACTCCAAAGCTTGCAAGACTTAGCAATGAAAAAGTGGTAATATAGGATTGTAGAATCCCAATATTACCAAAATCAGCTACGGACAATTCTCTTGCAACAAAAAACATTGCTAGAAAGCCTAATCCTTTAGAGGCTATTACTCCTAAGAAAGACCAAAAAATACCTTTTATAAGCGTATTTTTTTTAAAATCGTTAATAAGATTTTTAATTTTTATCATTAAATATTAATGATTATAATTTAACGCCACAAAAATCTATAACGATTTTATCGTCAGCAATTTCCAACTTCTTAAATTCATTATGAGCAACAAGGAAAACAATGATATCCGCCTTCTTTACTGCATCTTTGTAATCTGTTAATTTAAAAATCTTGTGTTCTTGTACATTAGGTTCAACAATAAACAAGTCAGCATCTCCTGAATCTTGTAATACCCTTTCTGCAATATGAATAGCTGGAGATTCTCTCAAGTCATCAATATTGGGTTTAAAAGCAAGTCCCATAATAGCTATAGAAGGTTGACGCCCTTGTTTTAATTCGAATTCTAAACGTGCTGTCTTAATTTTTTCAGCACACCAGAATGATTTATAATTATTAGTTGCACGGGCTTGCGCGATGATACGAGATTCCATAGGGAAATCAGCAACAATAAAGTACGGATCAACAGCTATACAATGTCCTCCTACTCCGCAACCTGGTTGTAATATGTTTACACGTGGATGTTTGTTCGCCAATTGAATTAGTTCCCATACGTTAATACCTGCTTTATCACAAATCAATGATAATTCATTAGCAAATGCAATCTGAACATCTCGAGAGGAGTTTTCAGTTAACTTACACATTTCTGCAGTTCTAGCATTTGTCGGATGAAGGTCTCCCTTAACAAATTGACGGTAAAATTCAAGTGCTTTTTCGGTAGATTCTTTATTTACACCTCCAATTACACGATCATTATGAACCAGTTCATACATTACGTTCCCAGGAAGTACTCTTTCTGGACAATAAGCCAAATAAATTTTATTTTCCAATTCCGGACGCTCTGAAAAAATGTATTCCATCATTTTTTCGGTAGTCCCAATAGGGGATGTAGATTCAATAATATACAAGTCTCCCTCTTTTAATAGAGGGATCAACACCTTTGTGGCTGCTTTTACATATGAAATATCAGGTTCATGATTTCCTTTAAATGGTGTTGGAACGACAACCAAATAAGTATCAGCAATCACTGGTTTTGTGTCCGCCTTTAAATAGCCATTTTTAACTGCATCTGCCACAGCTTCATCTAAATCCGGCTCTACAATATGAATTTTACCAGCATTAATGGTATCCACTACATGTTGAGAAATATCTACTCCATGTACTGGTATGTTATTATTAGCAATTAAAGCGGATGTTGGCAATCCGATATATCCTAAACCTATCGTTACTACTTTTGGTTGCATACTTTTATTTTAAATATTACTATTTTGTTTAATGAATTGGACAATACGTTGACATGCCTTTCCATCACCATAAGGATTATGCAAGGCACTCATCATTTGATACCGTTGGGTATCTGTCAGTAAATTTTGTGCTTCAGAAACAATTTTGTTTTTATCAGTTCCTACTAGAATTACCGTCCCAGCATCTACAGCTTCAGGACGTTCAGTTGTATCACGCATTACTAATACTGGTTTTCCTAAGCTCGGAGCTTCTTCTTGTACGCCACCAGAATCTGTAATAATCATATATGATTGTGTCATTAACCAAACAAAAGCCGGGTATGCTAAAGGATCAATTAACTTAATATTATCTATTCCTGATAAAATTTCATAAACAGGCCCTTTAACGTTTGGATTTAAATGTACAGGATAAATAATCTGAACATCAGAATTTACTACCGCTATTTCCTTTAATGCTTCACAAATATTAATAAAACCTTGTCCGTGATTTTCTCTTCTGTGTCCGGTTACTAATATTAATCTTTTGTTAGTATCTACAATATTTTTTAGAGATTCAATCTCATCGTTTTCTATTTTCGTAACTCTTTCTGAGCTATCCAATAATGCATCAATTACAGTGTTCCCGGTTACTAGGATATCTTTCTCAGCTACACTTTCCGAAATCAGATTGCTTTTTGACTGCTCAGTAGGTGCAAAGTGATAATCAGCAATACGTCCTGTAACCTGGCGGTTTATTTCTTCTGGAAATGGAGATCGTTTGTTATGAGTTCTTAAACCAGCTTCTACGTGACAAACTTTTGCACCGGAATAAAATCCAGCTATACTTGCGGCCATAGTGGTTGTAGTATCACCGTGAACATAAATAAAGTCAGGTTGAAAATCGTCCAAAACAGATTTCATTTCTGTAATAATATCTGCTGTTAATGAATATAAATTTTGATTAGGTTTCATCAAATTTAAATCATAGTCAGGTTTGATATCAAAGAATGACAGAACCTGATCAAGCATTTCTCGATGTTGTGCAGTCACACAAACCTTGGTTTCAAAATCAGCATTCTTTTTAAACTCTTTTACCAACGGAGCCATTTTTATAGCTTCAGGACGTGTCCCAAAAATGATAAGATTTTTAATTTTCATAAGTTAATTTCCCATTCTTTTTTTAATAAATCTATGATGAACTCTTAATATTAAAGTTACAATCATCAAAAAACACGTGCGATTTTTAATTTTGCTAATCTACCGCACAGTAATATAATTTTATTTTTTAGGGTTATAGTCTAGAATCGTAATGACTTAAAAAGCCTTTAACATCATAAATGGCTCCCTCTTCCTTTAAAAGTTTTGATAAATCAACGTCTAAAAATTCCTTATGAGATACAGTAAGTACTATGGCGTCAAACTTTTGAGAGCTTATTCTACCATTAATTTGTTCAATATCTTTAATGATTTCAAATCCATACTCCTCTTTGACCTCCTCATTTTTTGCCCAAGGATCATAAGTTGTGACTTCTACACCATATTCTTCTAATCCCTGAATAACGTCAATAACTTTAGAATTACGGATGTCCGGACAATTTTCCTTAAAAGTGATACCCAGGTTTAAAACTCTTGCACCCTTTATTTTAATATCTCTTTTAATCATCAACTTAATAACCTGAGAGGCTACAAATGCCCCCATAGAATCATTTAGTCTTCTTGCTGCCAGTATTAATTCTGAATAATATCCTATTTCCTGAGCTTTTTGTGCTAGATAAAAAGGATCTACCCCTATACAATGCCCCCCAACCAAACCAGGCTTAAAGGGTAAAAAATTCCATTTAGTTCCAGCTGCCTCTAAAACATCATTAGTATCAATGTTCATAAGCGAAAAAACCTTAGCTAATTCATTTATAAAAGCAATATTAATATCCCTTTGGGAGTTTTCAATAACTTTAGATGCTTCTGCAACCTTAATGGATGGAGCCAAATGTGTTCCAGCATTAATGATTGACTTATATAAGTCATCTACAATAATTGCAACTTCTTTTGTAGAACCTGATGTTACTTTCAAGATATTTTCTACAGTATGATTTTTATCTCCAGGGTTTATACGTTCTGGTGAGTATCCTGCAAAAAAATCTTCATTAAATTTTAAACCAGATACTTTTTCTAACACTGGAACACACTCTTCTTCTGTGACTCCGGGGTATACTGTGGATTCGTAAATAACAATGTCACCTTTCTTCAGAACTTTTGCTACCGTTTCTGAGGCTTTATATAATGGTGTTAAATCGGGTCTGTTATGTTTATCAACAGGTGTAGGTACTGTGACAATATAAATGTTTGCTTCTTTAATATCATCTACTTCTGATGAACAATACAATCCTTTTTGTGAGATGTTAGAGTTTGAAGCCTCTTTAAAAGGGTTTGTTTTAGATAAGACAGATTGTAGTATATTGTTATCTACTTCTAATGTATGATCTGTGCCGTGATTTAACTCTTCGATTCTTTTCTGGTTAATATCAAAACCAACAACTGGATATTTCGTAGCAAATAAACGTGCTAATGGTAACCCAACATATCCTAAACCAATTATACTAATTCTAATCTGTGTATCCATCAATATTGTACCTTCTAAAAGTCACTCCTAATATTATAATATCTCTTGTTAATCCCATAGCTTAGTAACAAAATTATTTTTTAAATAATCTTTGCCACCAGCTTTCCTTTTTATCTTTAGTATATCCATATCCATAACCATAATTATATCCATAACCTCCAGCACTTTTGGATACATCATTAATAACAAAGGATACATTAGAAAGTTTAGAATCTTTAACTAAATCATTTGTAAAATCTATTAATACATTTCTTGACACCCCAGACCTTACCACGTAAAGAGTTGTATCCGCAACATCTGCAATATTAAGAGTATCCGATACTAGTACAAGGGGTGCAGAGTCGATAATAATATATGCATATTGTGATTCCATTTGGTGGATAAGTTTTTGGTATCTACCATTAGAAAGAAGTTCCTGAGGATTAGGAGGAATACTTCCAGCATAGATTACATCACAATTTGGATTGGTATCTGAAGTATGAATAAGATCTTGGACATTAGTTGATTCATCGTATAGATATTCTGTAAGCCCCTTTCTTTTCACTGGTTCACTATCATAACGCTGAATCTGCGGATTTCTGATATCAGAACCAATAAGTAGAGCCCGCCCATTTTTATTTCCTAATGTAAGTGCTAAATTAACTGATACTAAAGTTTTTCCCTCTCCCTTAACAGATGATGTAACCATAATAATTTTAGCTGATTCCTTAACAGGTAGCACAAATTTAAGATTGGAAACCAATACTCTGAAAGATTCTGCTAATTCAGAAAAATCATTTTTTTGCACTAAATGATTTTCTTTATCATTTAATGTTGGTATATCTGCTAAAATACCTAAAGAAGAACGCTCCTTAATATCGTCACGATTATAGATTTTATCATCCCACATAAAGAACAAATAAAATATGGCAAAGGGAAGCAGTATTCCAAGGAACAGAGCTCCCAGAAAAACAATACTCTTTTTAGGTGATATGGGAATATCATCGGTAAATGCGGGATTTACAATTTTTGCTTTTGGAACATTTACAGATAAGTTGATTGCATTTTCTTCTCTCTTCTGTAATAAAAATAAAAATAGTTGCTCCTTAAGATTCTGCTGACGCTCTATTCCACGATACACTTTTGATTGTCCAGGTACCTTCTCAATAAGTCCGTTACTTGTTGCAATCTGATTATTAAATTGTGATATAGTTGCCTGCACAGTCTCCTTTTGCTGGCGAATATTCTCACGAACAATCTCTTTTAATGAAGCTATTTCTTTATTCATTTCCACTACAGCAGGGTTTTCATTAGTCGCCTGCTTTAGTGTTTTATTTCTGGTAATAAGAAGTGTATTATATTGAGAAATAGCTTGTTCCAGTGAAAGATTGAGTCCAAGATTGGAAGGCATGAGCTGGTTTCCCCCTTTTGCAGCTTCTTGCGCTAAAGAGTTCAAAAGCTCCAGCTGCGCTTGTTGCTGTAAAAGCGCTTTGGTATTATCGTTTGTATTTTGAAGTGCCAATTGTGCCTGGATTTCAAGATCAACGATACGATTGCGATTCTGGAAATCCTCCTTTTGATTTTCTACTCCAGATAGATCACGGGTAATAACCTCTAACCTTTTATCAATAAATTCTTGTGTATTTTTTGCCTGTAAATTTTTATCTCTCAGACCATCCAAATTATATTGCTTTGTGACTTCATTTAGAATAGCTTCTGATTTTTCCGGAACTCCACCTATCAAACTGATATCCATCAACAATGCTTTTTGATCCGGTAGATCTACTTTAATCTTTTCCTCTAATTTTTTAACTCTCTCAATCGGATTCCAAAATACTATTATATATTTTGAACGAAATTTAATTCCAGAATTTTTATGTAGAATAACTGTTCCGAACTTCAAATGTAGAGGTTTGTCAAATTCTCCTTTAAACTCAGCTTTCTTATCATCAATTAATGTAAATTGATGATCACCTACTTCACTAACATTATATTCTGCAGATTTAAATTTCTTTTCATTTTTAAATGAAAGTATTTTACCTGTAATCGGTATCTGTGTAAATAATTCCGAATCCTTAATTTCTCCCGCACTAAAGTATTGAACACTTAGGTTTAAGTTTTTAACAACCTGCATAAGTATTGGACGGGATGTAACTACAGCTACTTCACTTTTCATCTCATCAGCATTTCCTAAGCCTATCCCCAAATTATCCAAATCCGCAAGTGCAGAAGTAAGATCTGTTTCCTTTTTATCAAATTTAAGAGTAGTTTTTGATTGATATTGAGGAATAGAATATCTTAGATAGATGTAGGCTCCAATCATAAACATTAAAATGGATCCAATAAACCAGGGCCATTTTCTTAGATATTGCCCGATAATTTTCTTTATATCTAATACTTCTTCTTTTTCCTGAAATTCTATATGCTGCATGTTCTAGTTTATCGGGTTAAAGAAATAACGAGGGTTGCTGCTGCCAATGCTGAAGCAATAATTTGAAATGTAAGAGCTCTATTTGGATTAGAGTTTGCCTGTATTTGCTTATTATGATCAGGTTCTACATAAAGAACATCATTTTGTTTCATGTAGTAGTAAGGTGAATTTACTATATCCGATCTTGATAAGTCTAAATTAACAACCTGATCCGAACCATCGTCTCCTGAACGAATAAGTTTTACGTTTGTACGATTTCCAAAATCTGTCATATCTCCCGCAAGACTTAATGCCTGAAAGATATTAAGCTTTTGTGTAGGACTTTCTTTTTGGCCAGGAAGCTTAACCTCACCTAAAACACTAACATTGAAATTTTTCAAAGTAATGGTAACTAAAGGATCTGTAAGATATCTTTTTAAACGGGACTCTAATTCCTGCTTTAACTGTATTTGTGTCATCCCTTTTGCATAAACATTTCCTAACACAGGAAAATTAATATATCCTTCTTCATTTACCATATACTCACTGGGTTGTACATATTGAGTTATACCATTTGGAGACTCACTTCCAACACGATTTGCAGTATTTAGGTTAAATGGTTTTACTGCTATCTCATCAAGCGCAGAAACGAGAATCAGAAGCACATCACTTTCTTGTATATGTAACCCCTGAAATTTTGCTTTAGCCACTTCCTCCTCCATATTATGCTGTGCCATATATACCATATTTTGTTTAGGCTTGCAAGATGCCAAAACCGCTGACAAAATTATAAGGTAAGTAATAATAGTTTTATTCATGATATTATTTAATCTACTGTCGCTTGACTTTAATTTTATTTATTGATTACATTCCGTACAAGCTATTTTTTTCTACTAATTTGTGATTTAATGTTCACCTGCTGGTGACAATCTATTCTAAAATTTTATTTATTAATTTTTAATCAATGCCAATATCCCCACAGTTATTGAAGCAATTACAGAGGCAACAGAAATGTAAAGTCCAGTATTAGGATCTACCCTAGCTGCTTTTTCCCTGTTAGCATTTGGCTGAACATATACTACATCATTTTGTTTCAGATAGTAGTAAGGAGAATTTATAAAATTAGCACTTGTAAGATCTATTCTTTCTTTGCTGATCTGTCCGTCAACATTTCGAACAATTAAAATATTATTTCTTACTCCATATGCAGTTAAATCTCCTGCTAGACCAATCGCACCTAATAAAGTTGTATTTCCATCAGGTATTACATAAGTTCCGGGTTTAGCAACCTCACCAAGAACAGAAACTTTAAAATTAATCAGTTTTATGTCTACAATAGGACTTTTTACGTACTCCGAAATTAATCCCGTAAGCTTGGTTCTTAATGTTTCAATATTTTCGTTTTTAGTGCTTATTTTTCCAATCTGAGGAAAAACAATATCACCATTGGTATCTATAACATAAGTCGGTCCTGACATAGGAACCTGTTGAGGAAGATTATTGGAACTCGGCAAAGTATACTGAGCAACTGTACTAGCTGAAGAATAATTCTGATTAAAAGGCTTTACTACATCCATATCTTTTGCTGAAACTGTAATAATTAATTGATCCCCAGGCTGAAAATCAACTCTGCTATTTTTAATCGAATTTTCGAGTGTAATACTATCAATATCTTTCATATAATTGATATCCTGTCTCGTTGTACAAGAAAACATTGCTAAACTTACAGCACCATAAATAAAATACTTTAAACTCATTCCTGATAATTTTTCCACAAAAATAGGATAATTATTTTTTTACAAACTATTCATTGATTTCATTGCACTCAATTACTCTTCTACTAATGGTTCTTTATCCAAAATTTCAAACTCGGAGTTATTGCTTATAAACTCCTGAACAATAGTTTTTAAAATTCTAACTACCTGTAATTTATCTCTTTTAACAGCAGCTAATATAATCTGCTTGCATAGCATATCCACCTCATCGAATTCCATTATAGGATCTCTTGAGATCAAAATCTTTTCATGGTGTGTAGGAATGGTAACAGTATTATTACTTAAAAGTTCCTCATATAATTTCTCTCCCGGTCTTAAACCAATGAAGGTAATTTTTATATCTACATCTGGCGTATAACCAGATAGTTTTATCATTCTTTTAGCAAGATCTAAAATCTTAACAGGTTCACCCATATCAAATACATAAATCTCTCCTCCATTACCCATAGTTCCTGCCTGAAGTACAAGTTCACATGCTTCAGGAATTGTCATAAAGTAACGAATAATGTCCGGGTGAGTAATCGTAACGGGACCTCCCTTTTCTATTTGCTTTCTAAAGTGAGGAATAACCGAACCGTTTGATCCCAATACATTCCCAAAACGCGTAGTAATAAACTTAGTAGTATTTCCCGGTGAATTCTGTAAAGACTGAACAAACAATTCTGCTGCTCTTTTTGACGCCCCCATAACATTGGTAGGGTTAACAGCCTTATCGGTAGAAACCATCACAAAACGGTTTACTTTATACTTTTTTGATAATAAAGAAACGTTCTTTGTCCCTAAGATATTTACAAAAATAGCTTCATGCGGATTTTCTTCGATTAACGGAACGTGCTTGTATGCAGCGGCGTGATATACCATTGAGAACTGATAGTCTTCAAACACTTTTTCTAATCTGTAACTGTTAGAAATATCCGCCAGTACAAATTTAAACCGTTGCTCAGGAAATTTTTCCAGAAGCTCTAATTCCAATTCATATAATGGGGACTCTGCCTGATCAAGAACTACAATTAATGCAGGATTGAACTGCGCAACTTGCCTAACAATTTCACTTCCAATAGAACCAGCACCTCCTGTAACTAAAACATTTTTATCAAAATGTCTCTTTTTTACGTCTTCACTCTCTATTTTTATAGGTTTACGATTCAATAAATCTTCAATCTGAAGCTGGCTGATTCCTCCAACGAGATCACTATCTCTCATTTTACTAAGTGTCGGAGCTTTCAGTACTCTCAAACCGCTGTCCAAAGCTAAGGTCATCCACTCTTCGATTTCCTGCTTTGTCATAATCTCCTTAATCAACAATACAGCATCAAACTGCTTGATTAATTTTTCGCTTTTAAAAAACTGATTTTTATTATAAATCTTGTAGCCCAATAGTAAAGCTCTGTTTGAGTCCGATCTTCCTGTAAGAAAACCCTGCAAACGATAGGGATAGTTAGGATTATGCATAATGGCGCGAGCCAATGCTACAGAAGCCTCTCCAACGCCTACCACTGCTATTCTTACTTTAGAAGAAGCACCTTTAATATCAATTAGCATATTAAAGAATTGCTTAGTAACCATCCTAAAAAAGAACATGATGGATACCGAAATAAGGAAATACAAAAACAGATTAGGATACAGGAAAAGTGATGTACCCATGGCCATCTGTGAAATGTAATTGATAATCAAAAGACTGACCAATGTACTTCCTGATGATAGTATAATCTTGAAAAAATCAAAGAAAGTAGAATGTCTTATAATACCTGCATAGGTTTTGAAGACATACATAAACAGGATATTAATCCCAATTACTAAAATCCTTTTCTGAACAACATATTCCGGAAAATTAACTTTTACATCCAGATTCCTTAAGAAAAGACGTGAAAGCAAAATTGAAAAAAAGATAATTAAAATATCGATAATGATAACCAACCATCTCGGTATATATCTCAATTTCGTGATTTTCACAATGTTATCGCCATTGTAAAGAGCATTAAAAGCTTCATGCAACTTTTTCATTCAACATTAGGTGATTTTATTAGCGGGGCAAAGGTAATAGATATTATTCATAATTTTAATGCAATTGTTTAATTTCTTTTTTCTACTTTATCTATTTCCAATAAAAACTATTTCTAACACATATTATTGTCTATAAAAAAATTTATATACAATCTCCATACTTTTTACGCTATTTATATCATATTTTCATTGTTTTTCAGATATAAATTTCAAAATATAAATATTGCAAACCACATGCATTTTTCGTGCCACTTACTTTAATTTCTATTAAAATTTTAATTTTTTTTTAAGGAAACAATGTAAGATATTACATATAAAAGTCTTATAAAAACCAATACTAAATTCACAGTATAATTATTATAATTTATTATCCTTAAAATTTCAACAAAGCTATTTTTTTTAAACAGAAAATAAACGGAACGTAAATTACATATATATTAATTCTCAAGAACCTGCAGGATTATTTCATATTCGTACCCCTTGCCTATTAAATAACTGATTGTTTTCGTTTTTCTCTGGTACTCTTTCAGCTCACTGGATTTGGAATAGTGATCATCAAACATCTTTTTAAGGGTTTTAAAATAATCGTCCTCATCTATTTCATTAAAGCAGGATTGAATAAGCTTTTCGGAAATTTGCTTTTGCTTTAAATTCATCCGAATCTTATTTCTCCCCCAGTGCTTTATATAAAACTTTCCCCTGATATAACTTCTTACAAACCTCTCCTCATTCAGATAATTTTCCTGAATCAGATATAAAAGAATCTCCTCTTTAGCTTCGTTGATCAGCATGAATTCTTTCATCTTTTGTTCAACTTCAGCATGACATCGGTCCTGATAAACACAATAGTTAACCAGCTTTTGTTTGATTTCTTCAAAAGTATAAGATTTCTTATCCATATATTATAAAAAAAGAATGAGCAAAGTGCCCATTCTTAGTATTTAAATTGAAGTAAAATTTAGTAATTAAACAAAGCTTTCCCTTCCATTAATTCATTTACTTTCTTTTTTACAGATGCAATAACTTCTTCATTCTTGATATTATCAACAACCTCGGAGATTAGCTCTGAAATAGTTTCCATATCCTGTTCTTTTAATCCTCTTGTTGTAATTGCTGCCGTTCCTAGTCTGATTCCAGAGGTTGTAAATGGCGATTTATCATCAAAAGGAACCATATTTTTGTTACATGTAATATCTGCCAGAACTAATGCTTTTTCAGTCTCTTTACCATTAACGCCTTTATTTCTAAGATCCACAAGCATTAAGTGATTATCTGTTCCCCCGCTCACAATATCAAATCCTCTACTGATCATTGCTTTTGCTAAAGCCTGAGCATTAGATTTAACTTGTTTTGCATAAGTCTCAAACTGAGTATCCAAAGCTTCTCCAAAAGCAATTGCTTTACCAGCAATCACATGTTCAAGAGGTCCTCCTTGAATTCCAGGAAATACTGCACCATCTAAAACCTGACTCATCATTTTGATCTCTCCTTTAGGTGTCTTATGACCATACGTATTTTCGAAATCTTTACCCATCATGATCATTCCTCCTCTTGGCCCTCTTAGTGTTTTATGAGTAGTTGTAGTCACTACGTGGCAATGTTCAAATGGGGAATTCAGTAATCCCTTTGCAACCAAACCTGCCGGGTGCGCAATGTCAGCCCACAGAGTAGCACCTACTTCATCTGCCACCTCTCTGAATTTTGCATAATCCAGGTCTCTGGAGTAAGCGGAAAAACCGGCAATAAGCATTTTCGGTCTTTCTCTCAAAGCAACTTCTCTCATTTGATCGTAATCAATCAAACCTGTTTCCTGTTGTACGCCATAAGAAACAACATTATACTGAATTCCTGAAAAATTAACGGCTGAACCATGAGTCAGATGTCCTCCCATGGAAAGATCCATTCCCATAATTTTATCTCCGGGTTTCAAAACGGCAAGGTAAATAGCTGCATTAGCCTGAGATCCGGAGTGAGGCTGAACATTTACATAGTCAACTCCAAAAAGCTCCTTTGCTCTGTTTATTGCTAATGTTTCGACCTCATCTACTACTTCGCATCCACCATAATACCTTTTACCAGGGTACCCTTCTGCGTATTTATTTGTTAATACACTCCCCATCGCCTTCATTACATTATCAGAAACAAAATTTTCCGATGCTATAAGCTCCAATCCATGAGTTTGTCTTTGTTTTTCCTTTTCAATCAGGTCGAAAATAATATCCATTTACTTTTAGTTTTTGAGATTTTTCACCCCAAATGTACGGAATTTTCAACAAGATTTTATTCATAAAAATATGATTTTTGGGATAAAATAATATAAAACACAATTTATTTCTCAATCCCTATCTAGCTTAAAATCTTAGTGAAAAAGTGCCCATCACTTCTTATAAAAAAATATTCCCTGCTATACTAATACAGCAAGGAATACTTAAAACACTTAAAATTTAATTAAAATTCTTCTTCAATAAGCTCCTTATTTACCATAGCACCAACGGTATTTCCAGATCCGACAGCATTTGCTACAGATCTCATCATTGAAGAGCTATCACCACAGGCATAAACACCATACACATTGGTTTTATAAAAAGCATCTGTTTTTATATGGCCTGACTCAGTTATTTCGATGCCTAAATCCTGTGAAACGTTTATATTTTGCTCAAAAGGAACTTTAGCATAGACAGCTTTTAAAGAAACTTTTGATCCGTCTTTAAAGACGACACTTTCAATGATCCCGTTCCTATGCTTCAATTCCGTAATTTCATTTTCATTGATATTAATTTTTTTTTCTTGTAACTTTCTGATCTGATCTTCTGTGAGCTCTGCCTTTCCATTGGTAAACAGAGTAAGGTCTTTCGTCCAATGTGAAATCATTTTTGAAAACTCATAGGCAAAATCGCCATTACCCATAATTCCTGTTTTCTCATTTTTCACTTCGTACCCATGACAATACGGACAGTGTAAAACAGAAATCCCCCAACAATCTTTGAATCCTGGAATAAGTGGCTTTATATCATTAATTCCAGTGGCAATAATCAATTTCTTAGATTTGAATCTTTCTAGTGACTGAGTTTCGACTTCAAATCCGTTATCTATTTTCAGAAGTTTACTCGCAATACCATCATAAAACTTTACAGAACTATATTTTTTCACCTGAGATTTAGCCTCATCACTAATCTCCCGGGGAGTCCTTCCATCTTGTGTCAGAAAATTATGAGAATAAGGTGTTTGCTCATTGCAAGGTTTTCCTCCATCAATAATTAATACATTTCTCAAAGATCTTCCTAAAGCCATTGCAGCTGAAAGACCAGCATAACTGCCTCCAATTATTATAACATCATAAGGGTTTAATTCCATGGTCTGAAATAAAATTTAAGACAAAGATAAAATAATTTTTTAATAATGCAATAAAGTTGCAATAATGAATTATTTCAAAATTCCCTTTTATTATCATCGATCTCATTTTTTAATTTCGGCCTAACATCTATTTTTGCCCGACTGAAACTAAAAATAAGAGTACCTTTTTCTCTGGCAAAAGGATTGGTAATAGAATCAGCTTTTCTTGAAATTTCAAAGTAAGGACCAGTCTCTTTTAACTCATCATCATTATCATTATCTTTTATTCTTATCAAGTTAAAATATTTGTCTTTAAGATCAAACCAGTTGATATAATCGGCATTAAATGAGACAGCTTTTATTCCCATCTTTGAATAATAGTTAATAGCTCCAGCTTGACCATAATTATCACATAAAACTAAAGTCTTTCCTATCTTTGATAATTTATAATATTCTTTATCTACTTTTTGTGCTAATTCTTTCCACCCTTGCATATCTGCAAAATCCTGAGGTAATGAGTGATCCTTTCCATCCTCCCATCTCAACAATCCAAATTTTTTATAACGCTCCGGATTATTCACAATAAACTCAGGACTCTTATTAGGAAACAAAATACGATACATGGGAATAAATAATAGTATGGGAAAAAGTATACAGAGTGGTTTAAGAAATCTTTTCCATCCGCTTTCTAAAATGTGATCCAAATAAGCTGACCCAAAGGCAATATAAACAGGATAAAGACCAATTGCATAATAATCTTTAGCTTTAAAAAAGACAAACAGAGATATTGCAATTACATATCCCCAAAAGAAAAATCTGAACTTTTCAAATGGTTTGTAAAATAACAGGGCGTAGAAAGCCAATATGATAACAAACGTAACTCCTATAAAGAATAGTAATTGAGATTTAAAAAAGTCAAATCTATTCACATTGACCAATTGATTCTCTGAAAGCTGCTTCATATGATGAATAACAGGGAAGTTATTATTATACTGCCATAAGAGATTAGGAAAAATAATAACTAAAGTTACAAGTGCAGCCCAATAGGTGTGCTTGTTTGCAAAGATCTTTCTTTGGCCTGTTAACAAAAGTGCAGGGATAAAACCCAATGCCAGAAAAGCAATATTATATTTATTTAAAATACCCAAACCAAAAATTATCCCACCGGAATAAAGCCATTTTATTTTCTCTGTATATATGTATTTAATTAAAATATAAAAGAATAAAGTCCATAAAAACACTTCCGAAGAGTTAGGCTGAAAAAACATATTTAATCGCAAAAGCACAGAAAATAATAGCCCAAAAGAAGCCAAAATCTGAGCAAACAATCCTCCTTTTAACTCTTCAATGATCTTCCACACCACAACTATAGTCAGCGCCCCAAATAAAGCCGGAAAAAATCTAACCCAGAATACTGATCTACCTAATATTTTAATTAACCATGCCACCCAAGAACTAACTGGTGGAACGGACAAATATCCCCACGCAATATGATCTCCCTGATCAATATGAAGAAACTCATCCCGGTGTAATTCGTATTCGGGGTTAATCAATAAATATTGAAGAATAAATTTTGCAATAATAAAAACGAAAAGAATAAGATAGCTTTTCTTCATAGGTCAAAGTTTGAAATTAAAATTAAGACATTTTAAGCTTCTTATTCATTACATTTTCAAACATTGTTTAACGGAATAGGCAACAACCTTCAGGAGCAAAAAAATCCCGGAAATAAATTCCCGGGACTGTAGATAAAATGTATCTGATTAGTTTATTATTTTTTCTTTTCTTTAAGTTCCTCTTTGTCCTTATCTGATGGGTTCCACACTTTCACTTCAGAATTTTTATCTATTCCTGAAAGAATTTGAACATTGATCCCGTCACTGGCACCTAATTTCACATATACTTTTTTGAATTTTCCATCAGGTTGCTTTACCTCAACAAAAGATCTGTCTTTACCGTTGTTTTTCTCATATTGAATAAGAGATTCATCAAGCAATAATGCATTCTTTTGGGAATTCAATACAATCTCTCCATTTGCTGAAAATCCAGCTCTGATGTATTCATTATTAGGATTGGTTACATCGCCTTCTACAGGAAATTTTATCGTTCCCAGATTGTCTTTTCCCTTAGGAGCAATCATTGTTAATTTCCCCGGAAAAGTTTTGTTCTGCAAGGCACCAATCACAATATTCATTGGCATCCCCTGCTTCAGTTTTCCCGCCTGAGCTTCATCAATCTCTCCCTGAAAGATCAGTGAATTAAGATCGGCAATAGAGCAAATCGTTGTTCCCGCGTTGAAAGAGTTCGCTTCAATAACCTGGCTTCCTACTTTTACAGGAACATCAAGTACCGTTCCTGCAGCTTTTGAACGTATTTGCGTTGTAGCAAAACCCTGAAGTTCAGGAGTTGCTCCGGTTTTCACAATTTGTAATCTCTTCTGAGCCGTCTGGAATTGCTGGTTTGCGTTTTTAAGAGTCTGTTGCTGAGAATACAATTGTTGTTGAGAGTTTAAATAATCCTGCTTGGAAATAACTCCCTGACTATACAATTTCTGTTGCATATCAAATTGTTTCTGCATGTTATCTACATTCAGCTTGGCATTGCTGATCTGAAGCTGCGCATTCTGAACTTCCTGCTGTGCATTGTTTACATCCGCGATATTTGGAATAATCCTAACCGTTGCAACCAATTGTCCCGCAACTACTTTATCCCCTTCATCAACTAAAATTTTATCAATAATCCCTGCAATATTAGGCTTGATCTCGATTTCTTCTTTTGGTATAATTTTCCCTGTCGCCATGACTTTATCATCCATATTCTGGACCGTTGGTTTTCGCGTAAGGAACGCTTCACTCTCTTTAGAATTGGATTTGATCAGATAACCGATTCCCGAGAATAATGCCACTGCAAATAAAAGCCCCAACAGTATATAAATGGCTTTTTTCCAAGTGAATTTCTTTTTCATATATCTAGTTTATTTTTTATTTAAATGGTTTTTATTCAGTTCTTAACGCTTCAATAGGTCTGATTTTAACAGCTCTCTGAGCTGGAATCATTCCGATAATCAATCCTAAAACTACCATCACCGCCATGGCAGCAAATACATTTCCGTAGTTTACCGTAGGATTATAAAATGGAAAGGCATCCTGATTCTGTGTAGCCATATTAAGGACCATCAGGACAAATATTCCCAACATGAATCCTAATAACCCTGAGGATAGTGTAATTACAACACTTTCCAGCAGAATCTGATTTCTTACTTCTGAAGGTTTGGCTCCTAATGCTCTTCGGATCCCTATTTCTTTTGTTCTCTCTTTTACCGTAATCAGTAAGATATTTGAGATCGCAATAACTCCCGCAAGAATCGTAAGTGTTCCTACAATAATTGTTAATAGCTGCATTCCGGTTAAGAATCCGGTTAATTTTCCAAATTCTTTTCCAAGGTTGAAGCTTCCAAATGCATTTGTATCTTCAGGTGAAACTTTATTTTTAAGCTTTAATACCTGTTTTACTTTTTCTTCCACAATCTTTAAATCGGCATCCGGCCTGCTGACAATAGCAAACATATCGATATTGTCTCCCGCATTATACATTTTCGTGTATGAAGAAAGAGGAATGAAAACAGTACGGTCATTTTCAAAACCGCCTCCTTTTTTCACTCTGAAAACACCGATAATATTAAAGAAAAGCCCTTTTATATTTATTGATTTACCAATAGGATTTTCTTTCTTTTTGGAATTAAAAAAGTTTTTATATACCTCTTCTCCGATCACGGCAACATTTTTATTGCCTGATAAATCGGCATCGTTTATATAGCGTCCGAAAATAAGTTTCTTTTCAGAAATTTTATTTCCCACAGGATAATCCCCTGTAAGAGAATAGGTAGCACTTTTCCCGTTTCTTGACATAGATTCTCCGGGTGTTCCTGTAAAACTTCCCCGAGCATTCTGTGGTGAAATGTAATCTATTTCAGGAATTTTTCTTTTAAGCATTTCCATATCCGGCAAGTGCAGTTTCATCTCTCTCCCTTTTGGAAAACCTTCGTATGGAATAGAGGTTTTCTGAGCCCATAGAAAAATAGAATTCGTTGCAAAGCCTGAAAATAATTTATCGAAACCATTCTCCATTCCTTTTGCTGCTCCCAGCAAACTTACGTATAAAAACATACCCCAACCCACCCCGATCATGGTAAGGAATGTCCGAAGTTTATTATTTCTCAGTGAATAATAAATTTCCTGCCAGGTATCCTTTTTAAATAAGATGTTCATTGGTGTTAGTTATGAGTTTGATTTATACTTTTTTTATAATTATGTACGAACATCAGCTATTACTCTGTTCGTAATGCCTCTATAGGTTTAATTTTCGATGCCCTGTAAGCGGGAACAAAACCGGCAATCAATCCTGAAAAAACCAATGCCAGAAATGCCATAAAGATCTCGGTCCAGCCGACACTAGGGTTCTTGATAAAAAATTCTTCAAGACTGTCTCCCATAAGGCTAAGCGCTAAAACTCCCAAACCTACCCCAATTAAACCTGAGATCACAGTGATCACAACACTCTCCTGTACAATTAATGCCACAATGCTTTTTGGTTTCGCTCCAATAGCCTTTCTAACACCTATCTCCTTGGTTCTCTCTTTAACGATGTAAACCATAATGTTACTGATTCCAATGATTCCCGCGATCAAAGTCCCCATCCCGATAAAACCAACAATACCTGTAAGTACAGCCATAAACATAAATGTATCATTCATATTTTCTGCATTATTCCATACCCGGACCCCATTTTCATCGTCAGGAGAAACATTCTTCCTGGCTTTTAATCTATCTTTAAGCTCGTTACCATATTTTATAGCTTGCTGAGGTGTTAGCTTTTCGTTATAGGCTATATAAACCGTTGTTACAGTATCTGAACCTTTTTTCATCTGTTGCAAAGTAGTAATGGGTACTGTAATATGTCTTTCGTCCCAGTCTCCACCGTCGTCGGAAAATACTCCAACTACTTTGAACATTGTTCCGTTAATATTCAGTTCTTTTCCTACCGGACTTCCGTTTTTGATCAAATCTCTCTGTACCATTCGTCCGATCACGGCAACATTTTGTTTTCTTTCAAGATCGGAAGGATTGATATAACGTCCCTCAAGAATTTTCCTGTTTTCAATGAACTTTTCTTCAGGATCTCCTCCGTTAACCTGATAATTCCCACTTTCTTTTCCGTACTTCACCAGCAAACTGGTTTGATACCTTGGAGTTGAATAGCCTACTTTTTCCTTATCTGCTTTAACCAGAAAGTCATAGTCATCATTATTCATGGTTACGTTACGATCCGACTGTAATCCTTTGTAGGCAATGGTTGTTTTTCCTGTAAAGATGGAAATAAGATTTTGAGCATCCCTTGCAAAACCTTCTGTAAAAGCGTTTTGTAAACCTTTACCGATTCCGAAAAGAACGATAAAGATAAACAGCCCTAATGCCACCGTAAATCCGGAAAGCACCGTCCGCAATACATTACTGCGAATGGAACTGAATATTTCCTGCCAACGATCCAGGTCAAACATATTTTTATTTTTTTACTTTTTTAAAGTCAATGTACATTCACTATTTATAGAACAACCTGTTTGATAAATTCATCACTTTCGATAACTCCATCCTTTAAAATCACATTTCTTTTTGTTTGTGCTGCAACATCAGGTTCGTGGGTTACTACAATGATCGTTTTTCCTTCATTATTAATATCCTGTAACAATTTCATGATATCATGGGTTGTTTTTGAATCCAAGGCACCTGTAGGCTCATCGGCCAATACCACTTTAGGATTTGTGATCAGCGCCCTTGCAATAGCTACCCTTTGTTTTTGTCCACCAGAGAGCTCATTGGGAAGATGGGTTGCCCATTGGGCGAGTCCTACTTTCTCCAGGTATTCCATGGCGATCTGATTACGTTCTTTTCGGGGTACGTTCTGATAATATAAAGGGAGAGCAACATTTTCTAAAGCCGTTTTATATCCTATCAGATTAAAAGACTGAAAAATAAATCCTAAAAATTTACTTCTGTATTCTGCAGCCTTTACTTCGGATAAATGCTCGATGGGAACACCGTCCAGCTCATAAATCCCGGAATCCTTTTCATCCAGAATCCCTATAATATTAAGGAGGGTAGACTTTCCGGAACCCGAACTTCCCATAATAGAAACAAACTCGCCTTCGGAAATATTGAGATTAATTCCTTTGAGAACGTGCAGTTTACTTTTCCCTGTATCGTATGATTTGTTTAAATCCTGAATTACTAACATTAAGTGATCTATGTTTTATAGTCAATAAGTAGAAGATATTTTCAATTTGTTACAAGAATCAAAATTTATTGTATTTTTTTAGTGTTTAATATAATACACCTTTATTTATAGTATTTTATGATTTTATGTTTAACTGTAACTTATCAAAAATATTTATTTTATGCTTATTATTGTATCTAAACCAATATCAGTGCTTGTTTCATGTAAATGTGGAAAACTTTTACGATTAAAAGTCAACCAATTAGTGTTTAGCCCTTTCAAAATCGTTTCTTTTTTTCGAACTTTGTGCTTCGCATTAGCAAATAATAAAGACACTTTTCTTGTGAAAAACTTTTAAATATAAGTTCCAACAAATCAAGCTGTTATTTATTCTTTGATTTTTATCCACAGTGATCTAATTAGTTTAATTTAAAGACATTTTTAATATGGGAATTTTTGATAAGAGAGTAAGTTACAAGCCATTTGAATACCCTGAGGTTCTTCAATTTGTAGAAGCGATCAACAAATCGTTTTGGGTGCATTCGGAAGTGGATTTTACTGCAGACATTCAGGATTTTCATTCGCAGCTGGAACCACACGAAAAAAATTCTGTGAAAAATGCTTTACTGGCTATTGCACAGATCGAGGTGTCTGTAAAGACATTTTGGGGAAACCTATACAATCATATGCCAAAACCTGAACTGAACGGTTTAGGTGCTACTTTCGCTGAATGTGAATTCCGTCATTCCGAAGCCTATTCGCGTTTATTGGAAGTATTGGGATATAATGAAGAATTTACCAACGTTATAGCAGTTCCTGCTGTAAAAAAGAGAATAGACTTCTTATCAAATGTTCTGAAACATGCTAATTCTTCCACCCCTAAAGAATATGTTTCTTCTCTTTTACTATTCAGTATCCTGATTGAAAATGTATCGCTTTTCTCACAATTTGCGATCATTCTTTCTTTCACAAGATTTAAAGGATACATGAAAAACGTTTCCAATATTATCGCGTGGACTTCTGTTGATGAACAAATCCATGCTAACGCAGGAATTTATCTGATAAACAAAATCCGCGAAGAACAACCTGATTTATTAACTGATTCAGACATTGAAGATATTTATACTTTAGTAGATCAATCTGTAGAATTGGAAGGTGAAATCTTAGACTGGATCTTTGAATTGGGAGAATTGAGTGTATTCTCAAAAGAAGACTTACTCAACTTTATGAAATACCGTGTTGACGACAGCTTAAAGAAAATCAATATGGATACACGCTACAACATTTCGCCGGAACAATACCGTCCGATGAAATGGTTTGAGGAAGAGGTTTTTGCTAATTCTATGGATGATTTCTTTGCTAAAAGACCTGTTGACTATACGAAACACGACAAGAGTATTACAGCCAACGATTTGTTTTAATTAAACAAGCTCTGTATATAGCTCAACAATCTTTCATTAGAAAGTATCCTTTTCGGATGAAATAAAAACCAAAACACAAAAGATGATTAATGTAATTGTAAGTTATACCGTAAAACCAGAATTTGTTTCAGAAAACAAAGAAAACATTCAAAATTTCCTGAATGATTTCAGACAATTGGATCTGTCGGCATTTGAATACAAGGTTTTTCTTAAAGAAGACGGTGTTACATTCTTACATTATTCTAATTACAGCAATGAAGAGGTACAACATGAGGTTTTGAATACACCATCTTTTAAAGAATTTCAACGATTAAGAGATGAGAGTGGACTTAACGGTTCCCACAAGGTAGAATTTTTAGAATCAATTTAATAACACAAAATTCCTGGATATTACGACATGGATATCCGGGAATTTGAAAATATAACAACTATGGAGGAACAAAATACTAATATATGGTGGCTCAACGAGGAGTCTGAGCAAATGCTAAACAGAGGATATCTGTTAAAAGGGGAAACTGTAGACGGAGCTATCGACAGGATTACCACTGCTGCTGCCAAAAAGCTATACAAACCGGAATTACAACCTGCTTTTAAGGAAATGATCACCAAAGGATGGATCAGTTTTTCCTCTCCGGTCTGGGCAAATATGGGAACACAGAGAGGTCTTCCTATTTCATGTTTCAATGTACACATTCCGGATAGCATTGAAGGGATTACTCATAAAATGGGTGAAGTCATCATGCAGACAAAAATCGGGGGTGGAACTTCAGGATATTTCGGGGAACTTCGTAACAGAGGAACTGCAGTAACAGATAATGGAAAGTCTTCGGGAGCGGTTTCCTTCATGAAATTATTTGATACAGCAATGGACGTAGTATCACAGGGAGGAGTGAGAAGAGGAGCTTTTGCAGCTTACCTGGATATCGACCACGGTGATATTGAAGAGTTCTTATCAATTAAAGATATCGGAAGTCCTATTCAGAATTTATTTACCGGAATTTGTGTTCCTGATTACTGGATGCAGGATATGATCGATGGAGATATGGAAAAACGTAAGATCTGGGCAAGGGTTTTGGAAAGCCGTCAGCAAAAAGGTCTTCCTTATATTTTCTTTACGGATAACGTTAACAGAAATAAACCACAGGTTTACAAAGATTTGGGACTTACTGTAAATGCAAGTAATCTTTGTTCTGAGATCATGCTTCCTTCTACGAGAGAAGAATCATTTATCTGCTGTCTTTCTTCCATGAACCTGGAATTATATGATGAATGGAAAGATACGGACGCAGTGAAGTTGGCTGTTTATTTCCTTGATGCTGTTTTAACTGAATTTATTGATAAAACAGAAGGCAATTATTACCTACAGGGAGCAAGAAACTTTGCAATGCGTCACAGAGCTCTTGGGCTTGGTGTTTTAGGATACCATTCTTACTTACAAAAGAACATGATCCCGTTTGAAAGTTTTGAAGCAACTCAGTTTAATGCAAGAGCATTCAGACATATTAAAGAGCAATCTGAACAGGCATCAAGAGAACTGGCTAACATCTATGGAGAACCTGAATTGTTAAAAGGTTATGGGTTAAGAAATACTACCACAATGGCTATTGCTCCTACGACTTCAAGCTCTGCTATTTTGGGACAAACTTCTCCGGGAATTGAACCTTTCGCATCCAACTACTATAAAGCCGGTTTGGCCAAAGGAAATTTCATGCGTAAGAATAAGTACCTGGCAAAATTATTAGAAGAAAAAGGACTAGATAACGAAGAAACATGGAGAACGATTATGTTGAACCATGGTTCCGTTCAGCATTTAACTGAACTAACTGACGAAGAAAAAGCTGTATTTAAGACATTCAAGGAAATTTCTCCGATGGAGATCATTTCCCAGGCCGCTCAGAGACAACAATATATCGATCAGGCACAATCATTGAACTTACAAATTCCATCTACCATGCCCGTAAAAGATGTAAACTATCTGTACATCGAAGCATGGAAAAAAGGAGTAAAAACATTATATTATCAAAGAAGCTCATCAGTATCTAAGGAAATGATGGTGAACTTTGTATCTTGTTCAAGCTGCGAAGCTTAGACTACAAATAATAAACAATTATATATTGAAGCACGTTTTTTAAACGTGCTTTTCTTATATCTTGTTTTGTAAAGAATTACAAAATAAAAAAAAGCCCAGAAAGAAAATCTGGACTCTTGAAAGAATATATAAAGTAAAAATTAAAAATTATATCGAACTCCCAGCTGTGCCTGGAATCTTGATGCAAACTGATCAATCGTATAAGGCAACCCCGGAGATTTGAAATTATAGGTTGGATCTCCAGCTCCCGGCTGTCCCGCTGCCACATTTCCAACTTTAGTTAATCCAACACTTGCTGTTGAATTAAAAGTATTCGGTACAAAATAGATCTTACCCCAATCCTTATTCAACAGATTGGTGAAGTTGATGATACTTAAAGAAATCTGGATATTATTTTTAGACTTCCGGCTCAGTCTGATCTCATCCATAATTCTGATATCTGCCTGAATATTCCAAGGAGTAAAGTCTCCGTTTCTCTGAGTAAACGTTCCTCTTCTGCTGCTCAGGTATTTATTATTATTAACGAAGCTTTCATAATCAGCCACCTGCTGTTGGGCTGTTACCAAAACATTCCCTGCAGCATCTTTTATCGGAACAATATACTTAGCAGCTTCAGCAGCATCTTTAAAGATATATGCCAATCCGGCAGCTTGTCCTGTATTAGCAATCGTACTGTTTACAAAGCCCCATGAGAAAGGATTTCCTGACTGAGCATTGAAATATACGTTGGCCGACAATCTGTTGGACTCTGAAACATTGAAACCATATCCGAGATTGGCAACAATTCTATTTTTAATAGCAAAGTTAGAAGTTGTCAACTGAGGATTATTAGGTGTAAGGGATTGATTCATCTGCCAGTTACTTTCCATTGAGTTTCTGATCCCGTTGGTAATATCTTTAGCATCTCCGTAAGTATATGCTGCAAAGAAGTTAAATCCGAAATTATAAGATTTAGAAATCTGTGCTGTTATATTATACCTGTAACCTTCTTTCGTATTGGATAACATGTACGCATTAGAAAAATTACTGTTGATATTCGTTGTATAAATAGGCATTTGGTGATTCACGTCATAACTGTAATACGTTACGTTATCCGTTTTATTCACCTGCTGGAATTTCAGATCATAAAGTACTTTAGTATAAATACCTTCTAATGTCAACTTATATCCTCCAACGGTATAATCTACTCCTAATGAACTTCTCCACACTTTAGGCATTTTGAAGTTATTATCAATAAGGTCTACCTGAACTTTGGAAGAGTTTTGCCAATTAGCAAAGTTTCCGCTTACCAATGGGTCTCCATTAGCTGCCATTTGAGCTGCCGTCGGACCATTATAATCATAACTTCCGAAACCTACTCCATCATTATAATAAGCATAACCCAGCCATGCAAACGGTATTCTTCCTACGAAAATACCAGACCCCCCTCTTAATACAACTGATCTGTTTTCTGTAAGATCCAAAGTAAATCCTAATCTTGGAGACAATGTGGGTTTATTAAGATATTTGTTTGTAAGCTGATTTAATGGTGTATAGCTGTAGGTATTCCCCATATTAGGATCGGTAGGAGAATTAGTAACTTTTGAACTCAAAAGAGGTTTGTTTGGTAAATCAGTATAATCTACTCTTACACCCGGAGATAAACGGAGTCTTCCTAAATTAATCTCGTCCTGAAGGTATAATGAAAGAAGGTTCACTTTATATGATGCATACGGATTATTAAACAGCGTCTCTCTGCTGTCTCCATTGAAAGGATAAGTCCCTCTTATCCTTGCTGGTTTTGAGTTATAAAAATCATCAAGATTCTTATAAGAGATTCTTCCGTTCAATGCATTTACAAAACCATAATCGATATTGTATAATTCATTATGCGTTCCTAATAAGAAAGTATGATTTCCTGTCTTATACGTTAAATTATCGGTGATCTCAAATGTTTTCTGCTTCATATTGAAAACCGTTGCCTCTCTATCATTTCCTAATAAAATAGTTCCTCCATTATACCCTATTTCCACTTGTGGAAACATAGCGTTGGAAGAAGTAGGATCCCTGTAATCATTAATAGAAGAATATCCTAATACTAAGTTATTATTCCATTTATCATTAAAACGGCTTTTTAGTTCCAAAGTCGTCGTTGAAGCATTGTTCTTTTGAATATAGTCCATGCTTGAAAACCTGAAATTGGCACCATCTCTTTCAAGGTTGGAAGCCTGGGAGAATACAGTGTTATTTTTAATGGACAATGTATGTTTATCATTAATCTTCCAGTCTAATTTGTTGAAAAGCTTTGCACTTTCAGAAAAATTAGTGTACTGATTAAAGCTTCCCACATTAAAGCCATACTTGGTTCGAACAAAATCTGAGATCTGTTGAGCAACAGCGTTATTAACCAACGCATTAGGATCATCAGCATTATAAAAAACAGGATCTTTTCTTTTTGTATATTCAAGATTGGTGAATAAAAACACCTTATCTTTAACGACAGGTAATCCTACTCTCCCTCCATAAATAAAATCCTGAAAAGAGCTTGGCATTTTTGAATTATCTCCTACCCTATTTCTTCCTGTAATAGCAGCATTACGTCCGTATACATAAAAAGATCCTTCCACATTATTACTACCACTACGTGTAACGGCATTGATACTTCCTCCAAGGAAATTTCCTAATTTCACGTCATAAGGAGCAATATAAACCTGTACATCCTGAATCGCATCCAAACTAATTGAGTTGGAGCGTGTACTACTTCCCGGCATTCCCGATGTTCCCGTTTGTCCACCCAAAGACGGACTAAAACCAATCGCGTCGTTATTGATCGACCCGTCAATAGTAACGTTATTATACCTGAAATTGGTTCCGTTGAAAGAGTTGTTAGCACTTTGAGGGACCAACTTGGTAACATCCTGGATACCCCTGTTAATATTTGGGAGTCCGGAGATCTGAGCCTGGCTAATTGCAACTCCGTTTTTCACAGTGGTTCTCTTCGAGGTAAGCTTTACCTCGTCGATCACTTTTTCTCTGTTTTTGATTTCTACTACAGGCAAATCATTACTTCCTAATGAAAGCTGTAAATTGGTATTCGAATAGATAATTTGCGAACCATCGGAAATCTCTATCGTGTAGGGTCCTCCGGGTTGTAGATTATCCAGACTAAATTGTCCTTTGTTATTACTTTTAGTTTCAAAGGTACTGTTGGTGGGAACGTGAACTACTTTTACCGTAACTTCAGAATTTACCCCTTTTAATCTTCCGAAAATTTTAGAGCTGGTTTCTTGTGAAAACGCTAAGCCAAAAGACAAAACAGCAAAAGCACAGATCAATTTTCTCTTCATATTTTTATACTTCTAAATTTTATGGCAAAATTAGAAGCAACAATCATGAATTGTGGTAACATACAGTTAACATTATATAACATAATGTTTAATATTTCCTTAAAAAAAACTTAATTGCTTAAAGTAAATATGTAAGATGAGATCTAGGTAACATTTTACAAATAAATCTTTTACCGCATTGAAGCTATTTTAAGATATATGAACACAATATGAACAACGTTCATTTTACTAAATCAATGCCTTGATAAAAAAGGAAAACATGGTAGAGGCACTCATCAGTATTTGTACGGATAACAAATATAGTATTAATACTATAGTAGTATTTCTAAGTTGCTAGGTTTAAAAATATAGTACTTTTGTAAGGTTGAGGTTTATAATTTCCTTCATTGGATATATCCTTATTAAAATTAGCAACCCCTTAAAAACACAATATGTACAAAATGCTATTTATCTTCTGTGTAAGCTTTTCCTGCATGGCTTATTCTCAGAACCTTAATTTTACAGATGCCAAATTTAAGGCCTTACTACTAACTTCAGGTCCGGGTAGTCAGATTGCAAAAGACATCAATGGCAACAATATTAAAATTGATGCAAATGGAGATGGACAGATTCAGCTTACTGAAGCCCAGCAAGTAAAAACTTTAAATATAAAGTTCAATGTGCTTCCCACTTACAATAGTCTTCCAAACCAAATCACCGATGCTCTTTTATTCCCCAATGTCGAAGAACTTTACATCCATGACACAAAATCAGCGGTCATTAGTTTTGTTAACAACAATAAAATTAAAAAAGTTCTTTACACCGGAAGTGGTGGATTTGTAAACAATGTAGGAGTTAGCCACCGTGTTCCTATTGATTTTTCATTCGATAATTGTGGTGCCGTAGAGAATGTGAATGACTTTGTTGCAGACATCAATTTATCTCCTTACGACCCCTCCACAATTTTGAGATATAAAAACTGCCTTCTCATCAAGGATGATATTGTCTTAAACAATAAAAACATTAAGGAGCTTCATATCAAAAACTGCCATGTAAAAACGCTCACCTTCACATCCTGTAAGCGTTTAAATAAGATCAGTGTTCCAAATTTAAATTCACTGACCAAAATTTCAGTTTCCGGATCTACCGGAACCATATTACCATCCGGAAATCAGAATATCCACCTTGTTGCGAAATCTTGTACAAACCTGGAAGAAGTTATAGCAGATACGGATCATTATGAAACCACAGGAGCTTATTTTACTTCCGTAGATCTAAACGGCTGTACTTCGTTAAAAAGAATCAAAGGTCTTAATGCATCCTCAATCAATTTTTCCAATGCTGGATTAATCAATTTAGAAGAGCTTGATGCATCATTCTATAACCGGTATGGCTATTATACTACTTCAGGAGTATATTTTGGAAATGTAACCTCTTTGGATGTATCCGGACTTCCCAAATTGAAAATACTAAAAGCTTTCAATCAGCCAATAACCAATGCTACTTTTAATAGTGCGGCTGCTTTGGAAGATATGGACATCACAAATTCCTGTGGCTACATGGCTGTTTTGAATGTAGACAATCTTACCCATCTCCAAACTCTGAAAGCAGATATTCCCGGTGATCTGAATTTCCTGAATCCACATACTGATCTGCAGCAGATTTCTGCACAAAACTGTATTTCTTTGGTCAATCTATCGATAAAAGGAAATAAAGACCTGAAAAGCTTAGACCTTCAGAATTGTTCGGCTATACAAACATTGAACCTTGGACCTAATTTACCAGGCAACTCACCTTTTGATACCTTTACTGAATTAAATAGCCTTAATATCAATCAATGTAACTCCTTAAGGGAATTAGGTATTGCTAACACAAAAATTTCTACGATAGACCTTTCACAATGTCCACAATTGGAATCTGCTGATCTTGAATATAATTCATTAGTAAACAATATTAACTTTTCACAAAACGGTCAACTCAAGTATCTTACCCTGAGAAGCTGTCCGCTCATTACCAATCTGAATTTATCGGATTGCAATGTTTTAGAAGCTATTGCATTCTTTAACATGTCCGGATTAACCCAGGTGAATATCAAAAACAATGCATTGGAGGGTTGTGAATTTTCCGGGTACAATAGTAATTTAACCATTTGTGTTGATCCTGCTCAACTTACCGATCTTCAAACTATGTATCCGGACATTAATTTCAGTACTAATTGCCCGGCTACTACCAATTCAAAAAATACGAAGCTAGACCATATAATAACCAAAATTGATGTATTTCCTAATCCTGTAAAAAATATCCTTCAGATAAGATCCCCTGAACCCGTGAATACAATAGATATATTTGACAGTATGGGGAGATCAGTATCACATCAGAGCTGTGGCAAAGGAGATTGCACTATTAATACGTCAGGTTATCCTGCAGGAATTTATCTTATCAAAATAAAGACGAAATCTACTGAAATTTCAAAAAAAATAATAAAAAACTGATTCCCTTTTCCTTGATATCTTTAGCTTAAATTCATAAAATAATTGTCTTATTTTTATTTTATATTTGTTAGATACTTAATTCTTAAAAACTTCAAATATGAAATTCGGACAAGTAGAAGATCCTTCAAAAATAGATTTTACATTACCCAAAGATCACAGCAGAACCAAAGAGATCCTCAAACAAAATAAAAAGGGATTAGAGAATATCTCCATCGGATGTGCCAAATGGAATAAAACCGACCTCAAAGGATTTTATCCAAAAGGAACCAAGGACGAATTAACCTATTATGCTACCCAGTTCAATTCTATAGAACTCAATGCGACATTCTACGGAATGCCAACTCCTGACCAGGTATTGACATGGAAAGAAAAAACACCGGCAGGGTTTAAATTTTTCCCAAAGATTACCAATACAGTTTCCCATTTCAGGAGATTAATTGATGTAACAGAACCTGTAACCCAATTTGCAACATCGGTTCTTAATTTTGATGAAAAACTGGGTATGGTATTTCTTCAGCTTCATGATAACTTTAAACCAAAAGATTATGACAGATTAGAGAAGTTTGTCAAAGAATGGCCAAAAGAAGTCCCACTAGCTATAGAGCTCAGAAATACGGAATGGTTTAATGATGAAAACATTTTAAATACAACCTGCGATCTTTTTGAAGCCCATCATATCACTAATATTATTGTGGATACTGCCGGAAGAAGGGATATGCTTCATATGCGTCTTACCACTCCCAATGCTTTCATCCGCTATGTAGGAGCAAATGCAGAAAGTGACTACGAAAGATTGGATGATTGGTTAAAGCGTGTTACACAATGGAAAAAAGAAGGCCTCCAAAATTTATATTTTTTCGTCCATCAGAATATTGAAAAGGCGTCCCCTTTATTATCTGCTTATCTCATCAAAAAAATGAATGAGGAATGGAAAACCGACCTCCATGTGCCTCAAATGGCAACAGAAAGTATCCAAAGTTTATTTTAGCATAAAAAAAATATTCAGCTATTTAATCATTTAATTTAAGATTTTATAGCTTTTTTTTATGTTTTAACAGTAAATATATCACTGTTTGGTGTGAAAAATTTTTTATCAGCAAAAGTCAATATTTTTCACCAATAAATGATATATTGTAAGGTATAAAACCCTTATTACCAACTGTAAAAATCAAAACTATGGAAAAGGAAATATGTACTATCAGCATTACAAACAATTCTCTTGGTGACAATTACACCTTTTACGAAAATGAGAAGATTAAAAGAATCTACGACAGTACCAGCCAGCATCAGGATGTAACAGAATGGCTGACCTATGACCAGATCAGCAGTCAAAGCAAGGATAAGCTCATCAAAAACTGCCCGGAAGAGCTTAAAGAAAAAATCATGATAATTTTAAATTATCCGTGATGTAACAAGAGACATCGACACTATATTTAACTAAAAAAGAAAGATGATCTGCTGGCTTCAGCAGATCATCTTTTATTTTGAAAGGTTTACATTTATTTTTTAATTCTAAAAAGCAAGACCAAATTCAGAAATAGCAAAAGAAAATCGAGAGATACCCAGATCCCCAGTTTTACATTTTCATAATTATAGGCTTCCACCTGCTTTTTAGCAATTTCAGATAATTTTACACTTTGATTGATATAGTTGTTCACCTCAACGATCTGATCAATATTTTTGTTAGGAACAGAATGCTGTGAAAAATAAACCAGGTTTTTCTTTCCTAAATATCCGATAACCCAATACTCATCAGATTTATCCATCTTGAGGTATTCTATTCTGTAATATTCCGGGCGTATCTTTCCAATGTGCTTTGCCTCGTGCATTGCATTTTTATCCGGATTATTGACGTTGATGACATAAAAATCCAGGGTCTGAGGAAGTTTATTAATAACCTGCAAACCAACGGAATTACTCACCACTCCAACAGCACTTTTCTTGATAAACCAATAAGTGAATACCGAGATTGAAAAAATAAGCGTTGCGATACGGAACAGTTTTGCCCATTCAGCACCTTTTCCTGATTTTACCTTAGATAAAATAAGAGAGAGGACAGAACAAAGAAAGATAACAAAGATGATTAATCCCATGCTGCAAATATACTGATTTAAGAATTTTAAGAAAGAACGTTAATCAACATTCCATTCTTTATAAAACTGATCAAGAAATTGAAGCATCACCTCATGCCTTTCCTGAGCCAGTTCTTTTCCTTTCTCTGTGTTCATTAAATCCTTTAAAAGTAATAATTTCTCGTAGAAATGATTGATTGTAGTGCCGTCAGATTTTTTGTATTCCTCTTTCGACATATTCAGCTTTGGCTTAATATCCGGATGGTACATCAGGTTATTTTTAAATCCACCAAAATTAAAGGTTCTTGCAATACCTATTGCTCCTATAGCATCCAAACGGTCTGCATCCTGAACAATCTTTAATTCAATAGGTAAATTCTGCGGAGCTTCTCCTCTGTTTTTAAATGAAATATTCTTAATAATAAAAAGGACCTGCCCGATAATTTCTTCTGAAACATGCTGCTCTTCCAAAAACTCACGTGACACTTTTAACGCAATTGTTTCATCACCATCATGAAATTTAGGATCTGCTATATCGTGAAGCAAAGCTCCCAATTCTACTACTTCTTTGTTACAGTTTTCATTTTCAGCAATTTTCCTGGAAAGCTTCCAGACTCTTTCGATATGAAACCAATCATGTCCTGCTTCTGCTCCTTTAAGTTTTTCCTTTACAAAATCTATTGTCTTTTCAATTACACTACTCATTATGTATTAATTCATTTAAAATAATATTCCAAAGCTTCTTGTTATAGCTCCTGAAAAAATTAACATGTCCTATTTCTCCTTTTTCAGATTCTGAAGTTTTTACCAGGCGATATGTCGGTTTAAGGTTGGGATACGTGTCGTTTAATAGACTCTTTACTCCTTTATCCGTAAGCCAGACATCATCTTCAGCCCTGATTACAAAAACTTTTTGAGTCAATTTTTTAGAATAATCATCAATTTTCTCCAGTAAACCGTTTGTTGATTTTTTATTCAAAATTAAGGTTCTCCAATCATAAGCGCAATTTTTAGGAAGACTTTCTCCAAGTCCAAACCAATGAGCCGGAAAATAACCCAGAAGCTGCGTGGCTAAAGGCTGGACAATCCCAAATCCAAGATAAGCTTCTATTTTCGTCCTGAATTTCAGATTCCCAACAAACGCATTTTGTGTTCCCACAAAAAAGAATTCTTTAAACATCTCCGAATCCTTATTCATCCCAAGGATCAATGCTCCAACAGAATGTCCCAGGCAATATTTCTCATATCCTGTAAAGCGGATTCTGATGTAGGTGGTTACTGCTTTATAATCCTGGGAACCCCAAATTCGCATGGAAGCCTCGAAACCTTTCATCTGCTCCGGTTTTGAAAGCCCAATTCCCCGATAATCATACGTGATCACTGTAAATCCCTGCTCTGAAAAATATTGTGCAAAGGAAAAGTAAACGTGCTGTTTTACGCCCGTGGCAGAATTGATTAGTAATATTTTATTATTGCTCTGTTCCGGCAGGAAAAGGTGGGCGACAATAGAAATGTGATCTGTGGTTTTTAGAATTAGTTTTTCCATAGTGTAAAAAGAAAAAATCCACTCAAAAGTGGAAATTTTTACTGTTTATTTTATGTTAATTATATACTTTCGATATGTACCAAATAGCTTTAAATAACATAATCGGACATTCTAGGCAATCCGGTTTGCGATCCTTTTCTCGTAGAGACTTTTAAAGAAACTTCATTTCCAAACTTTACACACTCCTCAATAGGATTATTATGACATAAGGCTATGGCAAATCCGGATGTAAATGCATCTCCCATTCCCATTTTATGTACCGTTTTATTATCGTTATGGTTTCTGAAGTATTTCATTTCAGTTCCATCAAAATAAATCGTGGAATTCGTATCATCTCTTACAAAAACTTTATTAAAATATTTTTCAAGAACCCGCTCTTTTTCCTCCTCACCAAAAACAATATAGAGTTCACTACTTTTTACGATTACAAAATCTACATTTTCCAGTACTTCTTCACTAAGCTTCATAGCCGGTGAAGCATAGAGACCAACTTTTTTTCCGTATTTTTTTGCCTTTCTAATGGTATATTCAACAACTTCTATAGAAACTTCTAACTGAACCAGGATAAGATCTGCCGTAGGAAAATACCGGTCTGCATCTTCAATATGTTTGGTACTTAAAAGCTTATTTGCAGCCGGTACCACAACAATGGCAGCATTACCATCAGAAGTCGTCACATAAGCTGTTCCTGTAGCTTCTTTGTCTGTTTCTGCAACAAATCCCACATTCACATTTTCATTCACCAGATTACGCATAATTTGCTGTCCCAGTGGGTCCATTCCCACACATCCAATGAAATAAACACTGGCTCCCAATCTTGCAGTTCCTACAGCCTGATTGGCTCCTTTTCCACCAAAATAACTATCCGAATTAATGGCTAAAACAGTATCGTTAGGAGCCGGAAGTTTTTCAGTTTCCAGAACAAGATCTATGGAAGAGCTGCCAACAACTATAATTTTGGGTTGTACTGAGGAAAAGTTCATTGCGGTTAAATTGGTTTATACAAAAATAAAAAATTAGGAATACTAATATAACAATAATTAACTTATTTCAATAAATTCCGTAACTACCTTTACAGGCGCATTATTTTTATCATACGCGATATAGCTGGCATAGAAACCTTCTCCATATCCTGTCTCGAAAGCAAAGATAGTTCCCGGATGCTCATCCGCAGGTTTCAAAAAGGCATATTGATCGATCGCTCCGTTTTCATCGAAAAAATATTCGTGGAAAAACTCCTCATAAATTCCTATAAAGTCGGCACCTTTACTGTGATACAATCTTTTTTCCAGTTCATTAAGTTTTTCTTGGGTATCAACATCCATAAAACAACCCATCCCACTTTCTACAGGATAACCAAATATCTCACCCTCTGCAAGGTCTTTTATATCCTGACCGGAAGTAGTTGCCAATTTCCATTCTGTGATTTCTGAGTGACTGAAAATAATTTCAGCATAGGCTACGCAGTTACTTTCTCTCTCCTTATGTAATAGAACTGCAAAATCCCCTTTTGGGAAATCTGTAGTAAAAGGCTGCATATCATTTGTGATCAAGGGGTCACAAGCTACCAATTTTCCACTGGAAAGGTAAATTTTCCCAACCTCAAAGCTTTCTAACAATGGACTTTCTACAAAATCTCTTGAAAACAGCTTTTTTATATTCTCTACGTGCGTCATTTTTATTGTCTTTAGTTATTTTGGCAGCTCATCTGCTCTTCAGATATTATGTCTGAACTACTGTATTAAATTCACAAAAGAAGACAAGTTAAACTGGTCTTCTTTTATGGATATAGTTTCCGGGATTGTCCGGATTGATATTTGTTTTATTTCAAGATAAGTGCCAAAAGATTTATAAGCTCTTCAGCTTCTCTTCCAAAATAGCAATTTTATCCTGTGCATCTTTCTGTTTCTTACGCTCCGCTTCTACAACCTCTGCTTTAGCATTGGCAACAAATTTTTCGTTGGAGAGCTTTTTTTCTACAGAAATTAAAAATCCTTTCAAATACTTTATTTCATCTTCCGTTTTTGTTTTCTCTTCAGCAAGATCCAGATTTTCGCTCAATGGAATGGACACTTCGGTAGCACCTACCAGGAATGTAAAACTTGGTTTATTTGTTTTTTCACCAAAATAAATGTCTGAAATATTCGCCAGTTTTCTGATAACAGCTTCATTGGCAAACTCTGAAGAACCCGTATAAATTTCAGCTGCCTCTTTAGGAGAAATTCCCTTCGTCTGGCGATAGTTTCTAACTCCTGAAATAAGTTCCTGAGCCATTTCAAAGTTTTTGATAATAGTCTCATTAAATTCTCCTGCTTTTTTCTGCTGAGAGATAATCAACGCTTCCTCTATACTTCTTTCCGAAATCGTCTGCCATAATTCTTCCGTAAGGAATGGCATAAAAGGATGAAGTAATTTCATTAATTCTTCAAAGAAATAAATAGTCTTTTCGTATACTTCTCTCGAAATCCCTTCACCATAATTAGGTTTGATAGCCTCCAGATACCACGAACAGAAATCATCCCAGATTAACTTATAAACCAAATGCAAAGCATCAGAAATTCTGAATTTCTCAAACTGATCATTAATTTCAGCAATCGCTTTGTTCAATTTATTTTCGAACCACTCTATTGTCTCGTTTTCCGTTACGTTAGCCGGTTTATCTTCATGATTCCACATATTGATTAATCGGAAAGCACTCCAGATCTTGGTCATGAAATTTCTCCCCTGAAGCATAAGATCTTCATCAAAAAGGAGATCATTTCCTGCAGCTGCACTTAGTAAGATTCCAACACGCACACCATCAGCACCATATTTATCAATTAATTCCAAAGGATCCGGTGAGTTTCCTAAAGACTTGGACATCTTTCTTCTTTGCTTATCTCTAACAATACCGGTAAAATAAACGTTTTTAAAAGGAACTGTCTTTTTATATTCTAATCCGGCCATGATCATTCTCGCTACCCAGAAGAAAATAATATCCGGACCTGTTACCAGATCAGAAGTAGGATAATAATACTGAATATCTTTATTTTCAGGATCAAGAAGCCCGTCAAATACAGACATAGGCCATAGCCATGATGAGAACCAGGTATCTAAAGCATCCTGATCTTGTGTAAGGCTTTCAGCTGTAAGATTTTGGTTCCCTGTTTTTTGTTTTGCTAATTCTAAAGCTTCTTCTTTTGTTTCTGCAACTACAAAATCTTCATCTCCGCTTCCATAATAATAAGCAGGGATCTGCTGCCCCCACCAAAGCTGGCGGGAAATATTCCAGTCACGGATGTTTTCCATCCAATGTTTATAGGTATTTTTGAATTTTTCAGGATAAAACTTAATTTCATCGTCCATTACTACATCCAAAGCAGGCTGAGCAAGTTCAGACATTTTCAGGAACCATTGAACAGAAATTTTAGGCTCGATCACTGCTCCTGTTCTTTCAGAAGTACCTACCTTATTTACATAATCCTCAGCTTTTAAAAGAAGATCTTTTTCTTCCAACTCTTTTGCAATCTGTTTTCTTACCTCAAACCTGTTTTTCCCGGCATAATGTAATCCATACTCATTAAGATTTCCATCATCATCTAAAGCATCAATCATTTTCAACTGATGTTTTTGCCCGATCTCGTAGTCATTGGTATCGTGAGCAGGAGTAATTTTCAGTGCCCCGGTTCCAAATTCAATATCCACATATTCATCTTCGATGATAGGTACCGCACGGTTCACGATAGGTACGATCACATTTTTACCTTTCAGGTGAGCATATCTTTCATCATTAGGATTGATACAAACAGCAGTATCCCCAAAGATTGTTTCAGGACGCGTCGTCGCAACAGAAAGGAATTCTTCTGAACCTTCTATTTTATATTTCAGGAAATATAATTTCCCGTTCTGTTCTTTAAATATTACTTCCTCATCAGATATGTTCGTTTTTGCTTCCGGATCCCAGTTAACCATTCTGTAGCCTCTGTAGATCAATCCTTTATTATAAAGATCAACAAAACTTTTAATTACCTGTGCTGAAAGCTTATCCTCCATCGTAAATCTGGTTCTGTCCCAGTCGCATGAACAACCCAATTTTTTCAGCTGTTCGAGGATGGTTCCCCCATATTTGTCAGTCCATTCCCATGCATGTTTTAAAAACTCCTCACGGGTAATATCAGATTTATTGACTCCCTCAGATTTCAGTTTAGCAACAACTTTAGCTTCAGTAGCAATTGAAGCGTGATCTGTTCCCGGAACCCAGCAGGCATTAAAGCCCTGCATTCTTGCACGGCGGACCAGAACATCCTGAATGGTATTGTTCAACATATGTCCCATGTGTAAGATCCCCGTCACGTTTGGCGGAGGAATTACGATGGTATATGGTGGCTTGTCATTAGGCTCCGAATGGAAAAACTTGTTTTCCAACCAGTAGTTGTACCATTTTTGTTCTGTTTCCTGTGGATTATACTTTTCTGAAATCTGCATAAATTCTATTTCTTTAGCTTACAATTTGCAAAAATAGCTTAAAGAAAAAAAATTTTCAGTATGAATTAAAATAATTTTTAACTTTGTTTCTTAAAGTTTATCTAAACAAACATATTAACATTCAAGAATATGAAAAAATTAATTGCAGGAATTGCACTATTTGGAACATTTGCTATTGCATCTGCACAAACTATTACTTTTGATAAAACCACTTTCGATTATGGTACTATTAAGCCTAGTGCAGACGGTACAAGATTTTTTACAGTAACTAACACAGGTGATAAGCCTTTGGTAATTTCTAACGTAAAACCTTCTTGTGGATGTACAACTCCTGAATTTAGTACAGATCCTGTAATGCCAGGAAAATCTGCTAAAATCAAAGTTGGATACAATACGACAATCAACGGACCATTCAACAAAATGATTGAAGTATTTTCTAATGACCCGGCAAACAGCAGAAGTGTAATTTACATCAAAGGAAATGTAGATGCTAACGCTCCTGAAGTTGCAGCTACTCCTGCAAAGGTTGAAACTGCAGCAGATGCTAAAGCGGCAAAAAAAGCGGCTAAGGCAGCAAAAAAAGTTGCTGCGGCAAAATAAGCTCTACTCAGAAAAAATAAAAAAACCGTCTACACGTAGACGGTTTTTTTATTACATTTATTTCAAATATATAAGTTATGGACACCAATTTCTCAGACGATTTTGAAGTAAAAGGAAAATTTTCCATCAAAAAAACCTCAACGGAATATAAGGGACCTCTTACTAAACAAGAGGGACAGGCAATGCTGGCTATAGAAAAAGAAAAACTTCGTAACCTTCAGGAGAAGTTGTATGCGGATGGAAGCCAGTCTCTCCTTATCATCTTACAGGCGATGGATGCCGCAGGAAAAGACAGTCTTATTGAGCATGTGTTTGGTGGAGTAAATCCACAGGGCTGTAATGTAACAAGTTTTAAAACCCCAAGTTCAAAGGAATACGCCCATGATTTTTTATGGAGACATTATATTGCACTACCTCAAAAAGGAATGATCGGAATCTTTAACCGTTCACATTATGAAAGTGTTTTGGTTTGTAAGGTGCACCCGGAATACAATCTCAGTGAAAAAACATGGAAGTCCGTAAAAGATTTTGACGCCAAATTCTGGGAAAACAGATATGAGAGTATAAGAAATTTCGAAAAACACCTCTCTCAGAACGGAACTAAAATCATTAAAATATTTTTAAATGTTTCAAAAAAGGAACAAAAGCAAAGGCTGCTGGACAGAATTAACGAGCAAGAAAAAAACTGGAAGTTCTCGGCTGCTGATCTTCCGGAAAGGGCATTGTTTGATCAATATATGAGCGCTTATGAGCAGGCTATTAATGAGACTTCAAAAGATTATGCTCCGTGGTATGTGTTACCTGCAGACAATAAATGGTTTGCAAGAGTAGCCGCTATCCAGATCATTATTGATGCATTAGAAAAGATGGACCTTAAATATCCGGCACTTTCTGATAAGGACAAGAAAGGACTTGTTGATGCTAAAAAAGCCCTTGAGAACGAATAGCATCATAAACAATGCTTCAACTTGTAAAATTCATATTTTCAAGTCGATATTAATTATCTTAACAGGCTCAGAAATACAAAAGCGGGGAATAATCCCCGCTTTATTTATAGTCATTTCGTTATCTAAAAAAATCACGAGAAAATCTATAAGCCGGATTTTGTACTTCCTGAGAAGTGCCTGTTATTTATCTGCGTCTTACATTGCTGCAAAACTTTTGCTGATTACCCCTCGGCTTTCAGAGCGAGCAACTCCTATTTTCATTACTGAAAAGAACCGATATACTTATCATTGCACCGCAAAGAGTTTACCTGGTTTCACTACAGCCGAACTGTACTTGCTTTCTGTTGCACTTGTCCTACCCTCACGGGTGACGGATGTTATCCGCTTTGCTGCTCTATGGTGTCCGGACTTTCCTACCCTTGCCGAAACAAAGATCAACAGGCCGATTTTCTCGTGGGCGCAAAGATACGAATTAAAGGCTTTACATTATATGTTATGACGATTACTTATAAGCCTGCCGAACAATACGCTTTCTTAATCAAAGACAAACAATCCGATAAAGCTTAAGTATATGGTAAGTGCCGATTACCAAAACTTGCAATTTATAATTCATAACCCTTCACTAATTAGCACATTATTATTATCTTCGTGCCGTTATACATCTAATTGTGATTTCCAGAGAAAAAGAATTTGCGCAGCTCATAAAAGATAATCAGGGATTGATTATCAAAGTTTCGCGTCTTTATACCAATTCTCTGGAAGATGAAGAAGATCTCTTTCAGGAAATTGTCCTGCAGCTTTGGAGAAGCTATGACTCCTTTAAAGGGAACTCAAAGATCTCCACATGGATGTATCGTGTTGCCTTAAATACAGCCATTACCCTTTTCAGAAAAAAAAGCAAGAGCCTTCCTACAAATGAGCTGGACATCAATCATAAAGACTTCATTGAGGATGATGATGAAAAACAACAGCAGATTTCACTTCTATACACCGTGATCAAGACATTGCCTAATGTAGAAAGAGCTATTGTAATGATGTATTTAGATGATTTGCCCTATAAGGATATCGCAGAAAACCTCGGGATAACTGAGGTAAATGCCCGTGTGAAAATGAACAGATTAAAGAAAACCCTTAAAGAACAGATGGAAAAATATGCCTGATTTTGATTTAGACAGCTTTAAGAAAACATGGCAGGAACAGCCTGTTCAGCAAAAATACGACAATAGTGAGATTCTTAATATGCTCAACAGAAAGTCACGTAACTACGTGAAATATATTTTCTGGATAAGTGTTTTTGAATTTTTACTTTTCTCCGTAATGGGGCTATTTTATTTCTTTCAGGGAGAAGAAACCAATGGATTCCTCAACGTTTTAGAAAAACTGGGTGCTCGAAAAACTCCCGAAGTGGAAAACAGTTTTGACAAGATATATCTGATCCTTAAGATTCTTAGTTTACTTGTTACTGCCTATTTTGTCTATAAATTTTATCAGAATTATCGAAGAATAAAAATCGAAGAAAACCTTAAAGGCCTTATTACCCGAATTATTAAGTTCAAGAAGACGGTTAATGCCTTTATTTTAATCAGTATTGTTTTACTCGTTGCTTTTACTTCTATTTTTACAGTCTTTATTTTTTATGCGTTAAACTCTCAAAATGTAGAACCTGCCAACTCGGCCGTTATAATTTTCATCATAGGTACTGTATTGAGTACCGGACTGTGTGTTTTGCTGATCTGGTTATACTACAGACTTGTTTATGGAATTATCATGAGAAAACTTGATAAGAATCTTGCACAGCTAAGAGACATTGATTCCCTGGAAAATTAACTTTTCCCAGGCGCTATCTTAGGATTTATTTGTTATTTTAGATCAATAAATCTTTTTGTATGGCTTTATCTTATGTATCCGGAGCTTCAAATATTCCTTTACTTGGAGAAACAATCGGTAAAAACCTTAAAAGAACAGTTGAAAAATACCCTGATCATGAAGCTTTAGTTTCTGTTCAGCAGAACTATCGATCAAGCTACAAAGAATTTTATTACCAGACCACAGCCGTTGCTAAAGCTCTTATTCACTTAGGCACAAAATCTGGTGACAGGATAGGAATCTGGTCTGCCAACAGGTATGAATGGGTACTGCTTCAATATGCTACTGCAAGAATTGGCAGCATTTTAGTGAATATAAATCCTGCATACAGAACTCACGAACTCACATACGTTCTCAATCAGTCAGAAGTTCGTTTTATCTTTTCTTCTTTATCCTTTAAGACCAGTAATTATAAAGAAATGGTTGAATATGCAAAGGAAGTATGCCCTACATTGGAAGGTGCTATTTTCTTTGACGACAGTTGGGAACAGTTTCTGGAAAAAGGAAATTCAGTTTCCGATGAAGCCTTACGAAATTTTGAAGAAAATATCGAATTTGATGATCCCGTCAATATCCAATATACATCCGGTACAACCGGTTTTCCCAAAGGAGTTACCCTTTCCCATCATAATATCCTGAATAATGGTTACTTTATCGGAATACGGCTGCATTACACAGAAAAGGATAGAGTTTGTATTCCAGTACCTTTTTATCATTGCTTTGGGATGGTTATAGGAAACATTTGTTGTACTGCACATGGCGCCTGTATTGTAATTCCCAATGAGAGCTTTGATCCGGACATTACCCTACAGGTGGTTTCTGATGAAAAATGCACGTCATTATACGGAGTTCCTACCATGTTTATCGCCGAATTGGCAGTAAAAGATTTTAATACATTTGATTTCTCTAATTTAAGAACCGGAGTTATGGCAGGGTCTGTATGTCCACCAGAAATTATGAAAAAGGTGGAAAGTCTTATGAATATCAAAGAAATGAGTATTTGCTATGGAATGACGGAAACCTCACCGGTTTCAACCCAGACATTAATAGGAACATCTTTGGAAAAACAGGTAAGTACCGTGGGTACCGTTCAAGATCACCTTGAAATAAAAATCATAGATGAGAATGGCAGAACGGTGGAACGTGGTGAGCATGGCGAACTTTGTACCCGGGGATACTCTGTAATGCTCAAGTACTGGAATGATCCGGAAAATACAAGAAAGGTTATTGATGATGCCCGATGGATGCATACCGGCGACCTTGCTGTAATGGATTCTGAAGGTTATATTACCATTTCCGGAAGAATAAAAGATCTCATTATCCGTGGCGGTGAAAATATTTCCCCAAAGGAAATTGAAGATTTTCTATATACCTATCCCAACATCCTGGATGTGCAGATTATAGGTGTTCCCAGCGAAAAGTTCGGAGAAGAAGTAATGGCATGGGTGAAGGTGAGGAATGGCTTTGATGTGACCGAAGATGAACTTCTTAACTACTGTACCGGGAAGATTGCCCATTACAAGATCCCTAAATACTGGAAATTTGTAGAAGAATTCCCAATGACGATTTCAGGAAAAATAAGAAAGGTTGAAATGCGTGAAATCTCTGTCAAAGAATTAAAACTAGACCACTTAAGGAACAATTAATATAACCATAAAAAATGCCCGGCTCTCCGGGCATTTATATTTTTTAAAGTTCTTTTCTTAATCTTGCAACTGGAATGTTAAGTTGTTCCCTGTATTTTGCAATTGTTCTTCGGGCAATATTATATCCCTGTTCTTTTAAGATAACCACTAAGGCATCATCGGTAAGAGGCTTTCTTTTATTTTCTTTACTGATCACTTCCTGAAGATGAGTTTTAATTTCTTTAGTAGAAACTTCTTCTCCATCATCGTTTGTTAAACTGTCAGAAAAAAGGTCTTTAAGATAAATAATACCGTTTGGTGTATCAGCATATTTACTTTTTACTACTCTTGAAATCGTAGAAATATCAAAACCTGTGATATCTGCAATATCTTTAAGAATCATCGGTTTTAGAGATTTTTCATCTCCGGTAATAAAATATTCCTTCTGAAACTTTACAATAGCCGTAATCGTCTGCAATAAGGTATTCTGACGCTGGTTGATTGCATCAATATACCATTTCGCTGCATCCAGCTTTTGCTTGATAAATAATGCAGCTTGTTTATGCTCTGAAGAGTTTTTATCATGAGAATAGGTGGTAAGGATATCTTTATACTCCTCAGAAACCCTTAATGTAGGTGCATTCTTACTATTAAGCATCGGAATAACCACCCCATCCTTCACCTGAATTACAAAATCCGGGATAATTTCCTGATTGATCGTTATCGTTTGCGTATCAAAATTACCTCCGACTTTAGGAGATAGTTTCGAAATTTCTTCCAGAGCATCTTTCAGATCTTCTTCTTCGATATCATACTTCTGGATGATTTTATTATAATGCTTATTGGTTAAAGCATCAAACTGATGTCTCAAAATATTAGCTGCTAAAGAAACAGCTTTATCCGAACTTACCTTCTTCTCGATTTGCAGAAGAAGACATTCCTGTAATCCCCTAGCTCCTACTCCCGGCGGGTCCAGTTTCTGTACATAATTTTCCAGAATATCTTCAGCCTTTTCTATAGTTGTATAAATACCCTGTGAGAAAGCAAGATCATCTACAATAGACTTGATCTCCCTTCTAAGGTATCCATCGGTATCCAGATTCCCAATGATATACTCGGCAATTTTTATGTCCTCAGGATTGATGTTGGCCAGGTGGATCTGTTCCAATAGATAATCATATAGAGACTGCCCTTCGGTCAGAAGGCTTTCATTATCGAATTCCTCATCGTCCGCAGAATAATTACTCGAAGCAGTTTTATAGCTTGGCTCATCGTCATAGATATATTCATTCACATCAAAATCAGTTTCAATGCTTTCATTTCCTTCATTCTCATAAGAATCCTCAAGAGAAGCATAATCATCCTCTTTAGATTCCTCCTTTGCGATTTCCAGGGCTGGGTTTTCTTCTAACTCTCTCTCCAGTTCCTCTTCAAATTCCAAAGTATGGAGTTGAATCAGCTTCATTAATTGGATCTGCTGAGGAGCCAACTTTTGTCCTAGTTTGAGTTGTAAGTGTTGTTTAAGCATATTACTCTTTGTGTTTTAACATAAGATATTCCACGAATTTAATCAATTTTTTTTAAAAATTTCATATTTAGCATGATTTTTGCATTATATAATTTAACATAATAAGCTATTATTAAAAATAAAAAAGCCTTAAATTAAATTTAAGGCTTTTTTTGTATCTAGAATTCAGCACTTTTCGGCGTTCTTGGAAAAGGAATCACGTCTCTGATATTCGTCATCCCTGTTACAAAAAGAACAAGCCTTTCCAGACCTAATCCAAATCCTGAGTGAGGTACCGAACCAAATTTTCTGGTATCCATATACCACCAAAGTTCTTCTTCCTCAACATGCATTTCCTTCATTTTCTGTCTAAGAACCTCAATTCTTTCCTCCCTTTCAGAACCTCCGATGATTTCTCCGATTCCAGGGAAAAGAACATCCATTGCTCCTACTGTTTTGTTATCATCATTCAAACGCATGTAGAATGCTTTGATATCTTTCGGATAATCAAAAAGAACTACCGGACTTTCAAAATGTTTCTCTACCAGGAACCTTTCATGCTCAGACTGGAGATCAGCCCCCCAGCTTTCGATTGGGAACTGGAATTTTCCTTTCTTATTCTCTTTAGAATTCAATAATATTTCAATAGCTTCCGTATAGCTTACACGCATAAAACGTTTAGCCACTACATTTTGAAGCTTCTCTATAAGACCTTCTTTAGCTCTTTCCTTTTCAGGCTTAGCTTTTTGTTCTTCGGCAAATCTTTTATCTAAAAATTCAAGATCATCTTTACAGTTATCCAATACATACTGGATCACATATTTCAGGAAATCTTCTGCCAGATCAATGTTATCTTCAAGGTTGTTGAAAGCAACCTCTGGCTCTACCATCCAGAATTCCGCAAGGTGACGGGTAGTATTTGAATTTTCAGCACGGAACGTAGGTCCGAAGGTATAAATCCTTCCCAATCCCATTGCAGCAGTTTCGCCTTCCAGCTGTCCGGAAACAGTAAGATTGGTTTGCTTTCCAAAGAAATCCTGACTATAATCAATAGCTCCATCTTCTGTTCTCGGAATATTATTCAGATCAAAACCAGTCACCCCGAACATCTCTCCCGCTCCTTCAGCATCTGCACCTGTAATGATCGGTGTATGAATGTTGAAAAACTGATTTTTGTTAAAGAATGAATGAATAGCAAAAGTTACCGCATGACGTACTCTGAATACAGCCCCAAATAAATTGGTTCTGAATCTTAAATGCGCCTGCTCACGAAGTTTTTCCAGACTGTGTTTCTTTGGCTGAAGAATCGTTGTCTGTAGCTCCTCCGTAAAGTTATCTCCTAAAATAACAATCTTCTTAGCAATAATCTCTACCGTTTGTCCTGCACCCTGGCTTTCAACAACCTCTCCTACCACTTTTAGGGAAGAAGCTGTACTGATCTTATTAATAAGAGCCTCATCAAAATTTTCAAAATCAACAACTATTTGCAAATTATTAATTGTAGATCCATCATTTAATGCTATAAAGCGATTTGAACGGAAAGCTTTTACCCAACCGTATACCGTAATGTCATGATGTAATACCTTTTTGTAATCCTGTAGGATTTCTTTAATCGTTTGCTTTTTCATTTGTTGATTATAAATTTTCGTATAAAAATTAATGTCTGCAAAGTTACAAAAAAACAGCGCAAGTTGATGATTGCGTCGTCTTTAAAAAATCACCGACCCATTATTTAATATAAAATCTATTATTTACCTGATTTTAATTAAAAAACAGGCCTCATTCTTTGTTTTTCACAGCTTATTTTCCGTGCTGGGGAAAAGCTCAACAACACCATACCGTCACTTTGAAAGTAACTAAGTGATTAGATCAATCAAATCAATTTTCAAATATTTGCCAATGATTTAATAGTTTCTAAACAATTGCATTGTAAAATACCATATAAGAGCCGATTAATAATTTAATAGAAAAATGATAATGAACACACTTCGTAAAGGTGAATTTTCGGGCAAACCAATCAAACTCTTTATTTTGATGGTTTAACCAAAATTAAAAGTAAATAAATCACTTGATTTTCTTCATAGAAATTATGGATCCCCTAACAGATATTGCTCTTGAATGCGGTTTTTCTGATCAGAGCCATTTCATCCGTTGCCTCAGGGAAAACATGGGAGTTACCCCCGTTAAAATATAGAAATCTTTTAAATAAGTAATGCAATATATTTTACTCGTCCTTCTTAGATGGAACTAGAAAGACATCAATAAGCCCTTCAGGCAATTGCATCTTAATAAACCTTTCTTCTCTGTTTACTTCGAGAATCCAGTCTTTAATGATAGGAATAACAACTTCTTTTCCATCCAGGTTGGTTACAAAATACGTTTGAGCCGTCTGATCATTGATTGAACGAATAACACCACAGTCATTATCATGTTCATCAAAAATAGTAAAACCAATTACTTCGTGGTAATAAAATTGTTTTCCGGTGAGTTTAGGAAGGGAAGCAAGCGGTAAGTATACACTTTTCCCCAATGACTGATCCACTAATGCTTCAGAAGAGTTTCTAAACGCAATATTCAGAGCATCAGACTTGCTCCAGGATGATTTTTCAATAAAAAAAGGAACCAATAGTCCGTTGATTTCAACGAATATTGATTCCAGTTTATTGTAAAGTTCGGGTTGATCGGTATCCAATTTAAGGATAACGTTTCCCGCAAGGCCATGTCTGCGTGTGATTTTACCTAAAAAGTAGCAATCTTCTTTACGCATACAGGGTGTTTCTTAAGCTTCAGTGTTTTCTTCAGTTTCAGCAGCTGGAGCCTCTCCTTCTGCAGTTTCTTCAGCAACAACTTCTTCAGCAGGTGCATTAGCAGCTTCCTCAGCAGCTTTAGCATCAGCCTCAGCTTGTGCAGCAGCAGCTAGTCTAGCTTCATTTACTTTAACTTCAGCTTCTAAAGCAGCTTTTTTAGCATCAGCCTGAGCTTTAGATAAACCTTCTACTTTCCCTTGCACTTTTTGTTCTTTAGCATCTACCCAAGCAGCAAATCTTTTTTCAGCCTCAGCCTCATCAAAAGCTCCTTTAGCAACACCACCTTGTAAGTGTTTTTTGTAAAGTACTCCTTTGTAAGAAAGGATAGCTCTTGCAGTATCAGTTGGTTGAGCACCGTTGTTTAACCACTTTACAGCAGAATCAACGTTCAAATCAATTGTTGCAGGGTTAGTAATTGGGTTGTAAGTTCCTAGTTTTTCGATGAATCTACCGTCTCTTCTAGCTCTAGCATCTGCAACCACGATGTGGAAAAAAGGTTTTCCTTTTTTACCGTGTCTTTGTAATCTGATTTTTACTGACATAATGTTTGAATTTTAAGGGAACTCGTCCCAGTTAAATATTTAAGTGTGCAAAGATAAATAAAATTTCTAATGTATCAATAAAAATGTAATAATTTATCTGTCTTATCGTATAACAAGTAAAAAAGAAATCCGAATTACAGCCAGGTTCGGTTAAAGTGGAAACAATTATTTTTGGAGACAGGTCCCGGATACATTTTTTTTTAGATCTTTGGGAACAAAATCTAAATTGATGAAAAATTTATTGCTGTTTGCTACAATTCTGTTGTTCTGCCAAAATGTACAAAGTCAATCTAAAGAGGAAAAGATTGAAAAATTAATTAGCGCTTACAGCCAACTCAATCGTTTTAACGGGAGTGTTCTGGTCTCAGAAAAAGGAAAAATAATTTTTGAAAAAAGTTACGGTATCAAAAACTTCCAAACACAGGAAAAAAACACCAATCAAAGTATCTACAGAATATACTCTACAACAAAGTCATTTACTGCAACGACAATTTTACTATTAAATGACATGGGAAAATTATCCTTACAGGATAAACTGACAAAGTATTTCCCTAACTTTCCAAAAGGAGATAGTATCACTATTGAACAATTATTAACTCATACTTCCGGAATTCAGAATAATGCTAATCCTGAAGATACAAAAGATGAGAAAACATTTATAAATTTTATAAAAGCTCAACCCTTGGATTTTTCTCCCGGAAGCCAATGGAATTACAGTAATTCCAACTATTATTTATTAGGATATATCATCAACAAGACTGCTGGAATGTCTTACCAGAAAGCTATTCAAAAGTACATTCTCGATCCGTTAAAAATGACCAATACCGGTTTTGGGTTTAAAGAATTGAAAAATAAAAACAAAACAACGGGGTATGAATTTTTATCAAAGAATAATTTCCAGGAAGGTATAGTCTATGATTACGACCATCCCCATACTGCAGGAGCAATATATTCTACAGTGGAAGATTTGTATAAATACGAGGAGGGACTTAAAAGTTATAAAATTCTGAAAAAGGAAACTTTAGAAAAAGCACAAACACCATTTCATAATTACCATTATGGTTATGGCTGGGATATGTCTCCGATAAAAGGAAAAGAAACTGTTGGGCATGATGGTGGTGGCCCTGGATTCGTTTCAAGATTCTTTACAATTCCACAAGACAACATCAGCATTATCATATTAAGCAATCTGCGAGATGACAGTCTTTATTCAATGACAAGCAAAATAGTCTCTATTTTTTATAACCTGCCTTATCAGATTCCTACCCGTATTAACATTGATTTCAACAGGCTAAATCAATTAAAAGGAATTTACAACACCTCAGACTCTAATTTTTATATTTCCGTTAATGATGGTATGCTTACTTTGGTTGATTCTGACACAAGAAACAAGGTTTTCTTCCCGGAAAGTGACAGGAAGTTTTACACTGAAGATAATGACGGGAACAAAATTCGATTTGAATTTGAATCTGATAAAGACGGAAAAGTCAATTTGTTAAAAATAACCTCTCCAGATGGGAAGATCACAGAAGCTAAAAAGACCAGTGATTCTTTTTCTTGGGGAATTACAGGAAGTGCTACTCCAAACGGATGGGGCGGACCAGATATAAAATTAATTTCTGAGAACAAAAACACCAATATTTTGAAAGCTCAAAATATCCTTTTGAAACCGGGTGAAATAAAGTTCAGAAGCAATAATGAATGGGTAATAGAATTAGGTATCAACGGATATGGGAAACTGGTAGAACATGGCAATAATATAAAAATAGCCAATGAAGGTACTTATGATGTAATTTTGGATATGACCGATGAAACTAATCCTACCTATCAGGTGATTAAAAAATAACTTCCTTCGGTAGAATTAATTTCACAGACATAATTAATTTAATCCTGTCTTCCCATATAGAAAAGCCCTAAACATCTTTGGTTTTCTTCAATGGTTAAAGAATCTTTCAGGTGATTGACAATTCCAGGAGAACTCCAATAACACCCTATTTCATTGGCTGTGCAAGTAAGATACATATTCTGTACAGCCATTGAAACAGCTGCTATTTCCTCCCATTCCGGTACCATTCCACTGAAGTTGACGACAATGGAAACAACAACATCAGCTTTGTTTATTTTAAAGCCTATGTCATCATATTTCTTCTGCAGGAAAGTTTGTTCGGACTGGGTTGCTTTGTAAATATTCTGCATTTCTAAAGCCAGCTGAGCTTTTTCTTCACCCCGGAAGGTTTTAAAACGCCATGGTTTTGTACGTTTATGATTCGGAGCCAGTGTTGCGGAATGTAAAATCTCATCAAGGATATCCTGAGAGATTTTTGTTTCGGTATAATCTTTAGGGAAGATACTTCTTCTTTGTTCTATGATCTCTTTTAGAATTTCTGCTTTATTCATAGAGACAAAATTACGAAAAAGTTGATGTGAGACGATTGCGAATAAGCATATTATTAATTATGAATATTAATTTTTCTTATTCAGTAATCGCCGTATTATTGATGTTTAATGATAATCATAAAATACATGGTACTAATTTAAAGTACTTCAACAATTTTCTGATGAATATTATTCAAGGTAAAAGCATCTCCCGGTTTCATTCCCATCATCTTTTTAGCCATGGGGCTTTGCGGTGAAATGGCATAGAAACGATCTCCTTCAAAAAAGAATTCACCCAAAGAAACCGAAATGTAAAATCTTGCTTTATTGGTTATCACCAAAGAACCCAATTGAACTTTTTCCGTGGCATTATTTAGAACTTTCGACATATTCCTTTTCAGGTCATTAAGTGCTCCAAGCTGCTTCTGCATCTGATAAATTTCTTCCTGCATTTCTTCGCGCATGCTGTCATATTTTGGAGTCTTCTTAATGTCTCGGCTCGCATCCAAAGTGAATTCTATAAAATTCTTTAGCTTCTCAATCTTTTCGGCGATCACGTTTTTAACATAATTTCTTATGTCACTTTTCTCAAATACGATCTTCTCCATAAATCTAATCTTTACATAAAGATAATATTTTTTTAAATAAATATATTTATCTCCGAAAAATTAAAAATCAGGTTTAAAAAGCCCTGTCTGCTGACAAGGCTTTTCTTATTTTACCGCTCTGTTAATTTCTTAAGTTCCCCGAGCCCCTGATCAAAAGTCTTTCCCATCTGGCTATCCATCATAGGCTTCATAGGTTTCATCATAGTGCTGAGCTCATCATCCATAGTCCAGGTTACTTTAGTTCCGTTTCCTTCCGGAGTCAGGATAAAATTTGCAACTGCTTCACCTTCGAAAGGTCTGATAAAGTGAAGTTTACTGGTTATTTTTTCATTGGGGGTTACTGCAGTAACGGTTTGTACTCCTTCTCCAACATCGTTATTCCCCTTCCATTTGTAAGAATCTCCTACTTCACCACTGGTACCGGAATAGCTGATTGCAATATTTTTATCCGGCTTAATGAAAGGATTCCAAGTATTGAAAGCTTTTGTAGACCCAACATGTTCCCATACTTTTTCCTTCGGAGCATTGATAACTACTGATCTTTCGAAATGATACTTGTTGCCGAAAGCCACCATAGCAAATACGGCATACAAAATAGCTAAAACAATGAGTATCCCTAAGATTTTCAAAATTGTTTTCATAGTTTTTAGATTTTAATGTTAAGCCAAAATTACGCATTCCTGTTATAACGCTGCTTTTCTTATGACAAGATTATGCTGATCGCTACTTTTTGTCATAACCGATAATTAAGGCATTATTTTTGACGAACTCATGCTTTATCAATTTTTATAAAAATTAAGTTTACATCAATAAAAAATAGAATAATGAATATTTTAACAGAAAACTTCAAAACACCTTACCATACTGCTCCTTTTGATCAAATTAGAAATGAAGATTATCTTCCCGCTTTTAAAGAACTAATACAGAGATCTGAGGAAGAAATCAACGCTATTGTTGATAATAATGAAGCTCCCACATTTGAGAATGTTATTGAAGCACTCGCCTACTCCGGTGAAAAATTAGATATTCTTTCCAATATTTTTTTCAATGTAAATTCTGCGGAAACAAACGATGAATTACAGCAAATCGCAGAAGAAGTTTCACCTATTTTAAGTGAATATTCTTCAAAAATTTCGCAAAACGAAGCACTCTTCAGCAAAATCAAAAAAGTGTATGAAGAGAAGGAGAAATATAACCTTAACGAAGAGCAGCAAATGCTTTTGGAGGAAACCTATAAAGGTTTTGTACGAAGCGGTGCACTACTGAATGATGAGGACAAAGAGAAGTTAAAGAAGATCAACATGGATTTATCTTTGAAATCCCTGAAATTCGGCCAAAATGTACTGGCATCAACCAACGCCTATTTTAAGCATATTACCAACAAAGAAGATTTGGCAGGTATTCCTGAAGCCATCATAGAACAATATGCTGAAGAAGCAAAAGAAAGAAACCTAGAAGGCTGGGTCCTTACATTACAATATCCAAGCTATGTACCATTCATTACGTATGCTGAAAACCGTGAACTAAGAAAAGAACTGGCTTTGGCCAATGGTAAAAAATCTTTTGATGGCGGAGAGTTTGACAATCAAAACCTTATCAAAGAAATTATTAATCTGAAACAGAAAAAAGCAGAATTGCTCGGATATAAAAATTATGCTGACTTTGTATTAGAAGAAAGAATGGCCAAATCTCCAGCTAAAGTTTTGGATTTTTTAAATGAATTACTGACCAAAGCAAAACCTTATGCAGGAAAAGAAATTGACGAATTAAAAGGATTGGCAAAAGAAGATGGTATTGAAGAAATGCAAGGTTATGATCATCCTTTCTACGCTGAAAAACTTCGCAAAGAAAAATTTGATCTTAATGATGAAGAGCTTAAGCCTTATTTTCCTTTAAATCAGGTTCAGGATGCGGTGTTTGGATTAGCCAACAAGCTATTTGGATTATCTTTTGAGGAAAGAAACGATATTCCTAAATATCATGACGACGTAAAAACCTATGAAGTAAAAGAAAACGGAGAGTACAAATCATTGCTGTATGTCGACTACTTCCCCAGAAAAGGTAAGAGAGCAGGTGCCTGGATGACCAGCTATAAAAGTCAGTATAAAAAGAATGGTGAGAACTCACGCCCACATATTTCAATCGTCTGCAATTTCAGCAAACCTACCAAAGATACTCCAAGCTTATTAACATTTCAGGAGGTAACCACGTTATTCCATGAATTTGGCCATGCTTTACATGGTATGCTTGCCAATACCCAGTATCCAGGATTATCCGGAACTTCGGTAAAGTGGGATTTTGTGGAACTGCCGTCCCAATTCCTGGAAAATTTCTGTTATGAGCCGGAATTTTTAAAAACCTTTGCTAAGCATTATAAAACAGGTGAAGTTCTTCCTGATGATAAGATTCAGAAAATTGAACAATCTAAAAACTTCATGGAGGGATATCAGACGATGAGACAGTTAGGTTTTGGAATACTGGACATGATTTACCACACCAATGCAGGTGAATTAGAGAGTGAAAGCGTAAAGAAATTTGAAGATAAATACACCAAAGCAACCCAGCTCTATCCCACGAATCCGGAAACAGCTATGAGTCCGAGTTTCTCTCATATCTTCCAGGGTGGATATTCTGCCGGATATTATTCTTATAAATGGGCGGAAGTTCTGGATGCGGACGCATTCCAATATTTTAAAGAAAATGGAATCTTTAATCCGGAAATTGCTGCCAAATATAAAATCCTTCTGTCTTCAGGTGGAACAAAAGATCCCATGAAATTATATAAAAACTTCAGAGGAAGTGAACCGAGAGTAGAAAGTTTATTAAAAAGAGCATTTGGATAATTACCATTCTAATTATGAGGCACTAAAACCGCTAATCTATACAACAGATTCACAAGTACATTTTTATTATGAAAGAAAACAAATACGATGATCCTTCTTTTTTCAGACAATATGAAAAAATGCTTCGCTCTCAACTTGGATTGGAGGGAGCCGGAGAATGGTATGTTTTAAAGGATATGCTACCCGATTTTACAGAAAAGAATGTACTTGATCTCGGTTGTGGTTTTGGCTGGCACTGCCGATATGCTATAGAGCAAGGGGCAAAATCTGTAATTGGAATTGATCTCTCTGAAAAAATGCTTGAAAAAGCCAGAGAGATCAATAACCTAAAAGGTATTGAGTACTTTCGGAGTGCTCTTGAAGAGGTAACTTATCCAAATCAAACCTTTGATGTAATTTTAAGTTCTCTTACCTTACATTATGTAGAATTATTTGATACCATTGCTCAAAATATCTACAAATGGTTAAAACCCGGAGGTCAGTTTGTATTTTCTGTAGAACATCCTGTTTTTACTGCCGAAGGCACTCAGGACTGGAGTTATGATACCCATGGAGAAAAGCAACATTGGCCGGTGGATAACTATTTTATCGAAGGAAGGAGAAACACTACATTTCTTGGTGAAAATGTTGTTAAATACCACAGAACATTAACGACATACCTTAGCTGTTTATTAAACCAAGGATTCAAATTAAAGGAAGTTGTAGAAGCCCAACCAAGTGAGGAAATGCTCAAACAATTTTCAGAAATGAAAGATGAATTGCGAAGGCCGATGATACTCATAATGAGCTATGAAAAGTGAAATTAATTTTTAATGAAATTTTAATCTTAAGTCATTCTAAAAAAAATTATTTTTACTGCCTAAAATAAAAACACAAACAGTAATGATCAAAAAAATTAGCTTAATAGTTATCTATTTTGCGCAATACCTTCTTATTCATGCACAGGTAGGCATAGGAACAGTTTCACCAAAAGGCATTTTACACCTACAAAACACAGACAAAGAATTGGGAATCGTTATTCCAAGAGTTTCTACTGCGGAATCTGTAACAGGAGTTACTGTAAGCCAGCCTTTAGAAGGCACTCTTGTTTATGACAACAGTAAGAATTGTTTAAGGGTCAGAAATTCAGCAACAAGCTGGTCGGATTGTCTTGCAGACGAAAATGATGTAACTCCGGAAATAAGATTAGGCCGTAAAGGAAGAAAAATTGGTGTCGTTAGGGATAATGCGATGGTGTATATTAATCCTATTGATAATGATGCAGTCTATGGTCTAGGAGCAAATACCGGTGGACAAATTCCTAGCTCAAATTCCTCCAATTATTCAATACCCGTTATTAAAAACAACTCTTTCAAAGATGTTTCTATGGGACAAACTTATGGACTAGCAGTTGCTAAAGATGGAACTTTATGGGGTTGGGGAACGAATACTTATGGAAGAATCGGTGATGGAAACACCGGAAATGTTTTTGCCCCAAAAGTTATTCCGTTACCTGGTGGAGTTCTTGCAGAGCGTGTTACAGCCGGATATTTTAATGCCCTCGTTTTGGGGGTGGATAAAAAGTTATACGTTTCAGGATACTATGCTTATTCTGTAACAGGAGGTGGAGAAACAGCTGATGTGAGACCTTTTAAGAAAATAGCCTTTTTTGATGACAAGGAAGTCGTTGATATGGAGGTTGGAATGCAGCAGGCAGTAGCCGTTACCAGTGATGGAAATATTTACGTATGGGGACTAAACGGTGGATATGTAAAACGTATCGGGCTTCCTGATGGAAATGTTTATCTTCCAACTCTACTCGACACATCTTCTATATTCAATTCTGGAGAAAAAGTCTCTCAAATTACCATGGATAATACAACCAACGGTGGTGGATTTATTACCAATCAGGGAAGATATTTTACTTTTGGATACGTGTACGATTATGGAATACAAGGTGTAACCAATACTACACCCATCGAAGTTACTTCAGAACTACTCGCTGCTGATGAAAAATTTGTTGGATTTGATTTAGATTACTACGGTGTTGCCTTAATTACCAATAAAAACAGACTTTTTGTGGCAGGGCGAAACACCAATGGAAGACTTTCCACAGGTGGCACCACACATCTTAAAACTTTAACATTAGCTGATACAAGTAATATTGACGGTCAGATGATTGATGTTGCCTTTGGAGTCAGCAATATGTATATTCATGTAAAAGATAAAAATGGGAATTTCAAACTGTATGGAGCAGGAAGCGGCTCTAATAACCAATTAGGCAAAGCCGGAAATTCTGGTAACAATCCACTACTCATAGATGTTTTACAATAACACTCACAAAAAATAAACTTATGATAAAACAATTGATAATACTATTAATATTTTTCAGCCTGTGTCCATTATTTTACGCTCAGGTAGGAATAGAAACAGAAAAACCAGAAGGTATCCTTCATATAAAGAACAAAGACAATAAAAATTTAGGACTTGTACTGCCTACAGTACGGAATGTAGATTCTGTAACTACACCCGATAATATGACTCCTGTGGAAGCAACCTTAGTATATGATATGAGTAAACATTGTTTACGAATTAAAAACTCAGAGACAAACTGGTCAGATTGCCTGCTGGACAAAACGCAACTTACACAAATGTCTGCTGGTAAAAGTTTTAACAATCCTAAAAATAATATTGAAACAAATACAAATAAATAATGGCTAATAAAGTTATATTATCAGTATTTCTATTTTGTTGTGCATTAGGAAAGGCACAAGTGGCTATCGGAACGAATAAACCAGAAGGTATACTACACCTCCAAAATAGTGATAAAGAAATGGGTCTTGTTATTCCACGTGTAACCTCTGCTGAATCCACAACAGGATTAACAAGTCTGATTCCTGTTAAAGCTACGCTAGTGTATGATAATGATAAAAAGTGCCTACGGATTAAAACCTCTGAAAATACTTGGTCTGGTTGCTTAATAGACGCTAGCAAACTAAAAAAAATTTCAGCTAAAAACTGATCTAAGGATTTATAAAAAATGAAATCATATCAGGCTACCAAATTGGGTAGCCTATTTTTTACCTGTATATCCACCTTCTATTCCATTCATTTTATTCTAATAGCAATCCAAGTTACCAATACCTATAATTAATACAAAAGAAATAACTATATTGTATTGCATAGTAATGAAATTAAATTATATCTTTGTATAACACAATAGATTATTATGAGCTCAAATAAAACTTTTAACCGATTCATTTTGTTATTCTTCTTTTCTTCAAGTCTTATTTTGCACAAACTCTGGAAAAAAGGATCGATGATGTAATTCTTAAAGAATTCAGTGATGCAAAAGCTCCTGGTGGTGTATTTCAGGTTACACAAAAAGGTAAAGTCTTATATCAAAAGGCTTTTGGAAAGGCGAATCTGGAACTTGATGCTAATCTTCATGCGGATTATGTATTTGAGATCGGCTCCATGACCAAGCAATTTACTGCTATAGCCACTTTAATGCTCGAACAACAAGGAAAATTAAGCGTTAATGACCCTATTTCTAAGTACATCAAAGACTATCCGAATGGTGATAAAATTACTATTCATCATTTACTGACCCATACTTCAGGAATCAAGGATTTTACGAAAATGAAATCGATCACAACGATTGCCCAAAAGGAAATGAAGCCAGAAATGATGGTTGATTTTTTCAAAAATGAGCCGGTAGATTTTGCTCCCGGAGAAAAGTTTGATTATAACAATTCAGGATATGTTGTATTGGGTCATCTGATTGAATTAATTTCAGGAGATTCCTATGAAAATTTCATCCAGAAAAATATTTTTGATAAAGCCGGCATGAACCATTCTTATTATGCATCGGACAGAAAAATAGTTCTCAAGAGAGCATCTGGATATCATAAGAAAGAATCCGGTTACGTAAACAAGACCCTTATCAGTTTCAGTGTTCCTTTTTCCTCAGGCTCACTGATGTCCACGCTTGAAGATATGCTGAAATGGCAAAATGCATTAAATAAAAATATTTTACTAAATTCACAGGAGACCGAAAAAGCATTTCAAAAATACAGGCTTAATAATGGTGAAGAATTTACCTATGGTTATGGCTGGCACCTTAAAGACATTAACGGAGTTGCTTCCAGAGAACATGGAGGCAGTATTTTTGGATTTAAATCAATGGGGGTATATATTCCGTCAGAAGATCTGTATGTAGTAGGATTCAGTAATTGTGATTGCCATTCACCTACTGAAACGGTAAGGAATATGACCAAACTTGCACTTGAAAATATCAACAGAAATTAATTAAAAGAAAAGTATCACTATTTAAAATCTTACAATCATGTTACTAGCAATTTTATTACCCTTTTTATCTTTTATCGTTCGTGGAAAAGTCCTAACCGGAATATTATGCCTGATTTTACAGATCACTGTAATCGGCTGGGTCCCTGCTGCAATTTGGGCAGCTCTCTCCCTGAATAATGAAAGAGCAGATAAGCGAAACCGTGACCTCATCAAAGCAGTAAAAGAAAGCCAGAGATAATTATTCTAAACTTATGATGTTTGGAAAGAAGATCAATTACTGAAATGAAGGCAACTGAATTGCTATTGATTATTCATAAAAACACACTTTACTATGCTGAGTTTTTATTGTATTTATGATGATCAGCCCACTCCTGTCTACCCTGAAAAGATTGATCTGGAACTAGCCGTAGATCTTTTTACACCTCTTCAAAATAAAGGAAGATTAAGCAGAAAACCAAACACAGAAAAAGTCAATGCAGACTAGAAAATAATATCTTTTTTGGCTTTCGGTGCTTCCTTCATAATGGAAGCATAAGAAGAGGTAAAAGCGGAAAGACTTTTATATCCTACTTTAAAAGCTATTTCACTTAAGGTATATTGCCGGGTATCGATAAGCTCCACACTCTTTAAAATCCTGATCAATTGTCCGTACTTCTGAAGAGTAATTCCTGTCTGCTCTTTAAATATCCTCTGTAAACTTCGCACAGACATTTTTGCAAGGTCTGCCATATCGCTCACATTAAAACTTTCCTGATAGTGGTTATTTATATAATCACAAACAGGTATTAAGCGATGATCTTCAGGAACAGGAATTTCCAGAAAACGACTTTCATTACAAAAGTTAGGCAAACTATTTAACAATGCTTTTAGAAAAACGGTTTGCTCCTGATCTTCAGCATCTAGTTGATTCCATTTTGAAGCATATAAAAGCATCTCTTTCAAAACAGGAGGTGCCGCAAAAACATGCACTTCTTTAAAAAAATCAGATGGTAAAAGCTTTTTAAATAAAATGACCATCAGATTTACTGATCTTGCATCAGAAGTAGTGCGGTGCTTAACTCCGGAAGGTATCCAGATCACATGATTTTTAGGAACAAGATATATTTTCTGCTGAATATGCAGATACTGATACCCTTCTTCCACATAAGTGAGTTGGGCCCTTTCATGAATATGCTCATATTCATCATGCTTCCAGTTTTCCTCATACCACACATAGGCATCCTTCGAGATGGTATCATTGTAGAAACCCTGATTCGTTTCAATCAATCCGCATTTAAGTTTGGCGTTTTGCATATTCTTTTTGGCAAAGTTAATAAAAACGACATTATTAATTTTGTATCTGAATGTTAGACCTTAAAAAAATATGAAAAATATAAGCAAGATCATCACTGCTTTCTTACTTCTGATAATAACCCAATCTATGATGGCACAAGAACATAAAGCTAGAGTTCTGGTTCTGTTTTATTCGGATAATGGAGGAACTTATGAATTAGCAAAAGAAATATCAAAAGGAATTGAAACCCAAGGAAATGTACAGGCTGTAATTAAACAGGTAAAAGCGTCAACCCATCCCAAATTAAAAGATATCCCTATAGCCAGCGTCGAAGAACTCTCTTCCTACGACGGAATTGCATTTGGATCACCCGTTTATTTTGGAAATATCAGTACGGGAATGAGTGAGTTCTTATCAAAAACGGTTGGATTATGGACCACCCATGCATTAGAAGGAATGCCGGCGACCGTCTTCATGTCTGCAGGAAGTGGTGCAGGAAAGGAGCTGGCTATTCAGTCTTTTTGGAATAGCCTGGCCGTTCATGGAATGGTACTGGTATCGAATGGTATTCGTGGTGCAGAAAACACAGACAAAAATACCCCACAGGGAAACACCGTTCTTGGAGTAACCAGCCTTGCTTCAGTTAAAAATGTAGAACGCCCCAGCGAAAGTGAACGTTATATTGCCAGAATGCAAGGAGAAAACTTTGCTAAGATAGCAGCAGCATTGAAAGATATCTTTCCCCATAAGATGACATCGGAAAATGATATCCAAGAAAAAACAGCTAATATCAACACTGTCTTAAAACAAAAGCAGATCATTCTTCCACAGGTTCCTAAACCTGCAGGAAATTATCAGCCCTATGTACGTTCAGGAAATCTGGTTTTCATTAACCAGGTTGCATTAAAAGACGGGAAAATCCTTAATCCTGGAAAACTAGGACTTTCACTTACTGAAGAACAGGTAAAAGAAGCTACGAAAGTGACCATGCTTAATGTTCTTTCTGTATTAAATGAGGCCTTGGGTGGTGATTTAAACCGTGTAAAACGTTGTGTACAGCTTACGGGAATATTTAATACAAAAGACGACTATACTAAACACGCAGATCTTATGAATATAGCATCCGATCTTACTGTAGAAGTATTTGGAGAAAAAGGAAAGCATGCAAGAGCTACCTTTGGAGCATCATCGATTCCTGTTAACTCTTCTGTAGAGATTCAGGCCGTATTTGAAGTGGAGTAAAAAATATTAATTAACTTAAACAAAAAAATCATGATCAAAATATTCGTTGCAGGAGCTACCGGATGGGCCGGCTCTGAGCTGAGCAAAGCTATTTTTAAACAAGAGGGAATGCAGCTGGTCGGTGGATTATCCCGTTCCGGCAGTGGAAAAAACCTCGCTGAGATCCTTGATTTAGGGAATGAAAAAATTCCGGTATTTGATACCATTGAGAAGGCTTTAGATGCCCTTGACTTCGATGTGTTATTTGACTACACAAAACCTGATGTCGCCAAAACCAATGTCCTGGCGGCCGTAAAAAGAGGTAAAAAAGTTATTGTGGGAACTTCAGGCCTTACAGGAGAAGATTATGCAGAAATAGAAAAAGCTGCCATTGAAAATGATACTTCCGTACTGGCGGTAGGAAACTTTGCGATCACAGTTGTTCTTCTTCAAAAGTTTGCTGAAATTGCTGCAAAGTACATTCCCAACTATGAGATTATAGATTATGCACATGAGCTAAAAATCGATACCCCAAGCGGAACTGTAAGGGAACTCGCTCACCGATTAGCCCAGGTTCAAAAACCCGTTGTCCCTATTCCTACGGATCAGATGGTTGGTGAAAAGGCAACTAGAGGAGCAGAAATGGAAGGGGTTCATGTTCATTCTGTAAGGCTTCCGGGGCATGTTATTGCTGTAGAAACTATTTTTGGGTTAAAAGATGAAAAATTAATCATCAGACACGATTCAGGAACCAGTGCAGAACCTTATGTAAAAGGTGGGTTACTTGCTATTGAAAAAATAGGCACATTCAAAGGCCTCAGAAGAGGACTGGATACAGTAATGGATTTTTAAATAAAATTACAAAGGGTAAAAAAAGGAGACTAAATAAGTCTCTTTTTTTTGTGATATTTCCTGAAAACAATAACGGAAGTTACTCATAAAACAATATCTTTAATTTTTTAAAATCTCGATTTATTTATGAAAAAAATTTCACAGGTCTTACTTTTTTTATCATTCTGTACTATTTATTCCCAAACCAATTTTAAAATGGATATCAGTGCTCCGGTATTTGCTAAAGATTCCATAACCATTGCTCCTCCGATGGGAATGGGAGAAACTCATAAACTGTACAATTTTACCATTCAACCGGAAAAAGGTGTAAGATTTATGAAGGGTTTTAATACCGCATTTATCACGATCGATGACTCAAAGACAGTGACCGGACAAATAGAATATCCTCAGCCTGTTATCTTTGGATATTTTAATGCTGTAGAAAAGGGAGGATATGGTTCTGATATTTTTTTCATTGAAAAAGGGGATTACAAGATCAGTATCGTGGATAAAAATCTGAATTTTACGTCAGGTTCTGAAACGCCAACCAACGCCGAATACAAAAAACTGAAGAAGTTACTTGAGATAGCAGACAAAAAATTAAAACCTTATGAAGACAATAATCCTGGTGATATTGAAAGTAAACAAAAGCTGCTGAGAACCTATATCACTAAAAATCCAAACTCCTATGTGGCGTTCTGGGAAATCGTAAATGATTTCTCAAAATACGGTTTTAACCCAAGCTATGTGGAAAATATGCCCTTATTTTCTAAAAAGATAAAAGGGATATTCAGTTATAAAGAATTTGAGAAAATCCTGAAAATAGAAAATGCTACAAGTGTCGGTGCAAATTTCCCGAACCTGAAACTTAATTCAACCGATCAGATAAATAACTCCAGTTTTTCTGACCACAAACTTACCTTGATAGATTATTGGGCTACAACCTGCAAACCTTGTATTAAAGATTTGCCCAAGCTGGTCACCTTATATGAAAAATATAAGGATAAAGGTGTGCAATTCATAAGTGTTGCTGACGATACTGTGAAAGACAGAATGGATCGGGCCAATAGAATACTGAACGAAAATAAAGTAAGCTGGAAAAATTATTTCGATGTGAATCAGGCATTCCTCAATAAGCTTCATGCTACCGGATATCCTCTACAAATTCTGGTAGATCAAAATGGAAAGATCATTGCCAGAAAGTTCGGTGAATTGGATCAGATTGCTGGGGAAATAGAAAAGCACATTCAATAATAAAAAAATGACAGCCAAACAGCTGTCATTTTTTTGGCCATCAGTAAAATCAGAATTGAACTTTATCCGACTTTGAAAAGACAGAAGAAAGCATTGCATACAAAACCAAAAAATATATTCAACTTATATCACCGCATATTTGTATCTTTAAATACATCTAAAGGTTTTATTGTTAATTTTTTGATACAAAATTATGGCAGAAAAAATTTATTTCATAAAAACTAACCCTACTATTGCCAAGATCAATTTGTACAATAAGCTTTGCCGTGAGGAAAATTCAGCACTCAGATATCTGGATGATGACAAAAAAACCAGCCTGGAAATTATTAAGGCTAAAGTAAAAGACAGTGTCGAAAATCTTACACCTGATGAACTATGCAGTATTTTTCACTGGTTTCAGGGTGAATATCATGATACAAGTGCAGATCCATCAAATTCAAAGGAAGAAGTAATTAATCAGCTTTTTATTAATGGGATTGATCAGTTTTACGAAATTTCTCCTCCTGACGTTACTCCATTCAACCAGATTATTTCCGATTATCAGAAATATTCTCAAAGCACTTTACCCTATAAGTTCAATACAGAAGAATTCAGTCCTTTTCTTATCTATGGAATATTTTTTACCGGACTACTCAGCCGGTTCCATAAAAAAGAAAACAGCCATATTCTTTTAATGGACTTTTTAAAGCCGGATCATAAGGATTTATATTCCTTCGCTGAAGACAAATTCAATGCTGTTCAAACCAATCCTGAAACAGGATCACTCTTTGACAGTGGTGTTAAACTTTCAAAATACTTCGGTGAACTCTATGACCTAACCCGATTTTACAAAGACCCAATTATCAAACTTCACGACTCTTAAAATATAGATTTATCTATAAGGATACCATATTTTTTTATAAAATTCACTATCAAATGAATAATGATGTAACATTATTTTCTTAAATTGCCCCTGTCAGTAAATAATGATATGGTTCGAAAGATATTTACCTTCATATTTTTCTTATTTTCTCTTTTCATCTATGCTCAAAGCATTGAAGGAAGTATTATTGACGGACATCACAAGCCTGCGGTAGAAACTGAAGTGGTTATAACAAACGATACTGAAAAATTTTCTGCTATTACAGATCAGAACGGAATGTTTAAAATAGTTCTGAATAAAAATGGAATTTATTTATTAGAGGTTATTCATGACGGAATAAAAGTAGAAAGCGAAAAAATAACTGTTAGCGGAAATCTTACTAAAGACATCCATATAAAAGAAAATACACCTTTTGAGCAAAAGATAGAAGGAGTTTCTGTTTCCATAAAGAAAAAGCTATTTGAAAGAAAAGTCGACCGATTGGTTTTTAATGTTGAAAACTCTATTGCATCACAAGGAATAGATGTCGTGGAAGCATTAGCAAAAACTCCAATGGTACGGGCTACAGATGATGCTATTTCTATTGCAGGAAAAAGTAATGTTGCAGTGATGTTGAATGATCGGATCTTAAATTTATCCGGGCAGGAATTGATCAATTATCTAAAAACATTACGCTCGGATGATGTCGCTAAAATTGAAGTTATCACTACACCTCCTGCCAAATACGAAGCAGAGGGGAAAAGCGGGCTGATAAATATTATTCTGAAAAAGAAGGCTGATATGGGATGGAATGGCTCTTTACAGACATCAGGAAGTTACTTTTATGGAAAACCTACCGTCAGTGCAAGAAGTGGAGCCGGTTTTAATTACCAGGGGAATAAATTATCTCTTACAGCCAATTTATCAGCAGGAGATAATTATTGGGACAGTTCATCTTACAATTATTTAACAGGGACTAATAACTCAAATTACTGGAACACCGATTCCAAAGAACTGTATAATAACAAATACAAAGGAGCCAATCTGAAAGGAGAATATAAAATCAGTGATAAACACCTTGTAGGATTCAATTATAATTACTCTTTCGGCAACCCATTCGAAAAGGCTGAAAATTATACATCTATTTTTAATGAAGGAGGGAAACTCAATGTATTCTCCGACAGTAAAAATAAAAATCACAGAAACCTTCACAATACCAATGCTTTTTACGATATAAAGCTTGACACAATTGGAAGTAAACTTAGCATATCTGGTAATGTATTAATTAATAACGCACACGCCGATAACTTTTACAATACCGTCACCGATACCAAAGTTTCTACTCTTACCAATCCTGTCAGCAGGTACCGGATCTATTCAGGCCAGGCTGATCTGGAAAAGAATTTTGTCAAAATAAAAACGGAATCAGGCTTGAAATACACCAAAATAAAAAACGCATCTGATTTTAATTTCTTCAACATTGAGAATGGACAATATATTTTGAATAGAGAAAGGACCAATACATTTATCTATAATGAAGAGAACTTTGCTGCGTACCTGTCTACCAGTTTTAAAATCAATGATAAATGGGATGCAAAAGCGGGCCTTCGTTATGAGTACACTACACTGGAAGGCGTTTCATTAAATGATAATTCTTCTGCCAACATCAATTACGGAAAATTTTTCCCTACGGCTTATTTAAGTTATAAACCTAACGAAAACAATACATTTACATTAAATTATTCCAGAAGAATTTCGCGGCCCTATTTCGGAAACCTTAATCCCTTCAAATATTATACTTCAGAATATGAATATAATACCGGAAACCCATATCTTCTTCCCTCTTTTTCAGACAATTTTGAGTTGGGTTACGTGCTCAAAAATAATTTAAACATTACACTCTACTACAACTATAATAAGGATAATTGGGATAGAATACAGGTCGTAGAAGGAAATCTGAAATACAGTATTGTCAAAAATTTCTATAATCAAAATCAGGCAGGTATTAACATCAGCTACAATTATAATAAGCTTACGTGGCTAGAATCTAGTGCATTCTTAAATGGGTTTTATGCCAAATCCAAATCATATCTTCCTGAAGCGGTGGCAGCACCGGCAGGATATGGAGCCAGTATTAACCTGGATAATAACTTCTTTCTTAATAAGGAAAAAACATTGACTTTAATGCTAGGTATATGGGCAAACATTCCCAACAGAAGTGGAAATACTTATTTCAATGGAAATGGATCGGTTTATACGGGAATAAAATTAAACCTGATGGAGAAAAAATTAATGATCAACTTATACCTGAATGATGCTTTAAATACCGACCGTAATAAGGGAACAGAATATTATCCCAATTATAATGTAGAGTATTATTCCAAAGGAACCTCACGAAATATGTTATTTTCAGTAACCTATAAATTCGGTAATAATGATATAAAGGGAGCAACCAAGCAAATGAAGTTCGAAGAATCAAACAGAGCTGGAGGAAGCAATGGTAATTAAAATAAGTAGGACAACAACAGTTTAGATTGGTACTTTTTTATGCTGAAAAAGAAGGTATCCAATTCCTCCGATGGAATAAGCCAGTACATCAAAAAAATCTCCAACAAAGTGATCAGAAACCAATGGACAAAACCATTCAAATAAAAGAGAGAGATAAATAACCGATCTTATGATAAACTTTAGATCGGGCTGCCACCGGAAACCCAATATTTTATTCATCCCATATTCTATCAGATAACCGTACATGGGAACTGTAATAAGATCTGTAAAATAATCATTGAACCAGGGAATAATAATTCCATTCTTTCGGAAAATGATAATGGCTGACCAGATGAATAAGCCACATAAGAATAAGACCGAGATCCTGTATTTTCTAAGCATGTAATACCGCCATAATGACTCCTAAAATGACCTGCAGAACCTTGACCATCACTTCCTGCAAGTCTTTTTCATCTTTTCCTCTCTCTGCCGCTTTTTCGTAATCAAATTTTTGTTTCCCTTCCATTGCATTTTGATTTCTGAGTACAAATATACAAAAATTAGAACAAATGTTCTAATTTTTAAAATATTCAAAAAATCTCTCTTATATTTGAGGCATGAAAACCAGGGAAAAGATTATTTCAACAGCAATCCAGCTTTTCAACGAAAAAGGATACAATACAATCACGACAAGACATATTGCGGCTGAACTCAATATAAGTCCGGGAAATCTGCATTACCACTTCAAACATTCTGAAGATATTATTAAAGTTGTTTTTTCCGAACTCCTACTGGCAATGGATGAAATGATGAATACACTTCAGCAAACTGATCATAAGACCTTACAAAACTTATTTGACTTTACTTACCGTACTTACGAAATTTTCTATTCCTATCGTTTTATCTTCCTCAATTTCGTTGATATTCTAAGAAAAATTCCCGAAATAAAAACTCAGTATGAACAAATTAATTTGCACAGGAAAACTGAGTTTGAATCTATATTTCTGGATTTTCAGAAGAACAGGATCTTCCGGGAAGATATCCCTGATTTTATTATAAACAACCTTAGCACCCAAATATTTATTATTGCTGATAATTGGGTTACCCATAATAGCCTAACACTCAATCTACCAAAAGAAGAAGCAATTAAGCATTACAGCCTTATCCAGATGAATTTGTTTTACCCTTTGTTAAATCCTGAACAGCAGAAATTATATCAAGTGAATTTTATTCAAAAACTTAAAAAATAAATCTCAATTTGTTTTTAATTTTACCATTCAGTTAAAACGATGTAGTAATAAAAATCCTTTATTTTTACATCATAATAAATGGCTTTTAAATGTCCGGATCTTCAGCACAATATAATGGTTACAGAATCTCAGTTCCGCCGGAATTCGAGAATATATTTTCACATTTCTATTTTGCTGAAAACAATTCCGAATTTCCGGTAACCAAGACATTGCTGCCCACGTATCAGACGATATTGCTATTTTGCTTTGGGGAAAGTGCATCAATGGTAACTAAGGAAAAAACGATGATAACGGTAGATACGTGTGTCGTTTTTGGGCCTATCAGGCATTCTTTCGACTATACGTTGCCTTCCGGAACTTCAATTCTTGTAGCTAATTTCAAAGATGATGCTTTTTATCGTTTTTTTGGAAAAGCATGCATCTCATATCAGGCCGCGATAAATCCTGACGAGCTTCTTGAAGAAAACTGTTTTACCAATCTATGGCATCAGATTTCAAAAATTAATTCTACTCAGGAACAGGTAGATTATATTCTTGCGTTTTGTAAACCCTATTTGCAGGAGCGGGATCTCACAGGTCAGCTCTTGAGTGATTTTACAAATAAAAATTTAAACCCCATTAAAACAATTGCTGAAAAGACCAATCAAAGTGAACGAAGTATTCAGCTAAAACAAAAAGAGCAATTTGGATATTCATCCAAAGAGATCACCCGGTATAACAGGTTTTCAAAAGCCATCCAGCTTATTGAGAAAGAAATTGCCAATCAAAACAAAGTCGAATGGTTTACCATTGTTGATGAGTGTAATTATTACGATCAAAGCCAGCTTATCCATGATTTCAAGCACTTCATACATCTTTCACCTTCACAGTTCCTGAAGTTTCAGCAGGACATCTGCAATCCAAAATCGGATTAGGCACTTCGTTTTCTTACAATTTTTGTGTACTCAGCTATTCTACCTTTGTCCTGTAACAATAAAAAAGTAGAAAAAATGAGACATCTAATTATTTACGCACATTATAACGAAAACAGTTTAAACCACCATCTGTTAGAAACTGTTGTTGAAAGCCTGACTTCCCAAAATCATGAAGTTATTGTAAGAGATCTTTATGCAATTAACTTTGATCCTGTGTTTTCTTTAAAAGATATACAGGAACAGAGAATGGGAATTCTTGCCGATGATATCAAATATGAGCAGGAGTTCATCACATGGGCAGAGCATATTACCTTCATCTATCCTATCTGGTGGACCGGAATGCCGGCTATTATGAAAGGATATATCGACAGGGTTTTCAGCTATGGTTACGCTTACCGTTATGACCAGGGCATTCAAAAGGGTTTATTGGCAGGAAAACAGGCCGTAATTATCAATACGCATGGTAAATCACATGCAGAATATGAACAAATCGGAATGGATAAAGCACTTTCATTAACTTCCGATAAAGGTATATTTACATACTGCGGTTTTGAGATCAACCAACATTTTTTCTTCGATAAAGCAGACAGGGTATCTCCTGAACAAGTGGAAATATGGAAAGAGCACATTAGAAATACATATTATGAAATCAATGATCGCTTAACGAATGCTAATGAATCTGAAATATTGAACACTCATCCATTGCAAACCCGTCAATCTTCTTAAAGAAAATAATCAGCCAGTTTCCTGATTGAATTCTTACAATAGAAAAAACTTTCTATCTTTGCTGTTCATATGAAACATTTAAACAGCATATTACGTCTTCCTTTCTTTAATAAGTATTATTACCCGATGTACTGTTCGGGAAGACTGTCTATGTGTATAATTCAATAACAAAATATTAATTAATTATATAGAGCCCGAACATTATAGTTCGGGCTTTTTTAATGCAAAATTTTAAAAGAAATGATTCATTTATTACAAGAAAATGTGGAAATTATTTTACCACAAAACGGTCTGGAAAAAAAATTACAACAGGCTAAAGACGAAAACAGGAAACTAAACATCAAACTGGGATTCGATCCTACTGCTCCGGACCTGCATCTCGGACACGCTGTTGTTCTAAAAAAACTCAGACAATTTCAGGATCTGGGACACCGGATTATTATTGTTGTCGGAAGTTTTACAGCAAGAATTGGGGATCCTACAGGAAAAAACAAAGCACGAAAACCGCTAAGCACCAAAGATGTTAATGACAATGCCCAAACTTATATCGATCAGCTATCTAAAATAATTGATATTAAAAAAACAAAAATTGTTTTTAATTCCGATTGGTTGGATCATTTGAACTTTTCTGAAGCGATCGGATTGCTTTCAAAAGTAACTGTAGCCCAGTTAATGCACAGAAACGACTTCAATAAAAGATTTTCGGAAAATACACCTATTGCGATGCATGAACTTGTATACCCTATTTTACAAGGATTTGATTCCGTAAAGATTGAATGTGATATCGAAATGGGAGGAACTGACCAGCTTTTCAACTGCACAATGGGTAGACAATTACAGGAAGTGTATGGGCTTTCACCACAGATTGTGATGTGCCTGCCTTTATTAAAAGGACTTGATGGAAAAGAAAAAATGAGCAAATCACTACATAATACCATTGGCCTGACAGATGAACCCAATGAGATGTTTGGAAAAACAATGTCTATTCCTGATTCTTTAATCGAAGAGTTTATGAATCTCACCACAGACTTTTCGGCTGTTGAAAAACAGAATTTGAAATCGAGGATGGAAAACGGAGAAAATCCCATGAATATTAAAAAGTTACTTGCTAAAAATATTATTACTCAATACCATGACGAGTCTTCAGCAAAAAGAGCAGAAGATTTTTTTGCTAATCAGGTTCAAAATAAAAACTTTGAAGAAAAGACATTCAAACCTGTTGGTATTGATTCCCTGCATCTCTCGGAAAATTATGTCCTTCTTACAGATTTGTGTCACCAGCTTAAGAGTGATCTGAGTAAATCAGCTATAAGGAGATTGATTGAAAATGGAGGAGTACAGATTAATCAGGAGAAAATAACAGATATCGATCGAAGAATTGAATTGAAAGGAGGCACCAAAATCAAAATCGGAAAAAGATTTTTTTTCGAACTTTTTTAAATCTTAAATTCAATATATTCGTGGTATTGAAAAGGCTGAATATACTATGAACTTTGCATTGAAATACAGGAAAGCTAAGGAAAGCGATATTGAATTCCTGCTCGATCTGAGAATGAAAACGATGACTGAGCATTATGCCACTTCGAATCTGCCAACCACAAAAGAATATGCTCTTCAAAGGATCCTTTACCAATTTGAAAATGCTCATATCATCATTTTAAATGATAACCCAATGGGATTGTTAAAAATAAACAGAACTGCAGATAATATAGATATTTTACAACTTCAGATTCATCCTGACCAACAAGGTCTGGGTATTGGAAAATCTATTTTGGAAAAAATTATCCGTGAATCGGTTTCGGATCAGAAATCAGTTTCCCTTAGTGTTTTAAAAACTAATCGGGCACAGAAACTTTATTCCAGCTTAGGTTTTAAAATCATCGATGAAGATGATCATTCTTATAATATGAAATTTTTTAATTAAAAAAAGTATGCTTTTCAGCATACTTTTTATTTATACGTATAAGGCACCAGAACATCTATAAAATTATCCGTACTGTAAGGATCTCCTATTGCCCTGAATTTCCAGTCTCCATGATGGCGATATGCTTCAGCAAAAACCATCGAGCACATGCCATTCATACTGCTATCTCCGGAAAGACTATATTTTGTAATTTCTTTTCCTCTTGCATCAACCGCTCTGATAAAAGCATTATCAATCATTCCGAAATGCTGTCTGTTGGTCCTTCCCTGATATATAGACACGACAAAAATTATCTTTTGATAACGTTCGTTTAATTGATCCAGCTTCACTATAATCTGTTCATCATCTCCATCGCCTTCCCCTGTTCTATTATCACCCGTCAACCAGATGTGACCTGAAGGATGACGCATCGAATTAAAGTAAATAACATCACTTTCATAAAGCACAACCTGTTTTCCATTATGCCCATGAAGAGTTCTTCCCATATCAGCAACTTTCCCGTTTTTATCCAGAAGAAAAGCAACAGCATCGAGATCATATTCGGGTTCATTGCTGAATAACCTCCCAAAGAAACCTCCCTGCTTGCGAACGTCCCAACCCAATCCGATAGTGACCTGAGAAAGATCATAAACGCTTTCACCAAGATTGTTTTTCCTGAGATCTATCGTTTGGCCTTTTTGTAAATTAATTGCCATTGTTATTTAATGATTTGCCCTTTATAATATTTTTCAAGGAAGAAAGAAAGGTCTGCCCTGTAACCAATTCCGGAAGCCTCAAATTTCCAGCTTCCATTCCTCTTGTATAACCTGCCGAACTCGATTCCCGTTTCTATAGAAAAATCCTCATCCAGTTCATATTTGGCGATTTCCTGGTTGCTATTATTATCAATGATCCTGATATATGAATTTCTTACCTGACCAAAATTTTGTTTTCTTCTTTCAAAATCTTCGATGGTAACCACAAAGAGTATTTCTTCTACTCTTCCATCAACTTTTTCCAAATCGATAATAATAGATTCATCATCATCCCCGTCACTGTTCTTTCCACTCGGATCATCACCCGTATGAGTCAATGCGCCATCCGGAGAGCTTAGATTGTTATAAAAAACAAAATAATCTTCACTTACAAGTTTTCTTTCCGCATCGATCATAATTGCAGAAGCATCAAGATCAAAATCATATCCTCTTCCATCATTAGGATCCCATCCTAGTCCAATCGTTAGTTTTGTTAATCCTATATCTATTCTTTGTCCTTTCTGTAGGTTAATTGCCATAATAAAATCTTAAATATCTAAGATAAATTTGATTTCCCGAATATCCAAATATTTTAATAGAAAAAGCCCGATCTAATTGACCGGGCTGTATTGTATATCAGAATGGATATTAACTTTCAAAATTATTGTGACTGACTCTGCTATTTCTTGCTTTCGCCAGCATTGGAATAGAAATCAATCCCATGACCAGCATAATTACAATTTGCAGAGGTAAGGAAATAAAAGAATAAGTAAGTCCCATTTCACCTCCTAATTCCGCACTTTTTCCCATGGATATAAATAATGCCATAAATCCGAATTTCATAGCCAGGTTGAAGGCTCCGATACCTCCACTGGCAGGAATGATCATTCCCAATGTTCCTACTACAATAATAAAGAAACCGTCAGCAATGGTGAAGTTTGAAGTTTCCGGAAGTGCAAAACATACAAGATAGGCTGCAAAATAATAGGATATCCAGATTCCCAGCGTATACAAAATAAACTTTCCTTTCTGTTTCAGCCTGAAAATCGAAGTGATCCCCTGGAAGATTCCATCTATAAAGCCAATAATCTTTCCTAAAAGAGGAATTGTTGCAAGCTTCTTTTTGAGAACAAAAAAAAGTATTGTTCCTACTACAAGAATTAAAAGAATGATTAAAATTTTATTTGGGTTGATATCTATTCCTGAGTTTTCGTAAAAAGAAAGAATGGCCTTGTATTTAAAGATTAAGGTTAATCCCAAGAATCCCAACATACAAATAAGATCAACTACTCTTTCCAAAATAATCGTTCCAAAAGATTTATCTACCGGAACTCCTTCCACTCCATACAATGCCGTAGCCCTTGCTACTTCTCCACTTCTGGGAATGGTAAGATTCATCAGGTAGCCAAATGAAATAGACCACAATGAATTGGAGTTAGAGATCTGATGCCCCATAGGTTCTAATAAAAGATTCCAGCGAACAGCCCGAAACCAGTAGGCTAAAATCCCAAAAACAGAAGCAAATAAAACCCACAGGTAGTTTGCTTTTGCCAATGATTTCTGAATCACCTTAAAATCAAGTCCCTTTAAAGCAAGCCATAAAAAAAAGCCTGCAAAAGCAAGCGAAATTACGACTGTAATTATTGACTTTATGGGATTCGTTTGTTTTTTCTCCATGAATCAGGTAAGAAGGTTTGTCTTTTCATCCGGGAAAACGATCTTTGGCTGGAAACTTTTTGCCTCCTCCGGCGTCATTTGTGCATAAGCTATAATAATGATGATATCATCCTTCTGAACTTTTCTTGCAGCAGGCCCGTTTAAGCATACCTCTCCGGATTTTCTCTTACCTTTTATAATGTATGTATCGAAACGCTCTCCATTGTTTACGTTTACGATATAAACTCTCTCACCTACCACCAATCCGGCAGCTTCGATAAGATCTTCGTCAATCGTTATACTCCCGATATAATTAAGGTCTGAGGCAGTAACCCGTACCCTGTGAATCTTTGACTTGAAAACTTCTATTAACATGCTGCAAATTTATTAATAAAAATTTATAAATTGAAGTTTATAACCATTTTAAAAGCATCAGATACACAGGTATTTATTTTTTTTTAAATTAAAATATTTGGATTTTACTTACTAAATCTACAATCATATCACCAAATACATTAATACTTAATACAAATTCAAGATTTAATAAATACAAAAAATAATATTCCGATTTAGCTAAAGTCAATACACATAAGCATTTGGCATGATTTTAGTAACGGGTAACGTAGATTTTTGGTGAAAAACCGAATTATGATATTTTGATGTTTTTTCGCCAAAATCAAAAAAATAACACAAAATTTAATAAAAAAATTGCACAATTAGAAAATAGTATTATATTTGCTATAATTACGAACCAACTTTAATATTAAAAATTATGAACAAGTCTGAATTAATCGACGCAATCGCAAAAGATGCAGGAATTACAAAAGTTGCAGCAAAGTCTGCTCTTGAATCTTTTATTTCTAACGTAACTACTACTTTAAAGAAAAAAGACGGAAAAGTTTCTTTAGTAGGATTCGGTACTTTCTCAGTAGCTGAGAGAGCTGCTAGACAAGGTATCAACCCTGCAACTAAAAAACCAATCAAAATTGCTGCTAAAAAAGTTGCTAAATTCAAAGCTGGAGCTGATCTATCTACAGCAGTTTCTGGAGCTAAGAAAAAATAATCATTCAGATTAGAAAATGCAAACCTCATCTTTTGATGAGGTTTTTTTATGTTTATTCAGTTTGATAAAGGGATTAAGGCGCTAAACGGGAAATTTTCCAGTCGAGACCTTCAAGCTGATAGATAATCCTGTCATGTAATCTATTGGGTCTGCCCTGCCAGAATTCTATCTCATAAGGTTTTGCGATATAGCCACCCCAATTCTCGGGTCTTGGAACTTCATCCGTTTCATATTGCTTCTCCAGCTCTTTTAATTTCTCTTCCAGAAACTCCCTGTTGGGAATAATCTGGCTTTGAGGCGACACTACTGCACCCAGCTGGCTGCCTTTTGGTCTGGAATGAAAATAGCCATCACTCAGATTCTCCGCTACCCGTTCCAAATTGGCTTTTATGATGATCTGCCTTTCAAGTGTTGGCCAGAAAAAATGGAGACAGGCCTTATGATTTTTTTCAATTGCCTTTCCTTTCTTGCTTGAATAATTGGTGTAAAAAATAAACCCTTCATACGTATATGCCTTTAAAAGAACCATTCTCGTCCTTGGGCATCCATCTTCCTCTACAGTTGATATAGCCATTGCATTTGCTTCGGAAACACCTGGATTCTCTGACGCTGTAAGAAACCAATCCCTGAATTGCTCAATCGGATTTTGTTTTATCTCACTTTCAATAAGTTGGGATTTCTCATAGATTTTTCTCTTATCGTGAAGGTTTTCCATAAATATTTTTTATTAAATTTGAGTATGCATTACTCATACAAAGGTAAAATATTAATTTCCACACCTGATATTTCCGGAGATATTTTTTCCAGATCAGTAGTCCTTATCGTAGAACACAACGAAAGCGGCGCATTTGGTTTAATATTAAATAAGAAAAACAATCAGGTGAGTGGCAAGTTCAAGAACTTCTTTGATTTTAAAATCGATGTGTACGATGGTGGACCGGTGGAAAATGATAAGATATTCTTTATTGTAAAAGGCAAAAAAGTAACGGAACTATATACTGATATTGCTGATGGATTTTATCTGACAGAGGATATTGAAAACATCATTAGCGCCGTTTTAAGTGGAGACCTCCTTATAGATGATGTCAAGATCTTTTCCGGATATTCAGGATGGACAGCCAATCAGCTGGATAGTGAGGTTCAAAGAAAAATGTGGACTGTAGTCGATATCTATAATCTGGACTATACATTACCCAATGACCAGACCTTATGGAAAACTATCATGCAGAATCTGGGTGGTGAATATCTACTCTGGGCTAATTCCCCGGAAGATATTTCATTGAATTAATTCTACTTATATTGGGAATTAGAGAGAAAATATTAACAAATTTTAAGCTTGCTTTAACCAATTTTTAAGAAAGAATTTCCGTTATTTGAATAACCAAAAAGTCGTGAAAATGAAAATCTTAAAACAACTTATTTTATTTTTCTTTCCGGAAGTATTTTTAACTCTTAAGCCTATTAAGGTGAAGCGAGGCAATAAATAAAAATAATATTGTAAATAAGTCTGCCAGATACATCTCAGCAGGTTTAAAAAAATACAATTTCTGATATATTCAGAATAAAACCCGGTAAAGGACTTTGGAACTTTTGTTGTTTACCGGGTTTGTCAATTTTAAAAACTTTCCTTCCATTTTTCCACCAATTCGGTGAATCGGGAATTTCCAAAAGTCTTATTTCTTATCTTTCCTACAGAAAATATGCCTTTCTCATCTGAAATCATTAAAATTTCTTCAGCTTTCTGAGATTCAAATGCAATAATTTCATGCTCCTGAATATCAGCAAGATTATTCTTATGTAAAAAAGTAACAAAATTTTCCAGTAAAGGAGAAATGTATGCACCTTCAGAATGTTTTGGAACTTTAATGATATTTCCTTCTAAAAACAGAAGGTTTCCAGAAGTAGATCTCGCAATCCTCTTATTCGGATTAAGCAGAATCACATCATCCAGATCGTTTTCCTGAGCATAAATCCCTCCATAGATGTTTTCCGGACAATGAACCCTGATATTACTCAAAAGATTATTATTTACATTAATTTCTTTGATAAGATCAAGCTCAAGAAGCCTTTGATGAATGGCCAGAATATCATCCTTTTCATCGACTTCATAAAAATAGGAAATTGATGATTTTGCTAAAGTAAGTTCATCTGAATTTCTGAAAACCTGAAAATTAATAATCGCATTTTTACTATTCTTTCCTTCAATCACCTCTTTTTGAAAAAGAGTTTGAAAAAATTCAAGAGTATAAGTCAAAGGAATATTCATTCTCATTTTTCTCATTGAGGCCATTAGGAAGAAATAACACTCTTCGTCCATAATGAGCTTAGAGTTTCTAATAAAAAAAGAAACCTTTACAGCATCTCCCAGGAGAAATGCCCTGTTCTTCACATTCAATTCGTCTGATGTAAAATATTGATTTTCCAATGTATGATTTATTTATAAAAAAATAATGAACGATAAATCGTTCATCAGTTTTATCATTTTGTACAGCCCACTATTAAGCAGCCCCTAGTTTTATTCTTAGGTTTTCTATAAGATTCTCCCAATACATCGCATTTTCTTCTTCATCTCCTTCTTCACAAAAGTCTGTGATATTTAAAGCCAAATCTTCAGTAATATCATCAATCGTGATGGTCATTTCAAAGAAATTCTTTGTTCCCTCATCTTCTTCCCATCTGAAACGCACGAAACCTTCTGGCTTATATCTAATCAAAGTCGCCTTTTCAGCAGGGCCTCCACCCCAGCTAAAAAAGAAGTCATCTCCTTTCTCTACTACCTCATCCGCAAACCATTCAGATAATCCTTCTGCCGTCGCCAGATACTCATATAAAATCTCTGAAAGACAATGCATTGGAAATTCGTAATGGACTTTAAGTTTCGCCATATAATCTTTGTTTTATCGTCCCGCAATATATAAATTAATTTTTTTATTACACAAAAATGTATTTACTTTTTTATACAATATGCATGATATTTGTCACAGTTGTTCTGACACTATCGTGAAGGATTTTAAAAGCAAAATTTACAGTGCTTGGCATAAAAAATTCTCTTCTTTGAAAGAAGAGATTGATATCTAATTTTCGTTTAAAACTTCAAGGATAATCTGGCATCCCTCTTTTATTTCCTCAAGAGATATGGTTAATGGTGGAGAAATTCTTAAATATTCATTCCTGTACAGTTGCCAGAACACTACAAGACCTTTTTCCATACACTTCTGAGCAACTTTTAAAGTATATTCCGGGCTTCCTAAATTTACAGCGAGCATCAACCCTCTCCCGTTTATATTACTGATCTTGGGATGCACCAGTAATGCCCTGAATAGTTCCTCTTTCCTGTCCACCTCATTCATTAACCCACTTTCTAGCACTTCTTTTAATGTTGCATAGCTGGATGCCGCTATAAGAGGGTTCCCTCCGAATGTAGTGATATGTCCCAACTTCGGCGAATGTGACAAACTATTCATTATTTCCTTAGAGCTCATAAAAGCCCCAACAGGGACTCCACCTCCCATTCCTTTCCCCATAACAAGGATATCCGGAACAATTCCATAATGCTCAAATGAAAACAGCTTACCTGTCCTTCCAAACCCCGGTTGTATCTCATCCAGGATAAGGAGAGCCCCCACCTCCTCACATCTTTTTTTTAATTTCTTCAGATAATCGTTCTGAGGAACTAAAAATCCTGCCGCACCCTGTATCGTTTCAAGGATTACACAGGCTGTCTTCTCTGTAATCTTATCCAGATCGTCTTCATTATTGAATTCAATAAATGATACCATCGGTAAAAGAGGACGAAATTCCCTCTTATGATACTCATTTCCCGAAACACTTAATGCTCCATGGGTATTTCCATGATAAGAATCTTTAAAGGAAATAATTTCTTCCCTTCCGGTATATCTTTTGGCCAGCTTCAGACTTCCATCTATAGCTTCAGCTCCACTATTGACAAGATAAGTAACTTCCAGCGGATCCGGAGTAGCTTCTGCCAGCAAACGACATAATGCCACAGGTTTATCCTGCGCATATTCACCATATACCATTACATGAAGGTACTTTTCCGCCTGTTCTTTGATTGCATTAACGATTTTAGGATGGGAATGTCCCAAAGTATTGGCAGAAACTCCTGCTACAAAATCAAGATATCTCTTTCCGTCCGTTCCAAAAATATAGCTTCCTTCTGCTTTTTCAACTTCAAAACCTGCTGCAAATTGTGTAGTTTGTGCCTGGTATGAAAAAAAACCTTTTTGCAATTCCATTTTAAATAAAATTTTAGCAAAGCTAAAAAACATTCATTAAATCCCGAAATTATCATTACACAAAAAAAGCCTGCTTTTTGGCAGGCCTTTTATATTTTACAGAAACTTATTTTCTGACTCTCTTAGGTTTTTTAGCTTCTTCCTTAGCTTTTTCCTTTTCAACAGCTTCTTTAGCCGCATCATAAAGTTCAGTGTCGGCTTCGTATTTTATCTCTTCATATCCAGGAGTATCTACGAGGATATCCTGCCATTTCCTGATTCTGTCTTTTGTATTCCAGTTAAAGTCCTGAAACTTTCTTCTGGCAGGTTCTATCTTACTCATAGGATATGTATCGGACGTTGCCCCGATATTACAGGATACAATCTGAAGTACTCTGCTTTCAAATATAGCATCAATAATTCCACATGAGGTAAGGGTAATACCTATTCTTTCATTCTCTTTAGTCTTTTCGTTAAAGTCATCCGCATAACTTATAGCCTGTGCATTTCCTATAACTTTGGTTTCTTTGACCTCGCTTTTTTCATAATAAACGGTCATGAGCTTTCCTTTTACCTGGTTGAACTCATCTTTCAGGTTCAAAGAATCAACTTTACTTATAGCAAATGCATTTCCTATTACTTTCAAGGAGTCAAGATCCTCGGTTGCCGTATTAAAATAAGCTTCGATTTTATCTCCTGTCACCTGCTTTTCTCCACTCCATAAGATTGGTGCAGTATACATATGCATAATACCATCCGTTTCGTTAAATGCAATGGAATCTGCTCTTCCCTGTGCATTGGACTTATAAAACCTTCCTTTCCTGAATGCTCTCAAAAAACTTTTTTTCTTTGTAGCATCAGTTTCATCAGGTTTCTGATAAGAGATTATCTTTTCAGCTGCAAAATATATAGAATCCTTTTCAAGGATCTTTACGGCATATGGATTTTTGGTAATGATCGAAGAATCTTTCTTTTGAAAAATTTCTCCATAACCTCCTTTCACATATCTTTTTTCTTTAGGATCATCTAATGTCACATTTCCGGTAGCTGTACCAAACCCTGTGAGCTGATTAAAATACATATCATCTCCGGTCAGAATTTTATCGTTATAATGTATCCCCGAATTTTTATTAAGGTAGGATTCTTTAGAACCCATTTTATAGGTACCTCTTTCGGTGTATATATAGTTTTTCGGATTGGCCCTGTTGGTTATCGTTGTCGGACCAAAGAACTCAGCAACTTTAGTATTCTGGTTCTGTTTAATGTTGGGACCTTCGATAACATAGTCCGGAGTATCAATTTTTACATTGCCTACAAAATCGATCATCTTCGTATCCAGAAAATAGGTCGCAGATTTTGTATACATCACATTCTGTCCGTCAGAAATCGTTCCTCCTGTATTAAAATAGGCAAGATTTGAAAGTTTATCGTAATAAAGAATATCGGTTCTGATGGTTTGCTTTGGGTCGGTAAGGACTACGTTCTTACGTGCAACGCCCTTTTGGGTATTCCCATCGTATTCCATTTCCCCAGCAGTAATTACCGATCCATCTGTGTTCTGGAGCTTTGTATTACCAATCGCTTTCGCAAAGTTTTCTTCGCTATACAGCACAACTTCATCTGCCGTAAGGATAGAACCCTGATTTTCGATTTTTACATTTCCCTCAAGATATTGGTTTCCGTCATACTTTGCAGGATCTTTTTTTACAAAATCCGCATGGATGATTTTAATTTTATCTTCAGGTCTTATTTGCTTGGGTGTATTATTATTTACAGGAGCTTTTAAATAAGGATCCCTTTGCGCAGGTTTTTGTTGATCTTGCGCAAATATAAAAGTAGAAACAAAGAGTATCAGAAAAAGAATCAGTCTCATTGATTAGTCATTCTTAATGCCATAAAAATACAGCGAATGAGAATCAATTTTTACGCCAAAAGCATCTTCTATAGCTTCTTTGATCCCTTGAATCCTAGGATCACAAAACTCTATAATTTCCTCAATCTCCTTATCAGAATCTTTTTTGTAGATCACCAAGTGATCGTGTTGCTTATCAAAATAAGACTTCTCATAAGATGAAGACGTCAGTGTTTTTTCTCCAAATTGGTGTTTACGAATTAGCCCTGCATCCAGGAAGATCTCAATTGTATTGTAAATTGTTGCTTTAGAAACATGATATTTCTTCTGCATCATCAACAGATAGAGATCATCCACATTGAAGTGGTGATCCATATTATAGATCTCTTCCAATATGGTGTATCTCTCAGGCGTGTTTCGGAAACCTTTTTCTAAAAGGTAGTTTCTCAAAACATCTTTGATAAGAGCTATATTTTTTTCTTTTTGTATAGTATCCATTAAAATAATTATCTACAAATTTATTAATTTTTATTTAAATAGATAGTATGCTTATAAAGTGGTGCTTAGAAGTTATGGCGTAAAAATCCCGCCTGTTCAATTTTTTTATCATATAATGTCTCCTCTGTAATCGGAGCAGATTCCACCACTACATTGTGTGAAGTGACTCCCCAGGCCTTGAAATCGTCACTTCCAATATACTTCACAAAATTGTAAATATTAAGCGTGATTTTTTGTTTTACCGTCAAAAGTATATCGTTGATATACGTATTATCTATAATCACATATTTAAGATCCGGAGGTATATTATGTGCTCTCAAAGAAGGGTGACTGCTTCTTGATGGAATAGTTCCATCAGCCATAAGATCTTTCAGAACCATACCGAAATAATCATTGATTCTGCGGTCTACTTTAAATCCTAAAAGAAAATTCACTTTAAATACAGTTCCTGGTAATATTTCATCTACCGTATATTTAAAAGTATAGGGATCTTCCTGATTTACAATACTTAAAACAAAATAATGATCTGCCCTTTTAGGCTGTTTCTTGATGATGGAATAAATAATCTTTGACTCTACCTCGTCATTTCTTTTTGCTCTGCTTAAGTAAGCAAGATTGGTAGCATATTTAGGAATGGTCTCATCAAGTTTCATATCCTTAATAATAGACACATATTTATCGATCTTTACATATTGTATAAAGTTAGCCTTGATCAGTCTGCCGTTATACCATGCATACATACATACTGCAATAAACCCACCTAATACCATTGTTAGCCATCCTCCATCAACAAATTTGATGACATTGGCATAGAAAAATCCTGATTCAAGGAAAAGATAAACCGCTCCGAAACCTATAATAAAGAATTTGCTTACCCGTGTTCTGCTTAACCAGAAAAGTAATAGTATGGTGGTCATTAACATGGTAATGGTAATCGTCAGACCATAAGCCGCTTCCATTCTTTCAGATTTTTGAAAAAATATAACCACAACAAAACAGAATACCATCAATCCCCAGTTTACTCCCGGGATATACATTTGTCCTTTAATACCCGAAGGATATTCAATGTGCTGATTCGGCCAGAATGAAACTGACATGGCTTCCGAGAACATAGTAAATGATCCGGTGATTACGGCTTGACTGGCGATAATTGCAGCGGCTGTTGCAAGGATAACCCCAGGTAAAACGGCCCATTGCGGCATAATTCCAAAGAATGGATTCACACCACTGAACACCTGATGATAATTATCCAGCAGCCATGCTCCTTGTCCAAGATAGTTCAGGATAAGCATTAATTTTACAAACACCCAGCTGATTCTTATATTTTTAGCACCACAATGCCCCAAATCCGAGTACAAAGCTTCCGCTCCTGTTGTACAAAGGAACACTGCTCCCATGATAACAATAGCACTTGGAGAGTGTGTAATAAGATTGTAGGCATATATCGGGTTAAATGCTCTTATAATTTCAATGTGATCAAAAAGGTGGATTGATCCGAAAACCCCTAAGGCCAGGAACCAGGTTACCATAACGGGTCCAAAGAATTTCCCAATAGAAGCCGTTCCAAACTGTTGTACCACAAAAACTACAAACAGGATGACCAGGGTAATGAGAACTACCGGTGTCTCGGGATTATATATTTTTAACCCTTCAATAGCAGACATAACCGTTAATGAAGGAGTGATTACACTATCTGCAACAAGTGTTGCCGCTCCTATAATGGCAACCACATAGAGCCATTTCTTCTTGAGTTTCTTTACTAGTGAATAAAGTGCAAGAATTCCCCCTTCTCCTTTATTATCTGCTCTTAGAGCAATAATTACATACTTTATAGTAGTTTGAAGGGTCAATGTCCAGATAATACATGATAATGCACCTTCAATATATTCATCGAATGGCATTGCCGCACCATCTTTTCGGGCATTCACAATTGCTTTCATTACGTACAATGGTGACGTCCCAATATCCCCAAAAACAATTCCGAGGGACACAATAACCCCTACAAATGAAAGTTTCTTTAGGTCAAAATGATGACCACCCTCTGTAACTTCTGACATATCAGCTAATTTTAAAAGCGCAAATCTACACTAAATTTATGACCTCATGAATTATTCTTCATGAATATAATAAATGAAAAAACTTCCTTTCGGAAGTTTTTCTCTATGATTTAATATACAACGCATTTTTAATCTCCTCTTTCACTTTTTCAAGTTTAGGGAACCATTCTGCAAATAAAGCTGCTGAATATGGAGCAGGAGCATCAGGAGTCGTAATTCTCTTGATTGGTGCATCCAGATAATCGAAAGCTTTTTGCTGAACCATATATGCAATTTCAGAAGAGATAGACGCAAACGGCCATGCTTCTTCCAAAATAACCAGTCTGTTTGTTTTCTTAACAGAATTTAAAATAGCATCATAATCCAAAGGACGGATTGTTCTAAGGTCGATCACCTCTACAGAAATTCCTTCTTTAGCCAAATCTTCAGCAGCCTGAATCGCTACTTTCATGATCTTACCAAAAGAAACCAGAGTTACATCCTTACCTTCTTTCTTGATATCTGCCTTTCCGATCGGTAGATAGTATTCTTCTTCAGGAATTTCCATTTTATCTCCATACATCTGCTCGGATTCCATGAAGATTACCGGATCATTATCCTGGATTGCTGATTTCAATAATCCTTTTGCGTCATAAGGATTAGAAGGTACGATCACTTTCAATCCCGGACAGTTTGCATACCAGCTTTCGAAAGCCTGAGAGTGCGTAGCTCCCAATTGGCCTGCAGAAGCAGTAGGACCACGGAAAACAATAGGACAATTCCACTGTCCTCCACTCATCTGACGGATTTTTGCTGCATTATTGATAATCTGGTCAATTCCTACCAAAGAGAAATTGAATGTCATAAATTCTACAATGGGTCTGTTCCCATTCATCGCTGCACCTACGGAGATTCCGGTAAAACCAAGTTCTGCGATCGGTGTATCGATTATTCTTTTAGGACCAAATTCATCCAGCATTCCTTTTGAAGCTTTATACGCACCGTTGTATTCTGCAACTTCCTCCCCCATTAAATAAATGGATTCGTCTTTACGCATTTCCTCACTCATTGCCTGTGCAATTACCTCACGAAAAGTATATTCTGCCATATTTCTTTGAAAAATTTAGACTACAAAAATAGTGTTTTTTTATTACACACATCATAAAAACGGCATCTCATTTAAATGAAATGCCGTTAATTAATTTTATTTAAAACAGATTAGTTTACTTTTTGCCAAGTCTGCGTTCTTCCCAACAGGGATAAACCTATGTATCCTCTTACATTCAACTGATCTCCGGATCTTGTAATCGTACATTTATACGTTTTTCCAGTCTTTGGATCTGTAATAGTTCCTCCGGTAAATTCGTCACCTTCTTTTTTTAATCCCCTGATAATTTCCAGTCCAAGAATAGGTTTTCCTTTTCTGTCATCTTTACAATTTGTACAGTTAGGATCAGCAGGCTTTATAAGTAATTGCGATACCTTGCCATAATAAGTCCCATCTGTTTTTTTATAGATTTCTACAATAGATTTTGCCTGTTTGGTTTCATCATCTATAGTTTTCCATTTTCCTTCTATCTGTGCAAAAGATAATATACTTGCCAAAGAAAATGCCAGGGTAAATAATAATTTTCTCATATACTTGTTATTTTAATTTTGATATACTGTTCTTGTTATCTATTTAACGCTAAAAATATAAATTAATTTTAAACAAACAAAAACATTTATTATACTGGGCATATATAACAAGACACATACCAATTTAAAAAATTAAACACCCTCTTAGTTCAGTTTACGGTTGATAACCCTGTCCATATAATCCTGATACCAGGCTTTGGCAATCTCCTTTCCTTTTTCAGTCTCCGGTGTATTCAAATGATCTGCCAGATTTTTCTCCAATCCCAGATCTGATTTATCATAAATGCCTACTACATTTTTTCCGTCGAAACGATAGATATAATTCCCAATAATAAATTGTTCCACACCGCCATCTGAATTTGCTATGATAGCAGGGTATTTTTTATCACTTACGAGACTTCTTCCCCAGCTTCTTATCCTTTTATTATATCCGATCAGATCTGCCAGTGTTGGGTAAATATCAATCTGCTGTGCTTCTTCCGTATTTACTCCTTTCAAATGATATTCGGGATTGGGAGAATATAAAATAATCGGAACGGCAAAACGGTTCATACTTTTCTGATATTCCGGATAATAGATTTCATTGGTATGATCTCCGGTAAACACGAAAATAGTATTATTATACCAGGGTTGTTTTTTAGCCGTTTCAAAGTATTTTTTTATTGAATAATCAGTATATTGTATCGGTTCATGCATTTGATTTTTACCTTTTTTAAATTTCCCCTGGTATTTTTCAGGAATTTTAAAAGGATGGTGAGAAGAAGCGGTAAAAACAGTAGCCATAAATGGTTGCGTTTTCCCAACATTTTTAGCAAAGTATTGCAAAAACGGCTCATCCCAGATCGCCCACATTCCGTCAAAATCGGCATCATTATTATACTCGGTCTTTCCAAAATAATGTTTGAAACCTAAAATATTTCCAAAGCCAAGGAATCCCATGGATCCATTGGGTGCTCCATGATAAAATGAGGTATCATAACCCAGATCATTACATATAGAAACAATAGATTGTATTTTCTGATTGGAATATGGTGAACTTGTAAAAGCATCCGTAAGACTCGGAATTCCGGCAAGCACACTGCTCATTCCATGGATAGACTGTCTTCCATTCGCAAAGGTGTTGGGAAAAATTAAACTTTCACCAGCTAAACTATCAATAAACGGGGTGTAAGAAACATAATCTTTAATATTCTTATCCTTATTAAAAGCTCCGGAATATTCCCTGCTGAAGGATTCAACAATAAATATTACGATATTCGGACGGTTGGTTACCTGCCTGTCGTATATTTTATAAGGCTGGATATTATCCTCTATAAACTTCGGGTCTACAAAGTGAACTTCTTTAAAATTATTGGTTCCTAATGTTCTGAAGAATGAAAACGTACTGTTCAAAACCATATTCCCCTGAGATGGAATTTTCACGAAACGATTTGCGTCCACAAGATTAATAGGCCTTGTGCTGTGTCTGAAGTCTCCACGGATCCCTCCTACTACCAAAACTGTAATTCCACATAGACAAAGGACAGAAAGGATAAAATAAGGAATAAGTCTTACCGGCTTCTGTTCTGTGATCTTTATCCTTTTGTAAAGAAAAACCCATAGTGCCATAAGAACAAAAAACCATATAAGAACAAAAGGATTCTGAACAATGGAAGCACCAAACACTTTTCCGATATTAGTTTCATGCTTGGCCACCTGAAATGCAGCCGACGTTAATCTTGTCTGGGCAAATTTATAATAAACAAAATCACCGAAGTTCATGGCATAGGCAATTCCATTTGTGATAAAGTAAAGCCAAAATAACATTTTTTGATATCCCTTTCTGGTATTGATTATAACAGGGATAAGACTCAGCAAAATAAATAAAGAATTGACATATAAAATTGCAGTAGTATCAAAGGCAATTCCATGAAAAGATAAACTAAAATAGTCTGAAACCGAATCTACCTTTATGAGCTCTCTATTAAAATACCAGAACAAAAATCTGGCAATCTGATAAAAAACATATGCCAAAAAAATCCGGTATACCAATACCAGAACTTCCTGTTTTCTAAATTCTTTAAAAAATTTCATTTGGCAAATTTACATCAATTTCAGATTAATGTATTTTTTAGTGGGGAATATTTTAACCTAGAATTCTTAAAAAATGTAATTTTGTGACTATGAATTTTATTAAAAACAATCTTGCGAACGTCCTAACCTTAGGAAATTTATTTTCCGGATGCATAGGGGCAGTGCATCTTATCCTTGGTGATTATAAAATAACTGCTATTTGCCTTATCCTTTCGCTGGTTTTAGACTTTTTTGATGGCTTTGTTGCCCGTGCTTTAAAAGCTAATTCGAATCTGGGGGTTCAGCTGGATTCACTAGCGGATATGGTAAGCTTTGGTTTTATTCCGGGATTGACCATGTTTGTTGCTCTCGCAGACAATTCTTATTCTCACATTCCATGGTATGCTTATTCAGGATTTTTACTTACTGTATTTTCATGCCTGAGGTTAGCAATTTTTAATCTGGATGAAGATCAGAAGTATTACTTTAAAGGTTTAAATACACCTTCCAATACTATTTTAATTTTTGGCTTGTATTATGCCTTTAAAAAAACTCAGAGCTATGAGTTTATATTTTCCAATCTATATCTGATGATAGCCATTACCATTGTCTTTTCGTTACTTTTGGTAAGCCCTGTTAAAATGATTGCCATGAAATTCAAATCCATGAAACTGGAAGACAATTATCCAAAACTTGCTTTATTAATAGGTTCCATTATCATTCTGATCATATTGGGAACAGTAGGAATCCCTATGGTTATACTTTATTATATTTTAATTTCACTTATATTTCAAAAACAACTTACATAAATTCAGAATTTTGACTAAAATAAATTGAAATATTATTACTTCAAAATTCACTATCTCAACTTATAAATCTTCAATATGAATTTAAAACTATATAAACCTCTTTGCATTTTCGACCTTGAAACAACGGGAACAAATATCGGAAAAGACAGGATTGTTGAAATCTGTATTCTAAAGGTAAATCCCGATGCATCCAGGGAAAGTAAAACCTGGCGTATTAATCCTGAAATGCCAATTCCTTTGGAATCGAGCCAGATTCACGGCATTTATGACGAAGACGTTAAGGACGCTCCTACTTTTAAATCCATTGCTTCGAAGGTAATGGAAATGATTTCAGGCTCAGATTTGGGAGGTTTCAACTCCAACAGGTTTGATGTTCCTCTTCTTGCAGAGGAGCTTTTGCGCGCAGGAATTGATTTTGACCTAAGCAAATTCAAGTTGGTGGATGCCCAAACCATCTTCCATAAGAAAGAACCGAGAAACCTTGGAGCCGCTTATCAGTTTTACTGTGGTAAGACATTGGAGAATGCACACTCCGCTGAGGCTGACGTTATGGCAACCTTTGAGGTATTAGATGCCCAGGTAGGAAAATATGATGACGTGCCGAATGAAATTGCTGCTTTGAGTGAATTTACATTTCATAATAAGAATGCGGATTTAGCAGGGTTTATTGGATTCAACGAGAAGATGGAGGAAACTTTCAGCTTCGGTAAATATAAAGGACAATGTGTAAAAGTAGTTTTCCAGAAAGACCTGGGATATTATGGTTGGTTACAGAACGCCGATTTTCCTTTGTATACAAAGAAGGTCTTTACAAAAATTCAACTATCAAGTAAATTCTAAGGATGTCAAAACTTGTTCGTTTTAAATTTTACGAAACGGCTCTTGAAGCCAATAGGGATAAACAGATATTGGCAGAAAAAGGCCTTAACAGCTTCATAGCTAATGAGCAGCTCATTCAGTCGGACTGGCTATTGTCTCAGGCAGTGGGAGGAATTCAGCTTCAGGTTTTTGAAGACGACCTGGGTAAAGCAACGGAAATTTTGAAAGATTACAAAGAAAACGAGAATATAGCTCTTGAAGTGGAGCATACCATCGAAGATCCCGAATTCGATTTTGTATGTCCAAAATGTGGCTCCAATCATATTTACAGAGATGATAGTGCTACAAGTTTTTTCGGAGTTTCTATCTTAACAAGTCATAAGTTCATCTGCTATTACTGTGAGAATGAATTTACCCATTAACAATTAAATAATTTTTGCAAGGTATCATCGTCAATGATTTCATACCATGCAATAAAAAAATATAAGCATATGAAAATTATCTGCATAGGAAGAAATTATAGTGAGCATGCGAAAGAATTAGGAAATGAAATTCCTGAAAAACCTGTAATCTTTATCAAACCTGATACTGCTGTCCTGAAGGGTAATGATTTTTACCTACCCGAATTTTCTAAAGATATTCATTATGAACTTGAGGTGGTATTGAAAATCTCAAAAGGAGGAAAATACATCCAAAAAGATTCCGCCCATAAACATTATGAAGAAATCGGTTTGGGGATAGATTTTACAGCAAGGGACCTGCAGACAGAGTTAAAATCAAAAGGCCTGCCTTGGGAATTAGCTAAGGGGTTTGATGGTTCAGCTGTAGTAGGAAACTTCTTTAATAAAGAAAATTATAATCTGGAAAGTTTAGGCTTTTCATTACTGCAAAATAAAGAAAAGGTACAGGACGGAAACACAAAGGATATGATATTCAGTTTTGATGATATCATCGCGTTCGTTTCCCAGTATTTCACATTAAGAGTGGGAGACCTTATCTTTACGGGAACTCCAAAAGGAGTTGGGAAAGTTGAAGAAAATGATATTCTGGAAGCATTCCTTGAGGATGAAAAAATTCTGGATATCCGAATATTATAAGTATTTAACAGCGTATTTCATATTTTTTTCACTATCTTTAGTTAACAAAATTAAAGGTTATGATAAACATTATATTGCCCGTGGATTTTGGGGATAAAACAGAACAACTCGTAGATGGTGCGATCAAATTTGCCAAAGAGATAAATGGCAAGATTCATCTGATCCATGTAGCACCTACTGACATTGGATTTGCTATTGGTGATATGGGATTTCAGTATTTTCCTGAAGTTGAAGAAAATGAGATCAGAGAAGAACTGGTACAGCTGAATAGGCTTGAACAGAGAATTATTTCTCACGATGTAGAATGCGAGCATCTTTTAAAACAAGGTATTGCCAAAGATATTATCCTGGAATACGCTAAATCAAAAAATGCCAGCTATATCGTAATGGGCTCTCACGGAAGAAGTGGAATTTATGATGTTTTTGTAGGCAGCCTGACTAAAGGTTTAACGAAAAGCTCTACAATTCCGGTTTTGGTACTTCCTATTCACGAATAAAAAAAGTAAATTTTAACCGTTATAAAAAAGCCGATCAAATAAATTATTTGATCGGCTTTTTACTATATAACCAATTAATTAACCTTCTTTTTTGTAGATACTTGGATCATAATAAGGGTGTTTTCCCTCTGTTGGAGAATAGTAGTCTTTATCTTTATCACCTCCCAGTGTAACCACCAGAACGTAACACCAATAGGTGAACAACACACAGCAAACAATAAATAGGATCCAGTTTAAAACATTTCCAAAGGAATCAAAAAAACCGAAAGACCATTTGAAAACTTTGCTTAAGAATAGAAAGAAAGACGTCATTATTTTCCTTTTTTAAATTAACTTTGTACAAATTTATAAAAAATGTTTAAATTACTTTCAAAAGAAAGCAATATTTTTTCAATTCCTGTTTATATTGGTTTTCTTCTTTTAATAGTAATAATATTTAACATCCTGAATTTCAATACTTATGAAGCAATTGTTGCCGGAATAACATTTCTGGGAATTGCTTTGGGATATTTCTGTTTTCACAGTATTGCACTTAATCACCAGACTCATCTTCCCTTATTTTTATATTCATTTTTCATTTTCGGGCTCTATCCGGGAAATCTTGATATCGGAATTGCCGTATCATTACTTACTAATTCCTTTCTTTTGCTTCTTCTGACGAGCGCTAATGAAGATACCCGGAAAAAATCATATGTCCTGGTAGGTGCCATCGTTGCATTGAATTTTATTTTTTTACCTACTACATGGCCAATGGCCGTTTTTGTAGTTATACACGTTATTGCAACCTCTGAAAAAATAAGTTTAAATATATTCAGATTTTTACTTGGAATTATCCTGATCGTGTTCAGTTATTTTTCTGTCATGTTCTTTATGGACTTTACCACCTGGAACCTTGATTATTTCCCATTTGGAAAGATGAAACTGATTACAGATTACAGAGGAATTATCCCTTTAATCCCGGTTGCATTAATGCTGATCTATGCGGTATATGATCACTTTAAAAATTACAACAAAAAAAGCCCGATAAGCAGATATAAATATACCTTCCTATTGGTTTTCTCTTTAGCTCAGCTGGTTACTATTATCCTGTATATGAATAAGAGCTATGAATATTTACTGCTCCTCGCATTTCCTTCCAGTATCATACTGAGCCGGATGATGCGTTTTTTGCCCAAATACTGGATGCAGGAAGTCAGCCTTTGGCTGATTATTTTGAGTTTGGTTACCTTTAAAATAGGTACGTATTTTAATTTATTTTAAAAAGATTATGATTCAGATAGACGATAAATTAATCTCCGAGGAAATATTTTCCGAGGAGTTTGTTTGCAACCTTACCAAATGTAAGGGAGCATGTTGTGTGGAGGGAGATGTTGGAGCTCCTTTAGATAAAAACGAGCTTGAAATTTTAGATAATATCTTTGATAAAATCAAACCTTATCTGACGAAAGAAGGTGTAAAAGCTCTTGAAGAACAGGGAACATGGACAACCGATCCCTCTGACGGAATGTATGTAACGCCCATGGTAGAAGACCGCGAGTGTGCCTATGTAACATTCGATGAAAAAGGTATTACAAAATGCGGAATTGAAAAAGCGTATGAAGACGGTGCTATTGACTGGCAAAAGCCGATTTCGTGTCATCTGTATCCAATACGAATTACGGAATACTCTTCTTTTACTGCTTTAAATTACCATGAATGGTCTGTGTGCAGCGATGCATGTACATTGGGAAGAGAATTGCAGGTTCCTGTTTATAAATTCCTGAAAACACCCCTTATCAGGAAATACGGTGATGAATTCTATACCGTTCTAAGTGAAGCTGCTGAAGAATGGAAAAAAGAATATGGAAATTAAAAAAATAAAAACCGCAGATTTTGCGGTTTTTATTTTTTATAAGCTGTAGGTTTTACCTTATTATAATTTAAAATCAGCGTCCGTAACACCGGAATTCAGAACAATTTTAGTGGTTTTAATAACTACCTTCTGTCCATTTCCTTCGGCATCTACTTCTCCAGGGAACTTCAATCCGTCTACAGTCATGTAATCTTTTACAATCGCTGTACCTTCTTTTGATTCGGACTTGTATAACAATCCTGTAGTTGCATCAAAGAAGTATTTTCCTTTATCTGAAGTTAGCACATTATAATCTTTACCATCTATCTTCTCTACATTTACGGATTGGAAAGAAGCAGGATCATATCCCAATGCATCAACTGTTTTGCTTTTTTTAAGGTCAGCAATTTTATCCGCAGGAATATCCATTTTTTGTCCCATCTGGTCAAAAGTTCCTTTTTCGCCATCGAAAACCTGAGTCATTTGTTGCCCCATTACGCTTTGTACGGACTTGAATTTATTTCCCATCTTTTTAGTCGTCATAGCAATTTCCATCCCTTGTACAGTAACGGTATTTTCTATAACGGTTGTTTTTATAGCTTCTAATTTATCTCTTCCCCCCAAAGCTTTAAGATAATTATCTATTACTTCTTTAGGTGTCAGTTTCGATTTTACTGCTTCTGTTTTAGCAGCGGTTGTTTTTTGCTGTGCTGCTACTGAAGTGGAAAAAAGCACTGCACAGAAAAACGGAATGATTATCTTTTTCATATAATTTATTTATTACGTAAATATAGGAATATTGCCCGATATAAAATCTATGTTTTTTACAACAAAAAACCACCAAAATTGGTGGTTTTAAAATATTTATTTAAAAATAAATTATTTTTTAAGTTCTTCTAAAAACTCGTCATGCGAAATTGCAGTTTCTTTTTTGCTTGCCTTTTCAAGAATTACATCTTTCAATTTAGTCATAGCTACTTCAGAAGAAATCTGTCTTACCTGCTCCTGGTCTTTCAACATTTCAACAGCATACTTTTGAATTTCTTCATCTCCTAAATGGTGAATTCCGTAGATCGCCAATTGGTTTCTTACTAATTGTTCAGCTTGTGCAAGAACATCAGCATAATCCAATTTAATATCGTTATCATTCATCAATTTACCTTCGATGATCTGATAGCTTAATTGTTTTTTCTCAGATTCAAGGATTTCTTTTGCCTGCTCTTCAGTCTGGATATTCTGGTTAGAGAATAGTAACCATTTTACAAGGAAATTTTCAGGAAGTTTTACTTCTTCTTTTTCTGTAATTTGTTCCAATACTTTATTCACAAAGTGAACATCAGCATTTTGCTGGAAATACTCATCTAATTCAGCCTTAACTTTATTTTTAAGCTCTTCTTCAGACTTGATGTTTCCTTCTCCGTATACTTTATCAAAAAGATCCTGATTAAGTTCTGCTAAGTTCAGGCTATAGAAATCTTTTACTTTAACTTCAACTTCAGCGTGGTGTAAATGCTCAACTTCTTCTTTAGTAAACCCTAATTCTTTAGCTAATTCTTCATCACCTGCCAATGTTTCTTTAGAAACTTTTACAGAACCGTCCATTTTTAAAGCTTTAACTAATTTGAAAGCTTCTTTGTTTTCAGCTGTAATAGTAACATTTTTCGGATGGTGGTGGTGTTCTCCTTCAGCATCTTCTTCTACAACCTGAGAAACCTCTAAAGCAACATAAGAATCCTTAGTGATCTTATCTTGAGGAACCTGCTCAGCGAAACGCTTCTGCATGTTTTCAATGCTTTTTGTGATTTCTTTATCAGAAGCTTCTACTTTATAGTGAGGCGCTTCATATTTAGCTAAATCTATAGTGAATTCAGGCTCGTATCCTACTTCAAAAGCAACTTCAAGTTGATCTGCATTATGATTGAAATCATTTACAGGTTGAGGTACAGGCTGGCCAACTAATCTTAACTTGTTTTCGTTTACATAGTTATTTAAAGCATCAGAAACTTGTTTGTTGATCTCTTCGAATGCAATACCTGCTTCATATTGTTTTCTAACCATACTTAAAGGCACTTTTCCTTTTCTGAAACCAGGAACTTGCGCATTTTTAGCATAATTAATCAACTGCTTCTCTACTTTGTCTTTGTAGTCAGATTTTTCCAATGTTACAGTAAGTAATGCACTTACGTCATCATGGTTTTGTGCGGTAACCTTCATTATTGATTAAAATTTTAGGTTGCAAAAATATGAAATTTTTATCAAAATAAACTATTAAAGATAAATTCTTCGGCATCAAATATTTATAAATAAAAAACCACTGAATTTTTCAGTGGTTTTATCTATTTGCTGTTTTTTTAATTTATAATCGTATAAGTAGCCTGAGCATCGGTTTCTCCTCCTGTTTGAGCTCCATACACTATTCCGTTTCCACTTACTGAAGAAGCTTCGGAAACGGTGGCTGGTTCGTGATACAGAGTAAGAATAAGCTGGCTTTGTGCTGATGCATTTTTTACGGCCTTGGTCACTACCCATTTTGTTTTAAGTCCTACATGTTTTCCATCACCTCTTGTAGAACTTGCATCATCGGTTCTGGTTAGTGTAAGATCAGAATTAGGGAAATTGTACACTAAAAAATGTTCATCTTTTGCATCTTTAATTTCCTGGGTTGCATCTTCATTACCATTCTTGAACTGCACTTCTACTTCATATGTCTTCCCGTTCTCTAATTTTATCGACTGTGCCCCTCCGGCACCTACACTATAATTGTAAGGTAAAGTTACCTGTGTGGCAACATCTTTTACCAATAAAATAATATTAGTAAGATCTTCTTGAGGCAGATCATCTTCTTCCGCTGAGTTATCTCTTTGACAAGATACGATAGAAACTGCGATGAATAAAATACCTATTAGTTTGATAATATTTTTAGTGTTAAATAATTTGTTCATTTTTTTTAATTTAAATTTTTAAAATCTTGATTTGTAATGGTAAAATATTAGAAACGATATCTAACATTAAGTATAAAATTTCTTCCTGCTTCATCTGCAAAAAATCTCATACGATTAAGATAATCTCTGTATGAAACGTTGAATAGGTTATTAACGATAAGTCCTGCAGAAAGGTTTTTGCTGATATTAATACCAGTCTGAATATTCCAAAGTGAATATCCGCTCGGGGGAGTGCTGAAATCTACTATCTTTTCTACTTCTACACCATTTTCAAAAATAGTAATGGGAGCATTATGAATAGGAAATCTATTTTGCTTTAAAAAGGTTTGATTTTCAAGGCTGAAATAGAATTGATTCCATTTTTCCATTTTAAACTGTAAGGCATTGGAAAAATTAGGAGGCATCATCAGGATTAGTGGTTCGTTATTTGAATCGTCCTGCCCATTAACATAACTTCCTCTTCCTATATAGGTAAGATTTTCTGTAAGTTTCCAGTTGACATCCACATCTACACCATACATTTTGGCATCAATCTGTTGATAAGACCATACAGGAAAAACACCTCTTATCGTATTCTGAACCCCGGTAGGAATTTCATTAATGTAATTTTTAGTTATGAAAAAATAAGGGTTTACTGATATGTTTAATCCCTTCAGTACATTAAATTTAGCATCAGCAACTAAATTAAATTGATGTCCCTGTTCATTTTTCAAGCCCATATCTCCAATTTCTATTACCGCTGCAGAATGATGCAACCCATCGGAAAATAATTCAGCAATATTAGGTGTTCTTCCTACTTTAGCATAATTAAATTTCAGATTAAAATTTGAGCTAGGATGATATTCCAGTCCGGCATTAAAAGAAATATTTTCATAATTAAGTTTCGGACGTGTTAAGACTCTGTTTTTATCTGTTTTCACATAAAACTGAGGATAAGTCGCTTTATATAATTTATCCCAATCACTTTTGTCATACCATTTTGTTACATCATATCGGTTAAAGTCATATCTTACACCTCCCTCTGCATTCAATTCATCTGAAATTTTGTATTTAAAAACAGAGTAAACGCCCGCAGAATATTTGTCATAATTAGGGATCAGACGTCTTGCTTTTGTGGCCGGATCTGAATAATTGTTCTGAAAACTTGCGTCAATTCCAGTTTCCAACGACCATTTTTCTCTTTCTAATAAATCGTTCACATTAAACTGATGAGTCATCAATGCCAGATCCAAAGAGGGAATATCTTTTAAATCTCCCCTTCTTATATCATATTCTTGCCTATGGTTGTATTGAAAGCTATAACTTGCAGATACCTTCCCAATATTTTCAAATCTTTTAAAAGCAGAAACTTTGGCAATATGATGTTCTATAACCTGTCGTGGGTTATCAATATCATAACTGAAATTTCCCGTATATACAGGAATATTCAACGTCATCGCATTATAAAAATCATTATTATTTCCAACATGCGAACCTCTGTAAATCCCAATATTCTGATTAGTAAGATAATAATCAAAAGAAATTCCCTGTTCATAGCTATTCTTCTGAACTGTAAAATTAAATGATGAAAAATCCATCCCGGTATTCATTAAGTTATAATCAGGAGTATGCTGATCACCTAATTTTTTAATGGATCCTCCGGATTTTACCGCCCATCCGTTTTTCCAGATCTTGGCAACATTTACATCTAACCCAAGACCTTTCCCGTTTGAAATACCTGAAAGATTCACAGAACCTTTTAGCGTGTCTTTTTTAGGGAAAATTTCAGGTTCCATAACTATAACTCCTCCGATTGCATCACTCCCATATTTCAGAGCAGACGCCCCTTTGATCACGTCTATATGCTGGAAATTATTAATATCCACATTAGGAGCATGCTCTACTCCCCATTCTTGTTCCGCTAGCTTTACTCCATTATTCATAATAGCTATACGGCTTCCATATAATCCGTGAATAATGGGTTTCGAAATATTATTTCCCGTCTTCAAAGCATTAACACCTGAAATCTTGGATAGTAAATTCCCTAAGTTATCAGTGGAATTTTTTTCTATTTCAGATTTATCAATGGTCTTAATAATCAAAGATCCGTTTGATTTATGGTTTCCATGAATAGTCACCGTCTCAATATCCTGAATATGATGTTCCAGGACGATGGTTAAATGAAGATCCTGATCCACTCCTATATTTTCAGTATAATCATGGCAATCAGGATGCTTTGCAATGAGATTATAAGATCCCGAAGGAATTTTGCTGAATAAAAACTTACCCTTTTTATCCGTTTTAGCCGTAAAGTCTCCTATTTTCACGACTGCATTTTCAAGCATGCTTTTATCATGAAAATCCTGAACGGTGCCTTCGACAGTATAAGTTTTTTGTGCGTTTGTTAATACCAATCCGCAAAAGATCAGTAATAAGCTATATATCAATTTCATTGTAAATAGATAGATTGCGTACTTAAAAAGTACATTTTTTCGTAAAAGTTTGTTGCTTTATTTTTTATACAATTCTAAATTGTACGAAGTAAAATGTATTGATGTAATGATAATTCTCCAATACATTTAGTCTTATTTCTATCGTACCTCATAATACCTACCTGATGTTTTTCTTGTCAGGCATACATTGAAGTCTCAGATATAAGACAAATCCGATAAAGATCTATGAATTTATGAAATTGCGGGTGGTCCCCGAAGCTGAAAAGTAAATTTGGTTTGAGACCAAATGATCTCCTGAATGGTAATAACCTGCTTTACCTCTTGTGTATACCCATCGAAAGAAAAATTAAATTCTTCGGGTACCAAAGTATGACCAGTAGCCAGGAAATGACAAGCTAAACAATCGCCTACCTTCTCTTTCGCTACATTTTTTGTAACGGTATTTTCAGATTTTTTGAGGTTAAAATTTCTAAAGTTATCCACTACATCATGGTGGTGAAAGCTTTGAGAAAACAGAGCAAGAAAATAGATCCCAAACAAAAGTCTGGAGATAAAATTCTTTAATTGTCTGGTTTCCTTAAAAATCATGCACCAAAAATAACAATAATAATTGTAATTATTCAATAAAAATAATAACCTCAATTAAAACACCTGATCATATTTCGAGGTTTACTCGAGTTGAGATGCTAAATGTTCCCACTCCTGTAAAGCCAGCTCCAGGTCTGCTTTTACTTTATTATATTTTTCCAGGCTCTCTTCTGAAGGGTTTTCTTTTGCAAAAGAGGCTTCCATTTCTTCAGATTGAGTTTCCAATTCAGAAATCCTTTCTTCTACTTTCTTTATTTTGTTCTGGATATTTTTTTGCTCCTTACTTACAAATCCTGATTTTGGCTGAGATACTGCTTCAGTTTTTTCAGGTGTTTCAACTTTTGGCTTTGCCTCTTCTTTTACATCATCATTATGAAGCTTTGCCTTTTCCGCAGAAATTTCCCTGATGGATTCTTTTTGTCTGTACTCCAGATATTCGTTGATATCTCCCAGAAATTCTTTCATTTTCCCATCACGGAATTCAAAGATCTTATCACAAAGACCCTGCAGGAACTCCCTGTCGTGAGAGATTACGATCAATGTTCCTTCAAACTTTTGCAGTGCCAGCTTGATGATCTCCTTAGACTGGATGTCAAGGTGGTTGGTCGGTTCGTCCATAATCAAGGTATTGAACGGACGCAATAACAATTTACATAATGCCAGACGGTTTCTTTCTCCCCCCGACAATACTTTGGTTTTCTTGGTAACAGCTTCCCCCTGAAATAAGAATGATCCCAGCAAATCTCTTACTCTAGGTCTGGTTTCTTCCGTAGCAGCATCTTCCGCTTCTTCCAGAACCGTTTTATCCGGTGTTAATACTTCTTCCTGGTTTTGGGCGAAGTATCCGATATTTACATTATGTCCTAAATTCCAGGTTCCTGTGTAATCTTTGATTTCTCCTGCAAGAATTTTTGCCAAAGTTGTTTTACCCTGTCCATTTTGCCCTAAAAGAGCAATCCTGTCTCCACGTTGGACCATAAAGTCTACGTTATCGAATATTTGCTTATTTCCATAAGCTTTTCCAAGATTTACAGCTTCAAAATTAACTTTCCCGGGAACAACCGATTGTACAAAACGAATATTGAATTTGGAAACATCTTCATTTTCCACCTCGATACGTTCTACTTTCTCAAGCTTTTTAATCAACGACTGGGCAAATGCGGCTTTGGAAGCACTTGCACGGAATTTATTGATCAGGTCCTCGGTGTGTTTTATTTCTGCATCCTGATTCTTTTTAGCCTGAATCAGCTTTTCTTTTCTGTCTTTTCTGAGTTCAAGATACTTGGTATAATTTGCCTTATAATCATCAACCTTTCTGTTATTAATATCAAAAGTTCTATTACAAACAGAAGTCATAAACTGTTTATCGTGACTCACCAGTACAATCGCTCCAGGATAATCTTTAAGAAAGTTTTCAAGCCAGATGATGGATTCCATATCAAGGTGGTTGGTAGGCTCATCGAGAAGCATTACATCATTCTTTTGAAGAAGCAGTTTTGCCAGCTCTATTCTCATTCTCCATCCTCCGGAAAACTCATCCGTAATTTTCTTAAAATCATCTGCTTTAAAGCCTAACCCGAATAATACTTTTTCCATATCGCCTTCCAGATTGTAAGCATCGTGGTGCATTAAGAGGTCGTTTAACTCAGTCATTCTGTTGATCAAATCCGTATAAGAATCACTTTCATAATCTGTTCTTACCGTCATCTGATGATTCACCTCCTCAAGTTCATTTTTCCAGGCATTGATCTGTTCAAAAGCCTGCATGGTTTCATCCCAAACAGTTCTTCCTTTCACAAAATCCAGATCCTGCTTTAAGAAACCAATGGTGATATTTCCATCAGGGACTACATTTCCTTCGTAGAATGTAATTTCTCCGGAAAGCATTTTCAATAAAGTGGATTTCCCAGCTCCATTTTTACCTACTAAACCAACTTTATCATCCTTTTTAATTGTGAAATTCACATTTTGAAACAAATAGTTTCCCGAATGATGTAACCCTAGACCTTGAACCGAAAGCATTTAATGATATAATTTAAGAATTAATACTGAATATTTTTCGGGTGCAAAAATACGGAAAAAGAAATGAATAGACCAGAAATAAAAAAAGCCTCCTGCATGCGGCACTTTATTATATAAGTTTCAAGTAAAAAAGGGCGAACATCTGATTTATCGGTTTACTTAATAAATAATAGACCGTATCCAATCATCATTGTTTGGAATATTACTTTCATAAGCAAAATCTGTAATGACCATATCTTCCGGAAAAAACATTTCGGTCCGGAGAGCAGAATGAAAGTTATTATCTAAGGATTTAAACGGAACATTCAGCCCACTGTTTATGATCTCCTTATACATTAAAGCTTGTGATTTTTGAAGTTGCCCTTTTTTATACAAACCGAAATTGGCTGAAATATGAATATAGCATGCAAGCTTTTCATAATCATATAAAGGTTTCTGGCATGATTTAAGATTAACTGCGTATTTTTCCAGCTCATTATAAAGGGTTTCCAAATAAAAATGTTCCGGATCTAATGTAAAATCACTTTCACTAAAGTCAGTGATAAAAACCGGAGCCACGGAATTTGTCTGCATGAGCATTAAACTCCCGTACACTTTTGAAAGATCATTATATACCATTTCTTTTTCAACATATGCCTGGGACAGGATATCCCCCTCATCGATCCGGTGATTCCTTAAAGGTATATCCCATATTTTATTTTCTTCTGTGTCTTTGGCTGTCTCTTTTACATGAGAAACATAATCATTAACATCTGAAACCTCAAAATAATTTCCTGAAATATATACCGATTGTGAGCTATTAAGATACCCTCCACCAACATCCGCATGAACACCCGGAACAAAAATTTCTTTCCAGACGCATTTGTCAGTCATAAATTCGGAATCATTCATAGTACGGGAGTTCTCAAAAAAACCGGTCAGCGGAAAAAAATACCGGCACTCGTTCATCGCACATAAGTGAAGGGCATTTTCCACTCCTTGCGATAACTTTACGTGGTATTGGTTAAATGGAGCTGATTCTACAGTATCGAACACTCCAAGGAACTTTATTTTTATATGCCCTGAAATTGAAGACCCCCGCTTTAACAGTTCATAGCAAAAATTCCTCGCCAGCATACCTCCTCTTCCAAATCCATAAACATAAAACTGATATTCTTTGGTTGTGTCTCTCATTTTATCTTCAATAAAAGCATATGCTCTCCGAAGTTTATCGTCTGAAGAATAGCCGGAACATCCTATAGGATTTTTACAGGTAGCCTTTGCAAAATCACTGTCTTCGGAGCCTGTTATTGTTCCTATTCCTTCTACATATAATTTTTCATTCCCGTCGAATACTTTAAAAAGTTTATATATGTTGGTTGGCAAAGCGTGATAACTTATGTGATCCGTCAATGTTTTTTTATCTGAAGTTGCATTGAGTCCGTTACTTCCTGCCCCATCAAAAAAAATTCCGACGGATATTATAGTATTCTCCATAATAACAATTTTAAACATTTACCCTCTGCACATTTAACAGTAAGCCTTAAAAATTTTAGCTTTCAGCAGGATAAACATTTCAAATTAACCGTGAAAAAAAATGGAATAGTAGAGTAAAAGCTACCAAATAAAAAATTCCGTATTTCTACGGAATCATATTTTTTCTATTGAATAAATATGATTGATGATGGCATAGATCACAATACCAACTGTATTTTTAGCTCCGATCTTTTCAAGGACTCTTTGGCGGTGGCTTTCCACTGTTCTAGGGCTTATAAAAAGTTTTTCCGCAATTTCATTATTGGTAAACTCCTGGCAGATGAGTTTTACAACATCTTTTTCACGCTCGGAAAGTTCATCTTCCATTTCAAATAAGGATTTCTTTTTACTGGAAGAATTCATATATGAAAAAAGCATTTGATGATCTTCTGCCGTAAAATAAACTCCGTTTTTATGTACCATGGTAATGGCCTCAATAAATGTTTTTTTATTGGAATTCTTCGGAAGGAAAGCAGACACGCCCAGTTTTACCATATACCCCAAAATGGAACTTTTATAATGAGAGGAAAGAATAATAATCTTAAGATCTGGATATTTCTCTTTAAGAATTCCCACCAACTCAAAGCCGTTCATAGGTTGCATCTGCACATCCACGAGGGCAATATCCGGAAAACTATTCTCCGCAAGACTTTCTAAATTATTTATAAAATCGGGACCGTTATCTGAAGTAAGGGTCACGGAAATATTCTGCTCGTTTGATAACAGTAACTTTATTCCCTCGAGAATTAACTGTTCATCATCTATCAGTGCTATTTTAATCTTGGAATTCATTGTTGCATGGAATTTTAATAATTAGACGACTTCTTTTACCCGGTACATTCTTCCACTTATGGATGGCATTAATGGATTTGATCCTGGATTCAATATTTTTGATGCCCATCCCTTTTTTTACCAGGTTATAATCAAATCCTTGTCCGTTATCTGAAACCACGAGTGCTGTAATTTTCGAATAATCTTTAAGATAAATCCAAATCTTCGTGGCTTCTGAATGCTTGATAACATTGGTCGTAAACTCCTGTATAATCCGGTAAAGCTGAACCTCAATAAATATATCTTTCTTTTTATAATGAGATGCCACATGTAATGAAATATTAACCCTGTTGGACAGATTTGCAATCAGTTCTTCGATGTATAAGACAAGTCCCACCGATTCCAGATTCACCGGATAGAGTGAATGAGATATTGTCCTTGCTGAATCGATAAGGGCAGACATTTGCCCGTTGATGTTCTTTTTGATCAGTTCATCGCCTTTTGTATCGAGATTATTAAGCCACAAAGAGAGAATATTGAGTCTGTTTCCCATATCATCATGAATCATCACGGCAATCCTTTTCCTTTCTTCCTCCTGGGCCTTAATATTTTCCAGTACAAGCTTTTTCTGATGAAGGACTTCAGCTTCATGCTGCACATTCTTTTCTTTGATGATCCGGTCGACAAAAGTTTTGTATGCCAACAAAATAAATACTACGATAATTGCTATGGTAACAATTATAAGTATTAAAAAATCAATATGTAAGGTTATTTCTTTAATTTGATAAAAGTGTATATAAATGAACCATACAAAATGCTTGACAGTATATTATTGGTTCCTAAAATTGTATAATAATCATCTTCTGACAAGGTGGCTATCTGATGTTGAATGATAAAAATAAAGACCGAAACAGAGTAATAGAAAAAAATACAGGCATCTACCAGGGTAAACCTGTTGATGGCTTTATTATTTTTAATTTGTTGCAGTAAAGTAGATCCTGCAAAGCAAATAATGATGATGTTGGAAGTTACTTTTACAACATCATCATTAAAGTAAATCTTAAACGTTTTATTCATCAGTAAAAAACCGAGAGAAAGAACCGCTACCGGAATCCATCCGTATTTAGATATTCCCAGCTTTCTAATGAATAAACTTGTCAAAAGGAAAAATTCGCCAGCTATATAAATAGGGTACAAAAATGAAGTGTCCTTGTAATGCAGAACAACCGTTAAAAAATTAGTGGCCGCTTCAATGAAAAAAAGAAATCCGATATAAAAAACATATTGTTTTTCTTCCTTTTTAAGAACGGAATACTTTGCTATCCCAAAAATAAGGGAAACAAGAAGTAAAAAATTAGTGATACCCCACGTAGTAATAAAATAGCTATGCATTTATTGTTCTATAATTGACAAATTGGAGGACATGGTCTGGACCAGTCGTAGGTATTGGAAATAACTTCTACACTTCCTGTATTTTGCAGATCTTTATAAAATGAAATAAAGATGAGTGTTACCAATGGTCTCTGATAAATTTCAGAAAATTTAATTCCGAAAGAGCATATGATGTAGCTCAATCCTTCTTTGGATGGACACAAATCTTCAACAGGTACATAGAATCTCTTAAAAATCCTTGCTCCTTTGAATTCATCACATTCCCTGTAAAACCAGGTAGATCCTTCATCTCTCCAGAGCTCAATAGCAGCAACAGCTTTATCCTGCTCCATTATCGGCATATTAGCTACCGGTAAATACATATCCGCTGTTTTATCTACCTGCTGAAGTTCCTTAGAAAGAACGGCGTTTTTTACTAATGTATATTCTTTGGTTTCTACTAAAGTAAGATTCGATGTAAGTTCTGCAAGAATACTGTATGGATATTCATTAACAGCAATTTTTTGTCCGTTGACATCAAGAGGGCAAAGGATCAGTACAAGCTGATTTTTGTAAACCCCTATTTCAGAACAAAAATCATCACATTTGTTGTTCTTTTTTAACCAATCAATCTGATCAAAGGAAAGGGTAAAAACATAATTGGGGGGAATAAGTTTTTTTATCGTTGAGTAATCTTTAGAACTGGTATCCCATGCGGCGATTGCAGCGGCATACTCTTCTCTGTTGAAAATTATCATATTTACATGGTTTTAGTGCCATAAAATTATGTAAACTAAACTACCTATGCAAATATCCCATCTATAATTGAAGATTTATTAATATTTTTAAATACATAAGAATAGCCTATTCAAAGGCCTTTCCAAAGGAAGTGCTATTGTTTCTTTTCAAGCAGACTTAATAGTTCCTCACTGTAATATGGTAACAGCTCTGTTGTTTTTCTTTGATGTAATAAATCCTCCCGGCATTCGCATAAAATTTCAACACCTTTTCAAGGGCAATTTCCATTTTAGGATTATACTTCAGGACATCATTAAACCGTATATAGGAGATATCAAAAGAGTTACCATAGTTGTGGGAGCTGATTCCGAGGGAAGCATTGGAGTTTACTCGTCTTAGCCTGCATTGATCCTCAAGCGTTCTTGTCATGGATGAAACCGTAAAAGTATGTCCTTTTGTTTCTTTACTGAACCTGGCTCCCATTTTCTCGAGTGTTGTTTTTGCCTTGGAAACCATATACGGCCTACTATAATCCAGTTTTTGAACCCGATAACCTTTTCCTGACTTTTTTATTTTATGAAATTTTCCACTGTTGATGTATTTCTGAACCGTTTTACTATTTGTTAATAACTTTACACCAAAGCTCCTTGAAGCATCGAGATGTGGCTTATAAAGCGGAGTCGGCTCTACCTTTAAAACCTCTGCAAGATCGTAACAGATCCCTATTTTTTTTGAAGATTGCCCATAATGAAAACATCCTATAAAACATCCAAAAATCAAACAAAGAATTTTTTTCATTCGCCGTTTTTTTTAATTAAAAAAATGAAAAATAAACATTTATGCAATGTAGTTCAACCATAAGAGATGTATATTTAAAATATATACTTCAATAAATTTCATATTACATTATCATATTCACACTTGTTAATCAAATTAATTTAATTCTTTTTAAAAATTAATTTGAAAATCTGAAATTTAAACTATAAATTTGGTTTCAATATAAAAATAAACATTATGATAAAAAAACTTTTTGCTGAATTTTTCGGCACATTTTGGCTTGTTTTTGGCGGTTGCGGTAGCGCAGTCTTTGCCGCCGGAGTTCCCGATATCGGTATAGGTCTTTTAGGTGTTGCTTTAGCATTTGGTCTTACAGTGCTTACCATGGCATACGCTGTAGGTCATATATCAGGTGGACATTTTAATCCTGCAGTTACTTTCGGCCTTTTAGCCGGAGGAAGATTTTCTTTCAAGGATCTGATTTCATATGTTGTCGCACAATGTCTCGGAGCAATTGCAGCAGCAGGATGTCTTTGCATTATACTGAATGGAGCCGGAGCTTTCAGCGCCGAAGGGCCCGGAGCCTTTGCAACGAATTTCTATGATATGCCAGGTTATAACAACAGAAGCTATTCAATGGGGGCAGCTTTCTTAGCAGAATTTCTGTTAACAGCTTTCTTCCTTATCGTTATTATGGGCGCAACGGATAAATGGGCTAACGGGAAGTTTGCAGGAATCGCTATTGGTCTTGCTTTAACCCTGATCCATCTGATTTCCATCCCAATTACAAATACTTCTGTAAATCCTGCAAGATCTTTGTCTCAGGCATTATTTGTAGGAGGAGCTGCCATGTCCCAATTATGGTTATTCTGGGTAGCACCTATCCTTGGTGGAGTTGCCGGTGGGATAATTTATAAGTTTTTACTTCAGCGGTCAGACAATGAGGTCGCTGCTTAATCATAAAAAAATCCTGTCGATCTGACAGGATTTTTATTTTCTTTTTTTAATATCGAACGGGTTTTTAAAAATCAGTTCTTCATGTTTTCCTTTAACTTCCATTTTTTTCTGAAGTAAATTCAAAGCCATTTTCCGGATAAAAAGGTCTTTATCATTAAGCTTCCAGTAAGAATCCATATGTACCTGTACCGGTTTTTTAATGTGATAAAATTCCGTTTCCCATGTATCCTCATTATGATAAAACTCAATAAGCCCACAATGTTCCGGAATCTGTTCATGATCGACCATTCCCATAGGAAGGAGAAAGCTAAATGCGTTACAAACATAATCACCACATGAGATTTTGTCGTGTTTTAAAAATTTTTCTCCTGTAGATGCATTCTGATAAGATTTTTTGAAATCATTCTTAAAATCACTTTTAGAGAGTTTAATCTCTATTTCATGACTTAACCCCATAGCATCAATAATCAGAATATCAGCTTCCCAATCTGAATGAAAATGATTGGTTAAAACAAGTTCTTTCTCAAAGTCACAATGAGAATGAATGAATGCATGAACAAGTTCTTCAATTTTTAGCATATTTCTTTTGGGCATAAGGTTGGGAACGAGAGATTTCAGAGGGTAAGCTCTGGAAACTTTGAGATGAAATCTAAGGCTTGCACATTACGCATACCTCAGCTCACCAATAAACTGCATCCCCTGATATCTGAATGATCTATCCTTCCGAGGATCTGAAATTTATTTTTCGGAAGCATCTTACCCAGATCCTGAGTCGCAATAAAGGAGCAGGAATGAAAATTCGCCAAATCGATAATATTCACAGCACCTGTTCTTCCTTCTTTTTCATAGGTTAAAGGATCTTCAGCATTTCTCACCAGCACCCGCATCCATTTCGGACATTCATACTCGTTATTTCCTAAAGAGTACGCCTGTGATAAAAGTTCTGTCATAGAATACTCGGAATATATGGCATTGGTGTTAAAACCTTTTTGTAAAATCACCAACAGTTCATCCTTTGTCATTTCTTCTTTACGCCCCTTCATTCCTCCTGTCTCAATTATTATAAGATTTTTAGAAAAACCAATCGGCTCATCACCTTTTTGGGAGGCACAAAAATCCAGAAAATCTAAAAGCGCAAAAGAAACCCCGAAAAGAATTACTTTTTTACCCTTCAGAATTTTTAAAAGTTCAAATAAATCAGCATGATTGTATAAAAAATATCCGTTTTCAGACTGGGCAGAAACATTCATTAAGTAATCCACCATATAAATCAGAGAAGAATTTTTCTTTTCCAGGTAGCTCGGAAGAAGGCCAAGAAATATAAAATCCTCAGGTTTTCCGATAAACTGTTCAAAACTCTTATAAATACTTTCCCTATACAGATTTTCATTAGCAATGAAATGTTTTGACAAATTCATCTGCGTGGTTCCGGAGCTTTGAAAATACAGATCAGCGACTACTCTTTTATCGAGGATCTGATGATTTTTAAACATCTCAATGGGTAAAAATGGAATTTTTGTCACTGTGTCAACAGTGTCAGGATCAATTTTCAGGTAATCTACAAATTTCCTGTATACATCAACATTTTCATATTGATAGCGAAATGTTTTTAAAGAAGCATTTAAAAAATCCTGTTCAGTTCGTATGTTGAATATATTTTCCAATTTTCTAAATTTTTAACATTCTTTTGATCTCATTTTTAACCGGTTATCCTTACAACATTCTTTTTTAATATTTTTTTAATATAAATTGAAATTTTTGGTCAAATTCTTGCAATACTATTTTCGGAATATGGATTAAAAACAGAGTGAATTTATTCATTCGAAGATTACCTCTTTTAGAGGTAATTTTTTTTTGCCTTATCGTCAAAAGTTTTTAATTCAAAATCTTTTTCAAAGACCCCGTAGGTAAAGTAAGAAATCCAATCTCCGAGATTGATGTATTTAGCTTTATGTTCGAGCTCTAAAACCATAGGAAGATGACGATGTCCATAAATGAAATAATCAATTTTCTCTGTTTTCAATTTTTCTTTTGAATAGATGATCAGAAACTCTTTATCCTCTCCTAAAAATGCTTTATCCTCTTCACCGGAAATCATTTTATTTTTCTGGGAAAGATATAACGCAATCTTCATGGCAATATCCGGATGAAGCCATTTAAAAGCCCATTGTGCAATAGGATTGGTGAATAGCTTTTTCATTCTTTTATATCCTTTATCCCCCGGACCCAAACCATCTCCATGAGCAAGAAGGAACTGCTTGCCACCCATTTCAAAATATTGCCTCTTATAGAATACAGTACATCCGATTTCCTCTTCCAGATAATCTTTCATCCATAAATCATGATTTCCCACAAAGAAATAAACATGAATCCCACGATCCTTCAGTTCAGCAATTTTTCCTAATACACGAACGTATCCTTTGGGAATAACATATTTCCATTCATGCCAGAAGTCAAAAAGGTCACCCATTAAAAATAAAACCTGAGCATCTTCCTTTATCTCATCCATCCAGCGTATAAACTTCTCCTCACGAACCTTGCTTTGTTTAGGATCAGGAGCGCCAAAATGCTGGTCGGATGCAAAATATACTTTTTTTCCAGGTTGTAAATTGATGGTTGTCTTTAGCACCGGTTGAGTTTTTTATTGAATACAATTATACATTATCTTCTGCAAACCATTCTCCGTAAGAGTTTTCAGTTTCATGAAGTTTAAGATAAGCTAAAGAAACCTCAGCAGGAAGCTTAGATTTTATTTTAGCAGCGATAGCATACAGCATATTTTCGCATGTAGGCTGGAAATTACAATAGATTACTTTATGCCCTCTTTCTTCAAGATCTTCACCCAGTTCCTTATGCGGCGATAATCCGTTGATCAATACTGCATGATCCCAAACATCTACAATTTCAGATTTTACGATACTTTTAATATCACCAAAATCCACTACCATCCCATTTTTAGGGTTTTCCAAATCATTAATAGGCTTTCCTTTCACTGTTACAAACAGCTTATAGGAATGTCCATGCATATTTTTACACTTTCCATCGTAATTATATAGCACATGTGCTGTTTCGAATGTAAAAATTTTTGTAATACGTATCATGATGCAAAGATAAGGAATTTGGGCTGAGTATGGGCCACATGCCAAGGAGTACAATCAAATGAACGGTGATATTTAAATCTTCTCCAGCCAATCACTTTTCAGCCTTTGAATCCTTTGTGTTTTAGAATCAATAAGAACCCAAAGTGTTAATGAATCTACCACAAGCTCTCCATTACAATAAAATTCAACCTTTCTGGGTTGCCTGATTCCTTCAGGATTTTTAGGATATGTTTTTACAGTAATAACATCATTCAGATAGACTTGCTTTTTGTATTGGATATGATGATCAAGCAGCATCCATATATCTTCGGGGTATTCAGTTAAATGCTTTACAGAATCCCAATGTTCGGTTGCAATTTCCTCTACCCAACTCACATATTGTACATTATTGACATGCTTATTCTGATCTATATTTTCTTCTGTTACCTTGATCTGCTTTTCATACACTAGACTCATCTCTCTTCAAAATTTATCCAAAAATAAGGCATAAAAAATAAAATCTGCTAAAACAGGAAATACCTTTCCTGTTTTATTATTTTAATTTGATCAAAAAAAGCAGAATCGAATAAATCCGATTCTGCTTTTATATTATAACTTAAAAGTTTTTACTTAGTTTTTGCAGCGGGTTTAGTGGCTGTTGCAGTAGCTCCCAGTTTGGTTTTTACAGCCGGTGTAATATCCTCGCTTCCGTCTGTATATACCAGATTGTTGGCTCCCTGCGCGGATGAAGTATCGAATACATAGCTCAGATTTCTTTCTTTTGCTACAGCAGAAATCGCATTTTGGATTTTTTGCTGTACAGGAGTAAATAACTCGGTCTGTTTAGCAGAAACCTCCTTCGCCGCCTGACCTCTGGCATCTTCTATCTTTTTACCTAATGTCTGTAATTCTGTTTGTGCAGCCATCAGCTCTTTGGTAACAGCCTCTTTATTGGCTTCACTCAATGTCTTCTCTTTATCTTGAGCTGCCTTAAGTCTGGTTTGATATTCTGTGATCAACTTCTCAATTTCAGCCTGCTTGGTTTTAGTCAGGTTATCAATAGTAGAGGTTACCGTTTTCACTTCAGACATACTTGCAAAAATATCATCAGAGTTTACATGGCCAATCTTCTGTTGGGCGTGAGCAGCGTTAGCCGTTAGCGTAAGTCCTGCTGCAATAAAAAGTACCTTAATTAACTTCATTTTTTTATTAAATTGTTTAAAAAACACTATTTTTTTAGTTTTCAAATATAATACAAATTTTCATTAGTTTTTTAAACCTTTATTCCCGTCCAAAAGCCTGCAAACCTGAGAATATTTAATTTCTTCATCGCAAAAATCCTTCCCAACATGGAGAAGGATTTCAAACAATATGTATAATGTGGAAAAAACTTACTTCTTAATGAAACTGTGCTATTTCAGTAGAGTCTTTCATGGCGACAGTTGCTGAAGAACCACCTGTTACCACATTCTGAATCTCATCAAAATATCCGGTTCCTACAAAAGACTGGTGTTTCACGGCCCTGAACCCTTTTTGCTGTAAAGCAAACTCACGTTCCTGTAACTCGGAATATCCAGCCATTCCTTTTTCTTTATACGCTAATGCCAGCTCAAACATTGCTGTATTGAGTGCATGGAAACCAGCCAACGTGATAAACTGGAATTTATATCCCATTTTGGCAAGCTCCTCACGGAAAGTAGTCATTTCCTCAACACTTAATTTGGCAGCCCAATTGAATGAAGGTGAACAGTTATACGCTAACATTTTTCCAGGAAATCTGGCATGGATTCCCTCAGCAAATCTTCTTGCCTGTTCCAGATCAGGATTAGACGTTTCCATCCAGATCAGATCAGCATAAGGCGCATATGATAAACCACGGTCGATTCCTTGTTCTACTCCGTTTTTCACTACATAAAATCCTTCTGAAGTCCTCTCTCCGGTCACAAATTTCTTATCTCTGTCATCAATATCTGAAGTCAGAAGGTCTGCGGCATCAGCATCTGTTCTTGCAATAATGACACTCGGAACCCCTGCTACATCGGCAGCTAAACGGGCAGCTACTAATTTATTGATGGCTTCCTGAGTAGGTACCAATACCTTACCTCCCAAATGTCCGCATTTCTTTGCAGAAGACAGCTGGTCTTCAAAATGAACCGCTGCTGCTCCGGCCTCGATCATCTGTTTCATCAGTTCAAACGCATTCAGATTACCTCCAAATCCAGCCTCTGCATCAGCAATAATAGGAACAAGGTATTCTTTATCGCCACCTCCGTTTACAGACTGGATCTGATCCGCCCTTAACAGAGCATTATTGATTTTCTTAACTACAGAAGGAACGGAGTTCGCTGGATACAAAGATTGATCAGGATACATTTCTCCTGATAAATTCGCATCAGCAGCCACCTGCCAGCCCGAAAGGTAAATAGCCTCCAACCCGGCATCTACTTCCTGTACTGCCTGATTTCCTGTTAATGCGCCCAATCCGGCTACAAAATCCTGAGTCGTAAGCTTCTCCCAGAATTTTTTAGACATTTCAGTGGCGATCGTGTAATCGATCGTATAAGATCCTCTGAGCTTTAAAACCTCTTCAGCTGTATAAGGTCTTTGTACTCCCTTCCAACGTGGATTGTTCAGCCAATCCTGCTCTAAAGCCTGAATTTTTTCTTGTTTCGTTTTCATAATATTTTGATTTGTATTTAGTTATAAATTATTTTTATAAAATTCGGAATACGAGTTCTACAGGTTTATCATTGGAATTCCATCAGCTTGACCAAAAAGAACATATCGCTCATAGATTCAATGATTTCAAAAACCAACTCGAAAAACTATATCGGATTCTTACCCACAACTTTTCTTTTCCCCAACGCTCTTATACGTTAAATAAAAGGATACGCTTTCAAAGTGAGGAATTCTTCAAATTTTTCTGAGAAGATCAATTCGTTAAAAAGCTCTTTAGCCAGATTAAATTTCCCGTTTTTAAAGCGCTCTTCACCTACATATTTTTCAATGGTATCCATCTCTTCTCTTTCCCACTGAAGAACCATTTCTCTGGTAAGAATCCGGTCATCAATTAAAACAGCCTCATTCTTCAGCCATTGCCAGATCTGTGTCCGTGAAATTTCTGCGGTAGCTGCATCCTCCATAAGATTATAAATAGCCGCTGCACCTATACCCATCAACCAACTTTCGAGATAAAGAATTCCTACATTAATATTTTTACGAACACCTCTTTCACTAATCTCTCCCTTAGGAATTTCCAGCAGATCACTTTCCTTGATTTGATAATCCACTTTCTTGTCAATTTGGTTTTTTGAAGGCATATATTCGTCAAAAATATCTTTAGCCAAAGAAACCAAAGCAGGATGGGCTACCCAGGTGCCATCATGCCCATTTTTTACTTCACGCTCCTTATCTGCTTTTACTTTTTCAAAGGCAATATGATTCGCCTGATCATCATTTTTTATAGGAATCTGAGCAGCCATTCCTCCGATGGCATGCACATTTCGTTTGTGGCAAATTTCAATCACCCTTTTGGAATAGGCAGTCATAAACGGAGAGGTCATGGTTACCTGATCACGATCCGGTATTATAAATTCAGGAAGGTTTCTGAATTTTTTAATAAATGAGAAAATATAATCCCATCGTCCGCAGTTCAATCCTGCGCTGTGTTCTTTTAGCTCATATAAAATTTCGTCGATCTGAAACGATGCGGTGATCGTCTCTATTAAAACCGTAGCCTTAATCGTACCTCTTGGAATCTGAAGATAATTCTGGGCAAAATCAAAAACTTCATTCCACCATCTGGCTTCTTTATAGTGTTCCAGTTTGGGAAGATAAAAGTAAGGACCACTCCCCTTTTCAAGAAGCCTTTGTGCATTCCTGAAAAAATAAATCCCAAAATCAACCAATGAACCGGAAGCCTCTTCACCGTTGATCTCGATATGCTTTTCATGAAGATGTAATCCTCTTGGACGAACTAGTAATACGGCGGTCTTTTCCTGCAATTGATATGCTTTCCCTTCTCGGGTTGTAAAATCTATACTTCTGTTAATGGCATCTGAAAGATTAATCTGCCCTTCCATGCAGTTTTTCCATGTAGGAGCATTGCTGTCCTCGAAATCTGCCATAAATGTGGATGCTCCAGAATTAAGCGCATTAATGATCATTTTACGATCTACCGGACCCGTAATTTCAACTCTCCGGTCAAGTAAATCTTCAGGCAATGGCGAACATACCCAATCTCCATTTCTTATTTCTTCTGTCTGAGGTAAAAACCTGGGAAGATTTCTGCGATCAAAATCAAGCTGAGTTTCTTTTCTTTCTTCTAAAAGATCAAGCCTTTTAGCATTAAAGTTCTGGTGAAGTTCAATCAGAAACTCTATCAATTCGGGATTGAAAATCTCTTCAAACTGGCTTTGAGCCTTTATTCTTAATTGGGTGGTTGTTTCCATAACTCATTGATTTTGTGATTTGATATTACAAACATAAATAAAAATTTTCACAATTAGCGAACGTTCGCTAATTATTTTTAAAAATTATTATGCGAATAATCGCAATCAAATATCTATATTTGAGTAATGAATGCAGAAAGTGATTTTATTAAAACGGTTTTCGGGCTTAAACTGAAGCAGCTGAGACAAAAGAAAAATTGGTCTCTGCAGGACCTTGCCGTAAAAACAGGGTTATCAAAATCTTACCTCAACGAAATTGAGAACGGAAAAAAATACCCCAAGCATGATAAGATCATCCAGCTTTCCGAATCTCTGAACTGTACATTCGATGATCTGGTTTCTACGAAACTGGACAAAAGCCTGGCTCCGTTTAATGAAATTTTACAATCGGATTTTTTTAAAGAAGTTCCCCTGGACCTTTTCGGAATAAATAAAAATAACCTCATCAGCATCATCAGTGATGCCCCAAAAAAGGTCACCGCCTTTATCAATGCACTGATTGAAATATCTCAAAACTACAATCTGGGAAAAGAGCGTTTTTATTTTGCCGTATTGCGATCCTTCCAGGAACTTTATGATAATTATTTTCCTGATATCGAAGAAAAAGTATTATCCTTTGCTCAGGAGCATTGTTTAGAGTTCAGTAAAAATCTGGATCCGGATATTTTACAAAATATCCTCAATGAAAAATTCAACTACACGATTCAATCCAAAGATTTCGAACCTTTTGGAACATCCGTGCATCTCCGTTCATTATTTATTCCTGAAAAAAAACTTTTACTGCTCAACAGCAAATTAGAAAAAGACCAGAAGACATTTATTCTCGCTAAAGAAATTGGTTTTAATGTTCTTGAATTAAAAAACCGTCCCAACACCTACTCATGGCTGGATTTCGGAAGCTTCGAGGAAATCCTGAACAATTTCTATGCGTCCTATTTCGCCGGCGCACTATTGATTTCGAAAGAGCAGATTATAGAAAATACTTCTGACTTCTTTTTACAAAATAGCTGGAAACCCAAAAGCTTCACCCATCTCATTGAAAGCTTTACGAATTCTCCGGAAACATTTTATTACAGGCTGACTAATGTCCTGTCTTCAGAATTAGGAATAAAAGATTTGTTTTATTTATGCCTGGTTAAAAAGAAAGATTCCGAAAGAATTCAGATTTTAAAAGAACTGCATCTGAATCACCAGCAGGCTCCTCATGCTAATGCTACGAATGAACATTATTGCAGAAGATGGATTGCTGTAAAAAATCTTCAGGATTTAACGGAAAATGAAACATTAACGGACGCTCAGATTTCCCATTATAAAGATCAGGGAATAAGTTATCTCGTTATTTCCACTTCCCAGAAAAACCCTTTTTCAGACGGCAGTAACCGAAGCTACTGTCTGGGAATATTATTAAATCCTCAAACAATAAAGAAAATAAACTTTATCAAATCTCCAAGTTTACCAACGATCAACGTGGGGGTAACCTGTGAATCCTGCAGTATTGCAGATTGTGAAGTAAGACAAGCTCCACCGGTTCGTCTTGAGAAGGAATATTTTAATCAGAGTATGAAAAATTCCATTGAAAAAATCCGAAAGGAAGTAGAATCTCAGGGTTAAAAAGGATTACATTCTTTCATTACTTCTTACCTCTTTCATTTTTCAGCTAATAAACTTATATTAGTAAAAACACAAAAATGATTCTTGACCTTCTTTTCCCCAATCGTTGCATCCACTGCAACCGGATCATCGATGCAGATCTTCTGGTATGCTCCTCCTGTTTTGAACATATTCATTTTACCCATTTCAATTATTTAGAAGATAACCTGTTTAAAGAAAAATGCAAATTATTGTTTCCGGTTGAAAACGCATATGCGCTCATGTATTTTGAGGAGGAAAACTTAAGCCGTAAGATCATCCACGAATTAAAATATAAAAACAGGGAAAAAACCGGCAAAGTGATTGCAAACTGGACAATCGGGAGACTGGATTTTAAAAATAACAAACCTGATTTACTGGTAAGCGTTCCACTTCATCCTAAAAAAGAAAGAGAAAGAGGATATAATCAATTGCATCTGTTTACAGAAATACTATCCAGCCAATATCATATTCCATTTGACCATCACCTGATCAAAAGAAACTACTACTCACAAGCTCAGGCCCTAAAAGATAAAAAACATCGCCTAAAAAATGACAACACTTTTTCAATATCCAAAAAGCTATCCGACAAACATATTTTATTAATTGATGACGTTTTTACCACCGGCAATACGATCGCAACTATAGCATGGGAAATCTTAAATAGCGGCAATAACAAAGTGAGCATTCTGGTAATGGCAATAGATTAACCTCTAACTTCTAACCTCTACACCTTACTTCCAGCTTTCAATTCTTTTTCATAATTTTCCGGATAAACTAATAGATATGAAAAACCTGCTTTTACTGCACGGTGCTTTAGGGCACAGTGATATTTTCAAACCTTATCTAAAGGACTTATCAAAACAATTCAATATACACACCCCTCTTTTTTCAGGGCATGGAAACACTGAAATTCCGCAAGATGGTATCAGCATAGAAAAATACACTCAGGAACTGGCTGAATACTGTAAGCAACAAAAACTCAATGATGTTTATATTTTCGGACACAGCATGGGTGGCTATGTTGGTCTCTGCTATGCTCTGCAGGTACCGGAAAAAGTAAATTCCGTATTGACATTAGGCACAAAATTCGACTGGACAGAGGAGCAGGCTTTAAAGGAAAGTACAATGCTTGACCCTGAGACCATTCTTTTAAAAATTCCAAAATATGCTGAACAACTGGAATTACAACACGGCTCCCAATGGAAAGAGCTGCTTCCCGCAATTGCCGGCATGATGGTTTCTTTAGGTAAAAAACCACCGCTAAATTCAGATAGTTTATCAAAGATTACAACTCCAGTCCAGATCATGGCCGGAGACCATGATAATATGGTAACATTGGAAGAGACCGTTCAAACCTATCGTCGTATTCCTAACGCAAGATTAATGATACTTCCGGACACCAGACATCCAATGGAAAAAGTACGTCCGGTATTATTGATGGATATAATGAAGGATTTCTGGAATCTGTATTAATTACCGCTGTAATTTTTCACCATAGCTAAGGTCACCGGCATCTCCCAATCCGGGAGTAATGTAGCCTTTGGAAGTCAGTTGATCATCAATAGCACCTACCCAAATTTTTGCTTCAGGATAAGCTTTTTCAATTGTTTCTACTCCCTGTTTAGATGCGATGGCCGCTACAATGTGCAATTGAGTAGGTGTTCCGTGTGTGAGTAAGTCTTTGATTGCTTCAATTAATGACGCTCCTGTAGCCAGCATAGGATCTCCCACGATTAAAGGTCTTCCTTCAATACTTGGACAAGTAAGATAATCCTGCTTGATCGAAAAATAATCGTTGGCATCATGTTTTCTATAGGCTGCTACAAAACCGCAATCAGCTTTATCCAAATAATTTAATATTCCCTGAAATAGAGGAACTCCTGCCCTAAGAATAGTAGTAATCACTGGTTGTACTGCAATTTCCCTAACCTTTATCGTATCCAGAGGAGTCTGGATTTCAACTTCTCTTTGCTCAAGTTCTTTACTGATTTCAAAAGCGGCAATCTCTCCGATACGTTCCATATTTCTACGGAATCTCAATCGGTCATGTTGAACATCTACATTACGCAGTTCGTTAATCCACTCATTAACAAGAGAAAAGTTTTCAGATAAAATAGTAACCATGAAATTTTAAATTTTAATTAGAGTTGGCGGGCTTTAATTCCTGCAAAATTACAATTAAAAAACGAAATCCGAGATTGAACGTAAACAGAAATAAAGTATATTTATGAAAGTTTCCCAACACATCTTTACATAAAAAATCTTGAATGATGAAAAGTTTAATTTTAGGAAAAATAGCTCCTGAATTTTTAAAGGAAGAGACTCTTCCCGGGTTATTAGCTCCTATTTTTGAAAAATACAAAAATAAAACAGCATTTATATTTAATGGTAAAAAACTCTCTTATGAAGAACTCAATAACTGGAGTAATGCAATTGCTTTACAGCTTCACAATGAAGGTATAAAGCCGGGCGATAGTGTCGGGGTTTGGTATCCCCGAAGTATGGAGCTTCCAGTTGCTATTTTAGGAATATTAAAGGCCGGAGCCTCTTATGTTCCACTGGACCGGGAGATGCCTGAAGACAGGATAAGAAAAGTTTTTACAGACATTCATGTAAAAGCTTATTTCTCTGATGCAGATGCCGGAATCCATTGTCGGCCTCTAGCCATTGCCCCACAACCGGACACCACTATCCCTCCAATCAGCGATCCGATTAGCTCCGATCAATGGGCATACGTGTTATTTACTTCCGGAAGTACCGGAAATCCTAAAGGAATTCCAATTTCCCACAGGAATATCTGTCATCTTATAAGATCTGAAGAAGATTTCATAGGAATAAAAGATACCGATATTGTATATCAGGGGTTTTCCGTCTCCTTTGACATGTGGTGTGAAGAGGTATGGATCAGTCTTTTTTCCGGTGCAACGATATGGATTGCAGATGCCCTTACTGTAAAAGCTATTGATGAATTAAGTGAGGTATTAATCAGGAATAAAATCACTGTTCTTCATGCAGTACCCAGTATCTTAGCCATCATCGAGGAGGTTCCTTCAGTGAGGATCATCAATACAGGGGGTGAAGCATGCACAAAACAAGTACAGGAAAAATGGGCAAAGCCTTACAGAACCTTCATCAACAGCTATGGTCCCACGGAAACTACAGTATCTTCCAACATGGCTAAGCTGAAGGATGATGACGAGCTTACGATTGGCCATCCTCTACCCAATTATCATATTGCTGTGGTTGATGAAAATCTGAATATCATACCACGAGGAGAAAGGGGTGAAATGATCATTTCTGGTCCCGGAGTCAGTAATGGCTATTTCAACCTCCCGGAACTAACAGATCAAAAATTCCTGAAAAATCCATTTCCTGAACTTCCCGGCGATACCATTTACAAAACTGGAGATGCTGTTATTATACGGGAAAACGGTTTTATAGATTTTCAGGGAAGAATAGATGACCAGATCAAACTCCGTGGCTACAGGATTGAATTGGGAGAAATAGAAGCCCGGTTGAATCAGCTTCCCGGCATTTCTTCAGCAGCTGTTGCCGTGAAAGAAGACGCTAACGGACAGGGGCAACTCGTTGGCTATACTGTAATGAGTGACGATCATGAATTCGATGAAAATACAATACGTAAAGAGTTAGCAAAGTTTCTGGCACCTTATATGGTTCCCGTCTCGATCATCAAAATGAAGGAAATGCCCAGGATGCCGAGTGGAAAAATTGACCGAAAAAAACTGCCGGTTCCTGAAAGCTTCATCAGTCATGAGAAAAGTGAAGACATTGAAATAAATCCTGAAGCTCCTATCGAAGAAAAACTTTTGCAGACCCTTCATTGGATGTTTCCAGGAAAAGAGATCCAATTACATCAGGACTTTTTTACGGATCTGGGAGGACATTCCTTGCTTGCTGCAACATTAGTTTCTCACCTCCGGCAAAAAGCAGGGATTCCTTACGCTTCTTTAAAAGATATTTATGAAAACAGGCCGCTTTCCGCTTATTCAGATTGCCTTAAAAATAAACACACTGAAAAGACATCCGATCAGGAACCGTTTACAAGAGTTTCGTCATTTCAATATTATGCCTGCAATCTTGCCCAGACTATTTCCTTACTGGTTGTTTTTGCATTATTTAGTGTACAGATATTTTTCCCCTATCTTAGTTATTATTATTTCCAGCTTAACGGGTACGGAACCGGATTAGCCCTGTTAAGTGCTATTCTTTTGTATACACTCATACCACCGGTTTATTCTGTTATTATTCTTTTAACAAAGTGGCTTGTTATCGGAAAAATAAAAGAAGGTGATTATCCGTTGTGGGGCTGGTATTACTTCAGATGGTGGCTCTGGAAAACCGTAAAAAGACTGATGCCTTCAGAATTTATTGTTGAAACCCCATTGTATCCGAAATATCTGAAATTATTAGGTGTACAAGTTCATCCGAGCGCACAGCTTAGCCTTTTACCTATTGCAGCTGAAGATCTTGTTACCATTGATCAAAACGTAACCACGAGCTCAGGATGTAGTATTGATAATGCATCTGTAGAAAATGGAGTGCTTAAAATAAGAAAAGTACATATTAAAGCACACGCTTATCTTGGTTCTTCAGCTATCGTATGTGGTAATACTGTCATTGAGGAATTCGGAGAACTTCAGGATCTCAGCTGTTTAAATGAAGGAAATACGATCGGGTACGGTGAAGTCTGGGATGGTAGCCCGGCTGAAAAACTAAGAACAAAAAGTAAGGAAGAGACGCAGATTCCACAGCTGGTTTCTGCCGCAAAAAGAAACAAATATGCTATCATATATGCATGTTCTCTTTTTTTCTTCCCACTTTTAATCGTTTTACCTCTTGCTCCAACATTGTACACCTTGTATTATCTGGACGACCGTTCAGCGGATTACAGTTTCTATTACCTATGGCAGGCTCCTATTCTATCTACAATCTACATATTAATTTTTATCGGGGTTGTCAGTATTATCACAAGGTGCCTGCAATACCGTATGAAGCCGGGAATATATCCTGTTTACAGTTTTATCTATTATCGGAAATGGGTAAAAGATCAGATATTTAATCTTGCATTAACCGTCGTACATCCTCTTTTTGCTTCGATTTATATCAGTAAATTTTACAGGATGATGGGAGCTAAAGTGGGCAGAAATTCAGAAATCTCCACAGCAAGCGATGTTTCCCACAATCTTCTGGAAATTGGAGAGGGATCTTTTATTGCTGACGCGGTCATCCTGGGGGAACATGATGTAAGAAATGAAAAACTGATCCTGGCAAAAACCAAGATCGGCAACAATAGTTTTGTAGGAAACAGCGGATTGATCCCACAGGGATATGAATTAGGAGATAATATGCTTATCGGCGTGCTAAGCAAAGCTCCGAATGAAGAACAACTTAAAAACTCTTCTGAAAAAGACTGGCTTGGATCTCCGCCAATCGGACTTCCCTCAAGACAAAAATCGGAGCGCTTTGACAATAGCCTTACCTACAACCCTCCCTTCGGTCTTAAGTTTGCACGTGCTATTGTGGAGGGAATCCGGATTATTCTGCCTCAAACCGTTATTATTATCTGCAGTGTATTATTTATTGCCTACACCAGCAATTATCTTGAAGGAAGAATCCATCATTTGATCTTATTTTCTCCATTTTATTATCTGGGAATTGTAGCCCTACCTTCCTTTTTCTTTACGGTAATCCTTAAATGGGTTCTCGTTGGAAAGTATAAAAAAACAGAAATGCCCATGTACAGCCTAAAAGTCTGGTTGAGTGAAGGAATAACTACAGTATATGAGGCACTCCCTGTAATCTTCTTTCTTGATTTCCTGCGGGGAACGATGTGGCTTCCTTTCTTTATGAGATTTTTGGGTGTGAAGATCGGTAAAAGGGTGTGGCTCAATACAACAGATATTACAGAGTATGATATGGTAACGATAGATGACGAAGCAATGTTAAATGAAGACTGCGGGCCGCAGACGCATCTTTTTGAAGATCGTATTATGAAAATAGGAAGTGTAAAAATCGGTAAGCAGACAACCATTAATTCAAGAACCATTATTCTTTACGATACCGAAATAGGTAATAACGTAAATGTTGATGCCCTTTCACTGATTATGAAGGGCGAGGTACTTTCTGATAACACATCCTGGCACGGAAGCCCGATACGAGGAAAATAAAACATTATATTATGAACTTTACAATCCGAAAAATAAAAATATCAGACCATCTCCCCATTGTGGATGAGTTGGTAGGAGAGCTTCATGTTTCTGAAAAGGAAATGAATGAGAAAACAGCCGACTGGGGCAAGATCAGAAAACATTATTTGCGCTTTATGACCGACTGTGAGGAAGAGAATAACGGAACATTTCTTATTGCTGACGCAGAGGGAAAAGCTATTGGTTTTTTATTCGGGTATATTGATGAAAAAGATGACAGCAACTTTGAACTAGGAGATGCAGACGACCTGTATGTTTCTGAAGGATATGTAAAGCAGGAATATAGAAAACACGGAGTTTACACTGCCCTAAACAAAGCATTTGAAGAAACCTATAGAGATTTTAATATCCGGAAAATTTACAGATTTACTTTATGCAGTAACCATATTATGCAAAGCTGGCTTGATAAACAAGGCTATAAACCTGTCCGGTTAATGTATGAAAAGTGGCTGTAAAGGATAAAATATATTTGATGAAAGAAAAAAAGTTCTGGTAAGATATTTCTTACCAGAACTTTTTAAATATCGATTATTACTTTGTGACACTTTTTTAATAAGCGCAGCCGAAGTAATTATTTTTGTCTGAAATATACCTCGATAGGAACTCCGGTAAATCCGAATTCTTTTCTCAATTGATTTTCAGTAAATCTCTTATACGGTTCTTTTATATATTGTGGAAGATTACAGAAGAATACAAACTGCGGTGACGGCGTAGGAAGCTGCACACAATATTTGATTTTAATGAATTTTCCTTTATTTGCCGGAGGTGGAGTTTGTTCGAAAATAGGAAGCATCACTTCATTTAATTTCGAAGTTTTAATCTTCTTCTTACGGTCTTCATATACCTGCATCGCCACTTCTACCGCCTTCAGTATTCTCTGTTTCGTTAATGCAGATACAAACAGAATTGGAATATCCTGGAACTGCCCGATCTTATCTTTAATTGCTTTTTCAAAATCACGGATCGTATTGGTTTGCTTATCTTCAATCAGATCCCATTTGTTAACCAGGATCACAATTCCTTTTCTGTTCTTCTGTGCTAAACCAAAGATATTCATATCCTGAGATTCCCATCCCTGAGTAGCATCTACCATAATGATCACTACATCAGAATATTCAATAGAACGAATTGATCTCATTACAGAATAAAACTCAAGATCTTCGGAAACTTTAGCCTTACGACGCATCCCCGCAGTATCTACCAATACAAACTCGTGCCCGAATTTATTATATAGTGTTTGTATACTGTCTCTGGTTGTTCCCGCAATATCTGTTACAATATTTCTCTCTACATCCAATAAAGCATTCGTTAAAGTGGATTTTCCTACATTCGGACGACCAGCGATCGTAATTTTAGGCAATCCTTCAAAAGGGTCCTGATAATCCGTGGTTGGGAAATCTTTAACGATATCATCTAACAGATCTCCTGTTCCTGATCCTGTAGCAGAAGAAAGAGTATAATATTTTTCGATTCCTAACTGATAAAATTCTGTAGCTGCCAATTCTTCTTTTGCAGAATCTACTTTATTTACAACAATATAAACCGGCTTATTGGATCTTCTTAATAATTCATGAATTTCATAATCCGTATCTGTAAGGCCTTCCTCTACATTAAGCATAAAAATAATAGAAGTAGCTTCATCTACTGCCAGCTGTACCTGTTTACGGATTTCTTCTTCAAAAATATCCTCTGTCCCCACATCATAGCCTCCGGTATCAATTACCGTAAATTCTACTCCGTTCCAGTCGGATTTTCCGTAATGACGGTCTCTTGTAACACCTGCAGTAGAGTCTACTATAGCTTCTCTTCTCTCCAGGAAACGGTTAAATAATGTGGATTTTCCTACGTTGGGACGCCCAACGATAGCGACAATGTTTGACATAAAAAATGTTTAATAATCCTTCGATTCTCTCAGGACAAGTTATTAATGAGTTACTCCAACCTTTGGAGCTCAATTTTTTGCAAAGATAGGGCTTTATATCTAGCAATTGAAACTCAAAGTATTAAAAGTATTTAATCCCTTCAATTTTTTATAAAATTTAGCTGATCAAAAATTTTCTATATCACTAATAAATACAAAAATACCATCCATTTAATTTTTTTAGAAAGTTGAAAAAATATTTTAAAAAAAAGCAAATACCAAATATCATAATTTAGCTTTTATATCAGAAAAATTAAAAATTTAATTTTATTATTATTTTGGCATGTTTTTTCCTTCTGTAAGAAAAATTCATTGTTATATTCATACATTATAACTTATTTAAGATAAGCAACTTTAAACTCTCCTTAAATTTTCAGCATATCCAACATAAACAGATCTAACAAACACATTGATAATTTAAAATTTACGTTATGAAAAGAAACATTACCTTAAGTATTTGTTTATTACCAGCATTCTATTTTGCACAGGTAGGGATTAATACACAAGTTCCTGATGCGACCTTACATGTAAAATCTCAAAATACAGCCTCAACCGACAAAACATTTTATGTACAAAACGGGAAAGTATCAGATTCCAATAATTTAGAAGTCTACGGTGATAACAGGACCTACATAGGAAAACCAGATAATCAGACACCTGATGCTGTAAATGATGCATTACTCAATCTGTATGGCGAAAGCTCACGATCTAATCTCAGGCTCATTAACCCTCCTTCCACCGAAAACCAGTCGGATGGAAAAGTTAGACCTGGTGTAAACTATAATAAGTTAGCCCCACTATACATTGATGCAAATGGACATATTGTAAAAGCCTATGATCCTTCTTCTCCTACTGCTTTAAGTTTTGATGGCAACTACACAGTGCCTAATAATTCTGACGGAATAAAAATTATAGACATCACAGCTAAAGGTGTTGTAACATTCAAAGTTTATTCAGGTTTGGTATTAGGTCCGGCTGGTACAGGATCAAATATTCTGGCAACGATAAATTTCGGAGTTAATTCCGGATTTTCAGTATCTAATTTCAGTTCCGCTTCCGGTTCTACATCAACTCGCTATCCGGTAACGAGTTCAACATCTGATAATGGTGATACCAGTATATCTTCTTATACAGCTGATGCAACTTTTAACTTTGGAGCCAATAATACCAGCTTGGTCTTTTTTTATCAAAACGGAGCAATATATGCCAGATTATCTGGAGGGAATATCAATTCTGTAGCGATCAATATTTTTGAATCAAAACGTTTTAGATAAAAATAACAGAAACCTCATTATTAAAATTAATCCGTGGAACAGCTTATTCCACGGATTAATTTTATAAAGTACAAACGTCAACTTTACTTTATGATTTACGAGAAAGTAATTGTAACGAATATTGCAACTCAGGATCTTTTCGTTCTTTTAACACTTTTAAAAAGAAATTATTATCAATCTTATAGTCCGGAATTACACCTGTGCAATTGGGAATATTATCATTTTCATTATTATTGAAAAAGATTTCTGTACGCGGAATAGATATGGTCATTTTAGTATTCGGTAATTTATAAGTAAGAAACCAGGCTGCCGTCGTAAAATTACTACAAGAACCCGTTTCCTTTCCAACGATTTCGCCTCGTTTTTCCTTTTTAAACAGAGAAGCAAAGTAAGTAGCCGCTGAAAATGTACGGTTGTTAATGAGGAGAATAACTTTTCCATCGAAAAACAGTCCATCTCTTGGATAGTTTTTGATATAGGTATCATCCAACCTGTTATTCCCAAAATAATAATCTCCCTTTTCAGATTTATCAAATCGTTGTCTCATAAAATTATTAGAATCCCTGATGTCTTTCTCAGAGTAATATCGGTCAGTTTGGGGATCTATCAGGTAATCACTATAATTGATATCAATGACTTTACTCCCGTATTTATAAGAGTTTGTAAAGATCTTTTCTTTTGACATAAATGAGTACAAAAGTGGAATATTGGTAACAGAACCACCAGAGTTGTTACGGATGTCTACAACAAGATTTTTGTATTTTTTATTTTTAATTTTCTGAAAATATTTCTTCAGCTTCTCGTAAAAAAAACTTTCATCATAAGAGAATGATCTTACAGATAAATAAAATGTATCAGGACTAATTTCATACCCAAAGATTCCATAGATTTCGGAACTCACATCAATTGGTAAAACAGCATGCCGGGATTCGTAATTAAATCGTGTAAATGTAATGCCTTCCAGACTAGCTTTTTTCTGTTCTCCGTTAAGTGTCTGATATTTGATCGTAAAAGTATGATCTTTATTTTCATTAATAAATGAAACATACATGGATATATCCAAGTCTTCTACTTTAATATTTCCATCTGCTTGTTCAGGAATTTGTTTTAAAATATCCGCAACACTTCTGTTGTTAATTTCCAAAAGCTTACTCCCAACCTCAATGTTGTATTTATTATCTGCATTTACATAAACATTTCCGTTGTTAACATAAGTAATTAGTGGAAAAAAATAAGTAGAATTAAGGTAGTCTTCATGATAATTAGAATCTGGAATAAAAGAAATATGTCCGTCACCTAATACCCTTCCAGGATTATTAATATTAAAATTAATATAGCTGGGATCTTTTTCAATTACTTTCCGAAGGGAATCCAGCTTCTTTGCAATAGCTTCTTTGCTATGAAATCTATAAGGATTAGGGTGCTGATTTAAAAGAATAGCAGTAGCAATATCAAAATCTTTAAGATAAGCATCTTTGTTTATTTCAGAAATTGAATATTGACTAAAAAGAGAGGTAAAAAAAGATAGTAATGAGAAAACAAATATCTTTTTGATCATAATATTATAAATTGAATTAAAAAATGAATCATGATTTTCATGACTTTACAAATTGGATTTAACAAAAAGCTTACACCTTTTATATTGATTCTTCTATGGATTTCTCGGATGCCCACGAGCATTACTATAATCATCCAACGGTTGATCTTGCAGATGATCAACATTTCTTTTAATAGTGTTTTTAACTACTAGCGTTAATGTTCCACAGATCACTAAAGGTGTAAACACTAAAAATGGAATAAGTTTAAACATTATTTTGTTTTAAATTAGAATAAATAAAAATTAAGAAACAAATTACATACCATTGATCCCAAACTGATAAATATCATTTGGCTGAAAAGCCTTTATTTATGGCGGTTTAGCATATCCTCATAAGTCGAAAGCTAACTATACTTAATTTATTATAAACGCAAAATATCTGAGCCCCAGTAAAAAAGCCACCCTTATCAGGATGGCTCGTTATTATATATTTAATACAACTATAAAATTAAGCTATATCAAAGCGGTCCAAATTCATCACCTTTGTCCATGCTGCAGCAAAATCTTTTACAAATTTTTCTTGTGCATCAGCACTTGCATATACTTCAGCAATTGCTCTTAATTCTGAATTGGATCCAAATACGAGATCAGCACGGGTAGCTGTCCACTTTGGCTGTCCGCTTTTACGATCAGTTCCCAGGTATAATTCATTGTCACCAGAGGCTGCTTTCCATTGAGTTCCCATATCAAGCAGATTGACAAAGAAATCATTGGTAAGAACTCCAGGACGATCTGTAAACACCCCGTTTTTAGAGCCGTCAAAATTAGCATCTAATGCTCTCATTCCACCGATTAATACTGTAAGTTCGGGAGCAGTAAGGGTCAGCAATTGCGCTTTATCAATTAATAGGGCTTCAGTAGAAACCGTATATTTCCTTTTTAAATAATTACGGAAACCATCTGCTGCCGGCTCCAGATATCCCATCGATTCAATATCCGTCTGTTCCTGAGAAGCATCCATACGGCCAGGCGTGAAGGAAACCGAAATATCGTGCCCTGCAGCTCTTGCTGCTTTTTCTACAGCTGCTGTTCCTCCTAAAACAATAAGATCTGCTAAAGAAACTTTCTTACCGGAAGTTTGTGAAGCATTGAATTCTGCCTGAATATTTTCCAGCACATTCAGAATCTTTTGTAATTGCACAGGATTATTCACTTCCCAATCTTTTTGAGGAGCTAAGCGAATTCTTGCTCCGTTTGCTCCTCCCCGCTTATCACTTCCTCTGAAAGTCGAAGCCGAACCCCATGCAGTTGTGATCAGTTCCTGAGAACTTAACCCCGAATCAAATATTTTCCCTTTCAAAGTTTCAATATCAGAACCATCTATTAAGGCATGATTTACCGCAGGGATAGGATCCTGCCAGATCAGTACTTCATCCGGCACATCCGGTCCAAGATAGCGGGCTCTTGGCCCCATATCTCTGTGCGTAAGTTTGAACCATGCTTTTGCAAACGCTTCAGCCAAAGCATCAGGATTCTCGTAAAAATGTCTTGATATCTTTTCGTAAACCGGATCAAATCTCAGGGAAAGGTCCGTTGTAAGCATGGTCGGTTTATGTTTTTTAGAAGAATCGAATGCATCAGGAATGATCTCAGCTCCATCTTTCGCTACCCATTGATGAGCTCCTGCAGGGCTCTTGGTAAGTTCCCATTCATTTTCAAAAAGATTTTTGAAGAAGTAATTACTCCATTGGGTAGGAGTTTCTGTCCAGGTTACTTCCAGCCCGCTGCTGATCGCATCTGCTCCTTTTCCGGATTTATAACTGCTCGCCCATCCGAGCCCTTGCAATTCAATACCTGCTCCTTCAGGTTCTTTATCTACATGGTCGGCCGGTCCTGCACCATGTGTTTTACCGAAGGTATGTCCTCCTGCAATAAGGGCCACAGTCTCTTCATCATTCATCGCCATACGCCCGAATGTATCACGAATATCTTTAGCTGCAAGGATTGGGTCTGGATTTCCATCCGGACCTTCAGGATTTACATAGATAAGTCCCATTTGTACTGCTGCTAAAGGCTTTTCAAGATTTCTGGAATGTACTTTTCCATCCGCGTCATCATCTGTTGGTAACACAGCATGATTTTCCACCACCCCCTCAGAACCATGTGCATATCGGAGATCACCTCCCAGCCATGTTGTTTCGGAGCCCCAGTACACATCCATATCCGGTTCCCAGACATCTTCACGGCCTCCTGCATATCCAAACGTTTTAAAACCCATGGACTCTAACGCAATATTACCGGTGAGAATCAAAAGATCCGCCCATGATATATTTTTACCATATTTTTGTTTTATAGGCCAAAGTAACCTTCTTGCTTTATCCAGACTTACGTTATCCGGCCAGCTATTCAATGGTGCAAAACGCTGCTGACCTGCTCCGGCTCCTCCTCTTCCGTCTCCCACACGATAAGTTCCGGCACTATGCCATGCCATACGGATAAACAAAGGACCATAGTGTCCGAAGTCTGCAGGCCACCAATCCTGTGAATCCGTCATTAATGCATGAAGATCTCTTTTTACAGCTTCAAGATCCAGGCTTTTAAATGCTTCAGCATAATTAAAATCTTTATCCATTGGATCGGATAAAGAGGAATGCTGACGTAAAATATCAACTCTTAACTGATTAGGCCACCATTGTTGATTTTGAGTTCCGCCACCAGCTACATTTTGTTTCATTGTTCCATTATGAAACGGACATTTACTGATGTCATTTGAATCTTTTTCCATTGTCGTTTAAATTTTAATATTGATTAATACCGTTTATCTGATCTGAACAAGACAAACTTACAACAACCCATTCAATAAATACGATCTATTGATAAAATTTTTACGATAGTTAAAAACTATAATAAAACTTCTACAGCCCTTGTCTTATTTATTGCAATAAGTTAGCTATATTTAATTGAAAATGAAGCAAAATCAAAACACAGGCCTCCTATTTAGAATGATTCTATCCTTCATAATAAGGAAAAAAAGATTACATTTAAACATATAAACACTAAAATTCAAAAGCATGAAAAAAATATTGATCATCCTTCTGGTAGCTTTTATTATCATTCAGTTTTTTCCTATTGACAAGACCAATCCACCGCTGAATCCGGGTATGGATTTTTTAAAAATAAAAAAAACACAACCTGAGGTCGCCAAACTCATCCGTACATCGTGCTACGACTGTCACTCCAACGAAACGAAGTATCCATGGTACTCAAGCATTGCTCCTTCATCGTGGTTTCTCAAAAATCATATTGATGAAGGCAGAAAGAATTTAAATTTCTCTACCTTTGCAATGTATGAACCTGAAAGACAGGCACACAAATTGCAGGAATGTATTGAAATGATTGAGAAAGAGGAAATGCCTCTGGAATCCTATATTGTCGGTCATCAGGACGCAAAATTAACCCCTGAACAGAGAAAGCAGCTTATACAATATTTTAAAAAAGTAAAAGCAGAAACGGAACGGTCGATGGTATTTTAAAAAAAGTGTTATGCAGGAAAATTGGCAGGATAAATATATTGTCTTCTTTGACGGAGATTGTGGAGTTTGTAATTTCTGGGTACAGTGGATCCTGGAACGCGACAAAAAAAACAAATTCCTTTTTGCTTCTTTACAATCGGATTTCGGCCAGAAGTTCTTATCAGAAAGAGGATTGGAGACTACTGTTTTCAATACGATGTATCTTTGGAAACCTAATCAGTATTATCTGGTAAAATCTAGAGCTGTTCTTCAGATTGCTCAACTCCTGGGTGGCGTATACCAACTTATTGCGGCCGGAAAAATCATACCGACTTTCTTAAGTGATAAGGTATATGATTTGATTTCAAGAAACAGAATGAAACTTGCTGCTCAAAAATGCTATCTGCCTGATCAAAATCAGAAAAGAAAGTTTATAGAAGTTTAAATTCCTGAATTAGAAATGGCAAGTATCATGATATGATTTCACAATACCTGCCATTAAGTAATATTACATATTCTGATTTTCGTATCGAAATTCTAAAATTCTAACTTCACTTCGTTATTCAACATAACAAAATCTCTCCGGAATTTATTAACTAAGTTTACGATTCTGTTCTACAATTATTGATTTAATGACCAAACAGAATAACTATTAGGAGGACATTGAATTTTCACTCTCTTATCAGCCTGTGTTGTAGGATACCAGGTTGATGCTCCTGTAAAATCCTTGATCTGCTGATTGCTCCAATTGGTGTCTACCCATCTTTCCTGCCAGCTTGATGAAGTGTTAATATACACCACCAGGCCAGGATTACCATTATACCCGTTACGTCTCGCAATATATTCATCATTATCTGTGTAGAGAATAGAGGTTGTCCCTGTTGCTTTATTGTTATGAATCCAGATGAGATTATTTAATCTTTCTTTATTAAGCCACTCCTCGTAATCCCTGTAAAATATGGTAGGATACCCTTCATGAGTCAGGATATAAGCATATGCTGGCATCTTATTATAAATAATATCAGTATCATGGTTGGCGACAAAAGTAACGGCTTTATATGGATTTCTTTTCCACATCATATCATCATTCAAAACATTGAGATTTCCGTTATCAAATGCTTCATCCATTTTATAATAGGCCGCAAAATCAAATACAGAACTGTTTGCATTATTTGCCCATGATTCCAGTGTATTAACATTGGAATCCCATAATTCTCCTACCGAAAAGCCACCTACCTTTGCATTCCAATTATTAACCACCCACGCACCAAAACCTTTTACATAATCAAATCTCCAACCGTCGAACTTCATTACATTCTTATAGTATTTACCAACGGAATCGTCTCTTCCCCAAAGCCAGTCCTGCACATGGGGATTAGCATGGCATAAATCCGGAAAACCGCCGAAAGAGCCTTCGTCGTTATTTCCGTAGGCATTTTTATAAAAATCATTGTAGTTTCTGGTAAATTTTCCTGAAGCTATTCCTGAAAAATTCGTCCATGTATTGGTTCCAGTATAAGGATTTGCTTCCGACTGCCCTCCACTGTTATGGTTGATCACAATATCCGCATAGACCTGCATATTTTCTGAGTGTGCTTTGGTGATCAATGCTTCCAGCTCAGCTCTCGAACCAAAACGGGTTTCCACACTTCCGTTTTGATTAAAGTTTCCAAAATCGTAATAGTCGGTAGGATCATATCCCATTGAATAAGCTCCGTTCTGCGCTTTGGATGCGGGAGGTAACCAAACTGCCCCGATTCCTGCATTGGACCAACCGGTAAGTTTATCTTTTACTGTATTCCACCAGTTTCCGCCATCCGGAACATCCCAGTAGAAACCCTGCATCAGAACACTTCCTCCCGGACCTGCAACAAATTTACCATTTACTGACTCTTTTCCAGTACTGAACGGCCTTCCATCATGACGAGTGACCTGTACTATTTTGGAATGAACTTCTTGTTCCCCCGAAGTGTTCCCGACTCCTTCATCATTGGTTTCACAGGAATTCATGATTCCCAAAGCCATTAATGAAAATAAGAAAGATGTTTTTTTCATAGTCCGTTTTTTAATTATTAATATAATAACTAAATTACACTTTTATTAAAATAAATTCCATTTAACGTGAATAAATTTACTTAGACTCAAAAATATGCTCTAAAATAGTATCATAAATTTTCATTAAAAAATCATAAACTTTTAAGATTATCGGCACAATTTTTCTTTTAATCCATATATTTGCATATTATGGAATATAACACCCAAAAAACGCAACTTAATATGCCGGAATACGGCAGAATTATACAACAGTTGGTTGAGCGTTGCAAAGAACTCCCTTCTAAAGAGGAGAGAAATGAAATGGCAATGGCAATCATCGATTTTATGGGACAAAGAAACCCACAACTTCGCGACGAAGAAAATTATAAACATAAACTTTGGGATCATCTTTACATTTTAGCCAATCATGATCTTGATGTAGATTCTCCTTATCCTTTTCCGACGAAAGAACAGCTTGAAGAAAAGCCAAAGAGAATGGAATACCCGAAACTTCAGGGTGATTTTAAATTTTACGGAAAAAGTATTCTTCAATTAATTGAAAAGGCTATAGAGCTTGAGGCCGGAGATGAAAAAGAAGCTCTTATTGAAGTGATTGCCAACAACATGAAGAAATCCTATAATGTTTATAATAAAGAGCATGTTACTGATGATGTGATTTTCCGTCATTTGAAAGAGCTTTCGGAAAACAGACTGGACCTTACAGGTATAGAATCCCTGGAGAAAAGTAAAATCTATTACAATACCAACAACCGAGGCAACAACAATAACAATAGTAATCGCAACAGCAATAATAAAAATCAAACCAACAAAAGAAGACATAACAATAACAACCATAAAAACAGAAAGTAAATGAGTGGAACGTTTCAAATAAGAGGAGGAAAAAGACTGCAAGGTGAAATTACTCCACAAGGGGCAAAAAATGAAGCTTTACAAATTTTATGTGCAGTTTTACTAACTGATGAGGAGGTAACCATTAAAAACATTCCTGACATTCACGACGTAAACAGGTTAATTGAAATTCTGGGCGATTTTGGTGTAAAAATCACTAAAAACGGGCCTGGAAATTACACTTTTAAGGCTGATCACGTTAATTTCGACTATGTAAAATCCAGCGAATTCAAAAAGGACGGTGCTAAATTACGCGGTTCTATTATGCTTATGGGCCCTATGCTGGCCAGATATGGTGAAGCTTATATGCCACCTCCGGGTGGAGACAAAATCGGACGACGACGACTGGACACTCATTTCCAGGGGTTAGTAGAATTAGGTGCCGAATTTCACTATGACGAAGAAGAATATTTTTACTCTTTAAAAGCTAAGGAGCTCAACGGGAAATTCATCTTACTGGAGGAGGCTTCAGTAACCGGTACTGCAAACATTGTTATGGCAGCAGTATTGGCGAAAGGAAAAACAAGAATTTACAATGCAGCTTGTGAACCTTATCTTCAGCAACTTTGTAAGATGCTGAACAGAATGGGAGCTAATATTTCCGGAATAGGTTCAAACCTATTAACGATTGAAGGAGTTACCCATCTGCGAGGTACGGAACATACGATGCTTCCCGACATGGTAGAAATAGGTTCATGGATTGGTCTTGCTGCAATGACAAAATCCGAGCTTACTATAAAAAATGTAAACTGGAATCAGCTGGGAGTAATCCCTAATACCTTCAGAAAATTGGGAATCCAGCTTGAACAAAGCAATGATGACATTTATATTCCTGCTCAGGAAAATTATAAAATTCAGAAATTCATTGATGGATCTATCCTTACTATTTCGGATGCTCCATGGCCGGGATTCACTCCTGACCTTCTTTCTATTATCCTGGTAGTTGCTACACAGGCGAAAGGAAGCATTCTGGTTCATCAGAAAATGTTTGAATCAAGATTGTTTTTTGTAGATAAGTTAATTGATATGGGAGCGCAGATTATTCTATGTGATCCACACAGAGCGACCGTAATTGGCCTTAACCAGGAGGCTCCTCTTCGTGGGACAACCATGGTTTCCCCGGATATCAGAGCCGGAAATGCTCTTCTTATTGCAGCTTTATCTGCCGAGGGAAAATCTATTATCCACAATATTGAACAGATTGACAGAGGATACGAAAATATCGACGGAAGACTGAAAGCAATTGGAGCGGATATCGAAAGAATATAAAAAAACATTTGTTTACAATATAAAAGCGTTCAGGACCCCTGAACGCTTTTTCTTTTTATAAGGCCTGGTTTACCAGCCGCCGCCTCCACCGCCACCTCCGCCGCCGCCGGAGAAACCTCCACCGCCAGATCCGCTTCCGGAACTGGAAGGTTGTGTAGATGCAGATTGTATAGATTTGGTAAGGCTCGAGTTCAATGTATTTCCAAAGCTATAATGATTTATAGAATTTCCAATATACCAGCTATGAACATATTCTGTTCCGTTAGCCATATTTTTCAACAAGGTATCAAATTTTTCACCCCAGATTTCATCTACTCCCAAAACCATAGCAAAGGGCAGAAGAGTTTCAAAAACCTGCGGTGTCAATTGTGGTGGATTATGGAATTTCAACTGTTCATTTTCCGCTGCTCCCATATACATTTTGAAACCTTCAATCAGTGATTTTTTCTGTAATTTCTCTTCTGACGGCCTTTTGATCAGATATTGATAGATCATCAGTGAAGTAAATGCCAGGGCAATGAAAATATAACAGATATTGAAATTACTGCTTTCAGTTATTTCATGACCGTTACTGATTAAGCTACCTATTCCAAATAGTATGCAAAATGGAATTGGAATGAGAAATTTCCAGGAAAGGCTTTTAAATAAAAATGCAACTAAAATAAATGCCACAAAAAGTATAACATACACCGCAATTCCGATGACAACCTTTTCCGCTTCCGGATAAATAGTATAACTTATATATAAACCAAGCATATACACTATTGTAATAAGTAAAGTAGGCAATACTAATTTTCCTGTGTTATTTCCTTCATTGAGAAATTTATCATGTTGGAATTTCAGCGTTTCCTTAAAATTCGTAACCACTCTTTCAATTCTGGAATCATATTTCCCATCAAACTTTACAGTATCGATGTTATCTGAAAAAAGCGTATTCATGAGATTAATTTCTTCTTTTGGTAAAGACTCATCTGCTTCTTTCAATTTTTTAAGGGTAAATATTTTTGAACTGAAAAGACCAAGAATTCCGGAATCTTCTCCTTCAATGATCTGAACATATCCTTTTATGGCCAGATTGACAATAGCTGCCGTCAGATATTTATTTTTGAAATTCTCATTTCTCAAATACCCTAAAGAAGCAGGAGAAAGATTTTCGGGAACATTAAACTGCGGATAAACTATTGGTTTTTCAGGATCCACGCCATATTTTCTCCATGTTGAGTAATAATAGAAGATCAATCCGATAAAAACGATAAACCCACCAATTAAAATTCCAAACTTTTCAAAGAAAGTGGGTGGCGGAGGAGGAATCATCACTCCTTTATTAAATCCTACGGCCACAGTAAGCCCTTCATTAGACTTAAGATCTGCCGCGGTCCATTCTATCGAACGATCAGACAAAACCTTTACAGTACAGTTCTGCGAACTGCTGCCATACGCTCCTGTATAACAGGAGTTCTGAAGTATTTTAGCGCCCTCCGGAAGATTAATTTTAGCAGAGACAAAATCAATATCAAAATCCCAATAGGTTCCGTTTACATTCCAGTAAACCTCATCATATTTATCAAAAAAACCGATCTGGTTCTCTGTTTTATACCTGATCTCATATTCATAATCTCCCGGATTCAGTATAATGTCTTTATTTCCAACATATATTTTTAAAAAGCCATCTTCTATAACGTCATGATAATCTTCTTCTACTCCGTTTTTTTTAATGGAGAGGATGGTATACTTAACTTTCTGATTTTTGTTATTCAGATTTCTGGAAAGCGGCAATGCCCGATAGATCCCTCGTTTAATCTGATCTCCCAGACTATGAACTTTGATATCTTCCTTTATCGTAAGACCGGAACTTTTATCGACATCAATATCAGAATGAAAGGAGAGAATTTTTTCGGTATTTTCTACCATGGCCATTTGATCGGGACGCCGGGGCTCTTCCTGACTGAAACCCAATACAAATGCTAACAGAACAAAAAGCAACAGATTTTTTTTCATTGCTTAAAATTTCACAGATGGAACTTCTCTTTCAGCTATATTTTGTAATTCAAAGAAGGCAGATTTTTCAAATTTATACATATTAGCAATGATATTGCTTGGAAAAGATTCTACCAGCGTGTTATTCTCACGAACCGTTCCGTTGTAATACCTTCTTGATTTTTCAATATCATTCTCTATAGAAGTAAGCTCCGATTGCAGCTGCTGAAAATTGGTATTGGCTTTCAGATCAGGATACTGTTCAGCTACGGCAAAAAGATTCATCATGGCTTGGTTCAGATTTTTTTCAGCTGCTTCCTTAGCTTCAACAGAATTAGCTCCTATAGCCTGAGACCTCGCTCTTGTAACACTATCTAAAGTTTCACGCTCGTGGGTTGCATATCCTTTCACCGTTTCTACAAGGTTCGGAATAAGATCATGCCGTTTTTTAAGCATAACATCAATACTGCTCCACCCTTCCTGAACCAGGTTCCTCAGTTTCACCAAACGATTATAAATAGAAACTCCATATAAAAGAAACAAAACAATTACAGCGACAATGATAATTAGTATGGTCATAGATTTTTAATTTATTGTAGTTAAAAGTACTATTTTTTCAGATACTGTTTACCATAAAAAAAAGTGCCCGGTAAACCGGAACACTTTCGTAATTAAAACTATATGAATCTCCCCTAAAAATACTTCCTGCAGGTATACTCCACACTGGTATTTAAAAGTTTATTTTTATTCAGATAATGCTCAAGCTGCCGGCAATCATCTGAATCTGCATTAATGTACAACTGTACTGAACCAAAATTACGTCCCTCTATATATTCCACATTGGCAGATAACACCCTGTGACAAATTCCGAACTGGTTATAAATGACATTCAGAATGTTTTCAAACTTCATTTTGCCATTTAATTCTATTTCCAGTATTAATTCTTTTTTTGGCAGGTTAATTTTATTTTGTAAAACCTGCAGGTTCGGATTTGGTGTTATCATCACTCAACTTTTTTGGTTAGACTACTTTGATTTCACATTTTCTTATTGCGTTAAATCTTTAGCAAAAATATAAAAAAATATTAGTCCACCAAATTAGTAGACTAATATTTTTCAATTTTAACATAAAAAAAGAGAAGCTTTTCACTTCTCCTTATTTTTACAGCTGTTTTATTCTTTCCAATTTATCTGAGGCAGCCAATCCATTAGGATTACAACCGGGTTCTCCTTCAGGTACTTTAAGTTTCTTTTTTTCATAGAATTCTTCCCAGAACAGGTTGGTCTTTCCTGTCTTAGGATCAATAAATGTCATCGGCTCCAGCTTAAAAATATGATACTCTCTAAATGCTCTTTCAATAAAATCCGAACAATAATAGGAATTGTCATCCAGAATATAATTGAAATTATACGGTTTCCCGATCATTGATTCAGCTTTAGCAATAGCAGACGGAATGGTATATTGATAATTATCTTTTAGCCGGTACACTACAACATTTTGCTGATCCTTCACCTGATCCTTTACAAAATTCTTAAGGGACTGTTTTTGAGATCCTCCTTCAGGCGCTGCATGCAATACAAAAAATGCATTACCTTCTTTTTTCAGAATACCGATATGATCAAAAGAAGCATTTTTTTGCTTTTGTGTTACATTATTGATCGCTCCCGACAAACCGGACTCTTTTGCCGTTACAAAAAGTAAGTCCCCATTTTTAAGATCTTCATTTTTAATGCTTTTGCATGCTGATATCAGAAATAAAAGAACAATGCATACAACAGGATAAACCGGGTTATTTTTTAAAATTTGATTCATAACATTCAATCCAATCTTCGACGGTCATTTTTTTACTTAGCTCAGCAATTAGTTCAAAAGGAATATCCTCCATTTTTTTAAAACGGATACAGGATTTCCCCATATCAAGCTTTTTCGTTGAATGCTTCGGAAATTCTTCAACAAACCACTCCAGAAGATCCGGCTTTGCGTAGATTCCCATATGATAGAGAGCAATAAAATTCTTTTGGGAAGCCAGGCTGATAAACGGAAGAGGTGATCCGGGTGTACAATGGTATCCGGCGGGATAAGTTTCCAACGGAACGCCCCACCCTACCATTCCATAACCAGTATTGCTACTAAAGCCTTTGGGTAAATTATTGTTTACAGCATCAAACAGTTTTTTAAAAGCCTCTTTCCTTTCTTCAGGAATCCGGGCGATATACTCTTCTATAGAGGTTGTATGGATTTGCATATTCGTTCAGTTTTATCAGTTTCCAAAATAACAAAATTAAAAGACAACTTCATATCATTATATATCAAATAAAAAAAGGCAGTCATTCTCATAACTGCCTTTCTTTATAATCTACATTAAGGATCTATTGTTTGATAGCCTTTACTGTTGTTTTTGAACCGTCTTTAAATTGAATATTCACAAAATACAATCCTGAATTCAATGTACTTAAATTGATTTCTTTCGTCGGATTTTCAATCGTTTTCACCAACCTTCCTGCCACATCCGTAACCGTAACAGCTTTAACATCTTTGGTATCTGAAATATACAATACATCTTTGAAAGGATTCGGATGAACATTCACCGTTTTTTTGTTTGCGTTTACTTCAGAAGTGCTTAGTTGTGCAGATTCCACCGTAAAGTTGTCAACAAAGAAATTATAATCCGGAGCATCATCTACTGTTCCGTCCGTTCCATAAAAGGCAAAGACTGTATTTGCACTGGTGTTACTTACCAGATCATAAGAATAATTAGTCGATACATTAGTAGCCGGGCTGTTTACATCCCAAGTCTTCAATATATTCCAAGTACTTCCACCATCATTGGAGACCATAAAATGTATTATATCATCAGAACCCATCGGAGAAGAAGCAGTTCCTGAATAGGTTGTTGCTCCGTAATCAAATTTTACTTTGTAACCACCTGCTGAAAGATCAAATGGTACTGTTTTTAGCCATCCTGTGCTATTTGTTGTGTAAAGATTGATTCTTATGGAACCTGTGGTCCCTACATTTAAAAATCCATCCTGCACCCAATATGTTGTAGATCCCGTAGGGCCTGTTGTAGGGGTACCTCCGGAAAGATTATTTGCCCAGCAATTTCCAGGTATAGAATCAAAAGTGTTTGTATACGGAGGTATCATTGCTCCGCATAAAGTTGTAAAAGTACCACCAATTGACCATCCGCTCTGGCTTGTTGCCGTAGTACAATTCGTTCTCACCCAATAATAATAGGTTGTTGATGAAGACAAGCTTCCAATAGTGGTTGATGTTCCGGTAACTCCCGTAATATTCGGAGTTGTAGCACTTGTCGGAGGCGTGTTTGTTGTACTGTAATACACATCATAACTTGCTGCTGTTGTTGTCGGAGGAATTGTCCACGAAACCTGCGCTGAATTTGAAGTAAGTGTTCCTACAGGCTGAAGCGTCGGAGCAGAGCAATCTGTGAAAGCATCCGCTGAAAACGCAAAAATATTCGAAATTCCTGAGCCGGCACTTTTCGCAACGGTTATGCTTTGTATCGGTTTAGTAACATTAGCCGCATCAATGGTAAGTACAGATTGATATAATCTGGGATTTGTCGTACTGGATTCCAATACGTTATTTGTCCTGTTAATCCTTCCGATTCCCTGGATGGCATAATTCGATCCCCCATACCAATCCGAAAGGGCAAGGCCTGAAAATACCTGAGTAGTATTATCTGTAAAGGTTACCGTAGCACTTACAGTAGATGTCCCACTACCACTTGTTGAAAGCATGTACAGTTTAAAAGCCGCCTTGGGAGTTCCAAAAACCAAAGTTCCGGACTGGCCTATGGTCGCAAGCCTTAAAGAGTTATTTCCACTTAGATCTCCCAACTGATAGCTGAGGCCCGGTGTACTTCCCACTACTGAATTGATAATTCCATTTACAGGAATTCCATAATTAATAGGGGTACTTGAGGAAGTAAGCTGGAAGTCCCTTGCCACAAATGCAAAGGAAACCCCATCAACATCCATTGTTGTAGACGTCATGGATGAACCTATCCCATTCGCAATAACATCTGCAGTATATCCTGATTGTACAGGCATTGTTTGAAAGTTTTGAGCCATCACATCTGACCCGAAAAACAGAGCACACGTACTTAATGCTCCAAAAAGTAGATTTATTTTCATAGTATTTAACATTAGCTCAGTAAATTTATAAAAAAATCAACACAAAACAACTTTATTTAAACAATATATAATAATTTAATATTATAATATACATAATCAACAATAATTAAAATAAAAATTAAAAACAATCATCAATATTAAAAATTAAATAAATATTGAAAAGACAATCAGAGGATTACAGATTTTAACCTCAAAGAACAATTTAATGCATGAAATATAATTATATAGTGTTCCTTATAATTTTAATATTGAAAAATTAAGTGTTATTTTTGCCATACAAATTTTTCAAACAATGCCGAATATATCAAACAGAGCACAACATATGCCGCCATCGCCGGTAAGAAAGCTGGTTCCTTTTTCTCTTCAAGCAAAGCAGAAAGGAATTAAAGTATATCACCTTAATATCGGACAACCGGATATTGAAACTCCGGAAACGGCTTTAAATGCTTTAAAAAATATTGATTTAAAAGTATTGGAATATGCTCTTTCTGAAGGAAACCTGGAATACAGAAAAGCACTTACAGACTATTATCATTCTTTGGGGTTTGCGGATCTCACTCCTGATAATTTCATTGTAACCAACGGAGGTTCTGAAGCATTAAATTTTGCTATTTCCACATTATGTGACGATGGAGACGAAGTTATTATCCCTGAGCCTTACTATGCCAATTACAATGGATTTGCAAGCACATTCAATGTCAACGTTGTAGCTGTTCCATCGACTATAGAAACAGGCTTTGCTTTACCTCCAATTGAAGAATTCGAGAAAAAGATCACTGAAAAAACAAGAGCTATCGTTATCTGCAATCCCGGAAACCCAACAGGATACCTTTATACCCGTGAGGAACTTCAGAAGCTGGCAGAAATTGCTTTAAAATATGATATCGTTGTAATTTCCGATGAAGTATACAGGGAATATGTATATGATGGAAAACAGCAGGTATCTATGCTTTCTTTTCCGGAATTAAGTGAAAACTGCATCATTATAGACTCAGAATCAAAGAGATATTCCATGTGTGGTGTAAGAATCGGCTGTATGATTACGCGTTCAAAAAAAATACACGATGCAGCAATGCTATTTGCACAGGCCAGATTAAGTCCTGTTCTTTTAGGACAAATTGCAGCTACAGCTGCACACCACAATGACGGAGCATATATCCGCGCGGTAAGAGAGGAATATACCCACAGAAGAAACGTTTTGGTGGATCTGTTAAATGCTATTCCCGGAGTAATCTGTCCTAAACCGAAAGGAGCCTTCTATTGTGTGGCACAACTTCCTGTAGATGACACTGAGAAATTCGCTCAATGGTTGCTGGAAAAGTTTTCGCTTAATAAAGAAACAATCATGGTAGCACCGGCAGGTGGTTTCTATAGCGATCCTGAACTGGGTAAAAAACAAGTAAGAATTGCTTATGTACTAAAAGAGCAGGATTTAAGAAGAAGTGTTGAAATTCTAAAAGAAGCACTAAAACAATATAAATTAGAGTTCAATCTATAAATAACACAATGTCAGCAGTAAGAAATTTAGTTTTGAGAATATTATTTTCAATGTTTTTATTGCTGACATTTTTTTCATGCTCCCAAAAGGAGAAAAAAGCTCCTGTTCCACAAAATCCTAATGAAATCACTTTCATAAGCGTTTCAAATATTGGTGGCATTCTTGGAGACTACAGGATTATAAAAGTTACTAAAGATTCCATTTCCCTAGAAAAAGGCACCACAGCAAAAAAGACACACCAGTACTGGAGCTCTTCAATGCATGCTAACAAATGGAAGCATCTGGTTTCAAGTCTTGACATACGAACCCTGAACAGCATTAAAAGCTCTCCCAGCGCCCAATCGGTAGATGGAGTTGACGAAACTTTTCAGATCAGGGCACCGAAAAAGGCACATGTCTACGTGAATGCTTATCAGGATACGATTCATTATTCCCAACTGCAAACTCTTAAAAACAGAATAGAAGAGATTCTTCCTAAAGAATACCAACAAGCCTATGCACGATAATTTTTCCCTAAAACCCTACAATACCTTTGGCGTTGAAGCGAAAGCAAAATATTTTACAGAAGTAACAACCATTGATGAGCTGAAAGAAGCAATCCTATTCTCCAGATCTCACTCTTTACCGCTCTTATTTTTGGGCGGCGGAAGTAACGTTTTACTTACAAAAGATTTCGATGGTATTGTCATTCTTCTCAATCTGAAAGGAATAACCGAAAAAAATCAGGACGAAAACAATATCCTGGTAACAGCAAATGCTGGTGAAAACTGGCATGGGTTTGTCATGTACTGTCTGAATAATAATTATGGCGGACTGGAAAATCTATCTTTAATCCCGGGAAATGTAGGTACCTCTCCCATGCAGAATATCGGCGCTTACGGAACTGAAATAAAAGACATCTTCGTTCAATGCTCTGTCCTGAACCTGGAAACCCTTGCAGTTGAAATATTTGATCTGGAACAATGCCGGTTCGGCTACAGGGATTCTATTTTCAAACAAGAAGGAAAAGGAAAGTATGTGATTCTGGACGTAACGTTCAGGCTGACAACGAAAAATCATATCATCAAAACTGAATATGGTGCGATTACAGGAGAACTGGAGAAATTAAACATTAAAAATCCTACCATACAGGATGTTTCCAATGCTGTGATCAATATCAGACAAAGCAAACTTCCAGATCCTAAACTGATCGGAAATGCAGGTAGTTTTTTTAAAAATCCGACAATTCCAAAATCCCAGTTTGAAGACCTTAAACTAAAATTCGAAAATATTCAGGGATACCCTAATGGAGATCAGGTAAAAGTTCCCGCAGGATGGCTGATTGAGCAATGCGGATGGAAAGGTAAGCAAATAGGAAACGTAGCTTCACACCGATTACAATCGCTTGTTATCATTAACGCTACAGGAAATGCTACAGGAAAAGAAATTTATGATTTCTCCACATTAATCATTAACTCTGTAAAGGAAAAGTTTGGAATAGAGCTGGAGAGAGAAGTAAATATCATATAAAATAGAAAAACTAATTACAAAAAATAATATTTTCGTTTAGAATTAAAAAAGCACAATATGAAAATAGCCATTCTGGGAGCAGGAAATATGGGGTTATCATTTTCAAAATCTTTCCTGAAATATGAGTTGATAAAACCTGCAGATCTGCATCTGATTACAAGAAACGAATCTAAATTCGCCAAAATATCGGAAGAATTTCCCCATTCAAAAATTTCTACGTTCGATGAAGTTAGGGAGCTGGATGCTGATCTTATTATTATCGCTGTAAAGCCACAGGACTTTCAGAATGTGGTGGATAAGATTCAATTTACTCTTAAAGAAAATCAGATGATTTTATCCATTATGGCCGGAATTAAAATACAGAAGATTCAGAAATTATTAAACCATCGAATGGTGGTCAGAGCGATGCCTAACTCCCCCACTCTTTTAGGAATGGGCATTACGGGATATACCTCCGCGGAAGGTATTTCTTTCAGCCAGCTTATTATTATTGAAAGGCTTCTCAACAGCACAGGAAGATCGGTTTATTTGGAAGACGAAGAACTATTGGACGGTGTAACCGCTTTATCCGGAAGTGGTCCTGCTTATTTTTATTACATTGTTGATGCAATGATTAAGGCCGGTGTAGAAATGGGAATTGATGAAAACCTCTCTAAACTTTTCGTTAAACAAACCATGTTGGGCGCCTACCATCTGATGAATAACTCCGAAAAAAGCCTTGAAGAATTAATAAAAGATGTTGCCTCGAAAGGAGGTACTACCGAAGCAGCTCTAAAGACTTTTGAAGAAAAAGGATTAAAGGAAGCTATCGGGAAAGGGATTCTAAATGCAGAAAATCGCGCTAAAGAACTAAACGGCTAAATCCACTACATAAGGTACAGTAAAAATAGTGTTCGAGGTATAATAATAAGCCTCTGCAATTTCTTTACCCTCAATTGCAGATTTATTCATTTCAAAAACATTAAATTTGTATGTTAATCTAATGTAATGAAATACGTTCTACTTACGCTCATTTCAGCGATGCTGCTGTCCATATCATGGCCAACTTACGGGATTCCGTTTTTTATTTTCTTTGCTCTTGTTCCTCTCCTTATGATGGAACATGGCGTTTCTAAATTTTCAAGCTTTAACAGAAAAAGCTGGGTAGTTTTCGGACTTTCCTACCTATGTTTTGTGATCTGGAATATTGTGACAACAGGATGGCTGTACGGTTCAAGAAACCCGGATGGCAGTCATTCATTAATGGCCGTTGTATTTCCTGTTCTTGTCAATTCATTTTTATACTCCCTGATGTTCCAATGTTACCATTGGTATAAAAATGCACAGGGAACCTACTGGGGATTTGCATTTCTTATCGCTATCTGGATGGGATTTGAGAAATTTCATATGAGCTGGGAACTTACATGGCCATGGCTTAATCTCGGCAATGCATTTTCTGATTATCCGAAATTAATCCAGTGGTATGATACCCTGGGAGCTACAGGAGGCAGCTTCTGGATCCTGATCGTCAACCTTTTTATTTTTTATACCATAAGGACTTGGGAAGCAGGACGCAAAAGAAAAGATCTTATCAAAAATACATCGATTGCCGTAGCTATAATCGTCATTCCAATGATTATTTCAATAATTAAGTATAATAATTTTGATGAAAAACCGACAGGCCAGGTAAATGTTTTATTACTCCAACCCGATCTTGATCCATATGCAGAAAAATATTCGACGGACAGCCTGACAATAGAAAATGATCTTCTTGGTCTTGCGGAGAGAAACTCCAAAGGTAAGATTGATTATTATATTGCTCCGGAAACAGCACTTCCGGGAAGAGGATCTATTTCGGAAACTGCTTTTGAAAAAAGCGTACTTCTGAATAACATAAAAGGCTTTCTCTCCAAACATCAAGGTTCTGTTTTTGCTACCGGAATTTCTTCGCATCGTTTTTACCTGAATCAGAACAATCTTCCTAAAGAAGCTTATCAGATCAATCAGGGGCTGTGGGTTTCCAGCTACAATTCAGCCATTCAGGTCATTCCCAATCAAAAAGTAGAAGTCTATCACAAAGGCAAATTAGTTCCCGGTGTGGAAATATTCCCCTACATGAATGTTTTAAAGCCTATTTTAGGAGATGCTATGCTCAACCTGGGAGGAACCGTAGCATCATTGGGTACAGACAAAGAAAGGGTAGCCTTTTCAAACCCTTACAATAAAGGAAAACTGGCTCCTATTATTTGTTATGAAAGTATCTACGGAGAGTTTGTTACGGATTATGTGAGAAAAGGGGCTAACTTTTTAGCCATTATGACCAACGACTCCTGGTGGGGTGTTACAGAAGGGCATAAGCAACTTTTGTCTTATGCCAAATTAAGAGCCATTGAAACCCGTAGAGAAATTGCCCGCGCAGCCAATAGTGGAATTTCAGCACACATTGATGCAAGAGGAGAAATTGTTGCCGACACTTTCTACGGAGATAAAACTACTTTATTTGCGAAAGTGAATCTGTATGATCAACAGACTTTTTATACAAGGACCGGGGACCTTTTATCAAGAATCTCGATTTTTGCACTAGGTTTCTTGCTTTTCTATTTTTTAATTAAAAGAGTTCAGAGCAGATTTCAAAAAAAATAAAATTCAATTAACTAAAAGGGAAGCTTTTGAGCTTCCCTGATAGACGTCTCTTCGATTGATTATATCGAAGATCCGACACAAACAAATACAAACAATAAAAAGAAAAACCAGCTGGACACCTGGTTTTTCCCGGTTAATAAAACGTTCAATTATTTAATGATAAGTTTTTTAACAGTCCATTGATCTTTTATTTTTACTTTCAGAAAATAAATCCCTTTCGGAAAACCGGACAGATTTACAGACTGATCCGCATTCTTTTTTACAGTCAACTTTCTTCCGTCTACTGCATACATTTCAAAATCAGTAATTTGCTTTCCTTTAATAAATACTTTTTCCGAAGCAGGATTGGGATATATTAAAAACTCATCATCTTTAATAATATCCTGAGTTCCCAAGGTTCCTTCTGCAGAAGGATCTGAATATACTCCTGAGGCATCTATTGATCTTACGCTCCAGTATAAATTCTGAATGGATGGGTCAAGATCTAAGAACCATGAGGACGTTGTTACTACATATCGTGCCACATCATAAGCTCCGGGAGTCTTTCCAACTTTGATTTCGTACCGCAAAGCATTTACAGGCGTCTTATCATCACCTGCTCCACTCCATGAGAAATTAAACTTGTTACCGTTTCTGGTAAGATTCAGGTTTACAGGAGGCGAAGGTTTTAAATTTGCTTCCGTAGAAACATTTTTGAAGATTTTAGTTAGTGAGGGCATTCCCGGATCTGCCCAATCAAATCCGGACAATACAACATCAAGATGATGATCATTGTTATAGTCAAGTAAATGCACAAAACCAGGGCCTCCTAAAGTATGTAAACCTGTTGTTATATTTTCAGTAAATGTTTGACCGGCAGGACTAAATAAAAACACTTTAACCAAGGCATTATTATTTTCATCATTTCCAGACAGTATAAAATCATAATACCCGTCATTATTCAGATCTCCTGTTGCCAGGGATGGCTCTGAAAATTCCGGAATGTTAAGTTGCTGAAGATTAAAATGGCCGGCACCATCATTCATCAGCACACCTAGATACCCTTCATAATTTTCATCCTGAGCAGCTACCACAATATCCTGATAACCATCTGCATTAAAATCGGCAAATTCAAGCTTTCCGCTTGCTAAAGGTAAAAGCGTCTGAGACAGGGTAAGTACCCCTGAATTATTGAGATAAACCCTGAATAGCGGATTACTATTGATATCATATCCCAAAATTACCATATCCAGCAACTGATCATTATTCAAATCCACCATTTTAAAACTGCTGTTTTGTGTGCCTTCCATCCAACCCGGAATCAAAAGAAATCCATTCCCTGTATTCTGATAATAATCCAATTTATTAACGAAACCTGTCCCGCTAATGTATTGCGCTCCATTAATAGCATAATCCTGCAGCCCGTCATGATTAAAATCGAAAACTTCCATTGAACCATATACCTTACCGGGAAGCTCAGCTTCCTTAACAAATCCCGAACCGGTATTGCGGAACCGGTAATGTTTGTAATTAACGATATCCATATAACTTAAGCCAGTAGAAATAATATCAGCAAGCCCGTCATTATTATAATCAATAACTTTGATATCTCCCAGATGGGTAACATCTACTCCCAGATTAGCATAGGAAGTCATTGTAGTACCGTTATTCTTATATATTTCATTGAATGAAGTATCCGCACTACCATCTCCATCTGTGTCTATTGCTCCATTAACGACTATGTCCTGAAAACCATCTCCATTAATATCCGCCACATCACAGGATGAATAATAAAAATTCTTCATATCCGTTTGTACTTCAGAAAAATTTTGTGCCATTATACCGACCGGTAACATAGATAGTAAAACACAGACCTTCTTCATTTTATTTTTATTTAGATTAATTAAAAACAAAGATATGTGATAAATTTATCTAATGTTATGATTTTTACATGAAATATATCAGTTCCCGCTCTCTGTCAGGAATCAGCTGTTATATAAGGTAATCTTCAATATTATTAATCAAGATGTTATTTGTAAATATTTTCTAAAAGATTTGCCTATCTAAAAAATTCTTCGTTATTTTGCAACCTCAAATATTATACAAATAAGAACATCGAGATATGTCAAGAATTTGCCAAATAACAGGAAAGCGTGCAATGGTTGGTAACAACGTTTCTCACGCTAATAACAAAACGAAGCGTCGTTTTGAAATTAACTTATTGGAGAAGAAGTTTTACCTTCCGGAGCAAGATAAGCACGTAACACTGAAAGTATCAGCTCATGGATTGAGAGTGATTAACAAGATTGGAATCGAAGAAGCTCTTGAAAGAGCTGTAAGAAACGGATTGATTAAAAAGTAATTGAATCATGGCAAAAAAAGGAAACAGAGTTCAAGTAATCCTTGAATGTACAGAGCACAAAGAAAGCGGTATGGCAGGAATGTCTAGATACATTTCTACTAAAAATAAAAAGAACACTACAGAAAGATTAGAGCTTAAAAAGTATAATCCTGTTCTTAAGAAATATACTCTTCATAAAGAAATCAAGTAATTTATAAAATATAATTTACCATGGCAAAAAAAGTAGTAGCAACCCTACAAAGCGGTCAGTCAAAAAAAATGACTAAAGTTGTGAAAATGGTGAAGTCATCTAAATCAGGTGCTTACGTTTTCGAAGAAAAAGTAATGAATGCAGACGAAGTTGATGGTTATTTGAAAAAATAATCCCCTACTTTATTTACAATATAAAAACTACTCATATTTTGAGTAGTTTTTTTGCTTATTACATATTTTAAGTTAAAACAACTTATTTTAGTAAAAAAATATTGATGAAAAATTTCATTTTATGTACATTCCTACTACTTATAGCTAGCTGCAATAGTAGAAAAGCACCAACAGCAGAGAAAAGTAAAACAGGAATACAGCTCATTGTATTAGGAAATGTTCAGGACGCAGGTTCTCCTCAATTAGGATGCAACAAAGAATGCTGTAAAGACCTTTGGAAAAATCCTGATTTAAAACGAAAGATCATATCCATGGGAGTAATGGATCATCAATACCAAAAAAACTATCTTCTTGATGCCAGTCCTGATATTTCTTCTCAGTTACAATTACTGCAACAAGAACATACAACACCAAAAATAATTGATGGGATCTTCATAACGCATGCTCATATAGGACATTATACAGGTTTAATGTATCTGGGAAAAGAAGGTGCATCCACACAAAATATTCCCGTATATGCAATGCCCAAATTAGCAGGATTTTTAAATAACAACGGACCATGGTCGCAATTGGTGACTCAAAAAAATATTGTGGTTAACGAAATGCAAAATGAGCATCCTGTTACCTTAAGCCCTAATCTAAAAATCATCCCTATTCAGGTCCCTCACCGTGATGAGTTTTCAGAAACGGTTGGTTTTTTGATCGAAGGTCCTGAAAAAAAAGCGTTGTTTATTCCTGATATTGACAAATGGGGGAAATGGAAATACAATATTACGGACTTCATAAAAAAGGTGGATTATGCTTTTATTGATGCAACATTTTACAATGCCACAGAGCTTAATAACCGGGATATTTCAACCATTCCTCATCCCCTGGTTGAAGAAAGCATGCAATTGTTTAACAACTTAAGCCCGGAGTATAAAAAAAGGGTATATTTCATCCATTTCAATCACACCAATAAACTATTAAATCCGGAGAGCAACGAAAGTAAGACTGTCATTAAAAACGGATATAATATTGCAAGAATGGGTGATATTGTAACATTATAATTTCATATATATGATGTTTTAAAACCGCTGTAATAAGCTTAGCCAAAAAAGACAGCTTTCAGGAAGTTTTTTTGTTATCTTTGCTCACCAGATAATTTAATACAATTGGATATGAAAAAGATTGTTGTTCTGGTTTTTACGTCAATGTTCCTTTTTTCATTCAGTCAAAACACAATGAATAATATAGAATATAAAAATTCAGAAAATGTTTTCCCGATAAAAGGACTCTCCCAATCTGTAAGCATAGATTGCGGATCCTCAAAAATGATCCTTTTATCAGGACAGGTTCCCCTGGATGCCAAAGGAAATTTAGTCGGGATGGATAACGTAGAAAAGCAAACGGAACAAATCTTTAAAAATATCGAGAGCATTTTAAAAGAATATGGAGGAACCACGAAAGATATTATCAAGCTTGGAATTTTCATTACAGATATTTCCAAGACTCCAGACTTCAGAAAAGTCAGAGATCGGTATATCCATCTTCAGAATCCTCCCGTAAGCAGCCTTGTGGAAGTAAGCAAGCTCTTCAGAGATGATGTGCTTATCGAAGTGGAAGCAACTGCAGTTATTAAAAAAAATAAATAAGAACGGAACTATGAGTTGGTTTAAAAATATTTTCAAAAAAGAAGAAAAGGAAACTTTAGATAAAGGATTGGAAAAATCCAGCCAGGGTTTCTTTGAAAAAATAACAAAAGCCGTAGTCGGTAAAAGCACCGTAGATGATGAAGTATTAGATGACCTCGAAGAAATACTAATTGCTTCGGATGTTGGTGCATCCACAACGATCAAGATCATTCAGAGAATTGAAGAACGTGTTGCCAGAGACAAATATGTGAATGTAGGTGAACTCGATAAAATTCTTCGTGAAGAAATATCAAACTTACTTCTCGAAAATCCGCATGCAGGAACCGGAAATATTGATACATCAAAAAAGCCGTATGTTATTATGGTTGTCGGTGTAAACGGAGTCGGAAAAACAACAACTATCGGAAAACTGGCTCATCAGTTTAAGTCGGAAGGCAAAAAGGTAGTTTTGGGAGCCGGAGACACTTTTAGAGCTGCAGCTGTGGATCAGCTGACCATTTGGAGTGAAAGAGTCGGCGTACCTATTGTAAAGCAGGAAATGGGTTCCGATCCTGCCTCCGTAGCTTTTGATACCGTTCAAAGTGCAGTTGCCCAGGGTGCCGATGTTGTGATCATTGATACGGCAGGAAGGCTCCATAATAAAGTGAACTTAATGAACGAACTTTCAAAGATCAAAAGAGTAATGCAAAAGGTAATTCCTGATGCTCCTCATGAGATTCTTTTAGTTCTTGACGGTTCTACCGGTCAAAACGCATTTGAGCAGGCAAAACAGTTTACAGCAGCCACAGAAGTAAACGCTTTAGCCGTTACAAAATTAGATGGAACAGCCAAAGGAGGAGTGGTTATAGGCATTTCTGATCAGTTTCAGATTCCAGTGAAATACATAGGGGTTGGGGAGAAAATGCAGGATTTGCAATTGTTTAATGGTACGGAATTTGTTGACTCATTCTTCAAGAAGAGATGATTTATATCATATTCTTCCTGAATTTGCAAAACACATTTCATACATATTAACAATTAAAATTTAAAACTATGGGAATTTTAACTTGGATCATTTTTGGTCTTATCGCAGGTGCAATAGCTAAACTTATTATGCCTGGAACACAAGGTGGTGGTTGGCTTATGACCATTATACTAGGAATCGTTGGAGCTTTCGTAGGTGGATTTGTTGGAAGTTTAATCGGCTGGGGAACAGTTGAAAACTTTGACTTCAGAAGCATGTTATTAGCAGTGGGAGGTTCACTTATCGTCCTTTGGATTTTTGGAATGGCCTCAAAGAAAAGCTAAAAAAATATTTTATCAAAAATTAAAAGACCGACTTGAAATTCAAGCCGGTCTTTTTTTTAAAACAATATAATAATTTAGTTGATCTTTATCTGATAAGGCATTTCCATTTTTACCTCAGATCTTAGTTTCTCTTCTGTAATCTGTTGTAAAATTTCATAATTGGCTTTACCTATTTTACTTTTGATAACTCTTGCAGAAATATCATCTTCATTCAGGTCTTTAAATATTTGTTCAAAAGGAGACATCTTCTTAGGATATGAGGCCACATTATAAGACTTCAATCCTGCTTTTTGCGCTGCAAATTTCACGGCATCATTTAATGTTCCCAATTCATCCACCAAACCGATTTGTTTAGCTCTTACACCACTCCATACTCTTCCGCCACCAATGTTATCGATCTGCTCAAATGTCTGTTTTCTGTTTTGGGTTACAAAGTGTACAAATCTTTTATATGTTCCTTCCACACTTTTTGTAATCATACTTACACCATATGGAGTTACACCGTTCAAACCTGAATAATATTGAGAATTGGCATTTGTAGCGACAATATCTGATCGGATTCCATTCTTATTGGCAATATCCTTAAAATAAGGAATTACTCCAAAAACTCCGATAGATCCCGTCAAGGTATTAGGTTCAGAATAAATTTTATCTGCAGCCATTGCAATATAATACCCTCCTGACGCAGCATAATCACCAAAAGAAACAATCAGTGGTTTTTTCTTTTTTAGCTGCTGAAGCTCAAACAAGATCTCATCGGATGCATTAGCACTTCCTCCCGGGGAATTGATCCTGAATACAACTGCTTTTACTTTATCATTTTCCTGAAGATCCTTAATATACTTAATGTATTTTTCAGAGTAAATTTCATTATAACCATCTCCATTGTTTATAGAACCGGAAGCATACAATACCGCTACTTTATCTCCTGATTTTTCATCATCAGAATAAGAGTTGATGTACTTTCCTAATGAAATTTTGTTCAGCTTATCTTTTTCTTTTAAGCTTAGCTTAGATTTAATAAGCTCATCATATTCCGTTTTCTGAATAAGCTGATCTGCCAGTTTATACTTCAGACTTTGTTCAGGAATCATACCATACAAACTATCAACAATGGTCTTAAACTGTAATGAATCAATTTTTCTTGATGCAGCAATTTTCGAAGATGTATTTTTCCACAGATCGTTAAGAAGAGTACTTAATTGCTCTTTATTTTCTGGAGAAATATCATTTCGTAAAAACGGTTCTACTGCAGATTTAAATTTTCCATGACGGATCACTTCAATTCCGATTCCGTATTTATCCGCAAAATCCTTGAAAAAGGTAACTTCTGTAGCCAAACCTTTTAATTCGATCATACCGGAAGGATTCAGAAAATATTTATCCGCTACAGATCCCAGGTAATAAGATGACTGTGAAGCCGCATTTCCATAAGCATACACAAATTTTCCACTCTTCTTAAAATCCTGTATCGCATTCCGTAAATCGTCGATTTGTGTAATTCCCGCATTTAGATCATCCGCCTCAATACTGATTCCTTTAATATTGTCATCTGTTTTAGCTTTTTCAATGGCTTCTAAAGCTTCATATATTAAAATGCTTTTATTCTGATTTCCTATATTAAATACACCCGTTTGTTCTTCAGTAGGGCTATCAATTATGATCGTCTTTAAATTGATCGTTAAAACTGAGTTCTTTTTTACCACTACCGATTTATCACTACTCATAGAACTAAATACCAGCATGACTATAAAAAAGAAGAAAAATACAGCACATAGTATGACAATTGCCACTATATTTGCTAAAACATTTTTAAAAAAACTTTTCATATATCAATCATTTTTTAATATGTCGCAACATAAGGTAGTTTTGTTACTAGGGAGTAACCTTGGGGATGGAAAAAAAAATATAGAACAGGCTATTGAAATGTTAAAAGCCGGTGGAATTGAAATGTTAAATATTAGCATTTTTTTAACATCTGACCCCGTAGAGTTTGTTAGTTCTAATATTTTTTGTAATATTGCAACAATAATACGCACACATCTTTCGCCTATTCAACTGCTTGATTTTGTTAAAAGTATTGAATTTGAAATGGGAAGAACTAGCGATTCAAAATCCTCTGGAGGTTATAAAGACCGCATTATTGATATTGATATTGTTAAGTATGATGAGTTAAAATTTATATCAGAAAGGTTGGAAATCCCTCATACCAAACATCTTTATGAAAGGGAATTTTCCAGAGTATTATTAAATGATGTTATCAAACAAAACATAAAACATATTGTATGAAATTAGGTTTATTATTATTGGCCGCGCTGCCTATTGCTACTTATGCTCAGGACAGTACTACAGTAAATTCGTCGGACAAGTACCCTAATACATTCTCCTCGGGTTCCGCTAATGTTCAGCCTTTTGATAATAAGGCAAGAAGATTTAACGATTGGTCTATATCAATCGGTGGAGGTGCTGCATTTATGCCACATGCCGATCTTACTTCATTTTATGATGGAAAGATCAATTGGGGATACAATGCATATATCAGTTTGGACAAACAGATCTCTCACGTTTTCGGAGTAAGCCTTATCTACCAGAGAGGAGAAACGAATCAAAAAGCTAAATTAGCCGGTGCTGCCGGTGTAGCTGCTGGAGTGGGTGTAGCCAACACAAGATACGATCAGATAGCTTTATTGGGGGATGTAAATTTCTCAAATCTATTAAGAAGAGTTGATAATCATTCTCCATACAGATGGGCTTTCCATGGATATGGGGGAATTGGTGTTATGGGATATAACACTTCCCTGCATGACAACAACGAATTCAGATGGAGTAATGCTCCAAGAAGAGTTCCTTTATTTATCAAACAGGATATAGACATCAACTCTATTTTCTACCAATTCGGGTTTGGAGTGAAATATAACGTTTCAAAACTTATCGATATTGAAGCCAGAACAATGTATATCATCAGTGGTGATGACGAGTTCGACGGTGGAGGTAATGCCGGTCCTGCTGATTATGATCCTGCATCTAAAGTATCTAAGTACAACATGATCAACAAATCAAGATCTGATAATATGTGGACCGTAAACTTAGGGGTATCCTTTAAATTAGGAAAACATATGTCGCATCTGGCATGGCATGATCCTTTACAGGAAGCTTATTACAGAACAGAAGAGCTAGAAAAAGCGACAACTGATCTTGTAGTTTGTGAAAAAGGAGACAACGATAACGACGGAGTTTGTGACGATTGGGACAGAGAACTTAATACTCCTGCTGGTGCAAGAGTAGATGGTGCTGGTGTTGCATTAGACATGGATCTTGATGGCGTTATTGATTTGTATGATAAATGTGTTACAGTTCCGGGACCTGCTGAAAACAACGGTTGTCCGACAGGAAAGTAATCACAACGACTAAAGAAATCATTTAATTAACTAAATAAAAAAAATACACTATGAAATTAAGTTTAGCAATTGTAGCATTAGCATTAGCTGTTCCAACAGCTTCTTTTGCTCAAGACTCAACGGCAGTTTCAAAAGGAGAATATCCTAATACATTTTCTTCGGGTTCTGCCAATGTATCCCCTTTTACACAGAAGTCTAAAAGATTCAACGACTGGGCGATTTCATTTGGTGCCGGGGTACCATTAATGCAATCAGCGGATTTAACATCTATCAAAAATGGTAATGGTAAAAATCTTTTCGGATATTCTGCATATGTAAGTATCGATAAAGCTATTACTCATGCTTTTGGTATTAACTTACAATACGACAGAGGAGAGACCAGACAAGGATTCTTCAACACAAAAAATTCAGCTCCTACTGATTTAGCTGTAAGAGACAGAATTGGTGCAAGAACTCAATACGATGCGATCTCAATCTTGGGGGATGTTAACTTCTCTAATTTATTAAGAAGAGTTGATAATCACTCAACTTACAGATGGGCGCTTCACGGGTATGCAGGTATCGGTACTCTAGCATATAGAGCTTATTTAAAAGATCCATCTGGGCAAAAGCTAATGACAGAAGTTAAGCCTTTTAAATTCAACTCTCTGTTTGGACAAGCCGGAGCAGGTCTTAAATTCAAAGTAAACAGAAGCTTAGACATCGAAGGTAGAGTAATGTACGTAGTTACAGGTGATGATTCTTTCGACGGTGGAGGTGCACCATACAGTGCAATCAACCAAAGAGAAGAAGGAACATCTGATAATTTCTTCAATGCTACTTTAGGGGTTTCTTTAAAATTAGGAAAACACGAGTCTCATTTAATGTGGCATGACCCATTACAGGAAATCTATTATAAATTAGATGTTTTGGCTAACAAAAACCAGGATATCGAAGTTTGTAAAAAAGGAGATGCTGATAATGACGGAGTTTGTGACGATTGGGACAGACAGCTTGATACTCCTGCCGGTGCAAGAGTGGACGGTGCAGGTGTTGCCCTTGACACAGACCTTGATGGTGTAATCGATCTTTACGATAAGTGTGTTACTGTTCCTGGACCTGTTGAAAACAACGGTTGTCCTACAGCAACTACAGGACCTGTAAAAGAAGAAGAAAGAACTCTTGAAGGAATTGAATTCGATTTAAATTCTGACAGAATCTTACCTTCAAATACACCAATCCTTAACAATGCAGTTACTTATATCAATCAATCAACTGGTTCTTATAACGTAATTGGAGCAACAGATACAAGAGGAACTGATGCTTACAACAAAAAATTATCTGAAAGAAGAGCTAATAACGTTAAGAATTACTTAATCAAAAATGGTGTTCAGACAGGTAAGTTAAATGCTATCGGTAAAGGTGAAAAAGACCTTAAATATCCTGAATGTGAACCAGCTACTAAATGCCCTGAATGGAAAAACAGAGCAAACAGAAGAGTTTACTTCGAGGCTAAATAATAAACTATTTATTCATTATACAAAAGTCACGCATTGCGTGACTTTTTTTGTTGTGATACTTTCCTTATTTTTATGCCATGATTTCTTCAAGCGATTTTGACCAGTTAAAATATAAGACCCTTAAATATTTCTGGGGATACGATAGTTTCAGAGATTCTCAGGAAGAAATTATTAATTCTATTATTAACGAAAAAGATACACTGGTTTTACTTCCTACAGGAGCCGGAAAATCACTATGCTATCAGCTTCCGGCTTTGTTCCGGGAAGGTGTATGCCTTGTGATCTCTCCCTTGCTTGCCCTGATGAAGGATCAGGTAAATCAGCTTAAATTCAGAGGAATTGAAGCGGAATATCTGTCTTCGGAACTTGATGACTATGATGCAGAAGTTATTTTTAACCGATGCAAAGACGGATTAACCAAGCTGCTTTACGTCTCACCGGAAAGATTAACGAACAGACAGTTTATCCAGAATATGGAAGAAATACAGCTTTCGTTTATTGCTGTAGATGAAGCACACTGTATTTCGGAATGGGGACAGGATTTCCGTCCAAGCTATCAGAATATAAAGGAATTCAGAAAAAATAATCCCGACATCCCATGCCTTGCTTTAACTGCTACTGCTACCCCTAAAGTTTTAGAAGAAATAAAGATAAAGCTGGGATTGATCAATCCCGTAGTTTTTCAGAAAAGCTTTAAAAGAGAAAATATCCGGATCTTTACTGAAGAAGTGTCCGATAAATACCAGCGGATTTATGATATTTTAAGGTACAATAATGACTCAGGAATTATATATGTCCGTACCCGAAAAGAAGCTGAACTGCTTACGGAATTTCTGCACAGGAATCAGCTGAAGAATGTAGATTACTTTCACGCAGGATTATCCACAAAAGAAAAAAATGCTAAACAACATTTATGGAACACCCGTAATGATTATGTTCTGATCTCAACTAATGCCTTTGGTATGGGAATCGATAAGGATAATGTCCGGTTTGTAATTCATTACTCCCCTTCTCCATCGCTTGAAAATTACTATCAGGAAATAGGGCGGGCAGGAAGAGACGGTCAGGATAGTTTTGCATATTTATTATGGAACCAACAGGAAATTGTAAATTTTGAACAGATATTAAAAAATCAGATTCCTAACAAAGCAGAGTTTCTGAAGATCATCAGTTACCTCTACTCAGTTTTTCAGGTTGCCGAATATGAACTTCCTGAAAAAGTATTTCAATTGAACATGAATGGTATTCAGAATTTTACAAAATTATCTGTTGCCAAGATTAAAAACGTTCTGAACTTTCTTCATAATCAGGAAATCATCTATCACAACGACAATAAAAGTTTATCTTCACTTGAGTTGCTGATACAGGCTGATGAAATAGATCAGCTTCCTAAAAAAGATGCTTACTTTATCGAGCTTATGCTTCGCACTGTATCAGGAATAACAACTCATAAAGTAATGTTCAGTGAACAAAATGTAAGTAACAAAATTGGAATTGCAATTCCTTTAATAAAGGAACGTCTTAAAGAACTCCAGCAAAAAAATTATCTCGAATATGTAGACGGAGCCCTATCCAGTATTAAGTTTTTAAAACCCCGGGATGAAAGAACCATCAATGGCGCCTACTGGAAGCTTTTTGAACATATTCAAAGAAATAAAATCCAAAAATGGGAGGAGATGAAGTTTTATGTAGAAAACAAAGATTATTGCAAAATGAAGCTTATCTTGTCCTATTTTGGAGAGAAAAATTCAAAAACCTGTGGGCAATGTTCTATTTGCGAAAAGAATAAACAAACCATCTTTGGAAAGAATATATCGACTCAGCTGATAACATTATTGGCTAAGAGACCGGCTACTATTGAAGAGCTTTCCATCCAGCTGAGTTATCATTCCAAAGAGAACATCTTAGAAAACCTGATTTTTCTATTGGACTCCGGAAAAGTAAAAATGCTGAATTTCAGGACGTATGCTTTGGCTTAGTTGAAAAATGTATTTATGTATTCATGTATTTATGTATTAATGATAAAAATTAATATTTCTAATGAGTTTTCAATTAGCAACCTCTAACCTCTAACTTCCCGTCATTCAACTTCAACTAAAAACTTATCTTTGCAGTATGAAATCATTAAAAGTTGTTTTTCTAGGTACTCCCGAATTTGCTAAAACTGCTTTAGAAGCTATTCACCAGTCTCATCATGAAGTAGTTGGTGTTGTAACAGTTGCCGATAAAGCGAGCGGACGGGGCCAGAAAATCCATCAGTCTCCTGTAAAAATATATGCTGAAGAACATAACCTTGCTGTTTTCCAGCCGGAAAAATTAAGAAATCCTGAATTCTTACAACAAATCAAAGACCTGAATGCTGATGTATTTGTGGTTGTTGCTTTTAGAATGATGCCCAAAGTTCTTTTTGAAATGCCAAGAATAGGGACATTCAATCTTCACGCTTCCCTCCTTCCCGATTACAGAGGTGCAGCCCCTATTAATTATGCTGTAATTAATGGTGAACAAAAGACAGGGGTAACTACTTTCTTTATCAACGAAAAAATAGACGAAGGAAATATCCTTCTTCAGGAAGAATTACAGTTGCTGCCTGATGAGAACGCGGGAAGTCTTCACGACAGATTAATGCAAATAGGATCAAAGCTTGTTGTACGTACTTTGGATGGCCTTGCTGAAAACTCTATTAAGGAAATACCTCAACCACAGGTTGAGCATCCTAAAAATGCCTTTAAAATTTTTAAAGAAGATACTAAAATCAACTGGAATGCTCCGTCTAAAGTCATCCATCAGTTTATTCTGGGAATGTCTCCGTATCCTGCTGCTTTTACGACCCTGAAGATTGGAGAAGAAGATAAAGGATTAAAGATTTTTGGAGGAAAATTTGAGGTTTCCCATCATAATGAAACTCCCGGAACACTGGAGATATCCAAAAATACTTTTAAAATTTATACCCAGGACGGAATTTATGAGCCATTAGAACTCCAACTGGAAGGTAAAAAAAGAATGAATATCAAAGATTTCCTGAATGGTTTCAGAAATTTTGACGAAATAAAAATGGCTTGATTACTCAAGCCATTTTTTATATTGAAATGTCGTACATATTTCTATAATTTCACCATCTCAGTAACTTCCACATCATATCCTCCTACCTGAGGTTTTACATCAGGATTCTGGGTAAGTACTTTGAATTTATTAATTCCCAGGTTTTTCAGAATCTGTGTTCCGATACCGTAATCCCTGTAATTATAAGCTAATGTCGGATGTTGCTGCTGACCATCCTGATAATCTAGGAACTGCTGTAATTTTTTCAATGTGTTTTCAGAATTGGAAACATTATTAATAAAAATAATAACTCCTTTCCCTTCTTCATTGATCATTTTGGTTACTTTCTCCAATAGCGGAGTTTCCCCATTATTCAGTCTTGTTAAAACATCAAAATAAGAATCAGAAGACTGTACTCTTACCAATACCGGTTCATCTATAGTCCATGCCCCTTTGGTCAGTACAAAATGAATCTGCTCATTAGAGGTTTCCCTGAATGCATAAAAATCGAATTCCCCATAATGGGTTTTCACTTTTCTTTCTTCTATTCTGTCAACTAAATTCCCTTTTTTAAGCTGATAGTGAATAAGATCCTCAATTGATACAATCTTCATATCATGCTTCTGAGCAAATGCGTACAAGTCGGGAAGACGGGACATCGTGCCATCTTCATTCATAATTTCACAGATTACTCCACCTTCTTTTAAACCTGCCAAATGTGTAAGGTCAATAGCCGCTTCAGTATGTCCGGCTCTTTTTAGTACTCCCCCTTTCTTTGCACGAAGCGGAAAGATATGTCCCGGTCTCATAAAGTCAGTAGGTTTGGATTTTTCGTCCATTAAAGCAAGAATGGTTTTAGCTCTGTCACCTGCTGAAATTCCGGTTGACGTACCATTTCCCAAAAGGTCCACGGAAACCGTAAAAGCTGTTTCTTTAGGATCACTGCTTCTGCTCACCATGATGTCAAGACCTAGTTCATCACATCTTTTTTCAGGAAGAGGCATACAGATAAGTCCTCTCCCATGCACTGCCATAAAGTTGATCAGTTCAGGAGTTGTAAGTTCTGCAGCACAAAGAAAATCTCCTTCATTTTCTCTGTTCTCATCATCCACTACTATGATTATTTTACCATTTTTAAGGTCTTCAATAGCCTCAGGAATAGTATTTAATTTAATATCAGACATTTTTACTTTAAATTTTTGCAAAGATACTCATAAAAAAAGGCATCGCCAATTAATATAAATGGTTTGTTATTTTATGATTAAAGAGTCCATAGCTTTTCTGAAAATCCCGTAAGAATCAAGTCTTTTCTGATGATCATAAATATGAGAATTGATGATAAGCTCGTCTACATTGAATTTTTCCTGGAAGTCTTTTAATTTTTTTTCAATTTCAGATTGATCCCCGATAAAACTGTATCTCAATTTCTGTAGCACAGCCGATTTTTCCATAGGCGACCATATATCATCCATATCCGCCACAGGAGGAGCAAATGGCTTTCTATCATTTCTGATAATATTAAGAAATGCCTGAAATAATGTGGTAGAAAGCTGATGAGCCTCTTCTGAAGTTTCTGCGGCAGTTCCATTCACACAGGCCATAATATAAGGCTTGTCAAGCTGTTTGGATGGCTCAAAATGTTCTCTGTAAATACTGAAAGCCATTTCCATCTGTTCAGGGGCAAAATGTCCCGCAAAAGCATATGGAAGGCCCAATTCTGCTGCAAGCCACGCACTGTCAGTACTCGAACCCAGGATATACAATGGAATATCCAGTCCCTCACCAGGAATTGCACGAACTAAAGAGTTGGAATTTTCTTTGGAAAAATATCTTTGCAGTTCCAGAATCTGTCTGGGAAATTGTTCGTTGATAATTGCAGGATTCCTTCCCAGTGCCTGGGCGGTAATGCCATCCGTTCCGGGAGCCCTTCCAAGCCCAAGATCAATCCTGCCTGGGAATAAAGACTCAAGTGTCCCGAATTGTTCGGCGATGACCAGTGAACTGTGATTGGGAAGCATAACCCCTCCCGATCCTACTCTTATTTTTTGGGTTCCATTTGCAATGAAACCAATAAGAACAGAGGTAGCCGAACTGGCTATGCTTGCCATATTATGGTGCTCTGCCAGCCAAAATCTTTTATAATTGATATTTTCAGCATAATTTGCCAGGGACAGACTGTCCTGAAAGGTATCGTGGATGCTTTTTCCCTGCTTTACCGGAGCAAGATCCAAAACAGATATTTCAAAATTTTTCATAGATGATCATTATTTTCTAAAGAAGATCCAAAACCTCCTTTGCCAATTTCGTAATTATAAATTGAGATTTAAAAACATACAAATTTACCACATAAAAACTGCATTAGTTACTTTTTGTAATTGATAAGTCTGATGACCTATTTCAGGCAAAAACTATTAAAAATCCTTATCCGGACTTCTTATGTATTTCTAAAAATGAGATCGAAAAATACTTTTCCAAATCCTCTTTTTAAAAGTCTGTAGTATCAAAAAAATCAACAATCAGTAAAATTTATATTGCATCCATACAAATAAATCATATATAAGAGAAATAAAATATTAAATTTGTATATGATCCTATCATATTGGATCATAGTTTAATACCACAAAAAATATTATTATGAAAAAACGATTTGAAAAAACATTCTTAAGCAGAATGTTAACCAAAAGAAATCTATCAATCAGCCTGATTGTTGCCTTGATTCTTACATCATGCAGTAAAAACAATGAAGAAATGATGACGGAAGCACACACTGATGCTTTCAATTCAGCTAACATTAAACAGGGCAAATTAGGAGGACAGGCTATTACCTACGAGAGAAAGAATGGAATGAATTTTTTCCAGGGAGACATCGTGTTATCCGATAAACAATTAGCGGAAGATAATTCTGCAAATAAAGGTGGAGCAACTTTGTCAAGGTGGCCGAATGGCAAAATTTATTATACCGTAGCCAGCAATATGGGGTCTATTAATGCAAATAAGATTACTTCTGCAGTCAATGAGTATAATACAAAAACCAATACCCAATGGATTCCCCGTACCAATCAATCCAATTATGTAGAATTTATTTTCGGAAGCTCTTCCGGATATGACGGGTGGGCCCATATCGGATACCAGGGAGGTAAACAAAACATCTCATTGGATCAGAATATTTCTACGGCGTCAGTGATCCATGAAATGGGACATACTGTAGGGCTTTATCATGAGCACTGCCGTAAAGACCGGGATCAATATGTAAGCATCCAATGGGATAATATCCAAAGCGGACAAGCTTACAATTTCAATATTTATAATTCAGGAACAGATATCGGGCCTTTCAATATTAATTCAGTGATGATGTACTGGCCAACCTCGTATTCTAAAAATGGATTACCTACCATTAAAAAAGCGGATAATACCAATTTCACCTACAACAGGACAGGCTTTACGACAGGAGACATCAATACGATCAATGCAATGTATCCTTAATTTTCAATATGCTATAGACAGGAAAAGAATTCTTAGGAATTCTTTTCCTTTTTGTAATTATAGTGGTTGATAAGAATTCTTATTTCATTAAATTCAAAATCATTCGGCAAAGCATTCTTCCATTCCGTCAATGTCTCGTGCGGTTTCTGGTAAAATTCTTTTTCAAAAGCTTTAATCTTATCTGAAGTAATGACTCTGGAGATATCCAGTAAACCCTGTTCTGCAAATTTCGCCAGGTGCCCGATAACGGTTTCTTTTACAAGCCCTCTTTCCAGTGAGATTTCACCAATTGTTTTTCCTTGCTCAAATAGTTGAAAGGTAAGCACCTGAGATGGAACTTTGGCAATTTTCAGGCTGACCTCCTGGTTGTTTTTCTCATCCAGAAGTTTAGTATCCAGCAAATGAATATCTTTCAGGCTATTCAGGTATTCTTCAATATCTTCCAGCCAGTCTTTAAATTCTTCGTTATATTGCTTAAGCCCTTTTGCTCCTTTTATTTCAGCATAAAAATCTTTCAAAGGATTAAAAACCTTGTCGCGTATCTCGATAAAAAAGAAATTAACAGCCCCTTTTGCCTTATTTTCAATTTCAGACCATTCCTCTTTCTTATCAAGAAGAAGCTCTATTTTTTGAGTTAATACCCTTTCCAGTTTTCCAAAAATCTTTCCAAGCTGAACGATTTCATGCTTTAGCTGAAGATAGAGCTGGTTGGTTTTTACATGATCAATATTTTTTGTAGTGACAGACAGCTTATTCCATTCTTCAACTTCTTTCAGAAACCATAAACTATCAATTGTACGAAGCACTTTTTTAATACTGTAATCGTATTTTTCTCTATTTAAAATATCTTCTACATGATCATTAGCAAAAGTGTCGCCCTGGAATTGAAGTATCCTCGTATCTTTAAATATGACTTCAGGAGTAATTTTTGATTTTAAAACAATCCCCTCCAACGTCCTGCATCGTGATAATGCAACATACACCTGACCTGCCGTAAAACTTTTCCCGGCATCAATAATTACCTTATCAAAGGTTAATCCCTGGCTTTTGTGAATGGTAACCGCCCATGCCAGTTTTATAGGAAATTGCTCAAAGCTTCCTAAAACCTCCTCTTTAATATTTTTATCAGTATCCAGGAAATATTTCTTCTGTTCCCATACTTCTCTTTTGACGACGATTTCTCTTTCACTTCCTTCTAAAGCTACACGAATCTCATTTTCATCCAGTCCCACAATTTCCCCGAGCTTTCCATTAAAATATTTCTTCTCAGGAGAAATATCATTTCTGATAAACATAATCTGAGCTCCTATCTTCAGCTCCAGAAACTGATCATTCGGAAACTGGTTTTCTTTAAATTCCCCAAAGAGTTTCGCTTCATAAGTGCTGGGATCAACTTTTATTTCTGCAAGTTTTTTCTGATTGATCTCATCTGCCATTTTATTGTGAGAACACAGGTAGACATATGAATCCTGTCCCGTTTCGAAATCGGGGTCATACCTCTCATTAAGATGTTCAAAATCAATATTGGCGATATCGCCATCCCGGATAGCATTCAGGATTTCCAGGAATTCCTGATCGGACTGACGGTAGACTTTTGTCAATTCAATAGTAATCAAAGGAATTTCCTTGATTGCAAGGCTATCGAAAAAGAACGGAGACTGATAATACATCTTCAGAATATGTTCATCTCTTACCACCGGCGGAAGCTGATACAAGTCTCCAATGAACAGCATCTGAACCCCTCCGAATCTTTGATTGTTTCTTCTGACAAATCTTAGAGAAAAGTCCATCATGTCCAGGACATCAGCCCTGAGCATCGAGACCTCATCGATGATGATAATTTCTATTTCCCTTAAAAGCTTGAGTTTATCCTTACGGTACTTAAAATGAGGCATCAGATCAGCAATATTATTTGCTAAACTTCCATCGATTCTTTCTGTGGTAGGTAAAAATGTTCGTAATGGCAGCCCAAACATGGAATGAATGGTAACTCCACCTGCATTAATGGCAGCAATCCCTGTAGGTGCTATCACAATGTGCTTCTTCTTGGTCCTTTTTACAAAATCATTCAGAAAAGTTGTTTTACCTGTTCCTGCTTTTCCAGTGAGGAAAACACTTCTGTTGGTGTGCTCTATTATGTCAAAAAAATGATTGTTCATCGTCTTCAAAATTACGGAAAATGAATTTGAAATCGCTCTTGTGGCATAACTTTTGAGTTCGTTTTTTAAAGATAAAAACTAATATGGGAAAAGTACCCGCTAAGATTTCTGTGATATCACTATGTATAGCAATGGCTTTGGCTTCTTGTGGCACAAAAAATATGACAGATAATTTACCTAAAGATATTTCAGAAAGACCCGCTGATGAAAACAGCAAGAAATATGATGAGGTTCAATTGGAAAAAGCAAAAGCAGTAGTAGAATCAGAAATTGCCAAGGAAAAATGCAGTAATCCTGATGACTGGAAAATAGCACCGATGGGAGCAAAAGCTTGTGGTGGTCCTAAATTTTACATTGCTTATCCTAAGGTTTCAGAAGAGCAGATTTTACCTTTAATAGAAGGCTACAATAAAAAAGAAGCAGAGTTTAATACCAAATACGGGATTACTTCGGATTGTTCTGTAATTGCGGAACCCAAGGGCATAAAATGCAAGAATGGAAAAGCCGAGCTCATATTTGAAGGACAATAAAACAATATTTTTATATACACGAACAGGAGTTTTTACTAAGGATAAAAAAATGCTCTGTCAGATGACAGAGCATTTTTTTATATCATATTTTTAATCTTATCCCTTATACCATGAGGAATACTTCACATAATTATCGGCAATCCTGTTAACCTCTCCTTCAAGCAACTGGGAGGAAATATCTTTTATTTTCCTGGCCGGTACACCACCCCATACTTCTCCGGATTTAATATGCGTTCCCTGAGTAACAACCGATCCTGCACCAATTATTGAATTTTCTTCCACAAGGCAGTCATCCATCACAATTGCTCCCATTCCGATCAGAACGTTATCCTGAACCGTACATCCGTGCACAATGGCGTTATGCCCTATAGAAACGTTATTTCCTATAACCAGTGGATATTTTTCATATGTACAGTGTAGCATGACGTTATCCTGGACATTTACCTTATCCCCCATTTTTATGTAGTTAACATCTCCCCGTATTACTGCATTATACCATACACTGCATTCTTTTCCCATAGTAACATCTCCAATGATAGTTGCCGTTTCTGCCAGAAAAGTATTTTCCCCTATTTGTGGTGCTTTGCCCAAAAGTTCTTTTATAAGTGCCATATTGTTAATTTGATATTTTGAAAATGAGTAACTTCTGAAATCAGGTGAAGCAATCACTATTTTTAAATTACAGTGATAGCAAAAATCTAACTTCTTCCTTCTCCCTCCTAATTTCTAATTGCGTATTTTTGTATCTCAAATTTAACGAAAAAATGCGTAAGATACTTATAGAGCCAACAGAAAACCCAAAAGTGATGAAATTTGTTGCTGATTACAATTTGATTCCCGGGTCTCTTGAATTGGACAGAAGTTCAGATATTTCAGAAATTCCTATTGCTCAGGAACTTTTCAACTACCCTTTTGTAGAGAGAATTTTCATTACGGCTAATTTTGTGGCTGTTGCAAAACAAGATACTGTAGAGTGGGAGCATGTTGCTGAAAGTCTGAAAAATGTAATTGAAGATGAATTGCTTGCTAACCCAAGGGTTTACCTTCAGAAGAAAAAGGAAATGTATCAGATCTATGCAGAGATGACTCCTAATCCTAATGTGATGAAATTTGTTTCCAGCAAATTATTACTGGATGGTTTTGTAGAGGTTAAATCAAGAACTGAAGCTGATGGAGTTCCTTTAGCTCAGGCTATCTTTAAGGAATTTGATTTTGCTAAAGAAGTATTTATCTCTGATAATTTCGTTGCAGTAACAAGAAACGATTCTGTAGAATGGCATCAGGTTATGATGGCTGTACGCGGGCTTATTGCTGAATATCTTCAGAACGGGGGTGAGATTTCAAACCTTGAACCTCAGAAGCACGAGAATCCGGTAGAAAAAATCATCAACAGGGATTATACGGATGATGAACAGAAAATCTCTGATATATTAAATGAATACGTTGCACCGGCAGTGGAAAATGATGGCGGGAAAATTTCATTAATGGAATATGACGAAGCCAACAAAACAGCGAAAATGCTGTTACAGGGTGCATGTTCAGGATGTCCAAGTTCTACTGCTACCCTAAAAAACGGAATCGAAAATATTTTAAAACAATTCGTTCCTGATTTAGTAGAAAGAGTGGAAGCTGTAAATGGATAATTGATGTCTGGAGGAAAGAAAATCGTAGTAATCATTGGTAGTGCCACAAAGAACTCAAGTAATTGGAAACTTATACAGCAAGCCATTAAAACGAGCAGCATTGATTTCGAGATTTACGACGATCTTTCCATTTTTCCTCATTTTGACACGCAACAAACGGATCATAATACACCTGTAGAAATTTTAAAGATCAGAGAAGATATTAAAGGTTCTGCAGGTGTATTATTTTCTACACCGGAATATATTTTCAGTATTCCAAGCAGATTAAAAAACCTTCTGGAATGGTGTGTATCAACTACGATCTTTTCTGAAAAACCTGTGGCTGTTATTACAGCTTCGGCTCAGGGAGAAAAAGCACATGAAGAACTTTTACTGATTTTAAGAACACTCGGTGCTGCAACGGAGAGTGATCATCAACTCCTTATAAAAGGGATCAAAGGTAAATTTGATGAAAATGGTAACATTGAAAATAATACCTTTGCGATGATATCAAAATTGATGATCAGTTTCGAAAACTCTATTTTTCATAATTAAAATAAAAAAATTGGCTAAAAAAGGAATTTTACTTGTAAATCTTGGTTCTCCCAAATCTACAGCTGTAAACGATGTAAAGGAATATCTTGATGAGTTTTTAATGGACGAAAGGGTTATAGATTATCGCTGGATTTTCAGAGCTCTCCTTGTGCGTGGTATTATACTCAATACAAGACCGGCCAAATCTGCTGAAGCTTACAAAACCGTATGGACAGATGAAGGTTCACCATTGATAGTGATCACTGAGAAGATTCAGAAGAAGTTACAGAAGCTGGTTGACGTTCCTGTGGAAATCGGAATGCGATATGCACAGCCGAGTATCGAAGCCGGAATTCAAAAACTGGTTGATCAGGGAGTTTCCGAAATTGTTCTTTTCCCATTGTATCCCCAATATGCTATGAGTACGACGGAAACGGTGATTGAAAAGGCAGAAGAAGTAAGAAAGAAAACTTTCCCGACTGTAAAAATCAATTATATCCAGCCTTTTTACGATAGAGATATTTATATCAACTGCCTAGCAGAAAGTATCAAGGAAAAACTTCCTGAAAATTTCGATGCCTTGCAGTTTTCATATCATGGAGTTCCGGAAAGACATATCTATAAAACAGACCCTTCCCACACGTGTAAGATCGATGATTCCAACTGCATTAACAGTACAATAGAAGCCCATAATGCCCGTTGCTACAGACATCAGTGCTATAAGACCACTGAAACTGTTATTGCAAAAATGGGATTACCCAAAGAAAAAACCATTGTTTCATTTCAGTCCAGACTGGGAAAGGATAAGTGGATAGAACCTTATACCGATGAAACGTTAGAAACAATCCCTAAAAAAGGAGTCAAAAATCTGGCTATTGTTTGCCCGGCATTCGTTTCAGATTGTCTTGAAACCCTGGAAGAAATTTCAGTAGAAGGCAAAGAACAGTTTTTACATGGCGGTGGAGAAAACTTCCATTATATACCGTGTTTAAATGATGAAGATCGATGGATTGAAGTGGTAAAAACGCTATGTGAAGAAAAACTGAATGAGTTCTATTTCGTATAAAATTCAGATCAATACAATAAAAGAAAGGACATAAGAAATTCTTATGTCCTTTCTGTAATTAAATATATTAAGATTATTTTTTGATTAAATTCCCAGCTTTCTGGCCATTAACCACTACAACATATACTCCAGGAAGCATTGTAGATGGAATCTGTAAACCAAGTTTATTAACCCCGTCTGTAAGCTCTACTTTTTCAGAAATTTCTTTCTTACCTGTTAAGCTTACTACCTCAACAACTCCTTTTCCTGCTTTACCTTCAAATATTACTGTAAATTTATCAGTCGCCGGATTTGGACTAATGGTGTATAGCGAAGTATTTGGCTCAGCAACAGCACGTCCTGCAGAGGAAGTACCACCTCCAACTCCTACGGCATTCCAGGCATTGGTTACCTGAGTAACTTCATTACTACCTGTACCATAAAGATCTGCTGCAGCTTGTAATGAAGAAGTTCTTGCATTGGCATAAGTAGATGAAGAAGTAAGATAAGAAGTCAATGTTCTGTAAGCAATAGCTCCCGCTTTATCCAATCCTATTCCTGAAACATTGTATGCAAAACCGTTATCATTAGTTCCTGAACCACCGGTTACTAACAAGTAATACCAAAAGTTAAGAACTCCTGAATTGGTATGTACTCCACAATAGTCGTTATATCCAGGTAAATTAGGATTTCCCTGAGGAGTACAAGAGCTGCTCGCATCTTTCCAATACGTTCCTTTATACGTATCAGGCTGACGGTAAGCATTAGGATTAGACATATCTCTAATGACATAATTGAAATCTTCTCCTAATTTCCAGCTTGCCTGTGAAGGTCTCGCCCATAATTCTATTGAATTTCCAAATACATCTGAGAAACCTTCATTTAACGCACCTGACTCCCTTTGGTAGGCAAGGTTTGCAGTTTTAGAAGTCATTCCATGGGTAATTTCGTGCCCACAAACATCCAGAGCAGTTAGTGGCAATCCGCCAGTGGTATTAGAGGCGCCATCACCATATGTCATTCTGGATCCGTCCCAAAATGCATTTGTATAATTGGTAGAATAGTGAACATAAGATTTTATAGCAAAATTATTGTTGTCAATACTTTTTCTGTTAAATTTTGTGTACAAGTAGTCTAAAGTTGCTTCTGCTCCCCAGTGGGCATCAGTAGCGTACTGGTCTTTATTGGCATTTACATTATTCCAATTGTTATCAGTATCCGTAAAATCTACAGCAGCAGAATAATTAGTTCCTTTCTTTAAATTATACGTTTCTACAGCAGTCCCTGCACCACTCCCTGCATTTCTTCCGGTTTCTCTCAATCTGTAACTTCCATTATACGAATCTGCAACAATACTTCGGTTTCCGCTATACCCTGTAGTAGCAGTTCCCGGAGCGTTCACATCATGAATTATTGCATCAGTTCCCAGGACCTTCCCGTTCTTAGCGTCTACAAAAACATACTGTCTGCTCAATGGCTTTTCCGCATAAATATCAAACTTATAGGCTAATTTCAAATCACGAAGCTTTTCATCAGTAGGATCTGAGTAATAAACCAACTCTGCCTTTGGGGCAAAGCTTGCGTTAGGATCATTGGATTCTTTTTTAATAAAATCCTCTTCCTCCTTATTCTGCCATTTGTACGAATCCGCTCCCACAAATGATAATGCATTTTGCAATGCTATATCCTCGGAAATATTCGTACTTTTTTCAATCTTCTCAGGAACTTTAAGAATCCATTTTCCAGATTCTCCTACAATTTTTCCACCCTTGGTCTGAACAGCTATTGTTCCATATTCTACAGGAATGTTATTAACAGTTTGTTGGAATCTATGGGTTTCAAATCCCAACCTGTCCTTTTCTGTGCCGAGTTTTTTGGCTTCAGCTGGGATATACCTTTGAGAAGCTTCATCAAACAAAACCGGACTTCCCTGAAAAGAAGGCCCATTTTTATCAAATCTTAAAAACTCTGCGTGTAACCCGTTTTTACCGGAAATCAGTTTTGACGGTTTGTCCTGCCCAAATACGAAAGAGCAAGCGGCAATACTTGCCACTAAGATAAATTTTGTTTTCATAAAAATATTTATTAAATGGTCTAGCGAATTTATAGACTTTTTACAATAAAAAAAATAAACCATTGAAAAAAAATCAATTTATATGGTAAATCCATAAATAAAATACAATGTGTTTTTTCAATAAAAAAAAATTAATTAATTATTATTTCAAATCATAACTTCTTTTTTATTAATAAATTAAGTTAAAAATCATGCACAAGTGAAATATTTTTTTGCTATGCTATGCATATTAATTGCTTGGTAAAATATTAGTGAAATTTCTTAAAAATCCTTATCTACAAATGGTTTTTTAAAAAAAAATAGCCATCTCAAATGAGATGGCCAATTTTTTAACCGTAGAGGTATTATATGCTATTTGATTAAATTTTTAATATAAATTATTTTCCGATTGGGGTTCTGAACTCTCCATACCCCATCAGACCATCATAATTTCTTCCAAAAGGAGCATAATATAGAAATGCCTGATATAGATTCTCTGTTTGCCAGAAGTTTCCGTTGATTTCACCAAAATTTAAGGTTCCATTACTCTCTTTTGTTGCGAGAATGTAGTTATAAAAGCCTTGTTTAAGAAAGATCTTCGCCACATATTTCTTAGCCGCAGCATCATATTGCATTTGATTCAGTTTGCTGGGCATAAAATTATTGAAACCTCCCAATACATAAATTTCCTTGTCTACAGGATCTGAGTCCAAAGAGAAATATACCCATGAATAATCCGCTTCCCTTTCTGCATTTCTTTCAAGCCCCAGGTCATTTCTCCTGAAGTAATAAGCTCCGTTTACATCAGGCTGGTATTGGTAATTCAAAGGAAAAGCCCATACGGGATGCAAGTATGTTTGATTCACTCCGTCTTTTACTTCCGTAGCTCGAACCATGTCAGCAGCCATATTCATGTTTTTATTATCAAAATAATAAAACTCATTATTCCCGGGGAACGTGAGGCTCATTTGTTGGAAAAGTAATTTATTCCCAAGAGTGGAGCTCGGCTTCAGATTATTAACAGCCACATTGGGATTGTTATTCTGCATGACATTCAATGTCATTGAATTTACATTTGACGACAGATCATTTCCTTTTGCTAACGCCTGCACCTCTACCCTTTGATTGATGTTCGGGTTTTTATCAGTGATCCTCGATACATTTAAGGCCAGGGAAACATTGTCTTCAACCAAATAAAACCTTCTTTTAAAAAGAGGTTTATCCGCAGAATCTTTGTACACAATCAGTTCAAAATTTCCGGAGATCTTCGGTTGTATTTTATCATTAGGAAACACGAGTTTATAGTGGGTATAAGCCTGAAGCGTATTGAATGAATATTCAAATTTATCCAATAAGCCATTAAGACTTCCATTAGCAATTTCCGTAAAAAAAAGATTATCATCATTCCAGTTGCGGTCATAGTGTTTTATGGTATATCTGTAGATCTCACTGGCATTTGTAAGATCATCAAAACTAAGAACCAATGTCTGATTAAAATTGATCACAGGAGTTTCATCATTGGTTTGGGGATTAAAAAGCTGAATGCTCTGGATGTTCTGTCCGAACACCCATCCCCCTAAAGAAAGTAAAAGTAGTCGCAATGTTTTCATTATGACGAAGATAACGAAAAATCACCACTTTCTTAGGAATATCGTATTTTTGGATAAAAAAACAATCAGAATATGCTGAAGATCCAAGCCTTTGTATTCAACTTTGCAAGCGAAAACACCTACATCCTATATAATGAACATAAAAATGCCTGGTTAATTGATCCGGGAAACATGAATGAGCAGGAAACCAACCTTATCAGTAATTTCATTAAGGATAACGACCTAAAAATTCAAAAAATACTTCTCACCCATGCCCATATTGACCATGTTTTTGGTTTGCAGTGGGCATATGACACGTTTAACCTTCCCGTACATATGCATCAGCAGGATCAGGAAATTCTGGATATGATTCAGATGAGCGGAATGAGGTTTGGAATTAATATTGACCCTGTAAAAGTAGAGGTTCAATATATCAATGATGGCGACGAACTGGACTTTGATGGTGAAAAATTCAAAATCTATCATGTTCCCGGGCATTCTCCCGGAAGCATTGTTTTCCACAACGAAAAACAGAAATTTATGATTTCCGGAGATGTTTTGTTTGAAGGAAGTATTGGAAGAACAGATCTGTACAAAGGAAATTACGAACAGCTGATCAACGGAATTAAAACCAAACTTTTTATATTGGATGATGAGACCCAGGTTTTTTCAGGTCACGGAAATCCAACGACTATTGGTTTTGAAAAACAATATAATCCCTTTTTGAAATAAGATTAGCAATACCTTATTTTTCAAGATTTTAGTCATAACACTCAATAAAAAAACCGTCAGACTGGTCTGACGGTTTTTACATATATAAGAAATAGATCTAGAAATCAAATGTTACAGATGCTCTCACTGCAGCACCCATGATCGGTCTTGCCATTCTTATATCTCCGGTTCCTGTAAGCGGAGATCTTGGATCTCCTTCAGTAATACCTATGGTATTAAAAATATTGGTTCCGTCAACTGCAAAACGGATATTACCTAACTGATAGGAGGTTCCTGCCCCTACCTCACTGAATGAAGGCAAAATATTTTTATCACTGTTCGCCTCATCCTGGAAACGCTTTCCATAATAATTATAGCTCACATATGCTCTCCACTGCTTCGTAATATTAACGGCAGGGGAAATATTAAAATAGAATTTGGGAATCCTTCTTACCTGGTTACCATCGTAATCAAATGTTGATCCATCGGCATTTCTTCCTGTGAAATCCTTGTATTTCGGGTTTTGGAAAGTTCCATTGAATGATAATTCCAAAAGGTTATTGAATAATCTGGCAAATCCTTCAAGCTCTACTCCAATGTTTGTTGTATTTGCAAATTTATTTTCTGAAGTTCCGTCAGAATATACATCTGTAAAAGAAAGGTTTTTCAGAGTTGAATAAAACGGGATAACTCCAATGTCGAATGTACGGGTGTAATACTTATATCCAATTTCCAATTGATTGGTTTGTACCGGTTTGATCTGGCTCAGGTCTGCCATATTGTTATAATATGATTCTTCATTAGGAGATCTGAACCCATTTGAGAAGCGGGCATAAACCGCATTTTCTTTATTGATCTTATAGTTGGAAGCTACTGTAAAAGATACTCTGTTAACATCATAATTCCAGTATTTGTATTTATTTCCCAGTACAGACATATTGTCATCGGCTGTCGTAGTAGCAAAACTATGAGTTCCATCTGTCGTTAATCCAGAATTATTCAGATTTGCTGTTGTTGTATTTACTCCATATCCTTTATAATAATCACGGCTGTAACGAATTCCTCCGTTAAAGCTTAAATTATCTGTAATATTATAATCCAGATTTAAGTAAACATCATTCAAACTTCCCTGGATTTGAGAATCCCTCACAAGAAAAGACATATCTGTAACCCCGTTATAAGTTTTAGAATATCCTACATCAGTAGGGCTCAATGAGGTATCTACCAGATTAAGAAGCTGAGGCCTGTCTGTGGCTGTGGTCAAAATATTGCTCCAGTTCCAGTATTGATGAGACTTCCAGTTTGATTTATAAAATCCGGCCGTTACATTTCCTTTATCAAATTTATAATTGAACTGTAAATCATTGACAAAATTATTCATCTGCTTATCAATCGCCCAGAATCCTAGCTTCTGCACATACTGCGGATTTACAAGAGCCCCGTTGCTTACCAGAGAATATTGATAATTATTTCCCGCAATTCCGTTGCTGTTGGCAAAAGCGCCTGCCTGTTGAGGTGCTCCCGCAGGAAATATACCGGTATAATTCATATTGATATTCGTATATCGTGTCTTGTTCAAAACGGTAAAATTGTTTCCAAGATCATATTTGAATTCAGCGCCTACGACATCTACTTTCGGATGAATTCCGTCTTCCAGATTTCTTCTGAAGAAACCTCCTCCGGGCTGTGGAATATTCAGCTGGCTGATGGATCGGTAACTGTATGTCCCGTAATTAGCATCGAAGCCAGGAAATTCTTTCAGGTCATTTCCATTCTGTACTAAAGGAATCGGTAAGAAAAAGGTATTTCTGTCATCAAGTTTCTTATAATACACTTTTGCGTATCCTTTATCAAATACATATTTTAAGTTCATCCTGATCTGTCCCCCGTCATTGGCCTTAAACCCTGTTTTCCTGATTCCGCTGTCCGTTCTGTAAAACCCTCCGATATTAAAGAACAATTTATCCTGTACCAAAGCGCCACCTACGTTTACATCAGTACGCATTAATCCATAAGTACTTGTTTCTAGTTTAGCACTTCCCCGGAAATCATTGGTTCCTTCTCTTGTAATAAAGTTGATTAGCCCACCGGGAGAATTGTTAGCATAAATTGATCCCGAACCTCCTCTTAATGCTTCCAGTCGGTTTACAGAATTGTCAACCCGGAAGAAGTTGTCGGCATTGGCAAACTGCAAAGCTCCATCTTCAAAAACCGGTAATCCATCTTCCTGTACCTGAACAAATTCGTATGCTCCGGCAGAAGGAATTCCTCTTGCGAAAAGGTTATTTCCCACTTCCCCCCCAGAAGTTTCAACAGCAAAACCCGGAACACGCTGCAGCAATGCCGCTGCACTGATAGGATTTTGTTTTTGGATTTCTTTTGCACTGAACGTAGAAATTGCCGTACTTGATTCTATTTTCTTTTTCGGGTTTGCATTACCCGTGATAACTACCTGATCAATAGATCCTGTTCTGGTGGAATCCTTAACCGTTTCCTGTGCATACGCATTATTAAAATATAGCGTAGCGACTCCTGCGAGTAAAAAGATTGATTTTTTTTTCATGCCCATATAGAATTTAATTATTGTTTTAATTTTAAATAGACTCCGTTTGTCCAACCAAATCCATCCTGATTAGGGTACTCTCCTCCTCCGGCTATCGCTTCATTGTCTAATGCATTATATTTTTCCATAAGTTTACCTGTATTCGCATAAACTCTCTCGACATTAGAGCACCAGTTGTTTTTTATATCATTAGCTAATTGTGTAAATCCATAATTTTTCATCGAAACAAATCCAAGCCATTGGTAAGGTGCCCAGGCATTGGGTAGATCCCATTGTTGGCCGGAACGTTTTGTTGTCGTAACGAGACCGCCTTTGTAAAGGAATTTTTCAGCGATAATTTCGGAAACCGCCTTTGCCTGTTCATCGCTGGCCAGACCTAAAAATAATGGATAAAGAGCAGCAATATGTTCGGACACTGTATTTTTGTGTTTCTTAATATGATAATCTTTATAAGTCCGGGCATCCTGATCCCAGAAATATGTATCAATTACCTGTCTCCTTTTTGCTGCCCTTTCACTGAAATATTTTTCTTTTTCTTTAAAATGTTTAAGACCTGAAGCTTTCACCAAAGTTTTTTCAAGATGCCACAAAAGGCAATTAACATCTACCTGCGAGATGTTCAGGGTTTCTATACTTTGTATGGTTTCCCCGTCTGAAAACCATCTGCTGGAAAAATCCCATCCAGACTCACAGCCACTTCTGATGTTTCTGTAAAACTCTTCTCCCGTAGCATTTTCATGATCTTCAATATCGATCAGGTAACTCTCGGGACGGGGTGTATTTTCAGCATCATAATATCTGTTCAGGATATCACCATTGTCGGTTTTCAACACCCTTTTGCTTTGGGTATCATTGTTTAAACCTTCTTCCCCATCCATCCAGAACTCATATTCTTTTTCAAGGGTATCATAATATTCGATATAAACATTCTCATCCCCTGTACTCTCTGCAAGCAGATCAAGCATCAATGAAAAGTAAGGGGGCTGCGAACGGCTTAAGAAATGGGTCCTGCTCGCATTAGGAACAAATCCTATATTTTGAATTAGATAAGAACAGTTCTCAACGATATTTCTCATCATTTCAACCCTTCCTGAAACCTGCAATCCAAGCATAATGAAATAACTATCCCAATAAAAAAACTCATTGAACCGCCCTCCCGGAACGATATAAGGTTTTGGAAGCTTTAAAAGTGTTCCTCTTTCTTCATAAGCTGTCCTGGTAAGCTCATCCCATAGTTTTTCTATATGCTGATCAATCGGCAAATGATCCTCCCGTTGGATAGATACTGTGGCACCTAAAAAATCAAAGTTGGAAAGTACAAAAGCTTTAAGATCAAAATCTGGTGCAACTCTTTCCTTTTCATATTTCTCGTTGATTTCTGCGACAGGAAATAAAGGCACTGCATCTGTCATCATCTTTTGATCTTCAAAGATCCTTGATCTTTGGACATCATCAAAAAGTGCCTGGATATCCCTGATATAAAGTTGTGTATTCATTCTATTTTTTAGGGTTTATTTTTAATTTATTCATAATAACAGCTGATATGATCAACAGTGAGAGTGGTATCAATGAAAGATAAAAAGCACGCTGCCCGCTGAATTCCTGAAATACAAAACCGGTGATGATCGAACCTATCGTTCCTCCAATTGCGGAAAAAACAACAATAAGCCCGGACATCGCACTATGCAAATATTTAGGTATGGATGCTAAAATAACAGAATTGATACTCGGGTAGATCGGAGCCAACAGACCTCCCATAAGGGGAAACAGATAGACTACAACCGGGGCATTGAACCATGTTGTACCTGTACTGATTTCAATGTTATGGGTTAAGGGTAAAACAAATAGCAAGCTTACGGCAAAACCTATCACACAAAATGACACAACATAAATCCAGCTGAATTTCTTGGAAAAGAAACCCGATAAAAACCTTCCCAATGCAAATGCTCCGGCTAAAACAGCCCCTGCCTGTATACTCATAGAAGTGGGTAATCTGAGAATCTCCTTATAAAAAGTGGGTGTCCAGGTTTGAAAGCTCTGCTCCACTAAGACAAACAGAAAAGCACACACAAGAAAAAACAATACTTTTTTGTAACTGAATAAGCTTATACTATTCTTAATATCTCCTAGTAAATCTGTCGTTTCACTTCTGGCTTCCCTCTCATTTAACCTTGAGAAGAATAAAAACAAAAACGACAGAGCAGACAATGCACCCAGGACCCAATATACATTAAGCCAATGTGTGGATCTTGGATTATGATCATCAATAAATAAACTAAAAAGTACATTTCCCGCTAATACACCGATCATGAAAAAGCCTTCTAGAAAACCCATAAAACTGGAATGTTCTTTATCAGTATTGGTCACAAGCCCGATGGATGTAAAAACTGAAATTTTAATCAATGCAAAGGAAACTCCTACAATGGCAAATAACAATTTGAAAAACCAGAATGCATTTGAAAAAGGCATGATAAAGCACATCCCACTAACCAGAAAAAGAGCAATCAGCATGGAATTTTTAATTCCGATTTTGGGTAAGAATGAAGCAAGAATAAAGGAGCAGATAGCAATAGGCAGATCTTTAAAACCCTCCAAAACACTCGCTGAGGATTTTGAAATCCCGAAATTCTGCTGGACCTGCAGGATCACCGTTCCTACTGAGTTCAGAAGAATGGCAAAAACAAAATAGTTTAAAAACAGAATAGCCTTTATGTTGAAATTTCGCATTAAATTAATTTCTTGTTGGCTAAGATAGAAGCATTTGCCTTAACGTTAATTTAACATAGTAAATATATATTTGAACTATATTAATATAATTATTATTTTTATACCATAAATATCATTAATCTAATGAAAGTTAGCTTTGAAAGAGTTTTACCTAACGAGAAAAGCTCCTTTCGCACATTACATAATAACTCCCCCATTTCTGAATTTAAATGGGAATACCACTACCATCCCGAAATTGAATTGGTGTGCGTAATTTCCGGGAGTGGAACCCGGCACGTAGGCTATCACAAAAGCAATTATTCAAATGGAGATCTGGTACTGATAGGTTCGAATATTCCCCATTCCGGATTTGGTCTGAATTCCATTGATCCGCATGAGGAAATAGTCCTTCAGTTCCGTGAAGAGATATTACAATTCCCTGAACAGGAAATAGAAGCACGCTCTGTTAAAAACTTACTGGAGCTTTCCAAATATGGAATTCATTTCAGCCCGGCTACAAAAAATGCATTACTGCCTAAGCTGAAAAAAATGCTGGAAACTGAAGGCTATAAAAGATATCTGCTTTTGCTTGATATTCTTTTTGATCTTTCTACCCGTAAGGATTATAATCTGCTCAATAAAGAGATTATGCCTTACACAATCATTTCAAAAAATAAGGCCAGGCTTGAAAATATATTCACCTATGTGGAACATCACTACGATAAGGACATCAATATAGAAGACGTCGCAAAGCTTGCCAATCTTACGCTTCCGGCATTTTGCAATTTCTTCAAAAAAGCTACACAAATTACTTTTACAGAGTTTGTCAACCGTTACCGTATTAACAAAGCCTGCCTGCTGATGGTTCAGGATAAAAGCATTTCGGAATGCTGTTACAGCTGTGGTTTCAACAATGTAACTTATTTTAACAGGATGTTCAAAAAATACACCGAGCAAACACCTTCAGAGTTTATCAGGAATTCTTCACATGAGAAGATTGAGAGCGTGGACCCACCTCTAAAAGTAGTTCAGAAATCTTTTTAGATATTTATACTTACACAAATAAAAAAGCCATTCCAAAAAGGAACAGCTTTACTATCTTATTATTATAATAGGTTGAAAAGAAAATATAAAAAATTCAGGTTTGAATTTCAATCTCTATTTCAATTCAATAATTATTTCCATTTAATGTTACATCCCATGCTCGGTCTTTGAATCTCTTCCTGTGGTTCTCCCAACAGAAGGTTTTCAAAAGCAATGATCAGGTCTTCACCTGTAACATCTTTGTGATTTCCAGGTCTTGAGTCATCCATCTGGCCTCTGTAAACAAGATCCAGTTTATCATCAAAGAAATAAAAATCCGGAGTACATGCTGCATCATAAGCCTTAGCAATACTTTGACTTTCATCATATAAATAAGGAAAATCAAATTTTCTTTCAATCTGGAACTCGATCATTTTTTCAGGAGAATCTGCGGGATACTTTTCAATGTCGTTTGCATTTATAGCTATAAACTCAATCCCCTTTTCCTGATAGTCTTCATACAGCTCATTAATCTTATCGATTACATGCAAAACAAACGGACAATGGTTGCACATAAAGATCACCAACGTTCCTTTTTCTCCTTTCAGATCATCCAATGACTGAATTTCATTACTTTTTGACGGGTTAGGAAGTTCAAAAAACGGAGCTCTTGTTCCTAATGCCAACATATTTGAGGGAGTATTCATATCCTTTATTTCTTTGCCTACAAAGATAAAATTTCTTTTATGATTTGGCAATTCAGGTTTTTATAAAGTTCAGTTAAATGTTAAAATAAAAATATTATTCAATATTATTTGGAAGTTACAAGTTAATATTCGTAGTTTTGCTAACGCTGTTAGTAAAAAAATATCATGGGATTATATGAACGCCGTCAAAGAGAAAAGGAGTCTATCCGTGCAAACATTTTGCAGGAGGCATTCACTTTGGCAAAAACAGAGGGCTGGGCTTCACTTTCCATTAGGAAAATAGCTGACGCGATTGAATACAGTGCTCCGGTTGTTTATGATTACTTTGAAAATAAAGAAGCTATTTTATTTGAGATTTCTTTAAATGGGTTTAAACTTTTACACAAAGAATTGGTAAAAGCTCAGAAAAAATATGACAGTCCTGAAGAGCAGCTTACTGCCATTGTAGATACATATTGGAAATTTGCTTTTAAAAATAAAGAATATTACCAGTTAATGTTTGGATTGGGAATGCAATGCAGTGGTAAAGGGCAAATGAAGGAAGAATTTTCTTCTTTCCAGGATATGATCTACGACTGTACATACAATATTATTAAGAAAAACGGATCTAATCCGGATAATGCATGCCATATGTCACATGCTTTGTTTTCTGCGGTACATGGTTTAATATCAATTATGATGATGCGTAATTCTGATATTCCTGCCACAATGAACAAAACTACCCTGGATGAAACAGTGGCAGCTTTTATTAAGTCTTTGTAAATTTTTTTTGAACCAAACCTTAACACTGTTAGGAAAAATAGCACAATTAAATTGGATTTTTAAACAAAATTAGCATTAAGAACTTCAAAGGATTTAACGATAATACAATCATAAATTCAACCCTGAACATTAACACTGTTAGTAAAATTAACGCGATACACCTCACCTTTATATACTTAAAAACAACATTAAAAACTTTATGATTATGGAAATGACGATCTAATTCTAGTATTAATAATTCTGTAATTTTTTTTAAACTTATCATTAACACCGTTAGAAAAAATAACACGAATTATTAAAAAAAACAACATTATTAAATTTTCAAACGCTTAACAAAACAAATTAAATTTTAATGAAAATACCTGGAACAATGAGGATCTTATTACTTATAACAAGTATTATCCTTTTACAGAACTGCAGTAAGGCCGCAGAAAATTCGAATCAGGCCCCTCCTGCACCAGAATTACCGGTTTATACTGTAATTACTTCTCCAGCTACAACATATCAGGAATTCCCGACTGCATTGGAAGGAAAAAACAATGTGGAAATCAGATCACAGGTGGATGGTTACCTGGATAAAATATATGTAGAAGAAGGAGCCTTCGTAAGAGCAGGCCAGCCCCTGTTCAAAATCGATTCAAGAGCTTATGGTGAACAAATGAATATGGCACAGGCCAATTTACAGGCGGCTAATGCTAATATTCAGAAAGCCAAAGTAGAAGTAGACCGCCTTCAGCCGTTAGTAGCTGCGAAAGTGGTATCTGATGTACAGCTTAAAACAGCAAAAGCCAATTATGCAGCCGCTGTTGCAGCCGCATCACAGGCTCAGGCATCGGTAGGAAATGCGAGAATCAATGTAGGATTTACAACAATCACAGCACCGGTAAGTGGTTATATTGGAAGAATTCCTTATAAAAAAGGAAGTTTAATTTCAAGAACAGACCCAAACCCTTTAACTTTATTATCCGACATCAGCGAAATATATGCGTATTTTTCTCTAAGTGAACTTGATTTTATCGCTTTTCAAAAGAAATACCCGGGTGCGTCTCTGGAAGAAAAACTGAAAAATATGCCGATGGTAGAATTGGTAATCGCTGACAACACCATCTATTCTGAAAAAGGAAAAATGAGCATTGTAGACGGTCAGTTCGATAAAAGTACGGGAGCAATCAGTGTACGTGCGGTATTCCCAAACCCTCAGGGGGCGCTAAGAACGGGAAATACAGGAAGAGTGCGTATGCCTCAGCTTCTTACCAATATTGTGGTTATTCCACAGGAATCTACATTTGAGATTCAGGATAAAACATATGTATATGTCGTTGGAAAAGACAAAAAAGTAACGAGCAAACCAATCACTATTTCTGGAAAAACAGAAAGCTATTACTTCATTTCCGACGGAATTTCTGTAGGTGACAAGATTGTATATCAAGGTCTTGGAAGCTTAAAAGATGGTGCTACGATACAACCGAAAGCAGTATCTTCTGACAGCTTGTTCAAATCAAAACCTTTGTAAATACCTGTACCATTACAGAAGACTTAAAAAAATAAACTTCTTATGTTAAAACAATTTATAGAAAGACCAGTGCTCTCTACGGTCATCTCCATAATATTACTATTACTGGGAATACTGTCGGTTTTCAATCTTCCGATTACATTATTTCCGGATATCGCGCCTCCTACCGTTCAGGTAACGGCCTTTTATCCGGGTGCCAATGCGGAAGTGGTAGCACGTTCTGTCGCTGTCCCTATTGAGGAAGCGGTGAACGGGGTTGAAAATATGACCTACATGACTTCCAATTCAAGTAACGACGGATCGATGACTTTGAGCGTTTATTTCAAACAGGGCTCAGATCCTGACAATGCTGCGGTAAACGTTCAGAACAGGGTATCAAAGGCAATGAGCCAGCTTCCTCAGGAAGTGGTTCAGGCCGGAATATCAACTCAGAAAGTACAGAACAGTATGATCATGTTTATGGGATTATCCAGTGATGATCCGAAACAATATGACGAACTGTTTTTACAAAACTACCTTAAGATCAATGTAATTCCGCAGATACAACGTATTCCGGGGGTTGCACAGGCACAGGTATTTGGTACACAGGATTATTCCATGCGTATATGGCTGAAACCGGATCGTCTGGCAGCTAATAATTTATCTCCGCAAGAGGTAATGACAGCTATTAAAGATCACAACCTTGAAGCTGCTCCGGGACGTCTTGGCCAGGGAAGTAAGGAAACTTACGAATATATCCTTAAATATAAAGGAAAACTGAACAAGAATGCGGATTATGAAAACATAGCTATTAAGGCAAATGATGATGGTTCCTTCCTGAGATTAAAAGATGTTGCAAGAGTAGAATTCGGCTCTTATACATATACAGCAACCAACAGGGTGGACGGAAAACCTGTAGCAGGTTTCGCAATTTTGCAGACTGCAGGTTCTAACGCGAATGAGATTCTTACTGAAATTGAAAAGCAGGTAGACGAGCTTAAAACTACACTGCCGAAAGGAGTCAATCCAATTATTATGTATAATTCCAAAGACTTCCTGGATGCTTCTATTGATCAGGTGGTGGAAACATTAGTGATTGCGTTTATCCTTGTATTTATCGTAGTTTATATCTTCCTTCAGGATTTCAGATCTACGTTAATCCCGGCGATTGCGGTTCCGGTAGCTATTATTGGTACCTTCTTCTTCCTGCAGTTATTCGGATTCAGTATTAACATGCTTACTCTGTTTGCCTTAATTCTTGCGATTGGTATTGTGGTGGATGATGCCATTGTGGTGGTAGAAGCAGTCCATTCCAAGATGGAACATACAGGAATGCCTGTGGAAAACGCAACGGTAAACTCGATGAGTGAAATTTCAGGAGCGATCATTTCCATTACTTTAGTAATGTGTGCTGTATTTATTCCTGTTGGTTTCATGCAGGGACCTGCTGGGGTCTTCTACAGACAGTTCGCTTTCACTTTGGTAATTGCGATCCTTATTTCAGCTGTAAATGCATTAACATTAAGTCCTGCTTTATGTGCTCTTTTCTTAAAAGATCCACAGGATGGAGAGCATGGTCATGAGAAAAAAGGATTTGGTGCAAAATTCTTCAATGCATTCAATACCAGCTTCAATAACATGACTCAAAAATATATCTATAGCCTTAAATTTTTAATTAAAAATAAATGGGTAGCTGTAGGTGGATTAGCCGTATTAATTGCAGCAAGTGTTATCTTAATTAAAAAGGCACCGTCAGGATTTATTCCAACAGAAGACCAAGGTTTTGTTTTATATGCGGTAAACACTCCTCCGGGAAGTTCATTGGACAGAACCCAACGTGCAACAAAACAAATTGATAAAATCGTAAACGGAGAAAAAGCAACCAACCACTTATGGGTAGCGGATGGAGTAAACTTTATCAGTAATGCGAATGCTTCTCCTTACTCTGCCGGATTTATCAAATTAAAAGATATTGACAAAAGAGGTGATGTAAAAGATCCGGATCAGATTGCTGCCGGGTTAACGGGAAAAGTGAGCCAGGTAAAAGATGCTAGCGCATTCTTCTTTAACTTCCCTACAATTCAAGGTTTCGGTAACGTAAGTGGATTTGAGTTTATGTTACAGGATAAAACCAACGGATCTTTTGAACAGTTGGGAGCTAATACCCAGGCGTTCATTGGTGAGCTGATGAAACGTAAAGAAATTGCATTTGCCTTCACCACTTATGCTGCAGGAAATCCACAATACACTATAGAAGTGGATGCGGATAAAGCAAACCAGCTGGGTGTATCTGTTACGGATCTGATGCAGACCATGCAGATTTATTTCGGTAGTAGCTTCGTTTCGGATTTCAACAGATTCGGTAAGTACTACAGAGTAATGGCACAGGCTGATATTCCTTATCGTACAGACATCAATTCTTTAGAGGGAATTTATGTTAAAAACAAACAGGGAGAAATGGTTCCTACCAAAACATTAGTAACCTTGAAAAGGACTTTCGGACCGGAAACCGTAACAAGAAATAACTTATTCAATGCGGTAACCATTAACGGAACTCCAAAACCAGGATACAGTACCGGTGACGCGATTAAAGCTGTGGAAGAAGTCGCTAAACAGTCTCTTCCGCGTGGATATGGATATGAATGGACAGGTATTACCCGTGAAGAGATCAAAACCAGCGGACAAACTGCTTTCATCTTCATGTTGAGTATTTTATTTGTTTACTTCCTATTGGCAGCACAGTATGAAAGCTATATTCTTCCTTTTGCGATTATCCTTACCGTTCCGACGGGGATATTCGGAGTGTTTGCCTTCACAGGGTTAGCGGGAATAGATAATAACATTTATGTACAGGTGGGACTGATCATGCTCGTGGGATTACTGGCGAAAAATGCGATTCTTATTGTAGAATTTGCTGTTCAGAGGAGAAAAGCGGGAAAAACATTGATCGAGTCGGCTCTTCAGGCTTCAAGATTACGTTTAAGACCTATCTTAATGACCTCATTTGCCTTTATCATTGGTATGCTTCCATTGGTTTGGACACAGGGAGCTTCCGCAAAGGGTAACCACTCTATCGGTATCAGTACTGTGGGGGGAATGCTAACCGGAGTAATTTTCGGGATCTTCATTATCCCTGTGATGTATGTGATTTTCCAATATCTGCATGAAAAAATGCCAAGCAGAAAAAAACGCAGACTTCAAAAACAAAATCAGGCTTTAGCGCCAGGTCATTAAGGTCCACTTAAAAGAAAAACAATGAAATTAATAAAGAATATTTTTCTAACTTTTATATTGGCTGTAATAGCGGTTTCGTGTGTGACTAAGGTCGCTTACACGGAACCGGACTTACAGCTTCCGGAAGACTTTCGCTTTACGGCAACGGCTGATACAGCCAGTGTAGCGAATTTACAATGGAAAGATTTTTTTAAAGATCCTATTTTACAGGGATTAATAGAAAAAGGAATTGCAAATAACCTTGATCTGCAAATTGCTTTAAAACAAGTTGCATCATCACAGGAAAAATTATTACAGGCTAAATACCTTCAATATCCGGATATAGGTTTTGCTGTCTCAGGACAGATTTCAAGGCCATCAAAAAACAGCATGAACGGGCAAAGTCTTAATCTTTTTATAGGAAAAAATCATGTAGAGGATTATAACGCAGCATTCAACCTTTCATGGGAAGCAGATATCTGGGGTAAAATAAAAAATCAGCAGGAAGTTTCAAGAATGCAGTATCTGCAAACTTATGAAGCGACCAAAGCAATCCAGACCCAGGTTGTTGCAGCTATTGCTCAGGGGTATTATAACCTGCTTATGCTGGATAAGCAGCTGACTATTGCACAATCTAACCTGGAACTAAGCACCAATACATTATCAATCACTGAAAAAATGTGGGAAAGTGGAGACACTACATCTCTTGGAGTTCAGCAGGCTACCGCTCAGAAGCAGTCTACAGAGCTTTTAATTTCTCAATTGCAGCAAAATATTGCAATCCAGGAAAATGCATTGAGCATATTGGTCGGTGAAGCTCCCAATAAAGTCAACAGAGGGATCGAAATGTCTGATACATCTTTGTCTCAGGATCTTTCCACAGGACTTCCGGCAAAAATGGTAAGCCGTCGCCCTGATGTACGCCAGCAGGAATTGGTATTACTGGAGTCCAACGCCATGGTAGGAATTGCACAAGCTAACATGTATCCTTCATTAAAGATTACAGCAAACGGCGGAATCAATTCTTTTAAATTTGACAATTGGTTCCAGATTCCGGCTTCATTATTCGGATCCGTTTTGGGAGGAATTACACAGCCGATCTTTCAAAAAAGACAGTTGAAAACCGATCTTGCGGTTGCAAAAATTCAGAGGGAGAAAAATGTACTGGCATTCCGTCAGTCTGTTTTAAATGCAATGGGAGAAGTTTCCGATGCGTTGGTTTCCAATGAAAATTTAAAAGTTCAGGAACAAAAAGCAACTGAGCAGGTAACTACATTAAAAGATGGTATTAAAAGTGCTCAAATGCTTTATAAAGGAGGTTTAGCTAATTATCTTGAAGTGATTACGGCGCAAGCCAACTCTCTTCAGGCAGAATTAAACCTGGCATCTGTAAAAAGACAAAGATTAAGCAGTATTGTTGATCTGTACAGAGCCTTAGGTGGAGGATGGAAGTAGTCAATTAAATTTAATATTGTTGATAGTGCGGTCTTTAGGGATCGCACTTTTTTTTAATCTTTAGGCGAAAAAAAATTCTGTAGGTATGGTTTTCTAAACAAAATCAAAGAGACGTTTCTTAATCTTAAAACATAGTTAAACTAAATTTACTTTTTAAGTTTAACAAGTACTAAAGACTAAAAAGAATTATTGTAAAGCTTTCCGATTAATATATTCAATCAGGTTATTGAAATCATTTTGTGAATACCCTACCTGCAAATAATGAATATCATCCGCTTTCCGATACCAGGTCAATTGGCGTTTCGCATATCTCCGGCTATTTTTCTTAATTTCTTCAACAGCAAAATCAAGACTCCAGGTTCCTTCAAAATATGTAAATAATTCTGCATAACCAACAGTATTCAAAGCAGTAAGATGTTTAAATTCTTCAAGCCCTTTAGCTTCATCCAGCAAACCTTTCTCCATCATGATATCCACTCTCCTGTTGATTCTTTGATATAATTCTTCCCTGGGAGCTTCAATTCCCACCCTGATTACATTAAAATCACGGGAATCCTGAGAAACAGATATCAGTTCCGAATACTTTCTGCCAGTTTGCCAGATGATATCAATGGCTCTTAAGAGTCTTCTATGATTATGAATATCAACAACTGAATAGTATTCCGGATCAAGTTCTTTTAAAATTTCCTGTAGTTTTTCAATGCCCTCAGTCTCAAAAATATCCTGTAATTTTTGTTGATTTTCTGGATTGGCCTCAGGAAGGTCGTTCAGTCCTTCGATGACCGCTTTTTCATACATCATGCTTCCTCCGACAAGGATCACGGTATTGTATTTCTTAAAAAGTTCGTTTAGTTTTTGTAAGGCGTCTTCTTCATATTGCCCGATAGAGTAATATTCTTTGACCGAAAGATTTCCAATAAAATGATGAGGAGCTTCGGCAAGTTCCTCTGCTGATGGAGAGGCGGTACCTATTTTCATTTCCGCAAAAAACTGGCGTGAGTCACAGGAAATGATTTCCGTATTGAAATGCTTAGCCAGATCAATTGCCAGTCTTGTTTTTCCAATTCCGGTGGGTCCCACTACTGAAATCAAATTTTTCATCAGTTCACTTTCATTTTTTATCGTCAGATGGAATCTTTATAGATTTCACAGTGCTAATTTAAATGTTTATCTTTGTACGACAATAAAAAACTATGATTTTATCAATGACTGGCTTCGGTAGAGCCGAAGATGTTTTTGAAGGAAAAAAAATATGCGTAGATATTAAATCACTGAACAGCAAGAGCTTTGATTTAAATATCAAAATACCGTTGCGCTATAAAGAAAAAGAATTCGAAATCAGAAAAATCCTTAACGACAGAATTATCCGTGGAAAAGTAGATTGCTACATCTCTGTGGAAAATCTTGAAGAAACCAACGATGTAAAGATTAATAAAAATCTTATTGACTCTTACATCAATGAACTTCGTGCTATCGCCTCAGACGGGCCGGATTTCGAATATCTTAAAATGGCAGTAAGACTTCCTGATGCCATCACTTCCAGACCCGACGAACTAACAGAAGGTGAATGGGAAAATTTAGCTGCTATTGTCAACAGTTCAATTGACAGATTTGAAGAATTCAGAAAAGCAGAAGGAAAAACCTTACACCTTGAACTTGAAAAGAATATTCAGAATATCGACAAATATTTATCTGAAGTTGTTCCTTACGAAGAAGTAAGAATCAACAGTGTAAAGGAGCGTTATCAAAAGTCCCTGAAAGAGTTTGAAAATGTAGATGAAACACGTTTCTATCAGGAAATGGCATATTTCACGGAAAAACTTGATATTTCTGAGGAAAAGGTGAGACTTTCCCAACATTTAAAATATTACAAAGAGGTAATGGATAATGAAGATTTCAATGGGAAGAAATTAGGTTTCATTTCTCAGGAGATCGGAAGGGAAATCAATACATTAGGTTCAAAAGCCAACCATGCTGAAATTCAGAAGCTGGTTGTGATGATGAAGGATGATCTGGAGAAGATTAAAGAACAAACGTTAAATGTATTATAAAATAGTTGACAATTGATAGTTAACAGTTGAAAGTAACCTATTAACTATCAACCAGCAACTGACAACTATATGGAAAAAGTGATCATATTTTCAGCACCTTCCGGGAGCGGGAAAACAACATTGGTAAAACATTCATTATCCGTATTTCCGGAGCTTAAATTCTCCATCTCCTGTACAACAAGACAGCCGAGAGGAGGTGAAGTACATGCTGTAGATTATCATTTTCTGACACCTGATGAATTCAGACAGAAAATCAGTGAAGAAGCTTTTGTAGAATATGAAGAAGTATATACAGACAAATATTATGGTACTTTAAAATCTGAAGTAGAAAACATCTGGAAGCAAGGTAAAGTAGTTATTTTTGATGTCGATGTTAAAGGAGGGATTTCCCTAAAAAAATATTTTGGAGAAAAAGCATTATCTATATTTATTGAACCTCCTTCCATTGAAGAATTGGAACGAAGATTGATCTCGAGAGATACAGATGATGCAGAAACCATTAAAACCCGTGTAGAAAAGGCAGAAGAGGAAATGACCTACGCCGGAGAATTTGATAAAATTGTCGTCAATACGGATCTGGATCAAGCAAAAAAAGAAATAGAAAGTTTAATAAAAAGTTTTATCAGCAACTAATCGCTGGAAGATCAAAGTAAGAAATGAGCACTAATGCCCAAAATCACACTTCTGATTTCTAACCTCTAGCTTCTGGTAATTAAAAAAATTGAGGTTGATATGAGTACCGAAACATTAGAAAAAGCTAAATCTGCAATTCCTGTAAGGGGTTTTTTAGATATTAAAGATATAGCGATTCCTCAGGGAGAAGAGCTCGTGAAAGCTATTCTTAAGCTTAAAGAAGAGAAAAATGCGGTTATCTTAGCGCATTATTACCAACCGGGAGAAATTCAGGATATCGCAGATTTCCTGGGAGACTCTTTGCAGCTGGCAAGACAGGCTAAAGAAACCAATGCAGATATGATTGTATTCTGCGGTGTCCATTTTATGGCAGAGGCAGCTAAGATCCTTAACCCTACAAAAAAAGTTGTTCTTCCTGATACAATGGCCGGATGTTCATTGGCTGACGGGTGTAGTGGTGAAGGATTGAGAAAAATGCGCGAACAGCATCCAAATGCTTTGATCGCAACTTATATCAACTGTAATGCAGAAACGAAAGCAGAAAGTGATATTATTGTAACCAGCTCCAATGCGGAAACGGTGATCGAGGCCTTACCTAAAGACCGACCTATCATTTTTGCACCAGATAAAAATCTTGGAAGATATCTTTCTAAAAAAACAGGCCGCGATATGATCCTTTGGGATGGAAGTTGTATAGTTCACGAAGCCTTTTCAATGGAAAGAATTGCTCAGCAATTGGCCGATAATCCGGATGCAAAACTAATTGCACATCCTGAAAGTGAAGAAGCTGTTTTAAAATTAGCCCACTTTATAGGTTCTACTTCTGCGTTATTAAACTATGTAGAAAAAGACGACTGCCAGAAATTCATTATCGCTACAGAAGAAGGTATTCTGCACGAAATGAAAAAACGTGCTCCTCATAAGGAACTGATTCCGGCATTGGTTTTCGATGAAAGCTGCAACTGTTCAGAATGTTTCTATATGAAACGAAACACTATGGAAAAGCTCTATTTGTGTATGAAATATGAACTTCCGGAAATTCTTATCGACGAAGAACTTCGTTTGAAGGCCTTAAAGCCAATTGAAGCCATGCTTGATCTTTCAAAAAGCATCAAATAAATAAAAAGCACTGTTATCACAGTGCTTTTTTTGATTTATTTTTATTCGAAACAATAAGTGTTTACCTCTGGATTAACATTGGGGAAGTTCTATTAATCTCGCTTTACAGCATTCCGGCATTGCATTGAATACAGCACATGATTCCGGATCCGGACCAAACGGACCTCTCTATTCAATCAAAAAGCAAACAAAATAAAAAGGTTACTCATTTAGAATAACCTTTTCTTACGCTACATTGTAATTGGTCCGGCGCATGCAGGACTCAGAAACGCCTCATTCTTACAACACTGTGATAACAATTGATAGGCAGCACAGGAATGGGCAACTCCTGACCCCGGTGGACCGTAAGTATTTCCCGCCGGACAGCCACCAGGGCAAGATCCTCCGTTAATCATTTTTAATTTTACTCGTGATAATTTTTTCATAATGAATATTTTAATCAATTTAAATTCTAAAAGTCAGATCATCACACCATGGGTGGGTAACAGGTTCCTCCAGGGGTGCGCCAGCAACCCCAGCCTCCTTGTCTGAAACACACATATGCTGCTCCGCCACAAGTATCAATCTGAAATTGGGTAAATCCACCATTCACTTTTTTTTGCTCTTCTCTGGAGAGCTTCTTTAACTTTTCCATACACTCAAGTTTTGTTATTTGTATTCGGATTAAATTTTTGATATAAAAGTGAGAATCATAAAATCCAAAACAAAGCAGTATTTAATATCTGTACAGGATCAATAAGTAAGTGTAGAGATTTTTATTGTTTTCGTGATTTCCCAATGACCGTACATATAAAAGCAATCATTCTAACAGTCTAAAGGTGGTCATAAAAAAGAAATGCAAAATCGTATTTAGCTATGTCTATCAAAGGATTACAATACATCTGCTAAAATTTGAGTCAAAAAAAATTACATTAAATTGGATTAAAAATTTTTATTCTCCAAAATAACTTCTACATTTGTTACTTCAAAGATGCAATCAGTACAAAACATATCTGTAACTATTTATCCGGAGTTCTCTACTTCGGTTGCATCATCCATTATTATTTCTACTACAACTACAACCCCATAACGGGGTAGATTTTCACATATTATTTCAGGTACCTCGTACTCTTTTTTTAAAGAGTAACATTTTCAATTTTTCCCAACCTTAAAAATATACAATGAAAGTCTTAAAATTCGGCGGAACTTCTGTTGCCCATGCACAGGCAGTTCTGCAAGTCGAAAAAATTATAAAAAAAGAATCTTCCGCTAAGCAAATTGTCGTTGTAGTTTCAGCATTACATGGAGTAACAGATTTATTGATCAGGGCAGCAGAGCAAGCTTCCGAGGCTAATGAAAGTTACCCTCATCATCTTAAAATCCTTGAAGAAAAACATCTAAACCTTGTAAAAGACCTTCTTCCCATTTCAGCACAAAGTGCATGGCTAAGTTTTGTAAAAAAGCACTTTAATGATATTGAAGATATTTGTAACGGGATATTCACCTTGGGAGAATTTACCCCCAGAATTAAAGATAAGATCGCTTCTTATGGCGAGTTCCTCTCTTCAAATATCATTACGGCTAGGTTTGAATCTGCCGGGCTGGACGCCGTATGGATGAATTCAGCTGATTATATCAGAACAAATACCCATTATACCCGGGCAAAAGTTGATTTTAATGTGAGTAATAATAATCTCAGACATTATTTCGAAACCAATCCAAGGCAGATTTACGTAGCACCAGGCTTTATAGCAAGTGATGAACATGGCAACAGAACAACTCTGGGAAGAGGAGGTTCAGACTACTCCGCTGCAATTATTGCTTCAGCCATTAACGCTGAGGAGCTTCAGATATGGACCGATGTCAGCGGAATGATGACAGCCGATCCCAGGCTTGTATCCCAGGCAAAAGTTATTCCTGAAATAACTTATCAGGAAGCAATGGAATTATCCCATTTCGGAGCAAAAGTACTTTATCCGCCAACCATTCAGCCGGTCATGATAAAGAATATAGATCTTCGTATCAAAAATACTTTTAATGCGGATGCTTCCGGAACTTTAATCTCTCATGATCTGCAGAATACTGATCCGGAACAAATAGCTGTCGGTATTTCCAATATGAATAATATTGCTCTTCTAACTCTTGAAGGAAGCGGAATGGTTGGAATTCCCGGAATCTCTGCCAAGCTTTTCCAGTGTTTAAGCCACGAAAAAATAAACGTTATTCTAATCACCCAAAGTTCTTCTGAGCATTCAATCACCCTTGCAATTGATGAAAAAGAGCTTTTTCACGCGGAAAGCGCAATCAATCTTGCATTTGAAGATGATTTGAAACTTCAGAGAATTGAACCTGTAAAAATTGAAAACAGGCTTTCCATTGTGGCGGTTGTAGGAGAAAATATGAAAAGCAGAAGCGGTGTAAGCGCCAAGATGTTCAGCTGTCTTGGAAATAACGGGATAAACATCAGGGCTATTGCACAGGGTTCTTCGGAAAAAAATATCAGCATCGTAATTGCTGAAAATGACACAAAAAAAGCAGTAAACATTCTGCATGAAGAGTTTTTTGAGTCGGAAATCAAACAGGTACATCTTTACATCTGCGGAACAGGAAATGTAGGCACTAAGCTTATACAGCAGGTGTATGCCCAGAATAAATACCTTAGAGATCATCTATCCCTTAACCTGAGAATCGCCGGTCTTTCCAACAGTCGGAAAATGGTATTTTTGAATGAAGGAATTCCGGAAAATGATTATGTCAACCTGCTTGAAAACGGAGAAAAAGCTTCTGCTCATCAATTTAGCAGGGAGATCGTAACGAGGAATCTTAGAAACTCGGTCTTTGTAGACCTTACAGCCAATGCTGAGATCCCGGAAATTTATGAGAACCTGTTAAAAAAGAGTGTCAACATTGTAGCCTGTAATAAAATAGCAGCCGCATCAGATTTTGAAAATTATAAAAAGCTGAAAAGCCTAGCTAAAAACCACAATTGTAGATTTTTCTTTGAAACCAATGTAGGGGCAGGACTTCCTATTATCGGAACTATAAATGATCTGGTGAGAAGCGGCGACGCTATCACTTCCATTAAGGCCGTGTTAAGCGGTACTTTGAATTTTGTCTTTAATGAGTACGATGGAACCCAATCATTTTCAGAAGTTGTTGCCCGTGCCCAGAAAGAAGGATTTACTGAACCCGACCCGAGACTGGACCTTGCCGGAACTGATGTGGCAAGAAAAATTTTAATACTTGCACGCGAAGCCGGTTTTCCTCTGCAGTTTAATGAAATTGAGAACATTAGTTTTTTACCGGAAGAATGCATGCAGGGTGATGTAGAAAGTTTTTATACCGTGCTTGTAAAATATGAGGATCATTTTAAAAATCTATTTGACCAGGCTAAAAAGGACGGAAAAATTTTAAAATATGTCGCAGAGTTTGACAATGGGAAAGCAAAAGTTGGATTACAGCATATAGCGCCCGACAGTGATTTGTTTCATCTGTATGGAAAAGACAACATTGTTATTTTCAAAACTTTAAGATATTCCGAGCAACCCCTGGTTGTAAAAGGCGCCGGCGCCGGTGCTGAAGTTACAGCAAGTGGTGTTTTTGCAGATATTGTACGTTCCGTTTAAAAAAAAATCTATGAAAAGTATAAAAATTAAAGTCCCGGCAACCGTCGCTAATCTCGTTTGTGGTTTTGATATTCTGGGCATGGCAATCAATGAGCCATATGATGAAATGGAAGTAAGACTATTGGAAACACCAGATATTATTGTCCGCCATACCGATGGCTTCAATCTTCCGGAAGAAGCTTCAAAAAATGTAGCAGGAGTTGTCCTTATGAAAATGCAGGAACATCTTCACCTGAAGAACGGATTTGAAGTCATTATTCATAAACACATCAAGCCCGGCAGCGGCCTCGGTTCCAGTGCTGCCAGTGCTGCAGGTGCCGCTTTTGCGGCAAATATCCTGATAGGAAATATTTTGTCCAGGGAAGAAACAATTCATTTTGCGATGTTTGGAGAAGAGCTCGCTTCCGGAGTACGGCATGCGGACAATATTGCTCCGTGTATTTATGGAGGGATCACCCTTGTGAAATCCTCAGATCCTATTGATATTATTTCCCTGAATACTCCTGGTTTGTTCATTGCCGCTGTGCATCCGCAGGTTGAAGTAAAAACATCTGACGCAAGACAGATCCTTAAAAAAAATATTCAGCTGAAAGATGCCATAACGCAATGGGGAAATATTGCCGGACTCATTGCCGGTATTGAGAAAAATGACCTGTCCCTGATTGGGAGAAGCCTGAATGATGTTATTGTAGAACCGGTTCGAAGCATTTTGATTCCGGAATTTGATACCATTAAAAGAAAAAGCCTGGAAATGGGGGCACTGGGGGGAGGAATTTCAGGATCAGGGCCTTCTGTTTTCATGTTAACGAAAAAGAAAAAAACGGCCGGGGATATTGCCATGATGATGAAATCGGTTTATGATCACATCAACATCAATAGCATGGTGTATGTATCGGATATTAATTCTACCGGGATCATCATAGAAGAACAGAATAACTAAAAAACAGAAAGATGAACTATTACAATTTAAAAGATAAAAAGGAAAAGGTAAGTTTTAAAACCGCTTCAATTAAAGGGCAGGGAAAAGAAAAAGGGCTGTTTTTTCCGGAAAACATTCCGTTGTTCGATACCTATTTTATTCAGAATCTGAACCGGTTTTCAGATGAAGAGATTGCTTTTCAATGCATGAAAGACTTTGTAGATGAGGAAATTCCGGAAAATGAATTGCGACAAATTATTTCGGAAACAATTTCTTTTGACATTCCTTTAAAAAAAATTACGGATAGCATATCCGTACTCGAATTATTCCACGGTCCTACCCTCGCCTTCAAAGATGTAGGAGCAAGGTTTATGAGCCGCTGCTTATCTTACTTCTTAAAAGGAGGACAGAAAAAAGTAACAGTCCTGGTTGCTACATCCGGGGATACCGGAGGGGCTGTTGCCCATGGTTTTTATAATGTGGATGGAATCGATGTGGTTATTTTGTATCCGAAAGAAAGAGTAAGTCCTGTTCAGGAAAAACAATTGACAGCCTTAGGAGGAAACATTACTGCTTTAGAAGTAAATGGAAATTTCGATGACTGCCAGAGCCTTGTAAAACAGGCATTTTCAGATCCGGAAATCAATAATAAATTATTCCTTACTTCAGCCAATTCCATTAATATTGCTAGATGGTTACCTCAACAGATCTATTATCTGCTGGCTTTAAAACAGTGGCAAAAAACTGAAAGAGAAAATCCTGTCATTTGTGTTCCTAGCGGAAATTTCGGAAACATCTGCGCCGGATTGATGACTTACATGAGAGGACTTCCTGCAGACCATTTTATCGCTGCATGTAACGCCAATGATGTAGTGCCCCATTATTTAAAAACACAAATCTTTGAACCTAAAGAAACAGTAGCAACCCTTTCCAATGCAATGGATGTCGGAAATCCCAGTAATTTCATCCGTATTCTTGAAATGTTCCAGCACCAATTTGAAGATCTCAATCATGTTATTTCCGGATATTCCGTAAATGACGAAGAAACTTTAGCAACCATCAGGGAAGTCTGGAAACATCATGCATATCTTCTCGAGCCCCATGGAGCAGTTGCCTATACTTCTTTAGAAAACTATCTGAAGCAAAATCCTGAAAAGAAAGGTTTTATCCTGGAGACAGCTCACCCTGTAAAATTCCCCGATGCTGTGGAAAAAGCCATTGCACAAAAAATTGATATTCCGGAATCATTGGCGGACTTAATGAAAAAGGATAAAAAAACCGTTGAAATTAATTCAGATTTTCAAGAATTAAAACGATTTTTGCTGAACAAAAACTGAATTTTATGAGCAAGATCTTTTTGGAAGATGTGAAAATATATGCGTACCATGGTGTTTTACCTGAAGAAAACATCATCGGTACGTACTACATTTTAAATCTAGAGATCCATACCGATCTCTGGAAAGCTGCAGAATCAGATGATCTGAATGATACCATCAGCTATGCGGATATCAATGATATTATCCTTGAGGAAATGAAAGTTAAATCAAAACTTCTGGAACATGTGGCCGGAAGAATTATTTCAAAAATTAATCAAAACTTTCCTGAGGTTTCTTATATCAAGCTTAAAATCACCAAAACAGCTCCTCCTATGCAGGGAGAAATGAAAGGTGCAAGTATTGAACTGGAAAAAAGTTTTAATCCAAATAATTAAAATCATTAATTTCACTCTCTAAAATTTAAAGAATTGAAATCCATTAAAATTATATTATTACTGCTTTGTATCAATATTTTTGGCCAGGCTAAAGTTGACAACCAACTGGCTGATTATAATTTTCCAAAGATAAAATCCAGCATTACCATGCCGGTTACCATTCCGCTTGCTGAAATTGGTAATATCATCAATTCTTCAGTAAAAGAATTGATTTATCAGGATGATTCCTACACGGATAACAACAATGACCAGTTTAAGGTAAAAGTATGGAAAACCCGGCCTATACGACTTGTAGGGGGAACGAATCAAAACCTTTTAATTGAAGTTCCTCTGAAAATATGGGCAGAGAAAGGGATTGGTACCCTGGGACTTTATACTTACCAGAATACTACATTTGAAACGGTAATGTATTTCAACACCTCCCTTAATTTCAAAAATAACTGGACTATTGTTACCAATACGCAGCCTATGGGATTCAAATGGGTTACCAAACCGGTTCTTAATTATGGAAAAGTACAGATCCCGATTACCGCACTTGTTGAAAAAAGCCTGAAAGAGCAACAACTGAAATTTTGCAAAACAATAGATCAGCAAATGGGTACCCAGCTTAATTTCCAGCAATATGCAGTGATGGCCTGGAATGTTTTCGCGCAGCCTTTTAACATTTCGGAGGAATACAACACATGGCTGAAAGTAACCCCTGTAAATGTAAATATTACTCCATTGAAATTCTATGGAAATCAGATTGATGCCAATATCGGAATTGACATTTACTCCGAAACCTTTACCGGAAGTAAACCGGCATCTTCAGCTCCTATTAAAACGGCAGCTAACTTCAATTTCACCCCTGTACTTGGAGACCAGTTTTCGCTTCAGACAACAGCCAATGTTCCTTTTACCGAAGCGTCTAATATTGCCAGAAAAATGTTCCTAGGAAAAGAATATGATGTTCGCGATTCTAAAGTAAAAATTACCGATATCAGGGTATACGGCATTGAGAACAGAATTATGATCGAAGCTCAGACCGAAGGGTATATAAAAGGAACTGCATTTATTTCGGGCATTCCTGTTTATGATGATGCCAGGAAAAAAATTGTACTGTCCGATACTAAGTTTAAGCTGAAGACAATGAATATCCTCCAAAAAACAGCAAGCCTTCTATTTCAGGGAAAAATCGTAAGAATGATAGAAGAAGAATATGGTATCCCAACACAGGAACTGGTGGATACTTCAAAGAAAAGTATTGAAGAAGCTTTTAATAAAGAATATTATAAAGGGCTAAAGATGAATGGAAGGGTTTTTAATCTGAAGCCAGGCCAGATCCTTCTCGGTACATCAGGAATTACTGCAGTCATTGATACTAACGCTTCTTTAAAACTAATTATCAATGGCATTTAAATAAAAAAACAACACCAAAAACTAAACTATTACCATGAGAAAATACTTACAGATTGTTGACAGACACAGAGCGTCGCAAGGCCTCAGACTTGCGAATTATATTATTGACCTTATTTTCAGTTATATTCTGATCCTTATATTATTAGGTGTATTGGGAATTGCCTATGCATTTATTACAGGAAATACCGTAGAAGAAATAGGTTATAGAATGGAAAATATGAATCCTTTACTGGACCGGCTGATCACCTTATCCGCTTACCTTCTGATGATGTTCTTCACAGAGCTGATCACCCAGGGAAGAAGCTTAGGGAAACTGATCACCGGAACAAAGGTGGTCATGATAGACGGAACCTCTCCCGGTGCAGGTAATTATCTCCTTAGAAATATCATCCGAGGAATCCCTTTCGTAGATCAGTTATCTTTTTTAGCAGATAAAAGTGGATTCCATGATAAATGGAGTGAAACCTGCGTTGTTGTAAAGAAAAATTATGAAGCTGAGTTACAGTTAAAAAGCGATATAAACACGTTGGGAACTAAAGAAAATATCTAAAAAACTTTGATTAAGTCAGAAAAATTTTTATATTTGCACACCTCAAAAATGGTACTTTGGCCGAGCGGCTAGGCAGTGGTCTGCAACACCATCTACAGCGGTTCGAATCCGCTAGGTACCTCAAAGCTTTCCTTTATTTTATTGGAAAGCTTTTTTTATATATCTATGATATTAAATTTCAAATATAATTCACCTTCTTATGATCTCAGTCATAAAAAAAATCAAAAACTACTAGTAAGTTTGTTGTACAATCCTTTAATAATCATCACTTAGTGTCTTTAACTAAAATGGATAATTATTACTTCCTCTTTATGGGGAAGTTTTTATGTGAAACACTTTTTTAGATCTTATAATATTACAGCCCCTGGAGTCTTCCAATTTTTGGAAGGCTCCTTTTTTTGTAGAAAACTAATAATGAACATTTATGATTTAAGTCATAAATAAGCTTGAAGGTTCAGAATATATTTGATTAGAGTTCATCACGATCTCGCAGCCCTATTTTAAACAAATACGTATATTTATTTTTACGTCCTAAACGTCTTTTAAAATTAAAAGACATCTTTGAATAAAAAATCCCCAACCGAAGTTGAGGATAAAAACTAATAACCATGAAAACTCAATTTAAACATGAGTTACATTTTACATTGAAATATCGTGCCAAGAATTTCATTTATTTTATTTTAACTTAATTTTAAGATTTCGCATTAAATAAATATTATTTCTTAACATTAAAAGACCCCTCAAATTGAGGGGGCAAACTTTTACCTTTGTTCAAGGTTACAACATATATGGAACAGTAAAGATACCTGAACCGGAAAATACACATTATGATCAGAATCATAATTACTAATATTACTTAGTTTCAATACATTCCGCTATAGTATTCCTCTTTTGCCAGGAGGTTTTAATTTTAATGGAGAATTTACCTTTAAATATATTTGTAAGCTTGGAGTTATATGATGGTACAGTATCATAAAACAAGACCTCCCGTCATTAATACAAGAGGTCTCAAAAACAATAAAAACTTTTATATCATATCATCATATTACCTGTGTATACAATCATCCAATTCTTAATAAGATCGTTTGACTTTTTGTTTAAGTTTGTCTCATCTTGGCTAAATGCTTATCTAACAAAATTGAAAACTAACGCTCAGAAAAATCAAAAACTCATTTAATAAGAAATAAACAACTGAATACCACACCATTAAAGGTAAGATTTTATTTTTAAATATTTCAACATTTATTGAAATATTTTTCTTTGCTTTGTGACAGTGACTTGAGAAAAAAAATAAGCTCCCATATTTGGGAGCTTATTTTTTACTAATTATTTAATGTATTATTCCTTGATAAATTTCTTTTGGGCTGTACCCTGAGTATCATCAATATCGATAACATATACTCCGTGGATCAGGCTGCTTACATCTATTTTGTTATTTAAGATGATCCCGCTTGTCACAAGCTGACCCGCCGCATTGTATATCTTATAATTAGCTCTTTTGCTAATATTTTTCACATTCAATATTGTATGTACCGGGTTAGGATAAATCAATATTTCCGTTTGGTTGGTTGCATTAGGTACCGGATTTTTAGAGATTCTTACTGTATAATCCTCAACTTCCCCGTTGGCAAATCCTGTACAATTTACAGGGATACCATCTCTCTGCATGGCAACTCTCATTACAACATACTTATAATCTGTCGTACTTATAAACGCATCAGAAGGCACACTGAACGTTCCTGTAATAGGTGTTGTCGTATTAGGTGAAGACACAAGAATTCTCTCATTGATATCAAAGCTTCCGTTCCTGTCAAAATCAATCCATACAGCAATACCTTCATTATATGTATTTCCTGTCCAAGACTTTTCAATGGAAATCTCATTACCTGTAGATCCCTGAATCAGCTGAATAAATTTGGATGTATCAGCTGTAAAGTCTGAATACGTAGTGGCATCTGTACTGCTCTCCATAGTCGGTTTACCGCTTGGTTTTACCGTAACTTTTGAAATATATTCAGATGCTGAGCTTCCGGATTTCATCGGGCAATAGATTACTGTAGGTGTTGTGAAGTAGTAAGGAAGTGTATAAGTTCCCGGTGTACCACTACAAACATTGGCTACTTCCATTTCATATTTTGTTAACTCCAATAATCCTGTGATCACATAATTATTGTTCGTTACTGCAACTGTTGTCCAGCTTGGTATACCCACTTTTCTATATCTTAAGATATAAGTTGCACCAGGGAAAGAATCCCAAACTACAGTAGCGGTAGTAGTTGTAAGATTAGTAATTGTTAATCCTGGAGGAGGTAAATCACATGTTCTTTCAGTTGTGAATACAGCAGGAGAAGACCATCCGTTATAAGTTGTTTCATTATCACACTTATTGGCAATCTGAACCTCGTAAGTTGTATAGACATTCAACCCGCTTAATAAGTACGTATTTGTCGGCGCTAATGGTAAAATAATATCAGCGCTCCATCCTGCATTACCACTTCCTACAATTCTATATCTCATTTTATAAGATGAACTTACCGCAAGTGGCGACCATGTGATCAATGCAGATGTTGTCGTAATGTTACTTGCTGTAACATTCGGAGGTGTCGGGTCACATTTCGTTAAAAATTCATTATGAGAATATGTTCCAGGAATACTGTTACAAACTGCCGCTACTTCTACTTCATATAGTGTAGCCGGTAATAAACCTGCCAGGTTATATGTATTAGTAGTTGCAGGAGCCGCTGCCGCTGCCACACTTACCTGAGTCCATGCACTACTAGAACCTACCGGTCTGTATCTCACAATGTATGAAGCTCCACCGCTATCTTGTGGCCATGTTAATATTGCTGTATTATGTGTAATAGCACTTACAGCTACAGTTGGTGTTGCTGTGCTACAGATTAGTAATTTAATATTATCTACAGCTACAGGAGGCTGATTACCACCACTGCTGTCGTTTCTCCATTCAAATACCAGACGCATTGTTGTTCCTGCAAAGCTGCTGATGTTTAATGTACTGTTAAGATATGACTGCCATGTGGTTTGCTGGTTATAGTTATTTCCTAACTGAATTCTTCCCGCACCTGCAGTAATCTGAGCTCCCGCAACAGGCATAAAAGATGATGGAACTAACCAAACTCTTAGGTAATCATAAGAACTTTCTCCATCTGCTTTCCAGTCAAAAGATAATGTGGCAATCGAAGCTCCGGCCGGTACAAGAATATCACGGTAAGCCTGTACTACACTCGTAGAACTTGTAGAATATTCATTCGTAGTTCCGTTTGTATTGGATATATAAATGGAATTAGCAGGGTTTCCGGTTGCTGAACCATAAGCCCATTTATTGGTTTGAGTTCCGTTGATGAATCCAAAATCATTCGCTCCTGTAAAGTTTTGATTATATGGGATCGTTGCCGGAATCTGCGTAGTACTGAAACTTGGACCCCCAATCCAGAAACTGCTGTCCGTAGGGCTACATACAGACTTCACCCACCAGTAATAAGTGGTATTTGGCGTTAATGTCGTTAAGTTTACAGAAGTCGTAGCACTTGTTCCTGTTGGAGCAGTACCTGCAACAGGCGGAGTATTCGTTGTTGTAAGATAATAAGCATATCCATTGGCAGGTGCCGGCGTCGGACCTGTCCAGCTCAGTACAGCACCTGTTGCAGTTACCCCATTTACAGCCAAAGCTGAAGGTACCACACAAGTAGGAATTGCTAAATTGATATTATCTAAAGCTACAGGAGGCTGAGTACCACCACTGCTATCATTTCTCCATTCGAATACCAAACGCATTGTAGTTCCGGCAAAACTGCTCAGGTCTAAGTTGGTATTAAAATAAGTCTGCCAGGTCGTTTGTTGATTATAATTACCTCCAACCTGGATTCTTCCTCCTCCGGCAGTAATCTGAGTTCCTGCTACAGGCATAAAAGATGCCGGAACCAGCCAGACTCTTAAATAGTCATAAGAACTTTCCCCATCTGCTTTCCAGTCGAAAGACAAAGTCGTTGCAGTAGTTCCTGCCGGGATAATTATATCTCTGTAAGCCTGAACAATACTGGTTGTTCCTGTAGAATAAGTATTATCGGTTCCGTTATTTGATATATAGATGGAATTCGCAGGATTTCCTGTTGCAGAACCATATACCCATTTATTAACCTGGGTTCCATTCGTGAATCCCAGATCATTCCCAGTCGAGAAGTTTTGACTGTATGGAATAGTTGCCGGTATTTGAGTCGTGGTAAAATTATCTCCATTCGCCCAAATACTGCTGTCTGTAGGGCTACATATTGCTTTTACCCACCAATAATAAGTAGTATTAGGAGTTAAAGTTGTTAAGTTCACAGAAGTTGCAGTAGTAGTTCCTGTAGGGGTTGTTCCTGCAACAGGCGGAGTATTTGTAGTCGTAAGGTAATAAGCATATCCGTTCGCAGGTGCAGGCGTAGGTGCTGTCCACGATATCGTTGCAGAATTGGCTGTAATGGCTGAAACCGGCGATACTGTTGGAAGTAAACATGTTGGAATCGACAGATTAATATTATCGATTGCAACAGGTGGCTGGGTTCCTACACTTCCATCATTTCTCCATTCAAACACTAAACGCATAGTACTTCCTGCGAAGCTGCTGATGTTCAAACTTGTATTTAAATACGTTTGCCAGGTTGACTGCTGATTAAACTGTCCCAGCTGAATATTTCCCCCACCAGTGCCAATCTGTGCACCGGCAGTTGGAGTTAATGTAGCCGGAACCAACCAAACTCTTAAATAATCATATGTACTTTCCCCATCTGCTTTCCAATCAAATGCTAAAGTTGCAATTGTAGATCCTGCAGGAATTGTGATATCTCTATAAGCTTGTACAACGCTGGAACTTCCAGTATCATAAGCATTCGCCGTTCCTCCGTTATTTGAAATATAAATGGAATTGGCGGCATTTCCTGTTGCGGAACCATATTCCCATTTATTTGTTTGACTTCCATTAACCAATGTCAGATCATTTGCCGTCGAAAAATCCTGAATATACGGCAGCGTGGCGGGGGCTTGCGCAAGCAAGTTCACGTTGATCAAACAAAGAAGAAGTATTAAAAAAATAGAAAATCTCTTCATAAGTTATCATTATTAATATTAATCCTACAAATCTAAATCGTTTTTTTATAACATTTAGTATATAAATTAATATTTTTTATATGAATGTTATAAATAACAAATATTGAGATAGCGGAAAAAAGTACGGATTAATCACTCTTTACAGAAATGACAACCAACAAAAAAAACGGGAGTTCCCATTTAACTCTACTTTTTTACTAAAAAAATGAATTGTAAAATTCACTGTTGGAAATTATTTTTACTAAAATTAAAAAACAAACGGCCTCCTGAGAGGCCGCAAAAAACACAAATGATGAAAAAAATCTATTTCTAGAGTCGAAATAGAATATCTTAAATATAAAATTTAGCTTTCTATTGCTTTTGATCCGCTCAATTAATGCTGTATCATGTACTCATTAAGCTTATTAAACTTGTAATTATTGAATTTAAACTACAATGTACGATCAAAATTTGTATAAATATAATTTTTAAAAAACCAAAAATACTATTTATTTCTAAAATCCATTAATAAAATACTGTTAAATCCCATTTTAGGAAATGATCACAATACTTTGCCGTACTTAATTTCATCAACAATATTTCAAAAATATACTTATCCTCAAAAGTACTTATTTAATATGAATTTAATCAAAACCCATAATTAAATGAAATGTACATTATAAAAGATTCCTGGTATATCCGAGGGATCTTGATGAATAATATTTTAGAAGATTAAAACTTTTTAATGATTAAAAGCTTTGGATTATGCGGCAATTTTCATGCCTACACATAAAAAATTAACAACCTTCACAATAAATTAACTTTCTTATGATTTTATTATAAACAACCAACCCATAACTAAATGACAATAAAGCACTTACAAATAAAAACTTTTTATTTTCTGAAATTTTTAAAATATATTTTTACTTTTTCTGATTCTTTTCTGATTTTTTAACTTTTGTTAACTAAAATTTGGCTTCATAATTGAAAATACCTAGAAAGCTATCATCTTTTTGATGAGGCAACCTTGGACTAAAAAATTTGAATTATGAAGAATATAGTAATAACAGGTTTATTGTCAGTATTTTTACTGACAGCTTGTAAAAAGGATGATCAGGTGGCGGAAAAGTCACTGGAACAACAGAAAATTGAATTCCAGGCCAAACAACTTGAAATAGAAAAACAAAAGTTGGCGATTGAAAAAGAGAAAATGGCCTATGAATCTCAGAAAAAAGCAGACAGTATTGTGGAATCCAATAAAGCAAAAGCTGTAGCTGCAAGAAATTCTGAACCAAGAGTTATCACAAAAACCCGAACCATATATAGAGACAGAGAATCAGGTTCAAGCAATAGTAATAATGGAAACTACGCAAACAACGGAAGCAATGCTTCACAGGGAACAACTCAGAAAAGAGGAATGAGTAAGGCTGCTAAGGGAACCATTATTGGTACCGTAGGTGGAGCTGCTGCTGGGGCTATTATCAGTAAAAACAACAGAGGTTTAGGAGCTGTAATTGGTGGTGTTGTAGGTGGTGCAACGGGATATGCGATTGGTAGATCCGGAGACAGAAAGGACGGAAGAGTACAACCTCGTAATTAATAATTATACATAAAAAGAATAAAAGATTGCTTATTTTTAAGCAATCTTTTTTTATGATTCTAATGCTGTTTTCCTCTGTAATTATTATCTCCACCCTTCTGGGATGGGGAAAAATTATGGATATGCTTTCAGGAACTTTATTTTCAGGTATTTCAGGAAAAGCTTTTTCGGGAATATTTATCATAAGTGTTATATGGACCTTAATCGCATTTTTCATTCCGCTCAATATCAACGTAGAAATAACCACGATTGCAATAGGTTTGTTCTTTTTTTTTAAAAATAAACTCTATCTGGAATATTATGGGTTTTCAAAAAAAGACATGATTCTGCTGACTGCCATCGTGTCGATCATTCTTTTTTGTGGTTCTTATTATCCTTATATTCTGGATCACTTCGGCTATTATGTACCCTCTATAAAATGGCTCACGGAATACGGCCTTGTTAAAGGAATCTCTAATCTAGACCTTACATTAGGGCAAATGTCGGTATGGCATATATTCCAGGCAGGGTTTTCTAACTTTTCTGATCCTTTTCTACGGATCAACGTCATTATATTAATCATTTATGCATTTTATATCATTGAAAAAAAATCCTGGATTCAACTTGGTTTTCTTCCGGTTATGCTTCTCTTCTCTCAGTCCCCAAGCCCGGATCTGCCGGTTATTATTTTTTCGCTGATTATTTTAAATGAAATTTTATCAGAAAATAAAAAATCAACTCTCCTTTTCGCACTCTCTGTTTTTATTTTCACAATAAAGCCAACCATGATCTGGCTTCCCGTTCTTAGTTTGCTTTATTTAGTCTTTATTATCAAATCGTCTGTAAAGAATATTTTTTTGGGAATTGTAATACTTATTTTGTTTTTCGTAAAAAATATCTGGACATTTGGATATCCTGTTTTTCCTATTGCTTTTGTTGACCTGGGAATATCCTGGAAAACCAACCCTGAAATACTTAAAAGATCATCTCAGTTTGCCATTCAGAAAACCTATGACATGCAATACACTTTTGAAGAAATTAAAAAGTTTTCTTCAATAGATTATATTAAAAACTGGCTCTTTTTAAAAGGCATTAAAGCAAAGATCAATATTTTATTTATAGTGACTCTTCTTCTTTTGATATTGTATTCTGTTCGAAAGAAAAACAGAGTTATTAATCTTATCACCATTTCAATAATTATCAAGACAATCCTTGTTCTTTTATTCTCTGCACAGTACCGGTTCTTCATTGATGTTTTCTTTATTGTAGCCTTTATTTTATTATCTCATTATATTAACAGAAGTAAATCAATAGCCATATTTTTAATAGCGGGCGCTTGTGTTATATTCTTTTTCTTATTTCCATCATTGATTGCAACGCATATTCCAAGCTACAAAATGGCCCGTTTCATGGGTAAGTTTGAAAAAAAACAGATTTACCAACCCTCTGTATATCAATATACCCCGTTCAGGTCTTTCAGAATCGGAAATCTTATCTTTAATGTTCCTGAAAACTATCCTTATAGTTTTGGCACTCCACTTCCTTCTATGACCATTAGTTATATTATTGATAATGCTAACGCAAACATCTTTCCGCAACCCATCAATAAAAATAATATCCGGGAAGGCTTTGTATGGAAAACGATGAATATGAAGGAGAAAAAAGAAGCAATGCGGGTTATCAATATTATCATTAACCACAATAAACAGAACTAAACACAAAGGCATTATTATATTAATAAAAAGCCGTAAATTTGTGCTATGTTCAATACTTTAGGTAATCTTCTCAGTCTTACAACATTTGGAGAAAGTCACGGTGTGGCTTATGGTGGAATAATCAATAACTTTCCGGCAGGTTTAACAGTTGATCTCGATCAGGTTCAATATGAACTGGATCGTCGCAAGCCTGGCCAGTCTGCTATCGTTACTCAGCGAAAGGAAAGTGATACGGTAAAATTTCTTTCCGGAATATTTGAAGGAAAAACCACAGGTACTCCCATTGGTTTTATCATCGAAAATGAAAATCAGAAATCAAAAGATTATGATCATATTGCTAATGCATACCGTCCAAGTCATGCAGATTTTACATATGATCAGAAGTTTGGGATCAGGGATTACCGCGGAGGTGGAAAATCATCTGCCCGGGAAACAATCAACTGGGTTGTAGCCGGAGCGCTTGCAAAACAGCTCTTATCAGATATCGATATCAATGCTTATGTTTCTTCCGTAGGTGACATCTTCTGTGAGAAGCCTTATCAGGATTTGGATTTTTCCAAAACAGAAAGCAATGATGTACGTTGTCCTGATACTGAGACAGCTGAAAAAATGATTGCCCGAATTAAAGAAATTAAAAAAGAAGGAAATACCATCGGGGGAACCATCACCTGTGTTATAAAAAACGTTCCTGTAGGAATTGGAGAACCTATTTTTTCCAAATTGCAGGCTGAACTTGCAAAGGCAATGCTGAATATCAATGCCTGTAAAGGCTTTGAATATGGAAGTGGTTTTTGTGGGGCTAAGATGACCGGTAAAGAACATAATGATGCCTTTAATCCCGATTTTACTACAAAATCTAATCTTTCTGGGGGAATACAAGGTGGTATTTCCAATGGTATGGATATTTATTTCAGAGTAGCTTTCAAACCTGTAGCCACCATATTAAGACCACAGGACAGCATAGACAAAGATGGAAATCCTGTTGTTGTTGAAGGAAAAGGAAGACATGATCCATGTGTCGTTCCAAGAGCGGTTCCCGTAGTTGAAAGTTTAGCCGCATTTGTATTAGCCGACTTATTTTTGATCAACAAAACAAGAAATCTAAATAACTTTTAAACACAATAATATAAACCATGAAAGATTATTGGGATAAAGCAATCAATTTTGAAGAATATGTTCATATTGGAAGACAAAGACTTGAAACTCCTGACAACCAACATGACATCGATTATAAACAATATTATGAACTGGGGCTTCAAAGGATGGACAGAACCCTAAAAAAATATATCCTTGACGAAAACCAGGTTAACGAATTAAAATCTAAGAATTTTAACGGGAAAATTCTGATTATTTCAGAAGTATGGTGTGGTGACGCCAGCTCTACGGTACCGGCACTTGTTAAATTTTTTGAGGGTCATAATGAGGTAAGAATTTTCCTGAGAGACAGTGATAAAAGTTTAATTAATCAGTTTCTAACGAATGGAACAGAGTCTATTCCTAAAGTTATCATCCTGAATGATGATTTTACGGTAAAGAACTCATGGGGACCCCGACCTCAGTACGGCAAAGAATTGTTAATGAAATATAAGGCAGATCCGGAGGCTTATCCTAAAGATCAGTTTTATAATGATCTGCAAATTTACTACGCTAAAAACAGAGGTAAGGATGCTGTTCAGGAAATACTGGAATTATTGTAATAAATGTATGCGTCAGAAATGACAATAAAAAATAGCAGATGAAAAAAAATATACCATATCTTGTACTTATCATTATTATAGGAATTATTGCTTTTATTCCAGGAGTAAGAAATTTTGTAAAGGACCAGTTCTTTCCTGTTGCTACTATAGAAAATGCAGTAACTGTAAGTAAGGAAGATTATGATATCGATTTACAGGGGATTAACGTTCCAAGTACAAATCTGAAAAACTTTACAGATAAGCCTATCTTTCTAAATTTCTGGGGAACCTGGTGCCCGCCATGCAGAAAAGAATGGCCAACCATTCAAAAGCTGTACGACACCAGAAAAGGGAATGTAGACTTTGTACTGATTGCTATGAAAGATGAAGAATATGCAGTAAGGAAATTTCTCCAGGAAAATAATTATACGGTCCCTGTTTATATTGCCCAAAGTCCGATTTCAGAAAAGCTGTTACCAAAAGCATTCCCGACAACATTTTTGCTGGATAAATCGGGAAGGATCCTGATCAAAGAAGACGCGTACAGAGATTGGAATACAGAGTCTGTACATCAGTTTATTGACAATATTATTAAATAAATCTTTTAACGAATTTTTATAATTATTTGGTATAGAATTTGCGAATTTTGTAAAGTCAAGAATTTATTTAAACCAAACACAAAATGAAATATTCTAAATTAAACCTGGCTAAAGAAGCCATCAACCATAAGGGCTTTGTCAAAAAAATACCTGACATTTTCAGAATGGTTAAATATTGGAGAAAAGGAATTTATCCTATGAAATCCATTGATATTATTTTACCGATGTTAGGGATTTTATATATCATTTCTCCAATCGACTTAATTCCAGAAGTAGCTGTTCCTGTTTTGGGAGTCCTAGATGATCTGGCTGTTTTATACTTAGTGATCCCTAAACTAATCAAAGAAGTGGACAAGTTTTTACTTTGGGAAGCTGAACAAAAACTAAATACAGGTAATACCAAGATAATCGATGCTCAAATTATAAAATAATTGACGCAAATATATTATTTGAAGCCATTCCAAAAATTTGGGATGGCTTTTTATTTATAATTTAGGGATAAATTTTTGAGCCTTATTACAAATCCTTAAATTTGCAACATCTAATAAAAAATAATGGAAAGTAAAAAAGAGTTCTTTTTAGAGTGCTACAAGCTAGGTATCATTAAATTTGGGAGGTTCACTTTAAAAAGCGGTATTGAAAGTCCGTTCTACGTAGATCTGAGACCTTTGGCTTCTGATCCTAAAATTTTGAAAAATCTTGCAAATTATTTATTGGAAATGCTTCCTCTGGATAATTTTGACCTTATTTGTGGAGTTCCTTATGCCGCTCTTCCTATGGCTACAGCCATGTCTCTGGAAAGTTACATTCCACTTATCATTAAAAGAAAGGAGGCTAAAGATTACGGGACCAAGAAAATGATCGAAGGAATTTATCAGAAAGGACAAAACTGTTTATTGGTAGAAGATGTGATCACTTCCGGAAAATCTTTATTAGAAACCATTGCTGAAGTAGAACAGGAAGATCTAAAAGTAGCAGATATCGTTGTAGTTCTTGACAGGGAACAGGGAGGAAAGCAGCTTTTGGAAAGTAAAGGATTCAGAGTTCATACCCTATTTAATATTTCAGAAGTATGTACTATTCTTCAGGAAACAGGAGAATTATCAGATGAAGAAGTAAAAAGGATCCAGGATTTCCTTTTAGGAAACCACATCCAATTTGAAGAAAAAATCAGAGCTTCTTATGAGCAGAAATTAAAATCCGCTCAACATTCTGTTTCTAAAAAATTATTAGAACTAGCCATCAGTAAAGAATCGAACCTTATCGCTTCAGCAGATGTTACCACAACCAAAGAGTTACTGGAATTTGCTGAAAAAGTAGGACCTCATATTATTGCTCTCAAAACACATATCGACATCATCTCAGATTTCGAATTTGAAAAAACAATTACTCCGTTAAAAGAATTAGCCGAAAAGCATAAATTCTTACTCATGGAAGATAGAAAATTTGCCGATATTGGAAACACACAGGAATTACAATTCACGAGTGGAGTTTTTAAAATTACCGACTGGGCAGATTTTGTAACGTCACAGGTTATCGGTGGTTTTGAATCTCTTGACTGCTTTAAGAATGTAGGTGTTGTCGCAATTATAGGAATGTCTTCAAAAGGAACGTTAACAACAAATAGCTACCGTGAAGAAGCTCTTAAAGTATCTCTGTCCCATCCTAATGTAATCGGAGGAGTTTCTCAAAACCCAATTCCTGAAGAATTATTGTTATTCACTCCGGGAGTAAACCTTTCAGATTCGGGAGATGGAAAAGGACAGCAGTACAATACTCCTGAACATGTTTTTAAAAGCCTGAATACTGATTTTATAATCGTAGGAAGAGGAATTTATAAATCTGAAAATCCTGAAGCTGCCGCATTAACTTATAAAAACGAAGGCTGGAAAGCTTATATAAGTTCTTTAAAAAAAGGTTAATTCGAGAATAAAAATTTATAAGTCTATACAAAATGAGTTATATTTGATGCTTTATCACCACATTGAGAAAGATCAGTATTTGTCTTATTTTGTTTTTGGGAATTGTGCAGGTTTCTGCGCAAAAAGACAGCATTTCTATTGAAGCGAAATTATCTTCAGATAAAAAAACGCTGGATATAAATCAGGAAATTGTTTATTACAATAATTCTGAAAAAGATTTAAGTACCGTTAAACTTTTAAACTGGGTTTCTGCTTATCAAAAAAGAGGAACTTCACTTGTTTACAGAAAACTGGAAGACCGTAATACTGATCTTCATTTCGCAAAGCCTGAACAACTGGGGAAACTTTTACAATTTAGCATAAAAGGACCCGATGATGAGGCTATTCCTGTAAATAATTTAAGTGCGGAAAATCTTTTTATTCCTTTAAATGCACCTCTTCAACCGGGAAAAAGCATAAGACTAAAACTGCAGTATCAGATACAGCTTCCGGATAAAAAATTTACTGGATACGGTACAGCTGATCGAAATATAGCTTTAAAATATTTCTTTATTGTTCCGGATCATTTTGATCCGGACAATATTTTAGGAAGATATTACCATGATATCGAAGAGTCCGTAAGTTTCAATACCTACTGGACCGTCCAATTTGACCTTCCTACCCAATCTTTTATTGAAAGTAATCTTCACCAGGATCAATCCAATTTATTCAAAGGTTATCTGGATTCAGATCCCGAGTTTATCATTTCCCAGGACGAATACCCTTTCATTAATGTAAATACAGGAGATATAAGCACAGAAGTACGGTTTGGATATCCTCTAACACCCCAGGAAAAGGAAAATTTAGAATTCTATCTTCCGCTGCATTTAAAATTTATAAAGGAACAGATCGGTTATCTTCCATCAAGACTTTTTATTTCTGAAAAGTTCAGAGCGAATGAAGATTTTTTTGGTAATAATGATATTAGTTTCTGGAAATTCCGGTTTCAATTATTTACAGATGCAGAAAAGGCAGATCTCGATTATCTGGGAATTATCACCAAAAAAGTCCTTGACGAAAGTATTATTACAGATAAACAGGATAATCACTGGTTTAAGAATGGATTGAAATCCTATATAGAAATTCAATACATCAAAAAATTCTATGGCGAAACAAAGCTGCTGGGAAAGCTACCTGAATCAAAAATATTTGGAATCAGACCATTAAAATTATTTCATGCCTCTAATTTGAAATTAATTGATCGCTACGGCCTTACCTACCAATATATTATGTCTCAGAATCTGGATCAGAAAATCGGAGAAAAGTTTACTGTACTGAGCAATTTCAATGTAATGGCTATAAGTAGCTTTGAAACAGGAAGCTTATTCAACTATTCTGCTGATAAAATGGGATATGAAAACTTCAATACCCTGTTGCAGAACTACATAGCTAAAAATACAGACAAGCAAATTGATCCTAAAGATTTCCTCAGAGAACTTGCAGAAAAAGATAACAGGACCGCTTACTTAACCGACTTTTTAAAACAAAAAAACAGAGTTAACTTTAAGCTTCAGAAATTGAAGAAACAAGACGATTCACTGCATATTAAAATCAATAAAAATACCTCTGCTCCTATTCCTGTTAAATTAGAAACAAAAACGAGAGAGGATGAAAAAAAAGAATACTGGGTAGAGACCGACGGTGAGGAAATGACAAAAACGGTTTCCATTCCCGCATTAGATATATACAAGATCACTTTAAATAATGATTATATCTTTCCGGAGTCGAATTACAGAGACAACTTCCTTTACTCCAAAGGCTTATTCTCAAATGCAAAAAAAATAAAACTTAAACTTATAAAGGATATTCCTAATCCTGAGTTTAATGAAATCTACATCAGTCCAAGAATACGTTTCAATAATACTTATGATAAATTTCTTTTAGGATTTAATTTCAAAAACCAATCTTTTTTTGATCAGAAATTCCTTTATTCTATTACGCCTACGTACAGTACAGGAACCGGAAAATTAACGGGTTCAGGTGCCGTTTCATATTCTTTTCTTCCTGCAGAAAGTATTATCCGCAGTTTAACCTTCGGAGTATCCGGAGCATATTACCATTATGATTATAATCTTGCTTACAGGAAAGGCTCTGTTTTTTCCAATATCAGTTTTAGAAAGAATCCGAGAAGTACGGTAAGCAGAGGAATAAGCATGTCATATAATTATTTCGAGAGAGACCTGAGCCCTCTTATGATAGCTAATAATGACTATGACAAGTATAATCTGTGGAGTATCGGATATGGATATACGGATAACCAGATGATCCATGAAAAAAGTCTCAGCATCAGCACCCAGGGAATGGAAGACTTTAATAAAATAACTGCCGAAGGCTTTTACAGATGGGAATTTGCACCTAAACAAAAGCTCAGCCTAAGATTATTTGCAGGATATTTCGTGAGAAATGACACGAGAAATAATACTTTTAATTATGGGATTTCCAGGGTTTCCAATTACTCTTTTTCATATAATCTTTTAGGGGAAAGTGCCAACAGTGGTTTTCTTTCACAGCAGTTTATTCTTGCTGACGGAGGATTTAAATCTTTTATTCCCGGAAGTGTAAATCAATGGATTACTTCTTTAAATGTTGATACCAGCGTATGGAAGATATTCCATTTGTATGCTGATGCAGGAATTTATAAGAACAGGAACAACCCTACCCAATTTATCTGGGATAGCGGAATTAAATTAAAAATAGTTCCTGATTTTCTAGAAATTTATTTCCCAATCCAATCCTCGCTGGGATTTGAACCCGCATTTAAAGATTACGGAAGGCGAATCAGATATACTTTAGTTCTCAATCTCGGATCCATTATCAATGCCGCAAGAAGAGGATGGTATTAAATAAAAAATCTAAAATTTTATAAAAACAAAACGGCCGCTTTAAAAGCGGCCGTGTTTATATCTGAAAAGTAGAATTAATCTTTTAAAATTTTCTGCGAAACAGGCTCATTGTTCACAATTCCCGTTACGATATAATTTCCTTTTTGTAATTCTGAAACATGTAAAACCTCATTTTCTTTTACAGAAGCTGTTTTTACAACCTGTCCGTACATATTATAAATTTTCACATCACGAGACTGAGCTCCAAACGTTATACCATCATTCTGAATAAAAGTATTTTTAACAAGCCTGTGTTTAGATACAGAAACCTCGCCGGTTGCCAATGTTCCGGTTGTCAATGAAAAGTCATCAAAGCTAACGGTTGAATTGCTGTATGCACGAAGATGTAGCTGTAATCTATTAACATTGGCCGGTGCCGTAAATGTGATTACTTTTTGTTGCCAGGCTGCACTTTTAGGTAAATATTGATTGTTATTTCTCAATGGGTCATTAGCAGCGTCCGTTACAAGATTAACCGGATTATCACCAGCATCTAAAAAATTACTCCAGATTCTTCCTCCATTACCTGAGCCGCTTATTTTATACCAAAAGCTAAGTGTATATTGCGTTCCGGCTGTAATATTAACATTTTGAAAAAAACCAGTCGTAGCTGTTGGTACATAATTAGCTCCAAAAGAGCCGGTGTGTGCATCTGCTGTAATATTAGGTGCTGTATATACCGTATTCCAGCCAGCAGCCCAAGGTGCTAAAGTTCCTGTTTCAAAACCAGGATTTTGTACGAGATTTTGTGCATTCGCAAAAATCAATGATGTAGCAATGCTTAAAATTGTAAAGATTTTTCTCATAATTTTTCTTTTTTATGTTTGTTTTTTTAATCTCTACAACAAAATTACACCTAAATTAAAGCGACTAAATTAAGGATGGATTAAGTTTCTATTAAGAATATTAAATCAATATGCTATTATTATAAAAAAACCACCGCTTTTTAAACGGTGGTTTTTCCATTCAAAAATCAAAATTAATCTTTCAGAATTTTCTGTGATACCGGTTGATTATTGACGATACCTGTAACAATATAATTTCCTTTTTGTAGCTCAGAAATATCCAAAGTCTGATTTTTACTGACCTTAGCTGTTTTTATAACCTGTCCATACATATTAAATATCTTGATATCCTTCACTTTTGTTCCGAAAACAATACCTTCATTTTTGATGAATGTATTTTTTATAAAACTAAATTTCTCACTACCGGCATCAAGAACAGATAAAGTAGTGGATGCTGTTCCGGATATGGTTACATTATCCACCCTGGCGGCTCCGCTTGTACTGTAATTTGATGAGGGACCCACCGCCGTGTAAGTACTGCTGTTCGCAGGATCAAACACGGATACAATCCTTACCGCAAATTGTGTGTTATTATTGGCTCCAGCCGGAATAGAATTATTCATGCTGACCCAATTAGAGGATGATGTAGGTCCGATTTCAATTACATTCCCTACATCAAACCATTCCGTACCATTGGTTGTGTATTGCATTTGAAAATATTTTGAGCTCGTATTGGAGCCCGCAATATTAAGAGATACGGAGATTGCCGAATATCCTGAAGTATCTACTTCAAATTTGAAACCCGCGGTACCCGATGAAGACCCTTGTCCAGGAAACCCATTCACACTCCATGCTCTGCCCGGAGACCCTGAGGCAAATGTTGGATTATTACTTACTCCGAAAACACTTGCTGTTCCCGAACCTGTGGTGGCAGCATTTGTATTTCCATCAAAATTCCATTGAGTAATAACAGATTGTGCGGACATAACTGTTGTGGTTGCCAAAGCAACAAATAGAGAATAAATCTTTTTCATCTTTGTATTTTTTATAATTTTCTATTTTAAAAATAAGAGTATTCTCTGACGAAAAACAATAAATATGGCGATTTTTTGTTAATAAAGCTAAACTGGCTACCTTTAACATTTTTTAAGTATTTTTACCAATTATTTTGGAAAATTTGCGGAATTTTATTCTTGTATTCTTGTTTCTTTTCATGGGCACATTGGTAACAAATGCTCAGATTTTCTCATGGAAGAACCCCAATATTCCCGAAGACACCATAAAAAAGGATAGTATTTTAGCAGCAAGGCTTGAACAGGATATTTTTTCAAAGGACACACTGGATTTCGTAAGAACAAGAAACAGAATAATTGTAGATGAGGCCGTACTTGCCAAAAATGACAAAAAAAGGTTCTTAGGCGAGCTCAACTCAAAAGGTTCCATCATCCGGGGAATTACCTTCGGAAACAATCAGGGACAATCTGTACAAAGTTCAATGGACCTTCAGATATCGGGAAGACTTTCTAAAGACGTTACCATCCTTGCGAGTATTTCTGATCATAACCTTCCCATCCAGGCCGATGGTTATACTCAAACACTCGAAGAGTTTGATAAAATCTACATGCAGCTGAACATTAAGGATAAATCCATCCTTAGAGCGGGACATCTGGACTTGGTGGAAGCTAAGAATTATTTTGCAAAATACCAGCGACGTAGCATGGGACTTGAGTTCCAGACGGAATTTGGGAATGAAAACAAAACATTTGTAGATGTTTCAATGGGTGTGGCCCGAAGTGAGTTTCACAGGGTACGTTTTCAAGGGGTTGAAGGTAACCAGGGCCCTTATCGTTTAACGGGAAAAAATGGAGAGCAGTTCATTACTCTGATTTCAGGATCTGAACAGGTATTTATTGACGGAATATTAATGAAGCGTGGTGAAAACCAGGACTACATCATAAATTACAACACCGGTGAAGTTACTTTCACCAGTTTCCGACCAATTTTCCAACAGAACTTTATTACTATTTCTTACAATTACACCAACAGAAACTATTCCAGATATCTTTTCACAGGAAAAGTGGAACACCGTAGAGAGAAAATGAAGGTAGGCTTAAGCTGGTTCATGGAAAACGATAATAAAAATGCACCGCTTGCTCTGAATTTATCTAAAGAGGATGAGCAAATTCTGGCCAATGCCGGAAATGATCCTAACCTGATGTATGCCCCGTCAGGAGTCATTACAGAATATGATGTTAATAAGATCCTGTATCGATTGGTTCAGAATTCAGGAGTCAGCCATTATGAATTTTCCACTAATTCTGCCGAAACACTTTACCAGGTATCATTTACTTATTTTGGCCCTAATCTGGGAGATTATAAATTATCCCAGACCACAAATAACGGTCGTGTTTTTGAATATACAGGACCAAATTCAGGAGATTACAGAGCAGTAAGAAAACTGCCTTCACCCCAGAAATCGCAGGTGTTTTCTGTCAATTCAGAGTTTTTGCTTAAAGAGGGTAAAATTGGCGCTGATATATCTTTAAGTAACTACGATGTCAATCTATTTTCTTCGAAGGATTCCGATCAGAATATAGGCTATGCAGGCCGGATTTACGGGAATAAAACTTTCACCAAAAATAACTGGAAAGGAACACCAAGTTTTGAATATCAATATATAGATAAGCAATTTCACATTCTTGATAGAATTAATGATGTGGAATTTTCCAGAGATTTCAACTTAGCTCAGGAATTCAGCCAGAAAACGCAGAACCGATTCATATTCAGCTTCCTTAACAAGTGGAATAACAAATCAACTTTAAATTATCGCCTTAACTATCTGGATGAACAAAACTCATACAAAGGTTTTAAAAATGATCTTGATTTTGGCTGGATTAAAGGAAAGTTTTTCACAAAGGGAAATCTGTCTTACTTAAGTACCAATGCTATTCTCCAGGACACGAAGTTCATACGAGGGGGAGCTTCTACAGAATATACCGGAAAAAAAGGAAGCTGGGCCTTTGGTGGAAGTATGGAACATAACGAAAAAAAATACAATGATTCTCAGCTGATGGATGTCACCAGTTTCAGCTGGAAAGAGCTTTTTCTTCAAAAGAAGATTGGTGACAGTACAAGAACAAAATTGCTTGCGAAAGTATATATGAGGGATAATGATTCAGTTCGTGACAACAGGCTGCAGAATATGAATAATATCCTGGGAGTCATGGCGGAAAGTCAACTGATCAAAAATGAAAAAACAACCTTGAATGTGTTAGTGCATTACAGGAAGTTTTTCTATCAGATTCAGGATATGCAAACAAGTCGAAACAATGATTTTGTTGTTGGGAACATTCTTTATAATCAGCAGCTTTTCAGAAATGGTATGCGTTTACAGGCATTCTATGAACTCGGAAACGGACAGGAAGCACAAAGAGAGTTCCAATATATCAAAGTAACCGATGGACAGGGAGTTTACAAATGGACGGATTACAATGGGGATGGCATCCAGCAGCTCGATGAATTTGAGATTGCCGAATATTCCGATCTGGCCAAGTACATCCGGGTATACACCAATTCTGTCCGGTATATCCCATCCAACAAGAATAAATTACAGCTGGCGTTGTTTGTTAACCCGGCCATTGTCCTTAATTCTGAAAATGCATTTTTAAAACGGTGGAATTTTAATATTTCCTTGAATTCTCAAAACTCTTTTTATAAAAAAGATAAGGTCCTGGTCATCAACCCGTTCGAAAAAAACAGCGACCAGATTCTAAAAAATCAAAATATCCTGGCTTCCGTACAGTTTAACCCTACGGAAAAATCGGGTTGGAATGGAAATTACCGGTTCATTTCGAATGATAATCTCATCAATGCCAATTTCAGTAATGAAGAACGGGAGCAGACCTCCCACTTCCTGAATTTAGGATATTGGTTCAATAAAGAATTCAGGGTCGACTGGGAAAATTCCGTTCATGATATTAAAAATTCTTCACAATTATTTGCGACCAGGGATTACAGGCTGAATAACTTTGAAACCAAGCCAAAAGCCACCTATAAATTTACAGACGCCATACAGGCAGAGCTTTCCTCCGCTTTCCGCCAGAAACAGAGAATAGACGGAGAGGAGTTACTAAAAGCTTTTGATGTTACAGGAACCATACAATGGGAGCGAAAAAAAACCTCTATCAGAGGAAATTTCTCATTCATCAACAACAACTTTACCGGAAACAACTTCAGTATTGTAGGAAATCAGATGCTGGACGGCCTTAAGCCTGGAAAAAATCAGGTTTGGAGCGTCTTTATTCAGCAGGCAATCAACTCATTCTTACAGCTGAACCTGAATTATGAAGGACGTAATTCCGGAGATCGTACCATACATATTGGTAGCATGCAGGTAAAAGCAAGCTTTTAAAAATTTAAGTCTCAGGCTTAATTCTTTTTGTTCATAGCTTAAGACGCTTATTGTATCCAATTGGGTTCTCAAACTCATCATTCACACCAATAGATAATATCAGTCTTTATGAAAGTTTAGAATTTCGTAAATTTGCACCATGATAAAAATAGGCAACATAGAACTGCCGGAATTTCCGCTTTTACTGGCTCCTATGGAGGACGTGAGTGATCCACCATTCAGACGTTTGTGCAAAATGCATGGAGCTGATATGATGTACTCGGAGTTTATTTCCTCCGAGGGCTTAATTCGTGATGCAATAAAGAGCCGTAAAAAACTTGATATTTTCGATTATGAGAGACCAGTCGGAATACAGATTTTTGGAGGTGATGAGGAGGCTATGGCCATGTCTGCAAGAATTGTGGAAACAGTAAATCCTGATTTGGTAGATATCAATTTTGGATGCCCTGTTAAAAAAGTAGTTTGCAAAGGAGCGGGAGCAGGAGTACTAAAAGATATAGACCTGATGGTTCGTCTTACAAAAGCTGTTGTAAGCTCTACCCACCTGCCTGTAACTGTTAAGACCCGTTTAGGATGGGACAGTACTTCTATTAATATTGATGAAGTAGCAGAACGTTTACAGGAAACAGGTATTAAAGCTTTAACCATACACGCAAGAACAAGAGCCCAGATGTATAAAGGGGAAGCTGATTGGGAACATATTTCAAGAATAAAACAAAATCCTAATATTGAAATTCCTATTTTCGGAAACGGTGATATTGACTCTCCGGAAAAAGCATTGGAATACAAACAAAAATACGCTTGTGACGGTGTAATGATTGGCCGTGCCGCTATAGGATATCCATGGATTTTTAATGAAATCAAACATTTCTTTAAAACCGGAGAACATCTTCCTGAACCCACTATTTCGGATAGGTTACTGGCGGTTCGCCAGCATGCGGAATGGAGTGCGGAATGGAAAGGTGAAAGATTAGGCTTGATAGAAATGAGACAGCATTACAGCAACTATTTCCGTGGTGTTCCTCATTTCAAAGAATTCAGAAAAAAATTCCTTGAAGTATTCACTCTTGCTGAGATGGATGCTCTGATCAAAGAAACCCAACATTTCTACGAAGAATATCAGGAAAAAGTATAAAATAAAAAACCATCAGATGCTGATGGTTTTTTTATTGTTACAATTGAATTATTTTTAGTAAGCTTCAGACGCTGATTGATTTTTGATTAAAGATAGAGCTGAAGAAGTTCCTATTCTCTTTACTCCCATCCCGATCATTTTCTCCGCATCTTCAGGAGTTCTTACTCCACCAGCTGCTTTTACCGGAAGTCTGCCGGCATTATCAAGCATTATTCTGATACCTTCGAAAGTAGCCCCATTTGGCTTTCCATCTGTAGTTTCATAAAAACCGGTAGAAGATTTTACAAAAATGGAAGATAAGTCCTGGTCAGAAAAATTTTCTGCTGCCCATTCTGAGATATGTTTAGTAAGGTCTGCAATTTGTTCATTGGTTAAAGCGGCAATTTCAATAATCCATTTTGCTACTTTATGATGTTGTACACATAATGCAGTACATTGTATAAATTCTTTTTTTACTAAATCTACATCTCCATTGAGATAAGCATTATAATTAATCACAAAATCCAGTTCGTCCGCTCCGTCATTAATTGCCTTTGTTGCTTCTGCCATCTTTTCTTCCACAGAATACGTTCCTTCGTGGAAACCAATCACAGTACCAACAACAACATTTGAATTCTTTTCCAGAATATATTTTTTGATCGCGGATACATAATCCGGACGGATCATCACTGCAAAAATACCATTATCAATAGCTTCCTGCGTAAGATCTATATCTTTCTGTAAAGTTTCATTTTCTGATATCCCCGACTGTGCAGGAGTTTTCAGGTATGTTGAATCCAAATATTGGGCAATATTCATAACTTATTATACTTTCAGTTGTCTGCTTATTCCCTGTTCCAGAGATATAAATGTTTCGGTTCTTGTTACTCCTTTTAACTTTTGAAGTTTACTAAGGATCTGCATCAAGTGGTCGTTGTCTTTACAAAGAACTTTAAGGAAAATAGTGTAATTTCCTGTGGTGTAATGAGCTTCTACTACTTCATTAACTTCTTTTAAAGATTTTACTACATCTGGGTAGTGGCTAGGCTGATCCAAAAAGATTCCGATATAAGAAATAACTTTATATCCTATTTTTTTTGGATTTAAAAATGAAATAGAATTCTCAATAACTCCCGCGTGCTCAAGCTTTTTGATTCTTTGGTGCACTGCAGTTGTCGAAATCCCTACATGTTTTGAGATATGGGCTAAAGAAGTTTTAGCATTATCCATCAGCATGTAGATAATTTCTTTGTCGATTGAGTCTAAATGATAGCTAGCATTTGTTGAATTTTTCATCTTGTAATTTTTTTTATTATTTATGTTTTTTTTATTCTTTAAATTTTACAAAAACCGGAAAATGATCACTATATCCACCTAAATATCGCGTACCTGCATATGTTCTGAAAGGTCGACCTGAAAATTGTTTATTCCGGCTGCTTATCTTTTCAGATTTAAATATTTCGGCACTTTGAAATGACAATCCTATATTGTTCTGATCATTGAAAAATGACTTCGACAATATAATCTGATCAAACAATAAGCCAGATTTATAATGAAAAGTAGAAAAATTTCCTGTTGAAAACAATTCATTAAACGGATTTTCTAATATTTTATTATGATTATCATCATAAAGGATATTAGTTAAATTTTCATCATCCGGATTTTCATTAAAATCGCCGCACAAAACAACATGCTCATTGCTGCTATTCACAATATTTAAAATTCTGTTACGAATTTCTGCTAATATAAAGTCTCTCTTAGGCTTATTAACATCTTTTTCTCTCTTTGAGGGAAGGTGAGCGATAAAGACATTAATAATCTCTCCTTTATATTTTAATTTTGAATAGAGTACATCTCTAGTTGTATCGTAATATTCTGTGTTTTTATTTTTAATTTCAAAAAAGAATGTAATAGCCTCCGAGTCTATTACTTCTATTTTGCTTTTATCATATAGCATGGCTACATCTACCTTTCTTTCATCCATGGAGTTATAATGCACAATTCCAAATTCAGAATGAAAAGGATCCATCTTCACAAGATCTTCCAGTACTTTCCTTCCGGAAACCTCGGACAGACCAATTAAAAATGGTAAGACCCCATTTTCTTCTTTGATCAATTGAAATACATTTGCTATCTTGAAAAGCTTATTATTATATTTACGTTCATCCCAATTCCTCAAACCCGATTTCGTCGGATCTAATTTATGAATTGGTTTTATGTCCGGTAAAAATAAATTTTCTACATTATAAAAAGTAAAAAGCTCCATCGACACATATTTCTATTCAATCAATAGTTTTAATTTTGAAATTACGAATTTTTTCCGGGTTAAATTACGAAATATTCGTTTTGATTTTGTCTTAAAAAGAAATTTTTTTCAAACAGTTTAATCAAATCAATATAATATATTAAAACTTTTAACAAATTCGTTTTAAAATCGCACAAAACAAAATCAAAACAGCAAATAATACTTAATATTAATTAAAAACAACTATAAAAACATAATAGTTGTTATTTTATTATTCTGCTTTCTATAGCAATTATTATTCCATTTTTATATGAAATTGCAAAAAAAGAAAAAAAACAGGACGAAATTTAAAAATATGATCAATAAATTATAGCAAGTCAGGACGTTTCTCTTTTGTTATTCTTACGGCCTCTTCATGTCTCCATTCTTCTATTTGCTTAAAATTCCCGCTTAACAAAACCTTAGGAACCTCCAATCCTTTATAATTTTCCGGTCTTGTATAAATCGGAGGTGAAAGAAGATCATCCTGAAAACTATCCGTTAAAGCACTCTGTTCATCGTTAAGCACTCCCGGAATCAGCCGGATGATAGAGTCAGCCAAGACACACGCCGCAAGTTCTCCCCCGGTTAGAACATAATCTCCGATTGAAATCTCTTTGGTAACATGCAGATCTCTTACTCTTTGATCGATTCCTTTATAATGTCCGCAAATAAAAATCAGGTTATTTTTTATAGAAAGGGAGTTTGCAATTTTCTGATTAAGAGTAACCCCATCAGGGGTAAGATAGATTACCTCATCATAACTTCTCTCTGACTTAAGTTGGGAGATGCATTTATCCAATGGCTCAACCATCATTACCATACCGGCTCCTCCTCCATAAGGCTCATCATCGATTTGCCTGTGCTTGTTTATTGCCCATTCTCTCAGATGGTGAAAATGTACTTCTACTAACCCTTTTTCCATTGCTCTTCTCAAAATAGAAGTCTGAAATGGACTTTCCATCAACTCAGGAAGTACGCTTATAATATCAATTCTCATTGTAATGTTCCATTTTTCTTAGTAGGTGAGATAATGAGCCTCAGGGACGAATCTTTATTAAAATAGCTCCACATCCAATTAAAAAATACCGCCAGCTTATTTCTTACACTTAAAATAAGCATTAAGTGTAAAAACATCCAGAAATACCATGCCAGGAACCCCTGAAATTTAATAAATGGCAAATCTACTACTGCCCGATGTTTTCCAATGGTTGCCAAAGAACCCTTATCTTTATACTCGTATTCTTTCCACTCACTTTCATTGCTTTTCAAAAGATTTTTACCCAGATTTTTTGCCTGATTTATCGCTACATTCGCAACCTGAGGGTGACCATGCGGATATTTAGGCGTTTCCATATAAGCAATATCTCCGATCGCAAAAATGTTATCGTATCCTTTAACTCTGTTATATCGATCTACTATATATCTGTTTCTGATTAATTTTTCTTCAGGAAATCCTTCTACTACATTTCCTGTAACACCTGCAGCCCAGATCACATTGTTCGAAGGGATTTCTTTTCCACTTTTCATCATTACCTTATCTCCGTTATATTCGGTAACAACTTCTCCACTTAGAAAAGTTACCCCCAGGTCCTTAAGGTATTTTTCAGATTTATTCTGAGCTTCGTCACTCATTACGGCAAGTGGTTTTTCCGTCGAACTGACCAGAATAATTTTAAGCTGGTCAAAATTCATGTAAGGATAATCCCTCGGCAGGATTTCTTTTTTCATTTCGGCAAAGGCTCCAGCCAGTTCTACACCGGTGGGACCACTACCTACAATAACGATGTTCCAGTTTCCATCGTCACTTCTGCTTTTCTCAAGAATTAGTTTCTCAAAAGTCATTAAGACATGATTTCTGATACTAATCGCTTCCTGAGTATTTTTCATTCCAAAAGCTTTACCCTCCAGATCTTTATTCCCAAAGAAATTAGTCTTACAGCCGGTTGCGATAATTAATTTATCATAACGAAACTCTGCTTCATCGGTAATCACTTTATTCTGAGAAGGATCGATCTCTTTAACATCTGTCAAACGAAATTGAATATTTCTGGATCTCTGGAAAATTTTCCTGAACGGAAAGGAAATATTGGAAGGTTCAATCCTTCCACACGCTACCTGATAAAAAAGCGGCTGAAACATATGATGGTTTACCCTGTCGAGAACAATTACTTTTTTATTTTTATTGTTCAGTGTTTTCGCAAGTTGTAGCCCCGCAAAACCTCCTCCGATGATGATGATCTTTTCGCGTGTTTCCATAGTATACAAATTTACAGATTTTATTTAGCATTTTACTTGTTAAAAAGTTAGTTTTGCAAAACTTTATGACAAAAAAAAAGTACACCAAAAAAGCGGCCAAAAACATTCATAATAAAAGACGGAAAAACTATTTATTTCGTCGAAAGATTTTATTGGCTATTCTTATCGTAGCACTTATTGGCACAGGTTTTTACCTTAAACAATCCATCAGTTACTATTATGCTTTGTACTTTAATAAGTTTACCCATAAAAAGCTTCATAATAATGAAAAGGAAACTCTGAGAATTCAAAAAATCCTCACTGATAATCTCGATAAAACATACGGATTCGATATTTCCCATTATCAAAATAAAGAAGATATCAAATGGGATAGTTTAAGCATTGGAAACAAAACCATTCCGTTGGAATTTGTGGTTATGAGGGCTACCATGGGAAATAAAAATGCTGATAAACATTTTGATGAATTCTGGTCCCAGGCCAAAAAGCATGAGCTTATAAGAGGCGCATATCACTTTTACAGAGCAGATGAAGACCCTATTATTCAGGCTAATAACTTTCTTGCCAATGTAAAGCTGGAAACCGGAGACCTCCCTCCTATTCTGGACATTGAAAAAATTCCAAAACGAAAAACCAATAAAAAACTGGTTGAAGACCTTAAGGTATGGTGTAAAATCATAGAAGAGACATACGGTACAAAACCCATTATCTATACTTACTACCATTATTATAAAGATTTTCTGAAAGGTGAATTCGACGGATATCCTCTGTGGCTGGCAAATTATAATGATGTACCCACTCCGTCTCCTGATGACGCTTGGGATTTCTGGCAATTTACTGAAAACGGAATCGTCCACGGAATCAATACTAAAGTTGACCTTGATATGTACAATGGTAGTTCCTGGTCTTTGAAAAGAATGACATTGGATTAATTATTTCCCCAAAAACTTCATCATATCTTCATTCAGCTGTTGAGCTTCTTCAAACGGCACAAAATGGGTTGCATTTTTGTATATCCTTAGTTTTGCATTCGGAATTTCTCTGGCGATCAATTCGGTATGGTCTTTTTTTATCACATCATTTTCACCCGCTATAACCAACACGGGATTATGGATTTTATGTAAAGATCCTGTACTGATGTTAGGTTCCTTGAGCATAATCTTTAAAATCCTGGTCTGATTAAACTTTTGAGGGTTATTTTCAATTTCTAAAACCTGAAGTTCTGTTTTCATATGGTCTACAAGACGCTTATCTACACCGTCAGGCTGAATGTTAGCTCCGATAATCACTAATTTGTTCACCCGTTCAGGGTATTTCAGAACAAACTCCAGGGCTGTATTCCCGCCATCACTCCAGCCTGCTATATGTATCTTTTCAAGTCCTAAATAATCAATCACCGCTTTAAGGTCATCGGCAAATCCCGAATAAGTCAAATCTTTTTTCGATGAATCTGTACTTTTTCCCTGACCTCTTGTATCTAAAGCAATAACCTTGTAATGTTTGGAAAGAACAGGAATCTGCTGATAAAAATCTTTAATACTTCCTGAATTTCCATGCAGCAGTACCAGTGGTTCTCCTTCACCATATACCTCATAGTATAAATCTGCATTTTTCACTTTAACTATTTTACCTATGTCCTGATTTTTACCATAACCTGATTGATCTGCCTCACCAAAATATTTGCTAAGGTCGGGAATCAGATCAGCAAGACTCTCATCCTCCAATTGTTCTTCCATGTTTTTTCCTGTTTTATCTACTTTTACATCGATATTTATCGCAGGAGCAGCTAAGGTTACTTTTTGCCATTCCCCGTAAAACTTCCTCAGGAAGCCTGTTCTGAAGAGAGCTGCACTGATATTCACTTTACCGTTAAACTCCTGTAAAAACTGAATTCCTATAAAAAATTTACCCTGTACCCAAATATTACGATCATCAACACTCAATGTATATGTTCCGGATTGTATCATATCTTCTGTAAGCTTTACTGTAATCTCTTCATTGAGGATGTTCTTGTCCGGAAAACCATTCTTTTCACTATAAATACTGTAACGCATTAACACGGGCCTGTCGGAAACATAGCTTGCAATATTCAGGTTGATATTCTTTATTTTTGATCTTTTGTTTGCATTAAATTCCAATGCTGTTTCACCCAAAAAGTCTTCCTTTTTAAATTGTGGATTTACAGAGTACATAACACTTTTCGTCTTTGTATTGACACTCCAGTTTTTATCTACTAACTTTTTAGGGGACAATTTCACTTCCCGGATATGCTGTACTTTTTCCTTTAAAAAAATCTTTTGTGTACTGTTTTTTATAAAATCCTGAAAACCTACTATATAACTATCATATCCCGGAACTTCTATCCTTATCTTTCCTGAAGTATTCGCCTTGGAAAGGTCAATAGAAAAATTACCTTTCTCATCGGAAATTACACCTATATTTTCTTTTTCAACTCCTATTTTAACATAAGGAATAGGCCGGTTTTCATCTCTCGAAAGGACAGTTCCTGAAATTATCTGGGCATTAGCAAACACCACACAGAATAGGAACAATAAGGAATTAAGTTTTTTCATGGTAAAGGTTTGACACAAAAATCTTTATTTACAGGATTAAAAGCTCATAACATTTTATTAAATTTTATCTTTGTTTAGTTAAATTTTTCAAAAGCAATACGATAAGCTATCACAGTAAGACCGTAGAGCTTTTATTTTATAATTCAACATGAGACAGACAATTCCCACCTACGATCTCAGTACGATCTCCGATCATGGTTTTATTGTGGAAAGAATCACGGACCGAATCAACAGTTCGGAGGATAATCTTTTAGATAAAGGAATCCACAGGGATAGTCATTATATCTTTACATTTCTCCAAACCGGATATGTAAAAATGATGGTGGATTTTAAAATCATTGAGGCTAAAAACGGACATATTTACTGTGTTTTACCTGGTCAGGTCCATCAGGGCCTTCTTATGAATAATGCTTGTGGATGGTTCATTGCTTTAAACGTTGACCTGGTTCCTGACTTTGTCCGCTCAGCTTTTGAAGAATATCTCGTGGATATTATGCCTTTACCTGTAAGCAATTCCGAGTCTGAAAAATTCAACAAATTGGCTCAGGTTCTTTTTGAATCATGCACAGAAGAGATGATGGCCACAAAAGAAAATTTCTTTATCATAAAATCTTTGCTTAATGCTTATACCGGAATGTTTGCTTCTCACTTTCTGAATGAAAGCTCTCATAAAAAACAAAAAGAAAACAGAACATTAGAGTTGGCCAGACAATTCAGGATCCTGGTAAGAAAAAATTTTATTACACAGAAAAGCGCATCTGGGTATGCAGAAATCATGAACATTTCACCAGGATATTTAACTGAGGTAATCAGCAAGGCAACAGGAAAATCTCCATCATACTGGATTCAACAGGAAGTTTTGATAGAAGCTAAAAGATTATTGTTTTTCACCAATTGCACGGTTAAAGAAATAGCCTATCAGCTGGGATATAATGATCATACTTACTTTTCACGTCTCTTTTCCAGATCGGAAGGAGTCTCTCCATTATCTTTCCGTAATAAAAGCAAAAAGTAATTCGTAAACCACGAATAGTCCAATCAATTCCATAAAATGGCCATTGATATTTTTGTCATTTGCAGCTTCCTTTGCAATAAAATATCATTATGTCTAGTTTACCAAAATGGATCAACGACGCTGTTGAAAATCTATTACCATCAAAATTTAAAGACTGTACCGTTACAAAAGCTACCTATATTTCAGATGATCTTAAACAGATAACTTTTGAAACCGACCTTTCAGATGTTTACTTTGAGCCTGCATATGCGGTAGGCTTCCGTATCAATGACCGGGATTTCAGAAACTATTCCCCTTTTCATTTTGATAAAGAAAAAGGAAATTTTGATATCCTTTTCCATGTACATGACACCCAAGCTGCAGGATGTCACTTCATCAACCAACTGACAGCCGGGGATTCTATTAAAATGATTATACCGCGTGGAAAAAGATTCTTTGATCATGAGGCTAAAATTCATTTTTCAATCGGAGATGAGACTTCCCTGGGAAGTTCAATTGCCATCCGGGAGGCCGCAGAAAAAACTTCAAAATCCTTTGTTTGCCTGCATGAGCTTGAAGATCCTTTAAGCCTTGAAAAACTTGATTTATACGGCTACTATACTTCTAAAAACAACTGGATGGCAATATTAAATCAAATCAATGAATTTCTCCACGAAGAGCGAAAAGCCATTGAAAACCAAGAAGTCACGTTTTATTTGACAGGAAACGGAAAAACGATGTCCTTTTTACGCAGATATCTGAAAGAAAAAGGTGTTCATTCCACCAATTTAAGATCACAGGCTTATTGGATCGAAGGTAAAAAAGGATTATAAATTAGCAAACAAAATCTGTCAGCCCTTTACCTCATTCAAAAAACCAAAGAAAATATTTTATCCGGTAAAACCTTCAATATTTCGTATTTTCGCGCTACGAAATCTTTATAGAAATGAATTACGTTGCTGCTGAAAACCTTACCAAATCTTACGGACTAAAAGTTTTATTCAAAAATATTTCTTTCAATATTAATGAAGGAGACAAAATAGCCATTGTTGCTAAAAACGGAAGTGGAAAATCTACCCTGCTCAAGATCCTTATGGGAAAAGAAATTGCAGATAGTGGAAATGTAATTATCAATAAAGATATACAGGTTGTTTTATTTGACCAGGAAATTGATTATGATCCGAAACTTACCATTGAGGAATTCATGATGACCCTTGATTCAGCTCCCATTACAGCGCTTAAAAATTATCATCAGTCACTCCACTCAACGGACCTTGATTTTATCGAAAAGGCTCTTGCGGATATGGAGGCCCATAAAGCCTGGGATCTGGAAAATGAGATGAAACAAATCCTTTCCCAACTTAAGATCACAAATCTCGAAGCCAGGATGGGAACACTTTCCGGAGGACAGATCAAGCGCGTTGCACTGGCCAAGCTTTTAACGGAAACCAGAGCAGAACATCGTCATACATTACTGATAATGGACGAGCCAACCAACCATTTGGATGTAGAAATGGTAGAGTGGCTTGAAAATTATCTTAATAAAGCCAAGATTACTTTACTGCTCGTAACCCACGACCGTTATTTCCTTGATAGTGTCTGCGGTATTATCTGGGAGATGGAAGACGGAAACCTTTATTTCCATAATGGTTCTTATGCTACCTATCTGGAAAATAAGATGATCAGAGAGGATAATCTTAATGCTACCATTGACAAGGCTAATAATCTTTACAGAAAAGAGCTGGAGTGGATGCGAAGACAGCCTAAGGCAAGAACCACGAAATCTAAAAGCAGAATTGATGCTTTTTACGAAACCGAAAAAGTAGCAAAAACAGACACTTCAAAACAAGGTCTGGAATTGGATTTTGAAATGAAACGCCTTGGGAATAAAATTCTAGAATTAAAGAATATAGATAAAAGTTTTGGTGAGAAGGTTTTACTAAAAGATTTTAGCTATTCTTTCCAACGTGGGGAGAAAGTTGGAATCGTAGGTAAAAACGGAGCGGGAAAATCTACTCTTTTAAATATTATCCAGGGGCTTGAAAAAGCAGATAAAGGAGAAATAGAAACAGGGGAAACCATTTCTTTTGGTTATTTTTCGCAAAAAGGGCTCACTTACAAAGAAGATGAGAGAGTCATTGACTTTATTAAAGAAATTGCCGAGTTCTATCCTTTAGCCAACGGAAAAAGTCTTTCGGCATCCCAGTTTTTAAGGTTGTTTTTATTTGATGATCAAACGCAATATTCTCCTATTTCAAAATTATCCGGTGGGGAAAAAAGAAGATTGCACCTGATGTATATCCTGTATCAGAATCCTAATTTTTTGATTTTTGATGAGCCTACGAATGATCTTGATCTTCCAACATTAACAGTCCTTGAAAACTTCCTTCAACAGTTCCAGGGATCTTTGATTATAGTTTCCCACGACAGATATTTCATGGACAGAATTGTAGATCATGTTTTGGCTTTTGAAGGCAATGGAAAAATCAGAGATTTTGTAGGGACCTTCTCAGAATACAGGGAAGCCAGAAGTCGCGAGGAAGCATTAGAAAAAAATACAGCTGTAAAGACTGAGCCGGTTAAGGAAACTGTTCCTGTAGTGGAAAATACACCACCTTCCAGTACGAAACGAAAATTAAGTTTCAAAGAGCAGAGGGAACTTGACACGATTGAAAAAGAAATGCCTGAACTTGAAGAACAGCGCTCCAAAATTCTGGACAAACTTAACAATGAAGTAGATTATGAGAAAATAGCTAAACTTTCTTCAGAGTTGGAAACGGTTTCAGAAAAACTGGAAAACCATGAAATGAGATGGCTGGAACTTCAGGAGCTCCTTTAAAATAAAAACGATGAGTTATGAATGAGTTCAAAGAGTTAGAGAGTAGGATAATTTTAGTGTTAAAGAATATCAACCATAAACTCTGAACTCATTCACAATTGATCTTTATAGTTTAATTACTTTTTCTTCTTTTGCACTTTCTAAAGAAGCATCAATGATTTTCATATTCTGAATGACTTCTTTTCCAGGAGATGGCAATCCATATCCAAACACGATATGTTCGTAAATCTGCTGATAGTAATTCATATAATCTCCAGCTTCACTTGAGGTAAGCACTCTTTCTGTTTCTGAACGATCATTCAAAAAGTTTAAAATTCCATCCGCTTCTTTCAAAGGCTGTGTCCAGTCTTTTCCGTATGTGGGGGTAGCGCCTGCTACCAATTCATTTTCCTGATTATCGGTTCTCTCCTGCAGGAAAGTTCCCCGGTCTCCATGAATGGTATAGGCATAATGGCCTTCTTTACTGAAAACAGAAGATTTAAGCCTTACTCTCAAAGCGTCTTTATAAAATAACAGAATCTCAAAATAATCGTTGGCAAACGTCGATCCTTTCATAGAAAATACATCTGCAAAAAGTTTTTCAGGATATCCAAAATATTGTACAGCCTGATCTACCAAATGAGCTCCTAAATCATGAAGTGACCCGGCTCCCAATTGATCGGGACTTTCTTTATGTTTTTTTCCGCTGGGTGTAGTGCGGAACCGGTCAAAACGAATCTCAACCTCTTTAATGTTTCCTAATTTTCCTTCATCCAGAATTTTTTGAACCTGTAAAAAATCCCGGTCGAATCTTCGGTTTTGGTATACACTAAGAAACAGTCCTTTTTCTTCAGCCAGCTGTACCAGTTCTTCCGCTTCAGAAACATTTACGGTAAAAGGTTTTTCCACAATAATGTTCTTACCCGCTTCCAATGCTTTTTTGGCATATTCATAATGTGTCTGAACCGGTGTATTGATAATGACCAGCTCTACATCTGCATGCTGAAGCATTTCTTCTACTGAACGGTAAATGGTTACTTCCGGATATTGATCCTTAGACTCTTCTTTACTTCTTTCAACCACAGCAGCAATAAAAAATCCCGGATGCTCCTTCAAAAAGGGTGCATGGAAAATTTTTCCACTCATTCCAAAGGCACAAAGCCCTGCTTTTACCAATTGCATATTATAATTTTTAACAAATATATTCATAAAAACTTCTCTATTCCCCTATCTAAAGGAACTATAGAAATAATCCATCTCACCAAGTCGGAAAATATGATTAAAATCATAAAACTATTTTTATCTATTCTAAACAAATACTTACATTTGCGGCTTATTTAAAACTGTTCTATATAAAAATAAAATGAAAAGACAATTACTTTCTTTAGGTCTTCTATTTACTGCTGTTTCAGTGAGTTCACAGATGAAAAATGCTGAAGCAGATACCATCAGAATTCAAACCATTGAGGACATCAATCTTCATAAAACAGGAAATCCTAACCAGGCAAGAACATTATCTACAAAATCAAACCTGACAGTAATGGAAAACCCTCAGCCCATAGCTATTGTAACTCATGAAATTATTGAGCAGCAACAAGCAAAGCAGCTAAGTGATGTTATTAAAAATGTGAATGGTATTTATTTGACATCTGCAAGAGGAGGATCTCAGGATAGCTTTGGAGGAAGAGGTTTTATATTTGGAAATGATAATATCTTCAAAAATGGAGCAAGAGTAAACAGTGGAGTTTTTCCTGAAGTAAGTGGACTTGAAAGAGTTGAAGTTTTAAAAGGTGCAAATGCTATGTTATATGGTAATGTAGGGCCAGGTGGAATTGTAAACCTTATAACTAAAAAACCAAGATTTGAATTTGGTGGATCTGTCGGATTAAACGGTGGAAGCTGGAATTCTTATAAACCTGTATTTGACATTTATGGACCTTTAAGCCAAAAGGTAGCCTTCAGAGTCAATGGAACTTATGAATATGCCGAAAGTTTCAGAGATATGGTAGAATCTAAAAAGCATTATTTCAACCCGTCTTTTGTTTTTAATTTGAGTGAAAACACACAACTAATTGTAGAGGGTGATTATTTATATCATAATTTCACTCCTGATTTTGGAATTGGAAGTGTTACTGATAAAACCACTGGAATATCCAGGTTAGCTACTGAAGTTGACCGCAGGAGTTTTTTAGGTGCCAACTGGCAATATCAAACCAACCAACAAGCCACTACAGACGTTGTTTTAAACCATCAATTGAACAGTAAATGGAGTCTAAATGCAGTTGCTTCTTACCAGAATTATACAAAAGATTATTTTTCAACAGAAAGAATTCAATGGCAGTATGAATCCGCAAAAGGAAATTTTGACCCATCCTGGAACAGAACTTTGGGAAGAAATTATACTGAACAAAATTATACTTCATTACAAGTTAACCTAAATGGAGAATTTAAAACCGGAAATATTATCCATAAGGTTCTATTTGGAGCAGATGGAGACTATGGTTTAGCTGATACTTATGCTTACAACTTTACTAATCCTACGAGCATTAACTATGGAACATTATATTTAAATAATTCTTCCACATGGTCTAATGAAGGTGTTATGCCTGAAACTTATAGATCATCAAGAAACAGAATAGCAACGAAAAGATTTGGTCTTTATGCACAAGACTTGATCAGCCTTAGCAAAGAGTTTAAAGTATTGGCAGGAATAAGATGGTCTTATTTAAAAAATGAAGATACAGAAGTAAAAGATTTCTTAAAAGGAACAGAAACGCCTACAGTAAACAGCGGTTTACAAGCTCATGCCTTATCGCCAAAAGTAGGATTAATCTATAATCCTAATGATAATTTATCTGTTTTTGCAACGTATACTAATTCATTCTCACCTAATTCAGGGTTTGATGTAAACAATCTATCTTTAAAAGCATCAACAATTGATCAATACGAAGTAGGGGTTAAGAAAAATTTATGGAACAATGCTATCGCTGTAAACTTAACAGCTTATCAAATAAATAACAGGGATGCTTACACATCTCCATATCTTGCAGATAATAAGGTGGCATTATATAAAGTATATGCCGGCAATATAAGAAGTAGAGGTGTTGAATTGGATATCACAGGAAACCCAACAAAATACCTGTCTTTAATAGGAGGTATTTCTTACAATAATACTGTGTATACAAAAACTCCAGATAACGGATTTGTTGAAGATCAAAGATTGGTAAGAACTCCTGCCCTTACAGCAAATGCGTCTATTTTTTATACCTTCACGGATTTTGCAAAAGGCCTGAAGCTAGGAGCTACAGCATTCTATACCGGAAAAAGACAAGCAGGCTGGAATGATGTAAAAGGGCAATTACAACAAACAAGAATGATTGATATCAACGGATTCACGACGGTTGATATAAGTGTCGGTTACAGTTGGAATAAGTTCTCTATTCAGGGTAAAGTGGGCAACCTGTTTGATGTCATAAACTACAATGTTCATGAGAATTATTCAGTGAATCCGATCACACCTAGAAACTATTATTTTACGTTGACTTACAGACTCTAGAATTCTTAATATAAAAATTCTTTCAATAAAAGTGGGAACTGCATTTTTGCAGTTTCCACTTTTGAAATTAAAAAAAATAAAAGCAAAACAATAAAATATGGATAAAATAAAAGATACCAGAAGTTTCATGAGGATTACGCATCGTTACTTAGGATACTTCCTTGCGGGAATTATGGCTGTTTATGCGATAAGCGGTGTATTGCTGGTTTACAGGGATACAGGCTTTTTAAAAAAGGAGAAAAATTACGACAAAATTGTAGCTAAAAACCTTTCTGAAAAGGAATTGGGAAAAGAATTAAAAATTAAAAACTTAGAAATCGAAAATAGAATCGGAAACATCGCATATTTCAAACAGGGAGCCTATAACCTGACAACCGGGGAGGCAAAATACGTAAAAAAAGAGCTGCCATTTGTCCTGGATAAAATGACAAAACTTCATAAATCCCAGTCAAAAGAGACACTATCACCTCTTAACACTTTTTTTGGAATTGCCCTATTCTTCTTTGTGATCTCAAGCTTCTGGATGTTTAATCCAAAAACAAAAGCATTCAAACGCGGAATGCTTTTTACTGCTCTAGGACTGGTTGTTTCCATTATATTACTTCTTGTCTAAAATTATATTTTATTCAATAAAACAAGGAAATTAATTTGATTTTCATTTTTCTTAATTTAACATTATTTTAGTAAAATTAGCTAAAAATGAGTACTATGGCACATTTATTGATTTTCACCACCCATAGAATAAATAAGCATTAATTATTAAAATTATAAATTATGAAAAAACTAATTTTAGCAGGAATAGTAGCGGTAGCAGGATTAACAACAACAGCCAATGCTCAGATTCAAAAAGGTAACTGGATGGTTGGTAGTAGTATTGTAGCTAGTAATTTTGGTCTTAATACGGGAGGAGGATATAACATCTCTTTACAACCGAAAGCGGCTTATTTCATTGAAGATAACGTAGCACTTGGAGGATATGTTGATTTAGGATTTAACAAAGTTGCAAAAGGATCACCAACAAACTTTGTGTACAAAGTAGGGGCTTTAGGTCGTTACTATGTATCACCAGGTGAAAAAGGTATAGATAATCTTTTACATCACGGACGTTGGTTCTTCGAAGGTAACGTTGGTATTGGAGGAACGTCTACCGAAGGAGGAAACTCTACCACTGGGTTAGATTTCGGTGCAGGTCCGGGATACTCTTACTTCATCACACCTAACATCGGTGTTGAAGGACTTGTTAAATACAATGGTGTTGCAGGTTTCGGTAAAAACGGTTTAACTTCTACCCTTACCTTCAACGTAGGATTTAGCATTTTCTTACCTACATCTAAAGGAAAACAAATCATAAACGACGTTAAAAACTAGTCGTTAAGAAAATTATTTTTCTTAAAAAAGATAAAAGCACCTCGAATAATTTCGAGGCGCTTTTCGTACAAATTAAAACTAAACTATAAAAAATCAAATAAATCATGTATTCGGTTGAGGCGTATATCTTAAATACGGCTTTATTTCTGTAACGCCTTTAGGAAAAATTTCCCGGGCTTCTTCTGTTGATATAGACGGTGGAATAATAACATCTTCTCCATTTTTCCAGTTTACAGGGGTAGCCACTTTATGGGAATCCACCAATTGAAGAGAGTCAAGAACCCTTATAATTTCATTAAAATTCCTTCCCGTAGAAGCAGGATAAGTTATAATCAAACGTACTTTTTTATCCGGATCAATGATAAGCAAAGAGCGTACGGTTGCAGTTGCTGAAGCATTAGGATGGATGAAATCATACAATTCCGAAATTTTCCTGTCTTTATCTGCAATAATAGGAAATTGCACATCCGTATTTTGAGTTTCATTAATATCCCGGATCCAGTTCTGATGGTCTTCTACTCCATCTACACTCAATGCAATTACTTTGGTTTTCCTTGCCTCAAATTCGGACTTTAGCTTTGATGTAAAGCCAAGCTCCGTAGTGCAAACCGGAGTATAATCTGCAGGATGCGAGAATAAAATCCCCCAGGAATCTCCCAGATAATTATAAAAGTCAAGATCACCGGCAGTAGTTTCTGCCTGAAAATTGGGTGCGGTATCTCCTAGTTTGATTGACATAACATTATCGTTTATTAGTCTACAAATTTAGTAGACTTTTTGAAACTGGCAAAATTTTTGATGAAAAATTACATATTAAATTAAAAAAAATTAATACATGGAGAAAATTGGTTTAAGCTATGTTGAAGTGGTCTACAGAGTTCTACAAAGCTGGTATTTAAAATTTGCAGAACTGACCCCTAAATTGATTGTGGGCATACTGGTTTTTTCTTTCTTCCTATTTTCAAGTAAATATTTAAGTAAACTTGCCGTAAAGCTCTTTCATAAATTATTTCCTAAAAGTGAAAAAGAAAGTTCATTGGTAACTTTACTGGCCGTATTCCGGTTTATCATTATGCTAATGGGTAGTTTTATTGCATTAGAAATAATGGGTTTCAGCAGTTTTCTATGGAAATTCATCGGAAGTCTGGGAGTTGCGGGGGTTATCGCCGGGGTTGCTTTAAAGGATCTGGTGTCCAGTATATTTTCAGGAATGCTTATCGGAATCGATAAAGCCTTTAAAGTAGGTGATTATGTATCTATCGGGAATAACTCAGGGACAGTACAGGAAATTGGTTTTCTGACAACAAAGATTATAACCGATGACGGTAAAAAGGTTTATATTCCCAATCAGGTCATTTTTAATTCTCCTTTTTCAAATATCACTGCTTCTCCGCAGAGAAGAATAATCCTAAATTTTGAAATTCCGGCTGATGAAGATATCAACAAGGCGCAAATGGGAATTCTGGAAGTAATAAAAGGATTAGAATATGTGGACAAACTGGATACTGCTGAGGTTGTATTTACCGATCTTAAACAAGGCATATTCAATTTACAGGCTAAATTCTGGATGACCATCGGAGCCAACATTACCCGCGTAAAGAGTGATGCATATATGAAGATCAAGCAACGTCTTGATTCGGATAACATCCTGTTAGTAACCCCGACCAGCATCAATATTACAGGAGGAGAAAGCAATAGCAGTCCTACATCAAATCAGGACAAATAGAAAATAAAAAAACCGCTTTTTCAAGCGGTTTAAATTTTTATAATAAGTAGCTAGCTTATGCTAATACTTCTTTTACTTTGTTAGCAGCTTCCTCTAAAGTAATTGCAGAGTGTACCGGAAGACCAGACTCGTCAATTAATTTCTTAGCTTCAACTGCATTGGTTCCCTGTAATCTCACGATCAATGGAACTGGTAGGCTTCCCATCGCTTTGTAAGCATCTACAACACCCTGAGCTACTCTATCACATCTTACGATACCTCCGAAGATATTGATTAAGATTGCTTTTACGTTCGGATCTCTTAAGATAATTCCGAAAGCAGTCTGTACTCTCTGAGCATCAGCAGTTCCTCCAACGTCAAGGAAGTTAGCAGGATTACCACCTGATAATTTAATGATATCCATAGTCGCCATCGCAAGACCCGCACCGTTTACCATACAAGCAACGTTACCATCTAATTTTACGAAGTTAAGACCAGCTTCACCAGCTTCAACATCCATTGGATCTTCTTCTCTGGTATCTCTTAGCTCAGCTAAATCTTTGTGACGGAACAATGAGTTGTCATCTAAAGTTACTTTAGCATCTACTGCGATAATTTTATTATCAGAAGTTTTTAAAACAGGGTTGATTTCGAAAAGAGAAGCATCAATTCCTGTATATGCGTTGTAAAGAGAACCGATGAATTTTACAAATTCTTTGAAAGCATTTCCTTCAAGACCTAAGTTGAAAGCAATCTTTCTAGCCTGGAAACCTTGAAGACCTAAAGCAGGATCAATGATTTCTTTGTGAATCAAATGAGGTGTTACTTCAGCAACATGTTCGATATCCATACCACCTTCAGTAGAATATACGATTGTATTTTTACCTTCAGCTCTGTCTAATAAAATAGAAACATAGAATTCTTTAGTTTCTGTTTCACCCGGATAATATACATCCTCTGCAACCAAAACAGAATTTACTTTTTTACCCTCAGCAGAAGTTTGTGGAGTTACCAACTGCATTCCGATGATGTTCTGAGCGTTTTCTTTAAGCTTATCCATGTTTGGAGAGAACTTTACACCACCACCTTTACCACGACCACCTGCGTGGATCTGAGCTTTTACTACCCACCCTTGAGCGCCAGTTTCAGCAGTTAGTTTTTCAGCAGCAGCTACAGCTTCATCTACGTTGTTTGCAACGAAACCACGTTGGATAGCTACTCCATACTTTGATAAAATCTCTTTTGATTGATACTCGTGAAGATTCATATTATTTTTATTATTTTATTTTAAATTATAAAGGTTGACAAATTTACTAAAAAGACATGGAAGTTCAAGATTCTAAGTCCAAAAATTAAATGGTAAGCACCTTGATTTTTAACAGGTCCTGATATTTTCTTTATTCTTCGGTTATTTTTTCTGATTGAGATCCTATAAAAGGGATTTTCGGAGCCAGGAAATATCCTGTTAAGCTCGCAAAAAGTATCGGAACAAAATAAGTAAATCCTGTTAAAGTCCCAAGAATAATAGTTGTACTCATAGGCGTCCTGGTCACACAAGCGTTAATTGCAGCCATGCAGCTTACAATTGCCAGTGTGGTATCTACTGATGGAAAAAGATGATGTATGATCAGCCCCAAAGTAGTTCCCACAAAAAACAAAGGGATAATGAACCCTCCTCTCCAGCCCGAAGTCACTGTGATTGCTATCGCTAATATTTTAAAGACCAGAATTAAAAGTAAAAAGTTCAGAGAAAAATTCCCTCCGATCAGCTCATTAACTTCATGGTGTCCGAAGTATCTGGTAATGGGAAAGTAAAACGCAATAATACCCAAAACAATTCCACCTACTAATGTTTTTACATAGATGGGAAAGTTTCTGTACTCGAAGACTTTTTTGAAAAACTTAACTACAAAAATAAACAGCCATCCTACAAATGTTGCAACAACAGCAAACATACAAGCGTACATAAAATCGTAAACTCCGGAATAGTGATACGCTTTCAGGTTCCATGTAGCACCTATCCCGAGATGAATAATCAATGCAAACATTACATAGCTGAAACAGCTTGCGACCAATGCAGGAATTATTGCTTTATAATATTCAACAGCATGTTTATGATGTAAAATTTCAAGTGAAAAAAGACTTCCACCGAGTGGTGCACCAAATAATGCAGTGAAACCGGATGCCATCCCTGCAATACTTAAAGATCTCAACTCCTCGCCCTTCAATCTGAAAATCTTCCCTAGCCAGGTTCCTGTAGATCCTGTTACCTGAACCAGGGGAGCTTCAGGCCCTAAACTACCTCCTGAAGCTACACAAAAAAGTGACGACAAGATCATGGAAGGGTTATTTTTAGGATCGAGCTTTCCTTTATTAAATCTGATATTATTAACAATCAGATGAATTTCACCCGGATCACCGATGAAGTGAATAACCAGACCGGCTAACAATCCGCAAACGGCCATTGTTGGAATCACCATCCAACCTTGATACTGAGCTAAAAAGTCAGTAAAATATTCTAATACAATCCAATACAGTCCAGCAATGACTCCACCTACCAATCCGGTAAAAGCCCACATAAAAAATGTCCGGCTGAATACAAATGGATTAAATCTGATGGGCTGATCTAAAAGATTAAACGTTCTGATTAACCTTCGCCTTCTGTTGATTTTCATTGCGTTTAGATCCTATTTTTAGCAAAATAAAAAATAAGCATTCCCCAGCTAAGGATCATTAACAGCCCTCCAAGTGGAGTAATCGGTCCCAGGAATTTCAGATTAGCTCCCAAATAGTCCTGCAAACTCAGGAAGTATATACTAAATGAAAACAGCATTGTTCCTGCAATCATCAAAATAGAAACCCATTTTTCTGAAGAGGTTTCAAATTTCAAAATAAATCCAATGATCAACAGAAAGAAAGCAGCATACATTTGATATCTTACTCCTGTTTCAAAACTTTCCAGCCTTTCAACTGACAATATTTTCTTTAAAGCGTGCGCACCGAACGCACCTAAAATAACCGATAACATGCCATAAACGGCACCAAATACTAAAGTAATTGTTTTCATTATATCAATTTATGAGATCAGATCTTCAATTAATCTGTCTTATTTATAGTTTAAAATTTTAAACACCAAAGACAAAGCTCCGATAGCTATTAACATCCAGGCCATATTTTTACTTCTTGCAAAACCGGGGTTCCGGGTTATTTTCAGAAAAATTCCGAAAACTAAAATAAATGCTGACAATATGATTCCAAACATATTATTGGGCTCTCATTCTGTTAAACTCTGTGATAACCTCATGATGGGTAACTGTTTTGTCTTTGAAATAGGTAACAAAATGCTGCTTTTCCTCTTCCGTTGCTCCCATCTGATTCAGAATATTCAATAAATGCATCTTCATATGTCCTTTCTGAATTCCCGTGGTCACTAACGAACGCAGTGCCCCGAAATTCTGTGCTAATCCTGAAACAGCAAGTATACTCATTAACTCCTGAGCAGATGGCTTACCAAGAAGAGCTAATGAAAACTTGACTAACGGATGGAGGTTAGTCAGTCCGCCAACAACACCTACAGATATAGGAAGATCGATCCAAAATCTGAAAATTCCGTTATCAGTGGTGCAATGAGTCAAAGACCTGTACTGACCGTCTTTTGCAGCGTAAGCGTGTGCACAGGCTTCTGTTGCTCTGAAGTCGTTTCCCGTAGCAATCACCACCGCATCCACTCCATTCATAATTCCTTTATTATGAGTGGTTGCACGGAACGGCTCAATTTCAGCAATCGTTACAGCCTGTTTAAATTTTCTGGCAAATTCTTCGTTGGAAATCCCGCTATCATCTTTAAGATCATCAATTTTACAAGAAACCTCAGCACGAACCACACAGTCGGGAGTAAAGTTGGAGAGAATATTCATTACGATCTGTAAAGAATCTTTTTCCTCTTTGGTAAAGTCTTCTTCTTTAGCAACTTCTTCTTTCAATGTTTTCCCAAATTGCTCCAGACAAGAATTTATAAAATTGGCTCCCATTGAATCCACTGTATCAAAACTTGCCTTCAATTGGAAGTAATGGGCCATGTCAGCAGTCTTATCCACCAGCTTAATATCCAGAATTCCACCACCACGATTTCTCATGTTAGCGGTTATTGCTTCCGTAGCCTCAAATAGTTTTTTCTTTAGTTTAAAATTAAAAAAATGCAATAGTTTATGAGATTCTCCATTAAAAATGAAGTGAGTATGCCCCAATTTTTCTGTATTAATAATGGTTGTTTTAAAACCTCCTTTATCGATCCAGAATTTGGCAGCCTTAGATGCAGCAGCCACTACAGAACTTTCTTCAACAGCCATCGGCAAAGCCACCAATTTTCCATCTATTAAAAAATTAGGTGCTATTCCGTAAGGCATATAAAAATTAGAGATCGTATTTTCCGAAAATTCATCATGAAGCTTCTGAAGTTCTGTATTATCGTTCCAGTATTGCTTTAATATTTTTTGATATTCCTGATCGCCGTCAAGATATTCATTGACTAGCCAGTCTATTTTCCCCTGTTTGGTCAATTTGGAAAAACCTTCAATCGGTTGATGATTCATAGTATAACTTTAAAGAACCGTAAATATACTGATTTTGATACTTTATTCTGTTGATAACTTTATGTTAAAAAGGGTGACATTTCTCAATTTTGGAATTACTTTTGAATTAAAATTCACAGAGTTAAATCGTCCTTATATCATAACATATGAACTTTGACCGCCTAAAAGAAAAACTCGAAATCCTTGCTGACGCAGCGAAATATGATGTTTCCTGCTCTTCCAGCGGAGGAACACGAAAAAATAAAAAAGGTGCTTTGGGAGACAGTTCCATAAGCGGGATTTGTCATACCTATACAGAAGACGGACGATGTGTCTCCCTGCTTAAAGTTCTTTTGACCAATCATTGTATTTATGATTGTGCATACTGTGTTTCAAGAAGCTCCAATGATATCAAAAGGGCAGCTTTTACGGTGGAAGAAGTAGTGGATCTTACCATTAACTTTTATCGGAGAAATTATATAGAAGGACTTTTTTTAAGTTCAGGCATTTTTAAAAATGCTGACACGACCATGGAACGTCTGGTGAGAGTTGCAAAAAAATTACGACTTGAAGAAAATTTCAATGGATATATTCACTTAAAATCCATTCCTGGAGCAAGCGATGAATTAATGCAGGAAGCAGCACTCTATGCGGACCGTCTGTCTGTCAATCTTGAAATTCCAACCGAAAGCGGACTCAAGCTACTCGCTCCTGAAAAAAACAGGGCCGACATGATAAGTCCTATGCGTTATATTCAGAAAGGGATATCCCAATATAATGATGAAAAAAAGATTTTCCGGAAAGTTCCGAAATTTGCACCAGCCGGTCAGTCGACCCAAATGATCGTAGGAGCTACCAATGAAAACGATCTTCAGATTATAAAAGTCGCGGATCATTTTTATAAAAATTACAACCTTAAAAGAGTCTATTATTCAGGGTATGTACCAGTACTAGAAGACAAAAGATTGCCTTCATTAACTACTGAAGTCCCAATGCTTAGAGAAAACAGATTGTATCAATCGGACTGGCTCATGAGATTTTACGGCTTTAAAGCAGAAGAAATTTTAGATCCCAATCTTCCTTTTCTCGATCTTGAAATTGACCCCAAATTAAGCTGGGCATTAAGACATCTTGATCAATTCCCTATCAATCTCCAGACAGCTGACTATCAAATGATTCTTCGAATTCCGGGAATTGGTGTAAAAACAGCTAAAAAAATAGTACAAGCAAGACGTTTTCAGATTTTAAACATGGATCATCTTAAGAAATTAGGAGCAGCTGTAAACAGAGCAAAATACTTTATTGACTTCAATGCAGGAAATGTTTTTTTGAAATATTTAACGAATCAAAATTTAAAGAAATTATTGATTGGAGGAAGCTCGTCGAAATTTCATAATAAATTTTCACAGCAACTTACCTTGTTTTAAAAAACAATGATTTTCTCCCTGTTTAAAGGCAAACTGTGATAAAAATCTCTAAAAAGTTTATAAATTTTACATCTCTATATTATTAAACTACCATATAAAATAAATGACTACCCTACTTTACGACGGAAGCTTTGACGGACTTTTAACTGCAGTGTTTGAAGTATTCGAATACCGTTATAAAGACGTTGAAATTTTCGGCAAAAATCAATATCATCAGGAAAACATTTTTGCAGAAACCCACGAAGTAGTCACTCAGACAGAAAAGGCAGAAAGAGTTTTCAAGAAGCTGGAAGAGAACATAGGGAGATCCGGAATCCATCAATTGCTGAAAGTTTTTCTATCAGAAGATCCGGAATCAGAAAGAATTATCCTTTCAGCCATACAATTATCTGTACAACATCCTCATGAAAATATTCTTCAGAATTATGCGGATAGTGATATTTTAAAAATATCGAAAATATGTAAATCCGTAGACAGAGAAAGGCATCGGATGACGGCATTTGTAAGGTTTGAGAAAATGCAGGATGGTGTTTTCTTTGCAAAAATAGATCCTGATTTCAACGTTATTCCCCTGATCAGAAAACATTTTAAAGATCGATATCAGGATCAAAAGTGGATGATTTATGACCTCAGAAGAAATTATGGAATTTTGTATGATCTTGAAAATTGTGACTTCTTTTATCCTGATGAAAAACTGGATCTTGATCAATATGAGCAAAAATTCCATGATGAAGAGAGCCAATATCAAAAATTATGGCAACGTTACTTTATAAAAACCAATATTACAGAAAGAAAAAATCTAAAGCTCCATATTCAGCATGTCCCGAAAAGGTACTGGAAGTACCTGACAGAAAAGAGGTAATGTAAAATAAAAACACCATAAGATGGCAGGAAAAACTTTATGTACAATTGCGTTAATCAGTATTATCAGCTGTATTCCTGATAAGAAAAGAAATGCAATATCTGAAATAGATAACGGGACAGGATCAGAAATTTTGGTTCATACCGATAAAAATACTATCAAAGAAAGATTTTCTGCACCTCAGGGATATGAATGGATTGATGAAAAACAGGAATCTTTCGGGTATTTTCTCGAAAATTTCACTTTAAAACCCTATAAAAGCAAGATACTTAGATATGACGGAAATCCAATATCTACCCAGCATCTGCATGAAGCAATTTTTGATATCGATACCGGAGATCAGGATCTTCAACAATGTGCAGATGCGGTGATCCGGCTAAGGGCAGAATATTTAGTTAAAAATAAAAGACAAGATGAAATTCAATTTCATTTTACAAATGGTGATCTGCTGAGCTGGAAAGATTATAAAAACGGAACACGGGCCTTTGTCAATGGCAATTCTGTTAATTTCAAAAAGACAGCCTCTTTCGATGACTCGCCTCAAAATTTCAGAAGTTATCTAAATCTGATCTTTAATTATGCAGGAACTATTTCATTAAATAAAGAAACAAAACCGGTTTTAAAAAGTGAGGATTTAAAAAGCGGAGACATTCTTATTACACCAGGAAGTCCTGGACATGTTGTATTGATAAGTGGCGCTTGCAGAAATAAAGAAGGGAAAAAGTTATTTTTACTAAGTGAAGGTTTCACTCCTGCCCAATCTATCCATGTTCTTTCCAATCCTTTTGATAAAAACAGATCTCCGTGGTACAACTTAGACGTAAAAGCTAACGAAACAAAAACTGCGAGATATATTTTTAAACCAACAAACTTTAGAAGTTTTTAACAATTTATATTCAAAAGTATTATCAACTTACTACTATAATCTGAACTTGTTTTTGTAAATTTGTGTTCGAAATTTTTTACTAGATGAAAGAAAGTGCTGTAAAAAAAATTGCAGTTCTTACTTCCGGAGGAGACTCCCCGGGTATGAATGCTGCATTAAGGGCGGTGGTAAGAACGGCAAATTATTATAATATCGAATGTTACGGAATAAGAGAAGGCTACAATGGGCTTATCAACGATGATTTCTTAAAAATGGGTCCTCGTTCCGTAAAAAATATAATCAACCAGGGCGGAACTATCCTAAAGTCCGCAAGATCCCAGGAATTCAGAACTAAAGAAGGACGTCAGAAAGCCTACAATAATTGCGTTAAACATGGTGTTGATGCAATTGTGTGTATTGGTGGAGATGGAACTTTCACAGGGGCGAAGATCTTCAATGAAGAATTTGGTATCAGAGTAATTGGTGTTCCGGGGACTATCGACAATGATATTTTCGGTACCGACAATACTATTGGATATGATACGGCTTTGAATACTGCCATGGAAGCTATTGATAAAATCCGTGATACAGCCACTTCTCACAACAGAGTATTCTTTGTTGAGGTTATGGGTCGTGATGCTGGGTTTATTGCATTAAACAGTGGACTGGCAACCGGAGCTTTGGATATCCTTATCCCTGAAAAAAAGGACAGTGTAGATGAGCTTTTTGCGACTTTCAGAAATGCTGAAAAAACCGGAAAAGCTTCCAGTATCGTAGTTGTTGCTGAGGGAGAGAAACTGGCGAATATTTATGAGCTGGCAGAGCAGACAAAACAGGAGTTTCCTGACTATGACATTCGTGTAGCTATTCTGGGACATATCCAGAGAGGAGGATCTCCGAGCTGTGCAGACAGGGTTCTTGCGAGCAGACTGGGATACGGAGCCGTGGTAGGATTAATGGAAGGTAAAACAAATGTAATGGCAGGAATGCGTTCTAACGATATGGTATACACTCCTATTGAAGAAGCCATTAAAAAACATAATGAAATCAATAAAGACCTTTTACTGATTTCAGAAATATTAGCAATCTAATTTTTATAATTGTAAAAATCAAAATATTATGTCAACAATTAAAGTAGGTATCAACGGGTTTGGTAGAATTGGACGTCTTGTTTTCAGAGCAATGACTGAAAGAGATAACATTGAGGTAGTAGGAATCAATGACCTTATCAATGCAGAATACATGGCTTACATGTTAAAATATGATTCTGTACACGGAATCTTTCCAGGAGAAGTATCTGTAGAAGGTAATGATCTTGTAGTAAATGGAAAGAAAATCAGAGTAACTGCTGAGAAAGATCCAAATAACCTGAAGTGGAATGAAATCGGAGCTGATTATATTGTAGAATCTACAGGTCTTTTCTTATCTAAAGATTCTGCTCAGGCTCACATTAATGCAGGTGCAAAAAAAGTAATCCTTTCCGCTCCTTCTAAAGATGATACTCCAATGTTCGTAATGGGTGTAAACCACAAAGAACTTACAGATGATATTAAAATCTTATCTAACGCTTCATGTACAACAAACTGTTTAGCGCCTTTAGCTAAAGTTATCCACGATAATTTTGGAATCGTTGAAGGTTTAATGACAACTGTTCACGCAACAACCGCTACTCAGAAAACTGTAGATGGTCCTTCAATGAAAGACTGGAGAGGAGGTAGAGCTGCATTGAATAATATTATTCCTTCTTCTACCGGTGCTGCTAAAGCTGTAGGAAAAGTAATTCCTTCATTGAACGGAAAACTTACAGGTATGTCTTTCAGAGTACCTACAGTAGACGTTTCTGTAGTTGACCTTACAGTAAGAATTGAAAAAGCTACTTCTTACGAAGAAATCTGCGCTACTATTAAGGCAGCTTCTGAAGGGGAACTAAAAGGAATCTTAGGATACACTGAAGATGCAGTTGTTTCTCAGGATTTCGTAGGTGATAAGAGAACTTCAATCTTCGACAAAGACGCAGGTATTATGCTTTCACCTAATTTCGTAAAGCTTGTTTCTTGGTATGACAACGAAATGGGTTATTCTAATAAATTAGTTGACATGCTTGTTCACGCTGCTTCTTTATAAGAATCAAACATTTAAAATAACACAAACCCCGCTCATGATGTGAGTGGGGTTTTTAGTTTACCATTTCCAAACAACTAATAAAGAAAGTATAAACCATTATTTTCCTGAAAACATTTCCTTTCCGTATTCAAACTTAAAATACAATTATTAAAAACCAAATAAAAACAAAATAATATATTATTTTATGCTTATTTTAGTTAAATAAATTAATGCATTTTACAAATAAAATTAATTACCATAACAGATAATCAAAATAAAATTTCTCAAACAGTTTTGAAAATCAAGTTTTCAGGGTTATTAGTTTATAACAAATTTTGCATTTTTTTCAACACAAAAAAATCCCCCTTTAGGGGTATTTTTAAGAAAATATTAACTATCTAAAAAAGACTATTTTCATGAAAGACGCTGAAAAAAAACATCCCTTGATTGAAGTTTGGGAAAGATATCCCGCTACAAGAAAGGAAAAAAAAGAAATACTGAAGACGCCCCCTATCGAACGTATCATTGGTGAGATGTTTGCAATCGGAGAATTTTATTATTATGTATTAAATCTTACAAACAGTACCCTCTCTCATCATCATGAAAATATTTTAAAATTACATGGTTTAAAAAAAAATCCTGAAAACCTTAAAGAAGTCATAGATCTCACACATCCTGAAGACATTCCTTTTGTAATAAAAGCGGAACAGGCCGTTGTATCTAAAATGATTGAAATTGGCCCGGAACATCATCTCTACTTAAAATCGAGTTACTGCTTCAGGATGAAGACTGCAAAAGGAAATTATGAGTTGTTCCATCACCAGGCTATTCCTACCCTAGAGGATGAAAATGGGAACCTCGTACAATCCATTAATATACATACCAACATTAATCATATAACAAAGCAAAATCCTTATACCGTCCTGATTTCAGGGATTGGCCCCAGAGCCGATTTTCACCAGATGACAATAGACAATCCCTCCTCATCAACCCATCAGACACTCGAAAATCTCACCAAAAGGGAAGTAGAGATCCTTTCTCTGATTGCAAAAGGATATTCGGGAACAGAAATATCCGAAATGCTTATTTTATCTCAGCATACTGTCCGTTCTCATCGAAAAAACATCCTTACAAAAACCAATTCAAGAAATGGTAAAGAGCTTTTGAAAAAGGCTTTTGAATGGGGCATTATATAACTATTATAAAAAGATATATTTGAAGTAAACATATACTCTCCATGCTGATAAATCTCACAGAGGTATTTCGGCGTAAAACTTGTACTTTTATAATTGATGGAAAGATCAATCGTACATCCCCGTTTTAAAAATTCACCTCATTTCAAAGATTTCTGGCAAAAGGGTAACGGAAAACTGCTTATTGAATTTTCCGGTGCAGAAGTGAGTTTCAGCGAATTTGAGCAATTTTCTCCCTATTATTATCACGTTGACGAAACCGGTGACCAGGTGGTAAAAGATGTCTATTTTACTAAAAAATTTCACGAAGCTACAAGGGAAATCGAGAAATACATCAGAAATGGAGTTTCTGAAAACGATCAGGTTCCGGACAGTGTTAAAAGACTTTTCAAAGAAGTTCAGAAAAAACCTGAATGGCTAAATGAAGAATTGCTGAAAAGTGGCGCTGAGCTTTGTATGCGAAGCGGACTAGATGCCCTCATCTCTCTTAGGGATTATTGCTTGATCGGAGGTTATGATTACTCCTACCTGAATAAACCCCTTATTGTAACAGAAGCATTGAAAAAAGGAGCCGTAAAACGTCTTTCTGAAACATTGGATTTCTGGGTGAATGTAACCCGTTACCATGCCCTGGATATTCATGCCAAAGGCTATGGATTTGCTATAAAAACACGTCTTATTCATTCATATGCAAGACTTTCGATCAAAAAGCATTATGCTGATTGGGATACGGAAAACTGGGGAGAACCTATCAACTCCTGGGATATGATGGCCACCTATATAGGTTTTAGTTTGGTTTTTCTTCACAGCTTAAAAAAACTGGGCAATAGCTTTTCAAATGAAGAGGAGCTTGGTATTTTTCACCTATGGAAATATGTCGGTTATTTGCTGGGCATTCCCGAACACCTCCTTCTTGATCATAAAAAACAGGCTACGGAATATTTTTACCTATGGTCATCCATCCAGCCTCCTTCGGATAAAGACTCTGTACTCCTTGCCCATTCATTACTCGATGAATCCCTGGAGAATCCTATATTAAAGTTCAGCTTTCAAAGAAGAAATCTACGGTATCTTCATATTTGCTGCACCTGGTTTTTACTGGACGATGAGGTTTGTAAGCGATTGAATATTCCTGATGTCTCCAATAAAAAAGTTTTCCCTCAGGTAAAAAAAGCAACTAATATTATATATAATACTTTAGTAGGACGAAAAGCAAGAATTGAAGCGGGTAATAAAAAACACCTTAAAGTTCTGGAAGACTATTTAAGAATAACATCGGGCTCCAACTTCCATTAAGTTGATCTGCTTTTTTAGTTTGCTATTATTTCATTCATAATAAGATAGGCACTATTTTACCAAACAGAATTATTGTTTTTTTAACTTTAAAAAGACGCTTTGAAATTGAAAAATATTAGCTTTTGATTCCAAAATTATGTACTTTTGAGAAATTATTTTTTAGAAATGAGTAACATTGACGATAAGAAAAAAGCACTGGCTCTAGTGCTTGATAAATTAGATAAAACATACGGAAAAGGAACTGTAATGACTTTGGGAGATAATTCTGTTGATAATACAATAGAAGTTATTCCTTCCGGATCCTTAGGATTAGACATTGCATTGGGAGTAGGAGGATATCCAAGAGGAAGAATCATTGAGATTTATGGACCTGAATCTTCCGGTAAAACAACTTTAACACTTCACGCTATTGCAGAAGCTCAAAAAGCAGGTGGAATTGCAGCATTTATTGATGCAGAGCACGCTTTCGACAGAACTTATGCTGCAAAATTAGGAATAGATTTAGAAAACCTTATTATATCTCAACCGGACAATGGTGAACAAGCCCTGGAAATTGCGGACAACCTTATCCGTTCAGGAGCGATTGATATTGTAGTAATCGACTCAGTTGCCGCTCTTACTCCTAAAGCAGAAATTGAAGGAGAAATGGGTGATTCCAAAATGGGTCTGCATGCAAGATTAATGTCTCAGGCATTAAGAAAACTAACTGCAACAATTTCAAAAACAAAATGTACCGTAATTTTCATCAACCAGCTGAGAGAGAAAATTGGTGTAATGTTTGGAAACCCTGAAACGACAACCGGTGGTAATGCCTTGAAATTTTATGCTTCAGTAAGAGTAGATATCAGAAAGGCAAGTGCACCGATCAAAAATGGTGACGAAGCAATCGGAAGTCGTGTAAAAGTAAAGATTGTTAAAAATAAAGTAGCCCCTCCATTCAAACAAGCTGAATTTGACATCATGTACGGAGAAGGAGTTTCTAAAACAGGAGAAATTCTTGATCAGGCTGTAGAGCTAGGAGTGGTAAAGAAAAGCGGTTCATGGTTCAGCTATGATGAAACAAAATTAGGACAAGGCCGTGATGCGGTAAAAGACGTTCTTAAAGACAATCCTGAACTTTCTGAAGAACTGGAGAATAAAATTAAAGAAGAATTGAAAAATAAATCAAAATAATTTTTCAAATCAAAATCAATAACAAAGACAGCCTTCAAGCTGTCTTTTGTTTTTACTCTATTTCCTACCCTCACAAGTGAGAAATACTCTTTGGCGCGCCGGTATTTTTGTAAGATATTGATGAGATTTACTAAAAAAATCTTTTAATCTTTTAATCTTTTAATCTTTTAATCTTTTAATAAAAAAAATCGGCGGAACATTTCGTCCGCCGATTTTTTATCGTTAAGGTTTATCATCCGTCAGTTCAAAGCCCCAATCTTTTCCTTTTTGGGTTGCAGAGACTCCTTTTGTCATCCATACCGGAGCTTTAGCTCCTTTAAGATAATAATCAAAAAACTGCTGCTCGCGGATTTGTATATCTTTCCTGTTCTGTCGTTTTACAAGATTATGGTCGTCACCATTATAGTTAAGAAGCCAAACGGGTTTTCCCAGACGTCGTAATGCCGTAAACATTTCAATTCCCTGATACCATGGAACTGCTCCATCTTTATCATTACTCATAATGACTACCGGAGTTTTCACCTTATTAATCGTGAAAAGCGGTGAATTTTTAATGTAAAGATCTGGTGCCTCCCAAAGATTTTTCCCTAATCTGCTCTGTGATTTTTCATACTGAAACTGCCTGTTCATTCCTGAGGTCCATCTGATCCCTCCATATGCAGAGGTCATATTGACAACAGGAGCACCACTCCACGCAGCAGTATACATATCTGTGTGAGCAATAAGGTAAGCAACCTGATAACCGCCCCAGCTTTGTCCTTGGATTCCGATTTTAGTACCGTCTACCCATGAATTCTGCTTTAATTTTTCAACTCCGGAATTAATATATTCCATTGCGGATTCCCCCGGAAAACCATCGGTATATGAAATATCCGGTGTAAAAACCAAATATCCGTTGCTCACAAAGTAAGAAATATTTAATCTTGATGGTGTCGGAGCAGGAGCAACATAACGGTTCAGATTGTCCGAAAGCTTCTCATAGAAGTAAACAATCATAGGATATTTCTTGTTGGGATTGAAATCTTCAGGCTTGTACAAAACTCCTGTAGATGAATTGCCTTTTGGTGTTGTCCAGTTGACCAATTCATTCGTCCCCCAATTATAAAGAGCTTGCTGTGGGTTTGTATTGCTTAATTTTTGTTGTTCCAAGAAATCTGATGTTGCGAAAATATCAGGCGATTCTGTATAGGATTCTTTTACCAAAATATATTCTTCCGCATTTTTAGCTTTTTGAATGCTTCGATACCCCCAGACATTTTCCATTTGGATTTTTACAGGATCAGCGTCTGACTGAATGGTTGTTCTGAAAATTCCGTTTGCTTTGGATGTATTATCAAAAGCTGATAAATAAATGGAAGATTTCCGGTTCAGGCTTTTTACATCTTTATCTAAATCGTATGTGTCGAATGTTATTTTATGTTTGCGCCCGAAGCCATTCGTGATATTCCTTGGCTTTTTTGAGCCGTTCAGGAAGAATTCCCAAAGATCGTAGCGATCTCTTATAATTACAGATTCATCTTTATCCGTCCATGATGCGATACCATAAGAATTTGGAAAATCCGGCATATCAAATTCTTCATCAACAAAAGAAACCGGCAACCCGCTATTGAGAGGAAGAGTTTGTTTTGTTTTAATATTGTAACTCAACCACATTCCTTTTTCTTTGTTGAAAATCACAAGAAATTTTCCAAGCGGAGATATGGCAACTGCCCCGTCAAGATTTTTTATAATTTCTGTTCTTTCGCCCGTCTTATTATCAATCAGAAAATAGGTTTTCTTTGTAGAGCCTTCCCATTGAGAGGAAATACGGTTATTGATACTGGTAATCCCTAATGCAAATTCAGCATTTCCTTCGTTCACCAATCTTAAAGTATCTAAATCTTCTCCATCAATATTTCTGAAGAAACCAGGCTTTTCTGTCTGCATTACTGCGGCATAGGATTTCTTCAGATCGTTTTTTAATTCTTTTAACTGTACCGTCTGAAGATAATCATCTTTATAATTCCAGATGTCCACAACAGCATGATTGTTGGCAATCATCGCAGTATCTTTTGCAACAGGTTTTGGCGCAACACCGAAATACAATTGTTTTCCGTTTTTGCTGAATAAAGGCAACCTGTTTTCAGAAACTACCCAATTCTTTTTCATCTGTTCATTTTCATTGCTTATAACCTCCTTCTTATTTCCTTTAAAATTAAAGTAATACAGCTGATATAATTTCACCAGGTCATTTTGTGCAGAAGCAGTTCCCACAAATGCCAGTTGGTCTCCTTCTTCATCGAAAGACAACTGTGAAAAATCGCCCTCCATTTCTGAAACCTTAGATACAGTCCCTTTTTGCAGATCAACTATCTGTACGGTTTGAAATGCATATTTCTTTGGCTTTGATTTGTCAGTTTCTTTTTTATCTGCAGATTTTTCACTCTCAGAATCCTTATCTTCTTTTTTCTCTTTTTTAGCCTTTTCTTCCGGCTTTTTAGTTACAAAAACCAGTTGTCTTCCGTTTTTACTGAACTCATAACGCACTACATTATCATATGTTGTACTTTTTCCATCCAATAAATTCCGTACCACCAATTGTAATGGTTTTACATTTTTATCTTCATCATTATTTTCATCTCCATCTTCTTTATCAGAAGCATCATCCGAGGATTTATCTTTTGTATTTTCCAAAAGGTATGCAACAAAAGAACCTGCTTTTTCAGGAACTTTAAATGATTTCACATTAGGAATTTTCTCAGTTTTATCATTGAGAAAATCAACTATTGCAAGACTATCTTTCGTTAATTTATTTTTTTTCAGCTTTTTATCTTTTACCGCCTTTATATCTTTATACTGTGGACGGATTTGAAAAACAGCAAACCTGGAATCATTGGTAAAATCCAATTTTGTTGCTCTTGCAAACTTCTTTGAGGTTTTATTTTTAACTGAGTGCAGAAAAAGGTTAGAATTTCCCTCCTGAGCATCTACGGAATAGGCAATCCATTTTCCATCATTTGAAATTTTTTTTGTCCCGATATTTTGCCAGCTGTCGTAAACGGAATGATCTAGAGGTTTTTTCTGTCCATACATAAAACAGGTCATGATGAGCAGAATAAAAACTGTACATTTCAACTTCATTTTTTTAATAATTTTAAAGATTTAAAAGTAAGATATTTCTTTGACAAAATTACATGAAGCTCCTGTTTCATTATAAGTTCAAGAGTGTCATTCTGTCACTTTCTTCCTCATGGTATTTTTTTTGAGAAGAATTATGCAAATCAAAACTAAATTATTATGACTAAAGGAAATATTAATGTTTCTGTGGAAAATATTTTTCCACTTATCAAGAAATTTCTTTACAGTGATCACGAAATATTTTTAAGAGAATTAATTTCCAATGCCACTGATGCTACTCTAAAATTAAAACACTTAACAAGCATTGGTGAAGCTAAGGTGGAATATGGAAATCCTAAACTTGAAGTAAAAATCAATAAGGAAGAAAAGACTCTTCATATTATTGATCAGGGGATAGGAATGACGGCCGAAGAAGTCGAAAAGTATATTAATCAGGTGGCTTTTTCAGGTGCCGAAGAATTCTTGGAAAAATATAAAGACAGTGCAAAAGATTCAGGAATTATCGGACATTTCGGTCTTGGATTCTACTCTGCTTTCATGGTTGCTGAGAAGGTAGAGATTCTTACAAAATCTTACCGAGATGAACCTGCTGTTCGTTGGATATGTGACGGAAGCCCTGAATTTACACTTGAAGAAACTACAGATAAAACTGAAAGAGGAACCGAAATTATCCTTCATATCGCAGAAGATTCAACCGAATTTCTGGAGGAATCAAAAATCCGCGAGTTACTATTAAAATATAATAAATTCATGCCTGTTCCGATTAAGTTTGGAACAAAGACCCACACTCTCCCATTACCGGAAGGTGCTCCGGAAGATGCTGTTGCTGAAACAGAGGAAGTGGACAATATCATCAACAACCCGAATCCGGCATGGACAATTGCTCCTACTGATCTCACGAAAGAGGATTATGTAAAGTTCTACCACGAATTGTATCCAATGCAATTTGAAGAACCCTTATTCAATATTCACCTGAATGTTGATTATCCTTTCAATCTGACAGGGATATTATTTTTCCCAAAGCTGGCTAACAACCTGAATATTGAAAAAGATAAAATCCAGCTGTATCAGAATCAGGTATTTGTTACCGATGAAGTAAAAGGAATTGTTCCGGACTTCTTAATGCTTCTTCGTGGTGTCATTGATTCTCCTGATATTCCATTGAATGTTTCACGTTCTTATCTGCAGGCTGACGGTGCTGTAAAAAAGATTTCTTCTTATATTACTAAAAAAGTAGCAGATAAAATGGCTTCCCTTATCAATGAAAGCCGTGAAGACTATGAGAAAAAATGGAATGATATCAAGATCGTAATTGAATACGGAATGATCTCTGAAGAGAAATTCTATGAAAAATCCGATAAGTTTTCTTTATATCCTACAGTTGATGGAACTTACTTCCTATGGAATGAATTGACTGAAAAAATCAAACCTGCACAAACTGATAAAGATGGTAACCTGATCATTCTTTATGCTTCCAACGCAGATGAGCAACATAGCTATATCCAGTCTGCAAAAGATAAAGGGTACGAAGTGCTTCTTTTAGATTCTCCTATTGTACCTCACCTTATTCAAAAGCTGGAAAGTACTAAAGAAAAGGTTTCATTTGTAAGAGTAGATGCGGATCACGTTAACAATCTGATCAAAAAAGATGAACCTGTAATCTCCAAGCTTAATGATTCTGAAAAGGAATCATTGAAAAAGAATGTAGAGGAAACCATCAGTGATGCAAAATTCACGGTTCAACTGGAAGACTTAGACAGTACGGATGCTCCTTTTACGATTACACAGCCTGAATTTATGCGAAGAATGAAAGATATGCAGGCAACAGGCGGAGGTGGAATGTTTGGAATGGGAGGCTTCCCTGAAATGTATAATCTGGTAGTAAACTCTAACAGTGAATTCGCTGGTCAAATCTTAAAAACAGAAAACCATGAAGAGAAAGCAAGCCTTATTAAATACGCTTTAGATCTTGCAAAACTTTCTCAGAATTTATTGAAAGGAAAAGATCTTACAGATTTCATCCAAAGAAGTTACAAGCAGCTTGAAAAATAAAATAACAAAAGCGATACAGATCATCTGTATCGCTTTTTCTTATAAGACTATTCTATAATATTTGTCTAAATCCTAGTTAGTTCTTAGAAAACTAAGCTTCATCCTTGATCGCTTATTCTATACCATTTTTATTTTCTGATCTGTTCGATTTAAAGATTGCTAAAACAAGCATTATCATCAAAAGAATTACCTGAACAAAAAAGTACCTATCTTCCTTATCAAATAATTGAATAGTTGAAATAACTATTAAAAAAGTATAAGCAATAACAGCATTTTTATTACGTTCCCTCCAGGCTGACATAATAAGGATAAAGAAAATTATAAAAGAGATACATTCAAAAATGATACGCCATATACTATCCCTTGTAAACAGTGGAGTAAGTATTAACATAATCATTACTATTATTATAATATACTTATTAAATTTCATATTCTATCTTTATGGTTTCCCTCCCTCTCTTACGCAACCTCGATAATCTGTTTCTGCATCTGAATTACACACAATCATATTAGTAGTAGCTACTGCTCCTCCAATTACAGCCCCCGTTCCTCCTGAAAAAATCCCTACTAAAGCAGCTCCTCCCATTGTTATTGCATAATTCCTCATACATCTATTTGATGCTTTAACAAAACCTGCCTGACAGTCTTTTCCATTTGCCATACGAGTACTTTCATCATAATTCAATTGCAAATCTACCTCATTTGTCAGCATCCTTGTTCTTTCTTCTTCTGTATATTTTGAATAAAAATCAGCATTAGATTCTCTGAAGGCTAAACTATTATCATTCATTTTCTCATACATAGAGATCAATTCCCTGCTTCTTCCAATTTTTGCAGAATTATAAAGACTTTCAAGTTCTTCTACGGTCTTAACCCTATCAATTCCCGACTGAATCAATGAAAAATCTGCGTCTTTTTCATTATCCAACAGATTCTTGATTTCCGACTGAATGCTGAGCTGGGTAGATACATAATCTGATAAAGTTCCGGAATCTGATCTCGCAGTTCTTAAAACATTTTTTTGAATTGTCTTTGTGCTGGAATTCTGTCCCGTTGATAAATCTTCGTTTGAAGAACATGCCTGAAAAATCAGCAGGAATAGCACTCCTGCCATAAGTAATTTTTTTCTCATTGTGTTGTTTTTTTATTTGTTGTACTCCAAAACTATAAAAGTCAAAACATTCAAAATGCATAATCCTGTTGCAGATTTTTTGCATTTTTCATGTACAACACAGATACAAATTTGTGTGATTTTTTGCATATTTGTATAAAAATGCGAGATGCAAAAAGAAAAGCTACGATCAATCAGAAAGAAAAAGGGATATACTCAGCAACAAATTGCTGATATCATTGCTACGGATGTTTCCAATTACAGCAGAAAAGAAAGTGGAGATGTAAAAATCGTAAGGGCTGAATGGGAAAAGATTGCTAATTTCCTCGATGTTACTATGGAGGACATTTATGAAGAAGATGACGCCCAAATTGTTGTCAATAATGATCATCCAGTATTTAACGACAGTTCTGCATCGGGAGTGTATCAATATAACAACAATACGATTCCACTTTCCATTGTTGAAAACCTTCAGGAATATATTTCTTTATTAAAAGCCGAGAACCAGAAATTACAGGCAGAAATAAAAACGCTGAAAGCAAGAAAGTAAATTCTACAATTCACTTAAAGGATCCCAAAAAAGTTTCTTGAAATTTTTAATTCTAAAATTTTCAACCACAATACCCTCTGCTTCCAGCTTAGGCTGAAATTCTTTTACAGATAAAACTCCTGAACTGGAAATTACCCTATGGGCAGGAACATCTTTTGGGCATCCACCCATAGCCTTTCCAACATGACGTGAATGATTGGGATATCCTACTGCTTTTGCAATGGCTCCATAAGAAGATACTCGCCCTTTGGGAATAAGCTTTGTAATTTCATAAACCTGTTGTTTAAAAATTTCGTCCATACACGATCATTTATATTGGTTAAAATAATTGCATCATTTTTGAATGATAATAATTTCAATGATGTTTCTCATTAAAATTATAAAGTTATGAAAAAATCATTTTTCCGCATTCTGAATGCGATCAATAAAAAGATCTTACCCAAATTAAGCGATAAGGATCCTTCTTCATTAACGAAGTTACAAAAAGGAATTCTTGCATACCGTTATTTTGTGCTTATTAATTCTATGGATTAAATTCTATAAAAAGGAAAGCTTTTATATTTTGTTAAGCCCGATATGACCAATCAATTTCTGAAGCCTCGGAACTTTTAATGATTTTAGCTATTTTAGAATAATTTTTTTAACATCTAAAAAATAAAAAACGCTCCATAATATGAAGCGTTTTTCTTATTTTATGATCCAGGATATCCCGGAAATTTCATCTTAAGAATTCTCAAGAATATAGGAGAACATTAATGGTGCACAGATCGTTGCATCACTTTCAACGATGAACTTAGGTGTTGTAATATCCAGTTTACCCCAAGTGATTTTTTCATTTGGAACTGCTCCGGAATATGAACCGTACGATGTTGTAGAATCGGAAATCTGGCAGAAATAAGACCAAAACGGTACATCATGCATCTCCATATCCTGATATAGCATCGGTACTACACAAATTGGGAAATCTCCTGCGATTCCTCCTCCAATCTGGAAGAATCCTACACCTTTCCCTCCTGAATTTTTAGTATACCAATCAGCAAGATACATCATGTATTCAATTCCTGATTTCATTGTTGTTGCTTTAAGCTCTCCTTTTATACAGTAGGATGCAAAAATATTTCCCATTGTGGAATCTTCCCATCCCGGAACAACAATCGGAAGATTTTTTTCTGCAGCAGCAATCATCCATGAGTTTTCTCTTGGAATCTCATAATACTGCTCCAAAACTCCAGAAAGGATCATTTTGTACATATATTCATGTGGGAAGTATCTTTCTCCTTTAGAGTCAGCGTCTTTCCAAATCTCCACAATATGCTTCTGCAACCTTCTGAATGCTTCTTCTTCAGGGATACATGTATCTGTAACTCTGTTTAATCCTCTTTCCAATAAGTCCCATTCTTCCTGTGGCGTAAGATCTCGGTAATGCGGAACTCTTTCATAATGAGAATGCGCAACCAGGTTCATTAAGTCTTCTTCCAAGTTTGCTCCGGTACAAGAAATAAAGTCTACTTTATCCTGACGGATCATCTCAGCAAGAATCTTTCCTAATTCAGCAGTAGACATTGCTCCCGCTAAAGTTATCATCATTTTTCCGCCATCTTTAAGATGCGCAACATAACCTTTTGATGCATCCACCAATGCAGCTGCATTGAAGTGCAGGTAATATTTCTCTATAAATTCAGAAATTGGCTTGTTCATTTATTTTGATTTTTGCAAAGATAAAACTTAAAATCGGAATGTAGCGGCAGCACTCAGAGAAAGTCTTGTTAATCCTTCCTTTTGATCATCCTCCAGCTTAAAAGATCTTCCGTTAATTGTCATTTTGCTTAATGTACCGGCTGTAAGACCGATTTTAGGACCAATAAAAAAGTTATTCAAGACTGCATATTGGTAAGCAAAATTAGCTTCCAATCCCAAATTTGACCCCGTTCCTTTAACGCTACCGGTTTTTGTTGTATAGGTAATAGCTCCCAGTGCAACATCATAATAGAATTTATGTTTAAACTCATCGTTAAAGTTAGAATACATAAATGCTGGTCCAAAGAAATTGATATTGTCTTTGGTGCTAACATATCCTGAAATAGTTTGCCCATTATTATCTCTTACGGTAATTCTTCCATCACTGGATGCACTGTAATTGGAATATTTTAATCCTAAATGTATATTCCCCTTCACGTTATAATAAGCAGAAACATCAAAATTCATCCCGCTTTTTAACCCTTTAATGTAGTTTCTTGTATCCCCTGAAATATTCGATGGAGTTTTTGCTACCCTCCATGCATATCCCACGGATGGAATGATTGAAAATTTTTGTTGTGCCATGGACATAGCAGTAATCGAAAACATCCCTAAAAGTGTAATTTTTTTTATCATTTGTTTTAAATTTCGGCAAAAATAACATTTTTTCCGAAGTGCACAATCAGAATTTAAAACGTCTGTTTTCCTTTTTGTCTGAGAGTTTCTTTTTATTATCAAGCCTTTTCTGCTTTTGACCTTTGGAAGGTTTGGTTGCGAGTCTTTTCTTAGGAATTATTAAAGCTTTATTTACAATTTCTATAATTTTTTCAACTGCTTTATTTTTATTCATCAATTGAGTTCTACTCTCAGAAACCGTCAAAAACATCAAGCCTTCTGCATTGATTCTGTTTTTTAATTTATTTTGAATTAAAACTTTTTCATCTTCAGTAAAAAACTCAGATCCGTTTACATTCCAAAGTACGGTGACAGATGTTTCCACCTTATTTACATTCTGACCTCCCGCTCCACTGCTCCTGGAAGTTCTATAGCTTAGTTCTTTTGAAAAATCTTTCATGGTTTTGAAACAAGGGTTATAGATAAAAATTTCACGACAGCATTTTCATTAATTCTAGCCGGTTCACCTTACCATTCGGAGTCCTCGGTACTTCGTCCACAAAAATAATTTCTTTAGGTTTATGAAAGTTTTTTTCAAATGGTATTTGTGAAATCCTCTCAATCAATTTTTCCGAACGTTGCCCTTCGATAACCAATACTAATCTCTGGCCTAAAATTTCATCTTTTAATCCTAAAAATAAAACTTCGTTTGCAATTTCTTTTTTGACCAATCCTTCCAGTTCTTCAGGAAAAATTTTAGCCCCTCCGGAATTAATTACATTATCAATACGTCCTAAAAATCTGAACTGATTATAATTTTTAATTTCAACTAAGTCATTAGTTTGCAGGACCTCACTGTTGACATCCGGAGCAAATATCCGGAGACATCCCCGATCATCTTTAGAGATTTCAACATGTTCAAAAGCGGTAAAGTAATCTTCAGCCTTTGGCGACAGTTGCTTTAAGGCAATATGGGATAAAGTTTCTGACATTCCATAGGTTTCAAATATGTTTGTATTGAGGTGTGATATCCTTTTTTTCAGGCTCTCTGAGACGGATGCTCCACCAATGATCAGGTTCTTTATAAGGTGAAGTTTATCCACAGAGTTTTCCACCTGTAGAGGAGTCATTGCACAAAAATCTATTTCTGCAGTAATTTCTTCAAGTGGCTGTAAAGATGGTTCTTCCACAAGCAGCTTCATCTTTCTCTCAAAGGAGCGAACTACCATCATCTTACCTGAGATATATTCTACAGGTAAACAGAGCAAAGCCGTATCTCCTTCTTTTAACTGTAAAAAGTTACACGTCATCACTGCTGAATTCATCATTTTCCTTTTTTCAATTTCAAAAACTTTAGGCGCTCCTGTTGATCCTGAAGTTTGGACATCAACTGTTTCCGAACCGGAAGTCCATTTTTCCAAAAAAAGAATGACTTTTTTTTCGAATTCCGTATGTGGATATAAGTTATTAATTTTGAGATTATTGAAATCTATCACCATGTTTTCCGCAAATAAAATGTGATGTAAATGTAAAAAAAAGTTTAAAAAGTTCTTGTATGTAGAGAAAAAAGCTTTAAATTTGCACCACTAAAAACAACACAGACCCATGGTGTAGCGGTAACACTACTGATTTTGGTTCAGTCATCTGGGGTTCGAATCCCTGTGGGTCTACAACCACTCTTTCTTAAGAGTGGTTTTTTTATTATATATGTTTAAAATCCCATTAATAAAATACTAGTACACAACTACTTATTATTTCAGGATGTATTAAAATGATTTTTTTATGCCAGATTTTTGTGTATCAAGAAAAAATTTATAAATTTGCACCACAAAAAATAACACAGACCCATGGTGTAGCGGTAACACTACTGATTTTGGTTCAGTCATCTGGGGTTCGAATCCCTGTGGGTCTACAAGCCACTCTTAAAAAGAGTGGCTTTTGTTTTTCTATTATTGATCAAAATTTTTGGATAACAAACGTAACATATCCATCAAACAGCCATACTCTTAGATAAATTTTAATTTACCACTTAATATTGTCTGAAAAGCACAAAGAGACTTTAAATAAATACCCCTGATCTAATAGATCAGGGGTATTTATTTAATATTATTATCATTATTTAGCCAATTCTCCGGCAGGTTGTTGTTGGGTTACACAATGTACCATCCCACCATTTTCATATAGGTTTCTAACATCAATTCCAATCACTTTTCTAGTAGGATACTGATCCTGAATAATTTTGTTTGCTACTTTATCATTGGGGTCACCATAATTTGGAACGAGAACAATTTTATTGGCCACGTAATAGTTTACATACGAGCCCTTTTCATCCAGTTGTTTACCATAAGCTGTTTTCACCTTGTTTTTTGTAGCAGGCACATAAACTTTTTTATATTCTTTTCCCTCCACGTTTGTGGCAGTATACAATGTATTGATATCTTTATCCGACAGCCCCATTTCTGCAAGATCCTCTTCATCCATCGTAATCATGGTATCCTTGTCTATAAACTTCATAAATCCATCAATGTGCATATCAGTAACATCCAGTCCTGTAACGCCATCCAACCAAATCACCTTTGATACTCCATAATAGGTTTTAAACATTTCCTCAGCCTCCTGCTGTGTTATCCCTTTTGTCCTTACCGAACCTTTTTTCTGGCTGATCACGGAACTTTTACATGCCATTAAAACCCCATCTCCATCAGTTTCTATTGCACCTCCCTCATTTACCATTTCTTCATTCAGATCTATAACCTTTGCCCCGATGTCTTTTCCGATACGTTGTGGAATTTCATCACAATTTTCAAAATCAAACTTTTCTCCCCAACCATTAAATCCCCAATCTTCGATCAGGAGGTGTCTTTTATTATCTTTCACGAAAATAGGTCCATTATCCCTGATCCATACATCATCTGTAGGATAGATCTTAAAATCAATATTTTTCATCGGTATGGCATTCTCCTCTAAAATATTTAAAATCCTTTTCTTCTCTACCTCATCATAAGCAATAATATGGACCTTCTCATTAACCTGTAAAGCTTTGGTCATATCAATCCATGTCTGCTCGACCCTTTCCCTGTAAGCCTTACCATGCTGGTGATGATGTGGCCACTGTAGCCATGTTCCTTCGTGAAGGGATGACTCTTCCGGGAAATAATACGTTTGTGACATACAAAACACTGAGTTTAATGTTAAAAAAAATGCAAAAAATTTATTATTCATATTATTAAAATTTCTTTCCTATAAATATTCCAAAGTCAATTGTGGTTTCAAAATTATTTCCGGTCTGAGAAACGGTACTTCCGATTCCGAACTGCATCTTCTTTTGGGTTTCTATTCCCAATCTGATGACCTGATTACTCATCTGATGCTCCTTAATGCTAAAATCAGAATCTATAATCAACATACTATACAGGCTAAACCGCTCATTAATCCTGGGTGTATATTCCATTAATGTATAAAGCCCGAATCCCATTTCTTTCCCATCGAAAGAATAAGTCAGCGCCGGATATAAATTAATTCCAAAATCTCCTTTCTCTTTAATAAAGGCAAATCCAAGCGAAGGCATTACATCTTCAGCAGATACATGAACTCCCCCTGAAATTCCCCAGTTTCTTCCTATATAATAATTAAGATTCTGATATAACTCTGCATTCCATTTCTTTGACTCATATTCGTAGGAAACTGTACCTGAAGCGAAATAATTCCATTTTGTCTTAAAATCCTTATCAAAAATCCCTAAAACTTCTGTTTCCTTGATACCTGCATAACCTTGTACTGAAATTTGAGCTGTTGCTCCATATGAAAACAGAAAAGCTACGGGAAATACTATTTTTTTCATCATTATTGTTTTCTAAAGTCTTTACTTATAAATCATCTTTGTTATTGATGACTGCAAAATTATATCGTTAAAAAACAAAAAATTGTCCTAAAAGGACAACCTCATGAATACAACGGAAAATAAATGTGTGTAATAATTTCTCCTGTTGGGGACTGTGTATATTCTTCTATAACATCGGAATTATCCAGCATAAACAAAGACTCCGTCAGCCAAAATCTATAAAAAATCCTGTACGTTTCCAGAATACTATCAAAGCTTCCGTAATGGGTAAATTTGATATACTTGCCTCCAAAAATTTCTTTCTTTTGAAATCCTGATATCCCGGAAGAAATATGTGTTATACCTGCTCCGTATCTGCAGTGAGGTACGCTCGTAATAAGGGGCTGATCCCGAATAATCCCATAGGCAGAACCAGAAATTTCATTTTCATTCTCAATACTTTCCCACAGATCATTAATTTCCTGATTATTATAATCCATAGCTTTAATAAACCTACAGTATACAGAAACCGGATCTTTATATCTTATTTCATGTGGCAGATTTCCTTGGGTATTACCAATAAACTGACTAAACATTTCCTGTTTATTTTTCCTGGCTACTGCCGGTGAAATATGATATTGTTGTTTAAAAGCTTTAGAAAAGGATTGAATATTAAAATAACCAATTTGCCAGGCAATGTCAGAAATTGTATCGGTTGTATATATTAGCTTTTTATAAGCATTCTCAAGGCGGAGCCGTTTTTGAAATCCGGAAATGGTTTCATTAAAAATCCTAAAAAAGATCCTTTGGAAATTCCTATAGGAATAATGAGACATGCTCTCTATTTCATAAGCCGTGATCTCTCTGTCAAAGTTTTCCTCAATGAGGTCTACAATCTTTTGTATTTCACCAAAATGATTATGCATGAATGTATTTTATAAATTCAAATGGGTTTTTCAATTTATACAAAATGCCAGCCACATATGAATTAATAACCCTATGAATTTAGTAAAAACATCTTCACAAAAAAGGACAGATAAATATCCATCCTTTTTTATATTTTCTGTAAAAAAGCTAGCTGTTTTTAGGCTTGTACAATTTAAACAGTATGAAGAGGAAAATCAACCACACCGGGATCAGGATAACCTGGATCTCCATTCCTGTAATGCTCATTAAAACTAAAATAGCCAACAGGAAAAAGATGCATATGTAATTCGATACAGGATAAAATATAGAAGGAAATTTGGTTTTTGTTCCTGATTTATTTTTCTCAGTTCTAAATTTTAAATGGGTGTAACATATCATGAGCCAGTTGATGATAAGAGTGGAAACTACTAAGGCCATCAGATATTCAAATGCTTTTTCCGGAACCAGCTTGTTGATGATAATACAGATCCCAGCAAAACATGAGGAAACAAGGATTGCATTGGTAGGCACACTATTCTTATTTAATTTTGTAAGAAATTTGGGTGCATTTCCTTGTTGCGCTAATCCAAAAAGCATTCTGCTGTTACTGTAAACACTGCTGTTATAAACTGATAAAGCTGCGGTTAAAACAATCAGATTAAGAATATTTGCTATGAGAACATTAAAGTGTATTACTTTTCCAAAGATGGTAAATTCAAATCCATTCAGATTTTGGAAAACCATGACAAACGGGCTTGTTCCTTCTGTAATTTCTCTCCATGGACTTAGTGAAAAGAGAATAACCAATGCCCCCACATAAAAAATTAAAATTCTGTAAATAACCTGATTGGTAGCTTTAGGAATCGTTTTTTCCGGACTTTTAGCTTCTGCAGCAGTAATTCCAATTAATTCCAATCCTCCAAAGGAAAACATGATCATGGCCATTGCCGCAAAAAGTCCGGAATATCCATTTTCTGTTTTATTAAAAAAACCTTTTGGAAAAAATCCTCCGTCATTCCACAGATTTGAAATACTTGCCTTATCTCCTCCGGTACCACTAATCAATAAGTAAATACCAAAAACAATCATTCCTATAATTGCAACTACCTTTATAATAGAAAACCAGAATTCAGTTTCTCCGTACACTTTTACAGAGGCAAGGTTTAACGCATTAATGACGATAAAAAAGAACAAACTGGAAACCCAGAGCGGAATTTCAGGCCACCAAAAATGGATATAGTGTCCGATGGCTGTAAGTTCTGCCATACTCACCAGAATATAGAGAATCCAATAGTTCCAGCCTGAAGCAAACCCCGGAAAATTTCCCCAATATTTGTATGCAAAATGACTAAAGCTTCCGGACACAGGTTCCTGAACTACCATTTCACCAAGTTGGCGCATAATAAAAAATGCAATGATCCCTGCTAATGCATACCCTAAGATAACGGAAGGGCCGGCTAAAACAGCTGCAGGACCAATACCGAGAAAGAGACCGGTACCTATAGCTCCACCGAGAGCAATTAATTGAATATGTCTGTTGGTTAATCCCCTAACCAGATTCCCATCATTAGGTCCGGTTTTTTGTTCGTTGTTCATACAATGAATTAAGCCCTAAATATATAAAACTTTAAGAAATTTGCTTCTATAAAGCAGCATGAACATTCAAATCATTCAGTTTTAAAGAATTAAAAAGTAAAATACTCTGTTTTCTTACAGATATTCTTCCGGAACCGAAATATTATTCTTTTTCATATATTCCAAAAGAGACTGGTATTTGTCTTCATAATCATCCATTCCGCATTTATGTGAAATGCTGCAGATATCCGAAGGCTTAATTTCCAGAATCTGCGAGATTTTATTTAAGATATCCAGATTGATCTTCACTTTAGAATTCTCAATATCCGAATAAGCCTTTTGTGAAATCCCCATTTCAAAAGCCATATACTCCTGTGTCAAATCTTTAGTTCGTCTGATTTTCCTGATGTTCTGACCGCATACTTTCATTGTATTTGTTTTAGTAGTTTTTGGTATAGTTTAGAAGGATATCTACTAGCCTCTAACAAAGTTAATAAATACCTTTGGCAAAACATTATACACGTTACATGATATTTATTTCTTAATGGAATTTAGCTTCACAAATAAGAGCTGATCACTTATTAATGATAAATATTTTTCTCTACAACAACTATTGGAATTATGGAGACGCAAAAATTTAATTATGACAATACCATTGTCAGAGCATTTCTCTATGCTACTATCGCATTTGGTCTGGTCGGTTTTTTACTGGGACTTACGGCAGCACTAATGCTTTTCTACCCTGAGCTACCTGAATTTTTATTCGGAACCGATGACACAACGATTCAGAGTTTACGAAGCGGCAATATCCAGGGGCTGATCAATACACAGGGAGCAATGGGATTCGGAAGAATACGGATGCTGCATACGAGTGCCGTAATTTTTGCCTTTGTATGTAATTCATTTTTCTGTGGTGCCTATTACAGTATGCAGCGTTTACTAAAAACCAGAATGTATAGCGATACACTTTCGTGGATCCATTTCTGGTCTTGGCAGATTATGATTATCAGTGTGGTTATTACATTCCTGATGGGAATCAATACTTCAAAAGAATATGCGGAACACGAATGGCCAATTGATATATTAATTGCTTTCTCATGGATCATTTTTGGGTTCAATATGTTTGGAACCATTGCCAAAAGACGGGTACGACACCTTTATGTAGCCATCTGGTTTTATATTGCTACATGGATTGCTGTTGCCATGCTTCATATTTTTAATAACTTAGAAGTTCCGTTATCTTTCACAAGCTGGAAATCTTATTCTGTATATTCAGGAGTAAAAGATGCCCTTGTCCAGTGGTGGTATGGTCACAATGCAGTAGCATTCGTATTAACAACTCCGGTTTTAGGACTGATGTATTATTTCATGCCTAAGGCTGCTAACCGTCCTGTATTCTCATATAAACTGTCTATTATCCATTTCTGGTCTCTGATATTTGTCTACCTGTGGGCAGGTCCTCACCACCTTCAGTATACGGCACTTCCTGCATGGGCACAGGCAGTAGGAACCGGGTTCTCTATCATGCTTATCGCTCCGTCATGGGGAGGAATGCTTAACGGTCTTCTTACTTTAAGAGGAGCATGGGATAAAGTAAGAGAAAATCCTATCCTTAAGTTCTTTGTAGTCGCTGTGACCTGTTACGGAATGGCAACATTTGAAGGACCGCTTTTAGCCACAAAATCTTTAAATAAAATCGGACATTACACGGACTGGGTAATCGGGCACGTACATTTAGGTGCATTGGGATGGAATGGTTTTATGGCATTTGGAGTTATTTATTATCTGATTCCAATTATGTGGAGAACGGAACTCTGGTCTAAAAAACTGGCTAACTGGCACTTCTGGCTGGGGACTTTAGGAATTATTTTCTATGCAGTACCAATGTATATTTCAGGATTTACTCAAGGTTTGATGTGGAAACAATTCAACCCGGACGGAACCCTATTGTGGAAGAACTGGCTGGATACGGTAACTGCAATCATTCCTTATTTCAAAATGAGATTTATTGGAGGTATCCTTTACCTTTCCGGCGCCATATTAATGGTTGTGAATGTTATTAAGACCATTAAGGCCGGATCATTCCAAAGAGAAGTTCCTGCAGAAGCTCCTGCTTTAGCAAATATCGGAAGCCAGAGAAAGGAAGGTGAAGGCGCTCACCTTTGGCTTGAAAGAACACCAAAATTACTTTCTATATTGGCTTTCATTGTAATTTCAGTTGGCGGATTGGTAGAAATAGTCCCTACCCTTACCATTAAGAGCAATTTACCACAGATTACGGCAGTAAAACCTTATTCTCCTTTGGAGCTGGAAGGTAGGGATCTCTATATCCGTGAGGGATGTAATTCATGTCATTCCCAAATGATCAGGCCTTTCCGTGATGAGGTAATGAGATTTGACGGTAAAAACGGGCAATACTCTAAAGCAGGTGAGTTCGTGTATGACAGACCGTTTTTATGGGGTTCAAAAAGAACAGGACCTGATCTCCACCGGGAGGGAAGCCGAAACCCTGACTCATGGCATTTCAAACATATGTACAATCCAAGAATTACATCTGCAGGATCCATTATGCCTCGTTTTCCATGGCTGATCACCAACAAACTTGACCGCTCTGAAATGATCAGCAAGATGGAACTGATGAAAAATACTTTTGACATCCCTTACACAAAAGCGGAAATAGATTCGGCAAACCAATGGGCAGATCATCAGTCCCAGGCTATTGTAAAAAGAATTTATTCGGAGGCAACAGACGTAAGAGACCAGGTTCAGAAAGATAAAGCAGCAAAAGGCTCTGCCTTTATCCCGCTTGAACAGAGAGAAATTATAGCAATGATAGCCTATCTCCAGAGATTAGGTACTGATATTAAAACCACGGACATTAAAACAGCAAGTGCGGATTAATTATTAAATACATGTAAAAATGAAAACACGGACACCCATTTCTATATACATCATTGTAACCGTAGCATTAACAGTTATGGCATTCGAAATGTTTGCTCACGATTCCGGTTATTTCAGTTCCCCATTCTTCTGGGCATTATTACTGATTGCCACCATTCTCCTTTTGATCATGAACTCGATTGGAGATCTGGTGGAAAATGAAAAATTCAGCAGATTGAGTTCGTATGAAAAACAAGAATACCTTAGGGATAAAAGTACTCCTTATTTTCAGAAACTCTGGAATTCTGCTTTTAAAAAGCAATCACAAACTGAGGAAAAAGACATTCTCATCGATCATGGTTTCGACGGAATTACGGAACTGGATAATTCATTACCCAAATGGTGGATCGGACTATTTTATTTCGGAATTATTTTCTGTGCTGTTTATATGCTGGCTTTCGCCTTTACTGATTATGCACATCCGGATGCAGAATATGATAAAGAGACTAAAGTAATGCTGGCTTCCATTGAAGAATACGAAAAAAATGCTCCCACCATTAATCTGGAAACAGCAAAATACAGCGCTGATAACATCGCAGAAGGTGAGCAACTTTTTAAAACCAATTGTGTAACCTGCCATGGTGATGGTGGCAGAGGAGGTATTGGTCCCAATTTAACGGATACATACTGGATCAATATTAAAGAAAAAAGCCTGTTTAAAAATGTTTTCTGGATGCTTGAGAATGGTTCACCGAACAATCCAGCTATGAGGCCATTTATTAAAGAAGGGACAATTACCGGAAGGGATGCTGAAAAAATTGCCGCTTATGTTTATCACATCAATCAGGAAACCACACCCATTACTGTTACTCAGGGTGGCGCTGCATCCCAAGGTGAAGAAGTAAAATGGGAGAATAATAATCAGTAAAAATATAAACTAAACTTTTCAACTATGTCTCGCCCCCTTTTGAAAACTAACTAACATTATATTATTTTCGATACCTTTTTCATACTTGAAAATAAACAAAAGGGGGCTTTTTTAAAGAAAAAAATCAATCCTTGCTTTGGCTGTTGTCTCAATTATTCACTTCACTTCGACACAACTAAAATTCCATAAATGGCAGCCAAGGCAGGATTTTTGCATTCTCCAGAGGGTACCACACCAGGTAATTTTTTAAATAGTATTAATTATCTTTGTTCTAAACCCTATCACATTTGAAACTGAAAATCAATAAAAGAAAACTCCTAAGACGCACTGCCATTACCATTATATCGATATTGGTATTTCTTACCTTACTTATTTTAAGCTTGAGACTTCCGGCAGTTCAAAACTTCATCAAAGACAAACTTATTGTTTATCTTGAGAAAAAAATCAAAACAAAAGTAAGCCTTGAAAGGGTCTATATAGGTTTCCCTAACAGCCTGGTTATGGAAAATCTTTATTTAAAGGGGCAGAATATTGATACACTTCTTGCTGTAAAGAAACTCGATGTAGGCCTGAACATGCTTAAACTTATTAATTCTACAGCAGATATTACTTCTGTTGATCTTGAAGGGGTACAGGCCAACGTGGTAAGAAAAAAAGACGGAAAATTCAATTTTGATTATATTATCGATGCCTTTGCCACTTCTGATAAAGAAGAAAGTCCTTCGAAACCGTTTATTATTTCATTGGATAAAATCAAATTAAAAGATATCGGGGTTACTTTTAATGACCAGCAATCCCGAAACGATATTAAATTATATTTTAAATCTTTTGACACCAGGGTAAAAACTTTTGATTTAAATAAAAATAGCTACGCCGTTAATGATATCAACCTCGATGGACTGAAGCTCAAATTAAAGCAGGATATTGTAGAAGAGGTTTCAAAAAAAGTTGAAAAGAAAGTAGATTCTCTTAACCAGAAAAAATCAATGAGTATTGGATTAAGAGGAATTAAGCTGACAAATTTTGATATAGATTATGGGGATGACAATACCAAAACCTTTGCAAAAATTGTATTTAAAGAATTAAGTACTAAGGTCAATAAGCTGGATCTTGATAACAACTCTTACAACGTAGCCAATCTGTTTCTTTCCGGAGCAGATATTAATGCCAATCTTTATCTGCCGGCTCAAAACGCCAATCCCAAAAACTCAAAAGAAGAGCCTAAGCCTTCTGCGAATGCTGAAAAAGCAATGAAAATACTTTTGGGGAAGATGGTTTTGAACGATGTGAAAGTAGCATACAATAATACCGCGATTACTCCTACAAAGCAGGGAATGGATTTTAACCATCTTAATTTTTCAAAAATGAATGTGGAGGTCCGTAGTTTCAAGATGGAAAACAATACGTTTGCAGGAACTGTAAGCTCTGCGGAAATTAAGGAAAGTCGTGGGCTGGATATACAGAAATTCAATACAGATTTTGTATATGGTGAAAGACAGGCCTATCTGAAAGACCTTTATTTGCAGACTTCAAAAACAATTCTAAGGGATGAGGTTGTTTTGGAGTATAATTCAATCGAACAACTCAGTTCAAACCTAGGCGCAGTAAAAATATCAGCTAACATTAAAGATTCCAAAGTAGGATTTGCCGATATTTTAAATCTGGTTCCAACTTTAAGGACAACGGTTCCGTTTAATAAATATCCTAATGCAATACTTGCAGTTAATGCAAATGTAAAAGGAAATGTAAATGATCTGCTGATCCAGAATTTTAAATTATCAGGGCTTGATCAACTAAGGGTTTCGGCATCAGGAAGAATTAAAAACGCCATGAATCCCGATCAGTTATATTATGATCTGAAAATTGGCGAACTGTCATCTTCTGCAAAAACAATCTTTAACCTGGTACCTAAAAATACTATTCCATCAAATATTTCCCTTCCATCAAATTTCAGCATCAAAGGGGCAGCGAAAGGAACCACGAAGATGGTTGATACCAACCTCAACCTGTATTCCACTCTCGGAAATGCTGCAGTTATTGCCAAGGTGGATATGCGCAGAAAAAATCAGGAACTCTATGATGTAAAGGCTAATTTGCAGGGAATACAGGTGGGAAAAATTATACAGAATAAGGACATTGGCTCGGTTACAGCACAAATCTCTGCAAAAGGAGAAAGTTTTGACTTCAAAAAAGCAAAAGCAGATCTTAAAGGACATGTTGCTTCAGCAACCTACAAAGGATACCAGTACCGAGATATGAACCTGACCGGAAAAATTGATAATGGAGCTTATAATATCCTATTGGATTCTAATGATCCTAATGCCAACCTGAAATTAACAGCCTCGGGAATATATAATGAAAAAAATCCTACGGTAAAGGTTAATGGAAATATTATCAAAGTAGATCTCAATAAACTAGGCTTCTACGATAAACAAATGATTATCGGTGGAAAAATAGAGGGTGACTTTACGAATCTGGATCCAGATCATCTTAATGGTTATCTGAATCTCCAAAATTTCGCGTTCTCGGATACCAAAGAAGTTTATCCTGTTCAGGAAGTAACGCTGAAAGCAAGTTCGGCAAATGATTCAACAAGCATTGTCCTCAATTCTCAGATTGCTGATGTCGAGCTCAAAGGAAAATACAGGTTAACGCAGATCTTCGGATCTTTGGCTCAGACCATTAACCAGTATTACCAGTTTCAGAAACCTGATAAATCTCAAAAGATCGATGCAGGGCAATATTTTACCTTTAATGCAAAAATTAAAAATGATGATCTGATCAGAAAGTTTGTTCCGGATCTTAAAAGTTTTGAAACAATCAATTTAGCTGGAAATTATAATGCTGACTCCCATAAAATTGAAATCGACGGACAAATTCCTCAATTACTATATGGTGAAAACTCCATTGAAAATGCCTCACTTAAAGTAACGAATGAAAACGAAGCCCTGCAATATAATTTGAATGTTGCCGGATTGAAAAGCTCAAGTTTTGCTTTAAATAAAATAAATATTGGCGGAGATATTTCTGACAACACTATTAATTATAACATCACGACCAAAGATCAGAAAGATGTGACGCAATTCCTGATAGCCGGAAATGCCAAATCACTGAATGACATTACAGAAATCTCGTTAAATCCAAACGGCCTCAAATTAAATTATAATGACTGGACCGTTGCGGAAGGAAATAAAATACAGATCAGTAGCAAAGGAATTGTAGCAGATAACTTCAGACTTTCCAACACGGGAAGCGAAATTTCCCTTCAGTCCGAAAGCACATCTCCTAACAGCCCTTTAAATATTTCATTAAAGGATTTCAAGATAGAAACAATCACAGAGATCGTTAAAAAGGATTCTCTACTGGCGAAGGGAACGATCAACGGTACAGCTCAGTTAAGGGATCTTACAAAGGACATGACATTTACCTCAGACCTCAACGTTTCTGATCTTTATGTATTTGGAAATCCAATCGGGAACCTTGCTGTAAAGGTTAACAGTACTTCACCTAAGCTTTTAAATGCCAATATCGCATTATCAGGCAATGATAATGATGTAAAGATCATTGGAGATTATAATACATCATCAAGCACATTTGATTTAGACATGGCTATCAATAAGCTTCAGATGAAAAGTGCCCAAGGCTTCTCAATGAATGCCATTACCAATACGGAAGGATACCTTTCCGGAAATCTTAAGATTACAGGAAGTACGGATAAGCCTAATATCCTCGGTAAGGTAAAATTTAATAATGTTGGGCTTGAGATAGCAAAGACGGGAAGTGATTTCAGAAAACTGAATGATGAGATCGATTTTACCAGCCGTGGAATTGAGTTCAATCAATTTAAAGTGAATGATAAGGATGGAAATGCACTTGTCGTAGACGGGCAGGTCCTTACACAAACCTATAGAGACTTCGGCTTCAATCTTGATGTAAACGCTAAAGATTTTAAGGTTGTAAGTTCTGAAAAATCCAATGATGCCATGATGTACGGGATTCTTGCTATCGACGCAGGACTGCATATCCGTGGTAATCTGGATCTTCCGAAAGTAGATGGAAGATTAGCCGTGGCGGATAATACTGATTTTACATTTGTCCTTCCTCAATCCAGCCCGTCATTGCAGGAAAGAGATGGAATCGTGGAGTTTGTAGATCAGGATCAGGTGGTTTTAAACAAAACAATCAAAGCTGACTCTTTGAAAGCTCAGAGCCGCATTAAAGGCATGGATGTAAGTGTCAATATCGAAGTAAGTAAAGAAGCAAAAATGTCAATTGTTATTGATAAGGCCAATGGTGATTTTGTAAAACTGCAGGGAGAGGCGGAACTCACCGGAGGCATTGATCCATCCGGAAAAACTACCCTTGTGGGTGTTTATCAGGTGGAAAAAGGATCTTATGAGCTTTCTGTAAGTGTACTTAAGAGAAAATTTGATATTCAGAAAGGGAGTACCATTACCTGGACAGGAGAGCCTACTGCAGCCATTATGGATATTACGGCCATTTATAAAACCGAAACGGCTCCGATTGACCTAGTTGAGCAACAATTCACGGGCGATGCTGCTACATTGAATCAATTCAAACAAAGAATTCCTTTCAATACGTTGTTAAAAATGAAAGGTGAATTACTGAAACCACAGATTACATTTGACATCACTACAGATAAGAAAAATAATGCTGTTTCATCTACTGTAACTGATGCAGTTGATCAGAAACTTACCCAGCTCAGAACCCAGGAATCGGAAATGAATAAACAGGTCTTCGCTTTGTTATTATTGAACCGTTTTATTGGAGAGAATCCATTCCAAAGCAGCGCAGGAATGTCTGCGGAAGCAATGGCAAGACAAAGTGTAAGTAAAATCCTTTCGCAGCAACTGAATAACCTGGCTTCAGGACTTATTAAAGGAGTTGATCTGAATTTTGGGCTGGAATCTTCCGAAGATTATTCTACCGGGCAGAAAAATACAAGAACCGACCTCAACGTAGATATTAGTAAAAAGCTACTAAACGATCGTCTTAAAGTAACGGTGGGAAGCAATTTTGGCCTGGAAGGTGATGCCAGACAAAATGAGAACACAACCAATATCGCAGGAAATGTTACTGTGGATTACAGTCTTTCCAAAGATGGCAGATATATGCTGAGGGCTTATCGTAAAGATGAATATCAGGTAGCCCTGCAAGGACAAATTATTGAAACAGGTGTCGGTTTTATTATTACATTGGATTATGACCGATTCCGGGATATTTTCAGGAAATCAAAACAGGACAAACCAAAAAAAGAAAATAAAAATAACCAAGTGGTAGAGTTTAAATAAATGGGAAATACATTCAAAATATATCTTACATCTTTATGTGCATCGGGATTCGCTGCCATTTCATTTTCGTGTAGCAATACAAAGTTTCTGAAGGAAGGACAAATGCTATACACCCGTGGTGAAGTAAAAATTGAAAATGATACCATCTCCAAAAAAGAGAAAAAAGAACTTCAGGCCGCTTTGGAAGAAAATCTGGTTCCCAAACCTAATTCAACCATTCTGGGTCTACGACCTAGGTTATATTTTTATAATATTGCCAGAGAACCTAAAAAAGAAAAAGGATTCAATTACTGGCTTAAATATAAGGTGGGTGAGAAACCTGTATTATTAGGAGACGTTGACCGTGAATTCAATAAAGACATTATTGTTAATTACTCAGAGAATAAAGGATATTTTAATGCTAAAGCCACTTATGATACCATTTCCAAGAACAAGAAAGCAAAAGTCATTTATACGTTAAAACCAGGAGCCCAATATCTGATCAGCAACGTAAAATTTCAAAAAGATTCTACTCTGGTTAATCGCGAAATTCAAAATTTAAAAGATAAAAGCTTACTGAAAAGTGGAAACCCATTCGATCTTGGTGTTATTAAGTCGGAACGTGACAGGATTGATAACGGATTGAAGGAAAAAGGATTTTATTATTTTCATCCTGATAATATTATTGTTCAGGCAGACAGTACAGTAGCCAAAAATCATAAGGTTGAGCTTAATGTAAAATTAAAAGATGATACACCTGAACTTGCAACACAACAGTTCGGTATCGATAAGGTTATTGTATTCCCCAATTATAATCTTCAGGATGTAAAGCAAGGAAAATACAGTGTCCCTATGAATCCGGATTCACTATCAAAATATGTTTATGATGATATCTACGTTATAGATCCGCAGCATAAATTCAAACCTAAGATCTTTGACAGAGCATTATATTTTAAAAAAGGAGATCTTTATAACCGGACAAATCATAACCTTTCATTAAACAGGCTGATTAGTTTAGGGGTTTTTAAGTTTGTGAAAAATGAGTTTATCGTTTCGGATTCTTTGCAACACAAATTTGATGCATATTACCTGTTAACACCTCGGGAAGTACAATCTTTACGCCTTGAGGCTTTAGGGAGAACCAATTCAGCAAGCTACGCGGGTAGTGAGCTCAACTTAAACTGGACCCACAGAAATTTTTTCAAAGGTGCTGAACAATTCAAAGCATCTGTATACGGAGCATTTGATGTACAGATGGGAGGGCAATCCGAAGCTAAGAATATGTATCGGGCGGGAGCCAATGTACAGTTGTCAATTCCTAGAATTGTCGCTCCTTTCCGCTTTAATTCTTCGAGTGCTTTTGTTCCAAGAACAAATATCAGTTTAGGATATGAATTCCAGAACCGTACGCAATATTACACATTGAACAACTTTACAGCATCTTTCGGCTATGTATGGAAGGAAAATGCTCGCAAAGAACATGATCTGAAAGTGATTGATATTACGTTGGTTTCCCCTGCCAATGTCACTGAATTATATAACACAGAGAGTGACAATTATCCTTATTTAAAAAGAGTGGTTGAAAAACAACTTATTTTTGGTCCTACCTACTCTTACACTTATACTAATACAATGTTGCCAAAAGCCAATACTATCTACTATAAAGGTACGCTAGATTTGGCGGGAAACATTACAGGTTTAGTTACCGGAGCTAATGCTAAAAAGGGTAAGCAAAAAGAAATCTTCGGTGTGCCATTCAGCCAATATGTAAAGATGGAAAATGATTTTAGATTCTATCACAAGTTCTCCGAGAAAACCAATTTTGCATCAAGAATTATTGCAGGTATAGCCTATCCTTACGGAAACTCACAGGAAATTCCATTTTCCAGACAGTTTTTTGTGGGAGGAAGTAACAGTATCAGAGCATTTAGGGCGAGAACTCTAGGTCCTGGTAGTTATGATCCAAGGAATTTAAACTCGAATTTTGCATTCGATCAGTCTGGGGATATTAAACTGGAGATGAATGCTGAGTATCGGGCTAATCTTTATAAGTTTCTAAATGTTGCAGCATTTGTAGACGCGGGAAATGTGTGGTTAATTAATGACAAAAAAAATCAGAGACCAGGAGGAAAATTCTCCAAAGATTTTTTAAGCGAAATAGCTGTAGGTGCAGGAGTTGGCCTAAGACTTGATTTCTCTATTTTAATTCTAAGGCTCGATTTAGCAATGCCGATACGTGTTCCTTATTATGAAAAGGGGGACCGATGGACTTTTAACAGAATTAATTTCGGGGACAGCAGCTGGAGAAAAGATAATCTTGTATTAAATATAGCAATCGGATATCCATTTTAATATGATCAATAATATAAAATTTTTCTGGGAAGTTTTAAAAGAAACGTTTAGTGAATGGAATAGTTCAACCGCATCAAGGGATTCGGCAAGCTTAGCTTATTACGCTATTTTTTCAATCCCGGGACTATTAATTATTATTATCTGGATAGCCGGAAACTTTTTTGGTGAAGAAGCCATCCGCGGGCAGATCAGTACTCAAATCAGCGGATTAATGGGGGAAGATGTTGCTAAAAGTGTAGAAAATATGATTGCCGGAGCATTGATCGATAAGCAGAATATTTTCATGAAAGCAGTGGGGATCGGTTCTTTGGTTTTTGGTTCTACTACTTTATTTTTTCAGCTGCAACATTCGTTAAACACTCTTTGGGATGTTCAATCAGCGCCCAAAAAAGCATTGATCAAATTCCTTCTTGATAGAGCGAACTCACTTGGAATGATCCTTATTCTTGGATTTTTATTAATGATCACGATGATTCTTTCATCAGCGATTAGCCTTTTTAATACATGGATCACCAATTATTTCGGGTTCGAGACGTATATGCTGGTTGAACTGGTCAATTTTGCCGTTGGCTTTGCACTCGTTATGCTTCTATTTGCTTTGATGTTCAAATTTCTCCCGGATGTACAGATCAGCTGGAAACCCGTATGGAAAGGTGCAATTTTAACAACTATTTTATTTACATTGGGTAAATTTTTATTAAGCCTGTACTTCAGTAATTTCAAACCGACTTCGACCTTTGGAACGGCAGGAACCGTGATCCTTATTATGATGTGGATTAATTATTCCTGTATGTTGATATTTTTCGGAGCTGAATTCACTAAAGTATACTCTTACAAAAAAGGCTATAAAATTGTTCCTTCCAAACATGCCAAATGGAGTGATGCAAAATTATATGAAGACAGTCACAGAGATGTATCAAAACAAAACCAACAAACTTAATAAAAAAGCCTCCCGAATCCGGAAGGCTTATATTTTACATTCTGTTTACGGTTCCTATTCCCAGTAACCCTAAAGATTTTTTTATAGTTTTTGCCGTCAGATCAGATAAATTTAAACGGGTTTGTTTTAAATCTCCTTCTTCAAGTTTTACAATCGGTGTACTTTGATTCTGATAAAATGAATTATAAGATTTTACCAAATCGTAAACATAATTAGCGACAAGAGCAGGACTTAATGCCTCGGCAGCTCTTTCTACAATAGTTTTATAATTCGCCAGTAACATGATTAGCTCTTTTTCAAATTCATTCAGCTCTACTGCAGAAGCTTCTTTATATTCATAGTTAGCTTTTGACAATAAGGACTGAATACGGGCATATGTATACTGAATGAATGGTCCCGTGTTTCCATTGAAATCAACACTATCCGCCGGATTAAATAGCATTTTTTTCTTTGGATCTACTTTAAGCATAAAATACTTCAATGCACCTAACCCAACAGTTTCATAAGAAGATTCTTTTTCTTGATCCGAAAGCGTTTCAAGTTTTCCTAATTCCTGAGCCTTTGATTTAGCTGTTTCGTACATTTCCTGCATCAGATCATCAGCATCCACTACAGTTCCTTCACGGGATTTCATTTTTCCTTCCGGAAGTTCCACCATTCCATATGATAAGTGGAACAGCTGATCAGCCCACACATAACCCAGTTTTTTCAATATCTTGAACAACACCTGGAAGTGATAATCCTGCTCATTCCCTACAGTATAAATTAGTTTCTGAATATCATTCTGCTTGAATCGTTCTACTGCGGTTCCCAAATCCTGAGTCATATAAACTGATGTTCCATCCGAACGCAATAAAAGCTTTTGATCCAATCCCTCATCCGTCAAGTCACACCAAACCGATCCGTCTTCTTTCTGATACAAAATCCCTTTATCAAGTCCTTCCTGAATAAGATCTTTACCTAAAATATAAGTATTGCTTTCGTATTGAACCTGGTCAAAATCAACTCCCAATCTTTTATAGGTTTCATTAAAACCTTTATAAACCCAGCTGTTCATTTCTGCCCATAAACTTCTTACCTTCTCATCACCATTTTCCCAATCCTGCAACATTTTTTGAGCTTCTTTCATCAAAGGAGCTTCTTTTTTAGCCTGATCCTCTCCTATTCCCTGTTCTACAAGATCAGAGATTTCTTTTTTATAGTTTTTATCAAATTCTACATAATAGTTTCCAACGAACTTATCTCCCTTGGTATGAGTGGTCTCAGGAGTTTCTCCATTTCCAAATTTTTCCCAAGCCAGCATTGATTTACAAATATGGATTCCCCTGTCATTAATGATCTGCGACTTGATCACATCATATCCGGCCTCCTTTAAAATCTGGGCCACAGAAAACCCTAACAAATTATTTCTGATATGCCCCAGGTGAAGAGGTTTATTGGTGTTTGGCGAAGAATATTCTACCATAACTGTAGCATTTTTCTTATCAATATTTGAAAAGTCTTCACTTATTGATTTGAACTGATCTACAAAGAATTGGTTTTTAACCTTTACGTTCAAAAATCCTTTAATAACGTTAAAGCTTTCAAACAAGTCGGTCTGTGCAGTAAGTGATTCTCCCAATTCTACTCCGATACTTTCAGGATTTTTTTTCAACTGCTTTACCAATGGAAAAGTGACAATTGTAAAATCTCCCTCATATTCAGTTTTATTTTCCTGAACTTCAAGGTTGATATCTTTCAATTGATATACATTCAAAATGACCTCCGAAAGTTTTTCCTCTATTATATCTTTAATATTCATGTAATTATTTTTATTTTTCCGCTATAATACTAGCTGTAACAAATCATGAGCAAATGAAACACTTCTGAGGTGATTCATTTCAAAATTTTGAAGTACAAATATACGGAAATAAAAAAACCGCCCGAAGGCGGCCTAACATGAATGTGAAATATATTAAGGTGTTAAAATTTATCCCAGAATAACTTTGTTTGTAACTGATCTCCTCCAATTGCAGCTGCTGCCTGATTATAATTACTTCCATTCAAAGTAGTTTCACGTACAGGATAAGTAAACCTGTTTGGCACAGGTGCTTTTGTTGCTGCAGGTAATCTTAAAGCAGGAGCATCATATTTTCTCCATACAGTCCAAGCTTCGAATCCTCTATTATACATCGCAATCCAGAATTGCTTACCAATTTTTTGCTTCCATGTGCCAGATGCTGTAGCATAATTTACATTAGCCTTAGCAAGATAAGCCGCTATATCCACAGAATCTATGCCCCAGTACTGCATATTTGCAGTAATCGCTTGTGTATAATAAGCCGCTGCAGGTAAAGGGACATTATAGCCTCTCTCTTTCGCTTCAGCAAGTAGAAATGAGATTTCGGAATAATCCATTAAATCTCCTTTAAGGTCAGGATTAAAAAAAACTTTCCCGATATGGCTGTAATCTGTATAGGTATTAAAACTTCCATAAATACCTCCAACATAAGGAGTTTTATTATTGTCAAAAAATACATTCCTTCTTGGGTCCTGTAAATCATTTAGGTAGTCTACCAAGGTATCCGCAGGAACAAAGTCCTGTCTTCCGCTTAAAACCAGATCAGCATACAATGGATTAGCATTAGCAATATTACTTTCGTACCTTAGAATAAAGTTATCCTGATTAGAAGAGATGAGCCCCTGTGTGAAAGCGGCTTCTGCTTCTGTCTTTGATAATGAAGGATCGGCATCTGCTATTCTCATAGCAAGTTTGAATCTTATTGAAGCAGCTAATTTTTTCCATTTGGTATGGTCTCCATCAAAAACAAAATCTTTTTCAAAACCAGTCGACTTAGGATCAATATCGCTATAAGCTTTTGTTATCTTTAATAACAGGTCTTTATAAATAGTAAAAGCATCATCATAAGCAGGCAAAGTTCCTTCTACCCCTTGTAATGCTTGTGAGTAAGGAACATTTCCAAATAGATCAACCAATTGCTGCCACGTATAAACCTCAATGATTGAAATGTAGGCAGTCTGATTTTTTTTCTGTCCCAATGTAAGTTTAGGATCTTTATTAATAGATTCCTTGGCTTGCTTTAAATTATAAAGAACTTTAGTATAAAGAATGTTCCAATGATTATCCGGAATACTTCTGTTTCTTATACTATAATTGGTTTCATCAACATATTGAGTCTGTGTCCATTGCTGAGCAAACAACCGGAATACATTTCGATTAACATTGGTATTACCCATTTGATCAAAAAGGCTTTTCACCCCATTTGTAAAAAGAAAACTCCCGGGAACTTCTGCTGGATTTTTCGGATCTTTATTTAAATTTTCGTAGTCTTCATTAGTACATGAAAACAGGGATAAGCTTAAGAATGAGCCTATAATTATTTTTTTCATTTTCTTAACTTTAAAATTCAACTTTTATACTTGCACCAATTTCTCTCATAGATGGATGTGCTCCATTTTGAAAACCTAATGCATTTCCTGAACTCATTAAGGCTTCGGGATCGGCGTACGGTAAATTCTTATGAATAATCCATAGATTCCGTCCAATTAAAGAAAGTGTCATGCTGTCAATGAAAGAATTTCCAAAAGTTTCTTTAGGTAATTTATAGGAAATTGTTACATTTCTAAGTTTTACAAATGAGCCATCATAAACATGCATTGCCTCTGGTCCACCATAGTAGCCATATGGATTTCTATAGTTTGTAAAGCCAGCCCTTATATCATTAGGTATTCCGTCAGCCTTCACTCCTGGCAAAATAACTCCACCTCCATTTGCAAGAGTATTTCTTAAAGGATTACCCAGATCATTAAGTCCTGCTGTTTCTTTGTACAATCCTGTAGCAAGACCAAACGCCATATCTTGCGAATACACATCACCTCCCTTCTTCACATCAATTAAAAAGCTTAAACTTAAATTTTTATACCGGATTGTATTGATAATACTTCCTCTCCAATCCGGCACTGCATCACCAATTTTTTCTTGTGGATTTGTGCTTATCATATATTTACCATTACTATCAACTACACGTTGCCCATTTAGGTAAACATAATTAGTTCCTCTGATAGTCCCAGTAGATTCTCCCAACATTGCTCCGGAAGTAACATTCCACATTGAAGCAAATGGTAAGAAATCTGTTTCTCCATAAATCTTAGTAACCTTTGATTTGTTTTTAGACCAGTTGGCAGTAACTTCCCAGGAAAATTTAGTAGTTTTTATTGGGACAACAGTTAACCTTGCTTCAATACCTCTGTTTTGAATATCACCTGCATTTATCCATCTGCTTGTAAAACCTGATGCTCCTGAAATATTGGTTGGGGTAATCAGATCCTTGGTTTTCTGTTGGTAAACCGAAACATCAAAACTTATTCTATTTTTAAAGAAACCCATTTCTAAACCTGCTTCCATCTCATCCAGCATTTCAGGTTTTAGATTTGGATTTGCCGCTACATCTCTTGCACTTGCATTGAAAGAACCGTTAAATGCAGGATTAAAAGCATAAGTATTTAATAAATTATAAGGTCCTGTATCATTCCCTACCACTGCATAATTTAATCGAACTTTACCAAAGCTAATTTTATTTTTACTAGCTAAAAGTTCAGAAAAAACAAAGCTTACAGAACCGGAAGGATACCAATATGTATTGTTACTAATCGGCAAGGTTGATGATCTATCTCTTCTAATAGATCCGTCTAAGAATAACATATTTTTATATCCTAAACTAGCCTGGGCAAAGATTCCGTCAACACTTTTATTTTCATCGAAATCGCCAACATTCACTTCTGTCAAGGGCTCCGCACTGTTTGTGATAGAATATAACCCAGGCACCTTTAGGCCTCCATTGGTTAGTCCTGAATTACCATACCTTCCGTTTCTTCTAAGATTAAAACCTACATTTCCATTCAGGCTAAAATCTGCTCCCAAATTTTTATTAATGTTTAAAATAGCATCATAATTCATTTCATAAACCTTGTGGGTCATAAAATAATATTCACCTTTACCTCCGTTACTGCGACGCCCCTGATTAGATGAACCGGTTGCTACTCTTTCCTGCCTAAGCTCGTCGAAAGTATCAAATGCATATCTTCCCATAAAACTTATCCAATCAGTAATCTTATAGTTAAATCCAAAGTTTCCGAAATATCTATTTCTTGTATCTGACTGATAATTCTGGTTTCTGTTAAAGAAATAATTATCAGTATATCCTACTTCTTGCTTTGTATAATCTTTAATATTCCAGGTTATATTTTGACCTGTAAGGTTGTAGGCTTCTCTTTGCTTATCCATGTCTACAGACATATTCCACCACTGCCTGAATCCCTGCATAGGATTTCTGGATTCATATCCTGTGTATACTCTTCCCCTCCCGTTAGTATTTATATAATTTATATTACCAAAAATATTAAGCTTCTCTGTAAAATTATAGTCCGCGGAAAAGTCAATTGTATTTTTTCTTATTTCGCTATTATCCAAAGCTCCCTCTTGTAGAAAATTGGTATACCCCAATCTATATTTTCCTTTTTCATTTCCTGCAGAAAAGGCAATGGAATTTTGATATGTTGCTGCAGTATTCCAGATCGAATTAGGATCTTTGCCTGCTACCCAGGGAGTAGGCTTAAGATATCCCGGTAATTGAGGATATTGGGAATCCCAATTATAAACATAAAGATTAGGATCAAAACGGGTTCCGAAAGAAGCATCATCATAGGTGTAAACAATATTATTCTCCACAACACCATTCCCTTTAATGTCACCACTATAAAAAGAATTCCCTGTATAGCCACCACCATATTCATGTTGATACTTTGGAAGTGTAGACTTATCTACAAATCCTAAAGTTGTTGAGCTGTTAAATTCTATTCCAATTTTTTTGCTCTTTCTTCCCTTTTTTGTCGTAATCATGACCACACCATTCATCCCCCTTGATCCGTACAAAGCACTTGCCGCCGCACCTTTCAATACATTGACACTTTCAATATCATTAGCATTAAGATCTGCTAATCCATTGGAATAATCATACCCTCCACCTCCGGAGCCAATCCCACTTTGATTAAATGTTTCATTATTAATTGGTGTTCCATCAATTACAATTAATGCCTGATTACTTGAGGTTAATGATTTAATGCCCCGTATAACCATATTGGTGGATCCTCCCATTGTGCCAGACTGAGTAATGTTTAAACCTGCAACTTGTCCTGCTAATGCATCTGAGACATTAGCTACAGGTACTGCGGAAATCTGGTCTCCCTTCACTTCCTGTGTTGAATATCCTAAGGATTTTTTCTCTCTTTTAATTCCAAGAGCGGTAACAACAACTCCTTCAATGTTTTGTGTTCTTACTGTATCACTTTTCCCTTTTTGTGCATATGATACAGCTAGGGATGAAGACAATATAAGTAAGAGAACACCAGCAGTAGTTTTCTTCATATATAATTAATTTTTTAGCCTCACAAATTTGTTAAACTTTAATTAACAAGACAAAAGAAAACGACACAAAATTACCGATTACTCAAAAACAATGAAATTAATCCATTATTTTGTTAATATTTTAAACCAAAAATTAGCAAATAAATAAATATAAGTAAGCTAAAAATTAGCATATCCCAGTAAAAAAGAATATCAAATTGGATATATACACTACAAAAAGAGCGAATATTAACATCTTTTATTTTAAAATAGTTATAATCTGGCAATATGATTTACATCTTGTATGTTTATTACTATTAATTGGTAAAAAATGAAATGGCCGGGATAAATCCCGACCATTTTGACACAAAGTATTGTTTAATATGAATCTTAAATATATTATTAAAACTTGTCCCAGAATAATTTTGTAGTTGCTTTATCGCCACCAATTTTATTCGCAGCTGCCTTCACATTTGCACCGTTTAATACATATTCCTGATCGGAATAAGGCATTCTGTATGGTACAGAAGACAAGTTTGATTTTGGAGGGTTCACAAGAATTGGATTATCTAAGCGTCTTGTAAAGTTCCAACTGGCAAATCCTTTATTAAACATGGCAATCCATGCCTGAACTCCAATCGATTGCTTCCAGTTAGCCGCATTGTAAGGATTAATTGCCAGATATGTTGCTATATTAGCAGTACTAACACCATTCTCTCTTAAAGATTCTGTAACAGCAGCTGTATAAAGATCTACTGCTGTACCCCCAGCTGAATAATTTCTGGCAGCTGCTTCCGCTTTAAGAAAAGCAACTTCTGCATAGCTCAATAAATTCGACGAAGCAGTTGCAGATCTAAAATAGGGACCTAATTGAGAAAAATTAGTATATGGATCATTTAACTCACCAAAAACACCTCCTTTATAAGCACCTGCAACTTTTGTAAACCATACATCCATTCTTGGATCTGATAAGTTTTTCATCGTATTCACTACCAATTCGCTAGGTAAGAAGTCATTTCTGTTGGAAGCCACTAAATTATCAAATACGGGATTTGAAAAAGTATTTCCATCATATTTAAACTTGTAGGCTTCATCATCTGAAGAAATAACACCACTAGCAATTGCAGATTCAACCGTAGTTTTTGATAATGTAGGATCAACATCTGCTAAATTCATCCCTAATCTTAGTTTAATAGAATTAGCAAATTTTTTCCATTTGGCCATGTTACCTCCGTAAACCAGATCAGCATAACCAGTAGATGCAGGCTTTATGGTAGCTGTAACAGCATCGATTCTGTTAATCAAATCAAGATAAATTGTTTTCGCGTCATCATATTTCGGAGTTAGAATTTCATCAGGCTTAAATGCTTCTGAATAAGGAACATCACCATATGTATCCACCAAATTTTCCCAGATAAAAATCTCTTCAATTTCCAGCGTTGCTAGTTTATTTGTTCTGATATCGTCTGTCTCCACCTCGTTTTTCAGATTCAATTTTGCTTGTCTCAGGTTATTAATACTGTAAACATACATCCTATTAAAATGGTTACGAGGCTGATTACGAGTCACTAAATTATACTGAGTTTCATCTGGATATTGAGTTTCAGCCCACTGCTGTGTAAAAAATCTGTAATTATTAAAATTTACACTTGGATTATCCATATAGTAGGAAGACTGATACATTGCAGTAGCTAGCAAATTATCAGATGGAAGAACTGAAGGATGCTTAGGATCATCGTTAAGAGACGTTAAATCACTTTGACATGAACTTAAAGTCAACCCAATACATACAGATACCAAACCTAGTTTTATAATATTTTTCATTTGTAAAGTAATTTAGAATTTAAATGTTACATTAACACCAATATCTCTTGTTGTTGGCATCGAACCGATAGACCACCCATAAGAGTTAAGGCCTCCACCTACCATCGCCTCAGGATCAGCATATGGCAAATTCTTGTGAATAATCCACAAATTCCTTCCAACTATTGAAATTTTAGCATCATAGATTTTAGTCCCTGCTAACAGAGATTTAGGAAGCATATATCCGATGCTTGCTTCTCTTAGCTTGATGAAAGATCCATCATAAACAAAGGCGCTTGCCGGTTGTGTTTTGTATCCCATAGATCCATTGTTATCAACCGGCGATAAAGCAATAGTATTTGGGCTGCCATCAGGAAGAACTCCCGGCAGAACAATAGGCTTATCCCTGTAATCTCCGACAGCTGTTTCTTTATAAAGACCTGAAGAAAGGCCGTAATACATATCCGTTGAAAATACATCACCTCCTTTTCGCATATCGATCAAGAAACTCAAGGAGAATCCTTTATAACTGAAGCTATTTCTAATTCCTCCAATCCAATCAGGTGTAGTGTTACCAATAATCTGATTAGGATTTTGTAAATATTTACCTGTTTTAGGATCAATAACTTTTTGTCCGTTTAAATATGTGTAATCAGCACCAACCAAGGTGCCCCAAGCTTCTCCTTCTCTTGCATTTAAAGAAACACCACCCTGGAAACTATTTACTAAAAGATTAGAAATTCCTGGATATATACTTACAACCTGGTTCTTATTTTTTGACCAGTTTGCATCAATATTCCATGTAAAATCTTTAGATTTTATTGGAACCAATCCTAGCTGTACTTCAACTCCACTATTATCAATTCTACCTGCATTGAATACTTTACCTAAATACCCAATAGCTGCCGATGTAGGAAGTGGTGAAAGAATCTGATTTATAGTTCTTGTTTTATAGTAAGCAAAGTCAAGCGTTATTCTATCCTTTAAAAAATGAGCTTCTGTTCCGATCTCAAATTCTTTAGCTCTTTGAGGTTGTAAATTAAGAAAAGGCTGATTGATAATCGGATTATATATTCCTATTCCAGATAAGATTCCAGAGGCTCTATAATTATTAACTAATTGATAAGGATCTGCCGTACCTCCTACCTCTGCGTAGTTTGCTCTTAATTTCCAAAAGTTCATCCAGTTTTTCGTATTAAGAATTTCCGACATGATTAAAGAGCCGGTTACTGAAGGGTAATTATATACATTATTACCAGCTAATAATGTTGAACTCTGATCTATTCTCCATGTTGCATCCACGTAGAATTTTTTATAAAAATCAAATGAAGCAGTAACGTATCCTGAATTAGTTTGTGTGGTATATTCAGTTTCATCTGATGCTAATGGTGATTTTTTGGAATTTGATAATGCATAGATCCCAGCAACGATTAATCCTCCCTCTGTTGAAGCATACACAGAATTATAGTAATTTCTTCGAATATTTCCACCCACAACCCCGGAAACATTAATATTATCAGTTATATCAAATTTATAATTTACCATTAAATCATAATTGGTCTCTGTTCTTAGCACATCACGTCTCGCGTAACCTGAACCAATAGAATTATTTGATTGCCCGAAAGCCTGTGGTAAAGATCCAACAGCTAATCTATTCTCTGCTAAAAGATTTGATCTGTCATATGAAACCTTTCCAGTAATAGAAATATTATCTAATAAATCATAATTTAACTGTGCGTAAGTAAAGTTTCTATATCTTTTATCTGATGTATAATTTTGATAGGCCTGGAAATATGGGTTATTCCAATATGCAGGTCGTCCATCAGCGGCTGATTTTCTACTCCAGGTAACATTTCCATAATTATTTGCAGCACTGGCAACACTAGGATCAACATTTGCAAAATAAGCCCTTTCTAGATCGGTCACATCTACGTTAGTTTGCCACCATTGTCTGAAACCTGTTGCTGTATTATTTGAATATCCTGTAATACTTCTACCTTTAGTATCCTGCAAAGTCATTGTAGAATAAAAAGTGGAATGCAATTTTGGAGTCAGATCGTAATTAATTTTTAGGGAAAGATTATTTTTGTTGAGATGAGAGTTAGGCATTAACCCATCGGACATCATATTTTCGTAGGTAAAGCTTATGTTTTTCCCCTTTTGTCCTTTTTCCAGTGTTACGCTATTAATGTATGTGGCAGGGTTCTCGAAAAATTTAATAGGTCCATTTTTTGCAGCCACCCATGGTGTCGCTTTTTTATAGTTAGGAGAAGTTGGATCAAAAGAATCCCATTGGTAAACCATTAGATTAGGGTCAAATTTTGGCCCCCATGATGCATCAGCTCCATAATTAGCATTATTAAGACCATCTGCTGCCTGCGATCCAAACTTTTGAGAATAACCTGCTCCATATCTTGTCTGATATTCAGGGAAGGTGGATTTATCAATAAATCCTACTTGTATAGCAGATGAAAGTGTAATTCCCCAAGACCCATCATCCTTTCCTTTTCCATTTTTGGTTGTGATAACAATAACCCCATTTAATCCTCTTTCTCCATATAATGCGGACGCTGCTGCTCCTTTTAATACATTAATCGATTCGATGTCATCCTGATTGATATCAGAAAGAGCATTACCATAATCAATATTTTTTTCCTGAGTATTGGAGTTATTAACAGGCGATCCGTCAATAACAATTAACGGGTTACCTCCTCCTAATGTTTTCATCCCTCTGATAAGCAGGTTGGAGGACCCTCCAAAATTATTATTGGTAGTAACGTTAAGACCAGCTACTTTTCCAGATAGCTGAGCTGCAATATTACCCGTATTTGTAGTACCATCGGAGAGTGCACTCGCTTTAATCTCCTGGGAAGCATACCCCAAAGACTTTTTCTCTCTCTTAATACCCAAGGCAGTCACAACGACTCCCTCAATGTCCTGGGTCTTTACCGTATCATTCTTCTTCTTTTGCTGAGCGTTTATAACAGCTAGGGATGAAGATAACACCAGTATAAGGATACCCGTAGTTACTTTCTTCATATCAAATTATTTTTAGCGTTACAAATTTGTAAAACTTTTTCTACAACACAAAAGAAATAGACGAAAAAGTAACGATTAGACAAAAATTAACAAAAATTAATGAATAGAAAAATGCCAAATATGTTAAAAACATGCATTTTAACAAAATATAGATAATTATAACATGTATTAATTACAAAAATAGAATCAGTCTATTAAAAAGCCATACTAAATCATTAATTGGTGATATTTATGTATGAAAAAATTCAAAATAAATACACAAACAACTGTATATCATATATTTAAGAAAGAACAAAAAATAAACACTAATCTTTATAAGCTATATATTAAGTACTCATTATGAAGTAATCAAACGATAATTATTATGCATTACATAATTTATTTTTCTCCCTATAACCTTAAATAATTCATCATTCTCTGAAATTTAGAATAAAAAAAACATTATAGTTTAAATCAGATCAGATGATTTGTAAAAAAAATAGCCGGAATAAATTCCAGCTATTTATCTATTGCATTTCTTAGTTTAAAATTTATCCCAGAAAAGTTTTGTTGTAAGCCTGTCACCGCCAATTGCAGCACTTGCTGCAGCGTAGTTCGTACCATTGGTTGTCGCCTCTGCAGCCGGATACTGAAGTCTTACCGGTACTTTTCCATTAGCATTTGGAATTGCAGTTGCAGGCGCAATCAACTGTGGATAATCTAATCTTCTATAGAAATTCCACGAAGTTACTGCTTGATTATACATAGCTACCCACGCCTGCTCACCAATAGACTTCTTCCAGTTGGACGCATCATAAGGATGAGCAGCTATATATGCAGCTGCGTCAGCACCCACACCCCATTCAGTAAAGGAAGCAGTGATTGCTTCACCATATAAAGTAGCAGGATTTCCTCCTATACCCCATCTTGCAGCAGCTTCAGCGAGATAGAAGGCAACCTCTGTATAGCTTAAAATAACACCAGGAGTAGTTGCAGTATAGGCAAATTCACCAGCATTCGAGAATTCAGAAAACTCACCAGGTGCCCCAATAACCTGACCTACATAATTACCATCAACATCAGTATAGTACTTAGCAATTCTCGCATCATTAGAATTATTCATATAATCTACCAACGTTTTACCTGCAATAAAGTCATCTCTTGAGCCTGTTTCTTGAAACATAGGGTTCTCATTTGGAGATGCTGCTAAATATTGAAATTTACAATCATCCAGAGAAGAAGCCAGTACTCCACCAGTAATCGCCTTGTTAACTGTTGATTGAGCCAAGGCAGGATTAACATCAGCAAGAGCAATTCCCAACTTTAAAAGCAGCGAATTTCCAAACTTTTTCCATTGCGCGTTATTCCCTTTATAAAAGATATCTCCGGAAGCAAACGAACTCCCTCCAACAACTAAATTACTTAAATCACTTTCTAATTTACTTATCAGAGAAGAATAAATATCAGATGCTTTATCATATTTAGGAAGAGGATATACATCAATATTTAAAGCTTGCGTATAAGGAATATCTCCGTAAGTATCAACCAATACCTGATAAGTATAGATCTTCATCATATCCACTATAGCTAGTTGATTTGTTTTTTTTGCAGGCCAGGTAGACAATTCCGAAGGTGGTGGTACATATGCTTTAATTATCTGCTCTGCCTGGTCTAAATTTTTCAAAACATTTACATAGTTATCAGTCCAGACATTATTGGATACATTCCGATTGGTAAAATCATAATTACTTTCATTCACATAAATCGTTTCCTGCCAATATTGCATCGTCAATCTGAAATTATTCTCATTTACACTTGGCGTATTCATGTAATCACTAAGTTCTTTTTGTGCAAAAGTAACTAAAGACTCCTGAGTCGTATTATAAGCTGCATGTGGATCCAAATTTACATCATCTCCCGTTGTACATCCTACAAATAAAAGAGCTAATATTGGTGTTATTATATATTTTTTCATATTCTTTAAAAATTAACTTTTACATTAAACGAAATGTTTCTTGTTGCTGGCATAGGACCAGATTGATACCCTTGAATATTACCTGAAGACAGCCCTGCTTCCGGATCTGAATATGGTAAATTCTTATGCATAATCCATAGATTATTCCCAATTAAACTCACTGACATTCCCTGTATAAATTTAGAATTGAAAAAATCTTTATCAAATCTATAGGTGATAGAAACCTCTCTTAATTTTATAAAGCTGGCATCATAAACAAAAGCAGCTCCCGGAAGATCTGTTCCCAGTACCTGGCTTGATTGTGATTTATCCAATCTTATTGTATTTGGAATATAGCTACCTGGGTTATTAGGATCTTGCATTACACCTGGTAGTATGACCCCTCCACCATTTGCTAAAGTATTTCGAATTGGATTTCCAAGATCATTTATTCCTACAGAATCAGGATAAACACCTGTTCCATATCCATAGAACTGATCTAATGAATATACCTTACCTCCTTTTTTCCAATCAATTAAAAAACTTAATGAAAAGTTCTTATAGCTAATTGTATTATTCAAACCTGCAGTCCACTTAGCCTGAAAACTTCCCTGATTATATGTCGGCGTATCCGTAACTAAATAAGCTCCATTTGCACCAACAATTGGTTGTCCATTCGAATCTCTCACATAATCAGAAGTCCAGATTGAGCCATAATCTCCATTTAAAGGAGCATTAATACTTACACCGCCCTGTGATCTACCCATCGTTATATTTTCAATTCCCGGGCTAAGAGCCGTAACTTTTGTCCATGGATTTGACCAGTTTAAATTAAGATCCCATGAAAAATTACTTGTTTTAAGTGGTGTTGCATTAATGGATACTTCAAAACCTTTTGTCGTTAATTCTCCTGCATTTTGAGTTTTAGCAATAGCTCCGTTTGCAAAAGATACTGGTAAAGGTAAAATTTGATCGAAGGCTTTATTACGGAACCAGGCAACATCAAAGCCTAGACGGTTTTTAAACATTCTTGCCTCAATTCCGAATTCTATATTTTTCAAACTCTGAGACCTCAATTCAAAATTTCTTAACGTTGTATTGTATGCATAAACAGGAATATCTCCATAAGAAGGCTGGCTGAAATATCTATTCAACAGTTGATCAGCTTGAGTATCTGAACCCACTTCAGCATAAGCAGCTCGAATCTTACCAAAGTTAAGCCATTTAGCATTGATAAGATTAGAAAATACAACACTGGCAGATAATGATGGATACCAGTACACTGCATCATTTTCAGGCAATGCCGTAGACTGATCTCTCCTGTATGTCCCTTCTAAATAATAGGTATTTTTATAACCTAATGAAATCTGAGCAAAAGCACCATAAACATATTTGGAAACATCTGAAATCAATGGTCTAACTGGGGAAGATGCTGAATTGGCGATTGTATAAATACCTGGAATGTATAATCCTCCTGAGGTCGATTGTTGATTTGAATATACTTTCTGAACATTAATATTTCCTCCTAACAACGCATTAATATTGAAATCATCGGTAATATTCTTTTTATAGGTACCAATGAAATCATAATTTGTTTCAGAAAATTTATATTGACTTGTGGCATAACCTGAAGGTTGATCAACAGTCCCATTGAGTCCAAAATCATTTCCAATATAAGACCCTACAGCTTTCCTATCTTCCGTTATCATTGTATAACCATCTCTTCCCATACGGAACAGTAAATTGATGTCCTTTGTAACATCATAATTTAAACTAAAATTTCCAGCAAACCTATCTCTTGAATCATTCTGATAATTCTGGTATCGCTGAAAATAAGGGTTATCCCAAAAAGCCGGAGTTAAGTCCGTAATACTTTTCATGTTCCAAGTATAATTTTTATACGATCCCATATAGAGATTTCGCAAATCATTTATATCAACATTTGTTGGCCACCACTGTCTAAAATTGGTCATAATATTATCATTATACCCCGTAGTATTACGCCCAACTGTCTTTTGAGTTACATAATTTGCATAAAAATTTGCCGTTAGCTTATCTGTGAGTTTGTATGATGCATTTCCACTAAAGTTATTTTTTATCAGTGAGCTATTAGGCATAATATCTGTGGCATCAGTATTTGCATAACTCAATCGGTAAGTTGCTTTTTCGTCACCTCCACTAAAGGAAAGGGTATTTACATAATTGGTTCCGGTATTAAAAAATTTAATAGGACCATTTTTTGCGATTTGCCAAGGGGTTCTTTGTCCTTCAGTTGGAGAACCTGGTATAAATGCACCATATTGCCAAACCATGGAACCATCATATGCTGATCCGTAAGAAGCATCATTTCCGAAAACAACCCTTGGACTTCCCTGATATAAAGCACTGCTAAAACTGTTACCTGTATAACCTTGCCCATACTGTGTTTGGTATTTAGGGAAAGTAGATCTGTCAACCGTTGACATAGTAATGGAACTTGAGAACTCCATTCCTATACCTTCCTTATTTTTCTTTCCTCTTTTAGTTGTGATAATAATAGCTCCATTTTGGGCCCTGGAACCATAAAGAGCAGTCGCTGCAGCTCCTTTAAGGACATTTAAAGTTTCTATATCATTTGGATTAATATCCGCAACTGAGCTTCCGTAATCATACCCACCGCCACCAGTCGCCTGATTGGCCGTGTTTATATTTTTATTTAAGATAGGAACCCCGTCTACAACGAAAAGAGCCTGATTATCACCTAAGAGCGATTTATAACCTCTTGTAACAACGTTTATAGACCCCCCAAAGTTTGTACTCTGTTTGATTTCCAGACCTGCTACTTTACCCGATAAGTTGTTTAGGAAGTTGGTGGTAGGATTTTTATTTACAGCATCTCCTTTTACTTCTTGAGTTGCATAACCGAGAGATTTCTTTTCTCTTTTGATACCGAGGGCTGTCACTACAACACCTTCAATATCTTGCGTTCTTACAGTGTCACTTTTCTTTTGCTGAGCATTGGCAACAGCTATAGATGAGGACAATACCATAATCAGAACACCTGATGTTATTTTCTTCATATTAAATTGATTTTTGTGATAATACAAATTTGTAAAACTTTCTTAACAACACAAAAGAAAATAGTAAAAAATTAACAATACTTCAATAATCAATAAAAATAAACATCATTAAATAGTTAATTTTTGTTAAAAATTAACTATTTAATAAAAACCACTTAACCAATAGCTCAAATAATTATTGAAATACAACAAGTCTACAAAAACACTATACTAAATCAATAAAAAGTGATATAAATGGAATAAAAACACAAGAAATACAAAATAACTATTTAATAAACAAATACTTATAAAACAATTAGAAAAAATAAAAAAAAGAGTAATACAATTTAAAAGATAGAAAAATAAGCAATCATACAGATCCAATGATTTGCATAATAATATTTTTTTTCAATTAATTTATTAATATTAGCATAAATTATGAAAATAATAAACTAAAAAAACCGCCAAAAGGCGGTTTTAAATATATCAAAAAATGTTCTTAAATTAATTTTGATTCCAGAATGGAGTATATTGATTCTTAACAAATACTTGTGCACTTGTAATATTTGGTACATGCGCGGAGTTTGCAGCATATTCAGAGAATGGATATACTAATCTGTAAGGCTTGTTAGGGTACTGTGCTGTTGTTGCCATTGGCGTGTACGGATATCCTGTTCTATTGTATTCAATAAACATTTCTGTAGGATTAATATTCGTTAAAGCAATCCATTTTTGCGTCATAATAGCCTCCAACTTCTGAGCATCACTACCCATCCACCCAAGTCCTGGCCTTGTACTAATGCCAGTTAAATAAGTTGCCATCTGACTAGTATTTGCTCCTAACCAGTTTGCATTTGATGTAATTGCATCAGTAAATTTAGCTTGACCTACTATTCCAGTAAAAATGGTAGGCCAACGAAGAGCTGCTTCAGCTTGCAGTAAATCACTCTCTGCTTTGGAAAAGAGTACTCCCCCTCTCGCATTATTATTAGTAAGTATCGTAAGCCAAGAAGTTGTAGCAGCAGAAGTAAAGTTACCTACTCCTAATTTAGAAGTATTAACATTATTAACTGGCACACCCGGTTGCCCAGGTATATTCCCTTGTCTAATCCCTTTTAAACCAACAAAAGGATTCCCATTTGCGTCAACAGAATTTACATTCGTAAACAATCTACTTCTTCTAGGATCTTTAAGCCCCGTAAACTTTGCATAATCACTGCTATTCAAAATAACATTTCCTTCTAATGCATTTGCCATATGCTCGGAGACAACTATAAAACTATAGTTCTGTACTGATGTATTTGCCGAAGTCCTAGCCCACGTAAGAACATAAGGATTCATTTGATCATCATTTCCAGAAGAGTATCCAGGATTAACAGTCACTTCCGATTCAATAAATCCACCATGCTGATCCGGATTCGAAGGCGAAGTTCTAGCAGCAAGCGCTTGCAATTTCTGGTTTCTATAAGTCTGCAAATCTCCCGTAACTTTAGACATCCTAATCAAAAGCCTCAGCATTACTGTATTAGAAAATCCTTTCCATTTATCCATATCTCCTTTAAAAACTATATCAGGAGCAGTTATTGGCAAAGCATCTGGATGCGCCGCATCCAGCAGAGCATTAGCTTCTTCTAGTTTAGAAATTAAGCTTTTGTAGATATCTACATCATTATCATACACTGGCGAGGTATTTACCTGTCCTTTGAAAGCCTCACTATAAGGAGCATCTCCATACAAATCTACAATATACTGCATATAGTATGCCTTCATAATTTTAGCAACAGCAATATAATTATCTTGTTTATGATCAGGATTTGCAAATTTTTCCATCTGGTCGAAATTAGCAATCCTAGGATACAATCCCCAGATTCCAGTATAAAAAGTATTATCTACACTATTAAGATTAAATTCTCTCTGAAAAGGACTGGTGAAAGTATAAGCATTTCCAGCCCAGCTGTTCATCATTAAATTACCAAACTGCACCATTGTACCAGCCTGAGTTCTATAAGCAGTACTAATAGCACCTGGAAGCATAAGTTCCGGAGTAATATCTTCCGCTTGAATTGCATTCGGATTGTCATTGACATCCAAATAATCATTGGAACAAGAGGTTGCTGTAAGACCTAATGCTGCAACTAAAAGTATTGTTAAAAATTTATTATTCTTCATGTTATTCAAAAATTAAAAAGTTACATTTAGGTTAAAACCAAAATTTCTTATACTAGGATACTGTCCATTAAGAGCAATACCAGCTGCATTTCCAGAAGTTGAAGCCGTTTCAGGATCTGAATAATTTCTGTTATCCTTAGCATAAATGAAGAAAGGATTTCTTGCATAAACACCAATTGATAGCGAATTAACAAATGTGTTGCTTAAGATTGATTTTGGAAGGTCATAACTTAAGGCAATTTCTCTTACTTTTAATGCCGTCCCATCAACAACAAATTCTTCCCCAACAGACCTGTATGGCCCAGTGAAATACGCATTTACACCAGTATATGAAGGATCATTACCTACCGGCGTTGTATTAGGAACATACTGCCCATTCACTAACTGAACAGAATTCGGAACCACATACCCTTTTGATCTGTCAAAATCAGCAGTTTTCTCCGATGAACCCATACTTCCTAATAATGACTTATTGAAAGCAACAAAGCTATTCCCAGTTCTATAATCAGCCACCGCACTCAAGGTTATTCCTTTAAATTTGAATGAAGTACTAAATCCTAAAATATAATCCGGATTTACTTTACCTAATACTTCAAAAGTAGAAGTCGCCAAAGGAGTACCGTTTGCATTTACTATAATATTTCCATTAGGATCTCTTTGATATTTAGTTCCCTTAATTACCGGGAAATTTTCTCCTTTAACAGCAAAAATACCCACACCAGGCGTTCCATAGGTTGATAATGCTACTTCATCAGCACCATCAGCCAATCCTAAGATCTTAGTTTCATAAGTAGTATAAGACCCTCTTACTTTCCATTCAAAATCTTTCGTTTTGAATGGCGTAAATCCTAAATCCAATTCAAACCCCTGGTTTCTGCTATTCCCAATATTATCTTGGAATGCTACAATACCAGAAGCTAGAGAGGTAGTAATTGTTGTAATCAAGTTATCTGTATCATTTCTATATACGGAGCCATCAAAGGTAATACGATCATTAAATAATCCTAAGGACAATGACGCCTCTTTAGATTTAAGGAATTCAGGCTGAATCCCTTGATTATATAAAGTTGTAGCTGGTAGATAAGATGATAAACTATTAAAAGGATATCCAGTCGGGAAAACCCCAACACGATCCAATCCATAAACAGGCACAGTTCCCGCGTTACCCACTTTACTATAAGATAAACTCACTTTAGCATAATTCAACACCTTTCCTTTAATGGAGGCAAACGCTTTAGTAGGAATGAATGATGCACCGAAAGAATAGTATGGGTAACCTTTATTACTAAAGCCCAATTTCTCTTTGTTAGGACCTACCGGATTTTGACTTAAAACAGAGTTTTTCTCATATCTGAAAGTAGAGTTGAAATATAAGAAATCTTTGTAGCCCAAATCCAAGTTAGCAAACCAAGCATAAGATCTTTGCTGGTTCTTACTATTATCAAGGTTATAAAATTTATCCGGCTGTAGTACATTATTAATATGATACCAACCTGGTACCTGCAAATTCTTACCCCCAACAGAAGTTATTGAAGAAGAAGTATCCTGAATATTATGCCCAACATTAAATTTCAAGTTCAGATCATCAGTAAGGTCATAATTAAAATTAGCCATCAAATCTCCATAATATCTAAAGCTAGATGCAACGCTTTTATAATATTCAGAAACAACCGGCTCCGGACCATAATCTGTAGGATGGGTTCCGTCGATAGGAGTTCCAGTTCCGTCATATAATCTATCGTATGCGAAATCATTTAAATGACTTTCCGTTACAGTAGACCCCATTACCGCAGTCCCAGCATAAGTAAAGGATACATGATCATTTAATTTATATTCTAAATTAATCAAACCAGAAAATGTTCTGTCTTTTGTATCCGTTCTATCATTTTCAATTGTCCAATATGGATTAGTTGCATATATTGTATAACTGGCATCCGGTAAAGCATTTTTAAATTGCCTTACGTCTACATTGGTAGGAGTTTGTATTAACTGACCATATAAACCCGAGGAAGTTGTTGATGTTTTCAAGTCCAGGTAATTGATATTACCATCAATTCTAAATTTACCAAGCTGCTTACCTGCTTTAAAAATAAAATTATTTCTTTTCAAATTATCACGCTCAACTACGAAGTCATTTTCCGCTCTGTTTAATGACAAGAAAGCATAAGAATCAGCTCCACCAGCTGTAACCGATAGTCCATTCTGGATCAGTACACCTGTTTTAAAAAACTTGCCAATATGATTATTCTTTGGACTAAAAGTCTCAGTCTTCCAAACATTATTAGCATCAGGCATACCCACTATTAAAGTCTGACCTCCTAATGCTGATGAATAAGCAGGCCCCCAGTTAGAGTTCTCATAAGGAGTCCAGTTTGTTCCCCCAAAATCAGTAGTGTCAAATGTATCACCAGGATACCCTTGTCCATATTGCTTTTGGTAAATAGGCAGTTTAAAAACAGAAGAAAAGTCTATTGAGTTAGTAAGACTAAATTGAAGTTTTTCTGATCTACTTCCTTTCTTGGTAGTAACAACAATTACCCCATTACTTCCTTTTTCACCATAAAGAGCTGCTCCTTGCATCCCTTTGATAATATTCATATTATCAATGATTTCAGGAGGTAAATTTTGCAATATCCCTAATGTAGAAATTACACCATCTATAACAACTAATGCCTGGTTATTTCCAGAAATTGATCTAGGCCCTCTTAAAACAACTCTAGTAGTTGAGTTTACCGAATTATTCGTTGTATTAATTTGTAAACCAGATACTTTACCTGTGAGAGATTGCACTGCATTCGGGTTATTCGCCTGTGTAATCTCCGCATTATTTACAACCTGATTAGCAGATGTAATCGCATCCTGTCTTTTCTTTAATCCAAGAGCTCCGGTCACAACGACTTCCCGTATGTCCTGAGTTCTTATAGTGTCAGTCTGCTTTTTTTGCGCGTTCACGACCATAAAAGAGGAAGTAAGAACTATAGCCAAAACACTTGTAGTTAATTTCTTCATATTTAAACTGATTATTTTTTTTATTAAATGCAAATATGTAAAACTTTCTTAAAATAACCAAATAAATTGTTAAAAAGATTTAAAATAATAAATGATCAAATACACATATGAATTATATTTAAAGATTTAATAAAATTAAGCTAAATTTAACATAAATCACTAATTCGTGTTATTTTTTAAATATGATAAAAATTTTATAACTCAACTAGAAATATTAAATAAATAAGATAAATATACTGCCATTTACACATATTGCCCCAAAATATATTTTTCTTTATTTTTACAAAATATTATAGTGTTTTATATATTATTTTAATGGATTTATTACAAAGTTGGTCAGAGAGTTACATAGAAGCAGGATGTGATGAAGTTGGAAGGGGGTGCTTGTCAGGGCCTGTGGTTGCTGCAGCTGTCATCTTAGACCACAGCTTCAAACAAAGCTTAGTAAATGATTCTAAAAAATTGAATTTTAAAACCAGAATGGATCTGGATAATTATATAAAAGATAATGTTAAAGATTATGCTATCGCAGAATTACCTCCAGCATTCATTGACTTACACAACATTCTTAATGCCAGCATCCATGCAATGCATCTGGCATTAGATAAATTAACAACAAGACCGGAACTAATTCTGGTGGACGGAAACAAGTTCCATCCTTATAATTATATTCCACATCAGTGCATCATTAAAGGAGATTCTAAAATCCTTTCAATTGCTGCAGCTTCTATCTTAGCTAAAAATTACAGAGACCAGCTGATGATTAAATTACATGATGAGTTTCCCGAATACGGATGGGATACTAATTTTGGATATGCTACTAAAAAACATCAGGACGCACTTATAAAATTTGGCCCCACAGTACACCACAGGCAATCTTTCAGACTTAAATATGATTAAAGAGGTGCAATAAAAAAGAGGTGCAAATAATTTGCACCTCTTTTTTATTATCATGATAAGATTATTTCTTCTTATTTCTCTGTTGTTCCTGAGCTCTTTGTTGTTCCTGAGCCTTCTCCATCATCTCCCGCATTCTTTTCTGGAATTTACCTTCAGTTTTTGGTTTTTCCTTATTCGCCTGGATCTGGGCATGAATTTTCTTTTCATCCAGGATCACATATTTAATAACAAGGATAATCAAGATGTTAATTGCATTGGATACAAAGTAATACCATGAAAGACCAGATGCAGAAGTATTCAGGAAAAATAAAAATGTAATTGGGAAAATGTACATTAATACTTTCATATTTGGCATTCCCTCCTGTTGAGGTTGCTGGATATTTCCTGATGTCATGATAGTATAGATTAAAATTACCACCGTACACGCTAAAGCAAAAACACTCAAATGATCTCCCAGGAAAGGAACTTTAAATGGTAATCTGATTAAATCATCATAAGCGGTCAAATCTTTTGCAAACCAGAAACCTTTTCCTCTTAAATCAATAAAGTTCGGGAAGAAACGGAATAATGCATAGAAAATAGGAATCTGTACCAACGCCGGCAAACAACCCGCCATTTGATTAACACCAGCCTTTCTGTAAATTTCCATTGTAGCTTGTTGCTTCTTCATCGGATCCGCATCCTTTAACTTCGCATTAGCCTCATCAATTTCAGGACGAATTACCCTCATCATAGCACTCAATTTATGTTGCTTGTACATAATTGGCGATAGGATAAGTTTAACAATGATCGTCATAAAGAAGATCACCCAGCCTGCTGTTAATCCCCAAGATGCAATAATATTATACATTGGCATGAAGAAATAGCGGTTCATCCCACCGATAAATGACCAACCCAAAGGTAATATCTCATCAAAGTTTTTATCATATGATTTTAATAACGGTAAATCTAATGGCATAAAATACCATGTAAAATCCTGATTCAATTCACTCCCTGTCATCTGAACAAATCCTTCATAGTTGAATTTCTTCAAATATTCACCCTCTTCTATTGATTCCTGATTTCCTTTACTTTGTGTAAATCCGTTTTTAGCTTCAATCACAGAAGAGAAGAATTGCTGTTTTACACCAATCCAGTTAAGAGTTTCTTTCTCTTCTTCCATGGTCGTTCTTCCATCATAATCATAGCTCTTATAGTTATTAAATGCATAAGAAAATTCTGAGTGGGATTGTTCCTGAGCTCTACCTTTTTCTAAATTTCTCACATTATAATTCCAAAGAAAATCAGCCTTGGTATCAGAAGTTACTGAAGCCAACCCCTGAGTTCTTACTTTAAAGTCTAATGTATATTTAGGAAGTAATGTATAAATAAACTGAATAACAGCACCATTGTAATTAGCTGTCATCGTTACAGCATTTCCATTCACTGTCGGAGAGAAAACCAGGTCTTTCGTATTAATAACCTTACCCGTTTTATCCTTAAACTGAAAACCGTAGTTTGAGTTATTCTTATTGATTAAATAAAGAGGGAGATCAGCCTGATCACTTTTGTGATCATACGCTTTGTATTTTAAAAGTTCTACTTTAGAAACTTGCCCTCCCAAGCTGGAAAATTCCAATTTCAATTCATTATTTCCTAAAGTAGAAACCTGAATAGCGTTAGGAGTTACATTTGGATTGATATTACTTGCCTGAGTTTGTTTTACGGCAGTTTTTACCTGTTCAGTTTTTTGTTGCTGAGCTTTCAACTGTTCCTCTTTCTGCTGTTTATTCTGAAAATAAAACATGAATCCGAAGAGAACCAAACATAAAACCGCAAAACTAATCATTTGACTTTTATCGAGTCCGTTGTTCTGTTGCATTTTGATTTTATTAAAATTATTTTTTCATAATCCACCGTAAAATTCAACATTAAATTCCACCCTGGATTTCGAGCTGACAAAAATACTGATTTTTTATCAAAACTCTATCTTTTACTCTATTACAATATGATAAACTCAGGCTGATAATAATCAACCTGAGTTTAAATATGACGTTTAATCGATATAAATTCCTTTATTTCTTCTCACATGCTTTAATAAAAGCTCTGAATAACGGATGCGGTGTTGCAACCGTACTCTTATATTCAGGATGATACTGCACTCCTACATAGAACGGATGATCATTAAGCTCAAGAGCTTCAACCAGTCCGGTTTCAGGATTAGTACCTGTTGCAAAGAATCCGTTTTTTTCAAATTCTTGTAAATAATCACTGTTGAATTCATAACGGTGACGGTGTCTTTCAGCTATATTCTTACTTCCATAGATATTGGAAAGTTTAGAGTTATTCTTCACAGAACACTTCCAAGAACCAAGACGCATCGTTCCTCCTTTATCAACAACATTCTTTTGCTCTTCCATTAAAGAAATCACAGGATGCTCTGTAGCAGTATCAAATTCCATAGAATTTGCTTTAGAATACCCTAAAATATTTCGTGCAAATTCAATAGTCATAATCTGCATTCCTAAACAAATTCCCAACATAGGAATTTTATTTTCTCTTGCATATTGAGCTGTCAATACTTTACCTTCAATACCTCTGTCTCCAAAACCAGGAGCAATAAGAATTCCATTAACTCCTTTTAAAGTTTCTTTGATATTTTCCTGGGTGATATCCCCACTATAAACCCATCTCACTTTTACTTCCGTCTCAAGATCTGCTCCGGCATGCTTAAATGCTTCAGCGATAGAAATGTAAGAATCCTGAAGAGAAACATATTTACCTACTAAAGCAATTTCAACAGTCTTTTTTGGATTCTGGAATTTCTTAAGGAAACTCTTCCAATCTTTAAGATCCGCTTCTTTATCACTCTTAAGATCCAATTCTTTTAGAACTACATCATCAAAGTTCTGTTTCTGAAGGTACATAGGGACTTCATAAATAGTTTCCAAATCTTTGCACTCAATTACATTATCCAAAGGAACATTACAGAACTGAGCTAATTTAGCTCTCTGATCTTTTGGTATTTTATGCTCTGTTCTGCAAACCAAAACATCTGCCATAATTCCGCTTTCCATCAATTGACGTACGGAATGCTGAGATGGTTTTGTCTTTAATTCTCCACTGGAAGCCAGATATGGCAACAGGGTTAAGTGAATTACCATAGAATTCTTTTCTCCCAATTCCCATTTTAGCTGACGTACAGTTTCAATGTATGGCAAAGATTCGATATCCCCTACAGTTCCTCCGATTTCAGTAATAATGATATCGTAGTTCTGCTTGGATAAAATTTTAATCCTACGTTTGATTTCGTTAGTGATATGAGGAATTACCTGAACTGTTTTTCCTAAAAAGTCGCCTTTTCTTTCTTTTTCAATTACAGTCTGGTAGATTTTTCCTGTAGTAACGTTGTTGTTTTGAGAAGTGGGAGCATCTAAGTATCGCTCGTAATGACCTAAATCCAGATCCGTCTCCGCACCATCTTCGGTTACATAGCATTCTCCGTGTTCATAAGGATTCAAAGTTCCTGGGTCAATATTAATATAAGGATCTAGTTTTTGGATCGTTACATTAAAACCGCGTGATTTCAGCAATAGTCCCAGAGAAGCAGAAACAATTCCTTTTCCCAAAGATGAAGTTACACCTCCTGTCACAAAGATGTATTTAGTATTCTTTTTACTCATTAGATTAGGTTTGTGCAAAGTTATGGGAAAAAGAAATACGAGGCAATTTATTTGCTAAGAAATAAAAAAAAGGTTCCTCAAAATTACTTGAGAAACCTGTAACCAAACCAAATTATATTTAAAAAAATTATTGCTTTATTAATTCAAAATACAAATTAACATCTACATCCTTTGCAACACCCGCTCCTGTTGGATCATATTTAATATTATAATCTAAACGGTTTACTGTAAATTTTGTTTGAAAGCCTAAAATTTCTTTCCCTTGCTGATTTTTTGTTACACCACCATACGTTACCGGAATGCTGATTTCTTTTGTCACATCTTTAATGGTAAGTTTTCCTTTAAGGATGTAGGTATTATTTTTATCTTTCGTAATAGATCCGCTTTCGAATGTCATGGTCGGAAATTTCTCTGCATCGAAGAAGTCTGCACTTTTCAAATGCTTATCTCTCATTTCAACGCCTGTGTTTACCGATCCGGTTACCACATTAAAATTGAAGGTTGCCTTATCCAGATCTTTCCCTGAAGAAACCACTGTACCATCGAATTTATCAAATCTTCCTTGCACAAAACTAATCCCCATATGCTTGATATTGAAGTTAACTGAAGAATGCATAGGATCTACTTTCCAGGTTGATTGTGCAAAGCCTGCGATGCTTAAAAAAGCAAACATAAAAGCTAATAGTATCTTTTTCATTGTAATATATTTTATTTTTTACCCATCAAAGATAAAGTGATAAACCCATTCATCTCTTGACCTATGATAATTTTTTCTTTGATTTTATTTTCACATACATAAAATGAATAGCAATAACAATCAGAAAAACGACAACTGCATTCATATACAAAAGTACATTCAGAAGTTTCGCGTTTGTTTTTTCAGAAAAATAAGTGAAAGGATTAGTTCCTGATATCATCAGCATAAAAAGATAGAGTACTTCAAATAAAATAGCAATCCTAACCACCGATTGATATGTGCTTTTAAATAGGATAACCGTTACAAGTCCCACTCCGCTGCTTATTATACACCCAATAAGAACAGCCAACGAAAGCATTCCAAAATCACCGCCGGGTAAATGCAAATATCCTACGAGCCAATCTGCAAGCCATGTAGTAAGGATTGTCATTATAAAGAATATAACCACGCTTTTTATTAAAATATTTTTCATACTAGAAAATTAACCAAAAATTCAGAAGTAAAATTCAAAAAAAATTTTGAACTTCGCAGTATGGCAAAACTTAAAACAGCATATTTCTGTCAAAACTGCGGAACCCAATACTCACAATGGATGGGTCAATGCAAAAACTGCGGGCAATGGAATACATTAGTTGAAGAGGTCGTGGAAAAGGTATCCAGCAGAAGTCTTCCTTCCTCGAAAACAAAGCAACACGTCATTAATATCATTGAAGTTGAAGCAATTGAAGAACCCAGGATTAAAACACCCTCCGAGGAGCTCAACCGGGTAATGGGAGGTGGAATTGTTTTAGGTTCTGTTACTTTGATCGGAGGAGAGCCGGGAATCGGAAAATCGACATTGCTTTTACAGCTGGCATTAAAAATGAAGAAGAAAATATTTTATGTTTCAGGAGAAGAAAGCGCCTCACAGATTAAAATGAGAGCAGACCGGTTATCTGAAGTTCAAAACCCAAATTGCTTCCTTTACACCGAAACTTCACTGGAAAAAATATTACATGAAGCCAAAAAATTAGAGCCTGATTTTATCATTATCGACTCCATTCAAACTTTACAGTCCCAATTGATAGAAAGCTCACCGGGAACCGTTTCCCAAATCAGAGAATGTTCGAATGAGATCATTAAATATGCTAAAGAGAACAATACTCCAGTTTTTCTGGTAGGTCATATTACTAAAGACGGACAGATTGCCGGTCCAAAGGTTTTGGAACATATGGTAGATGTAGTTTTAAATTTCGATGGGGATAGAAATCATCTTTTCAGATTATTACGGGCTAATAAAAACCGTTTTGGCTCCACCTCGGAAATTGGAATCTATGAAATGATTTCCCAGGGTTTAAAAGAGATCAAAAATCCATCTGAAATTTTAATTACAAAAAAATTCGAGGAGCTTTCCGGAAACTCCGTAGCTGTAACGCTTGAGGGAAATCGCCCTATGTTATTGGAGATTCAGGCACTGGTAAGCACGGCTGTTTATGGAACACCTCAGAGGAGTTCTACCGGATTTGATGCTAAAAGATTGAATATGTTGCTTGCCGTATTGGAGAAGAGAGCCGGATTTCAGCTTGGTGCTAAAGACGTTTTTCTCAACATTACAGGAGGAATAAAGACAGATGACCCGGCCCTTGATCTCGCTGTAGTAGCCTCTATCCTTTCATCTAATGAAGACATTGCAATATCCGAACATTTTTGTTTTGCCGGGGAAATCGGACTTAGCGGCGAAATCAGACCTGTTGCTCAAATTGAACAACGCATCTCGGAAGCTGAAAAATTGGGATATGAAAAGATCTTTGTCTCCAACCTCAACAAAATACCTAAAAGAAAATTCGGGATTAAAATTGAGGAAGTCAGTAAAATTGAAGATTTCCATGAACGAATCTTTTAATTAAAAGACAGTCCTAAAACATCCTTATTTAAATTTACCAAGAAAACGTACTAGTTTCCAATTTATCGCCAAAATCCAGGCAGGGATTAAATAAACATCATCACTCTTTATCAATATGAATATTCGATAGAGAGTGATGATGTTATTAAAAACAATCTTCAACCGTGGTTTCTTAGATCAATTTAATAGCAACAAAGCGCTGAAATTAAATATTTCGCAGAAATTTCTATCATCCATTGAAAAAAAATCACCACATGTTGATATTTTATATATATTTGTATATCACCATACTAAATCACATAAAATGAAAACAAAATTCACTATTTTCGTGTTGTTTTGCGCCGGCATGCTATTTGGGCAAAACAAAATTTTTCAAACAGCTATTAATGAGAATAATTTAAAAAGTAACCAAAAAGTAAGCAGGGAGCTATCCTCTTCTTATTTAGTTACAAAATACTATTCCCAAGCTCCCTTTAATTTAAAATCCGATTTACAAATCAACCTCCCGACCGGTAAAGAGATCACAGCCAAATTCAGCCGTTCTTTAACGTACAGCAATAAGAGTGAATCTTATATTTACACTATTGAAAATGATCCCAAAGCCGAACTTGTACTTTCACAATATGATCGCGTGGTAACAGGAATGTACGCTTCAGGCACAGGTGAAAAAGTAATATTCCACCAAACTGATGCAAACGTTTTTGCATTATCCGAAGTGAGCGATTCGACAATCCTCAATCAGGACTCGATTGATGATTATGTAATGGACAAAAACGAAAACTTTAATAAAGCAAATTCCAACGTTTGCTTATCAACAACCCCTGTATGCTCTGCTACCAGAGTAGATGTGATGGTAGTTTTCACTACCGCAGCAAAAAACGCATGGGGCGGGCTTTCACAGAGTAATTCGTTTGTAGCAACTGCTATCACCAATTTCAATACTGCATTAACCAATTCCGGGGTTTCCAATGTCACCATTAATCTTGTATACTCAGGAGAGATCAGCTACACTGAATCCGGAAGTTTGAGTACGGATCTTCCAAGGCTCAGAAATAATAATGATGGGTATATGGATGATGTACATACACTAAGAACCACCTATGGAGCGGATCTATGCGCTTTAGTTACCTCAACACCAACTAACACTTGCGGCTTAGGCTATGTAAATACAAGTTCTACCAACTACAGCAGTAATTCAGGGTTTTGTGTAAGCCTATACAATTGTGCTGTATCCAACTACTCACTTGCCCACGAACTTGGACACAATATGGGATTAAGACATGACTGGTACGTAGACACCAGCACCACACCATGTGATCATCATCATGGATACACCAATAAAAAAGCAATAGATCTTGGAACTTCGAGCACTTCTTCTCAAAGATGGAGAACTATAATGGCTTATAATGATGAATGTTCCTCTAAAGGATTCAACTGCACCAGAATCAACAGGTGGGCAAATCCGGACATTAACTACAATAGTGATCCTACGGGGGTAGCAATAGGAAACACCAAGCCGGCTAATGAAGCTTTTGGATTTGCACGTTTCGCTTGTGTCGTTTCTAATTTTATGCCTGAAACACAATCTTTCCTCGCCACAAAGGAAGCTATTCATGAAACACAAGAGTTCTTACTATATCCTAATCCTGCTCATGATATGATTCAGATTTCAGGAAACAGAACCGGCAAGTATTCTTTTAAAGTATACAATTCTGCAGGCCAAAACGTAATATCAACTACGGAAACTACCATCCACCTCAAAGGATTAACTTCCGGAGAGTACTTCCTAAGTATTTATGATGACAAAAATTCTTTGATAGAAAGTAAAAAGTTTATTGTTAGATAATTTCTTTTAAATAGTTAGTTTATAAACCTTCAAATACCTTAACTTTATTTGAAGGTTTTATTTTTATAACCTGATATCCTATGAATTATTTAGCACATTCTTTTCTCTCTTTTACAGATCAGCAAATTGTCGGACAGTTTCTCGAAGATTTCATCAGAAACAAAGAGCGGTTCTCATTTCCAAAAGAAATTCAGGATGGGATTACCTTACACCGAGCTATCGATACCTTTACAGACTCCCATCCGGCTATTCATGAAGCTAAAAAAATATTCAGCCCTTTGGTTAGACTATATGCAGGAGCATTTGTAGATGTATCTATGGATCATTTTCTGGCTAATGACTTTACTCTTAACTCACTGCAAGGCTGGAAAAACCATTCCCTCCGGGTTTACAAGGCTCTTAATGAAAATCAAGAATGGCTTCCTGAAAATTTTAAGAGAATGTTAGTAAAGATGGAAACAGAAGATTGGCTATATAATTACAGAGAAGATTGGGGAATAAAATTCAGCATTCAAAATGTTCTTAATAAAGCACAATATCTGGAGAAAGATATTCCTGTATTCGAAGCATTTTTAAAAAATAAAGATCTTCTTCAGGAATGTTACAATAATTTTTTTCCGGATTTGCTTGAGCACACAAGAGGAATCAATACCCTATTACAAATAGACAAATAACGCTTAAAATAAAAAAGCACTTACGTGAGTAAGCGCTTAATAATCTTCTGTATTTCGCTAAAAATAATTTGATATGAAGATTATATTTTAATTAGTCAATTTTATTGCCAAAATGTTACAAACAAACATTTGTTAGTTACAAAATAAAAACATTTATCCCATTTATGCAAAGAAAAACTAATATTGAAATCCATACAAAAAAGCACTTACCATTAAGATAAGCGCTATATATATGTCGAATTTGTGTTGTTAGAATTTTTTGTGCCTGATCCTATCCGGAGTTTGTGGGAACTATTTCTCCAAATAGCAATAAAATAAAAATATAATGTTCTGTTTTACTATTTCCAATTTTTATAATTACGTTGAATCCATCGATAGCCCAATTGTGTCATTTGGAGGATTACCTATTTTCAGAATCCGGGTTAAATAATCTTTTGCTTCATCTGCATAAAAAACACCTGATGTCTTTATTGTATTAACCCCTACTTGTTCTTTAATTAAAGTACATGCGGGATAAAAATGCAAAAAAAAATTACTTTCTTTATTTTCCATATGCAATATTGTTATTTCTAACAACTAAGAATTAATACAATTTTTAAAACTTCTTTAAATCCAATGCAAAATATATAATATATATAATTTTATAAAAAATTAACATATCTAAACCCTATCAAATATAAAAAAAATTATTTAATAAACACACATAAAGATCAAATATTAAAAAATATTAATAATATTAATTAGTCACTATTAATAGATTTAACAAAATATAGAAAATCCTTAATTTGCAAATATTTAAGACCTTTAAATATCTAAAATAAATGTTAAAAAAAATAAAAATCCTTTATTTTAATATTTCTCAAATATATAAATTTAATATTTATCACGCAATGGTGTATTAATTTTCATCAAAAAAGAATATTATTAGAAAAAATACACATGTACAATTACATATACACTTGAAAGCGTATTAAATACATCATTGGAACTGTTGATACAGATATCGATTGGGATAGGATAATTTTTCACTTTTCCTTTTCCCATTCAAAATAATATGGACAATGTTGATCTGATCATCAAACAGATTATACAAAAAACTAACTGCAGCTTCAACTTTCTTAGGCATATTAACAGATTCCGTTTCCAAAAAAATATTCACAGACTCATTATCCTCTTCATATCCCAGATAATTTACCCTTAAGAACTTACCGTCGGACTTTAGTTTCAGATATTCTGCACTATAATTTTTTAAAGCGTCATCTAACTGAACCTTATAATTCGGATCATTAAAGTGGAAAGACTTGTTGTATTTTTTACCTAGGGCATTTTCCAGATCATCCAGAAAAAAACGCCCGGTAACCTCGAATGTCTTTGATTTTGTATTATAATTGATTTCAACGGAACCTACATGATAGGGATGCTTTATAATAGTAAAAGAATACAAAAAAACAAGAGGAATAAACAGTATCCACAAACCTTTCATAAAAACAGACTTAATTATTTTTCGAAATTAATCATTATTTTCGTACGTTTTACAGTACATTATATCATGCAGGACTTTTTATTCTATTTAAAACTTGGTTGGGAACATATCATTTCTTTAGATGCGCTTGATCACCAACTTTTTGTTTTAGCTTTAATTGCGGTTTATTCTTATAAGGATCTCAAGAAAATTCTAATCCTGGTGACAGCATTCACAATAGGTCATTCCATAACATTAGCATTAAGTATCCTTGATATAGTAAGAGTGCCTTCAAATTGGGTAGAGTTTTTAATTCCGCTAACAATAGTCCTTACAGCATTAGGTAATATTATTATGAAGAATAAAAAGCAGGCCCTGGACAAAACAAATTATTACCTGGCTTTATTTTTCGGACTTATTCACGGAATGGGATTTGCCAATACTGCAAGAGTGATGATTGCAAAAAGCCAGAGTATTGCGATTCCTCTTTTAGGATTTAATATTGGTTTGGAAGTAGGACAGATTGTAATTGTTTGTGCTATTTTAATCTTGCTGTTTATTGCATTAACATTATTCAAAATTAATAGAAAAGATTGGATACTCTTTATATCGTCCGGTGTTTTTGCCCTGGCATTAAAAATGACAATAGAAAGAATTCCATTTTAAGACTTATTGATTGATATTTTTTCAAGTAGTTATTGTTATATTTGAAAATTATTAAATCATTTCGGTCATGAGACTAAAAGTAACCCTACTTTCTGTATTCACATTTGCAGGTTTAGCAGCCCAAAATATTCAAAATAACCCGGGAAGTAATCACGGAAATAAGTTTGAACAATTAGGAACCATTTTACCTACTCCAAATATTTATAGAACTGCTTCCGGATCTCCGGGACATGGTTACTGGCAAAACAGAGCAGATTATAATATTTCCGCCTATCTGGACGAGGATAAAAGAAACCTGAAGGGCTCCGAAACGATTACTTATTATAACAATTCTCCTGACGACTTAGATTATATATGGTTACAATTGGACGAGAACGAGGCATCAAGTATCAACAAAGCCAATTATCCTACTTCTACAACCCTTCCTAAAACCATAAATGACCAGAAGTTAAAGATAACGGAACTTCCGGAAAAGGACAATGGTTACGGCGTTCATCTGGAAAAAGTAACCGACGAAACCGGTAATGCATTACGGTATACTGTAAACAAAACCATGATGCGTATTGATTTGCCTAAAATCCTGAAAAAAGGAGAAAAATTCACGTTAAAAATAGACTGGAATTACAATATCACCAACAGAATTAAAATGGGTGGCCGTGGTGGTTATGAAAACTTTCCTGAAGATGGAAATGATTTGTACACAATGACACAATGGTATCCAAGGATGTGTGTGTACAGTGATTTTCATGGATGGCAGAATCACCAGTTTACAGGAAGAGGAGAATTCGCCCTGGCCTTTGGAAATTTTAAAGTTTCAATGAATGTTCCTGCAGATCATGTTGTAGGAGGTACCGGAGAGTGTAAGAATTATGAACAGGTATTATCTTCAGACCAACTATCCCGATATAGAAAAGCCCAAAGCTCATCAGAGCCTGTAGAAATTGTAACGCTCGATGAAGCGAAGAAAGCAGAAAAAAACAGATCGAAACAAAGAAAAACCTGGGTTTTTGAAGCCAATAATGTAAGGGATTTCGCATGGACGTCATCCCGAAAGTTCATCTGGGATGGAATGGGCGTGGTAATACCGGAAAACAATAATAAGGTAATGGCTATGAGCTTCTATGGAAAAGAGGCTTACGGACTTTACAGAAAATTCTCTACAAAAGCTGTTGCACACACAATAAAAACTTATTCGGAATTCACTATCCCCTACCCTTATCCGGTTGCTCAGTCTGTAGAAGCGGCAAATGGTATGGAATATCCTATGATCTGTTTCAATTTTGGAAGAACTGAGAAAGATGGAACTTACTCAGAAGGAACAAAAAATGGTATGATCGGAGTAATCATCCATGAGGTGGGACATAATTTCTTCCCCATGATCATTAACTCGGATGAAAGACAGTGGACCTGGATGGACGAAGGATTGAACACCTTCACAGAATATCTTACGGAAGAAAGATGGGATAACAAGTTCCCTTCAAAACGTGGACCGGCGTGGACTATTGTGGATTACATGAAATTACCAAAAGATCAGCTGGAGCCTATTATGAGTAACTCTGAAAACATTGTTCAGTTTGGCCCTAATGCCTACTCAAAACCGGCAACTGGCCTGAATATCCTTCGTGAAACCATTATGGGCAGAGAACTTTTTGATAAGGCCTATAAAACTTATGCAAAAAGATGGGCTTTTAAACACCCGGAACCTGCCGATTTCTTCAGAACAATGGAGGATGCAAGCGGAGAAGATCTGGATTGGTTCTGGAGAGGATGGTTTTACGGGACAGATCCTGTTGACATAGCTATTGATAAGGTAACTATTGCCACTCCCGATTTAGAGGCCGTACCTGCACCTAAAGAAGTAAAGTACAAAGTCGACAAGGCTCTTGTTAATGACTTTGAAGACCTTTCCAAAATCAGAAACAGAGAAGATAAAAATATTACGTTCTATGTAGACAAGGATAAAGAAGCTCAGGATTTCTACTATCGTTACGATCGTGGCCAGGAAAAAGTGGATCAGAATAAAGAATATTCCCTTACACAGGACAATGATATGGCTCTTGATAAACAGCAAAAAGAAAAGTTCAAAAACATTCAAGCTTATCAAATTGACTTCATAAACAAAGGAGGACTGGTGATGCCAATCATTCTGGAATTTACTTTTGAAGATGGAACGAAATTATACGATAAATCTTCCGCTCAGATCTGGAGGCTCAACGAACAAAAGGCCACAAAGACTTATTATTTTGAGAAAAAATTAAAATCTATTCAGCTGGACCCAATGCGTGAAACAGCAGATATTGACACTTCAAATAATTTCTGGAGCAATGATGGTAGTACGTCTGAGACTTCCAGATTCCAGGTATTCAAACAAAAACATGAAGGGGCAGTAAGAGGCGGTGCCAATGGAAAAGTAAATCCGATGCAGGCCGCAGGAAAAAATAAAAAACCGCTTTAAAAGCGGTTTTTTATTTTCCCAAATGCTCTTTCAGTATCTTTTTATAAGTTCTTCCCAGAGGAATTTTATCTCCATTTTTAAGGTAGACGCTTTTCACATCATAAGATTCAATATGAGAAGCCAATATGATATAAGATTTATGCACTCTGATAAATCCAAAAGCCTGAAATTTTTCTTCAAAATTTGACATCCTGTCGAGGATCATATATTTTTTCAAAGAGGTTACTAAAATAATATACTCCCCAAATCCCTGTACCCAAAGAATATCTTTAAGAAAAACCTTATTCATGATATAATTGGATTTAAACATGATGAAATCTTCTTTTTCTGAGTGTTCTGCAGAATTTTTAAACTGTAAAAAATCTTTGGCTTTGTTGATGGCTTTCCTGAAGGTTTCAAAATCTACAGGCTTTACAAGATAATGCACAACATCAAGCTCAAAAGCTTTTACCGCATGTTGGGTCTCCAGGGTCATAAAAATACAGAGAGGTTTATAAGGAAGCTGTTGCAATAGCTCTACTCCATTAATACCCGGCATATTAATATCAAAAATAACAAGATCCACCACATTCTCTTTTAAATATTCCAATGCCTTCTCCGGTTCCTGAAAAGAGCTTTGGAGATCTACACCTTCTATTTGATCACAATATTGCCGGACAAGTTGCAACGCAGGATATTCATCATCCACATTAATCACGGAAAGATTAGCCATTCAGATCAATTTTTAAAGTTGTTTTGTATCTGTTATTTTCAATCATTTCTGAGGAAAGGGTATATTTTCCCGGATAGTATTTTTCCAGTATCTGGGTGATTGCTTCATTTCCCAACCCGTAATATCCGGTTTCTCCCAAAGCTTTTTTTTCCGGAACAGAGTTGATCATTTCGAAGAACAAATCACGGTCGTTAATAGCATATATAACTTTTATGAAGCTATTGGGATCCAGACCGATTCCTGAATGTTTCAAAGCATTTTCAAAGAAAGTCAAAAAAACGGAAGGTGGAATTTCAATTAATTCCAGTGTTTCCTCATTCCGGATATCAAAATCTATATTCAGTTGGTTATCATATTTCAACTGGTACAACATGGTAAGAGAATGAATCGACGAAAATTCCTGGGCCAGACTAATCCTTTCTTTTCCGCTGTCATAGATAATATATTGAAGGAGCTTACTGAGCTGCAGGATGGAATCTGAAGTTTTTCCCGATGGGATAAAACTGTTCGCATATATATTATTTAAAGTATTCAATAAGAAATGAGGATTCATCTTTGATTTTAAAAGATCAAAATAAAGCTGTTCTTTTTGTTCCCCAAGATCCACAACATTCTGCTCTATAAGGAATTTATCTTTTGTAATCCCTAAAAAGGAGGCAACAAGAATCACAATTCCCTGCGCCGTATATACATTAAAAAGAAAGTTGGTGTTGGAAAGAGTTTCACTAAAATTCATTTTAAAAATGGTAGGCTGTAGCAAAATCCTGAAAAGACTTGACATCAAAAAACAGATCAAGGCATACAGGATAAACTCCGGATATTTATTCGATAGGTAAAAGTGAGGAACCAGATAATAATACACCAGATAATAAATCCCAATATTAAAAATCATTACGGATAAAACACTCCAAATAAGCTCCGGGGTATCAAGAAAGTAATTTTCCGTAAAAAAAGTGATTAAAATAAAGACAAAAAAGAAGAAAACATGCTGAAACCTCAAAAGAAAACCCCAACGGTAGTCCATCAGTTTTTTCAGAATCTTATCACTAAATAAAACCCTGAAAAACAACAGTATAAGTATAATATTTACAATTAAAAACATTCTAAAAACGTGATTTCTTGGGTTCTCAAATATAAGATGTTTTTTAACAGAAAATGCAGTTCGCTGATAAAATAGGTCATTGATTGAAAAATTAAAAACCCGGTAAATCGAATAAATATATTTGAGAAGTAACAATATTAACCCAATATTATATGAAAATTAAGAGAAAATTAATTTTTATTTTTTTATTAGTGCTTCATCATTTTTATCAAGGTCAAAGCACTGATACCTACAATATGTGGTTCCAATATATCATGACTGCAAAGGTGTCTGACAAAAGTACTTTAACAGCCCTTACACAATACCGTTCTTTTGACCTGGCTTACGACAAAAGACTCTTCCTCGTCAATGCATATATGGATTATGAAGTAACCAAAGGAGTAAGACCTGCCGTAGGAGGTATGTTTCTCATTTTGGATTCCTACCAGACAGAAGATCAGAAAAAGACCCGCTATGAGAAAAGAGCCTTTCAACAGGTAACCCTGGACCATGATATCGGCAGATCTTCCGTTTCCAGCAGATTCCGTGTAGAAGAGCGTTTCCTGAATAATCCTGACGAATTTGTATTAAGGGTCCGGTATCTCATCTCTATGAGAATCCCTTTCAACAGAAAGGGTGAAAAAGAAAGACTGTATGGAATTCTAAAAAATGAGATAAGGATGAACATCAAAAAGGAAGACCCTTTCGACAGTAACCGTATCACCGCAGGGCTTGGAATAAAAACAGGGAAAAACTCGGCAATTGAACTGGCTTTCATTAATCAGTTATCTCCGGGCAGAACCAGTAATTACGGATACATAGGGTTCAGAAACAGTTTTGATTGGAGAAAAAAACAAAAATAACCAGACATCAATTTAAAAAATTTAATATTTAATATAATGCTATGCTAACATTTCTTGGGTTTCTGATGATCTTTATTTTCATGGTTCTCATCATGAATAAAAAAATGACACCACTTACTGCTTTGGTAATTGTTCCAGTAGTGATTGCTCTTATTGCAGGATTTGGCGATGAGCTGGGTGACATGATGAAAAATGGGGTTAAAGAAATCGCACTTACAGGCGTAATGCTGATTTTTGCAATTCTCTATTTTAGTTTAATGATCGATACCGGATTATTTCAGCCTTTAGTTAACCTTATTTTAAAAGCAGTCGGAGATAACCCAATCAAAACAACCATCGGAACAGCGATCCTTACAACATTAGTTTCTCTGGATGGAGATGGCTCTTCTACTTATATTATCGTAGTGGCAGCCATGCTTCCCCTATATAAAAAACAGGGACTGAATCCCCTGATCCTTACCTGTATCATAATGCTTGCAGGAGGTATCATGAATATCCTTCCATGGGGTGGTCCCACAGCAAGGGTTATGAGTTCCCTCAAACTGGGTCACACAGAGATTTTCGTTCCCATGATTCCGATTATGGTCCTTGGTATTTGCTGGGTGATCTTTGTGGCTTATATTTTAGGACTGAAAGAAAAAAAGCGTATTGCAAAATATGGAAAATACACAAAGTACAGCAATAGCGATATCGCAGGTGAAACGGATCCGGCCCTTCTTCGCCCTAAACTGATCTGGATTAATCTTGCCCTTACCATCGTATTGCTAACGGTAATGATTCTAGATATTGTTCCTTTGGGAATTGCCTTTATGATTGCTTTCTGCATAGCTTCTGTTATCAATTACCCTAAATTAAAAGACCAGCAGAAACTCATGTCCAAACATGCGGGAAATGCATTATCTGTGGCAGGAATGATCTTTGGAGCAGGGATTTTCACAGGGATCCTCAATGGATCGGGTATTATGCAGGCTATGGGAAATAGTATGATAGAAATTGTTCCGAAAAGCATGGCAGGCTCTTTAAATATTATTACTGCTGTCTTCAGTGTTCCCCTTACCTTTTTCCTGACTAATGATGCTTATTATTTCGGGATATTACCCATTATTGCAGCAACCGGACAACAACTGGGAATCCCACCTGATATTCTGGGAAGAGCAAGTCTTGTCGGACAGGCTTCTCATCTTCTGAGCCCATTGGTTCCGTCAACTTACCTATTGGTCTCTCTCGCCGGTGTGGAATTTTCTGATCATTTGAAATATACATTGAAATGGGCTATCGGATCTTCCATTATCATGTTATTAGGAGCTTTGCTTCTTGGGATAATATAAAATTTATATATATTTATATTGAATTGTCCGTTTATCCAGCAAAAAAAAACTCAAATGAATCTTTTCCATACAAAAAAAACATTCACCAGCCGATATTTAAAGAATCTTTCTTTGTATGTTTTCGTGGCTATTATCTGTGGTGTTTTTACAGGACAATACCTTCCCGAGATAAGCAGTAAATTAGGGATAATCAGCCAGTATTTTTTTTTGGTTCTGGAGTCTATCATCCTGCCTATTATTTTTATGGCAGTTATTTACGGGATCTGTCACCTGGCAGATATAAAAAATGCGGGGAGCATTGTATGGCAAACAATTCTCTACTTTTTTATCATCAGCTCTGTGGCTATTACCATAGGATTTATTTTTGGACTTGCCATTCAGCCCGGTTCCCATACGGGAATTCAGATCGTTAAAACAAAAGTAATTCTTCCCAGTAGGTTTGAAATCAATGACTCCTCCCTATCTTCTGTGATGTATCGCAACAGGTACGCTATTTTCCTTATAGCTTCAATCATTATCGGCATATGCATGAACCTTTCAAAAAGACGAAAGAGTTTCCTGAATATCCTTGATAAAGGACTTGTTGTTTTTTATCATATTATTAAATATTTATATATCATTCTTCCGGTTATCATTTTCTGTAACATTGCTTACGGTATTTCTGTATATGGAATTAATACCCTGCTGCCATTAAGCAAAGTTGTGGGAACCGTATACCTTGCCGATATTGCTTTTATCTTCGGAGTTTTAGGACTGGTTTCTTATATCTTTAAATTCAATTTGCTCAAATTTTTGGTAAGCATTAAAGAAGAGATCATTTTGGTTATAACCACTTCTTCTTCCAAAACAGCTTTTCCGATCATTTTTGACAAGATGGAATCTGAGGGATACAGCAAAAAAATTTTAAGATTTATTATTCCCCTGGGGTACAATTTCAACCTCGCAGGTGCCTGCATTTATATTTCTGTAGCCTGCTGTTTTCTGATTCAGTTTTATAATATTTCATTAAGCCTCAATGATTACTTATGGCTTTTTGTTATCATTTCTGTTACATCTAAAACAGCTTCCGGGGTTCCGGGATCAGGTTTTCTTGCTCTTATTTTTACTTTGAACAGGTTTGGAAAGATCCCTGCGAATGATATTGCATTGCTTTATAGTGTAGACCGTTTCATGAACGAGGCGAGGTCAGTAACCAATTTTATTGGTATTGCCGTTTCCGGAGCCATTATTTCAAAAATAAATCAGCCCGTAGAAAAAAACGCCCAATAAAAATGAAGCGTTTTTTATATTACTTGTGTTTTGTTTCTTCAAGCTGATTCTTTCAATTTCCCCAATTATTTCTTGCCCAGATCACAAGTGCCGGCAACATATCTCCCCCTGAAGCCACAGAATGAAGATCAGATCCGAAAAGTTCCCAGTCGGTTTCATTGCCATGATGAACGCCTATGGCATACATCTGTCCATTGGTGAACCAGCTATATAACGGTGATCCAGATGCACCACTTGCCTCGTCTGCATAGCTTTCTATCTGTGTACTATCCACACTATTTCCATCCGGAAGCTTTACATCATCTCCGTCATCATCATCCACAACACTGATGCTGCTCTGATAAGTAGGTCGGTTTTCTCCTTTATCATAAGGATATCCCGTCATGGTCCACACATTCATATCTTCCCAATCGTCGTTATAACTTTTTGCCCCGAAATAACCTGTTGTATCTCCGATATTATCATACAGTTTCACCACCATAATATCATTTCCCACGTCACTTTGGTAAGCCACATAGCTTTCTCCATAAGTATAAAATGAATTTCCATAAATGGATCGTCCATCGTAATATGCAGGAATCACTTTGATCATCCATGATGCATAAGGCTTTTGAGGCCTCATATGTCCGGAGGTCATTAGAATTTTTCTGCCTACCATAAATCCGGTTCCCCTGCCCTGATAATTCCATGATGAGGCACTGGTTAATTTGGTATATACTTCTACCCTGCACACACAGCATTCCGGATAGGTATTAGGATAAATATTTACCCTGTCATCATTTCCGAAAATAGTTACGTGATTGGCACTTTTCGTAACCAATCTGTTCAAACGGTTTCTCTTCACAGACTTCGTATTCGGAAAAACCACTTTAGGATGAAGTCCCAGTATATGAGTTTCCGGCACAAAAGCTTCAGCTTCGGTCACTTTTATTTTCTTAGTTTTAATTGTAGCACGAAGCTTTTCTACGGTAATGATCTCTTCGGATTTCCCGGGAATACCCCAGTCAAAAGGTGAAATCTGGTCCAGCTGGTAAAATTCCCGGTTCAGCTTTGATACTGAGATTTTTGCTGAGTCTTTTTTTCCGGTTAGTCTGAAGTTTTTGGCAGAATCCGTAATAAATAAATTGCGATCCGGTTCTTTAGTCGGAAGCGGATTCTCATACTCCAATAGCAATTCCCGGGGAACCGGTGAATCAGCCGGAGCATCCCGAAAGATTTTTTTTAATTTTTCCATTGTTTCAGTTTTTATGATATTTGGTCTCACAAAGTTGAAGGAATGCATCACCAAATACCATAGTAATATCCCTGTTTTTGCACAGTATTAACCCTGCTGCCCTTTACAGTATAATCCACTGGTTATCAAAATACAAAATACCAAAAACTATCTACAAACAACATCATTTTGATTGAATAAAAAGCTTATATTTGATCATGTCAAAAACTCCTGATTGACAATAAATGTTCAGGAACATCAGAAAAACAAAATATTAACTTATGAAAAATGCTAAATTATTAAGCAGAGATGCTCAGAAAACCATCCACGGTGGAGCTGCAAGACTTGTTTGCTGCGAACGTGATGAAAACGGAAAATGTACATTATGGATCGGACCGGGACAATATTGTCCTTAGTCTCATAAATTGATCAGTAAAGTAAGCCGGAATTTTTCCGGCTTTATTTTTTTAATCTGCCAAAATTTCACACCAAAAATAAAATTCTGCCATTTTTAACCATGAAGCATCGCCTGACAAGTACCAACCTCATTTGGCACACATTTAGAGAATTTGAAAGCAGAAATAATTAAAAAAACAGATATATTATGTCAGTAAACTTTAAACCATTAGCAGACAGAGTTTTGATCGAACCCATCGCTGCAGAAACTAAAACAGCTTCAGGTATTATTATTCCGGACACAGCAAAAGAAAAACCACAAGAAGGTACAGTAGTAGCAGTAGGTCCTGGAAAAAAAGATGAGCCTACAACTGTGAAAGTAGGTGACAAAGTTCTTTATGGAAAATATTCAGGTTCCGAATTGAAATTGGAAGGAAAAGATTACTTAATCGTAAAAGAAGGAGACTTACTGGGAATTATCGGATAAGATTCCAGATATAAGACACCAGATTTCAGATTTAAAACTGAATAAAAAATAATTTTCAAATAATGCTTGGCGTCTAACATCTGACGTCTAACATCTAATATCTAAATAAAATGGCAAAAGAAATAAAATTCGATATCGAGTCAAGAGACGCTTTAAAAAGAGGGGTTGATGCATTAGCAAATGCAGTAAAGGTAACTTTAGGACCAAAAGGTAGAAACGTAGTGATCGAAAAATCTTTCGGTGCTCCACACGTAACGAAGGATGGTGTTTCTGTAGCGAAAGAAATCGAACTTGAAGACAAGGTAGAAAATATGGGAGCTCAAATGGTAAAAGAAGTAGCTTCCAAAACTAATGATATTGCAGGAGATGGTACAACTACCGCTACTGTATTGGCACAGGCTATCGTAAGAGAAGGTCTTAAGAACGTAGCTGCAGGTGCCAACCCAATGGATCTTAAAAGAGGGATCGACAAAGCAGTAACTGCAGTTGTTGAAAACCTAAAATCCCAGTCTCAGGAAGTGGGAGATTCTACAGATAAAGTGAAGCAGGTTGCTTCTGTATCTGCCAACAACGACGAAACTATCGGTGCTTTGATCGCTGAAGCTTTCGGAAAAGTAGGTAAAGAAGGTGTAATCACTGTAGAAGAAGCTAAAGGTATCGATACAACGGTAGATGTTGTAGAAGGTATGCAGTTCGACAGAGGATACCAGTCTCCTTACTTCGTGACTAACCCTGAGAAAATGGTAGCTGAAGTAGAAAACCCATATATCCTTTTAGTAGAGAAGAAAATCTCTTCAATGAAAGAATTGCTTCCTGTTCTTGAGCCAATCGCACAAGGTGGTAAGTCTCTATTGATTATCTCTGAGGAAGTGGAAGGCGAAGCTTTAGCAACTTTAGTGGTAAACAAACTAAGAGGTTCTCTTAAAATTGCTGCTGTAAAAGCTCCTGGATTCGGAGACAGAAGAAAAGCAATGTTAGAAGATATCGCGATCCTTACAGGTGGTCAGGTAATTTCTGAGGAGCAAGGTTTCACTATGGAAAACATCTCTCTAGATATGTTGGGAACTGCTGAGAAAGTAACAATCGATAAAGACAACACAACAATCGTAAACGGTGGTGGTGACGAAGCGAAAATTAAAGGAAGAGTAGCTCAGATCAAAGCTCAGATGGAAACTACAACTTCTGACTACGACAGAGAGAAACTTCAGGAAAGATTAGCTAAGTTAGCTGGTGGTGTTGCAGTTCTTTACGTAGGAGCAGCTTCTGAAGTGGAAATGAAAGAGAAAAAAGACAGAGTTGATGATGCACTTCACGCTACAAGAGCAGCTGTTGAAGAAGGTATCGTAGCTGGTGGTGGTGTTGCTTTAGTAAGAGCCATCTCCGCTTTAGAAAACCTTTCAGGAATCAACGCTGACGAAACTACAGGGATCAAAATCGTAAAAAGAGCGATCGAAGAGCCATTAAGACAAATCGTTGCCAACGCAGGGGGTGAAGGTTCTGTAATCGTTGCTAAAGTAGCAGAAGGTTCCGGAGACTTCGGATACAATGCTAAAACTGACGAGTATGTAAACATGCTTGAAGCAGGAATCATCGACCCTACGAAAGTAACAAGAGTTGCCCTTGAAAATGCAGCTTCTGTATCTGGAATGCTTTTAACAACTGAGTGTGTAATCACTGAAGTGAAAAAAGACGAACCTGCTATGCCAATGGGAGGTGGAATGCCAGGAATGATGTAACAACGTGTCGTTGAGACAATTTAATATACTAACCGTTCTACTTTGTAGGGCGGTTTTTTTATACAGAAAATCCAAGGAACTTCTCATTGAAATTTTATTTGCAATTGTATACATGGTATATGGATGTAATATGTAAATTTGGATCTTAGTGGCAATCCGATGAACCAATGACAGACAAAACTTAATAATGAATTGAATGATAAAAAAAATAGTAATCTTGGTAATAATCTGGTTAGTTTTTGTTTTTGTCGACTACTTTTATCTTCCCTATTTTATTCAACCCTTTTCTTGGTTTTTAGTATGTATAATCTTGCTAATTTTAACAGTAAGACAAATAATAAAATTAATTAGGGAAAGAAAGTACATAAAGACAAATAGAATAGTAAATCTTTCAGTAACATTAATTTTATTAGTTCTAACGTCTTACAATTTCAACAAAATCCCAAACTCCATTATTGAAAAAATTGACTGGCGTATTTCATATAATAAGCGCAATCAAATAGTAAAAGAAGTTTTGACAGAAAAATTGAAACCAAATACAAAAACGAATAATGGTATCTATAAACTTTCATTTGACTTCCCGATTATTTCAAATGGAGGAAATGATATTTGGATTTATCAGAATAAAACTGAAGGCACAAAAACTATCAAATTTTGGATTTCTCGTGGCTTTTTCGAATCACCACAAACTTATTTTATATTCACAAATGATAAGGAGACACAAAAGCAATATGAAGAACTAATAAAAGTAAAACCAGAATATAATTGGAAATTAGAAAAAAACTGGTACCGGATAATGGAAAGGGATTAAAATTTCTTTCTTACAGATAAAATTATATTGGACAATTTATATACATCGTTCTACTTTGTAGAACGGTTTTTTGTTTCTCGAAAATAACATTGTTAGTATAATTAAACGTACATAATATTTCTGTAATTCGTAGATTTGGACCATCTACAATATCATGAAAAAAATATTCCTCATAAGCATTATTCTATTTTTAGCACAATTACAGGTATTTGCCCAAAATAAATTACCCAAAAACTTAAAACAAGTTGTAATGTATTTAGATAAAGACTGCCCGGATAGTATTAAAATACAAATTAAAAATACTCATCAAGACAGTTTAATTTATACTGTTTATCCATTTGCAAAAACAAAACCGTATAAAAACTATGAAACAATTTTTAATTGGACAAGTGAAAATGGTAATCCAAAAATCACTAAATATTTAGATAAAAAAGGAATTTTTGATCATCACTCTCAAGTCTTGCTATATAGTTTTAAGCAATATCTTGTAAATGGTAAAATCAAAGAAAAAGATATTCTTAACAAGTATATTAAACTTCAAAAACAACTAGATGATAAAAACAAGATAAAATATATTACAGACACCATTGACAAAGTTTACATTCCCAAAGACTTGGAGGATTGCTTTGCTCAGATCAATACATTTTGGAATGATAGTATAAAAGCAAAAGTTAAAACCTTGGAAGAAAAAGAGTTTACCGGTAAAGTTCATTTAGGATTTGGAATGTGGATGAGGAATAACTGGCAGCTTTGGGGAGGCTCAAGACTATCAAAATATTTTAATGATTTAAATATTTATCATCCGGATAATATGTCGGGAATTATTTTGGTAAGTTATCACAGACATTTAAACAATAGAGAGATTAGGCTCGAAGAGCAGGTAAAATACTATCAGGATTATTGGGAGAATGCTAAAAAGACCGAATTGAAAGGAAAAACAGAAAGCTTTTCAAAATATAAAATTGGTGATACAATTAAGTTCAACTATCAAAAAGGATTTGTGAGTAAGGAACAGGAAGATAAATATGATAATGATATTTGTATTGCAACAGGAATAATTACCGAACGTAATGAAAAGGACTTTCTCATTAAAGTAAAAATCATTGAAACTTGCGACAAAAAAGGAATCATCTATTATGACAATGATGGAGATATGATATATGATCCAAAAACCAAAAGGTCAAGCAGACCTTCAAAAAGAATTATTAAAAAAATTAAACGTAATAAAGAACAATGGTTTGACTATAAAAGTTGGGAACCCTTTGAATAATAAAAGCACCATAAATAATAAGTCTTTGCATTCATTTTCTCTATAGAAGAGTATGTTCACATTCTTGAAGCAAGGATCATTGACCCAACTAAAGTAACGAGAGTTGTCCTTGAAAAAGCAGCTTCTCCCGCAACTTTACTTATATTTGTTTCGAAACCACATTAAATATACATAACCTGAAGATTAATGGAATGAGAAAAATATTTTGGGTGTTAATTGTTGTTCTTTTTACGGTGAGCTGCTCCAAAAGTAAAAAACAAGAAGAAACAGAACTAAACAAAATAGTGAGTGCTGTTTTGAAATACGAATCCAATCGTAATCCTTCAAAAGAGAATCCCTATTTAGTTGATCCTAAATTGCTACAATTAAAAATCTACACTCCCAGTCCAAAAGAAATGCTGGGAGAAGAGCCGGGACCGCCACCGTTTTTTAATAAAAGTGTTGTTCACTTACTTGATTTAAAAAATAGTAAATCAGGAGAAAGAAAATCTGATTCGCTGCATTTATTAATACAAAATAAATATATCCTGGATTCTTTGAAGATTGATGATAAAATAAATTCCAATATAAGGCTTGCTCATAAGGAAGAGGTTGATCATCCTATAAAACTGTATCAATTCTCAAATCCGTTATATTTCAATGATAGATTTGCTTACATAGAATATAAGTATCATGACACTTCTTTTGTAATTGGTTTTGGTTATCTGCTGGAAAAGCAAAAAGATGGAAGCTGGGAAGTAAAAAGGGTAACTAATACTTTTATGACGTAAAAGGCTGCAACCATCCCGAAAACAACTCTGCCATTCTAATACATTTACTCTTACCCCAGACTTATGAAATTCAAATTTTTAGTTCTATTTCTAATCATATCTATAAAAATTTTTGCAACTGGCCAGCAGTCTAATTTTATCACAATAGACGGAAAAAACCATAAATTACTGAATGATCCTTTAGAAGGATATTTTGTGAAACATCCAGAAGATCATCCTGTTTATGGAGAAAAGTTTGTAAGAAAGAATGAAAACGGAGATGAAACATTTTTAATGACTACCTCAAACCATCGTGGGTATATTGCCTATTTTGAAATAATAGATAATGAGTTATTCCTGATTGATCTTACAATAGCAGATCCGGACAGTGATTCAGAAACACAAATTTCTGTATTCAATAAAATCTTTCCTGATAAAAAAACTAAATTGAATTATTCAGGAATTCTTACCGTACCGAATGGAGATTTTATTGATTCTGATAATTTTGGTTTTTCAAGCTACTATTCAAGTTATCTGATTCTTACTTTAAGTAATGATATTTTAATCAAAAGCAAAGAGTTACAAAAAGAGGATTACATAAAGTTTAAAATAAATCAGTTCAAAGCATTTCAAAAAACCGAGGAATATAGAATTGAATATAAAAACTATCTCAAGCGTCACAAAGAAGACAAAGAATGGGATCTATCCCATGAAAACACAAAAGAATTATCAAAAGAGGAAATTAGACAAATAAGGAAACAGTATGCAAAAGAACCTTCAAAAGATGAGATTGATGGTTTCTTATTTATGATGTCGAATTTGGAAAAAATATATGTTGATTATTAATTAACTTCATAGCATGAAAACAAAATTATTACTTCTTTCATTTTTTGGCTCATTGCTAACGCATGCACAAATGCTCAATTTTAAAAATCTCAGGAATATGTCCATTGGCAGAGGTGCTATAACCAGTGTAATCGTGAATGATAATATTTATGTAAGCAATGGGTATCAGGAAAAAGCAAGCGATGCCAAGTATATTGAGAAATACAATATTACCGATAACAAATGGAGTGTTTTCAATTCTACCCTACTTCCTAAAAGATTTGCTAATTCAGAAACTTACAATAATAAAATTTATATTTTTAACGGTTGGGGAAATAGCCATCTTGAAATTGTAGATCTTGACACCAATACCATCACGAAGGGTGCGACCAATCGTTCCTATACAGGAAATTCAGGTTCTGCAATCTATAATGGCAAAATATATGTGTTTGGTGGCAGCGGATTAAACGGAGCCGCAACCACTGTATTTTCTAATAAATTCCAGTATTATGATATTGCTTCAAACACCTGGAATTCATTACCCAATATGCCTACGGCCAGGGAAACAAAGGGGAAAATTGTTAATGATAAGCTGTATGTAATTGGCGGTTTTAATGGCACTCCATCCCGCCTGATCAATGTTTACGATCTCAAGACTAACCGTTGGATCGATCAATATACGATGCCTGTTGGTATATCCGGACATTCACTAGCTGTATCCGGCAATAAAATTTTTATTGTTGGGGGCTATAATTATCAAAATTTCATTGCCTATTTTGACACGACAACCAATAAAATCCATCGGTTATCCTCCAATATGATTCCGAGAAGACATGCTACAGCGGAAGTATATAATAATAAATTATATATAATCGGTGGAAGTACAACGTCTCTAACCAGTTCAGCTATTAAAAGCATACAAGTGGCAGATATTAGTGAAAATATACTTTCTGGAGATACACCTGCGGAAGATCAGGCATTGAAAACAAAAGCCTATGTCAATTCTTATAGAGACGGCTTTATAATCAGTAATAAAAATAATAGCAATCAATTTGAATACTCCATTTTCTCAATAGATGGAAAATTAATCTCTAAAGGTTTTACCAACTATAATCAAAATATAGATTTATCAAAGTTCCGAAAGGGAAATTATATTTTCCGTTTTAAAAATGAAAAAGGGGAGTTAGAAAGCATTAAAATTGTGAGATAATGGATCTTTGCTGAAAACCTCTCGATTTGAAAATGCCATTAAAATAGTAAATAGAGAAATTTATTCTGAACATTAATAGTGCAAACAATTAAAAAAACAATTAAGAGCATTGTATTAGGTTTCTTTACTACAACAGTTGAATTAAAGGATTATAATACATTTAACTATGAGTTTTCCGGAGATTTGCAGCACACTGAACTTACCGGCGTTTATGAGGTAAAAGGAAACGATCTTTATTTAAGATTCAATAAGAATAAAGGAGAGGTAGAATCCGAAATTGATTCATTAGCAATAACAGATATATTGTCGGGTAATTATCATAATTATGATTTAAAAACTGATAACAATATTAATTATCATTTAAAATATAAAATTAAAGGAAACAAATTGTTTTCTTATAGGATTAATAATACAGGACTCGTTAAAAAAGCAAAAGTATATGGTACCCAAAAGAAATTTTTGTTTTTTGGTACCAGGTGGAAAAATAAAAGAAGCTATCTTAAAAAATTTAATTAATTGAATTCCTGGCTATTCATACTTTATCACTATGAAATATTTTACAATTATTTTAATGCTCGTATTAGCAAGTTGCAATAAAACAACGACTCAGCCTATTGTTGATTATAGTACCAATCATGCAGAAAATGAGCGCATGCTTTCGTTTTTGAAGGAACTTAAAAGGCAAAATAAACACACCTTAGTGCTTATAAATCAAAAAGAATCTGATCTCAAAAGGCTGACAGATCTTATTCAGAGGGATAAGATAAACAACGTTAAGGTAATAAAGGACAGCTCAGAAATAAAACGATTGAATTACTCCTACAACACAATAAAGACCATAATTTTCGCTACAAAAAAATAAGAAGGATTATATAAAAAAAGATACTGCTTAAAAAACCCGATCTCATTAATCATCCTGATTTTCAGAACAGTTTTTCTTGTCCTTTTAAATTTATGAATGTATTATTGCAAAAAAATTATTATCATGTACATTCAGGTTTCTGAGGATTTCAAAAAGAAAAGTAAATCTGCTGTTTCAGCCATTGTTGTATTCATCCTCATATATCTTCTCATGTTCCTTTTTACCATAGCCTTGGCAGTAGGATGCATTATCGGAGGGATCGGATTAATTGCTGTAAAACCCATGTTTATTACCATCATGCTGGGAGCAGGGCTTGCAGGCACAGGAGTTTTCGTATTCTTTTTTATTATTAAATTTTTATTTAAGAAACACATTAACGACAGAAGCTTTCTGACTGAAATCAGAAGATCAGATGAACCTGAGCTTTTTAAAATGATCGATGAAATTGTAAAGGAGGCTGAAACTGATTTTCCTAAAAAAATATATTTAGCATACGATGTCAATGCAAGTGTTTTCTATGACTCCAGCTTTTGGAGTATGTTCTATCCTATTAAGAAAAATCTGACCATCGGACTTGGGCTGATTAATACTTCGACAAAACAGGAATTGAAAGCTGTCCTTTCCCATGAGTTTGGGCATTTTTCCCAACGCTCGATGAAAGTTGGAAGTTATGTGTATAATGTGAATCAAATTATCTTTAATCTGGTTAATGATGATGAATCGTACCGTAACTCTATTGAGAAATGGGCAAATATGAGTGGTTACTTCTCAATTTTTGCAGCATTAGCACTTTTTATCACAAATAAAATCCAGTGGGTGCTCACCAAAATGTATTCTTTTGTGAACATCAGACATATGGCACTTTCAAGAGAGATGGAGTTTCATGCAGATGAAGTAGCCGCGAATATTGCAGGATCACTGGCTTTGGAGGAGTCTTTATTAAGAATGGAACTGGCTCATAATTCATACCAGAATGTTATCAATTTTTATGACGCAAAGGTTTCAAAGAACCAGGCAAGTCCAAATATTTACAAAGAACAATTTTTTGTAATGAATTTCCTCGCAAAACAAAGTGAACTCGAAACCCAATATGGGCTTCCTTATGTAAAACTTTCTGAATCCGGACTTTTCAACAAGTCAAAACTGAATATTGAAAATCAGTGGGCTTCACATCCCTCCAACGAAGACAGAATCATAAGGCTTAGAAATCTTAATATCATAAAAGATAATGAGAGTACACCGGCTAAAAACCTTTTCAGGGATTTTGAAAAAACAGAAGAAAAGTTGACCGCAAAACTTTTTTCCAGAGTAAAGTACCAGAAGGAAAGAACCGAACTTAATTTTGAAACATTTACTACAGAATTTGAAGAACAATATAACAGAGATTCCTTTGATAAAATCTTCAATGGTTATTATGATAATAAAAACCCTGATTTCACTGTTACGGAAAATTCCAATGACAATCTTTCTTTCGAAGAGCTTTTTTCAAAAGACAAAGTAGAACTTGTTTATACTTTGCTTGCTTTGGAAAATGATAAAAAAACAATAGAAGCCATCGCTAAAAAAGAAATCATTCTAAAGACTTTTGATTATGACGGGAAAAAATATAATTCCGGAGAAGCAGGAAAACTTGTTCCACAATTGAATGATACCATCTCTGAAATCAAACAACAAATCCACCAGAATGACTCGGATATTTACACCTACTTCCTGAAATCTTCCACTGTTCTTAACAGAAAAAATGAATTTGAAAATGGCTACCGTAATTTTGAAGAATATGATGGTAAATATGAAGATAAATATATCTTATATTCTGAATTAATCAATGCAACATCATTTATTAATGAAAAAACTCAATTTGAACAAATCAAAAAGAATTTTACCAACCTGAAACCTCTTGAAACAAAATTAAAAAATGAAATTCTCCCATATTTAGAGAATACACAAGTAGTTGATGATATTGAAGAACAAACCTTAAAAGATCTTAAGTATTACATCGAGAATGAACTCGTCTATTTCAGCAGCGATCAGTATATCACGGCTAATTTGCAACTATTAATAACGGCAATAAACATACTTCCTTACTTTCTCCATAGACAATATTTTCTGATAAAAAAGGAATTCCTGACGGTTATAAAGGATATTGAAACTATCAAATCAGTTTCAGAACCAATCACTATATCAACCACTTCCAATTTTGCCCCGTAAATTAATGTTCATACAATGCTCTTAAGTCTTCAGACTTCAAAGAGGATTATTTATTCAATCTAAAACCGCCTTGTTTTTTCAAAGTGGTTTTTTTATTTACAAAATTAATTTATCTTTGCAACTAAGATATTTAGCAAATAAGAATAATGGAAATTAGTGAAGAAGCAATTCAACTGAGAAAACTTAGTCAACAGTTTGCCTATACTTCGATCCAAATGCACGAAAGTATCGGTAGAAAAATAGGCCTTAGCGGAACCGATCATAAGTATCTGGGATTTCTTGTGCAAAAGGGATCAATGACTGCCGGAGAACTGGCTGTCATCACAGGATTGACAACAGGTGCCATCACGGGCCTGATCGACAGGTTTGAAAAGAAAAAACTCGTCCGCCGCCAACCGGATAAGGATGACAGGCGAAAAATAATCATTGTCCCGGACAACGCCAGAATAGCCCAACTTATTATTCCTCAATATCAGGATTTCCAGGATAATACAGATCAGCTTTTTGCCTCTTTTTCACCGGAAGAATTAAAAACCCTGGAAAAATATTTCCGGAGTGCCCTGGAAATAATGAATACCAAAATTGAAAAAATAAAATCTTAAGTAAAATATGAGTATCATGGAAATGAATAATAAAGAACCTGAAAATAAAGTTTTAGACAAAGGGCCGTTTTATCATGGAACAAAGGCGGATCTGAAAACTGGAGACCTGCTGACCGCCGGATTCGCATCTAATTACTATCCGGAAATTATTATGAATCACATTTATTTTACCGCTTTAAAAAACGGAGCAGGACTTGCCGCCGCATTGGCAAATGGAGATGGTAGTGAAAGGATATACATTGTGGAGCCAACCGGTGAATTTGAAAACGACCCTAATGTAACAGACAAAAAATTTCCAGGTAATCCTACCCGTTCTTACCGCAGCAAGGAACCTTTAAAGATTATCGGCGAAGTAAAAGAATGGATCAAACTAACAGATGATGAACTTCAGAGATGGCGTGAAAACATTGCAAAAATCCGTGAGAACCCTGATGCAGAAATTATAAACTGACAAGCAGCACTACTTGATCTTTGACTTCAGGTCATCACTTAACTCGCGGATAACACCTATTTTGTCCTGTTGGATTTTTTTCCCCAGCTCTTTTCGCGGGCAGTTGGCATTGTATTTTGCTCCCCAATCCATCAGTTCAATGACGATTGGTAACAAATCTGCCCCTTTTTTTGTGAGGCTGTAGATAAATTTTGATTTGTTGAGCGGTGATACTTCCTTAACAAGGATTTTCTCTGCTTCCAGAACACTCAATCTGTTAACCAGTATATTTGATGCTATCCGCTCTTCAGAATGTAAAAATTCGCTGTACGACATTTTACCTCTCAGCATAACATCCCTGATGATTAAAAGTGACCACTTATCCCCGAAAATATCAAGGGAACAACTAATTGGGCAATCTGATCTCTGTTTATCCATATAAAAATAAGTTATTGCAAAATGCAATAACTTTTATATCTTTGTTATTGCATTTTGCAACAACAAAGATAATCACAAATTTTAATACAATGGAAAATCAAACAAACACAAGGCAACTTCTTGAAACTTATTACAAGGGATTTGCAGCAAAAGCCAATTGGGAAAGTACATTAGCCGACGATTTCGAATATACAGGCGGTGACATGACCAACACAACTCCTGTTGTTGGAAAGCAGGCTTATATTGAAATTATAAAGCGGTTTTCACAACGTTTTGAAGCCATGAGAGTGAAACAAATGGTAATTGAAGATGATAAAGCCAGTGTCATCGGAAATTATGATTTCCAATTCCCGAACGGTGCTAAAATTAATGGTAATGTTTCTGAAAACTGGACCGTGAAAAATGGGAAATTACAATCTCTAACCCTGTATTTTGATACCTTAACTTTTATGGAGAATATGAAGCCATAAACCATCCGGCTTTCATGGATATTTTATATCAAAAAAAAACCATTCTATTTTCAGGAGTGGTTTTTTGTTATATTTATCGTTGTTAAAAAGAGACCAATGAATGTAAAATTTGATACCTTGATCTTATATGTTCAGAACATTCCATTGATAAAAAAATTTTATACTGAAAATTTTAATCTCCCAGTGATTGAGGAAGACGCCAGCTGGCTGCTCCTTAATGCAGGATCGGTCCAAATCGGATTTCATAAAATTGGAGACCGTTATCTGGAAAAAATTAATGCAGGTCATCAATTCGATAATAATACAAAGATCGTTTTTGAAATTGACACAGACATCGAACAGGCAAGAGATGAGTTCGTATCGAAAAATATCCTGATGAAAGAAATTAAAACCTTTGAAAACTATGATTATTGGTTATGTGACGGAACTGATCCTGAAGGAAATGTATTCCAGCTAAAGTCTAAACAGTAATTACACAACCTCTTTAAATTCTCCGTTTTCATGAAAACAATAATCATCATGTGCTGTCTTGTTGTACTGTGGGTTTATATGTATTATCCGGTTTTTGACAGTGAAGGGATATCTTATTTTATCATTTTTTCCTGTTTTACAGTTCTTTGTTTTTCCATTGCTAAAATATATTCTTCTGACACTAAGACAGATTATGAATCAATTGAAAAGGAAACCGACAGATTAGAGAAATTAGATGGGAATTTTAAATACACTGCAGATGGTTTTTACCATAAGCACAAAAATCAGCCAGAATTTATCCGATGGGATGAAATTGTTTCTGTCTATTCATTCAGCATCCCTTTTTTTGACGACAGACAGACAGGCCTTGAAATCATAACCGACAAAAATCAGTATGAATTCGATCAGGAAATACCCGGAATCACAAAACTGACGCACATGCTCGAGCAAAACCTTCCGGATTGGGATTCAAATGCACCGACTCTTAGGATCAATAATTACGGGCTTGAAAAAGCAAAGCTATACGAACGGAAGATATAGTTGTAAAATAAGAAATAAGAAATAATAACATCACATGGATAAATATATCCCGGCATCTTTGATCTCCTGATTTTCACGTATATTTATCAAAGCATCATCAATCACAAAATGTACTATGAAAAATATTGTAGCAGTATCAGTTATTTTATTAATGCTATCCTGTGAAAGCAAGGAAGCAAAAAAAGAAAGGATTTTTAAAGAGTTCCAGGAAGAGGCAAAGGCCATGAAGAAAAATCAGATCGATCTGTTTGTGGGTTCAAAGCCCATACCTTTTTCAGCTAAAACGATCAGTGGGACTTCTTTTAATTCACGGGATTACCTGGGGAAAAACCTTGTTATTTTTATTTACGATAAATCTTATCTGAAAAAGAGCGAATCCTATGATATGGCGGAAGAATTTAATGCTTTATACAGTAAATACAATAAGGAAGCTCATTTTATTGGTATTGTAGAAGGGTTTGTGGAAAATGAAAAAGAGTTTAAAGATTACCTTGCCCACTCGAATGTTCTTTTTGAACAAATTGACAATACAAAGTCGTACAATAAATCTGAGAAATTAAATTATAATGTATTTTGCAATCCGGCAAAAGTACTTATTGGCATAGATGGCAAAGTCCTCCATTCTTCATGCGGAGGAGGAAATATTTCGGCTATTGCCCAAAAACTTGACAGCATAAAAAGCCAATAAGAAATAAGCTCATTGATGAATCAATAAAACAAAAAGATGGAAAACACAAATTACGAAAGGGTTTACAACATGTCGTTCGCCGGGGTTTATCCTCACTATATTACCAAAGCAGAAAAGAAAGGGCGCACAAAAGAAGAAGTACATGAAATTATTTTTTGGCTGACGGGCTATACTGAAAAAGATCTTCAGGAAATAATTAAGAATAAAACTAATTTCAGGGATTTTTTCGAACAAGCCCCACAAATTAATCCCAGTGTTACTTTGATAAAAGGAGTTATTTGCGGATACCGTGTGGAAGATATTGAAGATGACCTCATGAGAAAAATCCGTTATCTCGACAAGCTGATTGATGAGCTCGCCAAGGGAAAAGCAATGGACAAAATTTTAAGAAAATAATTATCTTAAAAGTCTTAACTCCACTTTAAGCTACTATAAAATTTTAATTTCTCCATAAAATAATCTACATTTGCATTATAATTAAATGAATATTCATTTAATTATAATGAGCTGAAAATAAATAAAATGAGAAACAGGGATCTTACTAAAGAAAATACAATTAAACAAAAAGCAATAGAAATTATTGTACAAGATGGATTGGACGGCTTTACAATTAATAAACTCGCAAAAGCATGCAACATTTCTGTGGGAACACCTTATGTATATTATAAAGATAAAGATGATCTCATTGTAAAATTGGTTATTGAGGAAGGAAACAAAATGGAAACCCTCATCAATGAAGGATTCGATCCTAAATCCAGTCTGGAAGAAGGGTTGCGCGTACAATGGGCAAACAGATACAACTATGCTATTAAAAACCCTTTGCTCCTACCCTTCTTTGAGCAAATCAATAATTCTCATTACAGTCAGCAATTTGCTCAAATGTTTAATGAGAAACCGGGAATGTTTATGAGTGAATTTAAAAATAACCTTTTGAACTTTATTTCAAATACGATACAGCGGGGAGAGATTGATGATACCCCATTTGAAATTTATTGGTCAATTGCATTTGCTCCTCTGTATAATTTACTACGTTTTCATCAACAGGGAAAAAGCATCAGCGGATTACCTTTTGCTCTCACAGATGAAATGGTATGGACAACTTTTCATAAAGTGTGTAAAGCTTTAAAAAAATAATTAAATCAAATAATAATTACAATGACACATTCATTTTTAATGATAGGTCAGTCTAATATGGCCGGACGTGGATTTCTAAAAGATGTTCCTCCAATCCTTGATGAAAAAATTAAAATGCTAAGAAATGGGAGGTGGCAAATGATGGCAGAACCTATCAATTTTGACAGACCAACTTCAGGAATCAGCCTGGCTACAACATTTGCTTCATCATGGCGGTTATTCCATAATCAGGAAGATGATATCGGATTGATTCCTTGTGCTGATGGCGGAACAAGCCTGGATGACTGGTCAGTGGAGGGAGCATTATTTCAAAATGCTATTTTTCAAGCTAAAGCGGCACAAAAAATCAGCACATTAAGTGGCATTCTTTGGCATCAGGGGGAAAGTGACAGTCATGGACAAAAATACAGGTCATATACCGAAAAATTAAGCTACATCATAAATACTTTGAGAGAAGAGCTTAATACTCCGGAAATTCCATTGATCGTTGGAGGATTAGGAAGCTTTTTAACGGAAGGTATGTATGGACAATACTTTAGTGAATACAGTAAAATTAATGAGGCTTTAGTTCAATATGCGAAAGATAACGAGCATGCCTATTTTGTATCTGCAGAAGGTTTAACAGGTAATCCGGACAATATCCACTTTGATGCTGTTTCTCAAAGAAAATTGGGCATCAGATATTTTAAAGCCTTTCAGCAAAAAAACAATATTATAGGAATATTGTCTGATGAAGAGCAGATAATGAACAAGATTCACAATCGTCCGTTAACAAAAAATGAAAAATACGAATTGCTTCAATATGATTTTGCAATGGGATTGGTGAGTGCGAATGAATTTCAGGTACAATTTGCCCAACTTAAGTAACATTACTTTTTAGCTATCATAAAAATGGAACCGGTTTTTTAACCGGTTTTTCAATTTGAAAAAATTCAATCAGTATTTTACTTATTTTTAGTGCTTAATTATACAGTAAAAAAACACCATAACAATAAAACAATAATTATGAGCTTAAAAACATTAGTCACGAAAAGTGTTCAGTACAACAACTGGGTGGTGAACAAATATATTGACTGGCTTTCTACCAAATCGGATGAACAGCTTAATCAGGAAACGATTTCCAGTTTCCCTACCATCCTGAAGACCCTGCATCATATCTGGCAAACTCAGGAATATTGGTGGAGCCATATCAATGAAAATAATGACTTTGATTTCGCTAAAATTTCCAACACCAATACTAAAGATGAAGTTTTCAGTGCAATCAAAAATAACTCTCAGAAACTTGTAGATTATGTAGAAAGCCTATCCGAAGAGGATTTAGCAAAAAATGTAAAAATAGAGTCTCAATGGTTTCAATGTGATTTCTCTAAATATGAGTATATCCAGCATGCAGTTATCCATGGAACTTACCATAGAGGACAGATTGTAACCATGGGAAGGAACATAGGTATCACAGACGCCCCCATGACAGATTATAATTACTGGAATATTTATAAAGATCAGCAATAATTTCAACCTTAGCATATTTAAAATTATTATGTCATTCAATTTAGATAAAGCAACAGAAATTCTTGAACGTACCCCCGATGTTTTAACCTCATTACTGGAGGGATTAAGTGATGAATGGATCTATACCAACGAAGGAGAAGAAACATGGAGCCCTTTTGATATAATCGGCCACTTGATCCACGGAGAAAAAACAGATTGGATGATCCGGGCAGAAATAACCCTATCTGACGGACCGGAGAAAACTTTTACTCCGTTTGACAGATTTGCACAGTTTGAAGAGAGCAAAGGCAAAACACTATCCCAATTACTGACAGAGTTCCGTGATCTGAGAAAGAAAAACCTCATCACTTTACAATCTAAGAATATAACTGATGAAGATCTTGACAAAACCGGAATTCACCCGGCATTTGGTGATAGAACTTTAAGACAGTTGTTATCAACATGGGTTGCTCATGATCTTGGCCATATTGCACAAATATCAAGGGTAATGGCAAAACAATACAAGTATGACGTTGGCCCATGGAGAAACTATCTGCCTATATTGGACCGGTAATATCGGATAGTATTTGGAAATATATTACCATTAATAAACTGTCAATACATTACAATGGAAATCATCAGAAAGTTGTTGACTTCAAATAAAATTTATAAAATCACAAACCCATAATATGGAAAAATATGCATCATCATCGGATGGACAAAAAATTCATTACAAAGAAACAGGCACCGGAGATACAGCCTTAATCCTGGTTCACGGATGGCTGGGAAATGCGGAATGGTGGGAAAACCAGAAGGAATATTTTAAAAATAAATACCGTATTGTTCAGATGGACCTTGCAGGCCATGGAAAATCTGACAAATCCAGAAAAAACTGGTCGAGTGAGCAATATGCAGAAGATATTAAAGCCGTTGCCAGCCAGATCGATTCAAAAGACATTATATTAGTTGGCCACTCAATGTCGGGAGCGTATGTTCTGGAAGCTGCCCTGAAAATTCCCAATTTAAAGTCAGTGATTTTGGTGGATACCATAAAAAACCTGGACGAAACTTTCCCAATGGAACAGGTGGAAGAGGTTCTATTTGTTCATTACCGGAATGATTTTAAAAATGCGGTCGAAAATATTCTTCCCCAATTCCTTTTTGTGGAAAAAACTCCGGAAACAGTAAAGGAAAGAGTACAAAAAGAATTTCTTCAGAATACGGGAGAGATGGCAATAGAACTGCTCATTCCCTTATACAAAACCGATTTCCGGAAAGCCGCATCGCAGATTAAAGTGCCCGTAAGAGCAATCAACTCCGATGCTTCACCTACAAATGCTGATGCCAACCGCCAATACTTACAGGATTTCGATTATGTAAATATAAGTGATGTAGGCCACTACCCTATGCTTGAAAAGCCTCAGGAATTTAATATACTCTTGGAAAATATATTGGAACAAACAAACTGAGCATCAAAATTAATACTAAAAGATCACTAACAATCCATTCAAATAAAGTCTTGAATGGATTGTAATTTTAGAGCACAGAACGCGCTACAGAAACAAGTTCTACCCTATGAAATACCATTTGTAAGCATTCTTTAATTAGCAATCGAAAAGTAGTAGCGTTCCTTATAGGATGATCTGTCCTAAAAAAAAATCTTTTCCATTCAAAAAGGACCGATTTATACAATTTTCAATGTCCTCTATGAAATAATTTTGTTTCATAATACCATACTTTATTATGAAGCTTTTTATTTTATATCTCTACATCATGATCGGAAGCGGAATATTATTTGTTAACCTTTACAATTCCCTTGTCGATGCCCCGAACTGGGGTAGAAACATTCCCGATTCCCTTGAAACGGCAAAAAATTATTTTCAGCAGAAAACACCGGCAAATTTCTTTAAAATAACAGGACCTCTCCACCACCTCATCGGATTAGCGGTGATCATTTTTTTGTGGAATCCATATCCTCAGATCCGGGGGTATATAATTTCGGCATTCATCCTTTTTGTTCTTGCTGATGTATTTACAGTAATGTATTTCTTTCCGAGAAACAATATTCTTTTCGGACAAAAACCTGTCGATCCCAAAATTGCTTTGCAAACGTGGAAAGAATGGAGCCACATGAATTGGATCCGTTCATTGATACTTCTTTCCGGAGTTGTAATTGCGTGCATTTCTCTATATAAAATATACCGGTAAAACATCCTGATACTCTTAATTAATTTCAAAAATCATTTCCCATTTCAAAAAACTTCCCGAAATTAGCAGCCTGTGCGTTAAATACTAATTAATGAATTAAAAACAAGTAAACAAGACATACAGTAAAACTTAGCATAAGTTTTCTTCGGGGCAGGGTGAAATTCCCTACCGGCGGTTATAGTCCGCGACTCCTTTTTCATTAAAGGACTGATTTGGTGAAATTCCAAAACCGACAGTTAAAGTCTGGATGGGAGAAGAAAATGAAACGATCAATAAGCTTGCCTTATGGACTTATTGGTGCGTATTTCATTTCCATGTACCGAAGTGTATTTTAACTTTTAAAGTAAAATAACATGGAAAAATTATTAGAAAAATTCGGAGTTTCCTCCAGAGAACGTGTAGAAAATGCACTTTTAAAATTACAACAGGGCAAAGGCATCCTTCTTGTGGATGACGAGAATCGCGAAAACGAAGGCGATATCATCTTCCCTGCCTCTACCATTACAGAACAGGATATGGCACTTTTGATCCGCGAATGCAGCGGAATTGTTTGTTTATGCATTTCGGAAGAGAAAAGCAAACATCTTAATCTGCGACCAATGGTAGAGACCAACAACAGTAAAAATCAAACCGCATTTACCATTTCCATTGAAGCAAAAGAAGGAGTGGAATCCGGTGTTTCTGCAAAGGATCGGGTAACCACGATCAGAACTGCCATAGCAGAAAATGCTTTGGCGGACCATATTGCAAGCCCGGGACACGTCTTTCCTCTTGTTGCCAAAAAAGGAGGCGTCTTTGAAAGAAGGGGTCATACGGAAGGAAGTGTTGATCTGGTAAAGATGGCAAATCTTGGGGATGATGCGGTTCTTTGTGAACTCACCAATGAAGACGGCTCTATGGCAAGACTACCCGAAATTGTAGATTTCGCGGAAAAAAAAGGAATGAGTGTAGTCACTATTGAAGACATTCATGCTTATCGCAGAATGATCGCGCAAAATTAAAACAGAAAATATTTAACGTACAGAAAACAGCTCCGGATTCTCCGGAGCTGTTCTTATGATAAAAATATGCATGATTAAAAAGTAGCCGCAGGAGCTGTAGAATTATTAAGTTTTTTCTGCATATCCGTTTTCTTTCCTTTTGAGAAATCATAGCTGAAGCCCAGAACAAACATCGACTTATTATTCATAATCTGGCTATTTCGTGAATAGTTGACCACGCTTTCAGGAAGACTTTTTGTCTTGTATTCCGAAGGCATTCCTATCCAGTACAATCCTGTAGAGAATGTCCAGTCTTTGTGTTTATAATTGACGAAAACATGATTCGCATTCTCATTGGTATTGAGAAATGCACCACTAAGTAAATACACAGGAATATTGACCTGATATTGTAGTGAGAATGATTTGTACTCCGAAGATAATTCCAGATTATTGGCGATATAATTATTTTTGATCAATGCGCCCTTGCTCGTTCTTACGGTTTCAGATGAAGGAGCAACCATAGCTTTGATCACAAGAAGATTATTCCCAAAAGGCTTATAGGATCCCGTAAGCTGCAGCCCATATTGTTTCGAGCTTTTTGCATTTTCGTAGGTAAGGGCATATCCTCCAAAAGTATCGTCCATCACATAAAACTGGTTGATCGTACGTCGGGTATCTGAATAAAATAAATTAGCATTAAAATCAAAATACTTATTGTTCAGTGAATAGATCAGGTTATTTCCCCATGTCAGCTGTGACTTAAGAAATGGATTTCCTTTTTGCACAATGTTCGGTGCCATCTGTACCACATTACTACTTAATGCAGCACTCCATGGACTCTTTGGTTTATAGCTGCTTGTAAAACGAAGACTCTGATTTCCTTTCAGCTGATATCCTAAAATAACTTTTGGAGTAATAGACCATTCATCAAAAGTAGTTTCAGCACTTTTATTATGAATGTTGGTAAGGCCTGCACCAACACGGTATGTAAACTTTTCAATTTTACCGGAAAATTCTGTGTAGAAATATTGCTCTAAATAATTCACTTTGTACTGTGAAAATCCTGCAAGGTTTTGGAGATCATTGGAAATAGAGGTGTTCGAGATACGATACCCTGAAGAAAGTTTTCCACCTTCAAAATCATGAGTATGGGCAATCTCTCCAACAAAACCCGTCTGTTTAGCTGTAAGATTCATATCATTATCAAAAACTGAATTCCCTGAAGAGGTGATCCATTCCTTTGTAAATTCTGAAGTATCTGTGGTAAAATGGGAACCCACGACATTCAAACTTAATTCATCTTTTTTACTCAGTTTTTTTGAAAAGTAAAGATCAAGTGTCGGTGTTACGTAATCCGTCCCTCCCCTTTTCATCATGGTATGCCCTTCCGTAACATCATCTTTTGTGAAAGTACTTTCTCCCTTACCATTCACGAAAGTATGAAGGATATCCATATTCAGTTTTGCCTGAAATGAATAATTATCAGGCACCATACGGGTATACCTTAAAGCAATATTTTGAGAGGTATATCCAAAATGATCTTTCTTCTTTTCATCGGAAAGATAATGTGAATTATCAAGCTGATAGTCATAGATACTGCGTACTCTCCGGTTGTCATAATCTCTTAAATTCATGGAATATTCCAAACCGAAATTATTTTTGCCTTTTGTAAAATTGGCATATGCTGATCCATTTACGAATCCTGTATTCAATGCGGTCATTACATCGGTTCCAAAAACATATCCTGTCTCTGTAGACCGTGTAATCACATTAATAACCGTATCCGCTCTTGTTGCCCACCTTGCGGGTGGAATATCATAGTATTCAACTTTTACTACTTCACTGGGTGCTATACTCCGGATCTGCATATCCGTTGCTTCAATTCCATTAATAAGAAATAAAGAAGTTCCTCCTTTCGTACTTTTCAAAGTATTCGAAACAGGATCCAACTGTAATTCCGGTAATGTCTTTAATAGGTCCTTTGCGTAACGGGCCTTTTCTAACGCTGCTTTATCAAAAGTATATACTGCTTTGTCTGCAAACTGTTTTTTACGTTGGGACTTTATAATCACCTCCTGGATTTCTGCCGTCTTTGTTTGATCAATAGTATCGCTTTTGATGTTTTCCTGCGAAAACACAAAAACTCCACAAAGAAAAAGGGCGGCACATACTGTTTTTTTCATGTCAGAAATTGAATAATATAAAATAGGACAAGCAGAATCTGATATGTATTACATGGTATACGGATTCAAGTCATCAATAAATTCCTAACTAACTTTATATAAATAGTTTATTTTTCATTTAATTATTCATTTCTATACACTATTGCCCATTTTTTGCTGCTATTATTATAAACTCCAGTATTAAATTTAGAATCATGAAAAAATATCTCCTGCTTATCCTCCCTTTTCTTTTTTCGAAAGTCTGTTCACAGGAGGTCACTCCTGTTTCTGAAGAAAAAATGAATATCATTAAAACCAATGTCACAGCATATGCATTCAGGAACATTAATTTGTCATATGAAAGAGCCTTCAATCAGTGGTTCTCTGTGAATGTAGGATTTGGAACAATGCCTGAAGGAAAGGTTCCGTTCATTAATGCATTTTTAAAAGATAAAGATGAAGAGCGGTTTCAGAATTTAAGGATTAAAGCAACTAATTTTACTTTCGAGCCTCGTTTCTATTTAGGAGCAGGATACGGAAAAGGCTTTTACGTAGCCCCGTATTACAGATATTCAAAAGTAAGTTCTAATACTTTTGATTTCTATTATGATTTTAAACCCACCAATGGAGTTACTTATCAGATTCCATTGAAAGGATCAGGAGATACCAATGGTAATAGTGGTGGATTAATGGTCGGGGTACAATTCTTTCTTACCAAAAGCCAAAATCTTGTTTTAGATCTCTGGATTGCCGGTGCACATTATGGTAGTGGAAAAGGTGACTTTACGCTGACAAGTGATTATCTGCTGACCCCTGAAATGCAACAACAGCTAAAAAAAGAGATCGAAAATCTGGACATCCCGTTTGTAAAATATACCGTAGAAACCAATCCCAATGGAGCCCGGATAAAAGTAGATGGTCCCTGGGCAGGCTTCAGAAGCGGATTATCATTAGGATATCGTTTTTAAAACCTGGATACATAAAAAATGATTGATCAGGTAGTGTTCTGAAAATTAGAACACTTTTTTTATATCTTTAAGCCCTAATAATGTATTTCGGATTATAATTTTATGAAAATCCTTATCATCGAAGACCATAAAGATCTTGCTTCCAACATCACAGATTATCTTAAAAAAGAAGACTATGTTTGTGAAGTGGCGACTAATGCAAAAGAAGCTTTAGAAAAAATTGAGCTTTTCGAATATGATTGCATCCTACTTGATCTGATGCTTCCGGATGGAAATGGATTGGAAATCCTGAAACATATTAAAAATGATGCTCCGGAATCCAGCATCATCATTGTATCCGCCAAAGACTCCCTGGATACCAAACTGACAGGTTTGGACGAAGGAGCCGATGATTATATGACCAAACCTTTCTCATTACCGGAACTGCATTCCAGAATAAAAGCCGTGCTCAGGAGAAAAACACCGGAAACCAACCGCATCTTAAGTTTCAATGAATTTACTATTGATCTGGAATCAAAAGAGTGTAAAGTGAATGAGCGACTACTGAATCTCACCAAAAAAGAACTCAACCTGCTGATCTATTTTATTAATAATCAAAACAGAATGCTTTCCAAACAGGCTATAGCAAGTCACCTGTGGGGAGATTATACTTATAGTGTGGATAATATAGATTTTGTATACCAGCATTTGAAAAATCTGCGAAAAAAGATTATTGACGGAGGAGGCAAAGATTATCTGCAGACTGTTTATGGGTTGGGTTATAAATGGATTGATAAATGAATTTAAGCTTTCGTTTTGCCAGAGCATTTACTATCCTGGTTTTCTTTGTCCTTACCACAGGCTTTACGATTTTGTATTTTGCCTTTGAAAGGGCAACGATGCGTTCAGCGATCCTCAAACTTGAAGATCTTAATGCTTATGTGGCCAATAAGTTGGCACAAGATTCCACATACGATTATCTTACCATACACCACAGACAAACCCAGGTTAAGATCCTACCGTCCGATTACAAGAATACCAAAGAAAAAATTATTGAAGAAAAGTACATCTGGAATAAAAGTGTACAGTCTTACATCAATAAAATTACCGTTATTACCTACCCTGTCATTCATAAAAAAAGATATGCCATAACCAGCGTAAGATACATCACCATCATTGAAAACCATTTTCTGATAAGTATTATTATGGTGGTTGCCTGGATCATGGTGTTCCTTATTATTCTTACGATCATTGTCGGGGTCCTGGTTTCAAAGAAGATTCTTGAACCGTTCTATCATGCCATAGAAGAGATCAAAAAATTCAGTCTTAAGAATAACAGGCCTATGAGCCTTATGAAAACAGAGACCGAAGAATTTAAATCCTTAAACAGGTTTTTGCTAAAAATGTCCGAGAGTTCAAAAAAGGACTATCATTTATTAGAAGAACTTTCGGAAAACACTTCCCACGAGCTCCAAACTCCACTGGCTTCCATTAAAGGAAAGATCGAGTTACTGATGGACAGTGATCTCTCAGAAAAACAACTGCTTACCCTCTCCTCGATGAACGATGAACTGGACAGGCTCTCTTCTATTAATCAATCCCTTATTCTATTAGCTAAGCTGGAGCATTTTGAAAAAAGCGAATCGAATCATATCAACTTTTCAGAGCTGCTTAGTGAACGACTTCAGTATTTCGAGGATATCTTTGAAATTCAGAACCTATCATTAACCAGAAATATCCGGGAAGAGGTTTACCTTAATTTCGATGAGAATTTGGCTATTATTGTGATCAATAACCTCATCAATAACGCAAAAAGGCATAATATCGAAAATGGAAAGATCAGAGTAACTCTTACCGAAGATTATTTTGAGATTTCCAATACCGGAAATCCTCCAACTATTCCTACGGAAGAATTGTTCAAAAGATTCAAGCGCGGAAACCCTGATCAAAACTCAATTGGGATCGGTTTGGCACTCGTGAAGAAGATTTTGGAGATTTATGACACTGAAATTACTTATCATTTTGAAAACAATTTTCATACTTTAAAGATCAATTTCATAAAATAAAAGATTGAAATTCAAAAACATAACAACAAATATTCAATTCTGATCAAAACTTCAGAAAAACTTCAGAATTTATGTATTGTTTAGGTGCAAATAATAGCATCAATGAAAAAACTTTTCATCATTTTCGGCCTGGCTGCCTTACAATTACTATACAGCCAGGATACTGCAAAGGTCAGTACAAATCCTGAAGAAGTTATATCAGAAAAGAATCCTTTAGATATCGGAGAGCTTAAAATCAACCTGAATCCCAAAGGAGACAAATGGCTGAAATTCGGTATTTCCAGTCAGATCTGGTTGCGAAGTATTGACAATAATCCGGGAACACTCGTGAATGGCGTTCCCCAGCAGCAAACATATGATGCAGGAATCCGAAGAATGAGGCTAACTATTCAGAGTCAGCTTACACCATTTTATTCAGTTTTTCTACAAATGGGAATTAATAACCAGTCTTTTATTTCCGGAGGAGGATCGGGAACAGGAAATAATGGAGCCGGAAAGAAAGCCCCTTTTTTCTTTCATGATGCTTATAATGAGCTGGCTATTATACCACGAAATGATTTTCAGACCGGAAAACCCAATAAAAACAATTTGTATCTGGGTGCCGGGCTTCACTCCTGGAATGGCGTAAGCAGATTGACTAATGCAAGTACTACAAAAATGCTTGCCGGTGACATCCCTGTTTTCAATTTTCCGGCCATCGAAATTGCAGATCAGTTTTCAAGACAGTTCGGTATTTTTGTACATGGAGAATTTGATCGGTTAAATTACAGATTCAGTGTCAACAAGCCTTTTGCTACTAATCTGAAGCCCGTTGTAGGAGGACCTGCTGTGGATAATAACCAAAGCGGAAAGCTATCTTACTCAGGTTATGCATTCTATCAGTTTTTCAATAAAGAAACAACGGTAACTTCTTTTCTACCGGGTAATAATCTGGCTGCCAGAAAAGTTTTGAATATCGGAACGGGTTTTTACAGTACTAAAGATGCAACACAATCTCAACCCTCAGAAAATGTTTTCGAGTCTCATGCTGCCAATGTCTTCGGAGCAGATATCTACTCGGAGCTGCCTTTGGGAAATAAAAGTAAGGAAATGGGACTGACCTTGTATTCTGTATTCTATAATTATAATTACGGACCCAACTATTTAAGAGTAAGCGGACTCCTGAACCCAGGAACTCCTGATCCACAATTTACAGGGCAAAAAGCACTGGAAGGTGCCGGAAACAACAGGATTTTGATGGGTACGGGAAATATCTGGTTTTCACAGGTAGGATTCGTTCTTCCTAAATTCAGTAAAATACTGAAGGTTCAGCCTTTCTTCAATTATGCTTTAAAGGACATGAAAGCATTAAATCAGAACGGCAGCTATTATGACGTGGGAGCAAATTTTTACTTATACGGCCAAAATGCCAGAATTGTTGTACAATACAGCAGCAGACCACTCTATGATCTCGTTTCCAAAACAATTTTTGACAGAAAAGGAGAATTTTTACTATCACTTCAGATTATACTTTAAAAATTTAATATATTACCCCTATGAATACTACTCAAATTACAACAGCCCAAAGGATTAAAGCCATTGTGGGTGGTTCTATCGGAAATCTAGTGGAATGGTACGATTGGTATGCTTATGCTGCCTTTGCCATCTATTTTTCCAATTCATTTTTTCCTGATTCGGATCTTAATGCACAACTGATGAATACTGCCGGAATATTTGCAGTTGGATTCCTGATGAGACCTATCGGCGGATGGTTATTCGGAAGTATTGCAGATAAAATAGGGAGAAAAAGAGCGATGACCCTTTCAGTTTTACTAATGTCATTCGGATCTTTACTTATTGCCCTTACGCCTACTTATGAAACTATAGGAATTCTGGCTCCGATTCTTCTTTTAATTGCAAGGCTACTGCAGGGATTGAGTGTAGGTGGAGAATATGGTGTTTCAGCCACCTATCTCAGTGAAATGGCGACAGAAGACAGAAGAGGGTTTTACTCAAGCTTTCAATATGTAACCCTGATCGGAGGGCAGTTAATTGCATTGGGGATCCAGTTGGTTCTACAAAAGGTACTTCTTACAGAGGCACAGCTGGAAGACTGGGGCTGGAGGATTCCTTTTATTATCGGCGCAGCCCTTTCCGTTATTGCATTATATCTGAGGGCTAACCTTCATGAAACGGAAGCTTTTGAAAACAAAAAGGAAATGAGTGAGAAGAAAAAAGGAACTATAAAAGAATTGCTTAAACATCCTAAAGCCCTTCTCACCGTAGTAGGTTTAACATTAGGCGGAACGTTGGCTTTTTACACGTATACCACCTATATGCAGAAATTTTTAGTAAATACGGTTCATCTGACAAAAGAACAGTCTACCCTTATCTCTTTCGTATCATTATTTATTTTTGCCTGTCTTCAACCTGTTTTTGGTGGATTATCAGACAGAATAGGAAGAAGACCTTTGCTTCTGGGATTTGGAATTTTAGGAACTCTTTGCACAGTACCTTTGCTTACAGCATTAAGCACAACAACCTCAATGTGGGGAGCCTTCTTTTTAATTATGGCAGCATTGATTATTGTAAGTGGATATACTTCCATTAATGCAGTTGTTAAGGCAGAACTTTTTCCTTCGGAAGTAAGGGCACTTGGTGTTGGCTTACCTTATGCTTTAACAGTAGCTATTTTTGGAGGTACGGCGGAATATATTGCCCTTTGGCTTAAGCAGGCCGATATGGAACCTTATTTCTATTGGTATATTACAGCATGTATCTTCTTTTCGCTGATTGTTTACGCCAGAATGAAAGATACCAAAGAAACATCAGCATTAAATAAGGATTAAAAAATATACTGACCCTGAATGAAACGCGCCGCAGAAATCTGCGGCGCGTCTTTTATTTTAGCTATAAGCTTGTCTGAATTTCACAATAAGATCATCCAGATTATGACGCTGTACATAAATTGTTTTCACCTCTTCATATCTTGGCGATTTGTAGAAAACCTCATGAAAGTCCATGCTTCCGTTTCCTACTTTTACTACTTTCTTTACTTCAATATTCAATTTTCTTAGCTCGTCCTTCAGAACTTGAAATTCATCTTGTATATTATTCATTGGTATTTTGGATTTAATTAAAAAACTACGATTTTATCTCCAACACCCCTATCATTATAAGGGGCAATTGTAAATATTTATTAAATTTAGTGAATTTTCGAATACAAACAACAGGCTTCACAAAATTTTTATTAATTTCTATAGTCTGCAAAAACCGTACCTATTATAATAAGTAATGCATAATATTTTAAAAAAAATAACCGATAACCTCCACAAAATGAGGACCAACCGCAAATTCAAGGGTTTAATCTGATTTCTTTCAATTTAAAATACCCTTTATTAAAGGGGTATTCCGGAAATTATTCATAAGATTTAAAATTATTTTAAAAATTTTGTAACATTTTTTTCAGGCCTGTATCTAAAAGGTAAATTAACCATTAAATCTTAAATGAAATGAAAAAATTGACATTCCTTGCCGTGATATTATTATTTTTAGCTCTATGTGCTAATGTGTTCGGACAAACAAAATCCTATCCTTTTGAAGTTAAAAAATCAGGAAGTGGGAAACAAGCCCTGATTTTGATCCCCGGTTTTGCCTCTTCCGGAGATGTATGGAATGAAACGACCCTAAAGTTTGATAAGAATTTTACTTGCTATACTTTAACAATGGCAGGATTCGCAGGTGCAAAGCCTCAGCCCGGCGCCAGCTTTAAAAACTGGGAAAACAAAATTGCAGAATTCATCAGTGACCAGAGAATTGACAAGCCTGTTATCATCGGGCACAGTATGGGTGGAGGCCTTGCCCTCGCTCTGGCTGCAGATCATCCACAATTAGTGGGTAAGATTATCGTTGTAGATGCTTTGCCGTGCTTATCGGCATTAATGAATCCTTCTTTTACATCTAAGGAAAACAATGATTGCTCTGCTACCATCAATAAAATGACAGCCATGACAGATGATCAATTTCGTCAGATGCAGCTGAAATCTATCCCCCAGCTTTTGGCGGATACTTCCATGCAGGAAACTGTGATCGGATGGAGTCAGCAATCAGACCGTAAGACTTTTGCAGAAATGTATTGTGACTTCTCGAATACTGACCTCCGGGAAAAAATAAAAAATATACAATGTCCTTCACTTATATTATTAGAGTCTTATTTTACTAATTTTAAACCAGCCATGGAAGATCAATATAAGAATATGAAAAATGCAAATTTACAATATGCTACTAAAGGTTTACACTTCATCATGTATGATGATAAGGAATGGTATTTCAACCAGTTGAATAACTTCTTATCTGCAAAATAATGGTATTTGAGGAAATCTACGAAGTATACTGGCAAAAAATATTCCGCCTGTGTATGGGATATGTAAACAATTCCGAATGGGCACAGGACATTGCTCAAGAAACATTTGTCATTGTATGGCAACAACTTCCTAAATTCAGAAATGAATCTTCTGTGGGAACCTGGATTTTCAGGATCGCCTCCAATAATTGCCTGAGACAGATTGAAAGGGAGAAAAGATTCACAAAAGCTGATTTACCAGGTAATTTAGAGGAAAAGAAACAGGAATCCATGGAATCTGAGATACAACTTCTTTATAAATTCATCTCCGAATTGCCGGAAACAGACCGTATTATTATTTCTTTAGAACTGGAAGAATTAAAACAGGCCGAAATAGCCAATATCGTGGGATTATCAGAATCCAATGTCAGGGTAAAAATCCACAGAATAAAAGAAAAATTAACTCAAAAATTCAGGGAACATGGAACCTACTAATATAGATTTTAAAAATATCTGGCAACAACAAAAAGTAAATAAGCCCGACCTTAAAGATTTGCTTGCTAAACTGGAGTCCTATAAAAGCAAAAATCTGAAAAAGCTTATATTAACCAATATAATGCTACTTTTAACCAGTATATTTATAGGTCTGATATGGTATCACTATCAACCTCAGCTAGTCACCACAAAAATCGGAATCGTACTGATTATTCTGGCAATGGTAATTTTCCTGTTTGCTTACAACAGGCTGTTTACATTCTTTTATAAAACCAACACCGACCAATCCAACAGTGAATATTTGCATAGCCTGTATGTTTTGAAAAGCAAACAGGGTTTTGTACAAACGTTCATGACCAATCTTTACTTCACTATGTTATTGGCAGGAATCAGTCTCTATATGTATGAATACACTTCAAGGATGACAACATTTATGGCTGTTTTTGCCTATTCATTAACTTTTATATGGATTGCCTTTAACTGGTTTTACATAAGACCTAAAACCATAAGGAAAGAACAGTCAAAACTCCATGAGCTTATTAAAAAATTCGAAGAAATCAACAAACAGCTGGTTGAATAAAAATAAATCAATTAAAATATTTTCTTTCATCAGGTCTTTTGTAATTTAGCCCTGCTAAAAACAACACTCCTTATGGATTTGTCAAAGAATAAAAATCACTGGGATATAGTATACGAGACAAAAAGTCCTGATCAGGTAAGCTGGACGCAGGAAAAACCTGAAATATCACTGGATTTCATTGCATCATTTGACTTAAAAAAAGACGCTAAAATAATAGATATTGGCGGAGGTGAAAGTCGTCTTGTAGATATTTTGATTGACAAAGGATATCAGGATATCACGGTGCTGGACATTTCTGCGAATGCATTGGAAAAGACAAAAAAGCGTTTAGGAAAGAAATCCGAAAAAGTGAAATTTATTGTTACGGACATTACTAAATTCGAACCTGAATTCCAATATGATCTTTGGCACGACAGGGCCACATTTCATTTTTTAACCGAAGAAGAACAAATCTCCAGCTATCTGGATATTGCAGGGAAAAGCATAAAAGAATTTATGGTGTTAGGAACTTTTTCAAAAAACGGACCTACAAAATGCAGTGGTCTGGAGATTAAGCAATACGATGAGGAGTCCATGGAAAAGCAGTTCGCCAACCATTTCGAAAAGATACAGTGTATTTCATCAGATCATACAACTCCTTTTGACACGATTCAAAATTTCACATTCTGTAGTTTTAAAAAAAAGATCCCCTATTGAAATCCTTAATAGACCCGATCGTCTTTTTTGCTAATTTGAAGTAAGCCTATTAAAATGAAAAATTTCCTCACTGTCTTTCTTATATGTATATTTTGTTTATTTTCTGCACAAGACACCATAAAGAAAATGCCTCCCATGACAAAAGACACAAAGTTTGGGTTAGCGCTTAGCGGAGGTGGTGCCAAGGGCTTTGCACATCTGGGAATTTTAAAAACAATAGATTCACTAGGGATTAAAATAGATTATATTACCGGGACCAGTATGGGTGGAATTCTTGGTGGATTATATGCTATGGGATATAATGGTGAAGAATTGAAAAAAATGGTGTATGGCATGAACTGGAAAAGGATCCTAAGTAACAAAATCCCCTACAACAAGGTCAATATCAGCGAAAAAGATGAGTACAATAAATATATTCTTGAATTTCCGGTAAACGATGGCCGGCCTTCCCTACCGGGATCCTTTATAGAAGGGCAATACATGGGTGAAGTTCTCAATACATTAACGTTTCCTGCAAAACATATCAACGACTTTAGTAAACTTCCTATTCCTGTTCAACTTACATCATCCGATATTGTGAATGGTGGATTGGTTATGCAGAAAAAAGGTTCTCTTGCACTGGCGATTCGTTCTACCTTAGCCATACCTGCCGCTTTCGCACCGGTCTATATTGATGGAAAACTTCTTGTAGACGGTGGCCTCGACCGTAATTTTCCGGTAAAGGAAGTAAAAGATATGGGAGCTGATTATATTATCGGAGGCTATACAGGATTCAGGCTTTTCACAAAAGATGAGATCAAAAATCCGATGAAAATGATCTATCAGACACATGCATTCCATTCCGTACAGGATTTCAATGAACAAAAGAAGATGTCGGATATCATGGTGGATTTTGTAACTCCGCTTAATGATTACACCACTAAAGACTTCAGAAAATACAAGGAAATCATAAAAATAGGAGAAGCAGAAGCTAAAAGACACCTTCCGGAATTTATAGCCTTAGCCAACGAGCAACGCAGACTGGGAATTATTTATAAGCACAAACTTGTTGAAGAGGTTAAAAAACCGACCATACAGTTTACTTATAGTGAAGATAATGGTACACCGATCACTAATCCGTCCGAGATTGAAACTATTAAAAACCTGATGGGATTAAAGGAGGGTGTATATTACGATGCCAAAACTGTAAATGCTGCTATCGACAAGGTTTTTGGAATTCGACAGTATGACAGGGTGTATTATACTTACACAGATTCGGAAAACGGTTTAATTATGAACATTTTCGTAAAGAGATCCACACCAAGCATGCTTAAATTAGCCCTACACTATGATAATGAACAATCCGTAGGGATCATCCTGAATTATACCTACCGGGATTATGCAGAAGCAAAATTCCGGGCCATAGCAACTGTAGATATTTCGGAACGTTTCAAGGCCCGTTTGCAGTTTCAGAAATTTCTGGATACGGATTACCGCTGGTGGTTAAGTACAGAAGGAAATATTTCTTTTCTTAAAAGTAATGACCTCCTGTTGAGATTCTCAGAAAACAATGATGTTGAAAATAATTTATTTTTCCCCAACTATATTTACAGAAGCATTAAAGCAAATACAGCGGTCAATTATTCGATTCATCCGAATACAATGGCTTCATTCGGCTTAGAGTTCAACGCTGAAAAATTAAACCGGTCTGTAGACAGGATTAGCCAGACCTTTACAGACTTGTACAGCAAAAAGGTATATTATCATACCAATCTTGACCTGTATTTTAAATTCAATCAAAATAACTTCAATACCAGATATTATCCTACTTCAGGAAACAATTTTCAGTTCATCACGAAGTATTATTTTGGAGATCAATACAACCTTTATGATCTGAAAGAAATACAACCTACACTCTATGAATACTTAAATCCCGGGGCTGAAGGATATTATAAACCCAAGAATCTGATCACATTAGCGCTCAATGAAAATTATATTATTCCAATCAATAAAAAGGTATCTGTTAAGGCAAATGCTTTTTTAGGAACAAACTTCTCTCCTCAAACTCTTGGATCTTCAGAGGGTATCCCTTATCTTTTTCTCAATCAGAAATTCAATCTGGGAGGAAGTGAATATAATTTTGACGGAATGAATCCTGAATTTAACGGGTTCAGGCAAAAAGAAGTTCCTATAAATTCAGTTGCCAAGCTAGGACTTGAGGTTCAGTACCGGATTTATCACAGGATTTTCCTCACTCCCTCTTTTCACTATGCTGCAATAAGTGACGAGCTATCCCCTTTCAAGAGCAATTCCAAACTTATTGGTTATGGACTTAATCTGGGATATGAATCAATTTTAGGTCCCATTAACGTAAATATATCCAGAAACGATGCACTTAATTTCTGGCGGGCTTATTTTAGTATCGGATTTAAATTCTGATTTGTATCCACAAAATAATGGACGATGAAATTAAAGAAATAGGCTATTGTGAAATATTCAATATCATCTTTTTCGAATCCTTCAAGGTCTTTATAAAAGCATTAAATTATTTCCCACACTATTGATATTTTTGTTTATTTTTAATATGAATATATTAAAACCACTAACAATTATATTATGAAAAAACTACTATTAGCTATTATTTTAGGCTCTTCATGCAGCCAGTTTTACGCTCAAAAAACTGAATTAATAGAATGCGGTACCGACGAATTAATGCGAAAACATTATGAACGGCATCCCGAAGAAAAGGCTCGGGATGATGCTTTTAACTTAGAGTTATCCAAACTGATTAAAAGTGGAAAACTAGCATCTACCCTTAATAAGAATCAGGTATATGAAATTCCCGTTGTTGTCCATGTTGTAGGGGACGGAAGCGCGGTCGGAACAGTAAACAACAAGTCGGATGCCGACATTATTGCATGGGTTAATTACACTAACGGAGTATTTTCCGGAAGTTCTTCAAGCGGCATGTCATCATCCAGTGCCATACTCCCTGTAAAATTTGTTTTTGCGAAAATCAGTCCCACCTGTACAGCGACCAACGGGATCAACAGGATCAATGCTTCCCATCTTCCAAAATATGTAAGCGGTGGTGTAAACAATGATAATACGACCAATGCTGTAACGGCATCCGAAATTACAGCCCTTGGAATGTGGGATACCAGTAAGTATTATAATATTTATGTGGTAAAAAAGTTAGCCTCTAATTCAGGAACCCTTAATGGCTTTGCCTATTACCCGGGTGGCAGCAATGATTATGCATTTATGTCTACAAGCGCATCATCTGTAAACGCGCAAACACTGGCACATGAATTCGGACATGCGTTAGGACTCCGTCACACCCATGAAGGATTCAACGACTCTACCGGGGCCTGTCCTGCTAATACCGATTGTACATTACAAGGAGACCTGGTATGCGATACAGAACCAATGAAAAGCCTTTACCACTCTTCCGTTCCCTATACATGTCAGACCGGTCAGATCAACCCATGTACAAGCGTTACCTATGCAGGAGGTGAAAGAAATGTAATGTCTTATACTTTCTGTTTCAGAGATCTCTTTACCCCGGGACAATCCGACAGAGCTACAGCCCAGCTTTTACAGTACAGACAATCTTTAATCAATTCTCCGGTCGCAAGTAGCACTACACCTAACAACAATACATCTTTAACCACAGCTTGCACCCCAACAACAATAACGAATCCAGGAAATTACAACATAGGAATCACTTCTGTCAAATTTGGAAGCATTAATAATTATTCAACCAATTACAAGGCTGCCACTAATAATTTCTACGAAAATTTTACGGGAAATTATTGTCTGGGAATTTCCAAAACCACAATACCTTCAGGCACCTCAACGACCCTTACCATTACTCCCGGAACAAACAATCCTCATATTATAAAAGCATACATCGATTACAACAACGATGGACAATTTAATGAAACAACGGAGCTGGTTCTGAACCAAAGCAATATAGCAGCAGGTTCCACTGCAACAGCATCAGTAACTCCACCTTCAAATGCTGTAGCCAATACTCCTTTAAGAATGAGGGTAATTGGTGAATATAACGGAACAACCGTTACCGCTTGTTATACTCCTAAATACGGACAGATAGAAGATTATTCAGTGATCATTGAACCAAGAACCCTATCCGCTAAAAATGCAATTGAAAACAAAACCTTTATTACACAGGCAGAAAATTCAGTGTACATAAAAAGTGACCTGCAAATTACCTTGCTGGTAATCTATGATGCCTCAGGAAGAATTCTGGTGAACCAAACCAATATGAAATCTACAGAAATTACCGCTCCATTAAATGTCAAAAATGTAGTAGTAACAGTCCGGGCAACATTGGAAAACGGAAAAGTGATCACCCAAAAACTAAAATTCTAAAAACAAAAAAGAGAGCAACTTCAGCTCTCTTTTTTATTTCTGTTATCTATGACGATTATTATTTTGACGCCCGGTTTTCTTCTTCCATTTCTACTTCATGTCTCAGCTGTGCTTTATACAATGTGGAATAATACCCATTTTGATCAAGCAACTCCAAATGCTTTCCTTCTTCTACAATTTTACCATGTTCCATTACGATAATCTTATCCGCTTTTTCAATGGTTGAAAGCCTGTGTGCAATAATAATCGAAGTCCTGTTTTTCGTGATTTTCTCCGTAGCCCTCTGAATCAGTTTTTCACTTTCATGATCAATTGAAGAGGTAGCTTCATCGAGGATCAAAATTTTCGGATCGGACAGATAAGCTCTCAAGAAAGACAATAACTGCCTTTGCCCTAATGAGATCGACGAGCCTCTTTCACTGACTACATAATCATAACCACCCGGAAGCTGCTGAATGAATTCATCTACTTCAATTTCTCTGGCCCCTGCTTTTATTTTATCCAGGGTAATACTTTCATCTCCAAAAGAGAGATTTTCAAAGATACTTCCATGGAAAAGGAAAACATCTTGTAATACCACCCCAATATGACTTCTGAGATTATATAATTCATAATCTTTCAGCTCTACATCATCAATAAAAATCTCCCCGGAATTGATATCATACAGCCTCGTGATCAGACTGATGATCGTAGATTTACCTGCTCCTGTAGCTCCGACAATAGCAACTGTTTCTCCCGGATTCACTTTGAAATTGATTCCTTTCAGTACTTCCTGCTTTTCATCGTAAGCAAAACGAACATCCCTGAATTCAATTTTACCATTGAAGTGATCTTTTTTTACTGTTCCGTGATTAGGCATCGCATAATCCTCATCCATTAATCCCAGTACCCTTTCTGCACCTACAATTCCACGCTGGATATTATTAAATCGGTCTGCGATCTGGCGTAAAGGTCTGATCAGCATTGAAATATACTGGATAAAAGCAATAACCACCCCCGCACTAATGGTAATATATCCTCCATAGAAAAGGATAAACCCAATAAATAGGGATGAGATAAGTTCTACTACAGGAAAAAATAATGAAAAGATAAAAACGGTTTTCAGCAATGCAGCCTTTAGGGTAATATTGATATCATCAAATTTTTTAAATTCAGCTTCCTGTCTGTTGAACACCTGTATAATTGGCATTCCGGCTAATCTTTCCTGAACAAAGGAATTCTGATTCGCCGTCCAGGTTCTTTCATCTCCAAATGCTTTTTTCAGCCTCTTTTGAAAAAAACGGGTAATAACCACCATCAAAGGAAGTATAGCCAGTGTAATATAGCTCAGATGAACATTAGTACTGAACATCATCACTAATACAAAGACGATTCTCAAAATATCCCCGAAAACCATAAGGAATCCGTCCGTATAAACTGTAGCAATGGTTTCCACATCCCCAACGGCACGTGTTACCAGTTGTCCTATAGGTGTTTTATCAAAAAATGATGTCCTGAAATAAATAAGTTTAGAATACAACCTCTCTCTGATATCCCTGATTACATTCTGAGAAATATAATTGGAGAAATAGACCAGGAAAAAGTTTAAAACAGTTTCTGCAACAACCAATCCTACCAAAATGTAGATATGCTTCATCATCAGAGCTTTATCCTGCAGCCTGGTGATATCATTATCTACAACTTCCATGGTAAGGTAAGGTCTGTAAGTAGAAACGATGGAAAGTAAAACGGAAATGATTAAAGTAAGGATAAACCAGGACCGGAATTTCATTCCGATAAAGAAAAGCCTTTTAATAATTCCCCAGGTATCTTGTTTTTTCATTGTACAAATTGAAAGAAAGAATTAAATAAATTCCATGCAAAAATAACACTTTATAATTTGAAAGCGAGAACAACTTATCCAAATACCAATAGAAAATAACGGATATCAATTATTTAAAATATGAATATCCTATTGTTATGCATTTTCCTTACTCCCTATCTCCTCAATTTCCAGGCTTGGTTTATGGATGGTTTCTTTTGTAAACTTTTTTTCAAGAAACTGGTAAATTCCCCACACAACAGCTATTGCACATAGCCAGCTTATTACATTCACAAGGCTATATCCGGTATAATCGTTATCATGTAAAGAACCTGGGTTAGTAAGTGCGATATAGAAACCATAGCAAAATAAAAACGCAACCTGAAACCCCAGATAGATCCCTATACCCAACAGTCCAAAATGCCATTTGGTTTTCCCAAATCTTTCTGCCAGTGCAGCATAGTATCTGTACGCTCCAATCAGGATAAAAATAGACATCATAATGATTATAGTTTTTTGTTTTTTAAAATTCGTAGCCTACATCTACGAGAAATAATCCTTGTGCCGGAGCAGAAGTGCCGGCCGAGTTACGGTTTTTATTTTCAATAACTTTTCTCAGATCTTCGGGCTTCATTTTTCCTGCACCGATTTCCACCATTGTCCCCACGATTGCCCGTACCATATTCCTGAGAAAACGGTTGGCAGAAACGGTAAATTTAAGTTCGCTTCCTTCCTGTTCCCACTCTGCTTTGTAAATGTGGCAGATATTGGTCTTATTATCTGTTTTCAATTTGGCAAAACTCGTAAAATCCTTATACTCGAATAAAATTTTACAGGCTTCATTCATTGCATCGATGCTCAAAGGTCTTTTCCAATGTTGCCATGCAGATTCCAGTGTAAATGGATTTTTTTCTAAAGAAATATAATATTCGTATGTTCTGTAGGTGGCATCAAACCGGGCATGAAAATCATCTTTTACAGGAAAAATCCTCTTAACAGCAATATCAGGCGGAAGAAAGCTGTTCAGCCTGTGACTGAGCTGATCATTAAAAGCCACCTGGGTATCAAAGTGGGCGAATATTTTTTTTGCATGAACACCGGTGTCCGTCCTTCCGGCTCCTGTAATTTTAATCTCTTCCCGTAAAATAGTGGATAGTGCTTTTTCCAATTCTTCCTGTACAGAATTGGCGTCCGGCTGGATCTGATAACCGAAATAATTTTTACCGTTGTAAGAAAACTCTATAAAGTACCTCAATGTAGTATAATAACTCCACAAAAATACTTTAATTTTATGAAATATTTGTTGAAAAGTCATTGAGAATATTCAGCCAAATCCTCTTAAAAATTACTATTTTTGCAATCGTATGAAAAGATGGTACCTTTATCCCTTCTCTGTAGGTTATCATTTGGTAACGGGTATCCGAAACACAATGTATGATCTGGGGATCTTTAAATCTACGAAATTCAAAACGCCGATCATCAATGTCGGCAATTTGTCCGTTGGCGGAAGTGGAAAATCGCCAATGGTGATGTACCTTGCTCAGTTTTTATCCAAACATTACAGAACCGGTGTCCTTTCCCGAGGTTACGGAAGACTTACAAAAGGTTATGAGGTGACCAATTATGACAGCAACTACAAAATGGTAGGTGATGAAGCGATGCAGCTTTTTGAACGTTTTAAGAACCGTTTCGTTATTGCAGTTTCTGAGGAAAGAGTGCCTGGAGCCAAAAAAGTCATTGATGACATGGACCTGGATGTTCTTGTACTGGACGATGCTTTTCAGCATAGGGCGATCAAAGCAGGATTTAATATTCTGATGACGGATTTTAATGACCCGTATTTTAGGGACCACCTTCTTCCGGCAGGGGATCTCAGGGAATCAAGAGCCGGGGTAAAAAGAGCCGATCTTATTATGGTCAGCAAATGTCCTGATGAACTGACGGAGGAGACCAAACAGTATTATATTTCCAGAATAAGACCTGAGCGTCACCAGAAAGTATTCTTTTCATCTATCGGATATGACGAAAATGTATACGGAAGAGAAAAAATGCTTCCTGACAACAACCTGAATTATTATGACATTCTTTTAATTACAGGGATTGCCAATCCAAAACCATTGCTGGAGCATCTGGCAAAATTTTCACATAGAGTAAAACACCTTAAATTCAGGGATCATCATAATTTTTCCGACGAAGACATCAAAAAAATAATTGCTGAATATAAGAAACTGGGCGAATATAAATTGATCTTAACAACCGAGAAAGATTATGTTCGTTTAAAAACCTTTGACTATCTTAGAGATATTGTTTATTACTGGCCTATCAATGTAATCATTGACAAAAAGGAAGAGTTTAATCAAATCATCTCGGATTATGTTAGGAAAAATTAAAGAAACCGCAGCCTTCATCAAAAACATCATTCAGGATACGCCTGATTTTGCAATCGTATTAGGATCCGGCCTGGGAAAACTGAAAGATGAAGTTCAGCCAATACACATATTGGAATACAAAGACATTCCTAACTTTCCTCAAACAACAGTGGCTGGTCATGGAGGTCAGCTGATATATGGTATTTTAGAAGGTAAAAAGGTATTGATAATGAGTGGACGCTTTCATTATTATGAAGGCCATTCTATCGAAACTGTGGTATTTCCTGTAAGGATTTTTCATCTGATCGGTATTAAAAACCTACTTCTTTCAAATGCCTGCGGAGGAGTAAATCCTGAATTCAGGGTCGCCGACATTGTTATTCTGAAAGATCACATCAATATGATGCCTGAACATCCTCTTCGTGGTAAGAATATAGAAGAACTAGGCCCGAGGTTTGTCGATATGAGCGAGCCTTATAATAAAAAAATGATCAGTATCGCAGAACGCACTGCTTCAGAAAATAACATTAGAATTCACCAGGGAATCTATGTCGCATTACAGGGACCTACCTTTGAAACACCCGCAGAATATGGAATGATAAAAGCTATAGGTGGTGATATGGTAGGAATGAGTACTGTTCCGGAAGTTATTGTTGCCCGTCATATGGATATGGATGTTTTTTGTATTTCAGTTATTACGGATCTTGGCGGACCCGATATTGCATTAGCCGTTTCTCACGAAGAAGTTCTTAATGCAGCCAATAAAGCAATGCCCAACGTAATCACGGTAGTAAAAGGTCTGGTTAAAAATTATCAGTAGTTCTTTTTTATCGAATTTTTCGATTTCTTAAATTTTTGCCAATTAATCCAAAAAGCAATTCATAACTTCGTTTCATTGTTTAGATTTGTAAAAAATGAAATTGAAAATGAAAAAGCTATTCATATTTTTTATGCTTGGAACATTTGGGACATTTTATTCTCAGGAAGTTCCTAAAGTACTTAAAACCAGTTTTTCCAAAGAAGCTTTACAACAAAAGCTTGAAAATGAAGAGGGAAAGAGCATTACTATGCAGGAAATTCTTAACCAGCACAAAGGAAAAGTGGTGGTCATTGATTTTTGGGCCGGTTGGTGCAGAGATTGCCTGAAGGCACTTCCAAAAGCACAGGAACTCGAAAAAAATAATCCGAACATAGACTTTGTATTTCTTTCTCTGGAAAGATCGAAAGAAGGTTTCGATAAAAGCCTTGAAAGATTTGATATGAAAGACAAAGATAATTATTGGTTTGCATCAGGATGGAAAAATGACTTTAATAATTATATTGACCTCAACTGGATTCCGAGATACATGGTGATCGACCAGAAATCAGCTATTGCAAAATACTACGCCATCTCACCGGAAGATCCTGAAATACAAGCCACCATCAATAAACTTTTACAATAATATGGTAACTTTAAGAGAAGCAACAAAAGAAGACCTGAAAACTCTTCTTGAATTCGAACAAGGTGTAGTTACTGCAGAAAGGCCCTATAATCCAACCCTTATTAACGGTACCATTCATTATTATGATTTAGTTTCTTTGATTGAGTCTGAAGATGCTACCCTTATTGTAGCGGAAAAGGATCATGAAATCGTTGCGTCGGGATATGCGATGATTAAAAAAGCGGAAAAGGATTATTTTAATTTCAAAGAGTATGCATATCTGGGGTTTATGTATGTAAAACCGGAACACAGGGGACAGGGAATCAATCAATCCGTTATAGATAGACTCATAAAGTGGTCAGAAGAAAGGGGAATGAAAGAAATAAGATTAGATGTTTATGATCAGAATGAATCTGCTGTAAAAGCTTATGAAAAAGTAGGATTTGAACCTGTGCTCCTTACCATGAGATTGAAAAAATGATATTAATTTATTGAAATATAGAAATAAATGAATCCATATCTTTGTGATATGGATTTTTCTTTTCCCATTCGCAAGATTATACATGTAGATATGGATGCATTTTATGCTTCTGTGGAGCAGCATGATAATCCTGCGCTTAGAGGAAAACCAATTGCCGTGGGAGGAGAGCATCGGGGTGTAGTTTCAGCTGCCAGTTATGAAGCAAGAAAATTCGGTGTCCGTTCTGCCATGCCAAGTAAAACAGCAAAAGAAAAATGCCCGCATCTCATTTTTGTTCCTCCCCGCTTCGCCCGTTACAAAGAAATTTCCAGAAAGATAAGAGAGATCTTTCATGAGTATACCGACCTGGTAGAGCCATTGTCCCTGGATGAAGCTTATCTGGATGTGACTGAAAACAAAAAAGGAATAGAATCCGCCAATGATATTGCGAGAGAAATCCGCAAAAAAATCTTTGAACAAACAGGTCTTACTGCCTCAGCCGGTATTTCAGTTAATAAATTTTTAGCAAAGGTAGCTTCGGATATCAATAAACCGAACGGACAAAAAACCATTCACCCCGACAAAATTGAAAGTTTTCTGGAAGAACTACCCGTTGAAAAATTCTACGGGGTAGGAAAAGTTACGGCCAACAAAATGTTTACGCTGGGGATTTTCAAGGGAAAAGATTTAAAGAAAAAAACATTACAGGAATTAGTAAGCCTGTTCGGAAAATCCGGAAACTACTATTACAATGTTGTTCGTGGAATTCATCATTCAGAAGTTAAACCTCATCGCATCCAGAAAAGTGTAGCTGTAGAAAGGACTTTTTTTGAAGATCTCTATGATGAACAGCAAATCAATGAGAAACTGGAAAGCTTAAGTGCAGAACTACATCAAAGGTTACAAAAAAATAATATTCTGGGCAGATCCCTCACTTTAAAAATAAAGTATAAAGATTTTTCACTGTTTACCAGGAGCATGACAAAAGAAGATTACTATGTTTCTGAAGAAGAATACTACAAAACCTCCAAAAAGCTTTGGGAATTAAGACCCTTTGATAAACCTGTCAGGTTATTAGGCTTATCCCTTGCCCACCTTAATACTGAGGAAAAAAAGCAGGTTTCTGTTCAACTAAAAATACCGTTTCAGGAGTTTGGGCATTAATAATTAGAAATTTTCACTACATTGTAGTAACCAAATTCTATAATGTATGAACCCAACGATGATTCAGTTTTTCCACTGGTACTCAGACGGAAACCAAACACTCTGGAAGGAGGCTCAAAAACAATCTGCTTATTTAGCCGAACTTGGTATAACTTCAGTTTGGTTCCCACCCGCTTACAAGGGAACTAGTGGAGGTTATTCAACAGGATATGATGCTTATGACCTTTTTGACCTGGGAGAATTCGACCAGAAAGGAAGTATTCCCACAAAGTATGGAACCAAAGATGATTACTTAAAAGCAATAAAGGCTTTAAAGGAACAAAATATCCAGGTTATTGTAGATGTTGTATTAGGGCATAAAGCCGGTGGCGACGAGCTGGAAACAATGAAAGCAGTAAAAGTGGATGAAAATAACAGGGAAAAGGTAATTTCAGATGTTATCGAAATACAGTCCTATACCAAGTTTACTTTCCCTGGAAGAAATAAAAAATATTCTGACTTTGAATGGAATGCAACTTGTTTCAGCGGCGTAGATTATGCCGAAGGAATGGATTCGCATATCTTCAAAATACAGTCCGAATATGGAAACGACTGGGAAGAGATGATTGATGATGAAAAAGGCAATTATGATTATCTGATGTATAATGATATTGAGCATCGCAATCCATTTGTTCGTGAAGAACTCAACGCATGGGCCAAATGGTATTTTGATCAGACCGACTTTGATGGTGTAAGGCTGGATGCTTTAAAACATATTTCTTTTGATTTTTATAAAGAATGGCTAACACTTATCCGGTCCAATTCAGGCAAAAATATCTTTGCTGTTGGAGAATACTGGGCACCTGGATATTTGAATTTACTCCAAAAATATATTGAAGTTACGGAAGGGTGCATGAGCTTATTTGACAGCTCTCTTCAAAACAATTTCCACAATGCTTCCAAAGAGGGAGGATCTTATGATCTGAGAAGGATTTTTGATGGCACTCTCACTCAGGCTGACCCGCTGCATTCCGTAAGTCTTGTTGATAATCATGATACCCAGCCTTTACAAGACCTTGAAGCTCCTGTAGAAGAGTGGTTCAAACCTCTTGCCTATGCTTTGATCCTCCTCAGGGAAGACGGCTATCCTTGTGTATTTTATCCCGATTTGTACGGAGCCCATTACGTAGATAAGGACCGGGAGGGAAATGATCAGGAAATTTTCCTGAATAAAGTAAATGGAATTGAAGAACTGCTAAAGGCGCGAAAAGAACATGCCTATGGAATCCAGAAAGATTATTTTGAAGATGCTAACTGCTTGGGATGGGTTCGTGAAGGAGATGACGAGCACACGGGCTGTGCTGTTGTCCTAAGTAATAAAGATGCTTACAATAAACCCATGGAAATGGGGGAAAAGTATTCGGGGCAAAGTTTCTATGATCTGCTTGGAAGATTCGAAGACAGAGTAGTTATTGATGAAAAAGGCTGGGGAAATTTTCCTGTTCCTGCTGGAAATGTAAGCGTCTGGGTCCCTGAATAGATACAATTAAATTAAATGTACATAACCAGGAAAGCATCATCCGGTTATGTACATTTGAAATGTCTTTATACTATTGGCTTTTAGCAGTAGATATATCTGCAATTCCATATATCACTTGCCCATTCACAGCATTGGTTGTCTTCATTTGAAGTACAGCATACTCTGTCACGGATAATTCCTCCGGCTTTTAAAGCTTTAAGTTCCTGCCGCTCTATTTTTCTTATACGGCCTGCTGGTAAATTAGTTTTTTTCATTTTGTAAAATATTTGATTAAGTTTAGTCACTAAAACAAGTATATGGACATGGATCAGAAGTTACATACGAGTAAGTTCCGCAGTAACAGGTATGCGTTGGACCTGTCGGCCCTCCTCCTGTTCCACCTCCGGTACTTCCGCCACCGGAAGGGTTATAAGGAACACACTTCCCATTCTCACAGATATAACCCGGGTTGCATCCTCCTTCTCCCGGACCCGTATCCGAAACACAATAAGCAGGTTCCCCAGGAGATCCAGCCAGTAAGTTTTTGAGTACTTCCCGGCTCAATTCATTCCATTGAAATTTTGTTTTCATAATTGCTTGGTTTTATATGGTTAAAAGATTTTAGTCTTTAATTGTCTCTCTCACCGCCTTACCGTTTCAGCATTTATTTTATTAATAATTTGTGAAAATATTTTCCATAATTATTACATTCCAGGGATTAATAACTCAAATATAACAAAATAACACACACAATATTGAATAAAAAATACCAAATACTGGATTTCACATATGAAAACACAAAACCAAAGCAATAAAAATAAGTGGTAACAAGGAATGAAGTAGCCATACCCCCGCCTTACATAATTTTCACATAGATAAAAAAAATTGAGCACCTAAATGATAAAAATATTTAGTGATACGAAGGTCGGAACCAAACTATATTTTTCTCAATGCCAAAATATCGGGTTTCAATGATTCTCCGGATATCCTTCCAGTTCTTGAAAACTCTGCCCACACAGCTCTTAATTTTCTTCCATTATGATGGATATACTCCCAGGGAATGTTTTTTATAAGCCCTGCAGACTGCCATGCTTCTTCATTTCCAAAAAGCAAAGGAAGATCAATACTGTGCGCAGCTCCTATTTCATTATCCGTAATTCTGGAATAGATCCTGAACAAATAAACATTACCTCCGGCTTTAGCATAATTTTCAGCAAAAAGTTCTGCAGGTTTCCCATAGATTTTTTCTGTAGTCAGCTGAACTGTTTTATTAATGATCTTCTGACCAAAACCTTTACCAAAATAAGTATTGAGTGCTTCGGAAGTTTTTAGATAGAATGCAGTTTCATCATTATTGAGTCCAATTAAAACATCAATTTTTCCAGCACTCGCTTTCCATCTTTCCTCTGACTCATCTTCATTGCATAAAGGAGGAAATCCATATTGAATACCAAAAGGCATCACTGCTTTTAATCCGTATTTAATAACAGAAGGAATCCTTTTTTTGTATTCTTCCATCATCTTTAAGACATCGGTTTCATGTTTTATTGAATCCGTATTTTTAAGAAATTCGGCTGACATTTTTTGTCTTTTGTGGCGAAGACCTAACGGTGCACTTTGAATGATCACCCTTTTGAAAAGGCCTTCAACACCTTCTGAAATCATCAGATGGGCGATCGCATCTCCGCCGGATGATTGCCCCAGAAGTGTAATATTTTCAGGGTTTCCTCCAAAGCTTTCTATATTCGTTTGAATCCATTTTAATGCTTCAATAATATCAAATAACCCAAGATTAGCAGGCCTTTCTTCATCGCCTCCTAAAAAACCGAACAACCCCAGGCGATAGGAAACCGACACTACAATGATATCTTGTTCCTTCACCCAATTGCTCGCATCTGATGTGGAAAGATCCCCACACCCTATTTCATGAGAGCCTCCATGTATCCAAACAATCACAGGCAAGCTGGTATGCTCATTATCGGGACGAATAACAGAAAGAAATTGAGTAGATTCTTCAATCTCAAAACCATTAAGATCCGTGGGGCCAATCATTTTTTCAATTAAAGGGCTTATACTTTGTGGACAGACCGGTGTTTTATCCGGAAAAAGAAGTTCCGAGGATGACGGCTGTACAGGAATAGGTTTTTGAAATCTTACAGACCTGGCATAGCGAATACCTTTGGCTTTAATTACACCATTTTCTTTTAAAGCAATAATTTTCGCAAACGGGGTTTGAAAAATATGAGTACCGATATTCTGCTGTGATTTCATTATCCGGAAATTTCTTCCTTTAAAAATAATTCACTTTTCTGAAAAACCCGAATCTATTTGAAAGAAATTACCTATTCTCACGATTCGTTTAAACGCAAATGATAGAAATCTATAAATAAACTTCGACGATAATTCAATCAATTTAAAGTTTTGTATTCACTTGGTGATACTCCGACTTTTGCCTTAAACAACCTTGTAAAATGCTGGGGATACTTAAAACCCAGGTCATAAGAAATCTGGCTGATTGATTTCGATGGATTATAAATTTCCTCTTTTGCAACATCAATCAGTTTATTATGGATAAATTCCTGGGCAGAAACTCCTAATTCTTTTTTAATTAAATCACCAAAATAATTCGCCGAAAGATTAAGTTGTTCAGCAAAATAATTGACCATTGGAAATCCAATATTCTTGGGTTTATCGGATTTCAGGTAATCATTCAGAAGATTTTCAAACTTCCCGATAACGCCTTGATTTACATGATCACGGGTAATAAACTGGCGATCATAAAAGCGCATACAATAGTTGAGAAATAATTCGATATTGTTTACGATAAGGGATTTACTGTGTTTATCAATGGATTGCTCCAGTTCAAGCCTTATATTTTTAAAGCATTCCAGGATAATTTCTCTTTCTTTTTCGGAAAGGTGTAAAGCTTCATGAACATCATAAGAAAAGAAAGAATAATCTTTAATATTTTTCCCCAGATTAGTTCCTTTTATAAGATCGGGATGAAATATCAGAGCATATCCTCCTGGTTGCACATAGGTCCCGTCATTACTCATCCCATACACTTGCCCCGGTGCTATAAAAACCAGCGTCCCTTCCTGATAATCGTAGTTATTCTTTCCGTAATACATATCTCCACACATTACATCTTTCAGAAATACGGTATAAAAACCATAGCTCCTTCTATATTGGGAAATAGGATTGGACTTAGAGAAGTCAATAATGCTCACCAAAGGATGCAAGGTTTCATGATTCATCATTTTATTATATTCCGAAACACTGTTGATTATTTTAATATCCTGATTTTCCATAGCATCCGTTTTAAATCTTATTCAAAATTACCACTTTCTGTTTTACTTTTAATAGAGTCTGTAATATTGGTAAATGTTTCTGTAATCTGTATAAGTGCTGTTTAACGAAAAGAATCGACTTTTGCATTGTAATGATAACATTCGAAAACAAAAGATGTTTGCCGGATAAGAAAGTCAATTGGATACTTTCCCCGAGGAATTAACCGGGTACGTATCTTAAACAGTTATACCAGACCGAAAAGGTAATGCAAAGAAATAACGACATTCTTATGCCTGAGACTGATCTTAATAACAAGAAACTTTCTATCATCCTGAAAAAGGATAGTATGTATGGATTTCTGAACCCTGAGGCTATCATCAACATTCTTCCAGGTAGTTACTAGTCCGGAAAGTAAATGTACAAATAGTACCATCAACCCGAATACTCCAAACGGTATTATTAAATATACGGATCCGGTGACTGAGAAGAATACAATTTATGAACAAAAACACTAACTTAAAATTTAAAAACAAATGAGCACATTCACAGTAAAAGCGTACGGAGCAGAGTCTACCACAGCGGACCTGAAAGAAATGAATATTGAAAGAAGGGAACCAACTCCTAATGATGTGGAGATTGAAATACTCTATTGCGGAGTTTGCCACTCTGACCTTCACACAGCAAGAAACGACTGGGGAGGAACGATCTACCCTGCAGTTCCCGGACATGAAATTATAGGGAGAATTACTAAAATCGGAAATGAAGTTACAAAATTCAAAGTCGGAGACCTTGCAGGTGTTGGATGTATTGTGGATTCATGTGGGACATGCGAGAGCTGTAAACATGATCTTGAACAATATTGTTTAAATGGTTTTACAGGAACTTATAATGGAAAAGACAAACATTTGGGAGGACATACTTTTGGTGGTTATTCACAGAAAGTGGTTGTAGATTCCGACCACGTTTTAAGAATTCCTGAAAATCTTGATCTAGCAGCAGTGGCTCCCCTTCTTTGCGCAGGAATTACAACATGGTCTCCACTAAGACATTGGAATGTAGGACCAGGATCAAAAGTTGCTGTTATCGGATTGGGAGGATTAGGACATATGGCAATTAAACTGGCTAAAGGATTAGGGGCTGAAGTAACTCTTTTCTCAAGAACTCCCGGAAAAACAGAAGATGCCAAACAATTAGGAGCTGATCATGTGGTTATTTCTACAGAGCAGGCAGAAATGGATTCTGTAAAGGGAAAATTTGATGTGATCATCGATACCGTTCCTTATGTTCATGACGTTAACCCTTATATTACAACATTAAATATCAGCGGAACATTGGTTCTTGTAGGATATCTCGGAGGTCTTGAACCTATCCTTCAAACAGTTCCAATGATCATGGGGAGAAAATCTGTAGCAGGCTCTGTAATTGGGGGAATTGCTGAGACACAGGAGATGCTTGATTTCTGCGGGAAACATAATATTGTTTCTGAAATTGAAATCATCAAAATGAACGAAATCAACGAAGCTTATGAAAGGATGTTAAAAAGCGACGTAAGATACCGCTTTGTGATTGATATGCAGACTTTATAATTCTTCGGATATTTTTTTAATAGAAAGGCCCTTCAGATGAAGGGCTTTTTGTTATGTTGTATTTTAAAATATGTATTAAACAGGTTTCCAGTTATGCTGTCCCTTCATATCCTGAAAAGCCCAGTCTGCCATAGCATCGATTACAGGAGCAAGCTTATTCCCTGCTTCACTAAGTTCATAGGTCACATGAGGAGGCACCACAGGCTTTGCAGTTCTGATGATCAAACCATCCGCTTCCAATTGTTTTAAATGCTGGATGAGCATTTTTTCTGTGACTTCCGGGATTGCCCTTTTTAACTCACTGTAACGTTTCCCTCCTGTAGACAACTGAAATAATATAATTGGTTTCCAGAAACCTCCGATTTTTTCCATAACGTACATTACCGGGCACTGGTCCAGTATATTCTTTTTGTTTTCCTGAATTGTAGAACTTTCTTTAATTGCTGTCATGACACATACTTTAGGGTAAGTACTTGTATAAAAGTAAGTACAAATATAACTTTGTTCTCAGAAATAAAAAAATACAAACAATAAAAAATTTACATATGAAAATCATCATCACAGGTTCATTAGGAAATGTTGCCCAACCATTAGCTCAGCAACTTATTGCTGAAGGGCATGATATTACCGTTATCAGCAGCAGCGAATCTAAAAAAAATGGAATACAATCCTTAGGAGCAAAAGCAGCCATCGGATCCATTACAGATCTGGACTTTTTAATTAAAACATTTGAAGGTGCAGATGCCGTATTTGTAATGACCCCGCCTAATTTGGGAGCTACTCAAATCGTTGAAGATACAATCAGTGTTGGAAAAAACTATACAGAAGCCATCAAAAAAACAAATGTGAAACACGTTGTTATGCTAAGCAGTGTAGGTGCAGCTTCTCCGATAGAAAATGGTCCGATTAAAGGTCTCCATCAGATTGAAAATCTTTATAACGGATTAGAAAACACATCGGTAACATTCGTTCGTGCTGGTTATTTTTATAATAACTTCTTTAATGATATTCCATTGATACAAAACGCAGGAATTATAGGAGGAAATTATCCTGAAAATACAAATATTCCTGTAGTTCACCCGGTTGATATTGCAAAAATAGCTGCTGAAGAACTGGTTAAAAATACCGATGGTAAAAAAATAAGATATGCCGTAAGTGATATCCGTCCAGGTTCTGACTTTGCCTCTGTTTTAGGCTCAGCCATAGGAAAGCCTGAATTGCCGTGGGTAGAATTTACAGATGAAGAGTATTTGAACGGAGCGCTACAAGGAGGCCTTCCTCAGGAAATGGCAGAATTATATACTGAAATGGGAAGAGGAATACGAACAGGAGTTGTCCAAAAAGATTTTGTTGAACACGGCTCGCCTGTCACGGGAGGAACTAAATTAGAAGAGTTTGCTAAAGAGTTTGCAACTCAATTTAATTTTTAAAATTAACTTTTCAGAAAATGATGCGGAAGAATCACAATCTGAATCATAGAAAAAGTTTCGGCGCACCTTTGGTGCGCCGAAACTTTTTATTAAGAAGTAAACTCTAATTATCTTTTAAAGTTCCTTTCAGAACTTTTAGTTTTCCGTCAATTGGCTGATCATTTTTTAAACCCAAGATTTCTGCTACTAAAGGATAAACATGAACATTTGCAAATTCATCAATCACCACATTACTTTTAAATTGCGGCCCCCAGGCTAAAAATGTTGCTTTCATTTCTGGTACAAGCCTTGGATTATATCCATGCTTTCCAACGGAAGTCGTTTTTCCTTTTTCCAAAAATATCTTGGGTGCTTTTGGTATCAAAAGAATCTGTCCGATTCTATGGTATTGATCATCTCTGGTTCCAAAATGCAGGTATTTTGGAAGCCTTTTATCTAAATACACGTCATAGTCGTCTGTCTTACCGGCTTTGAGTTCATTGTAAACAGTTTTAGTTTCTTCAGGATTCTTTACCACAACCCTCAATAACGTCTGGGAATTATAGAAATCAAACCTACTTTTATCGAACAGCATTTTAGGAATTTCCAAAGGGGTTCCCCTATCTACTTTGATCATTCCATGGTCTGAAACAAAAATAAAATTCACATTTTTCAGTCCTAAGTTATTTACTTTCTGAACAAGCTCTCCGATGGCTTTATCTATCAAATGCACGGCATCTTCAGTTTCTTTTGAATCCGGTCCGAAATGATGGCCGCTCCCGTCTACTTCAGGGAAATACAATGTAATAAAATGAGGTCTTTTATCCATGGGTAATTTCAGCCAGTTCACCACCTTATCTACTTTTTCAGAAGGAGTAAATTGGTCGTGGTAAGCATAATAATAAGTAGGTCTTTCTCCACCGGCATCACTTGCTGAGCCTACCCACATCATTGTCGCAGAAATCATTCCCTGTTTTTCTGCCAGCCCCCAAAGAGGAAGCCCTCCATACCAGCTCCCGTCTTCAGCATTTTTCTTGTCACTCATTGCATAAAATTTCTTTCTCTTGTAATCATAGAAGAAGTTATCAATCAATCCATGATGGGCAGGATATAATCCTGTGATCAGGCTCCAATGGTTAGGAAATGTGATACTCGGATAACTTGGAATCATTGCTTTTGCCTGAACCCCGTTATTGGATAAGTTTAAAAGATTTTCAGCATGATATTTTTTAGCATAATCATATCGGAAACCATCTGTAGAAATCATGATCACATATGGTTTGGTTTGAGCATCAACGCTGTTGTATCGGTTTGGAGTTATGATCTGCGTGGTATCAACAGGAGCTTTCTGAGCCCACCCTATCATAGAAATAAACAGAAGTAAAATTTGTATTCCGCGCTTCATTATAAAAATTTTCCGCAAAGTTACACCCTATCTTCTTCCCGGGAAAGTTTAATGGATTAAAACTATATTAAAGAAATTGAAAACTCACGAAAATTATACACAATAATTAAAAAGTTGACTATTCTCCATCTCAAACTGCGACACCCAATTTTCAAGCCCCATCGCATTAAGAAATTTAGCGGTAGATTCAGAAGAATCATCAACATTATTTATACTTATTATCTTTCCTTCACTCTTCTCAGCAATACCCCTTAAAAGATCCATTCCAATTCTATTTCTCCTATGCTCTTTACTTACTGCTATCTGATATACTTTTACGATTACGGGATTAAAAATAGCGTACCCTATTAACTCATCTTTTTTATATGCACCGAGAATTATCAAGTCTTCACGCATTTTTTCAAGTACCATGACGGAACTTTGCCAGGAAGGTTGAATATCCCAGAAAGACTTAAATACTCCCCATTGAAAACTGTTTAACTGCTGTATAGTAATATCAGGTCCTATCTCTGCAGGCTTTATATTTCCTTTATAACAATCTAATCTTCGGGTAATCTTGAATCCCAGATGAGTATAGGCACGGATAGCAGGCTCATTTCCATTAATGACTTCAAGCATTATCAGATCTGTTTTTCTTTCCTGAAGTACAGGAAGAATATAATCATACATTTGTCTCACCAATCCTTTTCCGCGAAAATCAGGTACAACTCCGGTTCCGGCATTGTATATCATCCGCTTTCCATCTTCTGTTTTTTCGGCATGCAGAATAAAAGCTACGATCTGCCCTTCATTAAAGACACCTACTGAAAGAGTCATGTCTATTTTCTCTGTATGAATCTTTGAAGAGAGCTGTTCTTGTGTTAAATGGAAAGGGACAAGGTAATCAGAAAAAGAAAGATTAAACACATCTAAAAGGTCCGTAAACGTAAGGTCTGCTAAATTTCTGAATTCCATTGATTTTATTTTGTGGGTACTAAAATTATTGAAATAATCTGAATTCGAAGCAGGCTTTCTATATAATAAAAATACCTCTATTTCTAGAGGTATTTTTAAGCTTTAATTTTTTCTTATTCCTTGATCAGTTTTTCAAAAGATAAAGTCCCATCTTTCAATGTAATTTCAAAATAATAGTTTCCGGATTTTAAATCAGAAACACTGATATTCTCACCGTTTAATTTTACAGATCTTACTTTTCTTCCCGTTGCTTCATAAATATCGACCGATTTTATTTTATCAGCATTTTTGAAGTTTACAGTTTCTTTTGCAGGATTAGGATAAAGAACCACCTTATTATTTTGAGCAATAACCTCACCGGTTGATAAGGCTCCAGCCATGTTTAATGTTGCATAACCTCTGTTTGCACCACCGTGGTAACTCAAGTTCAACGTGTTATTTCCTTTTGCGTAAAAAATGTTAATCGAACCCGCAGCATTTGAAATAGCAAAATCTTCTGCTCCTCCTGTTAGAGATCTGGTAGCAACAACAGTTCTTATACCACCACTTGTCGTATTGGATGTCATTGTCCAATTTTGTGTAGCATCCGGAGAAATAGAGCCAATTCCACCAAAGGTATAATCTAAATTTGTGTTCGCTGTAGAATTTGCATTATAAACAAACCCGTCAGCCCCATTAGCCATACCAACGTTTCCAAAACCTATTCCCAAAAAAGTTGTATCCGGTCCCTTTAGGGTTATTGTAACCAAACTTGGTGAAGTATCTAATTTTACACTCATTCCGGTTGATCCCAGGTTTACAGTACCTGATGAGAAAAACTGTGCCGAGACCATACTCGCCATTATAAGGCCTAATGTTAGTAAAACTTTTTTCATATTCTTAATTTTTTAAAAGGTTAATGATGTCTTTATTGTTTGTTTGTAAGGCATATTCAAATGGTGTCATCCCCATTGAATCTTTGATTTGTTTATCAGCTTTATGCTTTAATAATAATTCTATTAGTTCTTTATTTCCGAATTTTACGGCCCAGAAAAGAGGCGTTGATCCGGTTGAATCCTGGATATTAGGATCTGCATTTTTCTTTAATAAAAGCGCTACCAATTCCTTATTATATTTAACAGAAAGACCCGCAAGGGCCGTTCCTTCCCGGCTCTTATAATTAACATCTTTTACATTTTCAATGAGGAATTTAGCTACTTCAAGATTCCCTCTGTAACAAGCTAAAATAAGAGGAGAAAAACCGCTTTCATTTGTCTTATTAATAACATCCGGGTCTTGCTTCATCAGCTCTTTAACCTCAGCAACAGTTCCGCTTCTGGCAATATCAAAAATTGATTTTGCTTTTTCCTGGGCAGATGTCAACGAAAAGCTCAGGAACATACTTACGATCAGAATTAAGTTTTTCATTGTTTTACCAGGATATAATTGTATTCAACATTAATATTCTCAGCAATCTTTTTGGTCACCATCTTTGGAATGGTCACATTAAAATCAGCGGGTCTTGCTACAAATGTTCCCTGCATATATATTTTGCCGTCCTTGGAAGAAATACTTGCTGTAGAGGTAACAGGTTTATTAACTCCATGAAAGTTTAATGTTCCCTGTACTGTATATTTCTGTGGGGTTGCAGAAAGTTTGCTTTTATCAAAATTTGCAATTTTTCCGGTAAAGGTTGTCTTTGGATATTTGGCTGTTTCGGCATAGCTTTCATTAAAGTGTTCTTCCATAAGCTTTACTTTGAAATGAAAGTTCTTTACAACCGAAATGGATGCTATATCCCCGGTGTCTGCATTGATTACTGCTACATTATTATCATCCTGGGCATACACATCTTCAAATAACGGTACCGATGCTTCAAAGGTTACCTTACCCGTTTTAGAGCTGTATTTCTGAGCTAGAACAAGATTGCCGGATAACAGGGCAATCATTAATACTACTAATTTTTTCATTTTTTTCAATTTTAATTTTCGACAAGCCCATCAGCTTTCCATTTGATAAATAAATTAATCTGAGTCGCGGAAAGTGATCCGCCCTGTGGCATTTTCCCGGGATCTCCGTTAGGTCTCTGTATTCGATCTATTATTTTATCAATATTATTCTTCACCTGATTATAATTGGTTAGAGGCTGAAAAGAGCCCGGCCCGTTTGCAGAATGGCAACTAATACAGTTGGCATCGATAATCGGTTTTATGTCGGCTATAAACTTTACCTGTTGTGTAATAGGCGTATGATCTGAAATCTCATCATAGGTTCTGCTTTCACACGAGATCAGTAAAACGGCCGAGGATACGATGTATAATAACTTCTTCATATTAAAAAACTCTGTAAAGATTAAACCCAAAATAAATATGCCCTTTGCCCCAATTTCCCACAGCATTGGAAAGGTAGCCAATATCAGAATTAAGTTGTGAATTACTGAATACAAGCTGAAATACATGACCTCCGGTCTCTATATCCATCCCTACCGATAAAGGATTTTTATAAAAACTATGGTTATCAAAATTCACGAAATATTCAGCATTCACAGAGATTCTTTTAGAGATCTTATAACGTCCCCCAAGCCCCGTTAAGAATTGATTTTTATCTTCAATATTCTGGTCATAAAGATTTTTATGGATATAAGAAGGAGTAAGCTGAAGAGACAAACGGTCATCAAATCTTCTCGAAATCAACGCCTGAGTAAGATAAGAAAGCCTGTCACTAAAACGAAGATTTGGATAATTATCCTTATCCAAATCCGTATTCAAAGCCAAAACATTATATCCTACGACATCGACCGGAAAGTTTTCATTTTGCTTGAGAAGCTTATATTTCGCCCCAACCTCAAATGTTTTTTGGTTGGTCTCTCTTGAAAGGTTTAAAGATAGCCAATCAGTTACACCATAGATTGCTCCCAATTTTGTAGAAGCATCATCTAAGCCAAAGAAGTTTTTAAACCCGGTACTGATGTCACCGAAACGGTGCGCGACTACAATATACCATTCGTTTTTAGCAGCAAGTTTTGTGGACTGTCCTGTGACAATCTGGAGCGCCTTAAAGGCGGGTTGAGAATTTTCAGTATTTGTTTTAATGGTGTCAATGTCCTTCAACAAATCTTCCTGTGAATAGGCAAGAGTTGAAGCTAACACTGACAAAAATAGGAGAGTTTTTGTCATACAATTCTTAATAAAATATTAGTATGGCAAACTTATAGAGTTACGATTTTAAAAGTAGGTGATAAAAGTCACCTAACAAATTGTATTTATCAATTACTTTATTAAAAATAACTATTAAAAACAATTATTATTAGAATTGGCTAACATTTTCATTAACGGCAACACGTATCCCATCTTTTCCCTGCAGTATTTCTCCTTCGTTTTCAATTTTCTTAAGAACCCTGCTCACCACTTCTCTGGATGTTCCAAGATTGTTGGCAATTTCCTTATGCGTTAATTTGATAGGATGACTTCCCGTTATTGCAATTTGTTGTTTGATATAATTTAACACCCTCTTATCCAACCGATGGAAAACAGCCTCATTCACCATATTCATTACGTCAATAAACCGTTTGTCATACTCTTGATAAAAAACCCTGTTAATTGCCGGAAAACGGATTAGCCATTCGTGCATTATGGCAACAGGAATCAGCAATACTTCAGAATCTTCTTCCGTAATAGCATAAATCTTACTGATATAGTTACTGAAAATAGATGAAAAAGTCATTACGCAGCTTTCATTACGTCTTACGTAGTAGTAGATCAGTTCACGGCCATCGTTAAGGCAATATACTTTTACAGAACCTGAAATCATGAAAGGAATAAATTTGATTTTCTCCCCCTCACTGATCAGTTCAGTTTTTGCTTTGATCTTATCTGTAATACCATGTTGATGAACTTCATTTATAAAATCATTGCCTAAAAAACCGAATTTATTATTAATAAATTGATGATCTATCATATTTTATATCAAATTATATAAGAAAGCAAATATATAAAATGAATTCTTTAATAAATGTTAATTTTTTATCATTTGTATTTAAATTGTGAATAATTTACTTTATTTAAAGTCGTGATAAATAAAAATTCCTTTATTGATTTAATTTAAATGAATTGGCTATTTATTTCTGAGAATCATAATCATGCGAATATTTTCACTTAAAATAAGGCATAAAAAAATGCCTCAATACATTGAGGCATCTTGTTGTTTTATGTAAGAAAAATCTTATGCTTGTACATTGTTACCACCTAATACGAAAGGCTCAACTTCTTTGATTTCTCCGAATTGCTGCTCATAGTTAGCAATGTTCTGTTGAAGAGCAGATAATACTCTTTTAGCGTGAAGTGGAGCAAGAATGATTCTTGATCTTACTTTAGCTTGCTGAACACCTGGCATTAACTGGATGAAATCCACTACAAATTCAGATGGAGAGTGGTTTACTAATGCTAAGTTAGCATAGATTCCAGCCGCTACCATTTCATTTAGTTCGATGTTGATGTTTCCGTCCTGTGGATTTTGATTTTGATTGTCCATGTTTTCTTTAAATATTTTTGTTTAAAAAGTTTCAGGCCTCTAATTTAGAATTTAAACTTGAATCCTGAAACTTTTATATACATTTTAGTTAATATCTTCGAATTCTTTTTTAGAACCTACGATAACATTCTGATACTCTTTAAGACCAGTACCTGCAGGAATTCTGTGTCCTACAATTACATTCTCTTTAAGACCGCTTAGGAAATCAATTTTCCCAGCAACTGCTGCTTCGTTAAGAACCTTAGTGGTTTCCTGGAACGATGCTGCAGACATGAATGACTTAGTTTGTAGAGCCGCTCTTGTGATCCCTTGCAATACTGGCGTAGCCGTAGCAGGAAGTGCTTCTCTCACTTCAACAAGATTTTGATCTTCACGCTTCAATTTAGAGTTTTCATCTCTCAATTCTCTCGCTGTAATCATCTGACCTGGTCTGAATTCTTTAGAATCACCAGCATCAACAACTACTTTAAGACCAAATACTCTGTTGTTTTCCTCTAAGAAATCGTATTTATGCTCCAAAGCTCCTTCAAGGAATTGAGTATCACCTCCATCAACAATAGATACTTTTGTCATCATCTGTCTAACGATAATTTCAAAGTGTTTATCATCGATTTTCACCCCTTGCAGACGGTAAACTTCCTGAATTTCATTTACAAGATATTCCTGAACCGCTGTTGGACCTTTAATTCTTAAGATATCGTCCGGAGTGATTGATCCGTCAGAAAGTGGTGAACCAGCTCTTACGAAGTCATTCTCCTGAACAAGGATCTGATTGGAAAGTTTTACTAAATAAATCTTTCTTTCTCCAGTCTTAGCCTCTACAATAAGTTCACGGTTACCTCTCTTGATTTTTCCGTAAGAAACTACTCCATCGATTTCTGTAACAACCGCTGGGTTTGAAGGGTTTCTTGCTTCGAATAATTCGGTTACCCTTGGAAGACCTCCGGTGATATCCCCTGCTTTTGCAGATTTTCTTGGGATCTTGATCAAGACTTTACCAGCCTTAATTTTCTCACCATCATTAACCATTAAGTGGGCTCCTACCGGTAAGTTATAAGCTCTTTGCTCAACACCTTTAGAATCTACCACCTTCAAGGTAGGTACGGCTTTCTTATTTCTGGATTCAGAGATTACTTTCTCTTCGAATCCTGTTTGTTCGTCAATTTCAAGTTGGAATGAAATACCCTGGATAATATCTTCATATTCTACTTTACCGGATGTTTCCGCAATGATAACCGCGTTATACGGATCCCATTTACAGATCACATCACCTTTCTTCACTTTATCACCAGGTTTTACAGCCAATACTGAACCGTAAGGTACGTTAGCAACCATTAAAGGAGTTCTGGATTCGTTGTCAGCAACCAATCTGAATTCCGTAGAACGAGATACTACAACTTCAGCTGTATTTCCGTTTTCATCTTCAGAAGTAATTGTTCTTACTTCATCCATTTCAACGATACCATCTCTTCTTGCTACGATTGATGGGTTTTCTGATACGTTACCCGCAGTACCCCCTTGGTGGAAGGTTCTCAATGTTAACTGAGTTCCCGGTTCCCCAATAGATTGTGCTGCAATTACACCTACCGCTTCACCCATGTGGATTATTTTACCTGTAGCAAGATTTCTACCATAACATTTAGCACAGATACCTTTCTTCGCTTCACAAGTTAATGGTGAACGAACTTCAACCGCTTCCAGTCCTGCATCTTCAATTCTTCTCGCTAACTGCTCGTTGATTACCTGATCTGCTTCAGCAATTAATTCATCTGTTTCAGGATCATAGATGTTATGAAGAGAAACTCTACCTAAAATTCTTTCAGAGATTTTCTCAACGATCTCATCATTTTTCTTAAGAGCAGTAACTTCAGTACCTCTTAAAGTACCACAATCTACTTCTGTAACGATAACATCCTGAGCTACGTCTACCAATCTTCTTGTTAAGTAACCGGCATCGGCCGTTTTAAGAGCCGTATCTGCAAGACCTTTACGTGCACCGTGGGTAGAGATAAAGTACTCAAGGATCGAAAGACCTTCTTTAAAGTTTGCAAGGATCGGGTTTTCGATGATTTCCGCACCGGTAGAACCTGCTTTTTGCGGTTTTGCCATCAAACCTCTCATCCCTGATAACTGACGGATCTGTTCTTTAGAACCCCTCGCACCAGAATCAAGCATCATGTATACAGAGTTGAAACCACCTTGGTCGGTTTTCATTCTGCTCATGATCATTTCAGTTAATCCTGCGTTGGTATTCGTCCAAACGTCAATTACCTGATTATAACGTTCTGTATCTGTGATAAGACCCATGTTATAGTTGGCTCTAATCTCATCTACAGTTCCGATTGCCTGCGCAACCATCTGCTTCTTCTCAGCAGGAACCACAATATCCCCAAGTGAGAACGAAAGACCTCCTTTAAATGCGTTAGAATAACCTAAGTCTTTCATTGCATCAAGGAATTTAACCGTTGTAGGGAAGTCTGTATCGGCAAGAATTTTACCAATAACATTTCTCAATGACTTTTTAGTTAAAAGTTCATTGATATAACCAACCTGTTTAGGTACGATCTGGTTGAATAAAATTCTACCAACAGATGTTTCAATTAATCTTGTAACCAATTCTCCATTTTCTTTAACTGGTAATCTACATCTTACCTTAGCATTTAAAGAAACTTTTCCTTCTGCATAAGCAATTTCTGCTTCCTCCGGAGAATAGAATGCTAAACCTTCACCTTTCACTTTCATATCTTCAGTAGAGCTCAATTCTTTAGTCATGAAATAAAGACCAAGAACCATGTCCTGAGAAGGTACCGTGATTGGAGAACCGTTAGCCGGGTTCAAAATATTCTGAGAACCTAACATTAATAACTGAGCTTCAAGGATTGCTTCAGGGCCTAACGGTAAATGTACCGCCATCTGGTCACCATCGAAATCGGCATTGAAGGCCGTTGTTACTAACGGGTGTAGCTGGATTGCCTTACCTTCGATCATCTTAGGTTGGAAAGCCTGGATACCCAGTCTGTGAAGCGTAGGTGCTCTGTTCAGTAGAACAGGGTGACCTTTCATAACATTTTCAAGGATATCATAAACTACAGGTTCTTTTCTATCAATAATTCTTTTTGCAGATTTTACTGTTTTTACAATCCCTCTTTCAATTAGTTTTCTAATGATAAACGGTTTGTAAAGTTCCGCAGCCATATCTTTAGGAATACCACACTCGTGAAGTTGTAAGTTTGGACCTACAACAATTACGGAACGTGCAGAGTAATCTACCCTTTTTCCTAATAAGTTCTGACGGAAACGACCTTGCTTACCTTTCAATGAATCAGAAAGTGATTTTAATGGTCTGTTTGATTCAGATTTTACTGCAGAAGATTTTCTTGTATTATCGAATAATGAATCTACTGATTCCTGAAGCATACGCTTCTCGTTTCTTAAGATTACTTCCGGGGCTTTGATCTCTAAAAGTCTCTTTAAACGGTTATTTCTGATAATAACTCTTCTATAAAGGTCATTCAAATCGGAAGTAGCGAAACGTCCACCATCCAATGGAACCAAAGGTCTTAACTCTGGTGGGATTACCGGAAGTACACGCATGATCATCCACTCAGGTCTGTTGATCATTCTTGTATTAGCACCTCTCAATGCTTCTACAACATTTAATCTTTTCAGAGCCTCAGTTCTTCTTTGCTTAGAACCTTCATTGTGAGCTTTGTGTCTCAGGTCGAAAGATAATGCATCAAGATCGATTCTTTTTAATAATTCCTCAACAGCTTCAGCACCCATTTTAGCGATGAATTTGTTAGGATCAGAATCATCAAGATACTGGTTCTCAACAGGAAGGGTATCCATGATATCAAGGTATTCTTCTTCTGTTAAGAATTCCATTTTATCAAAATCGGAACCGTCCAATTTTTTAGCAATACCCTGCTGGATTACAACATATCTTTCATAATAGATAATCATATCCAATTTCTTGGAAGGAATACCTAAAAGGTAACCGATTTTGTTTGGTAAAGAACGGAAATACCAGATGTGAGCGATAGGAACTACAAGATTAATGTGTCCAATTCTCTCTCTTCTTACTTTCTTCTCCGTAACTTCAACCCCACAACGGTCACAAACGATCCCCTTGTAACGAATTCTCTTGTACTTACCACAAGCACATTCGTAATCTTTAATAGGACCGAAGATTTTTTCACAGAACAAACCATCTCTTTCAGGCTTATGCGTTCTGTAGTTAATAGTTTCCGGTTTTAGAACCTCCCCTCTTGAATCCTGAAGAATGGATTCGGGAGAAGCTAAACCGATGGTTATTTTATTAAATCTACTTGATTTATTTTTATTTGACATAATTTTTATTTTGATTAAAAGATTAAAAGATTGAAAGATTTAAAATTACTTTCTCTCTTATCATCTCGGAGTTTATTAATTCTTTAATTTTTAGTAATTAAATCTTTAATTTACTCCTCCAATCTTACGTCTAATCCAAGACCTTGTAACTCGTGAAGCAATACATTGAATGATTCCGGAATACCTGGTTCAGGCATAGACTCACCTTTTGCAATAGCTTCATAAGTTTTTGCTCTACCAATCACGTCATCCGACTTCACAGTAAGGATCTCTCTAAGGATATTGGATGCTCCGAATGCTTCAAGAGCCCAAACCTCCATCTCTCCGAATCTCTGACCTCCGAACTGAGCTTTACCTCCTAACGGCTGCTGAGTAATCAATGAGTAAGGACCAATAGAACGAGCGTGCATTTTATCATCTACCATGTGTCCTAGTTTCAACATATAGATAACCCCAACAGTAGCAGGCTGAGTAAATCTTTCTCCGGTACCTCCGTCATAAAGGTGAGTGTTACCGAATTTAGGAAGACCTGCTTTTTCTGTGTACTCAGTAATCTGCTCAAGACTTGCTCCATCGAAGATTGGTGTAGCGAACGTCATTCCTAATTTCTGACCAGCCCATCCAAGAACTGTTTCATAAATCTGTCCGATGTTCATACGGGAAGGTACCCCAAGTGGATTCAATACGATATCTACCGGTGTTCCGTCTTCAAGGAATGGCATATCTTCTTCACGAACAATTCTGGATACAATCCCTTTATTACCGTGACGTCCTGCCATTTTATCTCCTACATTCAGTTTACGTTTTTTAGCAATATAAACTTTAGCTAACTTCATGATACCTGCAGGAAGCTCATCTCCGATAGAAATTGCAAATTTCTCACGGTTTTTAACCCCTTGGATATCATTGAACTTGATTTTATAATTATGAATCAATTGCTTGATCAATTCATTTTTATCGTTATCAACAGTCCAATCTGCTCCGCTAACGTTTACATAGTCTTCAACTGAAGTCAATAATTTATGAGTAAACTTCACTCCTTTTCCGATAATTTCTTCGTCAAGGTCATTATGAACCCCTTGAGAAGTTTTACCGCTTACAAGAGTATTTAATTTTTCAATTAAAGTATTTCTCAATTCATCAAACTTAGCCTTGTAAGTGTTTTCAATTTCTTCAAGTTTAAGTTTTTCTTCAGTTCTCTTCTTTTTATCTTTAATATTTCTTGAGAACAATTTTTTGTTGATCACAACACCTCTTAATGAAGAATCTGCTTTTAATGAAGCATCTTTTACATCACCGGCTTTGTCACCAAAAATCGCTCTCAGAAGTTTTTCTTCAGGAGTTGGGTCGGATTCACCTTTAGGTGTGATTTTACCAATCATAATATCACCAGGCTTCACTTCAGCACCAATTCTGATCATACCGTTTTCATCAAGATCCTTAGTCGCTTCTTCTGAAACGTTTGGAATATCTGCTGTTAATTCTTCCATACCTAATTTGGTATCACGAACTTCAAGAGAGTATTCGTCTACGTGGATTGATGTAAACCAGTCTTCACGAACAACTTTTTCATTGATTACGATCGCATCCTCGAAGTTATATCCTTTCCAAGGCATGAACGCAACCACCAAGTTTCTACCAAGAGCTAATTCTCCGTTTTCAGTAGCATACCCATCACAAAGTACCTGTCCTTTTTCTACTGTTTCACCTACTCTTACGTTTGGTCTCAGAGTAATCGTTGTACTTTGGTTGGTTTTTCTAAACTTAGTTAAGTTATATGTTTTAGTAGCTGATTCGAATGATACTAAATCTTCGTCATCGCTTCTTTCATATTTAATAGTGATCTTATCTGCATCCACATACTCTACAGTACCTGTACCTTCAGCGTTGATCAAAATCCTTGAGTCTCTTGCAACTTGTTGCTCAAGCCCTGTACCCACGATTGGAGCCTGCGGCTTCAATAGAGGAACGGCCTGACGCATCATGTTAGATCCCATCAATGCACGGTTCGCATCATCATGCTCCAAGAATGGAATTAATGAAGCTGAAATACCAGAGATCTGGTTTGGTGCTACGTCAATAAGATTAACCTGGGAAGGTTCAACTACCGGGTAATCTCCATCCAGTCTTGCAATAATCCTGTCTGTAACGAATTCACCGTTGTCATTCAATTCAACGTTTGCCTGAGCAATTACTTTATCTTCTTCATCTTCTGCATTAAGATAGATAGGAGCTGCATTAAGATCAATCTTACTGTCTTCTACTTTTCTATATGGAGTTTCGATGAAACCTAAATTGTTAATCTTTGCATAGATTCCCAAAGAAGAGATCAAACCAATGTTTGGTCCTTCCGGAGTTTCAATCGGACAAATTCTTCCATAGTGAGTATGGTGAACGTCACGAACCTCGAAACCTGCTCTTTCTCTTGATAAACCACCAGGCCCTAGTGCAGATAATCTTCTCTTGTGAGTAATCTCTGACAATGGGTTAGTCTGGTCCATGAACTGAGAAAGCTGGTTGGTACCAAAGAATGAATTAATTACAGAGGTTAAAGTCTTAGCATTAACAAGATCAAGCGGTGTAAAGATTTCGTTATCTCTAACGTTCATTCTTTCCTTGATTGTTCTTGCAATTCTTGAAAGACCAACACCGAACTGACCTGCTAATTGCTCACCAACAGTTTTAATTCTTCTGTTTGATAAGTGGTCGATATCATCAACTTCTGCTTTAGAATTTACCAATTCGATCAAATGTCTTACAATCGCAATGATATCTTCTTTAGTAAGAACTTCAGTTGTAGTAGGAATATTAAGACCTAACTTTTTGTTCAATCTGTAACGTCCTACTTCTCCTAATGAGTATCTCTGCTCAGAGAAGAATAATTTTTCAATAATTCCTCTTGCGGTCTCCTCATCTGGCGGATCTGCATTTCTTAACTGACGATAGATGTATTCTACCGCTTCTTTTTCAGAGTTGGTAGGGTCTTTTTGTAATGTATTCTGGATGATAGAGAATTCATTGCTGTTTTCTTTGTGAATCAAAATAGATTTCACACCAGCATCAAGAATAAGATCTAAATGTTCTTTTTCAAGAATAGTCTCTCTGTCCAGGATGATTTCGTTTCTCTCAATAGAAACAACTTCACCCGTATCCTCATCTACGAAATCTTCGAACCATGTGTTCAATACTCTCGCAGCTAATGTTCTTCCTTCTACTTTTTTAAGAGCGGCTTTAGATACTTTCACTTCTTCCGCAAGGTCGAAAATCTGAAGAATATCCTTATCAGATTCAAATCCGATAGCTCTAAGTAGGGTAGTTAATGGTAATTTTTTCTTACGGTCGATATACGCGTACATTACGCTATTGATATCCGTAGTAAATTCCATCCAAGATCCTTTAAAAGGAATAATTCTTGAATAATACAGTTTGGTTCCGTTTGCGTGGTAAGTCTGCCCGAAGAATACACCAGGAGAACGGTGTAACTGGGTAACAATAACTCTCTCAGCACCATTGATGATGAAAGAACCACTAGGCGTCATATAAGGAACCGGCCCTAAATATACATCCTGAACTACTGTTTGGAAATCCTCATGCTCAGGATCTGTACAATACAACTTAAGTCTCGCTTTAAGAGGAACTGAATACGTTAAACCTCTTTCCACACACTCGTCGATTGAATAACGTGGAGAATCTACCAGATAGTCTAAGAATTCCAATACGAATTGGTTTCTTGAATCTGTAATTGGGAAATTTTCCTGGAAAGTCTTGTGAAGACCTTCTTTTTTCCTGTCTTCAGGAAGGGTATCAAGCTGAAAAAACTCCTTAAAAGACTCTAATTGGATATCCAAGAAGTCTGGAGTGATAATTTTTCCTTTTGCTGATGAGAAATTAATTCTCTGATTCCCCCTAATTGATGCTGCTGTTTTACTCATAAAACTTTTAAGAAGGGTTAAAAAATATTTTGATTTATAAAAAAATATCAGAAGAAGACAAAAAGAGAGAAGAGGTAAGAGCAAGAATAAGTGTGAAAATTTTGGCGCAATTATCGGTCTTTATTCTTTGTTCTTTATTCTAAAAGTCTTTAATCCAACTTCTAACTGCAACACTGGTATATCTTTTCACAGCGTAATGCAAAATATTTTTAATACTTTTGAGGCAGAAACGCCGCAATATCTATAAACATAAAATCCCTTTCATTACCATGAAAGAGTTGATTTACAATATTTTATAGATTTACAAACAATTATTAGCGCCAAAAGAGGAGCAAAGATACAAAAAGTTATCCACATTCACAACATTTATTCTATAATATATTAACACAAACTATATTACAGATGTCCTCAATGTAAATAAGCAGTAACAATTAGTACTCAAATCTACTCAATACTGCTTACAATAACCAGTAGATCAATCTATCTACTTGATGATTCTATTCCATAAAAAAACCCGGACCGAGGTCCAGGTTTATATTTGTAAGGTAAATTGAATTATTTCAATTCTACTTCAGCACCAGCTTCTTCTAATTGCTTCTTAAGAGCTTCAGCCTCGTCTTTAGAGATACCAGTTTTGATTGGAGCAGGAGCACCATCTACGATATCTTTAGCTTCTTTAAGACCAGCACCAGTTAAATCTTTTACTAATTTAACGATAGCTAATTTAGAAGCACCTGCAGACTTAAGAATTACGTCGAATTCAGTTTTTTCTTCAGCAGCTTCACCTGCACCTCCACCTGCAACTACTACTGCAGCAGCAGCTGGCTCAATTCCGTACTCATCCTTAAGGATAGCAGCTAATTCATTTACGTCTTTTACTGTTAAGTTTACTAGCGTTTCAGCTAAATTTTTTAAATCTGACATTGTTGTAATGTTTTTTGTTGATTATTTTATTTAATTTTTTGAGTCTAATTATTCAGCACTTGGAGTTTCTTCAGTGCTTTCTGCAGCAGGAGCTTCAGGAGCTGCCTCAGCAGGAGTTTCTTCTACAGCAGGTGCAGCAGCTTCTTCAGCTTTAGCTTCTACTGTTTCAGGTTTGTTTTGAAGAGCAGAAACAACTCTTTGAATTGGAGATTGAAGTAATCCGATGATTTCTCCGATCATTTCTTCTCTAGACTTGATATTAGCAAGTGTACCTAGATTTTCGTCTCCAACATAGAAAGTTTCCTGAAGATAAGCAGATTTTAAAGCCGGCTTTTCTTCTTTCTTTCTGAATCCTTGGATTAATTTTGCAGGAGCATTTGCTGTTTCAGCAATCATAATCGCAGAATTCCCTTTGAAAGTAGGGAACATTTCAGAGTAATCTACTCCGTCAATCTGCTCCATTGCTTTTTGTAAAAGTGTATTTTTTACCACTTTTACTTTGATATTTTGTTTGAAAGCCTGTCTTCTGAAATCTGAAGACTTAGCAGCGTTCAACCCTTCTAAATCTGCTACGTATACTACTTTTGCATCCTGAAGCAAATCTTTGATCTCTTGTATTGCTACAACTTTTTGGTCTTTTGTCATTGTCTTAAGGATTTATATTAGTTTACAGATTTTGTATCAATTGCAATACCCGGGCTCATTGTAGAAGACAAATAAATGCTTTTTACATATGTACCTTTAGCAGCAGTTGGCTTCATTTTGATCAATGTCTGGATTAATTCCTGAGCATTTTCTTTGATTTTAGCAGCATCGAAAGATACTTTACCAATACCTGCATGGATAATACCATATTTATCTACTTTGAAATCAATCTTACCTGATTTTACTTCAGTTACTGCTTTACCAATTTCCATTGTTACAGTTCCTGACTTAGGGTTTGGCATAAGACCTCTTGGTCCTAATACTCTACCTAAAGGTCCTAATTTACCCATAACAGCTGGCATAGTAACGATCACGTCAACATCAGTCCAACCATCTTTGATTTTTTGTAAATATTCGTCAAGACCTACATAATCAGCTCCAGCTTCTTTAGCTTCAGCTTCTTTATCTGGTGTTACAAGAGCTAATACTTTAACATCTTTACCAGTTCCGTGAGGAAGAGATACTACACCTCTAACCATTTGGTTTGCTTTTCTTGGATCTACACCCAATCTTACAGCGATATCTACAGAAGCATCAAACTTTGCAGTGTTTACTTCTTTCACAAGAGCAGAACCTTCTTCAAGATTGTAAGCTCTTCCTTTTTCTACTTTGCTTAAAGCTTCCTTTTGCTTTTTTGTTAATTTTGCCATTTCTCTAAGTTTTAAGCGTTAGTTGGTTTAGCTCCTGTTACTCTCAATCCCATAGATCTAGCAGTACCTGCAACCATAGAAAGAGCAGAGTCCAATGTAAAACAGTTAAGGTCTACCATTTTGTCTTCTGCGATTTTCTTTACCTGATCCCAAGATACAGAACCTACTTTGTTTCTGTTTGGTTCTCCGGAACCTCCTTTAATTTTTGCAGCATCCATTAACTGAATTGCAGCTGGAGGAGTTTTAATTACGAATTCAAAAGATTTGTCTTCGTATACAGTAATTACTACTGGCAAAACTTGCCCAGGCTTATCCTGAGTTCTTCCGTTAAATTGTTTACAAAACTCCATGATGTTTACACCGGCAGAACCTAATGCAGGACCTACTGGTGGAGACGGGTTTGCAGCCCCTCCCTTCACCTGAAGCTTTACCATTTTAAAGACTTTTTTAGCCATTTTTTGTTTTTTAAATTTGAATAATTAATGAGTTTGGAAGCATTTATTATTCAGCAGGTTACCGCACTCACATATAGTAAACCTACTTTTCGGACTGCAAAATTATAAAATATTTTTGAAATAGCAAATGGAATCGATTGATTTTTAGAAAGTTTTTACAGAACTTTCAAGAATAAAAAATTTTATTTCTGACTGTAACCCATATCAATAGAAGAAAAAAACCATATCCTTTACTAGAATATGGTTTCTTATTTTAAAATTATTTTTTTCTAAAACCCTGATGGTTTATTAATTGTTTGTGCAGATCCATTTGTTCCGCCAAGATCAGTATTAATATCGCCGATATTCTGCTTAGTGATCAATCGCTTATAAACCATTAAATAAAACTCTACAGTAAAGTTATTATAAGTTCTGGAAGGATTAGCTGATGTAAAAGCAATTAACTTGCTGTCTGTAAATCCGGCCTTCAAATGCCATGTACCATTGCTTTTAAATGCAACCACATTAGGAGACCCCTGTGCATTATCATTAATACCATTATCTTTATAATCCAAAGCAACACTGGTTGTTCCGTCATTAAGCTTAAATGAATAGTTGTGAGGAACCAAAAGGAAGTTATCGGCATCGATCTTTGTATCATAATCCGTAATTCCTGCACCTGGTACCCCTGTAAGGGTAAGTTTAATATAATTAAACAACCCGCTGCTCTCCAGATTAGGATCATATATCTGCAATGAATTTTGAGAAGTAGCCAGAAAGTGACCTCCCGTAGTGGTTGGTTCCCCCGGATTTCTCATATATAAGGAATTTGTAAAGGAATCCCCGTTTACGTCCAGTGTTTCCGTTGGAGTTGTTGTTTTGATTCCTACATTTCCGGTTTGTGCATGCATGATTATTCCCATGCAAGCCATACTGATGATATACAATTTCTTTTTCATAAGTTTTTTATTGAAGTCCTGCTGGGGTGTTAGTTGATACTCCTGAATATCCTGGTGAAGCCGAAGCTGAAACCGATCCGGTAAATGTGCCCCAGTCTTTAATCAATGATCTTTCGTATACATTCAAAGTTAGTGTCCATGTTCCATTTTTAGAAGACACAGTTCCTGCACCTTTAAAAGAAAGGTTAATGCCGTGATAAGTATTGGCTCCGCTCACAACCTTAGTTATCTCTGTAGAATAGGCTCCATATGATTTTGGAGTTGTGGAAGTATTTGCTGCTGAAACAGCGTCACTAAATACGGCACCAGTAATAGCGACTACATATTTACTAGCATCCAATCCTGTATTCAGGTTAACAACTTCATCTTGTTTCACATTTTTCAGGATAACATTGTATGTGTTTACGGGAGCTACATCTCTCAGTGAAATATCAAGCATCTTAACTTTACCAACAGGCGTGGTATCCTTTGACCTTGTAAGAAGAAAATAATTTCCTGTCGCAGGAGAATTCGTGGTATCTATAATGTAAGATTCAACCAATGTTCCTCCTACAACATCTAAAGTTCCCTGAGGATTGCTTGTATTGATTCCCACCTGAGCTTTGGTAGCCATGAAGGCATAAGCCATAAAAAAAAGTATGGTGATTTTTTTCATTATGTAAATGTTTTTATTGGATTAAAGGAGATGATGCAGATCCTGTAGTGGAAGCACCCATCGCTTGTGTTTTATTGATTTCTTTAGCATAAGCTCTGTCGAATACCAGTAAGTTAAGAGTCCACTCTCCTGCCGGCAAATTGGAAGCGGGAGCAAAACCTTGGTAGTCTGCCTTTAATTTCCACGTTCCATTATTATAGTAAGCATATATCTGGGGGACCGGAGTTATCCAGTCCGGACTGTTGGTTCGTACCGGCTGCGTAAAACCAAAAGAAGAGATAACCACCAGAAACTTATCTGAATTGATCTTCGTATCATACTGGTTAACCCAATCCTTATCTCTCGGATCACAGGCTATCTTATACTGGATAAGATTAATTGGTGCCGGTGAATTGGGTACAAAAGAATCATTGTATGCGGTAATCTTGTTTTCAGGAGCGGGAGACTTAATGATAAAAGTATAGTTTTCAGTGGCTCCTAATTTCTCTATCGGATCTTTAAAAAACATTCCGGATGTTTTCATTGTTCCGTTTACAGATAGTTCTTTTTCGGGCGTTTTAGTATTAATACCCACTTTTCCTGTAGCCTGTGCATTCATCAGTACAATGGTACTTGTACAAAGTACCATCGAAATAATTTTCGTCATTGAATTAGTGTTTAAATTAGTGTTAAAAAAACAATCCAGGAATTCAGAACAATGACCCTAACCTAGTATAAGGTTAAAAATCACCACATTAGAAAGCCATTTATGTTTTTCGGAGATATACTTCACAATAAGTATGCCACACAATTTATTTTTTAATCTAAACATTTAGTTTTAATTAAATAACTATGTGAAACACGCCTGGATAAAGCATAAAATAAACAACAAACTTATTTTAACTTAAAACAACATTATTTCTGAGAATCTATAAATACCTGAAATAAATAAAAAAAGCCACTCTAGATCTAGAGTGGCTTATATATTATAAGTATTTACTATACTTTTTCTACTTGCATGTAGCTAAGTTCCATTGGAGTTTTTCTACCGAAGATTAAAACAGAAACTTCAATTTTCTTTTTATCTTCCAGAATTTTTTCAACTGTTCCATTGAATCCGTTGAAAGGTCCGTCAATTACTTTTACGTTCTCTCCAACTACATATGGAATTTCAAGGTCCGTAGCAAATTCTGATAGCTCATCCATTCTTCCAAGCATTCTGTTAACTTCAGACTTTCTCATTGGAACAGGGTCTCCCCCTTTAGTTAAGCTTAAGAATGATATTACCCCTGGAATATTCTTAATAATGTGAGGTATTTCCCCCATTAAATCTGCTTCAACCATTAAGTAACCAGGATAGTAAGGTCTTTCTTTAGGAACCTTTTTTCCATTCCTAAGTTGAATAACCTTTTCCATAGGAATTACTACCTGAGTAACGTACTGCTCAAAGCCTAAGCGTTTGATTTCTGTCTCAATGTAGTTTTTCACTTTATTTTCCTGTCCGCTGATTGCTTTCAGCACATACCATTTCAATTCGCTCATTATGGGAAAATACTTTTTTAGTTGAACACGTTAATTAGCATTCCTATTATGTTGCTTATTGCTTTTGAAAACAATTCGTCAACTCCAAAGGTAAATAATGCCAGAATAACTGTTGCAATAGTAACTACAATTGTAGATGATTGCAGATCAGCCCATTTTGGCCATTCAACTTTATGTCTGAATTCGTTATAAGAACCTTTTAAAAAATCGATAAATGAACTCATAATTATTATTTGCACGGGCACAAGGATTCGAACCCTGATCAACGGTTTTGGAGACCGGTATCCTACCATTGGACGATGCCCGTAGATTAAAGCTCCGTAAAGAAATTCCTTACGGAAGCTTTATTTATTTAAGATATTAATCTAAGATTTCAGTAACCTGACCAGCACCAACTGTTCTACCTCCTTCTCTGATCGCAAATCTAAGACCTACGTTAAGAGCGATTGGTTGTAACAATTCTACAGTGATTGTTAAGTTATCACCAGGCATTACCATTTCTACACCTTCTGGTAAGAAGATCTCACCTGTAACGTCAGTAGTTCTTACGTAGAACTGAGGACGGTATTTGTTGTGGAATGGAGTGTGACGTCCACCTTCTTCTTTAGAAAGGATATAAACCTCAGCTTTGAATTTTTTGTGTGGCTTAACAGAGTCTTTCTTAGCGATAACCATACCTCTCTTGATGTCAGTTTTTTCAATACCTCTCAACAATAGACCTACGTTATCACCAGCTTCACCTCTATCTAGGATTTTTCTGAACATCTCAACCCCTGTAATTGTAGAAGTTAATTTTTCATCACCCATACCAACGATATCTACAGGATCACCTGTGTTGATAACACCAGCCTCGATTCTACCAGTTGCTACAGTACCTCTACCTGTAATAGAGAATACATCTTCAATTGGCATCAAGAATGGCTTATCCTGATCTCTTACAGGAAGCTCGATCCAAGTATCAACAGCATCCATTAATTCTTCTACAGTTTTGAACCACTGATCATCAGTTTGAGGAGTAGCAGCTGTAGCAGCAGTAAGAGCACCAAGAGCAGAACCTTGGATTACTGGAGAGTTATCTCCGTCATATTCGTAAGTAGATAATAGATCTCTAAGTTCAAGCTCAACAAGCTCTAATAACTCAGCATCATCCACCATATCAACTTTGTTCATGAACACAACAATTCTAGGTACGTTTACCTGACGGCAAAGTAGGATGTGTTCTCTTGTTTGAGGCATTGGTCCATCAGTTGCAGCACATACTAAGATAGCTCCATCCATCTGAGCAGCACCAGTTACCATGTTCTTTACGTAATCCGCGTGACCTGGACAGTCAACGTGAGCATAGTGTCTGTTTGCAGTTTCGTATTCGATGTGAGCAGTATTAATAGTGATACCTCTTTCTTTTTCTTCTGGAGCAGAGTCAATTGCAGAGAAGTCTTTTTTCTCAGCAAGACCTTTACTAGCCAATACAGCACTGATCGCTGCAGTAAGAGTAGTTTTACCATGGTCAACGTGACCAATAGTACCAATGTTCAAGTGTGGTTTGTTACGATTAAACGTTTCCTTTGCCATGATTTAAATTATTTATTTATTGTTTATTCAAATTTTCGGTGTGCAAATATAATGAATTTTTAAATACTAAAATCTTTTTTCTCAAAAATTTTAATATTCAAATCCAAAGAATTACAAACCTAACTATACTTCGATGTATTGAAGTGCAAATTTACACAAATTTCTCGATTGAAAAAATCCTCACAACCGTTTTCTTTAAAATCTCAACTATCTGATTAATTCTGAATATTATAGCAGATTAAAAATAATGAATAGGCGAGTAAATAAGAAAAAGATTTCATATAATTTTAGATTCTGGTTGGTGAAAAAATCACTGAAGAATATCGTAAAAAAGATTCTTATCGATTTATTGACAATAAGAAATCCCGGAAGGTTCATTCCGGGATTTTTTAAATTTTATGTAAAACCTGAAAAATATTATCCTTTGTAACCTTTTTTATCAGATATACTTCTCAACGACCGGATAAAAAGATATCCCCCAAAAAGGAAAGATCCTCCCAAAATAATTAAAGATGAAGCATAAGCAGACCCAAACAGGCTAAAGAATTGATTAAAAATGTAATTGATCGCATTACAATCAAAAAAGACAATAAGTAAAAAGTATAGAATCACAAATGCAATTCCCAACAAACTGTACTTAGGCAGGAATACAGCCTGCAAAAAGTTTTTGATTTTCATTTTAAATGTTGAAGGTAATACCCTTGTGGGAATAAACAATGCATAGAATCCTACAGCATAGGTAAATGCTATATTAAACATCAAAAGAACATTTAAATGAAAAAACAGAGTTATTAATATCATCAATCTGAAAAACTTCGGCTTTAAAAAAGCAATAATAAAAACAGATTCAAAAATTACAGTACTATAGTCCAGAAATTCCCAGAAAAACCGGGAGTTGATCTTATCAAACGTATCAGACATCAAATCATGCCACCCTACTCCATATCGGTATTGATAGAAAAAAATCTGTGTGCTCTGTATATCCGTATTAAGCCAGCCTCCTAAAATTTTAGCAAGGCCAGCCGTAAAAATTCCAAATCCCAAAAACATACTAAGCAGAAACATTGGCCAGGATCTCGAAAGTATATCGGTTTCTTTTTCAGGCTCCGGAAAAAAACTATAAGTAGTATTCCATGGTGAAAAAGCCATCACAACAATAGGTAGGGCATAAACAAAAGTATGGTCAATTTTACCAAAAGAAAAAGCGTAATTACTGGTTATAAGGTAAACGACCATATAAGTTATGGCAAATCCCCTTGGCTTAAAGCCTATTAAAATAAGTAACAGGCACAGATACATGCCGTAATAACAAACCGTAAAAAGCCATGACGCGGGAACAGTATCCGTAAAAGATAAAATGCTTATTGGTGGCTGCATCGCACTAGCAGGAATATAAGATACCCAATCCGCATTGGAAATCCCCATCCATAATAAGTACAAAGAGAAAAAAATTCTGTAAAAAGCTAAAAATTCGTAGCTAGGCTTATAGCTTGTAAAGACCAGTTTTTTAATTTTTTCAATCATTATGTTTGTTAGAACTTGAAGTTGATCAATGTGTCTTTTGTTATCCGGTTAGTAAGCTGTTTCGTCGCAATGTCAAAATCCTTGTTTTCATTGGTAACGAGGATCTCCGTGACCTCTTTATCCGGAAAATTTTCTTTCAATTTTTTGATAACAAAAGCCTTACTTTCTTCCAAATTAACTTTTTTAATATTTCTGTTAAGAATAGATTTTTTGAGTAAATACAATTCCTTTTTATAAGCTGGTAAAGAATTGATTCGTGCATCAAGTATCGGATATTCTTTGGGAAAAAGCAGATTTTTAATCAATGTAACCTGGATGGTTCTTGGAATTTTCTCTCCCAGATAACTATTTTTTACTAAAACAGTATTCGTTCCGTCTTTAAAAAAAACCTGAGCAGTGGTTTTTGTAAATGTAATATATCTTTCTTCTTTAACCGGAAGAGAAGCAAACCCAGGAAAGTTAAATGACGGATAGGGTTCTTCCAGACTTATTTTAAAAAATAATTGAAGAGGTAGAAGTATACCAAAGAATCCAAACAACAGGAGTATATTATTCTGATAACGTTTCATCAAGGGGATTATCGTGTTTTAATGAGGGAATGTGTTTATTATGTTTGCAAATATAATTTTTTTTTCAATTCGTCGAAGTAAATTGAAGCCTGTAAAACATATGTTTTACAGGCTTCAAATATTTTTCATCATATTCAGCAGTCAATTAAATTGACGTTGATTTTTTAGTTCTGTTGAAAATCCAGAAAATAATTGGAAAAATAAGTAAAGTAAGTACCGTAGCTGTAATTAATCCTCCAATAATAACAATCGCCAGTGGTTTCTGAGATTCAGAACCAATACCTGTAGATAAAGCTGCAGGTAAAAGACCTATAGAAGCCATCAAAGCGGTCATGATGACTGGTCTTGTCCTGGATTTCACTCCGGTCATTATTGCTTCATCCAATGCCAGACCATTTTTAATATTTTGGTGGAATTCACTAATAAGGATTACTCCATTCTGTATACAAATTCCCAAAAGTGCAATCATACCCACACCTGCAGAGATCCCAAAGTTCATTCTCGTTACATGAAGTGCTATGATTCCACCGATTAATGCAAACGGTACATTAGCAAGTACCAAAAGAGAATCTTTTATGTTTCCGAAGAGTATAAACAACAGGAAGAAAATCATGAGGATACTCACAGGAACTACCTGTGCCAGGCGATGAGAGGCTCTTTGCTGATTTTCAAACTGCCCGGTCCATCCTATAGAATATCCTTCTGGAAGCTCTATTTTAGCTACCTTTTTCTGAGCATCGGCAATTGTGCTTCCCAGGTCACGGTCACGGATAGAGAATTTTACACCAATGTATCGTTTGATATCATCTCTGTAAATGAATGCTGCCCCATTATTCTTAACAATATTACTTATTTCCTTTAGCGGTATTTTTGCCCCATCTTGTGTAGGAACCATCAATGAAGCAATATCATTTTCATCTTTTCTATACTCCTGGGAATATCTCAATCTTATTGGAAATTTACGCTCTCCATCAAACATTTCGGAAGCTGTTTTACCTCCAAAAGCCATCTCAAGAACAGCCTGTGCGTCAGCAGGCATTACACCGTAGGCTGCCATTTTATCTCTATCCAACACCACACTTACCTCCGGCTGGCCTATATTCTTTATGATTCCCGGATCTTTTACTCCATCTACATTTTTTATTTCTTTCAGAACCTCTTCAGCCAATCGATCCAAAGTCTGAAGATTATCCCCATAAATCTTGATCCCGTTTTCGGCTTTGAAGCCGGCTACCGCCTCAGCAACATTATCAGAAATAGGCTGTGAATAATTAAATGTGATTCCCTGATAATTTCTTAGTTTATTATCAATCTCTTTGATCAGTTCATCGTATGAAATTTTCCGCTTCCATTCTTCCCGGGGTTTCAAATTTACAGCGAATTGAACAAAACCAAATCCATTAGGATCTGTTCCGTCATTACTTCTCCCAGTTTGTGCAAGAACATCCGTAACTTCCGAAAAGCTCATAATATCTTTCTTCAAAAGATCTGCGGTCTTTAAGGATTCTTTCAGAGAAGAGCTCATTGGCATTTCGGCGGTGATCCATAAAGATCCTTCATTAAGCTGTGGCAAAAATTCAGTTCCCAGAAATTTCCCCGAAAACAAAGTAACGACCAAAAATGAAATGGCAACGATTAAGCTCATCTTCTTATGTTTAAAAGTATAACGAAATCCTTTTAAAACAATCCGGTCCCAGAAGTTCACAAAAGGATTATTTTTTTCTTTTACATTCTTATTTAAAAGGATATGGGTAAGAACGGGTACTAATGTTAAAGTAAATATTAATGCTCCTGTCAAAGCAAATCCCAATGTAAATGCCAGAGGTGAAAACATCTTACCTTCCACTTTCTGGAATGAGAAAATAGGGATCAAAGAGGTAATGATAATAAGCTTGGAAAAGAATATCGCTTTACCCAAGCCTGTTCCTGTTTGTTTTATCCATCCTCCTTTAGCCAGTTTATTGAACTTCTCCATTCCATATTTATGGGCTTTATGATCAAGCATTACAAAAATACCTTCTACCATGACGACGGCTCCATCAATAATAATCCCAAAATCCACAGCACCTAATGAAAGAAGGTTCGCACTCATTCCCGCAAGCTTCAGACATAAAAACGCAAATAATAATGACAATGGAATAATAATAGAAACAATCAACGTAGTTCTCCAATCTGCCATAAAAATCAGAACCATTACAGTAACAAGCACAATTCCTTCGATAAGGTTATGCATTACGGTACGGGTTGTGAAATCCATCAGGTTATCCCTGTCATAGAATGTAACCATCTTCACATCTTTCGGAAGAATTTTCTCATTAAGCTCTTTGATCTTGGCTTTTACACCTACCAAAACTTCACGCGGATTTTCCCCTTTTCTCATTACGACAATACCTTCCACCGTGTCTTCGTGGTTATTCAGTCCTGCCTGTCCTACTCTTGGCATTGAGCTTTCATGAACATCAGCAACATTTTTTACCAAAACAGGGTTACCGCTATCATTTTCAATCGTAATATTTCCAATATCAGCTACCGATTTAACCAAACCGATTCCCCGTACTACATAAGCCTGTCCGTTCTTTTCAATAACATCTCCTCCCACATTCAAATTGCTCTTTGTAACAGCATCGTAGACCTGAAGCGGGGTCAGGTTGTATTTATCCAATGCCCTCGGATCAATACTTAATTCAAAAACTTTATCCTGTCCACCAAAAACATTAATATCAGCCACACCTGGTACTCCTCTTAAAGCACGATCCACTACCCAGTTTTGCAGGGTTAATAGTTCCCGGGAATCTTTATTTTTACTCTCCAGTGTGTACCTGAAAATCTCACCGGTTGGTCCGTAGGGTGGTTGTACTTCGGGATCTACCGCATCAGGAAGGCTTATAGTTCGTAGTTGGTTATTAACCTGATTTCTGGCAAAAGTATCGTCCACCCCATCATCGAACAGAATCTTTACAATCGAAAGACCAAACATGGTGGTACTTCGTACACTTGTCTTTTTCTGAACCGGACTCATTGCCAATTCTATGGGTGTCGTTACAAAACGTTCTACTTCTTCTGCGCTTCGTCCGTTCCATTGGGTGATAATCACAATCTGGGTATTGGTTACGTCCGGAAATGCTTCAATCGGCATATTTTTGAAACTGATAAAACCCGAAATGGCCAAAATTGCGACCCATATGAAGGTGAACGCTTTATTTTTAAGCGAAAAAGCAATTATATTTTTAATGAATTTATTCATAATAGTTTAAATTGATGACTCGAAAAGCCGTTTAAAAAAATGACTTTGATTTAGTTATTAAGAGAACGATAAATCAGCAATTGATTCTCGGTAATTACCTGTTCCCCCTCAACTAATCCATCAGATATATATGTTGTATCGCCTACTTGCTTCAAAACCTTAACTTCTTTAACCTTAAGATTAGTTCTGGATTTAAAAACCACCACAAAACTTCTGTTATCATCAAAAATAACCGCCTTGGAAGGAACCGTTAAAGCCATATCATTTTCGGAAGTTGAAACTTTGATTGTAGCTTTACTATCAGGAATCAGCAATCCGCTTGCATTGTCCAAAACAACTCTCGCCTGCATGGCGTTGGTTTGAGGATCGATAATTTTAAATATTTTATCAATTTTCCCATAAAACACCTTGTCAGGATATGACAATGTAGAAACTTCAGCCTTCATTCCAAGACTTATTTTATCAATATCCGATTCATTAACGTTCATAATTGCCCATACATTGGTTGTATTGGCTACGTCAAAAATATTATCACTCCTATCTGTTCTAAGCTGCATATCCTTATTGATATTTTTTTGAACAATGTATCCACTGATAGGAGCTAAAACATTATAGATATTTCCTTTTTTCACATTATAAACCGTACTTATCGCACTCGCTCTCTGCAGTTGGTCCTGTGCCTTTTGCAGCTGGCTCTTGGCTTCCAGAACATCTCTTTCAGTATTAAGCTTACCTTCGTACATTTCCTTGGCAACACGAAGATTGTTCTGAGCAACGACCAGATCCGTTTTTGCATCACTTACATCTTTCTGTACCTCAGCAAGCTCAGTACTCCTGATTGTCGCCAAAACCTGCCCCTTCGTTACATGATCACCCAATTCCACATTGACACTTAAAACATTTCCTCCTACCAAAGGATATACATCGATGTAACTGTTTTGATCTGCGGATATTTTACCGTAAAAATTATAATTATCTTCAATATACTTCTTCTCAACTTTTGCAAGGACGATCGATTTAAGCATAGTATTGCTTAGTTCAAAACCTTTCGGCATTGTCACTTTCTGTTCTTCTTTTTTTGAGCAGGACAATAATGCAATGGCTACCAATAATACAATTATATATTTTTTCATTTTTTTAATAGAAGATTTTAGTTTGTACTAGCTGATTAAGTTGTTCAGCCGATTGGATAATATCGTTTTTCATATCATAGATCTGAAGGGCCGTTTGTCTGTAACTTTCCATAAAGTCAGTAAACTCAATAAGGCTTACATTTCCCTTTCTGAAATTGTTTAACATCCCATTATAAACAAGATCCAGATTATTGAGATCTGTTGCTTTAATTTCTGCTAATTGATCATATTGATTTTTCCATGTCCTGTACAAGGATTGTACTTTTGTTTCCAAATTGAGTTTTTGATACTCTGCATTTTTTTGGTTCTGTTGGATAGCGTAATTTGCTTTTTCAACATTTCCCTGATTGCTTTTCCATAAGGGTAATAGAATTCCTACCATTAAGTTGATCTCATTTCTGAATGTTCCTCCATTCTGATCCCATCCGGCTCCCACATTAATATCCGGAACATTTAAAGATTTCTGCCATTGAGCATAGAGTTTGCTATTATCAATTAACTTCATGTTATATTGATAATCTGCATTATTCTCCAATGCTTTTCGCTTCAGATCTTCTTCATCTCCGATGGGTTGGGTAGCCAAAATTTCCCTGGCCTCAGCCTCAGAAAGCTCAGGTTCTATATCTTCCGTAATTCCGGTTAAAACTTTTAAATTTTGTTCAACATCCAGAATATTTTTATTGATTTCTACTTTGTCGTTATTTAGCTGAATTACAATACTCTGCAGCCTCACCTCATCTTTAAGTGATACATTTCCCTTTGCAGACTGGACCTTATAAGCGCTTAAAAGCTCTTTCATATAACCCAATTGCTTGTTGATATTTTCCAGTTTTAATTTTTGGAAGTAGAGATTGTAATAAGTAGTATGCAATTGTGTTTTGAGGTCAACGAGAAGTTGGGAAAATTGAAGTTGAGCCAGTTCTTTATTAGATTTTGCAAATGCAATCTCATTTTTCTTTTTTCCACCCATATGAATGAGCTGGGTAACCTGTGCTCCCTTTGCGTGTCCAACATCAAACACTTTCTTACCTTCAGGATTATAAGCATTGATCTGCCCGCTCAATTGTGGAAGATCCCAGATCTTAGCCTGTAAAATATCAGCATCGGCCATGTTGATATTATACTGCTGGGCGAGCAGCTGAAGGTTGTTCGTCTGGAAAGCTTTTTCACAATCCAGAAGAGACATTTGCTGTTGTGCTGTCATGAATGAGGAAATGACAACAAACAATCCTGCAATTTTGTTCATTCTTTCAATTTTATGAAAACAAAAGTGCTAAGACATGATTAAAACGAACTTAAATGAGCCTTAAAAAAAAATTAAATTTTAGAAAATATCACACTAAACTTGTTAATATTTTCCGATGGCGAAGAGTAAATAATATCTGCACCATGGTATTCTAAAATTCTTTTTACAATCCGAAGTCCCAATCCGGAACCCGAAATATTCTGTGCATTATTCCCCCTCATAAAAGCCTCAAATAATTTCGACTGTTCATTCTCAGAAATTGTACTTCCCTGAGAAATAACATCCACAATCAGTTTTGAAGCAGTTTCAGTAATGAGAACATCTACTTCAATATTATCCGAATAAACCGCCGCATTTTTGAACAGGTTAATAAATACGATGTCCAGCAATGATTGTATTCCTTTTATAGTTAATAATGCTTGTTCTGAAGTTTCTTCAGAAATTAAAAAATCCATTTTCAGATCCGGATAACTTTTTTCTACTGTTTCGAAGGAACTGAATATAACTTCATCAATCCTTACTTCTTCATATAAACTTTGAATGTTCTCTTTGTCAAATTTAGTCAGAAGCAGCAGGGAATTAGTCAGGTCAGATAATTGATAAACATCTTTCTGAATCTGCTTTAATGAAGATAAGGTCTCCGGAGAATGCTGTTCGAACTTGATCAGATTCTCCAACTGGAATGCCATTCTTGTAATAGGCGTTCGGATCTCATGCGAGGCACTCGCCGTGAAATCTTTTTGCGATTGAAAAACATCGTTCAACCGTACAATCATGGTGTTAAATGATTGTGCTAATATACTAATTTCATCTTGTGATTGTTGTACGGGCACTTGTGTAGTTAATTTATGTGCGGTAACCTCTGAAATCTCTTTATTAAGATCTTCCAGGGGACGTAAAAACTGCCCCATAAAATAATAACTGAAAAGCCCAATGAGAAGCGTACTCATTACATAAGCCGTAACAAGCAAATATTTTAAATAAGATAATTTGGATTTCCCATTGCTGTCGTAGGCACTGGTTAGAATATAGTAGTTTTCTCCTTTTATATTTTTAAGTGCAGCATATATTTCGGGAATGGTTTTCTCGGTGTATATCGTTTTTCTTTGATCCAGCTCTTTTAATAAGGCAGCATCCCAGGTAACATTCCGGTCTTTTATTGTACTATAGATTAATTCTTTGTCTGCATTAAAAATCAAGATTTTCTCATTGAGAAGGATATTATCTGCATTTTCATTGAAAAAAAGAGGAGCTTCAGCTTCGAAGTTTTTAGATTCGGAGATAAAATGAGAGGTAAACTCGAGTCTTTGGCGAAACCTTTCTTTAAATTCATCTCTTCTAAAATCATTAAAAGACATATATATAATCATCATCACTATACCAAAAAGTAGTGAGAAGGCAATACTTAAATTTAAAGCAATCTTCCTTTTTAATGACATTTATAGTGGACTTAAATAATATCCAAAGCCTGATCGGGTATGAATAAGTTTAACTTTAAAATCTTTATCGATTTTCTTTCTTAGAAAATTAATATATACCTCAACAGTATTTGTATTTGTATTAAAATTGTGTTCCCATACATTCTCCGTAATCTGTTGTTTGGATACCGTTCTTCCTTGGGCTTCTGCCAGGTAAGCTAACAATTGAAATTCTTTCAGAGTTAGGGTAATTTCGTTTCCTCCTCTATAGACTTTTTGTTCAGTCTTATTGATGATGAGATCATCAATTCTTATGATTTCCTGATCTGAAGTATCTACCGGCATTTTTCTCCTCAAAAGAGAATTTACCCTTAAAAGCAGTTCTTCAAACTGAAAAGGCTTGACAAGATAGTCGTCAGCAAGTCTTGTAAAGGCATCTTTCTTATCAGAAAGATCTCCATATGCCGAAATAATGATGATAGGTGTATTTTTATCGAATGAACGAATGGTTTGGCAAACATCCAATCCGTTTATTTTGGGAACATTAATATCCAGTAAATAGAGATCGTACGAATTATTTTTTATCTGACGAAGAAAAGTCTCCCCATCATAAATCTTATCACATGAAAAATTATTTGATTCCAAAAACTTACAAAGTTCAGCGGAAAGAATGAGGTCGTCTTCTAATAAAAGTATATTCATCAAAAAATATTTATACGAATTTAACGAAAATTTTTATGATTTTTAAGGAAAATCATCTGCAGATGATTGAAATGAAAAGCATCAGAAAAAAGAATATATTTTATTAACAGAAAATACATTAAACAAAAAAATCCCGAAACAATTCGGGATTAAAGCCAGAGCCAACTACGGGACTTGAACCCGTGACCTCTTCCTTACCAAGGAAGCACTCTACCGCTGAGCTAAGTCGGCATTAAGCAAAAAAATCACACTTTAATAGCATGATTTTTTTTGAGCGGAAGACGGGGGTCGAACCCGCGACATTCAGCTTGGAAGGCTGACGCTCTACCAACTGAGCTACTTCCGCAATTTTGTTTCCAAAACTATTGGTAAACGCTGTGCAAACTTATAAAAAACCTTTTAAATCTGCAAGTTTTTTTTCAAATATAAAATGTGGGAAGAGCAGGATTCGAACCTGCGAAGCCGAAGCAACTGAGTTACAGTCAGTCCCATTTAGCCACTCTGGAATCTTCCCTCATGTTTATATTAAATTGAGCCTCCAGAGGGATTCGAACCCACGACCCCGAGATTACAAATCACGTGCTCTGGCCAACTGAGCTATGGAGGCAATTTAAACTGTCTGAGGCTATCCGAAGGCAATCTATCTTAAGCTGTATCAGGTTTAAAAAAAATCACGCCTTGTGGTGTGATTTTACTGAGCGGAAGACGGGGGTCGAACCCGCGACATTCAGCTTGGAAGGCTGACGCTCTACCAACTGAGCTACTTCCGCAATTTTGTTTCCAAAACTATTGGTAAACGCTGTGCAAATCTATAAAAAACCTTTTAAATCTGCAAGTTTTTTTTCAATATAAACAGTGGGAAGAGCAGGATTCGAACCTGCGAAGCCGAAGCAACTGAGTTACAGTCAGTCCCATTTAGCCACTCTGGAATCTTCCCTAGTTTATATTAAATGAGCCTCCAGAGGGATTCGAACCCACGACCCCGAGATTACAAATCACGTGCTCTGGCCAACTGAGCTATGGAGGCAATTAAAAAAAGAATTCAAAAGATCACTGTTCCCTTTTTGCGAGTGCAAATATAGAACGGATTTTTTGAATTCTCAAATTTTTACGCGATTATTTTAAACTTTTTTTCTAAGCTGTTTCTTTTTTCTTGATTAATAGCTTCTTAGCAGTATCAACACAAAGATCCAAACTCTCTTCAAAACTTACAGCCGTCTTTTTTACTACGATATCGTCACCTGGAACCGCCAAAATAAGTTCAGCAGTTTTGTTTGATTTATCCGAATTATTTTCAACCTTCAGAAAGATTTTGCACTCGTGAATTTTGTCATAAAACGTTTCAAGTTTGCTTACTTTTTTTTCGATGTGTGATTCCAATGGTTCGTGTGGAGTTAAACCAATTGATTGTACTGTGATCTTCATAATTCTTCTTTTTTAGACGCTCTAGGATGAGCCTGATTAAACACTTTTTTCAATTGTTCTATATTAGCATTCGTATACACCTGCGTACTGGCCAGACTCGAATGTCCTAATATTTTTTTTACTTTTGAGATCTCCGCCCCATTATCCAAAACGTGTGTAGCAAAGCTATGTCTTAGAATATGGGGACTTCTTTTTTGCTTCGAAGTTATAAGACTAAGGTACTTATTTACGACTACATAAACAAATTTTTCCGTGAGTTTTTTCCCCTTCTTATTAACGAAAAAACAGTTCTGAAACTCATCGAGAGGTTTTCTTAATGTTAAATAACTTCTTAATAAAACAGTCAAATCTTCAGATATGGGAACATATCTTTCTTTGTTCCCTTTACCTATAATTTTCAACTCATTTCCATCTAAGTTTACATTCTCAAATATCAAGCCACAAAGTTCGGACTTACGGATTCCGGTCTGGTACAGAACTTCTATGATACACTGATCAAGAATATCATGCGGCTCTTCAAAAATGGTATTATTAAGCACCTCCATTTCTTCTTGTGAAATAGGAATTTGTTTTTCGGCATAATACTTAAGAGAGGAAATACTTTCAGTGGGCGAAACAGTAATTTCACCGATCTTTAAAAGAAAAAAATAAAAACTTCGAAGAGAGGAAAGCTTTCGGTTAATACTCCTCTTGGATATATTATTTTCACTTAGTGCAACTATGAAATTCCTGACTACCCTTTTATCGGCTTTGGAAATATCATCGGAAGATTTTGTTTTGAGAAAAAAATAAGAAAAATCTTCCAGGTCTTTTTTATAGCTTGTAATAGTATGAGGTGAATACCTCTTTTCGAATTGTAAATATTCTAAAAATTTATTCAGCATCATGGATTACATATAATATAAAAAATTCACTCCTCAAATATAAGTATATTTAAGAAGTGAATTTAATATTTGTTTAAGAAAAATTTCTTAAGCTTGCTCCTCTTTGCTTAACGCTCTTTGTTTATAAGCCGCTTTTAATCTAGCTTGTCTCAAAGTTACAGAAGGCTTAACAAACTGTTGTCTCGATCTTAATTGACGAACTGTTCCAGTTTTATCAAATTTTCTTTTATATTTTTTTAGTGCTCTATCGATGGATTCACCATCTTTTACAGGAATTATTAACATACTTTACATCTCATTTTGGATTGCAAAAGTAGATATTTTTTTATTAATATGCAAAATTTATTTCTTTTAATTTAAAATAACTCATGTTTCAGAATTGCATACATTTTTCATACCTTTGGGATATACGATTTTAAAAACACAGTTTAAATAACAAAAAAACATGAAAAATTATTTATCCTTAAAAGCTTTGCCTTTAGTTTTTGCTTTGACATTTCCTGTGATAACTCATGCACAGGTTGGCATTAATACAACAAATCCCAATACTAATGCCGTATTGGATGTAAATTCGGCAAACAAAGGACTTTTACCTCCCCGGGTTGCTTTAACAGCCACCTCCCAGCCCGCTCCTCTTACTGCACATGTAGCCGGAATGGTAGTTTATAATACAGCTTCTGTAAATGGACTATCTCCTGGTCTCTATTTAAATGACGGAACAAAATGGGGCCAATTGAATGTAGTTTCAGAAACGGAAGGTACCGTATTGACTAAAGTAAAATACAGAGGTCGAAATCTTGACACCAATGGATATGATAAACCAACACTCAAGGTTCCTTCTATGAATATGGAGTTCAGATTTGCAACAACTTCCGGATCTACTTATCTTGAAGTAAGATTACTGTCAGCACCTGCAGCTACGATCACCTACTATGCAAATGAGCTATGGTTTGGAAACAGTACAAATGGAGGCAAACAATCGGTTACCTTTACTACAACAAACTGGGATACGTGGTCTAGAAGCCTTTCCAATGGAGTTTGGAATAATTCATGGGGGTATCAATATCAAATCTCCACAGGCAGTGGCGTAGTACCGGGAAGCAATGACTTACTAGCAGGAAATTTTTATGGCTTTAATAATTATGGAAATGGTGCAGGCCCGGATAATGAGATGTATGTACTCGCATTTGAACAGTATTAATCTTATAACATTATTAAAATACATTACAGTGCCGGAAAAATTTCCGGCATTTCTCATACAATAGAGTTTATAAATATGAAATTTATTTAAACAAAAAGTAGTATCTTTGCACTCACTTTATTCATGGGGTTGACTGGTTTCGACAGCAAGATCAATGGGTAAGTAAGCATGCAGAGAACCGTAGCGCGATCTCTATAATCCCTTGCTACAAAATTTTAACTGGCAACGAAGAGTTCGCTCTTGCAGCTTAATATCGAAGTTTAGTAGATTCAAGCGCTTTCCCGAAGATTTTAGTAGGGAAGCAAGATATTCCACAAATGCTCTGTTCTGCGGCGTTTGATCCTGGGATATAGGAATGCAGAAATAAGGTTTTAGATGCTTCGGCTAAAACTCGAAAACCTCAGAAGATAAGCTGGAAGTTGGGTGTCTGCTCTCTGCCTCCAGTCGAAAACCAATAGTAGAATAAGCATGTAGAAAGCTTATGTATTGCTTGTTTGGACGAGGGTTCGAATCCCTCCAACTCCACTGATTTTAATCTAGACACCACTAGGTGTCTTTTTTTGTTATATATATCAGCTTTATACAACATAAAACAAAGAAAGAAACCCATGTGTTCAATTGTAAAGACCATACGACAATAATAAAAAAGAAAAAAATATCGTATTTTAACAGTAAAAAACTTTAATGAAGATAATTTTAACAATTTCTATTTTATTTTCTAATTTAATATTTAGTCAAGTAACTGTTCCTAGTGATTATCTAAAGATTCCAGATACTTTAAGATATAAAAATGATTTATATAGGTTTATAATTCCAAGCCAAAAATATAAATATTGGAAAGTTATGCGTAAGGACGACACTATGGAAGAAAAGTTGATGTATGAAAATAAAGTAACAAAGAGCTTAAAGTGCGCAAAAACTAATTCGCCTGAAAAAGGTTTTTTTATAGAATGCTTGCCTGGTTGGTGTTTCACTTATATAACTGCATATAAAAATAAAATGCCAAAATATTTTACAAGTGAAAAAGAGCTAAAAGATTTTATAGGATATGTTGACAATTTACCTGAAGCATTACTTATTGCTAGAACTTATAATTTATTGTTTGACTACAAAAATCCGATTGGAGGATCTTTCAAGATGGATAAAGATTTTTTTTATTTATATCTTGCAAAATTTGAAAATTGTCCAGTTAATCGTGAAGCATTCTATGTGAAAATTAATAGAAAAACTGGTGTGCTTGAATATGAATCAAAGGGAATATATTATAAAACGAATGACTGTTTTGTTTCATAAAACTATATGACTTATTATTTCTGTAATTTCAAATTGAATTATATTTATGTCCAAGAGTTGAATGAATTTTCGTCCATATTTAAGTATGTAAGTGGAATTAATATTATGAAGAAATAAACACATATAAAAAAAAAATTTCCATTATACTTTTTAACGTAGTATAACAATGATTACAAAATCATGAAAAAAATTACATTCTTATTAATATGTTTTTTATTTAGCTTTTGCTCTAGTCAAATGAAGTTGAATCAAGGAAAAAATGTTAATATCATCTTAAAAGAAGTACCATTAAAATTAAATACTGGAAAAGCTACTAATTATTTGATTAGTAATAGTACAAATAACACTTACATTATTGATCCTTACGGCTTTTATGGAAAATCTTATACATTTGAAAATGATAAGTTACTAGAACCTAATTCATATTATAAAAGAGGATATTATAGTAGATTTGATGATAATGATTGCAAAAGAGATTTGATTATTTTAGAACCTAAAGCAACTATATCTGCATATTTAAGTTTAGACCGAAATAATAAAAATATTTATAATTATTCTAAAAATCATCAATATGTAAATATTATTAAATCACTTCATAACAGAAATAATGCAACGATCCTGGGGTGTGATAAATATATAGAAAGTTTAGAACTTAAAGACTATAAAGTATTAGAAGATAGTATTGTTGCAAAAATACCTTTGGTTCCATAAATTATAAAATCTTTAAAGATATTCTATCGTATTCTTAAAGGTTAAAACCTTATCCTAAAAATAAATAAGAACAGCATAATGCTGTTCTTATTTATTTTTTACCCGATTGTATGAATCTATATATTGATTATACTATGAGGAAAGCTCTATAATATTTATATCACTATTTTCAATAACCTCATTACAAATTTGACATGACAATAACATATTATTGAAAACACTACTTTAAATTACATAAAACATAAATTTTATAACAATAAAAAACAGCATAATTTGTTTTTTCCTTATAATTATTACAGAAATTTAATTAATTTTCTTTTAAAACCTGTATCTGAAAACATCCCAAATCTCTATCAACCGGATTTATTCTTCCTGTATTAAAACCTATCTCTAATCCATTGCCACTAAAACCAGCACCATTCATTTCAATCCCGAAAAATTATAGAATCTATTAAACTGATCAGGCCTCCATTTGACCAATATCGCCATTCCTGTAATTCCTCCTTTTAATATTTTTATTTCATCTTTTTCGCTCAATATTTTTTTTCAAACGTATTATTTTTCAATACTTTTTTTCCCCGTTTATTTTAAATCTTGTGATGCTTTCTTTCATTAGTGACGCTTCTCCAAAGAAATACACAACATTTTCTCAAGACTGGCTTATTCTATCAATTTCTGAATCTTCAATAAAATAAGTATCCAATACAAGCTCTGAATCTTCTTCTTTATTTCCTTCTTTATAACTAACAATATGGTATGCAAGGATAATATGCTTTATATCTTGCCACAAAAACAAATTGATAGTTTTCTATATTTTTCAGAGGAATTATAAACTCTTTTGGGGTCAGGTTTTCTGCCTTCCCTTTTTCTACAATATCTACATACTGGCTATAACTTAATCCATATACCAATAATAAAAATAAGAATATGCTTTTTTTCATTTCAAACATTTTTTATGGTCTTCGTTGTATGTCTTCTTTTACCAATCTGCTTTATACTGCTTCCAATCCTTAATCTATTGTAATTTAAATATCAAGTAACTTAAATAGTCACTTCCAATAAAACGATCTTCTAATAAATACATATAATTATCAATAAATTTAACATTATAAGTTGTAATTGTTCCAGATCTGTCAGAAAGCAGAGTTATCAAGTCAATTTTTATTTTCCTTTTTTTTATATAAATCACACCACTATTACCATTTTTATCAACTGATGCAAAATTGGTTATTTCAATATAGCCGTTTCTATTTATTTTTAAAGTAATATCATAGTTTAATTCTATTTTTCTCTTATTCTTTAGATTCTTATCTGCTTCATACATCTCAACACATAAAAATATTTTGTCGTAAGATATATTTTTAAGTTCATTTTGATTAAAATACTTAATGTTTTTCAATTGTTGAGACCTACAGCTTATAGAACTTATAGAAGCTAATAAAGAAACAAACAATAAAAACAAATTTATTTTTTTTCTACCATGATGTAAACTTATTTCTTGTTTTATATTGAAAATATGGATTTATACTTGTTGATAAAAACAGTAATGCTGATTGTGGTGATAGCTTACCGTGAGCCATAATGTTTTGTATTGGATGTTTTACATATCTATCAGAATTAATTCCTATTCTATAGTTACCCCAGTCTACATAGGCAGCTCCTAATCTATATGCAGGACCATTTTCATAAGCAAACCCATAAGGATAAGTAGCACCACCCAACCCTTTTAAAGGTCCATTGTTCTTTACATAATCCATCATCTGATTATCCCAGCCATCATCATAGCTATCTTTCATTCTTTCACCTGTGAATAGATTAAATCCTACTGAAAATTCACCAATATTTATAGTCATAGCGGCAGTTCTCCATCGGTCATTATTATCTCTTAAGTGAGACCATTTTGGGCCCTTATCAAACGGACTTCCGTAATTCTCATACGTCATTGAAAAATCCCCACTTCTCAGGCCTAGAATTCCTGTTTGTTGTGGATGAAGTCCACTCCATTTATTAGTACCCAGACTAATCCCAAAGTCTCTACTATTGTAGCTAAACATCGCAGATTTCCTAAATTCCCAACCACTATTACCGCTTCCAGCATGTGCTCCATAATTCATTATCCCAAAACCTCCAGAAATGGCAAAATCTCCTGCACGGAAGGTAGCACTAAAATTAACTCCAATTCCCCACCCCTTTCCAATGGCGATACTTGGCGATACGCTAAAAGTTACCAATATTAATATCCCAAGCAGGGAGTATACTAGAGATCACCTGTCCCCCCATTCTCATTAAGGTTCCAGTAGAAGCGCTAAACACTCCGGGGTTCATTCCTCCTGATATAGCTCCTACTGTAACTCTCGCCTAAAAAACACTTTTAAAAGCAACGCGCAATATATTCCTTCGGATTGTATATAAGCAGATTATTCAGTACATAACCATACTTACTTATAATTTTGAGTACTGTAAGGGGCTACACTTTTTACATTTGTTTACCAATCTGCTTTATAATTCTTCCAGTTTTCAGGAATCTTTTCAGATTTTTGATAAACAAAACAAGTATATTCTGAAGGTTCAAATAATAATGCATTAGACACTTCTAACAGATAAATTTTATCTCCCTCAACTCTTACTTTAAAAGTTATTTTAAAAATATCTCCATCCTGAGAGGCTCCCTGTGTATCAATTCTCAAATTTCCATTTTTTAGATAGATAACTCCTCTTCTTCCAGAGATTTCAGGGTTAGGATCGTTCTTTCTCGCACCAAAAAGCCTAACACGACCATTTGGGTAAAATTGTAATGATCTATCAATATCACTTCCGACATCTCTTATTTTGCTAAAATTTTTGTCAGCCATGTAATAATCAATCTTTTTATAAAAATAATCTGTGCTTATATTTTCTAAAATTGATTCATTAAACTTGTCAATATTCTTAAATTTCTTCACAAGCACTTTTGTACCATTTTCTAGCCTTCTTGTTTGTGCACACGAATAAATAAAAATAGTACTACAAAATAATATTATAATATTTCTTACCATGATGTAAATTTATTTCTTGTTTGATATTGAAAATAAGGGTTTATTCCTTTGGATAATACCTCGAATCCTGGTTGTGCAGAAATCCAATCATGTGCTAAGATATTTTGGATTGGCCTTCGAACATATCTGTCAGAATCTATTCCTACTCTGTAGTTTCCCCAACCTATGTAAGCCGCACCTAAACGATAGCGTGGTCCAGTTTCTTCTACTAATCCATAATTATATCTTATACCATTAAGATAATAAGGATTATTTCGGTTGTATTTCTGCATGGTTTCTGCATCTGCACCATCATATTCAGCATAACTTGAAGCTTTCCTTTCACCAGTAAATAAATTAAATCCAGCGGTAAAATCCCCTACATTAATGGTCATTGCTGCTGTTCTCCATCTATCATTATTATCACCTAAATGAGACCATTTTGGACCTTTAGCAAATGGGCTTCCATCATTCTCATAAGTCATAGAAAAATCTCCGCTTGCAAGTCTTATTATGCCTGTTTGCTGTGAATGCATTCCACTCCACATGTTAGTTCCTAACATTAAGCCCAGGTTTCCTTCTTTCCCTAAGGTTCCTGCCATAATGGATTTTCTAAACTCCCAACCACTATTACCACTTCCTGCGTGAGCTCCATAGTTCATTATCCCAAAACCTCCAGAGAAGGCAAAATCTCCTGCACGGAAGGTAGCGCTAAAATTAGCCCCAATTCCCCAACCTTTTCCAATGGCGATACTTGGTGATACACTAAAGCTAAAGTTACCAATACTAATGTCCCAAGCAGGGAGTATACTAGAGATCACCTGTCCGCCCATTCTCATTAACGTTCCAGTGGAGGCGCTAAATACTCCAGGGTTCATTCCTCCTGATATGGCTCCTGCTACTGCTCCCATGAGTATGGAGCTTCCAAAAGAGCTCCAGCTCCAATTCCCAGAAATTGCAGCCCCGAGCATATATGACGCTACTCCTACAATGGACCCTGCAATAGCGCCTGCGACAACACCAGCCAATAATTTCCCTATAATAGGAGTTAAAGCCGCAAACCAAAATATCTCTCCACTTGGATCATTAAACATTAATGGATTATTGAGCACATATCCGTATTTATTATAATTCTGGGTATTAGTAGGATCCTGTATATTCTCATCCGCATTTAAGAACCTTCTTAAGAGAGGATCATACAACCTTCCATTCATATGAATGATTCCTACTTCTGTAAAATGTTCATGGCTTGTGTAGCCTCTTTCAATTACGAGTGATGAATTACGAATTATATTTTGATCGGTAATAATAGCTCCTGTTCCTATTTTGAGATGGGTAAAGTTACCCCATGCGTCAAAATGTCTTTGTTCCAGCTTATTGCCTACTTCATCACTGATGGCTAAGATGCTTCCTATATAATCTTTATGTAAAAATTTGTAAGAACCACTGCTCTCCGTATAGTCTTTCAAATATACAATATTAGAATCATAAGGTGTTCCTCCAATATACAGGATGTGCTTTTCCTTTCCAGTGGTATTATCTTTGATCACCTCATAGCTTCCATCTTCACTATAGAATTTTGTAAACTTTCCTTCTCCATCA
>NZ_JBVTMR010000004.1:0-378438 GCF_055762745.1 Chryseobacterium subflavum
GCAAAGATACAAACTTTTCTCAATTTTCAAAATAAATTATTATTTATTTTTTTTAAATCTTTCGTTTATAATTACTCTCTTCTGCGCTACCTACTATCTCTCGTTTTCAGTGGGGCAAAAGTATAAACTTTAATGATACCGGCCAAGCTTTTGATAAACTTTTTTAACATAATATCCATAACTTATTGACTACCGGAGACAAAACTTTTAATTGGTATTGCAAAAATTAAAAATAATAAGACAATCCAGATTTCTGAATGTTTATAAAGTACTATAAAAACAAAGACAGACTTAAAAGCCAGTCTCTGTTTACATAATATATAGGTATTAATAATGATGAATTATGTATTCATTCTCAAATGAGCCGTCATCATAAAATTTTAATATAGCATATCCCGGTGGTGTTTCCTGATAATAGAAAGGTTTCGCGGAACGCTTGTCTCCTTCTCCCCACCAGAATCCTGACATAGCTCCGTTACAGAAATAATATACATCATTATACCATGCTCTGTCGAGGAGATGCTGATGACCACTAAGACAGCCTTTCACTTTATCTTTATGCTTATAAAACAAGTCTTTCAATGCATTATGGTCTTTATGCTGCCCTCCTTCCCAGGATCCTGTAACCGTAAGTATAGGATAATGCGACATAATTAATGCATATTCTCCCTGCGGAATATTTTCTAATTGTTGTTTCAGCCAGTTCATTTGTTCAGGATCCAGGGTAATACCAGAGTTATTGCCATCCAACATTATAAAATGCCATTTCTCTTTTTTAGTACTGTAATAACGCTTAGGCATTTTAAGTCTTTTGGCCGCATAGGGAACTCCATGCATTTCATCTGATTTTTCACTTGCCCACCAGATGTCATGATTTCCGACGCAACTATACATATCATAGTCTGCAATTTCCTTCATACAGTTATCCCAGGCATTCCATTGGTCATATACTTCCTGACGGGTAGAGTTTTCCCGGTCCACAGCCATAATGGAATCTCCTGTGTTAAGGAAGAAATCTACTTTCCTGTTTTTGATTTCTTTAAGACATTTTACAAACCTTTCCATTATTTTAGGATCTGCCGGTAAGTGTACGTCTGTAATGTGAGCTACAGTAAACAGCAGTTTCTTTTTTTTGCTTATATCATCCTTCGGAGCTTCGGCCAGCAAGCTGGCTGCAGGTCCTCCCAGAAGTACCCCTGAAATGGCAAGCGGAATATTTGTCAAAAATTTTCTTCTTTTCATAGTCAATGTTTCTCTGATACCAGCATTCTATATAATTTTACCTTCAAAGACAATACAGCAAAAGTTCCATATACAGAATACTAATAATATTTCGGTGGACAAATTTGACTCAATATTTACAAATAAGAATTTCTTACATATTATAAAATTGTTAAGCTCCCATTAATTTTTTACTGCAGTGTTCAATAATGCAGAAAAAAGCATAGCTTATATTTTTAATCAAAGGTTATGAAATATTAAACCCCGAATTTCTTCGGGGTTTAATATGATTAGTATATTATATATTAATATCTAATGTCCAAAAATATCTTTTAAACTGACTTCTTTAAAACTCCCCATTTTATTGACAGCGTCCATATCAAGATTTTCTTTTTTGCCAAGAATAGCTGTATTAAAACGCAAGGGTTTTATTTCTGTCCGGTAAAATTCTTTTATCCCGCTAAAATCCAACTTTTGAATTTCCTCATACATATCTTTTCTGAAATCATGACTAATTCCGATTTTCTTTAATCTTAATGTATTAAAGAAAATGTTCGTTCTGGTAATTCTCGTAGAAGCGATCTGTTTCAGAGCTGTACTTTTTGCATTTTCAAATTGGATGGGCACTTCAGGGAGTTCATTCATCAGTTCAGACATCGTATCTACGGCAATCTGTAGCTTATCAGGCTGTGTCCCAATATATGTCGTTACATAATCCGGGTGTCCGGATTCTGAATTTGCAGCATAAGAAACGTATGCTGAATAAGCTAAGCTCTTGCTCTCCCGGATCTCCTGAAATACAATGGAAGACAATCCCCGTCCAAAATATTCGTTGAAAACGTTAATCTTACCCAAGTTAGCAGTATTGATATTGTGCCCTCTACCGATTTTGCTCATTTCAACCTGTACCATATCATAATTGATGAAATTCACTTTCCCATCGGTTTCAGGCTCGGGATATTTCTTAGGCTCCGGAATTTCCAGGCTTGAAACCTCAACATAATTGTCAATATACGTTTTGAAATTCTCCAGATTTTTTCCGTAGAAGAATATCTGGTATGGAAACGCGAACATTCTTTTCATTCTGTCCGTAAATATTTCAACTTCACTGTTTTGAAGCTCCTCTTTAGAAATCACATCTGTAAACCTGGAAAATTCGCCCAACTTGGTGTAATTCGTTAGAGCTGTCATGATCCGGTTTTTATCTTTTTTCATCGCTTCACGGTTTTCAAGAACTGTTTCGACAAACTGTTTGTAGATTTCCTGATCCGGCTTTACTTTATACATCCAATGCTGAAGAAGGCTAATTCCTTTTTCAATGTTTTCCTCCAAACCGCTCAATGAAATCGTTAACTGATCATTGGTTGTTTTAAAATCATTACTCACACCAATTTTAAAGAACTCTTTCTTCAGATCTTCAGGAGCATAATCTTCAGTTCCCAAATATTGGAGCAGCTGCGTTGATATTGCCAGATCACGATCATGATCGCTTCCAAGCGGGAAAATGAAATAGACCTGTGCTATATCGTTATATTTGTTTTTGACAAAGCTAAGTTTCTTATCCTTAACCTGTCCGGTTATGATCTCTTTATCATAATCAATAAATTCAGGTTGAATATCTTCCGTTTTTTCCGCTAAAATCTGTTTTAAAAATTCCGATTGAGCATCTCTGTTAATTTTAATCGGTGTAATTCCGGGGTTTTCAACCCTGATCAGCTTGTCATTAACTCCTTTTTCCTTATTTATCAGAACATAATTGTCCTTAAAAAAATCATTGGCAAAATGAATAACATCCTGTTTTGTGAATGAAGCATATACATCCATTTCATTAAGCTCCTCTTCCCAGGTTCTTCCTTTTATATAGGTATCATAGAGATTGGTAGCCAAACCATCAGCGGTTTCAAGAGCCTTCATTCTCTGAAGTTTGAAATCATTGATGATGGCAGGAAGCATCCAATCCGGAAATTCTCCTCTTTTGATCAGTTCTATCTGCTCCAAAACCATATCCTTTGCATCTTTCAAAGATTGGGTTTCTTTAGGAACAGCCACAATTGAAAAATATCCATATTGCTTTAGTCCTACTGAAAATGCCTGAGCCCATAACATCCGTTGGGTCTGATTAATATTAAGGTCCAGTAATCCGGCTTCCCCCCTGTTACTCATAATATTTGCAGTAATATCTGCCAACATAGCTTCCCGGGTTCCATAGCTATCCGTTCTCCAGGCCATCTGAACCCTCGGTGTGGTCGGACTTTTTACAGTTCTTTCTACAATTCCCCGGAGAGGCTGTTCTACCACCGGAGTTTTCTTTGGTAATTCTTTATAAGGAATTGTTCCGAAATATTGATCGATAAGCTGAATCGTACGTTCATAGTCAAGATCACCAACCATGACCATGGCATAGTTATTAGGAACATAATATTCATCGAAATATTTGTGAATCGCCTTCATGGAAGGATTTTTCAAATGTTCGGCTTTTCCCAGGGTTGTTTGCTGGCCATTGGCATGGGTAGGAAAAAGAGCATCCATCAGTTCATAATTTACTAACCTCGAGTCATTATCCTGCGCCCGGTTAAATTCTTCGTATACTGATTCCAGCTCGGTATGAAAAAGACGTAACACAATTTCTGAAAATCGCTCTTTTTCAACTTTCAGCCATTTCTCAAGCTCGTTACTGGGAATGTTGTTTTTATAAACCGTCTCATCAAACCACGTATGAGCATTAGTTCCGCTTGCTCCCAATGATGAGATCACTTTATCATATTCATTCGCTATAGCATATTGACTGGCGTCCTGGGATACCTCATCTATTTTTTTATAGATTTCTTTCTTCTTTTCAGGATCTGCCTCTGCCTTATGATGTTCGTACAATTCTGAAATCTGATCTAACAAAACCTTTTCTTTTTCCCAGTTTTGGGTTCCGATTCCTGAGGTTCCTTTAAACATCATATGCTCCAGATAATGGGCAAGCCCTGTATTATCAGAAGGGTCATTGTTGCTTCCGGTTCTTACGGGAATATAGGTCTGAATCCTTGGTGAATCAAAATTCTGGGCAAGAAATACTTTTAATCCGTTTTTAAGGGTATAGATTCTGACTCCGTTTTCATCGTGAGTAATGGTTATATATTCGTAGTTGTTTTTATCAGTATGAATTGTTTCCTTGTATCTTTTGTCCGTCATATGTAAATTCATTTTCATTCATTAAAACAGAATGCTTTACAAATGTAAGGAATACTAAAAGAAAGCATATTACTTTTATAATTATTACATCTATGATGGCAATTCAAAAAGTGGAATTGCTGAATTGCCAATTTGCCGAATTGAAAAGGCGATTTATTACCGACCAGGATCATATGGTACTTTATCCAATAATACATTTTACAATAAATAAAATCTTTCACATTCGGTTTGTATCTGTAAGTTTGATTAAGTTTGCATAAGGTTTTACCTAAAATTTATACCATGTCCGGAAATATTCTGATCATCGATGATGAGCTTAAACTTCTCAAACTTTTGGGAATGATTCTTACTCAGGAAGATTTTAATGTTAAAGAAGCTTCTACTGCCCGTTCTGCCATGACGATGCTTGAGCAATACGAATTTGATGTTGTTTTAAGCGATGTCCGGCTTCCGGATGCATTTGGAGTTGAGCTTGTAAAATCCATTAAAACAAAATATCCGCATCAGGAAGTTATTCTTATGACTGCCTTCGGAAATATTACGGATGCGGTTCAGGCAATGAAAAACGGCGCCTACGATTACCTGGTAAAAGGGGATGATAATGATAAAATTATTCCTTTGGTGTATAAAGCACTGGATAAAGTAAAGGATAATAAATCTAAAATTGTCCAGAAGAAGGATTCACAAAAAGGATTTAATCAGATCATCGGTCATTCACCTGCCATCCTGGAGGCTAAAAAATTGGCGGAAAGGGTTGCTCTAACGGATGCTACAGTACTTTTAACAGGAGAAACCGGAACAGGAAAGGAAGTCTTTGCCAACGCTATCCATGACGGAAGTGAGAGGAAGAAAAATAATTTTGTTGCCATCAACTGTTCTGCATTCAGCAAAGAAATTCTTGAAAGCGAACTTTTTGGCCATAAACAAGGTTCATTTACGGGAGCGATAAAAGACAAAAAGGGTTTGGTAGAAGAAGCTAATGGTGGGACTTTATTTTTAGATGAAATCGGAGAAATGCCTATAGAGCTTCAAGCTAAATTACTCCGTGTTCTTGAAACCCATGAATTCATTAAAATGGGTGAAACCAAGGTTTCGAAGTCAGATTTCAGGTTGATCGCTGCTACAAACAGAAACCTGGAAGAAGAAATAAAACAAGGAAACTTTAGAGAAGACCTGTATTTCAGATTGAATGTCTTTGAGATTAGCCTACCTCCTCTTCGTGAAAGGAAAGAAGACTTAAAAATTCTCGCAAAGAATTTTATTGATATGTTCTCTCATAAATTGCACCTCAGCGCTGTACAGGTGTCTCCCGAGTATTATAAAACACTGGAAAAAAATGACTGGAAAGGGAACATCCGCGAATTGCGAAATACGGTAGAAAGAAGTTTGATATTAATGAACGAGAATATTCTGAATGCTGAGAGCCTTCCGCACTACTCAGAAAAAGTGACCGGTGATAAGGATTCTTTAAGCATCCGTTCACTAGAAAAAGAACATATACAAAAAGTTTTACATTATACTAAAGGAAACAAAGCCGAGGCTGCAAGACTTCTGGAAATCGGTATTGCCACATTATACCGCAAGCTGGAAGAATACGGATTACGATAAAACTGAGCCTATCATTTTAATAAAGAGCCTATCATTTTGATAGGCTTTTTTGTTTTCAACACCTTTTCAAAATACCAATAAAACACTGTAATACAAAACATTAAAATAAAAAACAAAAGAATGGATTCTTTTTTGGCATTAGGGATAACATAATAAATATTTTAAAATGACTATTTCAAAAAAAACATTCAAAACACGGCGTCATTCGAAGTTCAGCTTCCTGATCGTGTCTTATGTACTGTTTACCCTTTTAACCTTAATTATGATAAGATGATGTTGATAATTTTATTAATCCTGAGCGCCATTTTATTTTGGCTATTGTATAAGTCCGTTGAATTTTTTGATAAAATATAAAGCTATGTGGAGTTTGCTTTTTCTTTCAATACTGGCCTTCGTGTATATCTGCTATGTTCTTATAAAACCAGAAAAATTTTAATCTATCATGAACACAGAAATTTTAGGCATCATAGCAATGTTTGTTATCACATTGGTAATAGGAATATTTTTAGGAAAATATATTGCTAATGTTTATGGCCATAAAAAAACTTTTTTGGATCTTGTTTTTCAGCCCATTGAAAAATTAATTTATAAAATATCCGGAATTAACCCTAACCGTCAAATGACATGGAAGCAAAATATGTTTGCCATGTTGAGTATCAATCTGGTTTGGTTGATTATTGGATTTTTCATTTTACTCAATCAATCCTGGCTTCCTTTAAATCCCGACGGAAACCCTAATATGTCTCCCGATCTTGCTTTTAATACGGCAATATCATTTTTAGTCAACTGTAACCTTCAGCATTATTCAGGGGAAACGGGAGTCAGTTATTTAAGCCAGCTGTATTTAATGTTTCTTCAATTTGTAACTGCTGCAACCGGAATGGCTGCTATGGCCGTACTTTTCAAAGCATTTAAAGAAAAGACAACAACAGAATTGGGAAACTTCTTTGATTTTTTTACTAAATCCATGATCAGAATCCTGATCCCAATAAGTATTGTTGTTGCTCTGATTCTTTCTGCCAACGGAAGTCCGATGACTTTTGAAGGAAAGGATCACATCACTACTCTGGAAGGACAAAAAGTTGATATCTCCAGGGGTCCCGCTGCGGCTTTTATTGCCATCAAGCATTTGGGAACGAATGGTGGAGGCTTCTTTGGAACCAATTCGGCACATCCTCTTGAAAATCCTAATTACTTAACTAATATGACAGAAATGGTTACTCAGATGATCATTCCATTCGCTTTGGTATTCGCATTGGGATTTTATTTAAAAAAGAAAAGACTTTCATGGACGATATTTTCAGTAATGACCATAGGCTTTCTGGCATTGGCCACTCCTACCATTTTAAATGAAATCCATGGAAATCCACTGATCACACAGATGGGTGCTGATCATCAGTTAGGTGCAATGGAGGGCAAAGAAATACGTTTTGGAAGTGCTGCTTCGGGATATTGGAGTATTGCTACAACTGTTATTTCTACAGGCTCAGTCAATGCAATGCATGACAGTATGATGCCTCTTTCAGGAATGAATCAGCTTCTTGCCATGATGATCAACTGTTTTTACGGAGGTTGTGGTGTCGGAATTTTAAACTATTTCATTTTTATTATTCTGGCTGTATTCATTAGTGGATTAATGGTGGGAAGAACACCCGAGTTTTTGGGTAAAAAAATCGAAGCCAAAGAAATGAAAATTGCGATGATTGTGGCTTTATTTCACCCGTTTTTAATTCTTGTGGGGACAGCATTAACGGCTTATTTCCCTGAGTTCGGAGCCAAAACGCTGAATAACCCGGGATTCCATGGCTTCAGTGAAATGCTATATGAATTCACTTCTTCATCTGCCAACAACGGATCAGGGTTTGAAGGATTAGGCGATAATACTCCATGGTGGAATATCTCTACAGGAATCGTACTGTTGCTTTCAAGGTTTATACCTATTATCGGTCCTATCGCGATTGCAGGATACCTGGCTCAGAAGAAATATATCCCTGAAAGTGCCGGTACTTTAAAAACAGATACTGCAACTTTCGGATTTATGACTCTAGCGGTGATACTTCTGATAGCAGCATTATCTTTCTTCCCTGCATTGACACTGGGACCTATTGCAGAGCAAATCCAGTATTCTTCTAAATAAACGTGAACACTACCAAGTAAAAATCAACAGGACCATTAAGGATCTGAAATCAAGGAAATTCAAACTAGTCTGATATCATAGAAACATTCACTTGAATAATATTATCCATACCTCACCTTATATTTTAACCAACCTTAATGGTTCCTCTTGATTAACAATTATATAATTCTTTTCAACAATGAAAAATCAATCACAAACATTATTTCAAAAAGATTTGGTCAATGAGGCTATCAAACAGTCTTTCGTAAAACTGAATCCGAAAATTATGTTTAAAAATCCAGTGATGTTTCTGGTAGAAGTCGGAACCGTCGTTATGCTCATCGTAAGCTTATTCAGCTTAACGGGTGATAAAACACAGGGAAGCTTCTTATATAATTTTTTAGTATTTATCATTTTATTCTTCACCGTATTGTTTGCCAACTTTGCTGAAGCCATTGCTGAGGCAAGAGGAAAAGCCCAGGCTGATACCCTTCGAAAAACACGTGAAGAAACTCCTGCTAAACTAATTGTTGACAACAAGCCCGGATTTCAGGTAGAGACTACATTAAAAATGTCTGCTGAAATGAAATTAGGAGATATCTTCCTTTGTGAAGCGGGTGATCAGATTCCTATGGATGGTGAAATCATCGAAGGGCTTGCAACAATTGATGAGTCAGCCATTACTGGGGAAAGTGCCCCGGTCATTCGTGAAGCAGGTGGTGATAAAAGCTCTGTAACCGGAGGTACCAAAGTACTTTCAGACCGTATCAAAGTGAAAGTAACCACAAAACCCGGTGAATCTTTTCTTGATAAAATGATTGCCCTTGTTGAGGGTGCATCCAGACAAAAAACACCTAATGAAATCGCATTAACCATACTTTTAGCAGGGTTCACCCTTACTTTTATAATCGTTACCCTTACTTTAAAACCCTTTGCAGACTATGCGCAAACCCCAATTACTATTGCGGCATTTATATCCCTTTTCGTTTGTTTGATCCCGACAACAATTGGAGGTTTGCTTTCTGCAATCGGTATCGCCGGGATGGACCGAGCTTTAAGAGCAAATGTGATTACCAAAAGTGGTAAAGCTGTAGAAACAGCCGGAGATATTGACGTTCTGCTTCTGGATAAAACAGGTACCATCACCATTGGGAACCGTAAAGCAACCCAGTTTCATCCTGCCAATAACATACAACTTGATGAGTTTATTAAAGCGGCAGCTTTAAGTTCTGTAGCGGATGAAACACCGGAAGGGAAATCAATTATTGAGCTGAGTGAACTACAGCCTCAGGACCTGATTGTCTCCAGCCCTACTTATATCGATTTTACGGCAGAGACAAGGACGTCAGGAATTGATTTCGAAGATACACGTATCCGAAAAGGAGCTTACGATACGATTAAAAAATTAACTGAAAAAGCAGGAAATATCTTTCCTCAGGAAACTCAGGATGCAACCACTAAAATTTCTGAAAACGGAGGAACTCCGTTGGTGGTGTCGGTTAACGAGAAAGTATGGGGAGTAATTGAACTACAGGATATCATTAAAACAGGAATCCAGGAACGTTTTCAGCGTTTAAGAAAAATGGGTGTAAAAACCGTAATGGTAACCGGAGATAATCCTTTAACGGCCAAGTTTATTGCAGAAAAGGCAGGTGTTGATGATTTTATCGCTGAAGCTAAACCTGAGGATAAAATGAACTACATCAAAAAAGAACAGCAGTCCGGAAAACTGGTTGCGATGATGGGAGATGGAACGAATGATGCACCGGCTTTAGCTCAGGCAGATGTAGGTGTTGCCATGAACAGTGGGACACAAGCAGCAAAAGAAGCCGGAAACATGGTAGATCTTGATAATGACCCTACGAAGCTGATTGAAATTGTAGAGATCGGAAAACAATTATTGATGACCCGTGGAACCCTTACCACTTTCAGCATTGCGAACGATGTGGCTAAGTATTTTGCTATTATCCCGGCTTTGTTTATCACTTTTATTCCAGCTCTTCAGAAGTTGAATATCATGAATCTTCATAGCCCTGAATCTGCGATATTATCTGCGATCATTTTCAATGCGGTTATCATTCCTGCACTAATTCCACTGGCACTGAAAGGTGTGGCTTATAAACCTATTGGCGCAAGTGCTTTGCTCAGAAGAAATCTTTTGATCTATGGTTTAGGAGGTGTAATCGTTCCATTCATCGGAATAAAACTTATTGATCTGTTTATCAGTTTATTCTTTTAAAATTTAAAACAATGAAAATTTATTTTATTTCAGCATTAAAATTAACATTCGTCATGCTGGTTTGTACGGGCTTTTATTTACTTTTTGTATTGATAGGTTCAAAATTACTTCCTACACAGGGAAATGCAGAAACCATTACTTATCGGGACCAGAAGTTCTACGCTAATATCGGACAGGAGTTCAAGTCGCCAAAATATTTTCACAGCCGTCCATCCGCAGCTAATTATAATGCCGCGGGGAGTGCCGGAAGCAATAAAGGCCCAAGTAATAAGGAGTATCTGGAAACAGTTCAAAAGAGAATCGATACTATAAAAATGCAGAATCCTGAAATGAAAGATACAGAAGTACCTGTAGAGCTTGTTACCGCCAGTGGAAGCGGGTTGGATCCTGATATTTCAGAAGCAGGAGCTCTTTACCAGGTAAAAAGAGTGGCAAAAGAAAGAAATCTTTCTGAGGCCAGAATTGAAAGTCTTGTTAAAACAAATACTGAAAAAACCCTATTGGGACTTTTTGGACCTTCAAAAGTCAACGTACTGAAGCTCAACATTGCTTTAGATAAATTACAATAGAAGCAGATCTCCTTTACATTAAAATTAGTAATCAAAAAAGAACCTCAGCTTATAATGAATTCTGTAATCTAAAATTCTAACTAAACGGATATCAAAGTTTCCCATTACGAAAAGATTTCGTTTCTATATCATAAAAATATTCCTACCGTTTACAGAATTCATTTTTTTAACCCCCTTTTATAGTGGAAAGCCTTTTCCACCATTACTGCAACACATTATTATCAATATTTATAATGAAATCAAAAACTTTTCATGCAGCATGTTTCTTAGGACTTACTGCTTTGAGCCAAATCAACGGCCAGGAAATAAAAAAAGATTCCCTTCTTGGCAAACCCAAAGATTCATTAATCACAAAAACGGAATCAAGAATTCCTTTTGATGGATATGACCTGACGTGGATCAACGGTCAGAATCGTCAAACCGATTTTCCTTTAACCCTAAAAGACAAAGATGGAGAAACTATACTTACAGGTGTAACCTATGTGGACGCTTATTACAATTATGATTTTAACCGCCCAAAAGATAACACACACACTATTTCCTCAGCTATAGGACGCTCTAATGAAGTGACCATTAATATGGCTAGTATTGGTTTAGAGACCAATTATAAGAATGTAATCGGTCGTTTATGGTTACAGTACGGACAAATGGGCTCTATCGTTCAGGATCTTGATGGAACTGTAAATCACGGTAAAAATACGAGCGTAGGTAATTTAAAATATATCCGTGAAGCAGCAGCAGGTTATCACTTTAATGTAATGCACGGCTTGAATGTGGAAGCAGGAATTTTCATGAGCTATATCGGCTTGGAAAGTTATGTACTGGGAGAAAACTGGAACTACCAGAGAAGTTTGGTGTGCGATTTTACCCCTTTCTATTTTCAGGGAGCAAGAATTCAGGCTTATCCTTCAAAAAAATTTAAAACTGAGATCTGGGTTCTCAATGGATGGCAAACTTACAATTCCTGGAATACGGGTCTTGGTTTAGGGGTTTCCAATTATTATCGTCCTACAGAGAATCTACAGCTGGTAGCTAATTTTTATCTTAACGGAAAAGATACAAGAAACAACCCTGGAGTTCGCCGTTTTCACCACGACCACAGTATTGTAGCCAGATACTATAAAAATAAAGAAAGTAAAGGCTTATCACAGGCAGCATTCAGTATCAATAACCATTACGGGTTTCAAAGTGGAGGCGGTATAAAGGCCAGGGACAATTATATGATTGGTACTTCTGTTGCTAACAGACTCTGGTTTCACCATAATAAAATTGCTTTAACTTTAAGAGCGGATGCGGTTTCGAATCCGGGAGCTTATTTAGCATTTTCACCTTCTCCTGTTGCTCAGAATGATTTCAACGATGCAATTGCATCAGGAGAAAAACTTAAAATGTTTCAGGGAACAGCAACAGTAGATATCATGCCTAATCAGTTTGTGACCTTCAGATTAGAATATGGCTTCAGAAAAAGCAATATCCCCTATTTTGCCGGAAGAGAAGGAACAACCAGTCCGGATGGATGGATAGATACTCCTATAGAATCATGGAGACCGGATCTGAGAAAGTCTGACAGCAGATTTACACTCGCTGTAATGTTCAGATTGTAATAATATCATTTAACTATTAAAACCACATGAAAAAATATATTGTTGTTGGAATACTATTAGGAATATTTTTTCCGAAAGCACAATCTTCAGATTCAATGAAACTGAGTCCTAAAGTAAAATTTTCTGCTTATGCAGAACTGTTTTACACTTATGATTTCAATGAACCCAGTAATCATCTTCGCCAAAATTTCTTGTATTCATACAACAGACATAACGAAGTAAATCTTAACTTAGGTTTGGTAAAAGCTTCTTACGAAAGTGATCATCTCCGTGCCAATTTCGCCTTGATGGCAGGAACTTATGCACAAGATAATATGGCAGCAGAACAGAACGCCTTACGTTATGTAAATGAAGCAAATATTGGAATTAAAATTTCAAAAAATAAAAATTTATGGATCGATGCGGGGATAATGCCATCTCATATCGGATGGGAAAGCGCAATAGGAAAAGACAACATCAATCTGACCAGAAGTCTGGCCGCTGAAAACTCCCCTTATTTTGAAACCGGTGCCAAAATTTCTTACACTTCAGATAGTGGAAAATGGTTTTTAAGCGGATTGATATTGAACGGATGGCAGAGGATAGCGAAGCCGGACGGAAATCAAACCATTTCTTTTGGACATCAGCTAACCTTCAAACCTAATGATAAAATAACACTAAACAGCAGTTCATTTATAGGAAATGATAAGCCAAAAGACGATAAAAGAATGCGTTACTTCCATGATCTACATGGGATTTTCCAGGTGACAGAAAAGTTTTCTACCGTAATAGGTTTTGATATCGGTGCGGAACAGAAATCAAAAGGAAGTGAGCAATATAATATCTGGTATACTCCCAATGTCCTCATGAAATATCAGCTTGACAATAAGTGGACCTTAGGTGGAAGATTAGAATATTATAATGATAAAAACGGGGTCATTATCAATACAAAAACACCAAACGGATTTCAAACCTTTGGGTATTCTGTGAATGTTGATTATGCCATTTTAAAAAACGTCGTCTTCCGTACAGAAGCCAGAGGCTTTACCTCTAAGGATGCGATCTTTGTAAAGAATAATGAAATGCAACAAGGTAATTTTTTCATTACAGCAAGCCTTGCAGCCTGGTTTTAATAATATCATTTAATCACATAAAAAGTGTTTAAAATTAAATTAAAAAGAATAAAATCAATGTCTTCAGCAAAACAATTTTTAGAACTGATTCAAAAATCCAAAAAAGGGAAATTCAAGATCTATATTGGAATGAGTGCAGGTGTGGGAAAAACCTTCCGAATGCTTCAGGAAGCTCATGCCCTGTTACGAAATGGTATTGATGTAAAGATTGGTTATATTGAGACCCACGGTCGGGAAGAAACCGTGGCATTGGTTGATGGCATTCCTGAAATAGCAAGAAGATCTGTCTTCTACAAGGGTAAAAATCTTGAAGAAATGGATCTTCAGGCTATTATTAATGAGCATCCGGAAGTGGTTCTTGTCGATGAGCTGGCTCATACAAATGTTGAAGGTTCAAAAAATAAGAAAAGATGGCAGGACGTCCTTGAAATTCTTGATAATGGGATCAATGTCATCAGCGCAATGAACATCCAGCATATTGAGAGCCTGAACGAAGAGGTAAAAAAGATTACCGGTGTGGAGGTTACTGAGCGTGTTCCGGATAAAGTTCTAGCCCTTGCTGATGAAGTTGTGAATATAGATCTAACGGCTGATGAGCTTCTCACGCGGTTGAAAGAAGGAAAGATCTATAAAAAAGATAAAATTCAGACAGCACTGAACAATTTCTTTCAAAGCGGACATATTCTTCAGCTCCGGGAACTTTCCTTAAAAGAAGTTGCTACCCATGTTGAACGAAAGGTAGAAACGGAAATTAAAACTGAAAACTTTAAGCCTATAAAATTCCTCGCCTGCATAAGCAGTAATGAGAAAATTGCCAAAAATATTATCCGGAAAACAGCACGTCTGGCAAGTTATTACAACAGTCCGTGGACAGTTTTATATGTACAGAAACCTTCGGAAAATCCGGAAAAAATAGCCCTAAATAAGCAACGATATTTAATTAATAATTTTAATTTAGCACAGGAAATGGGGGCTAAAGTAATCAGGATAAAGGAAAACAGCGTTCATAAAGGGATTCTGGATTATGTGATCCAGCATAATATTACAACGGTTTGCATTGGAAAACCACATTCTCATTTCTGGCAAAGAATTTCGGGATATAGCTGGATTTATACCTTAATGAACCGATTGAACGAACGACAGATAGACATTATCATTTTATCTTAAGAGTAATGAAACTTAAAACTAAACTCACATTAGGCGTTGGTCTTTTATTTTTACTGATCGTTTTACTGTCAGTGATCGGCTCTGTGTACATCAATAAACTAAAATCAGACACCGAGAAAATCCTTACAGCCAATTACAACAGCCTTGAGTATTCTAAAAATATGCTGATTGCCCTGGACAGAATGAGCACAGACAGCGTTGTTTCCGTCAGAGATTTCGAAAAAAATAATGCACTACAGGAACATAACCTTTCAGAAATCGGCGAAAAAGAAATCACTCAGAATCTGAAGATCCACTTCAGCAGTTATCTGAAGCAACCTGATTATAAAAAAGAAAAGCTTATCCGTGAAGATTTAGTAAAGATCATGTCATTAAATATGAAGGGAATTGAACGTAAAAGCGATACAGCAATCATAACCGCAGAGCGCGCTACTTTCTGGATCGTAAGTTTAGGAACTGTATGTTTTCTTATCGCTTTTATCCTCTTGTTTAATTTGCCACAGACTATTGCTGAGCCCATCAACCAACTGACCTTCAGCATCAAGCAGATCGCCAATAAAAATTATAATGAAAGGGTTCATTTTAAAGGAAGCGAAGAATTCAATGATCTGGCCAACTCTTTCAATATCATGGCAGAGAAATTACAGGAATACGAAAGCAGTACCCTTTCTACACAGCTGATGGATAAAAAGCGGATCGAAACATTGGTTAATAATATGCATGATGCTGTCATCGGACTTGATGAAAATCATTATATCTACATGATCAATGATGAAGCTTTAAAAATCACCAACCTTCGTAAGGAAGAAATTATTGGCAAAACAGCTCATGAAGTTGCTGTAAACAATGACCTGATCAGGGAGCTGCTTAAAAATATGGACCATCCTGTAAAAGATCCGATCAAAATTGTCTCTGATAATAAGGAGAACTATTTCGAACAGGAAATTGTTCCCATTAATATTGCCAAAACAGGCGAAAAGGAAAAAAAATATATCGGAAAGGTAATCCTTCTCCGGAATATCACCCCTTTCAAAGAGCTGGATTTTGCAAAAACCAATTTTATAGCAACGATTTCCCATGAGTTAAAAACCCCGATTGCGGCTATAAAAATGGGGGTTCAGCTTTTAGGGAATCAGAAATTCGGAGAACTTAATGACCAACAACAGGAATTATTGAAAAGCATAAACGATGACGGGCAAAGACTCCTGGATATTACAGGTGAGCTTTTAAATTTGTCGCAGGTGGAAACCGGAAATATCCGTCTGAATATTAAAAGCTGCTCACCGAAAGAAATTGTTGCTACCGCTATTAAAAATGTTGAAAAACTAGCGGAGCAAAAGAATATTTCGATCAGCACCGACTTTCTCACAAGTGAAGAAGATCTTGTTTCCGCAGATTTTGATAAAACCGTTTGGGTGATGAATAACTTCCTGAGTAACGCCATTAAACATTCTTTTCAGGACGAAAACATCCGAATACTGGTAGAGAAGTCTGAAGCAATGATCTCATTTAGCATCACAGACACAGGAAGTGGAATTGATGAAAAATACCACCGCCAGATTTTCGACCGCTACTTTCAGGTACCGGGAGAACATCAGAACGGAACCGGCCTAGGGCTGGCCATTTCGAAAAACTTTATCGAAAAACAACATGGAGAAATTGGAGTAAAAAGTGCACCCAATCAGGGAAGTACATTCTATTTTGGGTTGCCGGTGGCTTAAGATAAGATTTCATAATTTTGAACCTGAAAAATTTTCAAATGAGAAACCTCTATATCTTAATTGTATTCCTATTATTGTCTCAGATATCTTATGCTCAAAATACTGATACAGATTTCTACAGCAGTGATTTCAAATGGAAGATTCAAATTCCAAAAAACTTTGAAAAAGTAAATAATGATGAATGGGCAAAGTTGCAAGGAAGAGGACAGGAAGTACTTGAAAAAACAACGGGTCAGCCAGTTATCAATCAATCTAAAACTATTTTTGTTTTTAAATCTGATAATTTTAATTATCTGGAAGCCAATTATCAGCCATTTGATCCAAAAGTTGATGGTAATTATGATGAATCAAACAAAGCAGTTAATGAAGTTTTGTATAAAGCATTCAAAGAGAATATGCCAAAAGCAAAATTTGATACCATCAGTACAAAGGAAAAAATTAATAATTTAGTTTTCAACAAGTATACAATTAAAATGATCCTTCCCAATAATATGATACTTGAGTTTCAAATGTATAGCAGATTGTTTGATAAAAAGGAATTTTCAGTTAATTTAATGTTTTTGGATCCAAAAAAGGGAGAGCAAATGATTAATGCATGGAAAGCATCACAGTTCGGAAAGTAATTTCTACATTTATATTATATTCCCTAAATTTAAAGAAAACACAATGCCTGACTTTTTCTCTTTTTTTCCATATCCATTTTTGTTATTTGGTTTAATGTTCCTTATTGTATCTTCCATAGTATTTTCAATTCAAAGAAAAAATATCATTTCCAAATTTAAACAAGCCGACTCTAAAGAATTTAAAAATATCAGAGGAAGTATTGTAACCAATAAGGGCCCCTTAAGTAGAAGTGTTGAATGGTGCAGTTTTGATCTATTAATCAATCAAAATTCAATTTTTATTTTTTCAAAACATTTATACTTCATTCCTACTAGAATCATTAAATTAAGATTCTCTAATTATGGTGATAAAAATACCAGTAACTTTACCCTTCTCAGAGAGTATAAAATCAATAAAAACAGCGTCGAATTTATTTATTACCCATCGTTTGTGATCGCTCGCAGTCGTAAAATATATTTAAAAAATCTTGATCAGAATCAAATTTCATTATTGGAAAATGTTTTAAATAATAAAAGCACGAAGATGTATTGATTTAATAGTTTGGATCTATTAATTATGAATAAAAAATTTTTACTATTTTTCCTTCTTTTTTCTGTATTATTATACTCCCAAAAGAATGTAAGTTATGATAATCTCTATATCTTTATTGGAGAAAAAGTAAGTATACATGAGTTTGATCCTAATATTGATAATGTAAAAAACATTGGGAAAGAACTTGACGAGGAAACAGGTGATTCTATTACAATTTTTCGTGAAACTCATGTAATGGATAATGCATTTAATTGCACCTATAAAGTTTTGAGAAATATTCAGGGAAATCTAAAAGATACCGTACAGTTTAAAGCTTATGATCATTATGGTAGGCCTGGATTTGAAGATGAGAAAAACATCATTTTGTATCTGTTTAAAAACGATAAAGGAGAGTTTTTTCATCAAAAGTATTTTTATGATCCTGTTTATAAAATTGATGGAAAATGGGTAGGGATTTACAGTTCTGCGTTTGCTAATGACAGCAAAAACTCTTGGAGAAATTTTAAAGTGCAAAATATTAATGAAGATAATATTCTTAAAATAGACATTAAAAATTGTGATAAGGATTGTCGAAGCAAATATTATCCAAAGCCCTATTTCATAATAAAGGATAAGATCGCTTATCCTAAAAAGGCGTTTGATGTAGATGATATTATATCTTTTAGGAAGAAAAATTCTTTTGCATTAAAGAACTAAAATATATCTCATGAGTGATCTGGTTTACACATCTTCTGCTCCATCCGCTTCCCTCAAAGACTTTGTGGAAAGCTTTTGGATGTTGGATAATCAATCAGAGAATAAAGAAGTTATTCTTTTGCCTGACGGAAGGATAGATATTATATTGTCACAGTCCTCCACAATGCCTTTTCATATTGTTCTTTTAGGCATTGGAACACATCCTGAAGAAATTGTAATTGCTGAAAAATCCAGAACCTTTGCAATTAGTTTTAATTTACTGGCAACCGAATATATACTTCACGAAACTGTTTCTGATATTTTAGATTATGCTAAGAACCTGCCTGAGAATTTCTGGGGTTTCACTGTGGATGATATGAACGATTTTAATCAGTTCTGTAAAAAAGCAACAGAGAAAATAGCATCTGAACTTTCTCTGCGGAAAATTGATGAACGGAAACGGAAGCTGTTTGACCTTATCTACTCTGCCAACGGAGATATTTCTGTGAAAGAACTTTCTGAAAAGGTGATATGGAGTGAACGGCAGATCAACCGTTATTTTAATCAGCAATACGGTATTTCCTTAAAGTCTTATTGTGGAATTCTCAGATTCAGAGCCTCTTTTACACATATTAAAGAAGGAAAACTTTTTCCCGAACAAAACTTTAGTGACCAGTCTCATTTTATAAAAGAGATTAAAAGGCTTTCCGGGTTTCTCCCAAAAGAACTCAGCCAAAATAAAAACGACCGATTTATACAATTTTCTGTTCTTCCCGGGAAGTAATTTTGCGTCATAATTTAATAGATTATGATAGTACAAAATAAAAAAGTAGCCATTATTGGTGGAGGTCCCGGCGGGCTTACTTTGGCAAATCTCCTGCAGATCAACAAAGCTGAAGTTCAAGTTTATGAGCGTGATGAGCATAAAGATGTCCGTGTACAGGGAGCAACTTTGGATCTGCATGAAGAATCAGGACTGGAAGCTTTAAAAAGAGCCGGGTTAATGGATGCTTTTATCGCTCACTACCGTCCAGATGCGGGAAAATTAAAAATTTTAGACAAAGACCTTACAGTTTATCTCAACGAACATGATTCCGTGAATTCACATAGTGAAGACCGTCCTGAAATCGATAGGGCTCCATTAAGAAAAATTCTGTTGGAAGCACTTACTCCGGGAACCGTGGTTTGGGATAGTCAGTTTTTATCTATGAAAAAACAAGGTGATGGCTGGAGGCTTTATTTTAAAAACGGGAAATCGTATGATGCAGACATCGTTATTGCCGCTGACGGAGCCAACTCCAGAATACGACCTTATATTACAGATATTCAGCCTGTTTATTCAGGAATAACTATGGTTGAGGGAAATATTTACCACGCAGCTATTAATGCTCCAAAGCTCTGGAAGCTTGTAGAAGGGGGTAAAATTTTTGCGTTGGATGAAGAAAAAACATTATTGTTCAGCACCAAAGGAGATGGTACGCTCACTTTTTATACAGGATGTAAAGTCGATGAAAATTGGGTCAGGGAATCCGGAATCGATTTTAGTAACCGAGAGCAGATCTTCGAATGGTTCAGAAAAGAATTTGGAACATGGAATGAGACCTGGCAGGAATTGTTTATGAGTGAGGATTCATCATTTGTTGTACGTCCTCAGTACCACTACCCGCTTGATCAAAAATGGGAAACACTTCCTAACCTGACCATGTTGGGGGATGCTGCCCACAGAATGCCACCTTATGCCGGAGAGGGAGTAAATATGGCGATGCAGGATGCATATGAGCTTGCAGAATGCCTTACTAGCAACAAGTATGACACCGTTCAGGATGCTTTATCTCATTATGAAAAGCAAATGCTAAAAAGGGCTTCAGAAATTACCCGGGTTACTTTGGATAATACTATCCTGATGCATGCACCTAAAGCTATAGAAAAACTAATGAAGATGTTTAATGGTGATTAAAACAGCTCTGTGAAGGCCATAACAGAGAAATCATAGATTGTGTTTTTATACTCATATTTATTTTTTGGAATTATATCCTAAACATTTATATTTGCGAAAAAGTGAAGTAATGAGATTTTGTTCTTCACCCTTATAACACACAACAAAAATGAGAAAAACGATTTCCAATTTTTTAAATCTCCATAACGGAGAAGAAAATCCTGCTATTGTTCTTGAAAATGTGACAAGTAATGTATCCTTCAGGGGGGCCAATTTATGGATTCTGGCTTGTGCTATACTTATTGCGTCGGTAGGATTAAATGTAAACTCAACGGCTGTAATTATAGGAGCCATGTTGATTTCCCCACTTATGGGACCTATTGTAGGAGCAGGTTTTGCTTTGGCTACGTTCAATTTCAGTCTTTTAAAGAAATCCATGAAAAATCTGCTGATCGCCACGGTGGTCAGCTTAACAGTTTCAAGCTTATATTTTTATTTGAGTCCGTTCAAAGATATTCAGTCTGAACTGCTGGCTAGGACTTCGCCTAATATTTATGATGTCCTGATTGCTTTTTTCGGTGGAATTGTGGGAGCGATATCCATCACAAGAATTGAAAAAGGGAACCCCATTCCGGGAGTGGCCATCGCAACAGCGTTAATGCCTCCATTGTGTACTGCAGGATTCGGTATTGCAACTGCAAACTGGTCTTTTGTGGCAGGGGCATTTTACCTGTATACCATCAACTGTTTCTTTATTTGTATTTCTACCTTCCTGATCATAAAATCTCTCAAATATCAGGCTGTAGAAACCACCAATAAAGCGTTTGAAAAAAGAATACGTTATGGCATTTCGATCCTGATCATTATTATGATTGTTCCGAGTTGTTATTTGGCTTATAACCTTTTAAACCAAAAAAAATACAACCAGAATGTAGAGAACTTCATCAATGAAGAATTTTCAAAAAAAGGATATACTGTAATCTATAAAAAAGTGGATTATAATGCCAATCCCAAATCTATTGAACTTGCTTTTTTATCTACAAAATTCGACAGTACGGAAATAAAGAAATTTAATACTTCATTACAGGATTTTGGGATAAAAAACACCAATCTCCTTATTAAACAAAACACCAGCGATCTTAAAAAAGAGATCTTAAGCGAAATCAATCTTCAAAAAACCAATATTACAGAAAAGGATCTTCAGGTGAATGAATTAAAGAATGAACTGAACCTCTATAAAATGGATAATCCTGAACTGATAAAAGAAGTAAAGATCCTCTTCCCGGAGGTTCAGGAGATGGCTATCGGAAAACTCCAAAATTATTTTACTACGGATTCAACAAGTCTGGAAACTGCTTTTATCTATCAGTCGGAAACCAAGATAGATGAAGAAAAATTAAAAACATGGTTAGTTAACCGGCTTAAGACCAGTAATATTATTGTATTCAACACCCGGAAAGATCCTGTAAAGAAAAAGAATTGAGACACACCGGCATTATCCGGTAGGAATAAAAGCAGATGAGATTTCATCTGCTTTTATTTTTCTCTGTAATTTGTGTAAATTCGGATTTCAATTTTAACTGATATCTGATGAAAATCCAAAGAAATAAATATCTTCTTCTCAATTACATATTTGTAGCCTGTCTGCTCATTTTGTTCATGAATGATCATTTTTTTAAATATGAATTCTCAAACTTCCTTACAGGCAAACTTTCAGATATTGTTGGAATTATCATCCTGCCTTTACTCCTGTCTTATATTTTTCCGAGACTTAAAATTCATTCCATATGGATTAGTGCTTTACTCTTTCTATTCTGGAAATCCGGTTATTCCGAAGGGGCGATCAATTGGTATAATCAATATGCATTGATTCCTGTAACAAGAGTTGTTGATTATTCTGATCTGCTGGCTTTGCTGTTCTTGCCCATCCCATATTTCATCATTCAAAGAGCAGACAACTTACATAGGATCAAAATATCATATCTTCATCCAACCTTTATTTTAATTCCTTCATTGTTTGTTTTGATGGCTACTTCTCCCCCGCCAAGCTTCAGCTATACCGTAAGCCGTGGTAATCTGCAATGTTCAAAATGCCATATTACAGTTAATTATTCACAGGAAGAAATTGTACAGAAACTTAAAAATAACAATATCATTTTTGACACCGTCTTCCCAATGAGTGAAAGAGCATTGGAAAGATATCCCGGTTTCCGCAACAATAACATTCACTTCTATAAAATCAACAAGTTAGTGATTGACCGGGATACATTACGAGATCTTGATTTTGCCATGCGAAGTATTAACAGTCATAGAACCAAATTTTATTTTAACGGGATGCAGGTCAGCGAAAATATTTCTACCCCTGAACTTATGAGGAAAGCTAGAAAATATTACCGGAAAATAGTATTCAGGGAATTGAAAACATCTTTAAAAAAGTAAAAGTAACGGATGGAAATACAATTTTTTTCAACACCACAGGATTTTCGGGAATGGCTGGAAAAGAACCACGAAACAAAAACAGAACTGTTGGTAGGATTTTATAAAATAGGGACAAAGAAACCCTCTATGACCTGGTCGGAATCTGTAGACCAGGCTTTATGCTATGGCTGGATTGATGGAGTAAGAAAAAGTGTAGACGACGAAAAATATACCATCCGCTTTACTCCCAGAAAACCGACAAGCATCTGGAGTGCGATCAATATAAAAAAGGTTGAAGATCTGACTCAAGCAGGATTAATGAAAACAGCGGGTCTCAAAGCATTTGCATTGAGAAAACAGGAAAAAACAGCAATATATTCCCATGAAAATGCTCTGGCCGAATTAAGTCCTGCCTTTGAAAAACAATTCAAATCGAATAAAAAAGCCTGGGATTTTTTTAGTAATCAAGCACCATCATATAAGAAAGTCATGCTGCACTGGATCATGTCTGCCAAACAGGAGAAAACCATGATATCCAGATTGGAGAAAACAATCCGTGAAAGTGAACAACAAAAACGAGTTTTATAATTATGGAAAAAAATTTCACATTAACAGGTGGTGCAAGGATTGGTCTTGCCAATGCCACTATCCATTTGCTGACCTGTATGTTGATGCAGATATACTAAAGATTAATGCTTCCCTGGTAGGCAATCTTGTTTTCCAACCTCAGGATATTATCTCTATAAAGCCGTACACTTCAATTCCTCTGATCGGACAGGGAATCAAAATCTATCATCGCGTTGAGAAGTACAATTCAAATGTTATTTTCTGGACCTTTAGAGATCCTGCAGGAATAATCAATGAAATAGAAAAAACCGGATTTTTAGCAGCTAAAGCAAATACTGCACCTCCAAAGAATTATACAATTATTGAACAGCAAATGCAGGGTGGATTTCCTTTAAAACCTTTAGTCCCTATGTTGCTGATTATTGCGTGGAATGCACTTTTCCTGTATGATTTTCTTCCTCATTCCGGAAATAAAAATACCTTACAAACATTTCCCGGGCCGGGAGTACGCTCTGCTCTGGGACTGGTCTTTATCACAGCATTACTCTCATTAATATCAAACGGCTTCAGAAGATTGATCTTAAAAAAAGGAAGGAGTTTTGAAGATATTAAGAAATTTTCCATTTTTATTTTAGGTATTACAGGTTTTATGCTGATCGTTTTTCTAGCTATAGGAATCGTGAACTAATATACAGTATCTGAGAACCTATGAAACCAACCATTTTTGATAACGAACAATACCGGATTTACATTCCTTTCCGAAAATCCATAGACTTCGAAAGCAAGCTCTGCGAAGCTAATATTGAATACTGGACTGATTCTGAAATGCAAACTGCTTCCGTTGATATCAGATTTTACTTCAATAAAAAAGATGCTGCCGGAATTGAAAAAATATTGAAGGAAAATACTTGGATAAAAGAAATGGAAAAGGCTGGGAAAACAGAATGGAGAAAGAAATTGAAAATATAAAGAAAACTCCATTAAAATAAATGAGAACTAAGAAAAAATCAAAACTCCGGATTATTATCCGGAGTTTTGATTTTTTATCCTATCCAATTACCCAAACTGACCACCTCGGCCTGAATAGGAAATACTTTAGCAGTAAGTACCTGATGAACTTCAGGATCCCTGTCTGCACAACAATCTTCAATCACCGTCAATTCATAATCCTTATCTGCAGCTTCCCGTAAAGTAGATAATACTACTCCCGAAGTACTGATGCCGGTCAGTATAAGATGTCGGATCTCCTTTCCTCTTAATACAACTTCCAGATCACTTCCTGTAAATGCACTGAACCGTTTTTTTGTTACGATCACTTCATCTTTTTCAGGTAAGACTTCCCGGTGAATCTCCTGCCATTGTGCTGCAAATTCCGGAGTCCACATTTCTTTGTTTCCAAATCTGGAAAAAGTTTTGTTATGTTCACTGATCTCAGGAGCTCCGGGTCTGAAAGCAACCACGACGTAAATAACCGGGATCCCGTTTGACCTCGCATGAGAAATGGCTTTGGAAATATTGCTGACTAATGGCTTCGGATCGTCAATATTCTGTAAAATAGAATTTTGCATATCCATTACCAGCAAAGCGCTTTTGTTTGTTTCTTGCATTTTTTTTAATATTAAATTGTTTCACGAGTGAATTCCTCTTTTTCCGGAGAGGATACTTTATTTTTTTCAGGAGTCGTAAATAACCTGTAGAAACATATTGCTATCAGGATTGCGAGTATTCCTTGAATCAGGAGTGTATTACTACTTCCTATATGCTCTGAAGCATATCCTGTGACTAAACTTCCTAACGGAAGCATTCCAAAAATAGCCGTTAATAAAATACTGATCGCCCTCCCTTTCATATGAGGTGCCGCTTCGGACTGCACGATAATATTACAGCTGGTTAGTTGCATCACACTTCCAAATCCTGTAAAGACCACAAACAGCATTGCCCAGTAAAAATTTGTTGACTGCGAAAACAGAATCAGCCCCAAACCAAGGGCTATTGTACTCAGAACAAGATAGAACCTGAGCTTATCATTTCTTTTCAGTGAGGCCAGTAAAATGGTTCCTGTAACAGCTCCTAAACCTATAAATCCTGAAATATATCCAAAAGTGGATGCACTTCCTTTAAAAGTAATTTTAGCAACCTCAGGAATTAAAGTATCGTAAGGTAAAACCAGTAAACCCATCAGGGAAAGCATAAGAATTACCAAGCCGATTCTGGACTCATTTTTAAGATAAACCCACCCCTCTTTGAATTCTGAGAGTACTTTTTTATGCGTTGTTTTCTTTTCATATGCCGGCAACTTCATCATCGAAAAACAGACAATTACAATCATAAAACCAATTGCATTAAGTACAAAACAAAAACCGACATTCCAATGCTCTAATACAAAACCCGCAACTGCAGGACCTAATACCTTGCTGATACTTGATGTTGCAGAGCTGAGAGAAAGTGCACTTGGAACATCACTTTCCTCCATCACTACCTGGCTGATCATTGTTTGCCTTGCCGGAACATCAAAAGCATTGATTATTCCCAACACCACACTTAAAGCCAGAATTTGCCAGACAACAATATGATGGGTTAAAAATAAGACCGCCAGTAATGAGGTTTGCAATACTGCCGCAATCTGTGTCCATCGTATGATCGTACTCCTGTTGAACCGGTCTGCCGCAACCCCTCCGGCAAAAGAAAAAAGGAATGAAGGAAATTGCTCAGCAAACACTGTAACCCCCAACATAAACGAAGAATGGGTAAGCGAATAGATGAGCCATACAATAGCTGTTCGCTGCATCCATGTTCCAAACTGGGATATGGAACGTCCTGCAAAATAATATTTGAAATTGCCACTTTTAAAAGCCCTGAATGTGCTTACACTGCTGATATTCATTATGTATAATATCTTGTTTTAATTACTAATACAACTCCAATCTAACTATTTGACAAAAATCATCAAAACGTCAAATTTTGAATAAAAAAAATCATCCTTTTATCTTCTCAACAATCATTTGGGCAAACATTTCTGCACCATCTTCCCATTGATCCTTATAATTCTCACTAACTGATTCACGTCGGATCCCACGAATGCTGCTCAGTAAAACAAACAAGAGAACATCTAGAGCTGTGGAATCAGGTTCATTAATTTCACCTGCTGTTACAGCATCGCGAATTACTTTTTTTAACAAAGTGGTCTCAGAACGCATCATCCTCTGATGAATTTCCCATATAATATCAGAATATTTAGAGCGTTCCTCGCTATCCATACGTGCTTCAATAGCTGTTATAAAGTTTCTGGTCTTTTTAAAACCCTTTACTTTAGCAAAACAAAAAGCCCGGATGCGCGATTCTAAAGTTTCTTCTTTATAAATCATCTTTTCCAGCTCATCCTTCACTTCATCTACTAAGGAAATCATAACTGCCTCAAAAAGCTCATCCCTGTTTTTGAAATAATAATAAAGAGCACTTCTGGTCTTTCCCACAGCTTTAGCTACATCATCCATCGTCACCTTTTTAATGCCATACCTTTGATACAGATCCTGTGCGGTCTGTAAAATCTGGCTTTTTAAAATTTCTTCCTGGGAAAGTGGTTGACTCATCTGGATAATTTTCTGTATAGAAATATTTGACAAATTTACAAATTTTGTCGAAATGAAAAATCTTTTTATCTATTTTTTACTCTTTTTGATTAAAAAAACCTCTAAAAAAGTTTTATGAAGTGAAAAAGCAAGATCGGAATAGTATTTAGACTTTCCTTTTAAGGCATTTTTATACCTTTGTGAAAAATTATGATTCCTATCCATGATCTTTTATTTTTCGCTCTGGCAGCGCTTATTCTGGTCATAAGTCCCGGGCCTAACATGATCTATTTGATTTCAAGATCCATTACACAGGGAAAAAAAGCGGGATTGATTTCTCTTGCCGGTGTGGTCTGTGGCTTTTTATTTCATATTGTCATGGTTTCTTTTGGACTTACCGCTGTATTATTTGCGGTTCCATACGCTTATATTATTTTAAAAACATTGGGAACAGTATATCTTTTATACCTTGCTTATCAGGCTATCAAACCCAACAGTAAGAACATCTTTGAAGTGGATCAGGACATGACCATAGATAGTCCCCGAAAACTCTTTACCGTTGGTTTTTTAACGAATGTTCTTAATCCAAAGGTGGCTGTTTTTTACCTTTCCTTTTTCCCACAGTTTATAAAGCCTCAATATGGCTCTATTTTTACACAAAGCATTGAACTCGGGATGATACAGGCCTTCACAAGTTTCACCATCAATTTCATCATTGTTCTGACCGCAGCAAAAGTAGCTTCCTTTTTTGCTAAAAATCCTCTCTGGGTGCGAATACAAAAATGGTTTATGGCCAGTGTACTGGTTTTTCTCGCCGTGAAAATGGCACTTTCAAAAGCTAAATAGATTCAGAATTCTAATAAAAAAATTAATCGTATTAATGGCAGCCTTAACGATAGTTTAAGGCTTTTTCTTATTTTAAAAAATAGCGAAAAAGGGTAATTGAAACTGAATGGTGATTATTCCAACTTTGTTTAGAGATAAAACTAACCAAAACAAAGAGCCATGAAAAATTATTTATCAAAAACTTTAAGTCTCTTCAGCGTCTTGCTTTTTCTAGGCAGCTGTACTCCGCTAAAAACCGCATTGAATAAAAAATTTCCGCCTGTTTCTACCATCGACCAGCAATATACCTCGGTTGAAAAAAACCTTTCTGAGCTTACTGATTTCAGCCCCCATATAGGAGTAAATATAGATAGGGATATCATTCTGCAATATTTACCTCCTGAGATCAAAAAAGCAGCGGAAGCGATAAATGATGAGAACATCCTGGTACAAAATGTAACTCCAAAACTATCCTTTGATAAACAGGGAATATTTGTAGAAGCTGATTTTTCAGTCAGGTTTCCTAAATATAGTATAGAAGCCACCGGGAATTTCAAAGGGGTTACTGCTGTTTCTACCAAATCAGATTCTTTATACCTGAGAAGTGCTTTAACTTCTTTAAAAATTGAAAGCATTAAATTTTTGAAACATCCCAAAATATCACAAAAGGTATTGGCAAAAATGCTTTCCCCCATTCTTAAAAATTATATCGACAATGTAAACGGACAAATTTTTAAAAAGCCAACAATTATTAATATTGGCTGGGGACAATCTTATCAGCTTAGCCTAAAGGAAATGTTTAAAAATCCGGATACTGAAATTATCGCTGACTCCATAAGAATATCACGGTTTGTAAAAAAATCATCAGTAAGAATACAATCCACAGGTGTTTCAATAATGGCTGAATTAACAAAAGAAAAGCCTTTAATTAATGACTTAATAAGTCTTTCTCAAAGCAAACCTAGAAGTGAAGCTGAGTTATCAAAACTATTCAAATTATTCAGTGAGAAGTATGACAATTTGTGGTTAAGTGTTTTTGAGCCTATTGATGCAAAATCGTCAGTAACGGCCAATGTAAGTAAGGCAGAGATTTCATCGATTTTCAACGAGGCATTTTCCAATCCTATTAGCTTAAAACAGAATTTCATTATTCCTCAGACTTCATTCAATGAGAAGCTGGAAGTAAAAAGAGGTGATATCAACTGCCAGAAAGTAAGAACTGATTTTAAATATCCTGATTTTAACGGCCCAAGTTGTAACTGGAGCTGCTCCAGATGGGATCCGATATGTCACAGTACAAGGGCTGCATGCAGAGTACGAAGAGAAGCGCAAAGAGTCATTTGGCAGACTGCCCGTGAAACGGCTCGTATTGCTCATCAGGTTGAAAATGAAGCCAAAGTAGCAGCCTGTAACGTCTGGCGGGAAACCCTGGATTTCTTAGCTTTGGGAAGATTTAAAGGAGAAATATCCGGTAACGGAAAAGCGTTTGTTCATTTTCAATCCCTCCGTTTTAATCCGGATCTTTCAGAAATGAGCATGCAATACTATGGTAATGTCGATGCTACTCTGCAGTCCAATCTTGAGTTAAAGCCTGTGGACCTTGGACATATTTTCTTTTGCTTTTCCGATTATGATAAAAGAGTATCAAGTGATATTGAAATTAGTATACCAGAGTCCGTATCAAAAATATCTATCACCTCAGCACGTGAAGGAGAAAACCTTCTTTTACATATCAAGCCCGATGATATATTATACAATGCATCTATACAACCAAGTCCTCTTCATAGTCTTCTGCTGGACCCTAAATTTCAGGTACAATGTCCTATCAGTGTTTTATTAACCTTAGGGCAAATAGGAATTGCTGCCGGAGAGTTTCTTAACATGGTTAAATTAGCTCCCGAACAAAAACTACTACTTCTGGGACGGACAAATGGAAAATACAGCATCGATAGCTTTAGAATTCCGTTCAAACCCATTGAGTTTAAAATCAATGGTGTCCAAAAAAAATCATCTGTATTCTGGAATAGTAAATCGATACAGTTCACCTATTTGGAACCAATCCTTTGAGATCAATAATTATCAACGAAAAAATGCTGAATTGAATTCAGCATTTTTTTATTGTTACATGAAACAATTGTATTTTAATGGGCTTCCAGCCAGTTGTTCCCTACTCCAACCTCAACCAATAAAGGAACCTGCGTTTCGATGGCACTTTCCATTTCGGTTTTGATAAGTTTTGTAGCTACTTCAATTTCTTCGATCGGCGATTCAAATACCAATTCGTCATGTACCTGCAGCAGCATTTTGGTTTGAAGATTTTGTTCATCCAATTGCTTGTCAATTTTGATCATTGCCATTTTTACAACATCTGCCGCGCTTCCCTGAACAGGAGCATTGACGGCATTCCGCTCTGCATGGCCACGCACAACAAAGTTATTGGAGTTGATATCTTTTAAATGACGCTTTCTTCCTAAAATAGTTTCTACATATCCTAGCTCGCGGGCTTTTTTAACCTGCTCAGCCATATACTCTTTCAGCTTCGGATAGGTCTCAAAATAAGCTTCGATCATCTGTTTGGCTTCTGATCTGGATAGCCCTGTTTGTTCTGCTAGTGCGAAAGCGCCCTGACCGTAAATGATTCCGAAGTTAACTGTTTTAGCCTGCCCTCTTTGTGTTTTGGATACTTCTTCCAAAGGAATTTTAAAGAGTTTCGCAGCTGTAGAAGCGTGGATATCTTCACCGTCCTGGAACGCTTTGATCATATTATTTTCACCTGAAATCTCAGCAATCAGACGTAATTCGATCTGAGAATAATCGGCTGAGATGATTTTCTTTCCTTCTCCGGAAACAAATGCACCACGAATCTGTTGTCCTCTCAATGTTCTGATCGGAATATTCTGCAAATTCGGATTTACACTTGCCAGACGTCCGGTTGCAGCAGTTGTCTGCGAGAAATTGGTATGTACACGCTCATCTTTATCAATCTGGGATGGTAAGGCATCTACATATGTTGATTTCAGTTTCTGATAGGTTCTGTATTCCAGGATATGCTGAATGATCTCATGCTTTGAAGAAAGTTTTTGAAGAACATCTTCTGAAGTAGCATATTGCCCTGTTTTAGTTTTTTTAGCTTTCGGATCAAGCTGCATCTTTTCAAATAATATTTCTCCTAATTGCTTAGGAGAGTTCATATTGAATTCCTCCCCTGAAAACTCGAAAATTTTAGATTCAAGCTGTTTCAGATCGTTTTCAAGGTCAATACTTTCCTGAGCCAACCATTTTTCATCAAGAGAAATCCCCGCCAGTTCCATTTTTGCCAGAACGACCATTAATGGCATTTCTATTTTAAAAAACAGGTCTTCAAGGTTTTCTTTTTTCAATTGCGGAGCAAAAAGCTCATATAATTGGAACGTTACATCTGCGTCTTCCGCAGCATAGTCCGTTTGTGTCCTTAAATCTGCGTCTCTGAAAGTTCCCTGCTTCTTACCTTTTTTACCAATAATGGTTTCTATGGAAACAGGTTTATAATTTAAATATACTTCTGAAAGGTAATCCATTCCGTGTCTTCCGTCCGGATTCAGAAGATAGTGAGCAATCATAGTATCGAACATTGCACCTTTTACAGTAATGCCGTATTGCTTTAATATCTTGTAATCGAATTTCAGGTTATGGGCTACCTTAAGAAGATCTTCCTTTTCAAAAAAAGGTCTGAAAATTTCTAATGTTTGCAGCACTTCTCCTTGATCTTCTGACAAAGGTATGTAATAAGCCAATCCTTTCTTATAGGAGAAACTCATTCCTACCAATTCAGCTTCCAGCTCATTTAAAGAAGTTGTTTCTGTATCAAAACATACTACCCTTTGCTGTAATAAATTGTTAACAAGGATTTTTTGGGCTTTAGGATTATCTATAAACTGGTATAAATGTTCGTTGTGTTCTATTGTTGATTTTGTAGAAGTCGCCTGATCCAATTCCTCATAAGTAGCAAACAGATCAAGCTGTGTAACCTGACCCTTTACCTGAGTTCCGGCAGGAGTCTGTGTAACCTCAACCTCACTTACCACAACAGTTTCTGTAGGAGCAAAAGCACGGTAAAGATTTTCATATAATCTTCTGAATTCTATCTCATCAAAAACCTGTTTTACTTTTTCAAAATCGGGAGTTTCAAGATCGTATTGTTCCTGATGGAACTCGATAGGAGCATCACAAATAATGGTGGCTAGTTTTTTAGATAAAATTCCTCTTTCTGCCGATGCTTCTACTTTTTCTTTCAACTTTCCTTTTAACTGATGGGTATTGGCTAAAAGATTTTCGATACTTCCGTATTCTTTCAGGAATTTCATCGCAGTTTTTTCTCCTACTCCTTCTAATCCCGGAATATTATCTACGGCATCCCCCATCATCGCCAAGAAGTCAATGACCTGTTTCGGATCATCGATTTCATATTTAGCTTTTACTTCTTCTACACCAAGAATTTCTATATCTCCTCCCTTTAAACCTGGTTTATAGATCTTGATTTTATCGGTAACCAATTGGGCAAAGTCTTTGTCCGGTGTTACCATAAAAGTAGTATATCCTTCTTTTTCTGCTTTGCAGGCAATGGTACCGATTACGTCATCCGCTTCATATCCTTCAACCCCTAAGTAAGGAATATGCATTGCCTCCAAAATCCTGTGAATGTACGGAACGGCAATCTTGATCGCCTCAGGGGTTTCACTTCTGTTCGCCTTATAATCTGCAAAATCATCTGTTCTTACACTGGCTTGTCCTACATCAAACACCACTGCCAAATGCGTAGGTCTTTCTCTTCTGATCAATTCGATCAGAGAGTTTGTAAAACCAAAAATAGCCGAAGTATCAATTCCCGTACTCGTTAACCTTGGATTTCTGATCAATGCGTAATATCCTCTGAAAATCATCGCATAAGCATCGATGAGAAATAACCTTTTATCTTGAGTTGCGTCCATATTTTCTATAATGAACAAATATAAGAAAATAGGAATATTTATGTTCTACAATTAAAGATGAGATTTTTAATTTTAAAGTTCCATCAAATAAAAGAAGACCTTTTCAGGTCTTCTTTATTTTTTACTATAATTAAGATGCGGATTATCAGGTTTAAATTCATAATTAAACAATTCTTCTTTGGAAAGGCTTAACAATTCCCGTAAATAATCCGGCAAAAATTCTCCGAATTTATCCTGGTAAGAAGTTGTTTCCTGAAATGTCCCATCAATAAGTTCAATAGATTTCAGATACTCATTATTAAAAACGATGCTTGCATTTACAATATTTCCATCTTCATCATATTCTTTTGAAACACCATACATTACATTGCCTTTGTTTTCATTAGCCTGCTCCAGATTTCCGTCAGAATCATAGATGTATTCGATCCCATTTTTGTAGCCATTCTTATATTGGGCTTCAGATTCTATAGCATCTTTGAATTTTACATATATTTCTCCCGTAAAGGGTTCTTTACATTCTTTATCTAAAAAATATACAGCAAATCCGTTACTATCATTTTTAGTATACAAACGATCATCAGTATCTTCTAATCTCAGCTCTGCATTTTTGTCAATCATATAAGTTTATTATTTATGTCCATGAGTGTTTATTCCATCTGTCAGGAAACCACAATGAGGGCATCTTACCTTAGGAGGAGGTGTTCCATTATTATTTTTAATTGCATTATTCTGTAAATCCCTATTGTGAAGATCCATTTCCCGGATTGAATTTTCATCTACCGGAAGACCGGCTTCCCTTCTTGCTTTTAAAGCCTGATCGTAAGCTCTTATTTCAGAGTGAGCTGCTAATCGGTTGTCTGCAGTTTCAGGAAGTTTTATTTCACCACTTTTAATTTTGGCTTCGTACTCTGCCACTTTTTGTTTGATAAGAGGATCTGCACCACCCAATTCAGGAGGATCACTCAACCATTTTTCATAAGCATTCTTGCCTGTTACGTTATTTTTAAAGTTTTGTCCAAAAAAGGTTTTACCTGTTGCAGGATCATATACGCCTGATAAACATGGTCCCCTTTCTTTAGCACTTTGAGTTTCTACAATTTCTTTAGCCTTCGCCTCTGTATCAGCAATTAATTTATCACTAGGTTTTTGGGGTGTACTTTCATAAGCATCACCTTTTTTATTTTCTCCGGAATTGTTTTGCCCTTCATCACCTTGTCCTTTATTTCCTTTAGGTCCATCTTCCTCTGCCGCTTGATGTTTCTCGTCTTTTGGTGGTTCTTCGTCCTTTGGCTGACCTTCATCTTTTGGTTTTCCTTCTTCTTTATTAGCGGTATTTCCGTCATTATCAGAAGGAGTATTTCCATCCTTATCACCACCGCTGTTTGATTCTTTTATTGGCGGAGCAGGCTCTTTCACTTTAATATTAAGCAAATATAGGAAAAGAAGATAATCGGACGGATGGGCCTGTCCGGTAAAAATACGTTTTCCCATGCCTATTTCAGGAATTCCTCCGTTGACTAAAGCAGCTCCGGCATCACCGGCATCCTGAACATTTCCATAAGCATGCTCATTAGCCAGCGCATTTAATCCGAACAATGCACGACTGCCTCCCCAAATTCCGGTAAAACTTCCGGCAACGTTTGAGAGAACACTGGAAAAGGTTGGCGCTGCTACGGCTAGTGATCCGCCTGCCAGTCCCGAGACCAGAAATCCTCCAGCCCCTACCGCCGCACCACCAAGAGCACAGCCTGCAAGCTGAGTAACATAATTAAAGCTACCCAAAGCTAAAGCATGGGTCCAGCTTTTGATTTCAGGAGCAAATTTCACCACTCCACCTATAGAACAGGTCATTGTACGGTCTCCTGTAATACCTGGAGTTCCTGTAAGTATTAGATTGCTCTTACTTCCATCCCATGTTCTTGCTGTTGCATTTTTTTGCCCACACTTCAACGCTCCGTCTACGGCTGCAATAACTCCACCTGCAACCCCAGCAGCTGCGCCTATAGCCATCATTCCGATAAGGCCAATAGCAGCAACTCCTCCGGTACCTACAATTAAGGCGACCACTACCACTACTGCCACAGCAGTTAAAAGTGCAGCCCAAAGCATATTTTTTGTACAGCCGAAATCGATCCAGCTGCTTGTAGCCGTATCCGCTACAGTGATATAGACTTCTCCTGAGCTTTTTTTATTGCTTTTTCTGGTTCCCTGCAATTGTGCAGGCATTGCACCACTGGAGCACATCCAGAAGTCTTTTTCTGTAATAATCTTATTTCCCATATCTGGTTTTTAGGATTTATATTTTATATGGGGTTGTATATTTTAAATTAAAAAATAAGGCAGTTCCTTACATTTCCCAGAAACACTCTTTTATTAAGAAATTTCATTTTATTATCTTCTATTTTATAAACCAGGCCAAAAGAATACCCTGAACCTTCATCAACATTATATACCTGAGAAACAATAGCATCAAAACTACCGTCTTTAAGAGTAATCTTATTACTGTAGATTAAAACCACCGTCTCTTCATCAATGCTTTCTATTTCTTCTTCTGCCATTTCAATAGCTTCATCCAAAGAGTCCGCAATCATCTTTTTAATATTTTTTTCGCCAAAATAAATAAATGGAGAAAACCGCACGCCATTCTGAATATTTTCAATCGCAATCTCTTCTCCTTTTTCTACTTCAGCTTGTAAGTCTTTTTCTAAATCTTCAAATTCCATGAATCTTCATTTCTCTTGGTAAGCTTTGTTTTTTAATATACTTGTAGTAAAGATTACATACTATGGATATTAATATCTTTATTAACACTTTTTGCAGCATCAAAGGCTTTATAGAAGACATTAAAAAGATCTTCACCATCATTGGTATAAAAATAATTGGACAGATCGGTTATTCTTTCGGCAATATTATCTCCCCAAGGTGGTTGTTTCGACAGATCCTCAATATCCCACACTACCATAGATGGTGAATATTCTTCCAATTCTTTTTGGATCGTTTTTAATTCATTAATTGCTTCATCTACCTTATCTGCGGGTAAAGTTTTATAATACAATTCATTCATTAGCAATGGAAATCTACTGCCCCATTTATTATTTTCCAGATTATAAGCAATTGTAGAAAAAAAAGAATGTAAAAAATCACCCGTGCCTATCTTATAAAATATAGGTCCTACCTTTAATCCTGTCATTATTTATTTTTTATAAATATATTAATTATTGAATAAAAATTACCTCCAGATTCGGACAACTCTTTTGAATACTAGATTCTAACTGAACTAATGCCTCAGGAGACATATTTTGACCTCTAACATCAATTACTGCTGTCTGTCTTGTTCCTGGTGGAAGATTTTGTAATCTGTCTGTATATTGTCTGTTGAGCTCATTCGTTAAATTTCTTCGACCCGTATTAGATGTGACATCATAATTTTTCACCTCAACGCTATGTCCTGTATTATATAAATCAGGCCTTGTACTTCCTTCCGTTCCATACGGCACTTCTTTGCCATCAATGAAACTTTTTTGAGTATCATAACCAGGATACATTTGTTCCGCATCAATTTCACTTTTTCTCCAGCTTGGTCGATTTGTATCATTTGGGTTATTAGGATTAGGTTCGGTTGGTTCTGCAACCTGGGCATTAGGATCCTTAACGAATTTATGAGTTTGAGAATCTTTCAATCTTCCATTGCTATCTCTATAGGTACCAGGCGGATCACCAGGCTGACTACTTTCATAAGAATTTGCTTCCCCGCCTTCATTGGGTTTTGTTGTTGTTTCTCCTTGTCCTTTGCTTCCATTAGCTCCTTCTTCTTCAGGCGTTTTGTTTCCTTCTTCTTTAGAAGTATTATTTCCATCTTTATCGCCTCCACTATTCTGCTCTTTAATGGGTGGTGCAGGTTCCTTCACTTTTATATTTAATAAATATAAAAACAGAAGATAGTCAGAAGGATGAGCCTGTCCGGTAAAAATACGCTGTCCCATGCCTATTTCAGGAATTCCTCCATTGACTAAAACAGCTCCGGCGTCCCCGGCATCCTGAACATTTCCATAAGCATGCTCATTAGCCAGAGCATTCAATCCGAACAATGCACGACTGCCTCCCCAAATTCCGGTAAAACTTCCGGCAACGTTTGAGAGAACACTGGAAAAGGTTGGCGCTGCTACGGCTAGTGATCCGCCTGCCAGTCCCGAGACTAGAAATCCTCCGGCTCCTACCGCCGCACCACCAAGGGCACAGCCTGCAAGCTGAGTAACATAATTAAAGCTACCCAAAGCTAAAGCATGGGTCCAGCTTTTGATTTCAGGGGCAAATTTTACCACCCCACCTATAGAACAGGTCATGGTACGGTCTCCTGTAATACCTGGAGTCCCTGTAAGAAGAAGATTATTTTTACTGGCATCCCATGTTCTTGCCGTGGCATTTTTTTGCCCACACTTCAATGCTCCGTCTACGGCTGCAATAACTCCTCCTGCAACTCCTGCCGCTGCGCCGATGGCCATCATTCCGATAAGACCTATGGCAGCAACACCTCCGGTACCTACAATTAAGGCGACCACTACCACTACAGCCACAGCAGTTAAAAGTGCGGCCCAAAGCATATTCTTTGTACAGCCAAAATCTATCCAGCTGCTTGTAGCGGTATCCGCAACAGTAATGTAGACTTCTCCTGAGCTTTTTTTATTGCTTTTTCTGGTTCCCTGCAATTGTGCAGGCATCGCACCACTGGAGCACATCCAAAAATCTTTTTCTGTAATAATCTTATGTCCCATATTACAGTCTTTTTAGGGTTTGTTTTCGAGTATGGGCTTTTATCCTGTTTCTATCATCGATCCGCTGATGCTCAATTCCGTAAACGGTTTTTCTGATAAATTTCTCCTGATCTTTTTCATATTCTTTAGCCATAAAGATGAAAAAGCTTTTAATACAGTTTTTCCTGTCGAATTTTAAATTAAATCCGAGGCGGTAATTTCTTATAGAAATGCTCTTTATATAAGACTTTACATCAGGAAGTCGCTGTATTGTATTCATCTGACATTTTATATTTAAGAATTTCGTCGCTATAAAATGTATATTTCAATTTTGCATAAAGATTTTCAGGATCGGCAATTTCTTCTCTCGTAAGGGAAGCTTCTATGATTCTTCCTGTAGATTTTTCCGTTCTGTAAATCCCTTTTTCGTTGAGTGAGGTTTCCAGTTTGGAAACATCGATCTGATTGGAAAACTGAATATACGCCCGGTTATAAAATCCTATGTTCAATAAAATGGATGGTTCTCCGGAAAGTTCTACAATCATTTCATCGGAAGACAGTAATGGGTTACTGCTATTCTTCAGGTCAAAACTCCAGTGTACATTGGCTGAATTAAAAAGGTTTAATGCATTTTCCTTGTAATTTCCCGGGATTTTTCGTCCATAGATTTTATTAAAATACATCAGGAAAAATTCATTATTCTGAATGCCTTCTATCAGCTTCTTTTCATCCTGGAAGATGTTATCATTTAAGATAATCGCATTTTTAATTTCAGGATTATTTTCTGCTATCTTTTCCATTTCAGCCTTGGTCTGCTGCCACTTTGAACGAATGACATTCATATTGGAAACTTCCACGACTTTGCCTTCACTATTTATGGTCAGATATAATTCATTATACAACCTGGAAAACGCATTCGTAAGTGCTGCCACCTCTTTAATTAGAGGATTATTGGCTTCAAGAAGAATGTGGTCCAGAACAATTATTTTTACTTTAATATGATCCTCTGCTACCTGTAGAACGGTGAAATCCCATCTTAACTGTGAACGGGAAATCATGTGTACATTTACCGCTTTAATATCTGAATCTATTATAAGAGTATATTGTTCAGAAAATTTATCTTTTATGTTGAATGATTCACTCATAGATCTGTTTAATTAATAAATGCGTCCCCACCATCGATCTTGGTCTGTCCGCCACCGAGATGATTGGCAGGAGATGAAAGATCAATTCCTTTGGTACCTACAACTCCGATTCCCTCTCCACTGATTCCAATGATCTTTCCGCTGAGGATAATTGTTCCGTCAGCTTTTAATGTAATTGAACTGGCACCTGTCTTGATGGTTACATTCGTGTCGCATTCTAAAGATATATTTCCGGCATTATCCATTGAAAACACAGAATTGGCACCACCGCCATCTTTACTTCCGACATTGATGACATTTTTGCTACCTGTATTTACTGTATTGTTATTACCTACTTTTACTGTCTTATTGTTATTGGCATTGGTCGTTGCATTACCGGCACCATCAAACTTCATATTCGCACCTCCCTGATCTGTTAAAAAAACAGAACCTGCTCCGTCATCCAGTTCCAGTTTATTACCACTTCTGCTGCTTAAGCTTTTAATATTATTTCCTGCGCCACCGCCACCGCCAACACCTCCGTGAAACATACCTCCCATAACAAAAGGACGGTCCGGATGTTGATGAACGAAATTAACCACAACCTGATCGCCGACTTCAGGGATGGCCATAAATCCACGATTTTTGCTTACTTTTTCACTTCCTCCACCATCGGGAGTCATCACTCTGATAAATTCCGTGGTTGCAGATCCGTTTTGCCAGTCAAACTGTACCTGTACACGACCCTGGTTTAAGGGATCGGTATTGGAGATCACTTTGGCAAACTGAGGTTCTGCTTTAGGGGTTTCAAACTCCGGCCGTGGAATAAATCCTGTATCAGATGCAATCGCATCAAATGTTCCTGTATAATATCCTCTTGCATCTACCTCGTGAGTCATATCTATGATCATGAGTTTTGTGAAATAAGAGGTTTCATTACTGTCTGTTTTCCGCATCTCAATATCGGCAGTACATCCTGGATACAGGAAAGGAACAGTAGTGGTTCCTGAAGTAATGAAAACACTGGATGCTTTACTTCCCGCAGTACCTTTTTGGGATGCGTCAATGTCCATAAATGATGAAGCCTTAATCGGAGCTACTCTCAGAGATGGCGTTGTAAATGTTTTTTCTGAAATTTCGTATGCACGCTTGGCAATATCTGAAGTATGGGTAATTTTTGAATTACCGGTGGTTAGTTTTTCATTCTTACTGCTGTTATACCCATAAAAAGTAGGATTAACATGCTGAGCCTTCATTCTTATTTTTATATCCTGAACGCTGCTGCCATAAGTAAGCTTGATTGGTTTTTCCTGAGGCGGCAATTTTCCGAAATGAAGAACTTCACCGTCATAATAGAATTGCTCACCATAGGCTTCGGCAATTCTTGCAAGATAATTATAATGGGTTTCCTCATATTGGGAGCTGTAAGAGACATTTCCATGTTGTGAATCAACCCGGAAGTCAAACTTATTTTGTCCCAATCCTTCTTTTATAACCTGATCTGCGATGCTATTTAAGCTTATTTCTTTACCTCCTCCAAAGCTCTGGATATGAGGAGCCGCATCAAGCAAAACGGTAGGACTTGATCCCGTAAGTACTACATTTCCAAGGCTGCCCTTCTCCTGGCTAAAACCTACTTCGGTAATAACCCCTACAAAACTTCTTTCAGGTCCATCTTCAACGTCTTTGTATTTAAATACGACAGTGATTCTTTTTCCAAGGAAATTTTGGGCTTCTTCAAGGTTATGGTTTTCCGGATTTCCCAGTGTATCATGAGCAAGCATTAAATCGAATTCATGATGTTTTGTAGCACTTTGTTTAAGCTTAAAGTGTTTAAAGTGTTTTACAATTTTTCCTTCAATAATAATATCAAGTTTTACCACCCTATTGATACCCATGATCTGGCTTTGAGGGAGCGCATTCGCATTATGTATTTTGGAAGTAGGTTGCTTGGACCATACTTTATCTTCTATAACAGAAGGAGCTGTAGGCTGCACAACCTGGTTCATAAAAAGACCGGAGGCATTTTGTGCCATGCCTGAATAAGCCTGAGCCTGGGATAGCTTTTGGGTTATTTTCTGAACTTTCGGATTTGCTTTTTCCTGTATTTTTTCACTACCCTTTTGTATTGCCTGTGTTTTCACTGTATCTCCCAGTTGTTCTGCAGGACCTTTTATATTTTTGGGCGCCGACATTTTCGGCGATTGACCATCCTTAAACATAATCTTACTATTTGAATTGATTAGCTGATGTTGTGAAATAAAATCATCTTATGATCAGATAATTTTCTATATTCCCTCTAAACCAAAAATCATAAACACCTAATTAATAGATATATATGATATTTTTATAGAGTTATGGATCTCAAAACGAAAAAACAGAATAGTCAACTCTGGTGAGTAAACTATTCTGTACCAATTTTATTTTTACTAGGATGGTTTAATTAATTGCTGCTTCCACCTGGCCAGATACCTTCATAGATACCGTTACCATAATGGATTTTTTCTGCACTTACGATGAAGCTGATCAGCATACTGTTGTCATCCACAGCATCAAAGTCTACTTCGTGCTGAATAACATATCCGTTCTCCCATGTTAAAGTAATTAATGTTCCTTCTTCGTGAGATTTATTGAAAGTAACTTCACCTGTTGTAGGCTTGTATTTCCCGTTAAGTAAGCTTTCTAAGATGTCAGATTTTTCTGTAGCTTCGATCGTTAATTTGATGATTGCGTTGGAAGGGTCAGAAGCTACACGTCCTGAAACGTCTGTAGATCTTGATACGCTGTAATTAAGCTTTAATAATTTCTGACCTTCGCCTCCGTTGAATTTTAAGATTCCTCTTGAATTTGCTGCCATGATTTGTAAATTTTAATCGTTAATATTTTGTGATGTGGTGTTCAATTGTATAGCAAATATAGATTGCTTATTCTTAATCTGAAACTTTTTGATCACCTATCTGAGTTTTTGTAGTAATTCTACGATTTGGTGTAGTAATTCTACGATAATAGAAATAAATAACACATTAAAACACTTATAATCAAATAATTATAATTAAAATTCAGTCAATATATCTAATTATTTTTAACACCCATCCGAGAGATATTAACAAAAAATTAATAAAATTTAGAAGGTGTTAACATAAGATTAGATTCAAAAAAAGCTGTGAAAATCACAGCTTAAATTTAAAATTTATATGCAATACTCCCGAGGACCTGGGTCGGATTTTGTGGAGTTAATCTTACCGACCATGTTTTTTCATTGGTCAGGTTATTCACTTTTATTCCTGCTCTGAAATTTTTATGATCATAAAAGACTGTAGCATCTAAAGTAGTATATGCCGGGATAATAACTTTAGCTGTTGTCGTATTGGTCTGGAAAGAATGATTTCCCTTATTTCCTCCAAAACCCACTCCGAGTCCTTTTAATTCTCCCGCCATGATTTGATAGCTCATCCATAAATTGTAAAGATTGGATGGTCCGGATAAAGCAGGACGCAACCCATTGATTTTTTCTTCTGCTTTGGTCATTTTACTGTCATTATAGGCATATCCAGCAATAATATTGAATCCACGAAAAGGGTTTGCAGTAAATTCTACCTCTACTCCTTTACTTCTCTGCCCTCCGTCTTGTAAAGAATACAGATTATTAACAGGATCAGGTCGCACCATATTTTTTACATCAATATCATAATAGCTCACTGTTCCTACCAGCTTATGTCCAAAAAGGTCTCCCTTTATTCCTATTTCTTTCTGGTTTGCCTGTTCCGGTTTGAAAGTGTTTCCGTTGATATCTGATCCTCCTTTATTGGTAAATCCATTCATATAGTTTCCGAAAATGGATACTTTGTCTTTTACCACCTGGTAAACCAAACCGAATTTTGGGGAAAAATTAGTCTGCCAGTAATCACCTGAGTTTACATTTTTAGCAATATCGGTAACTCCAAGATTTTGATATCGGTCTGCCCTCAGACTTACCATAGCCAGAAATCTGTCGGTAATATTGAAGACATCGGATGCATAAATAGCATAGCTGTTGTCTCCATTTTTTTCGATCCTTGGGGTTCCTGAACTAGCAAGATTATCTATCGTAGATTGATTGGCTGAATAGGGCGTATTGCTGGTAAAATCAAATGGAGCACCTGTCACCGTTACCCTGTCGAAACTATTCGCATTGTTGTAATAATCCAGCCCAATGATCAATCTGTTTCTATGTCCTGAAATCTGAAAGTCCCCAATAAAATTTTGTTGAATATTGGTCGCAATGAAATTGGTATTTCCCTTCATCACCTGTAAGCTTGCTTTTGTATCAGAAGTCCCATTGATGGCAGTAATGTATCCGTCTATGGTCGATCTTGCACGTGAGAAAACGGTTTGAGATGTCCAGTAATCAGAAATCTTATAGTTCATTTGTGCAAAAATATTCATCATTTCTGTTTCATAAGCAATATCATTGCTTCCAAACAACCGGTTATAAGGAAATCCCATATCAGCAATAGATTGTACTTTATTGCTTTTCAGGTAAGGATTAAACCTCACAACAGAGGTAGCCTTCTCGTGGCCATATTCGATGTCAAATAAAAGAGAAAGCCTGTCATTGATCTGATAGGAAATAGAGGGTGCCATTGAGATCGCATTACTAAATCCAAGATCCTGAAAGCTTTTCTGGTACGTGGCCGCACCATTTAACCGGAAAAGAATGGTCTTATCCTTATTCACTGGTGTATTAATATCTGCAGTAAACCTGTTGTAGTTCCAGCTTCCTGCCGTATAGGACACTTCTCCTCCGAAACCATTATACGGCTTTTTGGTTACCCTGTTAAATAAACCTCCATATGTCGACAGATTTGAGCCAAATAAGGTTGCCGAAGGTCCTTTAATAGCTTCAATTTTTTCAAGGTTTGCCGGATCAATGGTAGTGTAGGCAAAACCTGAGATCCCGTTTCTTACCATAGGCTCCGTGGTAAATCCACGGGAAAGGAATGTAACACGTCCCTGATTGGCAAGCATGGGAATTCCGGAACCCGGAATATTTTTTGAGATACTTCCCAGATTAACTGCAATCTGTTCCTGAATCAACTCTTTTGGAACACTGAGGTAAACCTGCGGGGTTTCGATATTTTTCAAGGGAAGCTTGGAAACATAAGGACTTTCCTTTTTAGAAAACTTATTGGTGACCGTAGATAAAGTAATTTCCTGAATAACGGAAATATTTTCTTTCTCCAGCTGGTAATTGACCACTGCTGGTTCATTCTGCTTTACATGTACTCCTACAATTTTCTCATTGGAGCCAATAACCTGTATTTTAAGGTGGTAATCTCCTTCCGGCAATTCATTAAAACTGAAGTTACCATTCTGATCAGTTAGGGTATGCTTATGAGTCTCTATCAGCTCTATGGTCGCTTCGGAGAGATTATCTCCATTATACTGTTTGAGAGTCCCGGAGATAGATCCTGAATTTTGGGCAAAAGCCCAACCCAAGCCCCCGAAAAAAAAGGCAACAATAACGGCACGTTTCATTTAGTCAATTTTTCAGCCGCAAATGTAAGTTTTATTTATACTAAGTAAAAATAAGAATAGGTAACATTGATTAAAATCATGTCCCTGTTTCAAAAAGAAAAACCTTCTTTTATTTCTCTATTGATTATTTATAAGAATCGTGAAACTCTTTTTCGGTCTTGAAAATCCTTATGCTATCAGCCGGAAAAGGCTCCCCATTCAGAGAGATCTGAAATCCGCTGTTATCAGGAGCTATTGTTAGTTCAAGATTTCCCTTGCTTCCTGTTTTCCTGAAGGCTTCATTTGCTTTTTCCCAACTAAAAAAAGCACGCCCCAGGTATTGTTGTCCTTTTCCAGTTTCCCAGGTAAAGTTCAATTCTTTAGGTATTGCCCTTTCTTTGATCTGAATGTTATTAATCCATGGACGAAGCATCACTTCCGTTTCACCATTGTAAAAATCCAGGTTCATATCAAATAGGCGAAGTCCTTTATTCTGGGAAGTAATCAAAGGTTTCCAGGAATACTTTGTTCTATAATTATCCCATGTAACGGGTGATGCATCAGGATTAAAATCCCTTTTTTTAACCTCTTCTCTGGTCATACTCCATTTAGCAAACAGCTTTTTCTCAAGCTCTTTATCATTTTTTACTGCATCGGCCTGAAACCTGCCTAATTCTATTTGAACAGCACGAAAACGAAGCCATACAACTACCATTCCCTTGGGAGCAAAACCAAAAACCAAAGTTGAAAAGCTATTGTAAGGATTTTGTGCACTTCCAAAAGTTTCATTTCGTCCCAGGTTTTTATATTCCTGAAGTTCTTCGGTGTAAAGAGGAGCTTCACTTTGTGCATAAGCCCGTTCCATATAGTCTTTAATTTTATCTTCCGGAAAGTCCGCTTTCAGATGGTAAAAAGTATCTTCATACCCTGCATAGTAAGTAATATCAGCTCCAATCGGAGTTCCATGCTGCTCGGTCCATCCTTTTCCGGATGTCCCCCATTCACCTGATGTTCCGCCATAAGGCAAGCTGGCAGGAATGCCTTCGAGGGTTATGATCTTATCATCAACGAACTCTATTCTATATGGATTGGCTGGAGCACATATTTCTACCTGAAACTGGGGTATTTCTTTTTCTTTCATTTTCTGACAGCTTATATTTTGGGCAAAAATTGCCAATAAAAACAATATCTTAATCAATCTCATATCAATTTCATTATTTTTGAGAAGCGGGTTGTACAGGAAGCGGGGGATCAGAATCATTGCTTTCTTCCCTTATCAGTCCCGGATCCTTCAAACATTTTGCGACAAGGAAGTTTTGGGGATCATCTCTGTATTTCAGTTCTTTAGCCGGCTTCTGTTTTATTTTAACATATGGATAAATGATCCTGAGATGCTGATCGTTTGTACTATTCTTTTTTTCGTATTGATTTTTATTTTTGTTAAAAGAATAAGTTCCGAGATCTATTTTATCCTGAACAATATGATAATCTTCATTCAAATATATCTTATCCTGACCGAAAATTGAATATATTTTGTCGAATTTCGCCAGTATATTTTCCGGTTTTTCTTCTTCAATATCAGTGGTGTTTCCCAACTTAAGCGGTGAGCGGCGCACGAGGTTACTATCTTTAATGTGTCCCTCCTTAATCGTAATGATGCCATTAAGTTCAGAAATATCCTGTTCTTTTTCAAGAAAGAATAACAACAGATCGTTGCTCATATTGTCCAGCGGAAATACATTTACAACATCAGCGTTATTTTTTACGGTCAGATCCTGTACTTTATTTTGAAATGGAATGAAGTAACCAGTTTGTCCGCAATCTTCGGTAAGGCGGACAGGACGTAGAATATCTGATTCTGTACTCATGTATATCTTGTTCCGGATGATCTGCTGATCGGTAATAATCAACCGGTTTTCACCAGGAGTTTTCCTACTATATAAGAGGTATTCTGATTTTTGATGGATAGGATTAAAAATCAAAGCATTATTTTGTATTGACGCTCTTCCAATAGCAACCGTGGACGCTCCTATCGCAACAAACCGGTTATCAGGAAAAATATACAGATAAATCTGCTTTTCTCCAAAATAATATTGTCCGGTTATGTCTGGCGTTTTCTGACCATAATTATAATTAAAAATGAGTACTAAAAATAAATAGATCAATCTTTTCAGCTTATCCATCCTGTATATTCCTTTTTCTGTATTTCGCTTCCAATGCGCCTCTTTCCTTAGGAGCATTATCATTAGGTCTTGTATCTAACCCAATCTGATTGGTCTTAGCAGACCAATGAAGGTACTGATTTCTAAGTATTTTCAGATCTTCTTTATCGATATGCCCTAAATAGGAAATAGCTTTAATATCCTTTATATAGCGGGAAGATGAAGAGGTATCCCCTGAATTATAAGCTTCTATATATTTATTCCGGAGATCATTGCATGCATTCATATATGTGGATAACTGCGAATAGATCTTCTTCATAAAGCTATCATTTATTTTATGATTTTTTTCGATGACATCTTCCAGATACTTGATATTATTATTTCTGGAATAATGAAACATTTGGTTTAAGGGAATTTTATCATACATATTGGAAAGCTTCCTTGTTCCTACCAAACCATAATATTGTGCTCCTTTATTCCACCACCGGTCATAATTGACGTCTTTTTGGTAAAAATATTTAATTTTCAATTGGTCTTCATGATACCAGCCTTCTTCTACAACAATTTTTTTAAATGCTTCACACTCTTTATGCGTTTCTACATTCTGATAAGGATCATAAGGATCACAATACAACACGGAAATTTCCTCTCCAATGCCGTAGGACCCTCCAATATCGGAGTGAACTCCCGGAAGGGTAAATTCCAGACCATACAATCCTGTACTATTGATGTTCGTAAGGTCAAAATTATCCCTGTATTCATCATCAGAAGCCAACTGCAGGGCAAACTGTACTTTCCCTCTTCCAATGGTATCCAGCCCCAGCTGTTTGGTATCATTATCAATACCAAAGCCCCCTCTGTGATTAAGTCCATAGGACGCTACCGTATCATATAGCCCGGCAAATCTAAATCTGATCTCTTTAACCTCCAGTCCCTGCGCCAGGAGACAAGCTCCAAAATAACCATGTTGATTTATAAATGCATCTTTGGATCCATCTTTATCACTGATGGTCAGATATCCGTCTTTGATGTCTTCAGGTGGAAAAACCTGCAGGACTTTTCCAAAGTTAGAGTAAGAGACATAAGCTTTTGAGTTGGCTACATGTACAAAATGTCTTGCCGCCGCTGCTCCGCGGCTAAACCCGAACACATTTACAGTTAGAATATTGATCGGCCTAATGTTATTTTTTAATTTATCTACAATCGCCTGGGCTCCCTTTAAACATCCTTTAGCTACCTTGGCGACTACTCCTGTGCTTCCGGTACCTTGTGCAACTCCTTTCAGGATACTATCACTTTCTTTATCTTCTGTTCCGATTCCCTCAATGTACCACGACACCTGGTTATCCGCATTGGGATCTATAGCGTCATATCCTTTCGCTACGTTCGTAAATTCATTGTTGTAGCTATCATCCTTATCGCTGCTGGCTTCCTTAAAACCTCCACCCAGCATGGTATTGGTTTTATTATTCTGGGTTCCGTCAAAAAAAAGATTCAAGCTGATATCAATCGAATTTACGGGCTTATCATTGGGGTTTACTTTTTGTGCCTGTCCATAGCTTACCCCGGAATCCTTGCCTTTCTGCTCTACCGAAACCGAACTGTTATGTTCTATGCCTTCCTTGGCGTAGGTTAAATAATTCCCTCCGGTTCTCGTAGTCGTCTTACCTTCTACAAAATACTCGATGCTCATGACTAGTGATTTTTAGATTTCTCACCACTATTGTTTTGAACTTCTTTTTCAGCGTGATGTTCTACTTTTCCTTCACTATTGACCTCAACTCCTTTTAAGCTGGTCAGCTTGTGTTCTTTTTCTCCGTATACCTCCATGTCTCCTTTCACATAATGGCTCATTTTTCCAATGACATTGGTTGTAAAATCCGCCCCGGTAGTAACATATTTCATAGACCCTACGCTTTCCGTATTATTGAGCATTATTTTATCCATTTTGTTCATCCCGACATAGGTATTCATATTTTCTCCAACATTAATATTCATATTCCGGCAGTTCAATGTCATGGTTTCAGGAGCTGTGATTGTGATGTTACTTCCGGTGGTGTCCAAATGGATCTTATTTCCCGATTTATCCGTAATAATAATGCTTTCATCTTCCGTAAAAATAATACGGTGCCCACTTCTTGTCTGAATGGATTTTACACGGTTATCTACTCCTCCTCCTAAACCTACACCACCATGAAACATTCCCCCCATTACAAACGGGCGGTCAGGATGGCTGTGAACAAAATTGACCATCACCTGGTCTCCTACTTCCGGTACTGCTACATAGCCTCTGTTTTGAGTAATCTGATCCGTTCCCCCTGCATCAGGAGTCATTACGCGGATAAAATGGGTAATATCATTAGTCTGCCAGTCAAATCTTACCTGTACCCGCCCCTGGTTTTCAGGATCGGCATTGGAAATTACAGTGGCAATCTGTGGTTCTGCTTTCGGAATTTTAAAATCCGGTTTTGGTAAAAATCCGGTGTCCGATGCAATGCCTTCAAAGCTTCCCTGATAATGACCGATTGTATCGATCTCGTGGGTGGTTTCGGTGATCATAATCCTGGTGAAATAATCACTTTCATTGGTATCAGGCTTACGCATCTGCACATCTACAATACATCCCGGATGTAAAAAAGGCACCGTAGTTTTTCCGGAAATGGAAAAAACACCTACCGCTTCACTCCCCGCAGCACTTTTCTGGGAATATTCCACATCAAGGTGTGTTGACGCTTTTACAGGTGCTACCTGCAGAGCCGGTGTTTTGAAGATTTTATCATTATGGGCATACGCTGTTTTGGCAAGATCACTTACATGCTGAATCGGTGTTTCACCGGAAGTAAGCTTTTCATTTCTACTGCTGTTGTATCCATAAAACTGAGGCTTTGTATGAACTGCTTTCAGTTCTACTTTTACATCATTGGCATTACTCCCGTAGGTAAGTTTGATCGGTTTATTTTGTGCAGGAAGCTTTCCAAAGTGCAAGACCTCTCCATCATAGAAAAATTGCTCACCGTAAGCTTCCGCCATTCTCGCCAGATAGTTATAGTGGGTTTCATCATACTGGCTGCTATAAACAATCTGGGAATAATCATTAGTATCTATCCTGATATCAAACCGGCTTTTATCGATACCCTGCTTAATCACTTCCTCTGCAATAATCCCCATATTAACGGCCTGGTCACCTCCAAAACTCTGAATATGCGGAGCACCGTCCAAAAGGATGGTAGGGCTATATCCTGTTAAAACAATGTTCCCAAGGCTCATTTGCTCCTGGCTGAATCCTACTCCTGTAATTACTCCCACAAACGTTCTTTCGGGACTGTTTTCTATGTCTTTGTAAGAAATCACAGCTGTAAGACGCTTACCCAAAAATTTATTGGCTTCTTCCAAAGTATGTGTTTGTCTTCCTCCAAGTGCATCGTGCGCTAAAGTAAGCGTAAACTCGTGGTGACGTTGTGCACTTTGCTTCAAAGTGAAATGCTTATAGTATCTGATCACATTTCCTTCGATCACAAGAGACAATTTTACGAGACGGTTGATCCCCGTATGATGGCTCTCCGAAACGCGATCAGCATTTTGTGAAGGACGAAAAGAAGGATTTTGGGATATGTTGGGTGATTTTGTTTTCATATAAACTGCATTTGGATCGTTAAACATTATTATTAAACCTTAATCATTACTTTATTTCTTCCTGACAGAGCGGCTCAGTATTTTATTCTTTTTTAAAAGAAAATCAGGCATGAGATCTACCGGCAGATAGAATATGCTTTCGCCGCTTTGCTTGAGCTCATCCATGATTCCCGGATTCCAGGTAAGTATTTTATCTACATCTACATCCAGTTCTTCGGCTATAATACTTAAGTCAAACCCGGCATTGATATCTGTTTCAGCTAAATTAGGTGCGGTATATTGGCCTGTCCTGTTTTCAAATATCATATTCATGCGTGAATTGTTATAATCATTCAGTACGCTTTGCAATTCACCTGTGGCATAGCAGGCATTTAAATATTTTTTAACATGGTTTATTGTTTCTCCGGGAAGATATTTACTAAAAATATGATATTGCGAAGATCCCGCAGCATCCATTGCTCTTGAAATATTACCCTCGCCACAGTTATAAGCAGCTACTACAGTTACCCAGTTGTTGTATTTTTTGTATAGCTTCCCCAGGGAAATCACTGCTGTTTTGGTACTTCTGTATAAATCCGAACGGCTTTGCTCAGAAAGACCGTATTGATTGGCATGTGCCGTCATAAACTGCCATACACCTACCGCACCGGCACCGGAAATTTGTTTCCGGTCAAAACCGGATTCAATCAGGGCTAAATTTCTAAGATGCCTGGGTAACCCTTTTTGAGAAAGTGAATATTCTATAAATTCTACGATCTCTTTGTTCGAACTGATGATACTTTTATATCTTCTCACACTGTTTTCGGAAGTATCAGAAGCTGAAAGAAACTGCCCATTTACAAAATGAGAAGAAATCAGCAACAACATTCCGGTTACAATATGTTTGAAATTAAATTTCATTGTACTAATAACTATTTTAAATTAAAAATAAAAACATTTTAAAATGGATTTATCTTAACACTACGCCACACTCCATGTCAGTTTATCCTCTTCAGCATTCCAGCCTACATGGATTGTCTGCCCGGATTTTACTTCTTCACGAACGATCATTTTGGAAATAGGTCTGGCCAGCTGTGCACGGATAACACCTGAGATCTGCCTTGCTCCATATTTACTGCTAAAGCCTCCAAGAGCAAGATTTTTTACAGCCTCGTCACTTATTGTAAGCGTCATACCCAGTCTGGTTAGTGAAGTATGGAGTGATTTCAGCTGAATATTAAAGATCCTTTCTGCAATAGATTCGGTAATTGGTGCAAAAGGAATGATCTCCGTAATCCTTGCCAAAAATTCCGGTCTGAATCTTCCGGAGTTCGACATGATCTGCATTAATGAAGAGGATTCAGGAACCTTACCTTCTTCAAATTGCTTTACAATTTCTTCACTTCCGATGTTGGAAGTAAATAATATAAGGGCGTTACTGAAATCTCCTTCTTTTCCGAGTTTATCATGTACTTTACCCTCATCCATAATCTGAAGGAATACATCAAAAACTGAATGGTGGGCTTTTTCAATTTCATCAAATAAAACGACTGTGTACGGTTGCTGTCTTATTTTATTAACCAGCATTCCTCCTTCTTCATATCCTACATATCCCGGGGGAGCCCCATAAAGCAGGGCTGCGGAATGTTCTTCTTTAAATTCAGACATATCGAAACGCACCATCGCTTTCTCATCATTAAAAAGAAGTTCTGCCATTGATTTTGCCAGCTCCGTTTTTCCTGTTCCTGTAGGTCCCAGTAAGAAGAATGATCCTATTGGCTGCCCCGGCTTGTTCAGTCCGCTTCTGTTTTCAACGATAGCATCAGAAAGGATCTTTAAGGCATGATCCTGTCCGACTACACGGTTCATAAGAAGCGATTCCATATTAAGGAGCTTCTCTTTTTCCTGTGCCTGAATCTTACCTATCGGAATATTTGTTTTTGCAGCCATCACTGCGGCCAGTTCCAGACGGTCAACTTTTTCTCTTTTTATGGAAGCATGCTGAAGAAGCTCAGTATAGGTATCATCGATGATCTTTTTGATCTGGTCTACAGGCATTGAGTTATCGATCATAGGTTGCTCACTCAACGATCCCCACAAAATAGGGCTGATCTTATCCCTTAACAAATTATAAGTCCATATCAGCTCATCTGCCTGATCCTTAGCATCAGGATATTCTTCTTTTAGAATTTCTTCATAACTTTCTTTCCAGCTCTCCAGCTCTTTTTCGGAAAGTTCATCAAGCATTTTGATGGCAGCCATAGTCCTGTCCAGCAAATCAATCGCCGCATCAGGAAGTTTTTTACCTTTTGCATAGCGCTTCGCTAAACGTACACATTCCGGAAGGGCTGTTTTTTCAACCTCAATGTTATGGTGTTTTTTGTAACCTTCAAGAAGAACATCGATCATTTTCACACAGGTTTTCTCATCCGGTTCATTTACCGTCAATACCTCAAAGCGTCTGTTAAAGGCCTGTTCAGGTTCGATGATCTTCCGGTATTCCTCCTGAGTGGTAGCTCCGATAACCGTGATCTCGCCTCTTGCTAATTCAGGCTTCAGTAAATTGGCAACATTTCCGATGCTCCCCTTTGGATCTAAAAGTGTATGAATTTCATCGATGAATAAAATAGCTTTTTCAATCTTTTTACATTCATTAATTACTTTCTTAAGGCGATCTTCAATTTCGCCTTTATAGGATGTTCCTGCCAGCAGTGCTCCTGTGTCCAACTCCAATAAGGTGGCATTTTTTAGCATTTCCGGAACATTTCCCCTGATGATTTCAGTAGCAAAGCCTTCTACTAAAGCTGTTTTACCAACTCCGGGCTCACCAATGATAATCACATTAGGTTTGCTTCTTCGGCAAAGGATCTCTACGAGCATCCTCAATTCTTTGTCCCGTCCGATAATATTTTCCAATGTTCCTTGCCTCGCCTGTGCTGTTCTGTCTACACAATAGTTTTTGATCGAAGGAAATGAGGCGTCCGTAAAATCCGAAGTATTGGAAAAAAGTGACGAAAATTCACCATCTTCCGCTGTGCCGTAAGGCATATCCTTCCTGTATAGGGCGAATATTTCATGCTCTCTTAAGGGAAGGGATTTCAACTGCTGTAATGTAAATGCAACCTGAGGCTTTACAATAGCAGTAAGGATACAAATAGGAGTGATCTCATCAAGTCCAAGTTTCAGCCTGATGTCATCTGCCTCTTCGGTAATTTTATCTACGTATTCATCTTGTCCCACATCATCAGGAAGATGGGTTGTTTTAGGGTAATCTTCTATGCGAACGTCGGCCCATTCGTAAAAGTATCCAGGGTCTTTATCAATATTTTTCAGAAATTCGTTAAGTCCTATATCTTTGTGCATCAAAGCCTGTAAAAGATGTGGAGCTCCATATGTGGCATTATAATTTTCTCTTGCAATGGATTGTGCAATATGAAAAAGCTGTTTTACGGTTTCGTTGGTTACTAGTACTCCCATTGATAATGTTCTTATTAATATGTTTTGTGTTGTTGTATGCAAATAGTTTCACGTCTGCCTGTACAGTTCATCAGCAGGAATGTTCTTACATTAAAATATCATGAGCCTCATCAGCAATAATATGATCAGAATAGGGTCTTATTGGTAAAGTACACATCTGCAGATCCCTAATGAATCTGCCGGGTTTCTGTGATAAACGGAAAGAAATTCCGTAGGTATGTTCAGGTATCGGTAGCATATTTTTGCGATTGTGGTGAGGCTTAAAGGTAAAAAAAAATATCCAATCAGGATTTCTTTTAGGCAAAGTATTCCCTGATAAAGATTTCAGATTGTCTTTTCTGTGGGTATCTAAATTATCTCAGGCAAAAAAGACTGTCTTTTTATGGACAGTCTTTTTCTATGAATGTGGATTAAATGTGCCTTTTTTAATTAGCTTGATGGCCATAGACCTTCATAAATACCCTGACCATAATGAATGGTCTCAGCGCTTACGATAAAGCTGATCAGCATACTGTTTTCATCTACTGCATCGAAATCTACTTCATGCTGAATAACATATCCGTTTTCCCACTTTAAAGTAATTAAAGTACCTTCTTCATGAGATTTGTTAAATGTAACTTCTCCGGTGGTCGGCTTATATTTTCCATTAAGTAAGCTTTCCAGAATATCAGATTTTTCCGTTGCCTCTACTGTAAGTTTTATAAGTGCATTTGAAGGATCTGATGCTACCCTTCCCGATACATCTGTAGATCTGGAAACGCTATAGTTAAGTTTTAATAGTTTTTGACCCTCGCCTCCGTTGAATTTTAAAATCCCTCTAGAATTTGCTGCCATGATTGTAAATTTTTAATCGTTAATTGTATATTGTAACTCAATGAATGTACAACAAATATAGTACCCCTGCTGCTTTTATAAAAGTTTTCAAATGGATTTTTACAAATTTGTAGTAGTTCTACGATCATCGATGTAGCAACATTTTAGAACTCCCTGGCAATGATTCTTTTGCAATAATCCGGAATTGATAATCCGGAGATATTTCTTCAGGATTTCAATATGTGTAAATACAAAAAAGGCGGAAATAATTCCGCCCTATAATTGATTTTAATGTTTTGTATACTCTGGTTCCTCTACCGGAAGCATGGTCGGCATAAAATATTCATTTAGCCAATAGAAAGTCTGCCCGTTTTGCTGGATTTTCACCGCCGGATTATTTCTGTGAGTAAGCAATCTTTCTCCCAATTCTTTGTAGTTAAGGAAATATTTTCTTACTGTTTCATTTAGAACGATCTTAGATTTTCTCCATCCTTTAAGCTTATATTTTGACATTAGCTCTTCTTCAGACAAATCGAAACCTGTCGTCAATCCCACCGCATAAGACATAGGCTGCTCATAAAGATCACCTTTATCTAAGAATGTTGTTGTCGGATTATATTTTTTAACAAGACGAACATATTCTTTAATTGCTTTTGACTGGTTGAAGTCTGCTCTTGCCGGACCAGTTTTCTCATATACTTCCCTATAGAAAGCTTTTAGGTTGTCATATTCTGTTTCAGAGATCAGAATTCCTTTTTCAAGACCTGGTTTATAATCTTTAAGATCTTTTGGAATATACCCTTTTACCAGGAACGGACTTCCGTAATTGATCAGCTGAGCGGCAATTCCCGCCGGAACGCGATTGGTAAGTCCCGGATACAGATATTTATATTTCAGATCCACATCTGTTCTTCCCGCTCCTACTGAGGAATGGAAATAAGCATTCAGGGAATTATCGATCGACATATTATCCATGGTTACCTGTGAAATTAAACTATCAACTGATTTTTTCAGATAGCCCGGTGTCGTTACATCTCCTTTTTTAGGGAATATTACAAATCCCTGAGACATACTTTGCTTTGGATAATCTAAAGAGAAGAAGCCTTCATCTCCTTCCACAAGGTTAAAGTTATTCTTAGTTAAAACATCATTCTGGTTAATGATTTTTTGCTTTTTCAGCTCGGCAATATTTTTTGCCGTATTGGAAACAACATTCTGCCCCAGCAAAACGAAGTCATTATAGGTATCAGATGATCTAGAACTTGTCTGGAACATGATCAGCCTTGCCTGTGCTTGCGTAAGAGAATTGATTACGCCATACATATTCCCGCTCTGGTTGGCGGATGTCCCCACTGTAATTACAAGGTTCGTTTCATCAGGAACCGCTGAAAGAAGATTTCCTGCAGCCGTTAAACCTTCACTTACGGGTTGATAACCACTGTTGGTAGGACAATTCATCTCATTAATCTTATCTTCTATGAAAGAGATTATTTTACTGTAATCAGCATTTAAGCTGGAAACAGCTACATTATCTCCGCAAGAATTGTTTTTATAGAGAACCACTCCATATTTTACAGAATTGAAATAAGAAGGCTTTTCAAATCTTAACTGCAGGTCCTGTAACAGGGACTTTACAATCGGAGCATAGAGTGCATTAGGTGCACTGATATCTAAAGCAAAAACAATATTGATGTTTTTATTTCTTTCCGTGATCTCACGATAACGGTCAAAATAAATAGGTTCTCCCAATACATTTAAGACATAGTTCTTACTATAGTCCAGGATATTGGTAAAATATTTGGTTTTAGAATCCGGAGTTGGCGCTTCTTTTAATGCAAGCTTAACAGGGTAAATATTTTCAAGTGGCGTTCTCTTATTAACATCCGTAAGAAGAATTGCAGTCCTGCTTGCGGCATCACTACCTCCCGGCGCTCCTTCATGTAACCCTAAAGCCGTTTCTGTAACACCGGTTGTATTCTTCATTTTTACTGCAGAACGTTCCCCCCATGCTGAAATCACATTGGAACTTACCCAGCCATACAATCCTGTACTGATACTATCGATGTCAATATTCGGTTTTTTACCCACTAAAAATCTTTTGTTATTCTCAGCTTGTTTGTAAACATATACAATTTGACCGTTAGGTATCTTTACATTCGCATTTTCGATCAGACTTGGAGAGTTGAACACCATGATCGAATCATTTTTGTAATATCTTTCAGCACTTCTGATAACATCACTATTGCTTGGTACCACAGCAACCCTTACCGGATAACCGGTCTTTTCATCTTTTAAAGAGCTGTTCCAAAGCAATAGCTCGGATTCCGGAATCCATCCATAGGTCTTAATAGCCTTCGAAGAAACTTTTTTCATTAAAGCATCCGGAATATACTCGGCTACTTTTACCATACCGTCTCTATGCTTTAAGACCATTAAAGGTTCTAAGAATTTTACTTCTTTATATGATTTTTCGTCATTTTTATCAAGATAAGCCGTATTTCTGGAACGATCCGAAATGGCAATCCATGGAACAGACTTCTTTGGATAACCATTCATCACTGAGGCATTATCAATTTGCCCGTATTGCGTCGGCTCCGGAGTTCTTTTCGATGGTAATTTTACCTGACAGCTGGTCAGTAAAAATGAAACTCCGATATAATATGCTGCTAGAGGAAATTTATTTTTCATCCTATTTTCTTTTATAATTTGGTGTGCCCGATACAGGGTTGTAATTATTTACTTTGGTTAATATCCACTTTGGTTACACAATTCTGTGTATCATCAAAATTTACCTTAACGGTCTGAATAACATTATTTTTATCAAACTGAAGTCCCGCGCAATACATGTAAAAGTTATTTACTTTACTGTCATTCACCTTCACAACCGTATTCTCATTATTACAAAGGTATTTCTGAAGAAGGTAATTATAGTGTGAATTGAAATTACTCCCGTTGGCAATCTGCTGCAAATGATATTTAAAATCATTATCGATTTTTGCATAAGCGTCTTCTACGCTTACATCCTGATCATTTAATGCATCATAAGAAGGATCAATTCTAATGTGGTGTATAATCGGTTCAATGCTTTCATCCGTGTATAAAGTAACAATATAATCTCCCGGTTCTTTATAGGAGTAGATTGCTAGCTTATCTTTAGAATCTGTAGTTCCGCTTTCCCCGAATTTCCAGCTGAACTGTTTAGCATCGGAGATCGCACGAAACTGTACATTCTCGAATTGCATAGCCCGTAATGGTGCATCTATGGTTGTTTTTACCATCGCTGTATCTTTTGCTTTCTGAATTGCTCTGGCAGAAACCAGTACAGGGAAGGATTTAGAGTATTTATTATCGATAATAAGCGTTACCGGATAGTATCCCGGTTTGTTATAAAAGTGGATCCCACTGCTTTTCTCAGAAGTTGTCCCGTCTCCGAAGTTCCATTTTTTGCTTTTGGCAAATTGTGTTTTATCTTCAAATACCAATGTATCCCCTACACTTAATGTAGATGGATATACAACCCCTACAATATCATCTGCAGAATGAATGACCTTTTTCTGCAACCAGAGTGCAACAAGAGCCGCAATCAGCAATGTCGCTATAACACCGATAATAATGTTCTTTTTGTTCTTTTGAAAATAATTCATAGTTATAATGTGATGTGTGATTGATTGAGTATTAGTTTTTGCCGTTTACTGGGTTCTTTCTTTTAATGCATTCTGTCGCTGAAAGACACGGTCTTTGGTTTCTTTAAGTCCGATCAGGCAATCCTGATACTGTTTTTGAAAGAGTTTGATATCTTCTGTAGTTCTTGAGATGATCTTTTTGTCCTCAAAATACATTTTATAGAATTGTGCAATCTGGGGATAAGCATCTTTTCTGATGTCTATATATTCCGGACCAAAGCTGTTATTTATATCATTAATCCCTGTCTGAATAGAATTTTCCACAAAAGGTTCTGTGGTTTCATCCGTAAGTCTGCTTACCTGGATGAAAGTACTATCCTGCAAACGCTGGGTTAATTTTTGTTGCTGATCAAATTTGGCTTTTTGTTCAAGTTTCTGAATGGCAATAATATCATCTTCAGAAAATGGCGATTTGAATCTTTTCAGGAAAATAATTCCTAAAAATATGAGTGCTGCCAAAAGCATTAAAATCAAATAAAAAAATTGATATTGCTTTTCTTTTTTGGATAATGTGATGTGTCCCTGCATAACTTATCTTTTTCTTCGACTTCCTGTAAACTTTCTGGTAGGATCTATCTTCAGTACCTTTTCCATACTTCCTACTTTCCCCATGCATCCGTTGACATCTCTTATTGCGATTTTTTTCTGGTTGGAAACCTCTACAATACGATTTTTCAAAGTCAGCATCGGACTTATTTGTTTCATTAAGACAGCATAATGCTTAAAATTATCCGCACTGTCTTTTCCCATAATGTTTTTAGCATTATTCACATTGTCTATAATATCATTTCTTAGGAAAATATCATTTTCCACTCTGTTGAGCCTGCTCATTCTGCTGAAAATAGTATCCACCTGAACTCTAAGAATATCGCTGCGGCCCAGTAATTCTCTGTAGGCTTCCGCATCACGGCTTACCCCTTCCGTTTGGGCATCATAGCTTTTAAAAAAGAAAAACACGCTGGTGAAAGAAACAGCAGCCAGGACAACAAAAGACAGAACAAACTTCCAAATGCCTATTCTGACGTCTGATTTATTTAATTTTTTCTCTCTATTTGAAGACATATTTTGTGGTTTGTTTGGGTCTGTGAAAGTATAAAAAAAAAATTTCCTGCACAATATCTATCTTTTCCGTGATATAACGGATCATTTTTCATTTAAATTAAGATTAATTTTAACTTTAATAAGTTTTTATTAATTTAGACCCCTAAATTTAATTATCATAAGCCAAATCGATATTAAATATTAACGTGAGTAAAATATTAACTAATACTGTGCGATTCTCAATAGCAGACAGCGATTTTTATTTTAAAAAAATACTTGTCAAAACGCTTTTGGAAAACCCGTTTTACATGCTTCTCAATGATTGTAATAACGGGCATGAACTCGTGAACAGAATTTACAGAAGACAGGAAGACGTCTTTATCATTGAACTATTTATGCCTGTATTAAGCGGAATTGAAGCGATAAAATACATCCGTAAAAGCAATTCCGAAACTCCCATTATTACCTATTCAGGAACCTATCAGGAAGATATGGCTGAAATACTTTCCAAAATTCCCAATATCTATTATTGCGAAAAGAAAAGTAATATCATTCGAGATATCATAAAAGGACAGGTAGCGTCAGACACCTTCAACTATGAAGCATATTCCAAAGAATGGGAACAGCAACCCCTTGCTGTTATGGAGTATATGGAACGGCAAAAAAAGAGCCAGGAAGAGCTTTCTTCCACAGAGATCCAGCTGATGAAATTTTGCTATGAAGGCTTTAGTAATAAGGAAATCGGAGAGAAACTTAATCTTAGTACGAGAACGATTGATACCTACATCAACAGGTTAACGGAAAAACTGGGACTAAAGACAAAACTTCACCTGATCCGCTTTTGCGTAGAAAACGGATATTACAATTCCAGCATGTAAAAAACATCATTACGTAATATATATAGAGAGTAAATATAAAACCATCAACCGTTTACCGAAATTTTTTTTACCACTAATTTGCTAGTATTCAATTTTTTTAACTAAATTTGCACACCTAAAATTTAAAATTAAAAAAGGAAATGACAAAGGCAGAATTGGTAAACACCATCTCAAATAAGTTGGGAACAGAAAAGAATGAAACACAGAAAGTTGTAGAAGCTTTTATGCAGGAGATCAGAACTTCTATGTATAATGGAGATAACGTTTATCTAAGAGGTTTTGGTTCTTTTATAATTAAAACAAGGGCTGCTAAAACAGGAAGAAACATTTCTAAAAACACTGCAATTGAGATCCCTGCTCACAATATTCCTGCTTTCAAACCATCAAAATCTTTTGTTGAGAAAGTAAAAACTAAAGTTGCAGTAAAATAAAAATTAACTGAATATTAACTAGTTACTAAAAAATTTAAAATTATGCCAAGCGGAAAGAAAAGAAAAAGACACAAGGTTGCAACTCACAAAAGAAAGAAAAGAAGAAGAGCGAACAGACATAAGAAAAAATAATCTCCTTTTTCGAGATTTAAAAATATATTAATATAGTTGGTGTTTTTAATTTTTTAATCTACACCGACTATATTTTTATTTATAACTATAGGATTCCCAAAAGATCGGGACAGGTTTTATTTCATTGAAATAAATAACACAACTTTCATTATGAATTCGTAAATTTATACATGCATTTATTAAAGAAAACCATGCCTGTTTCCTATAATCTTAACAATTTTATCTTATAACAAAATGAAGAAAGAACTAATAGTTTCGCATGAGGATGAACTTACAAAGATTGCATTACTGGAAGACGGAAGACTATGTGAACTTCATGAGGAAGAGGACAAAAGTGATTTTATAGTTGGAGACTTATTTATAGGAAAGGTAAAAAAGCTGGCACCTAACCTTAATGCCGCATTCGTAAATATAGGTTACGACAAAGATGCGTTTCTGCATTATCAGGACCTGGGGCCACAATATCTTACTTATAGAAAATTTTTAAAGGACACCATTTCTAAAAAGCAAAGTTCTTCAAGCTTAAAAAATTTCGAGATACAACCCGAAATAGACAAAAACGGGACTGTGGATAAAGTCATTGCAAAGGATGACATTGTCCTGCTGCAGATTACCAAAGAGCCTATCTCCACAAAAGGCCCAAGGATCTCTACCCAGGTATCTTTAACAGGACGTTTTTTGGTTTTAATTCCTTTCGACAACAAGGTTTCTATCTCCAAAAAGATTAAAAGCTTTGAGGAAAAAGAAAGACTAAGAACTCTTATCGAGAGTATCAAACCTGAAGGTTTTGGTGTGATCATAAGAACCGTTGCCGAAGGAAAAAAAGTGGCAGACCTGCATAACGATATGAATCAGCTGATTCAGAAATGGGAAAGTACTTTTAAAAATATCCAGAAAAATAAAGTTCCATCTAAGGTCTTAAGCGAAGAAGATAAGGCTTCAGCTATTTTAAGGGACAATTTTAATCAGGATTTCGTAAGTATCATTTGTGATGATGAACAAATGGTGGAAGAAATGAAAAATTATGTAGAAGTAATTGCTCCTGAAAGAAAAAATATTGTTCAGTTTTATGATTCTCACATTCCTCTTCTGGAATATTACAATGTTGAAAAACAGCTTAAACAAAGCTTTGGAAAACACGTCAACATTCCAAGTTCTAAAGGAGCTTACCTTGTTATTGAACATACGGAAGCTTTACACGTAGTCGACGTGAACTCCGGGAATAACATTACAACCGGAAATGCAGCCAATAAAGAACACGCTCTCAACGTGAATAAAATGGCCGCAACAGAAATTGCAAGACAATTGCGCCTTCGTGATATGGGTGGTATTATTGTAATCGATTTTATCGATATGCCGAACGCCGATCACAGAAGAGATTTGTACGAACATCTGAAAGAAGAAATGAAGCGCGACAAAGCTCGCCACAAAATTTTACCTCCAAGTAAATTTGGATTGATACAGATTACCAGACAGAGAAACCGTCCGGAAAAACAAATCGAAACCAAAGAAGAAAACCCTAACAAGGACGGAGAAATCGTAGCTCCGATTGTTATTGTGGAAAGAATGGAAGAAACCATTAGAAACATCATGCAAAAGGAAAAAGGAAAACTTTACCTGCATGTACACCCATTCGTGGAAGCTTATCTTACAAAAGGAATTAAGAGCATCCAGATGAAATGGTTTGTAAAATATAAAAAATGGGTAACCATCATCCCAAGGGATTCTTTTAAATATTTGGAATACAAGATCTATAACTCTAAGAAAGAAGAAGTATCAGGATATTCCAATTAATACAAAATTACAACCTCCAGTTTTCTGGAGGTTTTTTTATTTAAATTAGTACCTGTTTTAATAAACACAAAAAACATGAACAAGGAACACCACTACTCCACTTCCATTGAATGGACCGGAAATAAAGGAACAGGTACCAGCGGCTACCGGAATTACGACAGAAGCTATACCATCTCAATAGAAAATAAAGTTACTATTGATGGGTCTTCTGATCCGGCATTTAGGGGCGATAAGACCAAACATAATCCTGAAGAGCTTTTTTTAGCATCCTTATCTTCATGCCATATGTTATGGTATCTCCATTTTTGTTCGGAAGCGGGAGTTATCCTAACTGAATACACAGATAAAGCAACCGGAATCATGGCAGAAACCGCCAATGGAAGCGGCCATTTTACAGAAGTAACACTACACCCTGAAATAATCGTGACGGATGAATCCATGATTGAAAAAGCGGTGGAACTTCATCAAAAAGCTAATGAATTTTGTTTCATTGCCAACTCAGTTAATTTCAAAGTAAAGCACAGCCCGACAGTACAGGTTAAACAAGGATGAATTTAGCAGCATCAATAGCCTATTCGCGTCCGGTATCTTTAATTTTTTCATCTTTAATTTTTCAAAACCATATGGTTAATTAATGTTAATGGCTATTCCATTCTTCAGGATATATTGCTAAATTTGAGCTATGGAAAGTTTTGGAAAAGATTTATTAAGAAAAATTAAAAGTGTGGAATTACCAGGAGAGAATGCTCACGGCGTATTTTCTCCACCTTATCGTCCTGTTTTCAACCACGATGAAATCTTAAAGAAAAATCCAAAATTCGCGGCAGTAAATATTGTTTTATATTTAAAAGATGATGAATGGTATTTCCCTCTGATTCAAAGGACCATTAATGAGCACGACAGGCACAGTGGTCAAATATCACTTCCTGGCGGAAAGCGCGAAGAAATGGACCGGGATTTTGCCGACACTGCTATTCGTGAAACTTCAGAAGAAATAGGAATAGATAAACATTACGTAAGGATCATAAGAGAGATGTCCCCTATTTATATTCCTCCAAGTAATTTTTACGTATATACCTATATTTCATATACAAAAAAGAACCCCACTTTCGTTTTACAACAAAGTGAAGCAGTAGAAACCATAGAGTTTCCTATTACTTCGTTTTTAAATCTTCCCGACCAGCCTGAAATTATGGCTCTGCCAAGTGCCGGAGGACATGAAGTTCCGGTCATTAATTTCAATGGATATATCATATGGGGAGCTACAGCAATGATATTAAGTGAATTCAGTCAGTTGCTGAAAAAAATGTAACTTTGCACAACCGTGTTTAATTGAGAGATGGCGAAGAAAAATATTTTCACCGATGCATTCGGGACACCTTACTTTTTGAAAAGGTTAGTTATTTTTATTTTAGGATTTGTTTCTTACAGAAGATTCAATGGTTTTAATAAGCTAAAAATAACCGGTACTGAACACCTTGTTGATCTGCCCGATTCCAATGTGTTGTTTGTATCTAACCATCAGACTTATTTTGCAGATGTTGCAGCAATGTACCACGCATTCTGTGCTGTAAATAATGGCTATTTAAATACCATTAAAAATCCGATCTATCTCCTCAATCCAAAGATTGATTTCTACTATGTGGCAGCAGAAGAAACCATGAACAAAGGAATTCTTCCTAAAATTTTTAAAATTGCAGGTGCTGTTACGGTAAAGAGAACATGGCGTGCGGAAGGAAAAAATGTAAACAGAATGGTAGACCTCACAGAGGTTGATAATATAATGAAGGCTCTTGATAACGGCTGGGTAGCCACCTTCCCTCAGGGTACTACTTCTGCTTTCGCACAGGGCCGTAGAGGAACAGCAAAACTGGTGAAAAACCAGCGCCCGATTGTAATTCCTATCAAGATCAATGGTTTCAGAAGAGCCTTTGATAAAAAAGGATTACGGGTAAAGGTTACCGGTGTAAAACCTACCATGGAGTTTAAGGCACCTCTGGATATTGATTATGATAAAGAAAATGCACATGAAATTTTATTAAAAATCATGACTGCCATAGAGCAAACGGAGGACTTCAATCTGCTGCACCAGTATGATGAAGAATTAAAAGCTAAAAAACTAGAGAAGAAAGATTCAGATAATTAAAAAAGGTAAATTACATATGAAAAGAATAATAGAGATCTTATTCGCAATCATAGTATTAGTTTCATGCAACAGTCAAAAAGTATATTCAAATTTCGACATTAGCTATTCCAAAAGCGGAGGCTACGCTCCTGCTTATGAAAACCTGCTTATAAAAGATAATACTGCACACTATTCTTTTGAGGGCGAAGGAAAAAAGATCAAACAGGATTTTAAGGTTTCTGATGAAGACCTGAAGAAACTCAATAACATTTTGTCTCAGAATAACTTCAGAAGGATACAGGAAGATCACAAAAAACTGTATGATAACGTAACGACTTCTATTAATGTAAAGAAAGGCCCTAATGAAGGAAGTAAAACGGATGCCAGCCTGATTATGCCGAATTTCAGGACCAATTGGACGAATATTACCAATGCATTTCAGGAGATCATTAATAATAATGTTAAAAAATAATAAATACAATTGAAGACCCATTTCATTGCGATCGGAGGAAGTGCCATGCATAATCTTGCCATAGCACTAAAAGATAAAGGATATCAGGTGACAGGCTCTGATGATGCCATTTTTGAACCGTCAAAATCAAGACTTGAAAACAAAGGAATACTTCCTCAGGAAATGGGTTGGTTTCCCGAAAAGATCACTTCAGATCTTGATGCAGTCATTTTGGGGATGCATGCTCATCAGGATAACCCTGAATTGGCAAAAGCAAAAGAATTAGGCCTGAAAATATACTCTTATCCTGAATTTCTTTACGAACAGTCTAAAGATAAAACAAGAGTAGTTATTGCAGGATCACACGGGAAGACCACCATTACTTCCATGATTCTGCATGTCCTTAATTTTCATCAGAAAGAGGTGGACTTTATGGTAGGAGCACAATTGGAAGGCTTCGACTGTATGGTGAAATTAACTCCTGATAACGATTTTATGGTATTGGAAGGTGACGAATATCTTTCATCCCCTATAGACCTGCGTTCTAAATTTTTATTATATCAGCCGAACATCGCTCTTCTAAGCGGAATTGCCTGGGATCATATCAATGTGTTCAAAACATTCGATGATTATATAGAACAATTCAGAAAATTTGTAGCCAGCATCACTCCTGGTGGTGTATTAGTATACAATGAAGAAGATCCGGAAGTGGTAAAAGTAGTGGACAATGCGGAAAATTATTTCAGAAAAATACCCTATAAAACTCCGGAGTATGAGATCAGTAATGGGCAGGTCCTGTTAAAAACTGAAATGGGAGATATCCCACTTTCTGTTTTCGGAGCCCATAACCTTCTGAACCTGGAAGGGGCCAGACACATCTGCCGTCAGCTAGGTATTATGGATGAAGATTTCTACGAGGCAATTATGAGCTTTAAAGGTGCCTCAAAACGTCTTGAAAAAGTAGAAAGAGAAGATAAAGCCATTCTTTACAAGGATTTTGCCCACGCTCCAAGTAAAGTAAAAGCAGCGGTAAAAGCTTTTAATGAACAGTTTAAAGGAGAGAAAAAATACGGATTCCTTGAACTGCACACCTATTCAAGTTTAAATCCTGCTTTTTTAGAGCAATATGATCATGCCATGGATGGCCTGGATGAGGCTATTGTATTCTATTCTGAAGATGCCTTAAAGATTAAAAGAATGGACCCGATATCTCCTGATCTGATTAAAGAAAAATTTAAAAACGACCATTTAAAAGTATTTACCAATGCGGAGGAGCTTCATGCGTATTGGGATATTCTGGATAAAAAGCAAGGTGTTTTCCTGATGATGAGCTCGGGTAACTTTGGTGGATTAGATCTCACAAAATAATTATTCATATAAATAAGTAATTATAAAAAAGCTTCCCTCTTTAAAAGAGGGAAGCTTTTTTATTCTTGGAAATAAAATAGTAAACTCCAACGAGAAATTTTCATCAGTTTAGATTGAAAAATTTCTAAGATTAGATTAAAAAATTATTCTAAGTGGCAATATTTTCAATTACAATAATTAAGATGCAATGAAATTATAAAAAATAATTTCAAACAAATTATATAATCAGTAATAAAAAAAACACAAAACAAAAATCATATATCAATGATTTACAGTAAATTAAAACAATACTCCTCTTGATAACTTGAATATTTTTAATTACTTTTATATCAAATAATACACAGCAATGAAAAAGAAATTACTGTTTTTTATGGTATTGCCAATGGCAATATCAGCACAAGTAGGGATTAATACAACCCAACCCACAAAAACTCTTGATGTAAATGGAGAGCTAAGGATTCGAACTTTAAATCAGGGAACTGAAACTGATGTTATTCTCTCGGCAGATGCAGCCGGGAATGTAAGAAAAATTTCGAGAAATGAATTGAACGGTGGTGGATCATCAGGTTTCAATTCCACGATTCTGGGATATGATCCCCAGCCTGTCTCCAAAAGACAAATTCCGCCAGGACCAGTTCCGGGAGGGGGAACAGCTACAGAACTCGGATGTAAAAAATGGGCTGTTAATAACCATACCTATTGTGCGTACCAGATTTCTCAACCTATTACCTGGTTCAATGCGTTTAACTTTGGAAAGCAAATGGGAGGCTATCTCGTAACAATGCCCAGTGATGCAGAAAGAGCATGGGTAAATACAAATATTGTAGCATCCGGAACTGGATATAATCTGGCCAACAATATTTGGATAGGATTCAATAAGATCAGAAGACCGGGGAACCCCGACCAGCTACAATGGATCACCGGGGAAGAGTTCAGAATCAATTGGTCGACGAATCCGGCAACAACTGAAAACTGGTTCGCATCCGGAGAGCCTAATAACGCCGGAGGTACAGAAGGAGCCACACACATTCTGGTTGGTGGAGAAAGAAAATGGAATGATATGGCTGGAACTGTAACCAATTCAAACAGCAGCCCGATGGATCAGCTTATTATTGAGTTCAACGAATAAACAAATAACGACCTTTATTTTCAAAAAAAGCTCCTTTCGTCCGAAAGGAGCTTTTTTTAATTTATTCTGGTAAAAAACCTTCTGATCACATCATTTATTCCATCGCCATCCATATCTTGGGTACGGTCTTCCATGATCATTTCGGATTGGGTAAGTTTTGTAACGAAATATGGATAATCCTGTTCCCCCTCATACCAAAATTGACCGGTTGGTTTATCAAAAGTATAGTTTCTGGTAACAACATCAGTCTGAATACACGTAGTACTTTGCTGGGCATAAGTTGTTGAAGTCATATTGGTTTGTCTGAACTCATGCGTGCTTTTTTTCTGACAATCTGTAGAAAAATTGGTTTTTGTCTGATGATCTTTTGAAGTGTACAATTCAGATTTTTCAATATACCACTTCCCGATTATTGTCCCTACATTGGGATCAATAGTATCCAATGTTTCACTATCACTACCACATGCAAGCATTGACAATAAAGCTAAAGGTAAAAATATTCTTTTCATATATGCTGGGCTTAAAGCCTGCAAAAATAGACAATTTTTCAGGATATTTTTTCAACATCAAGAATCAGCCTTTTTAAAATATCCATAGTGGATGCTTCACTGTACGGATGAACCGATTGCCCTAGCCATATATTCACAAACTCCACATTACCCTTAAGTTTTGCCGTTTTTCTTAAAATCCCTGTCAGCTTATTTTGATAAGGGTAAGGCAGAATATAGTCAGAATTCTCAAGGGCTTCAATAAATCTATTTCTTATCCCTCTTGCATAACGGCCCGAGAAGCTTTTGGTCAAAAGAATTTCGTCTTCTCTTACTTTCTTTAATCTTTCTTTTTCAAATGACTGCAAAGCGCTTTCCTGAGAAGCCAATAATATACTGCCCACCTGGAACCCTTTTGCTCCAAGTTCATTTGCCGCCAATATGGTTCTTGCATTATAAATCCCACCTGCATAAATCAAAGGAACCTTCACATGATCGAATACCTGCGATAAAAGAGACAGGCCTCCTATCTGCGGAATCCGATCTCCGTCAAATGTTCCCCTATGTCCTCCAGCCTCAATTCCCTGAACACAGATTATATCAATACCAGATTTCTCCAGATTCAAAGCTTCTTCCACTGAAGTACACGTTCCAATAAGGGTTATTCCATTTTCTTTTAATTTCTGAATGCTATTATCGTCAAGATTTCCAAATGTAAAGCTCAGGATCTTACATCCTTCTTCAATGATGGCATCAATTTGCTCGTGATAAGTGTTCACTTTAAGATCTTCGAGATCAGGAAGGCTGACCTCCAGATTATTTTCTGCCGCAAGCTCTTCAATAAAATTTTTGGTCTTTATGTATTTCTGTCGTATGGAGTCTGTGATCGGAGGGATATTATGGGTAAAAATGTTAACGGCAAATGGCTGGTCAGCAAGTTCTTTTGTGGCCTTAATCAACTCAACGGATTGTTCCGCAGATAAATCAGCTAATGCCAGAGTTCCCAAGCAACCAACCTTTGAAGCTGACGCCGTCATCTCAGGAGTACTTACTCCGAACATAGGAGCCTGAATAACGGGATATCTTATGTTTAATTTTTCAACGAGTGTATTTGACCAGAACATACAAATTATTTTATTTTAAAGTACAAAAAATAGATACTGCTCCATCTCAGTAGATATATCTACTTAAAAAAAACAATTCCCACAGATCTCACAAGCATACAGACTATTTCTGTAAAAACCTCAGGAGCTGTGGGAACTGATAGATCTTATATTAGATATCTGCTATAGAATTCAGCATTTTCTTCTCCCATTCAGGATCTTTCGGATCAAAGAACAGTCTTTTACCCGTATCCAGCGAGCGAACGATATTCATTTCATCTTCTGTTAAGCTGAAATCAAACACATTAAAATTCTCCTCAATTCTGGATGGAGTAATGGATTTCGGAATAATAACAAAACCTTCCTGTAGATGCCATCTCAAAATAACCTGCGCTACTGTTTTGGAATATTTTTCTGCAATTGATTTTAGCTCAGGGTTTTGTAGAAGCTCAGCATTTCCGTTTCCAAGCGGACTCCATGGCTCCGTTACAATATTATTTTCACGGTCATAAGCTACCATTTCTTTTTGCTGGAAAATAGGATGCAATTCAATCTGATTGATCACTGGAAGAACAGTCGAATTCGCTTTTAACTCTTCTAGTTTTTCCACTGTAAAATTACATACTCCAATCGCTTTGATCTTTCCTTCATGATATAATTCTTCCAATGCTTTCCACGCACCTAAGAAATCCCCGAAAGGCCAGTGAATAAGATACATATCAAGGTAATCCAGTTGCAATCTGTCCAGTGTTCTTTGAAATGCCGCTTTAGCTTTTTCATACCCATGATCCTGCACCCAAAGTTTTGAGGTAATGAACAGCTCATCCCTATTCACACCACTATTTCTCACTGCGCTTCCTACAGCCTTTTCATTAAGATATATAGATGCAGTATCGATCATTCTGTAGCCTGTTTGAATAGCTTTGATCACAGCATCTTCACAAACTTTCAGATCATCAATCTGCCATACTCCGAATCCTAGTGCCGGAATATCAATTCCGTTATTTAAAGTAACAACCGGCTGCCCTGTGTACATTTTTTTCTGCATAATTCTTTATTTTAATTTTTAACATAAAGTCTAACAAATTTGCAACAAAAAATTGAAATTTTACACCTTAAATCCCTGCTTTATGAAATTTAAAAATTATTTATTTTTGCACAAAAATTAAGATAATGAACTATCAGATTATAAAGGCACAATCAAAGGATTATCCCAGGATCATGGAAATCTGGGCTTCATCAGTGAAAGCAACCCATCATTTTCTTGCGGAAGAGGATTTTAATTATTTTCAGGAAGTGATTCCTAGAGATTATCTACCTCACTTAGATGTTTACCTGATAACGGAAGATAATAAAGCAAAGGGATTTGCATCAGTTGCCGGGGATACTCTTGAAATGTTGTTTATCCATGATGATTTCCGAGGAAAAGGATACGGGAAAAAATTATATCAGTTTATGAAAGATCATATCGGTTTTACGAAGCTGGATGTCAATGAGCAAAATCCTCAGGCGATTGGCTTTTATGAAAAAATGGGGTTTAAAAGAGTAGGAAGATCAGAAAAAGATGGCTCCGGAAAAGATTATCCTATTATCCATATGGCAATATAATGGATCCGTTCACACTGATTAAGATTGACGCCTCTTCAGAGATGCCCTATGAATTGCTTCTGCTGGCTGATGAAACTGTGGAAGCAATCCATAAATACATATTTGATTGTGATGTATATGTTCTTAAAGAAAAGTCCCGATCGATAGCCGTAATGGCCCTTTACCGGATTAATAATACTGAATTGGAAATTAAAAACATAGCAGTTGACAGCCCGTATCAGGGAAAAAGTATTGGTGGTCTTTTAATCGATAAAGCGAAGGAAATAGCAAACAAGAATCACTTTCATTCCCTATTAGTAGGAACTTCAGATACAGGCTTCCGGCAAATCCGCTTTTATGAGAAAAACGGTTTTGTGAAAAAAGGAATACGCAAAGACTTTTTTATTCAAAACTATCCGGATCCTATTTTTGAAAATGGAATTCAGATGCGGGACATGGTCGTTTTAGAGTTTTTAACTCATCACTTCTCTGAATAATTTCTTGATATGCCCGATCTCTGCCTGATAACTTGTTTTTTTCCGGCATCCGAAATATAAAGTATTTTCCAGCTTTTTATCTCCTTCCCAGATCAATTTTACATCTCCGCTTTCAATTTCGTTTTTACATAAAAAATCAGGAACTACAGCCAATCCTGTCCCTCCTTTCAGACAACGGATAATAGAATTAAGATTAGGAACGATATAATTGGGACGGAAATTAGGTTTATTTCCAAAATTCAGGATCCAGAATTGGAATAAATGTTCCATATCACCTGTTGTTCCATACCATTTCTCCTGTTTAAGCCATTCTTCTATCTTATCAGGATCTTTGGTTTTAAGAACCTTTTTAAAAGCATCGGTATCTACATCTTTCCCCCCCACCAGAATAATCTGTTCGGATGAAAATGCTTCATGCTCAATATTCAGTGATGATCCCTTTTTGGGTGTTATAATAAGATCAAGAATCCCTTTATCAAGCTGATCCAGCATCTCCGGATACTCCCCGAAGCTGATGATCAAATTAAAAGGTAAAGAGGAAACATATTGCTCCAAAGTAGTTTGAAAAGTCTCGAAACACATCCCTACACTGATTGTCGGTGTATGCTTTTCTGTTGATTTCTGAAAGTTTTTCTCTACATTCTCAAGCTTTAAAAGCGGTTCAAAAACAGCATTATAAAGCACCTTCCCTCTTTCTGTGGGAATCATTTTTCTTCCGGTCCGGTCAAAGAGTTTATATCCTACATAAGCCTCAAGTGAGCTTAGATGAAGACTTACACCAGGCTGTGAAATGAACAAACTTTCCGCAGCTCCGGTTAACGTTCCTGTCTTGTAGATCTCTTTAAACGTACGGTACCACTCTAAATTAACCATATCAAATCATTTAAATTATGATACAAAACTACAAAATAATCAGAATACTAATAGATAGAAATTGACTATGCTTTGCATCAATAATTGTAATACCTTTGTGTAAAGGCTTGATTCAGGCATGAAAAAGGACATTCAGACATTTCATCAATTTCTAAATTCTATCGGGGAAATTTCAACACAAGATTTTGACCTGATATGTCAATATATGGAAATAAAGGAAATGGGAGTGGGAACTATTCTCCTGCAGGAAGGAAAAATCGCAAAAGATCTGTTCTTTGTACTGGATGGTATTTTAAAGATCGTCTCCACTAATGAAAAAGGGAACGAAGTCATTCATTTTTTTATTAAAGAAAATAAATTTTGTACAATCCTATACAGTTTTACAGATGAAGTTATTTCAAGGGAAGAAATCATTGCTGCAACTTCTGCCCGGGTTTTGGTATTTTCCAGGAAAAATCTGAATGAATTATTTGAGAAACTACCTCACTTTAAGAATCTGATAGAAAATATTACCCAAAAAACCCTGATGGAAAAAATTAAAGCCAGAAACCATTTAATGGGAGAAGAAGCCACAATACGGTATCACAAGTTTATTTCCGACCATCCAGACCTAATGCTTAAAGTTCCTTTAAGTGATGTGGCTTCCTACTTGGGAATAACGCAACAATCTCTTAGCCGGATCAGAAAAAATATTAACTTTTAATTTTTGACTTAAAGTCATTGGATACCAAGAAGTATCTCCATTCAATTACAATCATAGCTGCTTTTTCATCATAAAAGTTATCTTCATTCATTAAAAAAATCCCCCCGATGGAAAAAAGTACAATAAATATATACTTTTAGCCATTTTTTCGAACCTGTACCGTCTCTATCTTTGCCCTGTTAAGTTATTCTAAAGTCAGATAGCTTAGCAGGGAATCAGACAATTGGTCTGGTCCGTACCAAAAAAAATTTAACCTTAAAATATATACTTATGAAAAAGACTTCAATTTCAAAACAATCAAGGTTCTTACCTTTCTTAGCTGTTTTATTTATGTTATTCGGTGGAATATCTGCTTTATCAGCTCAATCATCTAAAGTAGTAAAAAACATTGTGCTGGTGCATGGGGCATTCGTAGATGGTTCCGGTTACAGGGGTGTTTATGATATCCTTACAAAAAAGGGATATAATGTTACCGTGGTACAAAACCCGCTAACTTCGTTGGCAGATGATGTTCAGGCAACAAAGGATGCACTTGACAAGCAGGACGGTCCAACTATTCTTGTGGGACATTCCTATGGCGGAACAGTGATTACTGAATCCGGAGATCATCCCAATGTAGCAGCATTGGTTTATGTAGCGGCATTTCAGCTTGATGAGGGTGAATCAGCTGTAGACTGGGCAAAAACAGAACCTGCATCTCCTAAGAGCGGAATTTTGCCTCCGGATGAAAAAGGATTTCTTTACTATGACAAAGCTAAATTTCACGCAGGATTTTGTGCAGATCTGCCTAAAGAACAAGCTGATTTCATGTATGCTTCGCAAGGACGTTTTTCTGCAGCAGCTCTGGGCGCTAAAGTAACAAAAGCACCATGGAAAACAAAACCATCTTATGGTATCGTTGCCACTCAGGATGAGGCGATACTTCCTTCTATTCAACGCAAAATGTACCAAAAAGGACATGCAAAAATCACAGAAATAAAAGGAAGCCATGTTGTATTTATTTCTCATCCACAGGAAGTGGCGGATGTGATCATCAGAGCATCAAAAGAAGTAAAATAATAGTAATAAACATCCTCACATTCAAAGCTGTTTCAAAAAATTGAAACAGCTTTGAATTATTTAGATTAAAAATTAACCGACTTCGTTTCTCAGAAAACATGCATAATAATTGGGAATTCCACTGGCTTCAATACTTTTAGCCACCGTTTCGAGCGGATACTCCAGTTGAATGATCTCAGGGACTACCTCTTTTTCATTCAACGTCAGAATTACGTAAGATGCTAATCTGTTTTCTTCCTTTGATCGACCCACAGAACCAGTATTAATTGCCCATTTTTCACCAATCTTCTTCTTGAAAGAGATATGAGTGTGTCCCATCAGAATAAGATCCGAATCAGAATCCTTCAGCATTTCGTTAAACACCTCATCAGCTTCATATTCGTAGAGATAAGTATCATTACTTTTCAGAGACGAATGTACCAGCTGGATATTCCAATATCTGCCTCCTGTCTTATAGTTTAATTTGATGTGGAAAGGAAGCTCGGCCAAAAAGGATTTATTCTCATCCGTAATAGATTTCCGGGAGTGGTCTATAGCTTCAAACCGAGCTATTGTTTCTTCTTCGGAATGTTTGCTTAGCGGAATTACGGGCAGGTCGAAAGCAATTCTTTCATCATGATTCCCCAGTATACAAGGAATATGGTTCTTCCTGATCTTGTCAATTACTTCATTTCCCCACGGTGCAAAGTCCACCAGGTCACCCAGACAGAATTTTTGAGTAATTCCTCTTTGATCTATATCCTGTAAAACCACTTCTAAAGCCGGAAGATTACCATGTATATCACTAAAAACGGCTATCTGTATCATATACCACTCAAATTTACCTAACAAAATTACATGAGAAAATAATAAATAGCGTGCAGAAGGAATATGATATTCAACCATAATGCCTTAAAATTTAATGTATCATTATTCTAATATTAAACTATAATTTATATTATTTTTATCATAGCAGAACACAACCTAACTTTGCATCATAAATTTTAAACAATCATAAAACAATGAAAAAAGTATTAATAATTAATGGTGGACAAAACTTTGGACATTCCGGAGGAAAATATAATAAAACAGTTGCTGATAATACATTGGAAGTATTAAAAAATTTTGAAAATGTAGAAGTTAAAGTAACCAACATAGCAGACGGATATGATAAAAATGAAGAAGTTCAGAAATTTGTGTGGGCCGATTATATAATTTACCACACTCCGATCTGGTGGTTTCAGCTTCCGAACGGATTCAAGAAATACATTGATGAAGTTTTCACTGCTGGACATGCTAAAGGCATTTATCTGAGCGACGGGAGAACAGCCGAAAACCCAGAGATCAATTATGGAACCGGAGGAATGCTCGGTGGCAGAAAATATATGGTAACAACCAGCTGGAATGCTCCAGAAACTGCGTTTACTCTTCCCGGAGAGTTTTTTAATGAAACGAGTGTAGATAACGGACCATTATTTGGATTCCACAGGATGAATGCTTTCGTTTCTTTACAGAAAATGGATAGCTTTCACTTCCATGATGTGGAAAAGAATGCCAATATAGAACGTGATATGAAACGGTACCAGGATCATATTAAAAATGTTTTCGAAAAAGAATTAAAAGTACAATTAGCCTCATGAAAAAAATACTAATAACTGGAATTACAGGCTATATCGGAGGAAGTATTGCTAAAAAATTACAGGATAAAAACTATACAGTAATAGGTCTGGTCCGTAACGAGACCCAAGCTAAAGAACTGGCGTCTGCGGGAATTGAAACCATCGTCGGAAGCATCCATAATGAAGCCCTTCTCCGCGCTGCCATTGAAAAATCAGATGCAATCATTCACAATGCCGATTCGGCAGATGATGCTTATGCTGTGGACAGCATTATCAATGCACTGGAAGGAACCGGAAAAACATTTATTTTCACTTCAGGTTCAGCTATTTTGGGAGGAAAGGAAAACGGAGAAAAAAGTGACTTTATTTTCACTGAAGATATTCCTTTAAACCCAAGGCTGGAAATGGCTTCCAGGGTTCTGATCAATGACTGCGTTTTAAGATCTGCACAAAAGAATATCAGAAGTATTGTTATTGCCCCTACAATGGTATATGGTACAGGTCTTGGGATCAAAAAAGACAGCATTCAGATTCCTGCCCTGACTCAATTCTCAAAAGAAAAGGGATTTGGCGTTTATTTCGGGAAAGGAGAAAATATCTGGTCAAATATCCACATTGAAGATCTGGCAGACCTCTATGTACTTGCTCTGGAAAATGCAAAAGCAGGCTCCCTGTATTACGCAGAAAACGGCTCATCCAATATCAGGAATATAGCTGAAACCATCAGTACAAAATATGGATTGGAGCCTGCACAATCTTTAAGCGTACAGGAGGCAGTAGATCGGTTTAGCCCTGCGGGTGGTTATTTTGGATTTGCCTCTAATAGCCTGTGTAATGCGGACAAAGCAAAAAAAGAACTGGGCTGGACTCCACAGTATCATTCAATCGAAGACTTTATTTAAATACAATTATTATGAAAATATATTTAACAGCGATTATAAAAGCAAAAGAAGAATACCGTGCAGAAGTACTTGAAGTTCTTCAGAACATGGTAAAAGAAATGAGAAAAGAGGAAGCATGCGAACTTTACAGCCTGCATCAGGGTATAGAGAACCAAAACGAATTTGTTTTCTATGAAATATGGAAAAATACAGCAGGGCTTGAACAACACAATCAACAGCCATATATTAAAGCTTTCGGAGCTCTGGTTGATGAAAAACTTCAGGAAGTTCCACAGATTTATAAAACCAACATTTTATAGCCATGAAAAAACTTGCAATTGTAATATTCAGCATATTCATGATAGGATTTGTCCAGTCACAAACCAAAAAATCAATTCATATGAAAAAGAAAATTTTATTTGTCGTAACAAGTCATGACAAAAAAGGAGATACCGGCGAGAGTACCGGATATTATTTAGGAGAGGTTTCTCATCCATGGGAGGTACTTTATCGCGCAGGCTATGATATAGATTTTGTAAGCCCTAAAGGAGGAACACCGCCAGTAGATGGCTTTGATCTTAAAGACCCGGTGAACAAAGAGTTTTGGGAAAACAAAGAATACAAAAATAAGATTGATCATTCTCTAAAACCTTCTGAGGTAAAGCCTTCTGATTATTTAGCTATCTTTTATGCCGGAGGTCATGGAGCGATGTGGGATCTTGCAGATAATACAGAATTAGCTTCCATTGCCTCAAAAATTTATGAAAACGGAGGAATTGTTGCCGGAGTTTGTCACGGACCCGCAGGTTTGGTCAACATTAAACTGAAAGACGGTAAATATCTTGTTGATGGTAAAAAAATCAATGCTTTTACCAATGAAGAGGAATCTGAGGTAAAACTAACGAATGTTGTTCCTTTCCTTCTGGAAGACCAGCTCAAAGCAAGAGGAGCGAAGTTTGAAAAATCAGGACTTTGGCAGACGCATGTTGTTACAGATCAAAGAGTGATTACAGGACAAAATCCTCAATCAGCAAAGGCTGTTGGTGAGGCTATTTTAAAAGAATTAAACAAATAATTTCAAACAATTTTTAAATCAAAATGGAATATAGAAAACTAGGTAATACTGACCTTGAATTATCAGTAATTACTCACGGGGCTTTTGCCATCGGTGGAAATATGTGGGGCGGAAATGAAAAACAAGATTCTATAAACTCTATTCATGCTTCTTTAGATAACGGAGTAACCTCTATTGATACGGCACCTTTTTACGGTTTCGGATTAAGTGAGGAAATGATCGGGGAAGCAATCAAAGGAAAAGACCGCTCAAAGATCCAGCTATTAACTAAGTTTGGCTTAGTATGGGACGGCAGCAATCAGGGAAAAGGTGAGTTCTTTTTTAATGCAGAAAAAGATGGTAAAACACTTCCTGTATATAAATTTGCATCTAAAGAAAACATCATTAAAGAAGTAGAAGAAAGCTTACAACGTTTAGGAACCGATTATATTGATCTTTTACAATTACACTGGCCGGATAACTCAACCCCTATCAGTGAAACTATGGAAGCTTTAGAAATGTTGATACAACAGGGAAAAATAAGAACTGCCGGTGTAAGCAATTACCTTGTGGAACAAATGGAAGAAGCTTCTAAAACGATTCAGCTGGCAAGTAATCAGGTATCATACAGCATGCTGAACAGAGCTATAGAAAAAGATTTAGTACCTTACTCTTTAGAGAACAATACCGGAATTATAGTGTATAGTCCAATGGAGAGAGGATTATTAACGGGTAAATATTTTAAACAAGCGCAATTAAAGGCTGATGATCACCGTAACGGATATTTTGCACAGTTTGATCTTGAAAAAGTAAAAGCTTTTCTGGAAACTTTGGAAACAATTGCCCAAGAAAAAAATGCTACCGTTTCACAGTTAGTCCTACGCTGGACCAGTTTACAACCCGCTATCAGTGTAGTATTGGCAGGAGCACGAAATGCCCAGCAGGCAATTGAAAACGCACAGGCAATGTCGTTTGAACTTTCTCGGGAAGAATTAGATACGATTAATTCTGCCCTTACCGGAATCTAACATAAAACAAGTTGGAAGAGAGAAGCTGCATACTCATTACATCTAATTGAATATCACTTATTCATACAGGGTTCAATAAACTTCCCTCTTCTAACTTCCCTTCTTTCTAATCCTAAATCATAGAAAATGAAAAATAATCTGATCACTTTGTTCGGGTTGGCTGCTTTATTGTCTTTTAACACCACAATAGTAAAAGCTCAAAAACAGTATATCAATCCTGACGATCAATCCTGGTACCCCTCAACATACGGGGTAAATGATGAAATAGGAGCCGCTAATCTCCTGACAGCGCAAGTTGTAAAAGCAGCCACTTCGCTTGTAAAACAAGGTAAAACATTACCTCTGGCTGTCGCTATTGATAAAAACCTTCCTGCTTTCCGTCACAGAAGCTTTAATTTATACAATATTCAACCCGGGGAACAGGCCGGCCAAAGTTTGGGTTCTAATAAATTCACATTCAATGACGAACTGGTTAATGGCTGGACCGGCGTTGGAACACAACTTAACGGAATCGGGCACATTGGTATCAATAATATCTACTACAATGGCAATAAAGCCGCTGATTTTGTAACTGTAGAAGGTGTGAAAAATCTGGGTATTGAAAAAGTTCCGCCATTTGTAACCCGCGGAGTGGTATTAGATATGACCGAACATTACGGAAAATCCATAGTTCCCGGAGGAACGGAATTTACAGTATCCGATATCAAAGCAGTATTGAAAAAACAGGGAATCACACTCAGAAAAGGAGATGTTGTTCTTTTCAACACAGGATGGCTTGAGCTCATTGGTAAAGACAACAAACAGTTTTTAGAAGTTGAACCCGGTATTGGTATGGAAGCAGCACAATGGCTTGCCGAGCAGGGAATTGTTGCTTTTGGCGGCGATACGTGGGCTTCCGAAGTCTACCCCAATCCCAAGAGTAAAGAAGAATTTCCTATTAATCAGTTTATGCTGGCAAAAAAAGGAATCTACAACCTGGAACTGATTGACAGCCGTCCTTTGGTAAAAGAAAAAATATGGGAATTCATGTTCGTTCTTGGCCAACCACTTTATAAAGGATCAACACAAGTAAATATCAACCCTGTCGCTATTTATTAATACTTCAGCGGAATTTGTAGTTTGAAATAATTAAAATCAGTAAACTGATTTTAAAAAGAGCTTCTCATGATTGAGAAGCTCTTGGTGTTAAATAAAACAATTTCAAAAAATTATTTCATAATCGGTAAATGTGTACTTATGGCAATTCTATTCCATGCATTAATCGTTACAATCGCCATAATGATCTGGGCAATCTGATTATCATCAAAGAATGTTTTTGCTTTTTGATATGTTTCTTCCGTCAATCCTTTATGGCTGATTAAGGTAATTTCTTCTGTCATTGCCAGTAAGATCTGTTCTTCTTCTGTGAACAGTTCTAAAGCCTCTCTCCAGGCATTTAAAAGATATATCCTTTGTGGAGTTTCTCCATATTTCACAGCATCTTTCGTATGCATATCCAGACAAAAAGCACAACCGTTGATTTGTGAAGCTCTGATTTTAATGAGCTCCTTTTGAATAGGATTTAAAGAAATGGTCTGAAGATATCCTTCCAATCCCATCATAGCTTTATAAGCTGCTGCATCCGTTTTTGCAATATTTACTCTTGCACTCATAATATTTATATTTTTTTGGTTAATTGATCTGCACTTAATGAAAATTGTCGTTGACTTGCCAATAAAAATGCCCCTGCACTTCCTACCCAGACTGAATAATCGAGAGGAGCTTTAGCCCCCAAAGCAATCGTCATGGATAAAGCAAAAATGAGCAATAAAAATCCGGCTCCGTAAGCTGCTATTCTGGTTTTATACCCCACAAGTAATAATAACGGAATAGCAATTTCAAAGAATGTAGCGGTATAAGCCGAAAACAGACTCAGCCCTTCAGGAAGAAAAAAAGTTAATTTCCGGGTGTATTTCTCAAAATTCTCCCAGTTCCCCCAGGCTGAATTTTTTCCCCAAAAACCAAAACGGTCCGCCACTGCTGAAAGCATTGTCACGGCAATTGCTACTCTTAAAAATAATTGCGGGAATTGCTCTTTTATATTTGTCATTGTATTAGCTTTTAATAACATGACAAAATTCCAATTTTAAAATCTTAAAAAACTTAAACTGGTTTAAGAACGCAACTTAGCTCTAATTTCACTAAGATATTCTGGGGTAAAACCTAAAAACGAAGCAATCAAATATTGTGGAATACGCTGGATAAACCAAGGATATTGTGTACTGAAATGAATATAAAGCTCTTCCCTTGTCATTTCATATAAATAACGGATTCTTCTCTCAGAGGACGCATAAGCCCGTTGATAGATCATTCTGAAATAACGTTCCATGACGGGATGCTTTTTCAACAAGAGTTCCTGGGTTTCAAGGTCAATTACCAGAATTGTTGATCGTTCTACAGATTGAATACTAAAATCCGATTTAATCTGTCTCTCAAAAGCAAAAGTATCTGTGATCCACCAATTCTCAATCGCAAATTCAGTTGTTTGCTCGACTCCCTTTTCATTCACAAAAAATTTTCTGAGGCAGCCATTTAAAACAAAATACATGGATTTACAAACTTCACCTTCAACAAGCAGATTCTGTTTCTTCTTAACTTCCATGATCTGGAAAAAAGATAATACAGAACTATAATCTTCATCATTAATCGTAATGAATTTGTCAAGATGTGTTTTAAAAGTATCCATTTTACAATTTAGTAGTCAAACTTAACTTTATTTTTTTAGTTTTACAATTACAAAATAATTAATCATGGAAATTGTTGCAAAAATTTTGATTGCTGTAGTAGCACTGGAACATATTTATATTCTCTGGATGGAAATGTTTGCATGGGAAACAAAAGGAAAAGAAGTTTTCAAAGCCGCACTTCCTGCAGAAATGTTCAAGCCTACCAAAGGATTGGCTGCCAATCAAGGATTATACAACGGTTTTCTTGCAGCGGGACTCATCTGGACTTTTTTTATTAAAGATGCTGAATGGCAGACCAATATCGCTCTGTTTTTCCTGGGCTGTGTTGCCATTGCAGGAATTTATGGTGCTATTTCGGCTACCAAAAAAATATTTTTTGTTCAGGCATTACCTGCTATTTTAGGAATTATTGCCGTGCTTCTGAAATAGCTTTCACAAAAAGTCTGATATTGTCCAATCTTTTAATTTTTCAATCCTTTAATTAATCATTTCTGATCTCCCATCGACTGCCTGATCTTCTCGCGGTGGATAATTCCCCAATTTACTAAAGTTTCGGTAACAGGAAGTACCGATTTTCCGTAATCAGTAACAGCATAGGTTACAGTAATAGGTTTGGTATCCTGGATTGTACGCGTAATGAGTAAGTTCATTTCCAGTTCTTTCAATTCCTTGCTCAGCATTTTTGCAGAAATACCATCGATTCCTCTCTGAAGCTTTTTAAAATGGATCAACTGAGCCGTACGGTTCGTTAAATAACGCAGGATCATCAATTTCCATTTTCCACCTAAAACATCCAGACTATCCCGCATTGCGAATAATTCTTCAGTACAGGTTGCTTCCCGCTCAACTCCGTTTTCTATAATTTTTGACATAATAGTATCCTTAAAGTTACTAGTTACCAATAGTTAACTAGTAGCAAATATAAACTATTCCTGTTTTACATTTGTCTTATAAATTGATTATGATGAAAGCAGTAATACTTAATAAAGATTTCAGATTAGAAGATGGAACGGTTGAAAAGCCGCAACCCAAAAATAATGAAGTTCTGATTCAGATCAAAGCAAGCGGATTTAATCCAATCGACTATCAGATGCTCGAAAACGAACTCGAGAAAAGATTGATAAGCTCCCCCGTTTTAGGACGTGAGCTTTCTGGAATCATTGTCGGAAAAGGATCCGATGTTTCCGAATTTGAAATTGGAGACGAAATATTCTGTGGCAGTGGTTCTATGGGAAGCAATGGTTCTTATGCCGAATACATCAGCGTCCCTGCAGCAATCGTAGTTTTAAAGCCTAAAAACATTTCATTTGAACAGGCTGCTGCTATTCCATCTGTGGGGATGACGGCTTTGCAGACTTTTAACCGCTTGCAGTTGAAACCTACTGACACAGTATTGGTTACAGGCGCTACTGGAGGTGTAGGATCTTTTTTTATCAAACTCTTAATTGCTAACCACTTTAAAAATGTGGTTGCAACGGTAGGATCGGAAGAAAACAGAATGCTATTGCTGGAGATGGGTCTTCACCATGATCAGATTGTAAACTATAAAGAAACTCATCTTCCTGAAAAATTACTCAAAGCGAATGGAAATCAGCCTTTCGATATTGGAGTAGATCTTGTGGGTGAGGGTATGTCTGAAGTGACGGCCAAAGTACTGAAAGTTCATGGAATGTATGTGGATATTACTGCGCTAATTAGCAAAGAAGCCAAGGAAATCCTTTTTAATAAAGGAAATATTATTATGAACATTTCTAACTACACCTACAGTATGACAAAGAACCACGATTACTATAAAGACAGTTTAACAAAAATCTCAAATCTCATTGAAGATCACTTGATTGTCCCGCCCAAATATAAGATCGTTGGAAACTTATCTCTGGAAACCGTTCTTAAAGCCCATCAGATGCTTAAAAACAACCTCACCCGAGGGAATAAATTAATTATGACCCATTAAGTTATGAATAGAATACCAAGACGGATTGTAACAGGAATTCAAAATGGGAAGTCCACTATTATTGAAGACCATGAAGTAGAAAATACGGTAGAGCATTTACCCGGATTGATTATTTCAGATCTCTGGAATACACAAAAGACTCCTGCAAGCATGGATTTTGAAGCCCCGATCCCAAACACAGGATTCCCTCAGACACCAAAAAACGGCACCTACTTTCGCTATGTGGTTATACCTCCTGATAAAAATCTGGGTGTTGAATTTAAACCAGGAGAACCTCATCCGATGATGCACCGAACGCAGACACTAGATTACATCATTATTCTTTCAGGTGAGCTTTATCTGATCATGGAGGAGGGTGAAACGCTTCTTAAAGCAGGAGATATTGTTATCCAAAGGGGGACAAATCACGCATGGAGCAATCGTTCCGATAAATCTTGTATTCAGTTGGCAGTTTTGATTGATGGAGGAGAGTAATTGAAAGACGTAAGAATTTAATCGTTAAAGGATCAACGTCCTTTTCATCATTAAAAACTTATTTAATCGATAAAAATTCCTCGCAGATTGAGATAAATTCGGCGGGGAAATTTAATTGTACAAAGCCGAAATTTCTTCAAGTTTCTTCTTCATCTTTTCCGGTTTAAATTCGCCTTCATGGTAATACACCAAATTCTGGTTGGCATCCAATATGATCCAGAGCGGATAAACCGGCTGGCTTTTATTTTTAGACAGTGCTAAAGCCAGTTCATGAATCCCGGAATTCCCATTAGGAAGATAATGAAACTCTTTTCCTTCAAAGTTGATTTTTTCTTTCGTCTTTTCCGCTTCAAAATTGATAAAATAGAAATGATCATTAATTATAGTGACAAGCTCCTTATCTTTATTCAGATTGAAAGATTCGATTTTACAAATAGCACACCACCCGGTATACAAATGAATGATAACAGGCTTTTTCTGATTATTCCGCAATGTTTCAAGTTCAGAAAAAGTGCCCTCTCTCATCTTTTGAGAAAGACCAAAGAAGGGCACTAACATTAAAAATAAAATCAATATTTTCATTTCAAAGTATATCTTATTCCCAAAAATCCACGTATCCTCTGCATTGGTGCGTAACCATATGCCGTATCAAACTTGTAGTTATTGGGATTATTAATAGGATCATTGACATGCTGGTCAAACGGATCAAACGGTCTCATCAAAGGATCTTTGGGGGTAAAATTGAACAGATTCTTGATTCCGCAATACACCTCAAATCCTGATTTAAATGCTTTTGAAACCTGGATATTAGCTAACGAATAGAAAGGTGAGTATTCCGGACGGAAATCATCCGGAAGAACCGGAAGACGCATAGGTCCGTAGAACTGCCCGGTAAAATCTAATGTCAAAGCATTCGGAAATTTATACGTCAGACTATACGTTCCACTCCATTTCGGTGCATGAAGCTGCTGGACTTTAGAATTGCCATCATCCAGTTTCTGAAATACTTCAAGATAAGTCACCCCAAGATTGACACTTAAGGGAAAACTGAAACTGAAATCCACATTCATAGAAGCTCCCTTAGAAATCCCATATCCATGAAGGTTGTCATAAATAATTTTATCGGGATCCGTGTCGAAATCACCCACGATCTTATTACTGAAGTAGGTATAAAAAGCTGAAGCGTCAAGGTTAATCAAGCGATTACCCACAGGAATCTTCCAGATGTAATTTAAATTTCCATTGATCGATTTTTCAGGCTTTAAATCGGATTTAATAACAACCTCACGGGAACCTGTTAATGCAGCATGATCCTCGGTAAATAAATTCACTACCCTAAAGCCGGTTCCAAAATTAAACCGTAACGTGTGGTAAGGATTAGGAGAAAATTTCCATGCAAATCTGGGAGAATGAACAGAATGATGTATTTTATCGTAATCATACCTGTAACCCAGCAATATTGTGTTTTTAGAATCCAAATCCCACTGATCCTGGATGAAGGCACCCAAAATAGGAGACTTCATTGGCTGATTGATGAGTCCGTCTGCAGACGAAGTTCCCGGAGTATTGTCATCATAAAATGTCCTCTTGTAGGTAACTCCTAAGATCAGATCATGATTTCCGAATTTTCTGTCCCAGTAAGTCTGTACAAAAGCAACTTTCTGTTGTGCGTCATAAGGATTGGTACCATAAAATGAATCCTGGTTATGATAATTGTATGAAAACTGGGTAATGATCTGCTCTTTCAATGGCCATTGGTATACCCCTAAGGCTTCTACCCTATTTGTATAAATACTTTCACCATATATTTTGTCACCACCCCTATTAGCCTTTGTCCACTGCATCTCACCGCCGAACCGGTCTTCATAGAGATACCTCAGGGCTAAGCTTGCCAGTCTGTTCTCTTTTCTCTGGAAGTTCCATTTGTTGAAAACAGAAATTCTGTTCTGTAGTGTGGCATCCGTAAAATTATCTTTGTTCTGGTCTATTCTTTTGGTAAAGTTAAAATAGTTCAAACTCAATAAAGAGGCGGCTTTCTTACCTACGTTAAATTTGGTAGATAAATCTATATTATCTTCACTCCAGGTACTTGTCATTACATCCAGACTTAATTTAGGAGCTGTTAAAGCATTCTTTGTGATGATATTAATCACTCCACCCATAGCCTCAGATCCATAAATTGATGAAGCCGGACCTTTTACCACTTCTATCCTGTCGACCAGGCTGTTGGGTATCCCACTAAGCCCGTAAACAGTAGATAACGAGCTCACAATAGGCATCCCGTCAATAAGGATCATTGTATAAGGACCTTCAAGACCGTTGATGTGTATATCTCCGGTATTACAAACCGAGCAATTGAGCTGAGGGCGGACTCCGTTAACCATTGAAATCGCTTCAAAAATATTCGGAGTAGGATTTTTCTGGAAAAATTTCTGGCTATAGATTTCTACAGCTACAGGGCTTTTGGATCTGCTGATAGGTTTTATGGTTCCTGTCACCACCACATCATCGATCAGCTTTGTTTTGATCTCTTTTTTAGCAACAGAAATAGAATCAGGCCTTTGATTTTGATTTAAAGTTAAACTATCTGTTTCCTGAGAAAAACAATAAGAGGATAAAAGTACACCAGAAAATAATATTCGCTTCATGAAATAATAATTGTTAGGCAAATCTAACAATTATTTTCGAAACAAAAAACTCTATGATAAATATCCTCTAAAATAATTCGTCAAAAATTATTAAATTTGAGAAAATATAAAGGTAAAAATGAGATATAACCAGTCCGGGAAAATCCCACAGAAAAGACATACGATTTTTAAATCTCCTGAAGATAAATTCTACTATGAACAACTTTTCGGAACGGAAGGGTTTCATGGTATTTCCTCTTTGCTTTATCATATCCACCGTCCTACACAGATCAAATCTATAGGTACACCAAAAGATGTAACCCCAAAAATTGCGGTAGAAAAAAATGTGACCCCGAGAATGTTTAAGGGGATGCAGGTGACTCCTGAAGACGATTTCCTGGACAGCAGAAAATTCCTTTTGGTCAATAACGACTTGAAAATGGGATTATCGAAGCCTAGAAAATCTACGGATTATTTCTATAAAAATGCAGAGTGTGATGAGCTTTTGTTCGTTCATGAAGGAAAAGGTGTTTTAAAGACCTTTGTTGGAAATCTCGAATTCTCAACCGGTGATTACCTCATTATACCAAGAGGAACCATCTATCAGGTGGAAATCCAGTCAGAGAACACTGTATTTTTTGTTCTTGAAAGTCATTCTCCGATCTATACTCCGAAACGTTACCGAAATGAATTCGGGCAACTCCTGGAACACTCTCCTTTCTGCGAAAGAGATATCATTGCCCCTACCTTCGTTGAACCTATAGACGAAAAAGGAGAATTTCTCATCAAAGTAAAAAAAGAAAATCAGATTACCGATTTCATTTATGCAACTCATCCATTTGACGTGGTGGGCTGGGACGGTTACTTCTACCCTTATAAATTTAATATCAAGAATTTTGAACCGATTACAGGGAGAATACATCAACCACCACCAATCCATCAGAACTTTGAAGGGCATAATTTCGTAGTCTGCTCATTCTGTGCCAGAATGTACGACTACCATCCATTAGCCATTCCTGCACCGTATAACCATTCCAATATCGATTCCGATGAGGTCTTATTCTATACTGAAGGGGACTTTATGAGCCGTAACCATGTTGATCTGATGGACTTCAGTCTTCATCCGGGAGGAATTGTTCATGGGCCACATCCGGGAGCTATGGAAAGAAGCATCGGAAAGAAATTCACAGAAGAATACGCTGTAATGGTAGATCCTTTCCGTCCTTTAAAAATCACGGAAGAAGCAATGAAGGTGGAAGACCCTACATACAAAACTTCCTGGCTGGAATAAATCCGGATAAACACAAATAACCGCAGGCAGCGCGCGGTATAAATATTATTTCAAAAAAATTCAATATGTACAATTATATTAGTGCAGAGGAAGCCGTATATACAGTAAAAAGTGGTAATCGCGTATTTTTTCACGGGAGTGCCTGTACACCAAATTATCTCATCGATGAGCTTGCGAGACAATCCCACAGGCTCGAAAACGTGGAAATGGTCTCCATTACCCAACAGGGAAATGTGGAAATTGCAAAACCTCAGTACAAGGATAACTTTTTTATTAATTCCCTGTTCGTTTCAACTCCGGTGAGGGAAGCTGTTAATTCAGAACGGGGAGATTTTGTTCCTGTATTTTTAAGTGAAATTCCGATTTTATTCAGAAACAATATCCTGCCCCTTGATGTTGCATTAATTACCGTTTCTCCTCCTGATAAACATGGTTTTTGTACGCTGGGCACATCTGTAGATGTTGCGAGAGCTGCTGTAGATACTGCGAAAATAATTATTGCTATTGTTAATCCCCTGATGCCCAGAACACACGGGGATGGAATGATCCATATCAGCCGCATTCATAAGCTTGTGTGGCACGAAGAAGAATTGCCTACTGTAGATTACGGGTCCAAGGTAGGGCCTGAAGAAATGCTGGTCGGCAAAAATGTGGCAGAACTGATCGATGACAGATCTACCTTACAAATGGGTATCGGTACAATTCCGGATGCTGTTCTTAAATGCCTGGGTAATCATAAAGATCTGGGGATCCACACCGAAATGCTGAGTGACGGAGTGATAGACCTTATCCAAAACGATGTCATCAACAATAAGTACAAAGGATACAACGATAATAAAACCATTACCAGCTTTTGTTTCGGAACAAGAAAGCTTTACGACTATGTAGATGATAACACCGTCTTTGCTTTTAAAGACGTAAGTGATGTGAATTTTCCAATCAACATTATGCGTAACAAAAAAATGGTTGCAATTAATTCAGCTATTGAAATTGATCTTACAGGGCAGGTTTGTGCAGATTCGATAGGCACTTTGCAATACAGTGGTATCGGAGGACAAATGGATTTTATGAGAGGAGCTGCGTTAAGCGAAGGAGGAAAACCTATTATTGCTATCACTTCCAGAACCAAAAAAGGAGTGTCAAGAATTGTCCCTTACCTGAAACAGGGAGCAGGAGTTGTAACTACGAGAGGACATATCCATTATGTTGTCACAGAATATGGAACGGCTTATTTGTATGGAAAAAATCTTCGTCATCGCGCCCAGGAATTAATCAGTATCGCACACCCTGACGACAGGGAGATGCTGGAAAAAGCAGCCTTCGAAAGATTCAAACATTAAGAGAATTGATATATTTTAAACGGATTTTTAACCGAACAAAAAGGGATTGATAAAAATATCCTATAATTCTTTGGCAGTATTTTTGATAAAAACCTTCTAAAGTCAGGAAATTGAAAACCATATATAACTCAATCCGGGAGGAAATAGTAAAACATTCCAAAATAAAAAATTCAGTTTTAGGTAATGTTAAAGATTGGAAAAGAAGCCATTACATTATTCTCTCTGAAATCATTAAAGAGGAACTTTCAGAATCTGAAGAACTGAAAGGAGGAAGAAAATTTGAAATAGGGAATACCATTTCGCACGTCACTTTACAACGCTTTTTTGAAAATGATTATCAGGATAAAACCCACAATGATCTTCGTTTTTTAAAGACGCTCGATAAGATCTGTATCTTTTTAGGATTCAAAGATCTGAACGATTATATTCAGTTTGCAAGAGAAAAAAAACAGGACAATGGTACGGATGATGAAGCATTTTTCAGCAATATGGTCTATGAATACTGCTCTACAGCTTTTAACTTTTATAAAAAATTTCCTGAACACGACACCGCACTTTTTAAGGATCTTGTTTTCGATGACTCGCCTTTTCTCGAAAGAGCAACCCAGTTCAGCAAAGAATTATGTGAAAGAAAGTTTCAGCTTGTAACCAAAAACAACCGTTCCAACTTTGAGGTTTTTGATATTCACATGGTCACAGACGAACCGGATAAAAAAATACTGGAGACTCAGGAATTCTGGAACCTATTGTTTAAAATAGGGGAAACCGGTGAAGAGAATTTTGTTAACCAACTGAACACCCAGATCTACTTTATCAGAAAGATAGATAACGTCTGGAAAATATGGGATAATTATAATCCCGACGCTGGTAGACTCAACAATAAAAAATGAAAGCCGTAGGAATCTACGGCTTTCAAATTTTCGAAAATATCTTTCTTTCACTTGTCTTTGTATTACAAATGTAATTAACCGAATTGTAATAAATTAAACTTAAAATTACTTAAATGAACTTTTCTTTAATATTATGTTAACTCAATTTGAGGATTTCCCATTAATACTTTTGCCATATCTAAGATTTTTGTAATTTGCATACCAATAAAAATAAAAGTAAAAAGAAAATATGTCAACACTTACATTTGCCGAAAAAATTGCTCAAGCAGAGAATTTTTTGCCAATTAATGGTACAGATTACATTGAGTTTTATGTAGGAAATGCTAAACAGGCTGCTCATTTTTATAAAACCGCTTTTGGTTTTCAGTCTGTAGCATATGCTGGTCCTGAAACAGGAGTAAGGGATCGTGCTTCTTATGTTCTTCAACAGGGAAAGATAAGATTAATCTTAACGACAGGACTTACCTCTGAATCACCAATCAACGAACATGTAAAAAAACACGGAGATGGAGTAAAAGTTTTAGCACTTTGGGTGGATGACGCTTACAAGGCTTTTGAGGAAACGACAAAAAGAGGTGGTAAGCCTTATTTGGAGCCTGTAACTTTAACAGATGAGCATGGAGAAGTAAAAATGTCCGGAATCTATACATACGGAGAGACCGTTCACATGTTTATTGAAAGAAAAAATTATACAGGACCTTTCATGCCTGGCTACGAGAAGTGGGAAAGTGACTACCAGCCGGAAGAAACAGGTTTATTATATGTAGACCACTGTGTGGGAAATGTAGACTGGAACAGAATGATTCCTACTGTAGAATGGTATGAGAAAGTAATGGGATTTGTGAACATTCTTTCTTTTGATGACAAGCAAATTAATACAGAGTATTCTGCCCTGATGTCTAAAGTAATGTCCAATGGAAACGGATACGCAAAATTCCCGATCAATGAACCTGCAGAAGGAAAGAAAAAATCTCAGGTAGAAGAATATCTTGATTTCTATGAAGGTGAAGGTGTTCAGCATATTGCTGTTGCTACCAAAGATATTATCCATACGGTAACAGAACTTAAGAAAAGAGGAGTAGAATTCCTTTCCGCACCACCAGAAGCTTATTATGACATGGTTCCTGAGAGAGTCGGTCACATCGATGAGGATCTTAAAAAACTACAGGATTTAGGAATTTTGATCGATCATGATGAGGAAGGTTATCTATTACAGATCTTTACCAAGCCGGTAGAAGACCGTCCTACCCTATTCTTTGAAATCATTGAAAGACATGGCGCACAAAGTTTCGGGGCAGGTAATTTTAAAGCATTATTCGAAGCTTTGGAAAGAGAACAGGAAAAAAGAGGAAATCTTTAATCCCAAATAATAATACTAAGTTTTGTCAGGATGAAAAGTCCTGACAAAACTTTTTTTTAAACACTTAATATGAAAAAAATTGTATTCGGAATTTTATTTTTCAGTGCATTAGGGCTAAAAGCTCAATATGGAACACTGAATGAAATTCTTACCAGACTTGAAGAAAGAAAAGGCATCAATCAACATCTTGAAAATGTAAATATTGATGATAAAAAATTTGTCTTTATCAAAGATTTTGACGACCATACGGAAAGGGATTTCATTATCATAAAAGGAAATAATGCAACCTATGTTGAAGTTTTCGATGATAAAGCCACAGGAGAAAGCAGTTCTAATGTTTTTACCGGCGATATCATCAGGAAAAAAAATATTGTTTCTTTAAGAGCCAATATCCTGGAGGGAAAAAAAGTTCCTATGCCGGTAACCAAAACCTTATTATTAACAAGACAGGATAATATCTTATATCTGATTGACGTTAATACTAAAGACAGGTGGATTGACGAAGCCTCTTATTCAAAAAAATAATACAAAATATCTTGAGGGCGCTCGTATTTGCGAAGAGCGTAGTGAGAAGGTAATTTATTTCATATCTCAATATTGAACCGACAGGTGATCATTGGATAACCAGTCAAGGAGTTTTAAGAATATTTAGTTGGAAAACATCGCTTTTCTGCTACGGCCGCTTGAGATATTGGAACCCAAATTTTAACAGATTTATTAATCTTAATTAAATTACAATCTTATGAAATCATTTGTAGAGTATTCCTCAAATTCAGACTTTTCTATACATAATATTCCTTTTGGAGTAGCTGTTTTCAATAAAGAATATATCGGATGCTGCACCAGAATCGGTGATCAGATCATTGACCTTGCCAGCCTGTATGATCTGGGCTATTTTGAAGATATTGAAGGGCTTGAAGATAACGTCTTCGAAGCTTATACCCTTAACGAATTCATTGAATTGGGGAAACCCATTACCAATGCCGTGCGTACTAAAATCCAGGAATTATTACAGGAAGGCTCCACTTTATCAAAAGACCAGAAAACCATAGAAGATGCTTTCTACGAACTGGATCAGGTAAAAATGATAATGCCTCTGCATATTCCAAATTACACCGATTTTTACAGCAGCATCGAACATGCCACCAATGTAGGAAAAATGTTCCGTGATCCTGCCAATGCGTTATTACCCAACTGGAAGCATTTGCCTGTAGGATATCACGGCAGAGCATCGTCCATTGTGATTTCAGGAACTGATATCAACCGTCCCAAAGGCCAGACTAAACCTGCTGATGCAGAAAAGCCGGTATTCGGCCCTTCTAAACAGCTTGACTTTGAACTAGAGATGGCTTTTGTTATCAACAAAAATACAGATATGGGCGAGAGCATTTCCACAAAAGATGCTGAAGATGCAATTTTTGGGATGGTTATTTTTAATGACTGGTCTGCAAGAGATATTCAGGCATGGGAGTATGTTCCGCTTGGACCGTTTTTAGCTAAAAACTTTGGCTCTTCTATTTCTCCATGGGTTGTTACTTTAGAAGCATTAGCTCCTTTCAGAACCGCTTCACCGGTACAGGATCCGGAAGTTTTGGACTACCTGAAGTTTGAAGGTGATAAAAATTATGATATCAACCTTGAAGTATACTTACAGCCTGAAAACGGAGAAGAAAACCTAATTTCTGAAAGCAATTATAAATTCATGTACTGGAATATGACCCAGCAACTGGCACACCACACGGTAAACGGTTGTAATCTTGAAGTTGGTGACCTTTATGCCAGTGGTACTATTTCAGGAAGCGATCCAAAATCATTCGGATCTATGCTTGAACTGACATGGAGAGGCCAAAATCCTATTCAGCTAAGTAACGGCCAGGAAAGAAAATTCATTGAAGATAATGATACCATTACCATGAAAGCATGGGCTGAAAAAGATGGCGTAAGAGTAGGTTTCGGGGAAGTATCTGGTAAAATAATCCCAAGTTTATAAAAAGAGTTAAAAACCTTTGAGCTACTTAAGTTAAAATATTATGGTAAAATTAGTTCACTTTAGTTTTTCAATTAATATTGATAAAACTGAAGTGACTTATTATAAAATATGAAAACAGTTATCCCATCTGAAATAACACCGGTTCAATTACAAACGATAATGCAGACCGCTGTTTCACCGAGGCCTATTGCCTTGGCTTCGACAGTTGATAAGAATGGTACTATTAATTTATCGCCTTTCAGCTTTTTCAATATGTTCAGTACCGTTCCACCTATCCTGATTTTTTCACCTTCAAGGAGAGTCCGTGATAACACCACTAAACACACGTTGAAAAATGTTTCAGAAGTTCCAGAGGTGGTAATCGGAACAGTCAATTTTCCTATTGTACAACAAATATCTTTAGCTTCAACAGAATACGGAGACGGGGTTAATGAGTTCATCAAATCCGGTCTTACAATGAAGGACGCTGATCTTGTACAGCCCAAACTGATTGAAGAGTGTCCGGTTAATTTTGAATGTAAAGTACTCGAAATAAACCCCCTGGGAGATCAGGGCGGAGCAGGAAATCTGATCATCTGCGAAGTACAGAAGATTCACATAAGGGAAGAATATCTGAACGAGGAAGGCAATCTGGATCAGAAAAAACTGGATATGGTAGCCCGTCTGGGAGTAAACTGGTACTCAAGAAGTAATGAAAACAGTCTTTTTGAAGTTCCTAAACCATTGGTAACAAAGGGAATTGGATTTGATCTTCTTCCTATTGAAATAAGATACAGTAAAATTTTTACAGGAAATGACCTGGGTATGCTTGCCAACATTGAAGCTTTACCGGACGGTAGTTTTCATTCTGAAGAAAACATTCATCAGGAAGCGCAGAAACTTCTGCTTGAAAGTAAAATCAACGAGGCCTGGAGTATTTTAACCAAGCCGACACAGAATGACTGAACATGAATCTATAAGATCTAAAATAAAAAAGGAGTGGCATTGCCACTCCTTTTTTATTTTTATTCGTGTACAATCTTATTGTTAATAAAGTCAATACATTTTTCGATAGCTTTATTCAGATCTTCCGGTAAATCAGGACTTTCCCAGGGCTCTTTGGCTCCGAATGTATGATTCGCATCTTCAATTAAAAACAGTTCAGAATTCGGGTTCAAAATATGGAGATGTTCCGCTTCTTTTGGAGCAACACTTTCATCGTTGGTGCCATGGATAATTAAAATATGAGCTTTTGCCATTTCCATTGCTCTTTCTACATCGAAACGATGCACATTCTCTTCAAAATCTATATAAAACTGAAAATAATGAGGCATTTCCTGCTTTGTTCTGCCATTCATAACATAATACACACCTTCTTTTTTCCAGTTTTCAAAAGCATTTCCTGTTGGAAAACGCTCAAGGGTATCTACACTTGCAAGGGTAATTAAGCCGTTTATTCTTTCATCTTCGGAGGTTTTTATAATCGAAATGCCTCCTCCTCTGCTGTGTCCTATTAAAATGACCTTTTTATCGTCTACCCTATCATCTGTAATAAAAAAATCAATAGCAGCACCGAGATCGGAAAGTTCCTTAGAATAATTATTTTGCCCGAAAGCTTCCAGATCCCCGAAGTTATGAGGATCATTTGTTGTTGTCCCGTTATGGGAGGAATTAAACTTAACAAAGAAAAAACCGGCTTTTGCTATTTTTTCAGCCATAAGCCCCCATGCTCCCCAATCTTTATACCCTTTATATCCATGTACAAAAATTACCAGTGGTAATTTTCGTTTACTTTCCGGATAATAAGCATCTGCAAGAAAATCCTTTGTTTCAGGATTTGAAATAACAATATTCTCTTTTTTTATAACTTCCATACTCACTTCTTAAAGAATCAGCCAGAAAAGAACATCTTATCACAAGAATATTTCTTCCACTTTGATGGCTGACATAATTTCAACTAAAAATATTAAAAATAGGAACAAACACAAAGTAAAATCTTATTTTTGCGGTATGTTGGATTTAAGAACAGTAACGGTAATGCGCTACATCCTTCCATTAAGAGAGGGAGGTTCGCTTCCGGCTTTGGCAGAAGCTGATGATGACTTTAAATATGTCCTGAAGTTCCGGGGTGCCGGCCACGGAGTAAAAATGCTGATATCTGAACTTTTAGGAGGAAAAATAACAGAAGTTTTGGGATTAAAAATTCCTGAGCTTGTTTTTGTAAACCTGGATGTAGATTTTGGACGAACGGAAGCTGATGAAGAAATTCAGGATTTGCTAAAATTTTCGGAAGGGCTGAATCTGGGACTTCACTATCTTTCCGGATCGATCACATATGATCCGGGTGTAGTCATCGATCCTCTACTGGCCTCAAAAATAGTATGGCTGGATGCATTCATCACCAACATCGACCGTACTTATAAAAACACCAATCTGCTGATGTGGCATAAGGAACTCTGGGTAATTGATAACGGAGCTTCTTTTTATTTTCATCACTCATGGCAAAACTTTGATGCAGCGGCAAAGACTCCTTTCAAATATGTAAAAGATCATGTTCTTCTTCCCAAAGCTAAAATGCTGGATGAAGCCGACCAATGGGCACATGAGGTTTTAAATGAAAAAGTATTCCGGGAAATTGTAAATCTGATTCCCGAAGATTGGCTACACTGGAACGATGCGGACGAAAGTCCTGAAGAAATCCGTGAGGTGTACTTCCAATTTATGAAAACAAGGCTAGAAAATTCACAAATCTTTGTAAACGAAGCTAAAAATGCAAGAGGATAAAATATACGAATATGCCGTAATACGTCTGGTACCTAAGGTTGAAAGAGAAGAATTTTTCAATATAGGCCTCGTGATGTTTTCAAAAAAAGAAAAATTCATTCGTGTAGATTTTTATCTATGCCCAGATAAATTCAGACTTATGCACAGCAAACTTGACTATGAAGACATTATTCAGAACCTGCAAAGTTTTCAAAAGATTGCCAATGGAGATAAGGACGGTGGACCAATAGCCCTGCTTGATATTCCCGAGCGTTTTCGCTGGTTAACAGCGGTAAGAAGTTCCGTTATACAAACATCAAGGCCTCATCCCGGAAAATCCAAAGATCTTGAAAAAACTTTTGGTAAACTTTTTGAGGAGTTAGTAAAATAACCAATTTCTCAAAAATTATATGGCATCATTCAAAAGCAATATTACAATATACAGGTTTTATTTAAACCTGTTTTTTATTTTACTTCTGAGCATTTCCCCTGTCGCTTTTTCCCAGAATCAGCTTCAGCCTAAAGCCCCAAAAAGCAGTCTTTTAAAAGAAAGGACCATTTCATCAGAAGATATTTTCTATAAAACCAATAAGGAAGGTTCAATAGCTTTGGATATGTATAGCCCAAAAACAACCTCTGCGGAAAAACATCCTGTGCTTATTTATGTCCATGGAGGGGGATGGGTCGGCGGTGATAAGATCATTCACGCAGATTCCTATATAGAAAACCTTATTCTCAAGCTGGTAGAAAAGGAATATACTGTAATCAGCATCAACTATACTTTAGTGAATAAAGATATCCATTTTCCAAATCCTATCCAGGATACTAAGGATGCTATACGATGGGTCAGAAAGAACGCAGATAAATATCACTTTGATACCAACAATATAGGACTTTTCGGGGCGTCTGCCGGGGCGCATCTTTCATTGCTGGCTGCCTATACGCAAGATAATGAATTCGTCGGAGCACCTGAGCTCTCATCTTATTCTGCAAAAGTAAATTATGTAGTCAATAATTTCGGACCTACTGATCTTAATAAACTTTTACATACCCGTGTGGGAAATGTAGGTGCCTTTTTTATTAGCCTTTTTTCAAAGAAAATTGTTGATCTAAGGGGAAAACTGATCTTAGGAATTTCAGGATACGACATCAAAAAAGACAAGAAGAAAGTCATCAAATACTTTGAAACGCTTTCACCGGTAACCTATGCTGATCATGCAACCCCAACCCTAACTCTGCAAGGAAATAAGGATAAAATTGTACCTCTCAAACAATCGATACTACTGGAACGAAAACTTGAAGAAAATGAAGTACAAAATAAACTGACTATCGTAGAAGATGGTATACACGGCTTCGGAACCACCGATAAAAACTACCTTAATCAGCTTGTTGATGAAATGGTAGATTTTATTGTTTCTCAGAGAAAGACTAAGCCCAGGAATCATTAATGTTGAAATGAAATATACTTCTAAACTAACAATAAATTATAGTTAACTCAAACGGATAACAATATAAAATATTAATTATCAGACTATTAAATAAGTAATTATTTTCAAGTTTTGTTAATTTGCTAGATTAGTATACATATTCTTATTTTTTATTTACAAAATAATTAACTTGGCCATTGTTTAAATTATTCAAAATAAATTAAACAAAAAATTTAATTATTTATTCATAAAAAATCAAGACGATATGGATTTCCTAAATAACATCAACGCCTTAACTTTAGTTTTCACATCGCTCCTTATTTTCGCCATAGCATATCGTATCTATGGAATTTTTCTCGCCAATAAGGTATTACGTCTTAATAACAAAAATACGACTCCTGCATTGGAGTTTGCGGATGGTAAAGACTATGTTGCAACTAATAAGAACGTTCTTTTCGGACATCACTTTGCTGCAATTGCAGCTGCCGGACCATTGGTTGGGCCTGTTCTTGCCGCGCAATTCGGATACCTTCCCGGAGCATTGTGGATTCTGATAGGCTGTGTATTGGGAGGTGGTGTTCATGACATGGTCGTTTTGTTCGCATCCGTAAGGCATAAAGGCCAGAGTCTGGCAACCATCGCTTCTAAGGAAATTGGAAAAACAACCGGAACAGTAGCCGGGTTTGCGATTTTATTTATTCTTATTCTTACGCTGGCAGGACTATCGTTGGCGTGTATCAATGCTATGCACGAAGCCTCATGGTCATTATTTACCGTAGTGATTACAATGCCTATTGCCATCATTATGGGTCTGATTATGCGCTATCGCAAAAATAGTGTCACTTTTGCCAGTATCCTAGGAGGAGTCCTTCTTATTGCGGGTATTATCGGAGGGCATAACCTGATGCAGAATGAAACCATGCATAATTTGTTCTCCTGGGATATCACCACCATTTCTATAGCTATTCCTTTGTATGGTTTTTTGGCATCCGTTCTACCGGTATGGCTGCTGCTCGTCCCAAGGGATTATCTGTCGACATACCTGAAAATCGGAACTATCATCATGCTTGCTATCGGAGTAATTGTGATCCATCCCACGATACAGATGCCTGCCCTTACACAGTTTGTAAACGGTGGCGGACCTGTGATCGGAGGACCTGTCCTTCCATTCATTTTCATTGTTATCGCATGTGGTGCTATTTCGGGTTTTCACGCTGTTATAGCAACCGGAACAACGCCTAAAATGCTAAATAAAGAAAGGGAAATTCTTTTTGTAGGATATGGAGCAATGCTTGTTGAAGGATTTGTTGCCCTAATGGCATTGATCGCAGCATGTACATTAATGCCCGGAGATTATTTTGCCATAAACACTCCGAAAGACTCTTATGATGCATTTCTGGCTGCTCATCCTTCTTTACACGGAGTTGATATTGATTATTTTTCACAGAAAATCGGGATCGATCTTCATGGCAGAACCGGAGGTGCTGTATCTCTGGCTGTGGGAATGGCTCATATATTCAATAAGATCCCCTATATGGATCAGTTAATGGCTTATTGGTATAATTTTGCAATCATGTTTGAAGCTGTTTTTATTCTTACGGCTATTGACGCAGGAACAAGAGTAGGACGTTTCTTTTTGCAGGAAATGCTGGGTTCTGTAATTCCGAAATTCAATGACAAAAACTGGAACCCTGGGATTATTATCAGCAGTCTGATCTTCACTTTTGCATGGGGATATCTCGTATTTACAGGAAACGTCAGTAGTATCTGGCCATTATTCGGGATCAGCAACCAGCTGCTTGCTGCCTGTGGACTGATCGTCTGTACAACAATGCTCATACGGTTAAACAGAGGCAAATATGCCTTGTGTGCAGCTATACCGGGTGTGTTCATGGCAGGGATCACATTCTGGGCAGGTTATATCCAGGTTACCTCCATTTATATTCCCAAAGGGCAATACTTACTGGCAACACTTGCTGTGGTTGCGATGGTCTTGATGCTTATTGTATTTGTAGGAGCCTTCAGAAAGTGGTATGAGCTTATCAAAATTAATAAATCGGAAATTGATTATTACGGAGAAAGCGTAAAGGAGCTGGTAGAGAGATAAAAGGTTTGGGTTACTAATTAATGATAAGGCCATATCTGATATTTTTCTTACATTTGTTATGCTTTAGGGGTATTCTGAGAAGAATTGAGAGAGTCCCTTTGAACCTGATACGGCTTACACCGACGTAGGGAAAAGCAAAAAGACATTCTTTACAATGTACTTTTGTTTTGGATTTTTTCCTGAAGCTATTTATTTAATCAATAATAATGGATAAAAATCTTTGGGAACAAGTACAGCTCGTAAGACAGCAATCCCCCCTTGTACACAATATCACCAATTACGTGGTGATGAATAATACAGCTAATGCCCTTTTGGCTGTGGGAGCTTCTCCGATCATGGCACATGCAAAATCTGAAATTCATGAAATGGTCAGTATTGCACATTCAGTCGTTATTAACATAGGTACGCTGGATGAATATTGGGCAGAGTCAATGATAATAGCCGCAAAGGCTGCTCATTCATTAAAAAAACCGTGGATTTTGGATCCGGTAGGTGCCGGCGCAACGGATTTCCGTGATGAGATTTTACACCAGCTTTTACCGTACCAGCCGACTGTAATCAGAGGTAACGCATCAGAAATCATTGCTTTGGCTAAAGCAAACACAATCGTTACAAAAGGAGTCGACAGCACAGCAAAAAGTGACGAAGCGATCAATGCCGCCCAATATCTCGTCAATCAACACGATACGATTGTCTGTATCTCCGGAGCTACAGATATTATTACTGACCGACAGCAGACCTCCTTTATCCGTAACGGGCATCATTTAATGACCAAAGTTACCGGATTAGGCTGCTCGGCAACTGCCCTTATTGGTGCTTTTGCAGGAGTTACCGAAAAATATTTTGAAGCAACTGCGGCCGCAATGGCATTAATGGGTATCGCAGGTGAACTGGCTGTTTTGGAAAGCAAAGGTCCTGGAAGCCTTCAGGTTAACCTTCTCGATAAATTATATACTATTACCGAAGAGGAGTTTCTCAGTCATCTCAAGTATGAAAGATAATGAATCGACATCCTTTTCCTTACCAGCTTTACCTTGTTATTTCTGAGGCAGATTGTCCCGGAAGAGATTTTTTAAAGGTTGCAGAGCAAGCTATTCTAGGCGGCGTTGATATCATCCAGCTAAGAGAAAAAAACAGCTCTCCCGATGAATTCCTCCAAAAAGCCAGACAACTGATAGCAATTACAGAAAAACATCATATTCCACTGATTATTAATGACAACGTAGAAGTGGCCACAAAAGTAAACGCGGCAGGCATCCATGTGGGTAATACCGATGCAAGCCCCGTCTATTTGAGGGAGCAGCCACTCATTCACAATAAAATGATTGGTTACTCCATTGAATATCTCGATCAGCTTGAAAATGATCAGACTGCAGCATCAGACTATCTGGGCATCAGCCCGGTCTTCCGCACGACTACCAAATCAGATACAGTTACTGAATGGGGATTGGAAGGAATAGCAAAAATAAGGCAACTGACCTCAAAGCCCCTTGTTGCTATTGGCAGTGTCAACTTAACCAACGCCAAGGCTATTATGGACGCGGGAGCCGACTGTATTGCCGTGGTTTCTGCAATATGCGGTGCTGATGATCCTCAAAAAGCAGCTTATGAACTCAAAAATGAAATTGTAAAATGAAAAAATTTAAATATCCATCCGTATTAACGATAGCAGGATTCGACGGAAGCGGAGGGGCTGGCATCCAGGCTGATATTAAAACCGCCTCTGCCCTGGGATGCTTTTCAACATCGGTGTTAACTGCTTTACCGGTCCAGAATACCCAGGGAGTAAGAAAGATATATCCAATTCCTGTAGAAGCAGTAGCTGATCAGATCGAAGCTATTTTAGATGACATTTTTCCTGATGCAATCAAAATCGGAATGGTCCATACTTCCCAGCTTGTGGAAACCATCGTTTCAACACTCGGTAAATATAAAAAGATTCCTATTGTATTCGATCCGGTAATGGTCGCGACAAGTGGACATCGCTTAATAGAAGAAGAGACTATTATCGCTATTACAGAAAAACTTTTCCCTATTGCAGATGTGATTACCCCTAATATGGATGAAGCAGCAATTTTAGCCAGCATGGAGGTGAAAACGCTTGAAGACCTTTATGCAGCAGGAAAACTGATCAAAGGTCTGGGCTGCAAAAGCATTCTTTTAAAAGGCGGACATCAGGATACCTCAACGATTACCTCATTATTCTACGATGAAAATAATCAATACCATACCTTTGAAACCATCAAATTTGCAACCCACAATACCCATGGTTCAGGCTGCACCCTTTCTTCGGCTATAGCCGCATATCTGGCTCAGGGAAAAACCTTATTTGATTCTGTTTCTCTTGGACAACAATATGTTTATAAAGCCATAGAAAATGGAAAAGATGTAGAAATCGGTTTGGGAAACGGCCCGCTTAATCACTTTTTTAACCCTCAAAAACTGATCAAAAATGAAATGGTCTGAAAAAACCTGGCAAGCCATTGAAGACAAATACATGTCTATTTTGCAAATGGATTTTATCAAAGAGCTTTCAGCCGGCAATTTGCCGCTTGAAAATTTTAAATTTTACATGGCTCAGGACTCTCTATATCTTGAACATTTTGGACGAACGCTTTCGCTAATTGCTGCTAAGATCCCAGATCTCCAGGATGTTCTTTCTTTTATCAGGTTTGCCGAAAATGCGATCGTGGTCGAAAATGCTTTACATGAATTTTATTTTAAGGATTTTGGTGTTACCGATAAAGGTGTTTTACAGCCTGCATGTCATCACTATATCCATTTTCTGAGGAGTACTGCTGCTCTGGAATGTGTTGAAGTTGCAGTTGCTGCAGTGTTGCCGTGCTTCTGGATCTATAGGGAAGTAGGAAACTTTATCTTTAAATATCAGAACAATATTAATAATCCTTATCAAAAGTGGATCGATACTTATGGTGGAGAGGAATTTTCTGCTGCTGTAGATCATGCCATTGCTATTTGTGATAAGATCGCAGAAAAAGCTACAGATGATACAAGACATAAAATGACAGAAGCTTTTATCATGTCAACCCAAATGGAGTACCATTTTTGGGAAGCGGCCTATGAATTAAAAATATGGAAATAAAACCTGCAAAAGCTGTTATTTTTGATATGGACGGTGTTCTTATCGATAGTGAAAAATTCTGGAAACAAGCTGAGTCCGAAGTATTCAGCTCATTGGGTGTAAAGATTACTGATGAATTCACACAGCTCACTCAGACGATGACTACTGCTGAGGTTACCGAATTCTGGTATAAAAAATACCCTTGGGATAACCTTGCATTGGACATTGTGGAACAACAAGTCATCTCAAGGGTCATTGAACTGATCGCAACAGAAGATTGTACTATTGCGGGTATAAAAAAGTTTATAGAAGATCTAAAATCAAAGCAATACAAAATAGGCCTAGCCACCAATTCTCCTTACAGGATCATTCAAACCGTTCTTGATAAAGCGGAGATTGCCCATTTATTCGATCATATTACCTCAGCTGAGTTTGAAGAACATGGTAAGCCTCATCCTGCCGTATATTTTACTTCAGCAAAAAACCTGAAAGTTGACCCTCAACATTGTCTTGTAATAGAGGACAGTCAGTCCGGTATTCTTGCTGCCAAAAATGCAGGAATGACTGTCATTGCTTTTACCAATCAAAATTCAGAAATTTATTTTGATCTCGCAGATCACAGAATAATCAGTTTTGAAGATCCTTTGCCTGCATTGTTCAGCTAGTTTTTATTTTTACTTAAAAAGTAAAATTAAGCCTCGTAAAAACATATCTTCCGTTCTGTCCGAATTGAGACGTGGAACGGGAGTAGATAAACTGGTCGTTATTGGTTGATGCCGGAAGGTTTTTGGTTGGATAAATATCAAAAACGTTATTCACTCCCAGCGTTAAGCCTACATTTTTTGTGAACTGATACGCTACGGAAACATCAGTAATTACCTTATCTGCTATTTTCTGATGTTCATCAAATGCAATAATCCCATCGCCATCGGCATCTAAAACATCAGCACCTGTCACTTTCCCGAAATAAGTATTTCTTAAATAGAAACTGGCATTTTTCCACGAAATACTGTGGGATAAACTTGCCTTTACTCTTGGAACCGCTTCTTCAAGATAGACTCTTGATTTTTCAGAGAAATATGTATTTTCAAGATTAGCAGATTCCAACAAACCCGATGAATGAACGTTTCCTACTTTTTTGGTCTGATTCAGGTTAACCGCAAAATTATTATCCAGCTTCACTTCCGAGAATCGCGCATTATGAGTAATTACAACATCCAATCCTTTCGTTTCAGTATCGATTGCATTCGTAAAAAACTGAGCTGCATTAACCCCTAATTGAGTATACACATTTTGTGCTTGTACCGGAACATCTTTTTTAAGGAATTGATCTGTGAGTATAATCCTGTTTTTAATTTTGGTGAAATAGCCATCAGCTGTAAAAGTCACATTTATTGATGGAATCCTGTATGTGAAACCTACACTTGCAGACTGCGAAGTTTCCTGTTTCAGTTTTGGAATTCCTAATAATCCTGCAATTTCAGAATCATTACTGAATGTCCCCACATCTAAAAGCTGACCGTTGGTAAACAATGTAGACGTAACGTTGTAATAGATCTGGTGAATAGAAGGTGCTCTGAAGCCAGTGGATCCCGCAAATCTTACATTGAAATTCTTATCAAGTTTAATTCTTGAAGCGATCTTATAATTAAAAGTAGATCCGAAATCCGAATAGTTTTCATATCTCGCAGCAGCATCTATCAGCAACCAATCTGTAAAATTGAATTCAAAATCTGCATATCCCGCAACAGATTGTCTGTTTTTATTTACAGCATTTTCAGGTCTGAAACCGCTAAATACCTGTGATCCTCCTGGAAGTGAATTTCCAAAGAAATCGGTAGGCCTGGAAGTGGTCCCGTTCCATACATTTCCATTGATATCATAAGTTGCATAAGAAGCTTCTTCTCCTGCTGTTATTTTAAAATTTTCATATCGGTGCTCTGCCCCAAATGCTATGTTGATTCCCTGCCACACATCATATTTCTTTGAAAAATCAAGATTGATCGTATTTTGAGAAAACCTTAGTCCTCCGGCACTAAATTCATTGGGGGAAGCAAATCTTAAAGAAGTATTACCTGTATTCTGGATAGTATAATCAAAGGAGTTTTGTCCGTAAGTATTACTGAAGTCAATATTCCAGCCATCCCAGTTTCCTTTTATACCTGCTGAAAGAGACAAGTCCTGAATATCTGTTCCGATCTGCGGCAGATAACCATCCTGGTATATTCCTGTAAAGGTTCTGCTTTGATTAGGTCTTCTGAAAAATCCTCCCGAAGTACCATGCCTGAAGCTATAACCTCCAAAAGTATAGACTTTCCAGTTATCATCAATCGGAACCTCTATATTTGCAAAAATCTGGTGGTTATTTAGTTTTGACTGGCCTACCTGCATATTGAAATCTTTTCTTTCAAGACCTCTGTAGCCCAACTCCTGATTGGTTACATCAGCTCCTAACAATCCCTGTAGCGCACCAATTGTATTGGCGCCCTGAATTTGGTTTTGAAAATCCTGAGAGAAATAATTAACATTCTGTGCATATTGATGAATATAATTTACGATCTGCTGAGCATTGGGAGTAGTACCGATATTTGTAAATAATGAAGAAAGATTCACGCCATCATTTAATGCTCTTTTCTCAATAGCATTGTAAGCATTGTAAATTGTCCCGCTTTCGGTTCCTGCTCTATAGGTTGGATTTCTAAACTGTGAAGTCCAGGTAATATTGAAAAAACCTCCCTTTTTTCCTATTTTATCACCATAATTCAGATCTACCTGAAAGTTTTGTCCGTCAAAATTTCCTGTATGATCATTGGCAGCCGGCGTAAGATTTCCTCCGTAAGTAAACTGACCTGTCAGTCTTCCGGTATCTCTTTTCAGCCCTAAATTAATAACCCCTGCAATGGCATCTGATCCGTATTGTGCCGCAGCACCATCCCGCAACACTTCAATCCGGCTGATCGCGAAAGAAGGAATAGCATTCAAATCCGTACCTACAGTTCCTCTTCCCGGAGTTCCGTTCACATTAACCAATGCCGAAGTATGTCTTCTTTTACCATTGACCAAAACCAGGACCTGATCGGGACCAAGGCCTCTGAGCTGTGCAGGATCCAAATGATCCGTACCATCAGCGTTGGTCTGAATCGTAGAGGTAAATGAGGGTGCTATAGCGTTAAGGATCTGAGAAATATTGGTTTGAGGAAGAACCAGCGAAGATTCTTTTATATTAAATACATCCACAGGAACCGGGCTGTCAACTTTAGATCTTGCTCCGCTTCGGGATCCCAGAATAACGACCTCTTCTACATTAGCGGTTTTCACTGTATCCTTCTCCTGTCCATAAACATAAGTTGCCCCCAGAAAAAATAAAACAGAAGCTGAAAAAATTGTCTTTCTATTTTTCATACATTTTATGTTAAGTTTTTTTTAACTTTTTTTGAGGAGCAAATGTATGTCATATTTATAAGTCTACAAAATAAGTAGACTTATAATTTATAAAAAGTTCTGATAGCTTACGTCTATGTTTTTTAAATTTTAGTTAGTTTAGCGTATTTCAGAATAAGATTTTTCTCTCCTTCATGCATGAAAACCACTTTAGCCTTGATATTCTGAGGGTCTGTTCCATCCAGAAAAGTAACTTCCCCGACACCAAAACGATCATGTCTCACCTTATCCCCCACTTCAATATCCTGAGAAGAGGCTCCGCTTGGGTTAATGATTTTGGCCGTACTTACGGGTTTCAGTTTACGAGGTTCAGCAATTGGTTTTGAATTCTCATTCTTTTCAATGGTTTTCTTCTCTACCTTTTTAAAACTACGTATTTCTGAAGGATGTTCATCAAAAATATTGGATTTAAGCCCGCTTTGATTAATAAAACGTTTTTCCATTGCAGGATTGATGAATTCCAGATACTCTTCATCAATTTCACTTAAGAATCTTGATGGTTCTGCATCTGTAATTTTTCCCCATTGGAATCTGGAGATGGCATAAGAGAAAAATGCCTGCTTCTCGGCTCTTGTCAAGGCTACGTAAAACAAACGTCTTTCTTCTTCCAGATCTTCCCTTGTTGCTGAACTCATAAAACTAGGGAAAAGATTTTCTTCCATTCCTACAAGATGCACAACAGGAAACTCAAGTCCTTTGGAAAGGTGAATGGTCATCAGGGAAACCATATCATCTTCTTCATCTTTTGCCTGCGTATCTGCTGAAAGGGCAATATTTTCAAGGAAATTGGATAAACTAGGATCTCCGTCCTCCAGCTGCATCTGCTCTTCTATAAAACCCTGCATAGAGTTCATGAGTTCCTGTACGTTTTCTACCCTTGAAATCCCTTCGGGAGTTCCGTCATCTTTCAGAAATTTGATCAGACCACTTCGTTTTGCAACTTCCATGGCAACACTGTAAGCTGTTTCTGTTTTCAGCAATACCTGAAAAGCCTTGATCATTGACCAGAAATCATTCAGTTTGTTGAGAACACCATTATTGAATCCTAACTGTTGAGAATACATCGGAAGATTATCCAGGACCTTTGCTACAGACACGTTATGGGCATCTGCAAAAACGACCAGTTTATTCTGTGTTGTTTCTCCGATCCCTCTCGTAGGATAATTGATGATCCTTGTCAATGCTTCCGAATCATTTTCATTGATAAGAAGACGCAGGTAAGCAATAAGGTCCTTTACCTCTTTCCTTTGATAGAAAGATAAACCTCCATATACTTTATAAGGGATATTCTTACGTCTCAGAGCATCTTCAAAAGCCCTGGTCTGAGAGTTCGTCCTGTATAAAATGGCAAAATCACTAAATTTTCGCTGGTCCCTGTTATGAAGCTCCCATATATTTCCAGCCACAAAGTTGGCTTCATCCGCATCCGAAAGCGAACGGTAGATTTTTATTTTATCTCCTTCTTCATTCTCACTGAATACATTCTTTTTGAACTGCTGAAGGTTTTTTGCAATCACCACATTAGCGGCATTCACGATATTTTGTGTTGAACGGTAGTTTTGTTCCAAAGAAACCGTCACCGCATCAGGATAATCTTTCTTAAAATTTAAAATATTATAAATATTGGCTCCACGGAATGAATAGATCGATTGCGCATCATCTCCCACTACACATATATTTTCAAACTTTGAAGCCAGTGCCTTTACAATCAGGTACTGAGAGTGATTCGTATCCTGGTACTCATCTACCAGAATATAACGGAATCTGTCCTGATATTTGGCTAAAACCTCAGGAAACCGGGTAAGCAGTTCATTGGTTTTTAACAATAAATCATCAAAGTCCATCGCTCCGTTTTTAAAACAGGCTTCTACATATTTCTGATAAATCTGACCGATAAACTTCATATTCGCTTTTTCATCAGCCTCCATCAATTCAGGGTTATTGAAATAGGCTTTTACCGTGATCAGATTATTTTTATAGTTTGAAATTCTTGCCTGGACTTTTTTAGGTTTATACAGATCCGCATCGATATTCATGTCTTTCAGCACTTTCCGGATTACATTCAACGCATCCTGCTGATCATAAATTGTAAAATTCGATGGAAATCCCAGATAATGAGCTTCACTTCTCAAAATTCTTGCAAATACCGAGTGAAAAGTTCCCATCCACAAACTTCTTGCATTACCAGGGCCTACTACCTTTGCAATACGCTCCTTCATTTCACGTGCTGCTTTATTGGTAAAGGTAAGGGCTAAAATATTGAAAGGATCGACACCGTTTGTAATCAGATGGGCAATACGCATAGTAAGTACACGCGTTTTCCCCGAACCTGCTCCTGCAAGTACCATTAAAGGTCCCTGTAAAGTAGTAACGGCTTCGTATTGTGATTCATTGAGTCCTTTCAAATAGTCCATGCTGCAAAAAATTTTGGGAATACAAAAATAATGTATTAAAAGGAGAATTCAAATTTTTGAAATGCAGGTATGATATATTTAACAAAACCAATAATTCAGTTAAAAATTTCACATAATAATTGTAACAATTAAAGTATTTTTAGGACTTATTGACAAACAATTTCTACTTTATGAAAACACGACTTCTTTCTGTTGCTGCTGTAGCTTTCTTTGGAGTGATGCTGAATGCACAACAAATCAAATTCGAAGAGTATGATTTACCAAACGGTTTACACGTGATTCTTCATCAGGACAATACAGCACCGGTAGTTACAACAGGAGTAATGTACCACGTAGGTGCCAAGGATGAAGTAAAAGGAAGAACCGGTTTCGCTCACTTCTTTGAACATCTTTTATTTGAAGGAACACCTAATATCAAAAGAGGTGACTGGTTTAAAATAGTTTCTTCCAACGGAGGGCAAAACAATGCCAATACAACCAATGACAGAACATATTACTATGAAACTTTCCCTTCCAACAACGAACAACTGGGACTTTGGATGGAAGCTGAAAGAATGCGTCACGCTGTTATCAACCAGGTTGGAGTAGATACTCAGAGAGAGGTTGTAAAGGAGGAAAAAAGATTGAGAATGGACAACCAGCCTTACGGGAATCTTTTTACCACCATCCAAAAAAATCTTTTCACCAATCACCCGTACAACTGGCCAACCATCGGATCAATGGAGGACCTGAATTCTGCTAAACTTGAAGAATTCCAGGCATTTTATAAAAAATATTATGTACCTAACAATGCCACTTTGGTCGTAGCAGGAGATATTAAGCCTGAACAGACTAAAAAATGGATTGAAGAATATTACGGAGGAATTCCAAAAGGAACAATCTATCCTAAAGATTTCCCGAAAGATGCTCCTATCACTCAGGAGAAGGAAGTTACTGCTACAGATCCTAACATCCAGCTTCCGGCCTATGTTTTTGCCTACAGAACACCTGCCAATAAAGAGAAAGATGCCTACGTTCTGGATATGCTTTCAACCTATTTAAGCAACGGAAAATCATCTGTTTTGTATAAAAAATTAGTAGATCAGGACAAAAAAGCACTTCAGGTAGCGGCTTTCAACCAGGGACTTGAAGACTACAGTATATTTGCATTTTTCGCAATCCCAATGGGACAGACTACAAAGCAAACTTTACAGTCTGACATTGATGCTGAGATCAAAAAATTACAAACAACTCTAATCTCTCAGGAAGATTATCAGAAAATTCAGAATCAGTTTGAAAACCAGTTTGTAAATCAGAATTCAAGTATTCAGGGAATTGCTGCTTCATTAGCAACAAACCACGTATTGATGGGGAACACCAATTTAATCAACAAAGAAATTGACATTTACAGATCCATCACAAGAGAAGATCTTCAAAATGCTGCTAAAAAGTACCTGAATCCTAATCAAAGAATAATCATTAATTACGTACCTGAAAAAAAATAATCCAGATCAGTTGGGTTAAAAAGTGATTATAACAAACAATTATTTACAAATGAAAAAGCAATTAACATATATAGCCGTAGCATTTTTATTTACCGGAATGCTTTCAGCACAAAAAATAGATCTTAATGCAATGCCAAAGCCAGGTCCTACTCCAGCGATAAACATTGCCAAGCCAAAAACTTTCCAGCTAAGCAATGGCCTTACGGTGATGGTTGTAGAAAACAACAAATTACCACGAGTAAGCGCCAATCTATCTATGGACAGACCTCCTTACCATGAAGGAAATGTGACCGGTGTAAGCGAAATCATGGCAGAACAGTTCGAAAACGGAACAACCAATATCGGCAAAGATGAATTTAATAAAAAGGTAGATTTTCTGGGAGCTAACCTTAACTTTTCATCTTCCGGAGCTTTCGCAAGTTCTCTTTCAAAATATTTCCCTGAGGTATTAGGATTAATGGCTGATGCTATTATTAATCCAAAATTTTCTGCCGAAGAAATCCAGAATTCTAAGGAAAGAGCTATTGAAAGTTTAAAATCTGATGATAAAAACGCTTCTTCTATAGCAGCAAGGGTTTCCAATGCTTTACAGTATGGAAAAAATACATCCAGAGGAGAGTTTGAGACCGTTGAGTCCATCAATAAAATCCAGCTGGCCGATGTTCAGAATATCTACAAAAAGTATTACGCTCCGGACAATGCTTATTTAGTTATCGTTGGAGATGTTAAATATGATCAGGTAAAACCTTTGATCGAAAAAGCATTCAGCGGATGGAAAAAATCCAATACTGCTTTTACCGCATTAGAACCTGCTTCAAATGTTGCAAAAACAGAGATCAATGTTGTTGATGTTCCTTCAGCTGTACAATCGGTTGTTTCCGTAGGCAACCTGAATACACTGAAAATGAAAGATCCAAACTACTTCCCTGCAACAATTGCCAACTACATCCTTGGAGGAGGTGGTGAAGCTAGACTTTTCATGAATCTTCGTGAAAAAAACGGATTTACTTACGGAGCTTATTCAAGCATGTCTGCCAGCAAATATTCTCCTAATTTTTCAGCACAAGCAAGTGTAAGAAACGAAGTTACAGACAAAGCCGTTAAAGAATTCATGAATGAACTGAATGCTATTTCTACCGTAAAACCGGAAGAGCTTGAAAATGCTAAAGCAAAGCTGAAAGGAAACTTCATTATGTCTTTGGAGAAACCTGAAACCATTGCAAGATTTGCATTAAATCAAAAAGTACAGGATCTTCCTTCAGATTTCTATACCAATTACCTGAAGTCCATTGATAAAGTAACCGCTGCAGATGTTACAAGTGCGGTTAAAGCGACAATACTTCCTAATCAAAGCAGAATTTTCATCGCAGGTAAAGCTTCTGATATTTCTGAAGGTCTGGAAAAATTAGGCTACCCGGTAAAATATTTTGATAAAGAAGCTAATCCTGTAGCAAAACCGGCTGCACAAAAAGTGGACGCCGGTGTTACAATCGGATCTGTAGCGGATAAATACATCAATGCAATCGGAGGTCTTGCTGCTGTTCAGAAGATCAATTCTATTTCCAGTGACGCTACTACAAAAGTACAGGGCATGGAAATGAACATGAAAATGATTCAGGCTAAAGAAGGTAAAATGGCTATGAACATCAGCATGATGGGAAATACCGTACAAAAAATTGTATTCGACGGAAAAGATGGCTACATGGAAGTTCAAGGGAAAAAGGTTCCTCTAAGCGACAAGCAGAAAGCCGAAATGTCTGATGAGAAAGAACTATTCCCGGAAATTAATTTCGCAAAATCTACTGAATATAAATTAGCAGGAATTGAAAAATATAACAACGAAGATTCCTACGTAGTGAAAGGCGCAAAAGACACATATTATTATAGCGTAAAAACCGGTCTGAAAACAGGAGAGGTAAAAAGTGGAGAGCAGGGTTCTACCCCTACAAGCTATGCTGATTATAAAGATGTATCCGGCGTAAAATTACCTCATACCATTATTCAGAATATGGGCGGAATGGATATAAACCTGGCTGTAAAATCTTATCAGATCAATCAGGCCAAGGATTCTGATTTTAAATAAGAATAATCTCTTTTAAAGAAAAAACAGCAACAATTGTTGCTGTTTTTTCTTTTTACTAAAATCTTATTTTGCTGTTCGGTAAAAAAAGATTAAATTTGCCCATTCAAAAAGATATCAAATTAATGGATTCTATATTTATACTATTGATGGTTCTTGTTATGATTGCTAGTGTTTTACTGGTAATTATCGTTATGGCTCAAAATCCTAAAGGAGGAGGCCTTTCCAGTACCTTCGGAGGTGCATCATCTGCGCAATTCGGAGTACAAAGAACCAACGACTTTATGGAAAAAGCAACATGGACCTTAGGAGCGACAATCATTGTTCTTATCCTTATCAGTGTTGTAATCACAGGAAAGCCATCACAAACGGCTCCGGTTCAGCAACCTGTTAAAAAAGAAGCTCCTGCAAAACAATCTGCTCCGGCTTCTCAAACAACAGCACCAGCTCAGGCTCCTGTTACTCCTGCTAAATAAGCAAATACTATTTTTACATATTAAAAAAGCAACTCAATTGAGTTGCTTTTTATTTTAATTTGATCTTTTCTATTTTGTGCCGGAGCCTTAAGCCTGCTTTTAAAAATGAATACTGCAAAGGCTTCGATTCCTTGTAATATTTACTGATAAAAATCTGCATAGCTCCATAAAAGCGCTCGAGATAAAGCTCATCTTTTACCGTACTTTCTCCTTTATAGTGCAATATTGAAGCTTTACCATAATAGTAATTCGTAAAGCCATTCCTAAGTAAGGTATAACATAAATCGATATCTTCACCATACATGAAATAAGCTTCATCCAGGCCGCCTACTCTTTCATAAACCTCTCTCTTAACAAGAAAAAATGCACCGGTGATCACTCCCACCTTATCAATTGCATTTTCATCAATGTCATTCCGATAATAGGATTTTGAATTGTTATTCTTAAAATTCACAAATAACTTTTCGAAGGAGTTGAACATATCCGGAACTGAACGTTTGCTTTCCGGTAAAAATGCGCCTTTTGCATCATGCATTCTCACTCCCAGACACCCAAAGTCAGGCTGAGTATCTGCAAAATCTAAAATCTCATCCATATAACAGCCTTCAAGTTCGGTGTCAGGATTGAGGATCAGAACATAATCTCCCACTGCCCTTTTTATAGCTGTATTATTGGCTTTTGAAAAACCATCATTACTTTCGGAAGCGATAAAATGAAAACCCGGAAATTCTTCTATCAGATTTCGCCATGAGGTGTCTGTAGAAGCATTGTCAATAATGATGACTTCATAGGGAACTTCTTTTACATATTTTTTAATGGATAAAAGGCAATTCCGAAGTAACTGGGTAACGTTATAATTAACAATTATTATTGAGAGCCTGGTATTCATTTTTAATCCTTTTCGTTATAAGGAAGCCTGTTGATAATGGACCTGCCCAAAGAAATCTCATCCGCATATTCAAGTTCATCCCCTACTGAAATCCCTCTGGCAATGCTTGAAAAACTTACATTGAAATTTTTAAATTTCTTATAAATATAATATGCTGTGGTGTCACCTTCCATGGTTGCACTCAAAGCAAAAATAAATTCTTTGACCAGCCCTGTATTCAATTTCCTTTCAATGCTTGGAATATTAAGCTGATTCGGACCGATCCCTTCCATAGGAGAAATCTTACCTCCCAGGATCAGATATTTTCCTGTGTATTTTCCTGTATTTTCAATAGCAATAACATCGCGTACATCCTCTACTATACAAATCACCTCATCACTTCTTTTGGAACTGCTGCAGATTTCGCAAACATCAAAATCCGAAAAATTATGACATTCCTTGCAGTACTTTATATCATTAACCAGACTGATGAGAGAATTGCCGAGACCAACGGCCCTGGAATTGGGTTGTTTTAATAAATGAAGCGCCAGACGCAAAGCTGTTTTCCTGCCAATTCCGGGAAGTCCTGAAATCTCATCCACAGCTTTTGCCAAAACTTTACTTGGATAATCCATAATTACTTACAAAAATAATATAAAAAGATGAGTCTATAGGGCTTTCTCAAGCATAAATCATCTTCTTCTCCAATAAAAGATATATCTTTGGAAAATATATGAAAAAAATAAACTAAATGATTCTTAACAACCTTAATTATCCTCTGGATTTCAAATTCAAAATCACAACATTAGCCAGTGATTTTAACATTACAGACAGAAACGGGAACTATGTGGCGTATGTTCGCCAAAAAATGTTTAAGCTAAAGGAAGATGTTATTGTCTTTAATGATGAAAGCAAATCTAAGGAGCTTTTCAGGATACAGGCCAATAAGTGGATCGATTTTAATGCATCCTACTCTTTAAATGATCTTGTTGATAAAAAAAACTTCGGAAGGCTGGCAAGAAAAGGAATGCGTTCACTCTGGAAGTCAACTTATAATATCCTGGACGCAAATGATCAGCCTAAATTTACAGTAACGGAAGATAATGCATGGACAAAATTCTTCGACGGGATGGTAAGTGAAATTCCGATCATCGGTATGTTTACCGGATATTTCTTAAATCCTGCTTACACGGTAAGAGGCGTGGATGGAAAAGAATATTTTAAATTAAAAAAGATGCCTTCATTTTTTGGCAGAAGATTCCAGCTAGACAGAATGATCGATATCGATGATGAGGACGAAAGTCTGGTTATACTTTCTTTATTAATGATGGTTCTGCTTGAAAGAGCCAGAGGATAAATGCATTAAAACCACAAACAATGAAATACCTTATCGTTATCTTTTCAGCACTCTTGGTAGTAGCTTGTAAAAAAGAACAACCAAACGTTTTAACAACCACTCCCAAAGATTCACTGAATATTGTTCAGGATTCTGCAAAAGTGGAGAGTTCAGGAAAAATCCTGGTTGAAACGATAGCCTTCCCGCAGGAGATTAAAGAATGCTCATGTTACTTTGCAAAAAGCAAAGCTGATTTCGAAGCGGAAAAGTACATCTATGCTGATGATGCAGGAAAAACAGCTTACATGAAACTGGACGGAAAAAGATTAGCCATGAACCTGATCTCATCCAGCGATATGGAAGCTGATGAACTTCTAACCAAAGAAATAGAAAATGACGATTATAAAATATCCGTAAAAGGTAAAAAAATCAAAGGGGAAGAAGCTCTATTATTTGAAGGGACCATAACCATTGAAAAACCTGACGGAACTGTCATCACATTGCCTATTTATGGAGAATGTGGATGCTAATCATCCTGCAATTACGCTTTTCAAAAATTTTCCTCTCCAAAATAAAAAAGACTGCTCCCGAATTTACGGGAGCATTTTTTATTCGTAATTTTGATAAAAATAAATTTTATGGAATTATCCAATATAGAACCGCAGATTATCTGGAAGAATTTCTCCAAATTAAATGCTGTTCCAAGACCTTCAAAAAAAGAAGAAAAAGTAATCGCATTTATTAAAGGATTTGGTGAAAGTCTGGGATTACCCACAACAGTAGATGAAGTAGGAAATGTTATTATTAAAAAACCTGCAACAGCAGGAATGGAAAACCGTAAATCGATTGTATTACAATCACATTTGGATATGGTTTGTCAGAAAAACAGTGATGTTAATTTTGATTTTGATACAGAAGGTATCAAAATGGAAGTTGACGGAGACTGGGTAAGAGCAAAAGGAACTACATTAGGAGCAGATAATGGTTTAGGTGTAGCTACGATCATGTCTATTTTAGAAAGTTCAGACATTCCGCATCCGGATTTAGAAGCACTTTTTACCATTGATGAAGAAACAGGAATGACCGGAGCTCTTGGGTTAAAGCCAGGACAGCTTACCGGACAGATCCTATTGAATCTTGACACCGAGGAAGATGATGAGATTGATATCGGCTGTGCAGGAGGAATAGATGTTACTATCACTCAAAACTATGAGCTTGAAGCAGCGAAAGGACAAATTGTAAGAATTGAAATCAAAGGACTACAGGGAGGTCACTCGGGAATGGATATCCATAAAGGTTTCGGGAATTCCAATATTATTTTGGGAAGATTGCTTTACAGCGGTTTACCAAAAGAAAATGTACAATTAATTTCAATTGATGGTGGTGGTTTAAGGAATGCGATCCCAAGAGAAGCAGTAGCTATTATCTCTGTAAGAAATGCCAATGAATTTATTGAGGAGCTAACCAATGGTCTTAAAAAAGAAATTTTAGAAGAATTTGCAACTGTTGAGCCAGGTCTTCAGATCAATATAGAAAATTCAACAAGCTCTGATAAAGCCCTGTCTGAAGAAGATTCTAAAAAGGTTATTTTAGTCCTAAAATCTCTTCACAATGGTGTTTACAGAATGAGTCCGGATGTAAAAGATCTTGTAGAAACGTCCAACAATGTGGCAAGAGTAGAACTTAAAGGTGGAAATTTAAAAATATTAAACCTGTCAAGATCTTCAGTTGACTCAACTAAATATGCTGTGGCAGAACAGTTAAAATCAGTTTCTGAACTGGCAGGAATGCAGGTAGAATTCAGTGGCTCTTATCCCGGATGGAAACCAAAACCCGGATCTGAAATCGTTCAGCTCATGGAAAAGATCTATACCGAAAAATTCACTGAAAAGCCTCATGTAGTAGCTTGCCATGCAGGTCTGGAATGTGGGATCATCGGTGCTAACTATCCGGAAATGGAAATGGTAAGCTTTGGACCTACCATCAGAGGAGCCCACTCTCCTGATGAGAAGGCCAATATCCCTTCAACACAAAAATTCTGGAGTTTCCTGAAAGAAATTTTAGCGAATATTCCTCAGAAATAATTATTCAAAGTAATAATCAGTCATGTGGAGTCCATAGGTTCCACATGATTTCATCAGCAGGAAAATACAATTCAAAGATACAGTATACGTATGCTATCCGGGAATTCTAAATTTTCCAATACATAAAAAAAGTCCTGAAAAAAAATTTCAGGACTTTTATATTTTAAGTTAAAAATTTTCTAAGGATAAGGAGCAATCTCTACTTCCAGCCCTTCCATGTCTTCCACGATGTGCAGCTGACATCCTAATCTGCTGTTTTCCTTCACATGGAAAGCTTCAGCTAACATAGCATCTTCTTCATCTCCCATTTCAGTTAAGCCCGGATCATTGATCACATACACCTGGCAGGAAGCACACATAGCCATTCCTCCACAAACACCGATTGTTCCTTCTTCTGCTAATTCATAAGAACGGATAACTTCCATTAAATTCATAGACATATCCGTTGGCGCAATAACATCGTGCGTTACACCTTCCCTATCGGTAATTTTTATATTGATATCTGACATAATTTTGCAAAATTAGTCAATTTTTTTCACAACTGCTTTTTCTGCTTCTTTACGGCTTCCGTCGAACCCGTCTACTCCACTCACAGTAGTATATTTAAGAACATATTTTTTCCCAGGGTTCAATCTGTTATAAACACTTTGACACATTAATGTTGCTTCATGGAAACCACATAAGATCAATTTTAATTTACCCGGATATGTATTAATATCACCAATAGCGTAAACTCCGTCAATATTTGTCTGATAATCCAGAGCATTGTTTACAACGATGGCATTCTTTTCAATATTCAGTCCCCAGTTGGCAATATCTCCTAACTTTGGAGTTAAACCGAATAAAGGAATAAAATAATCTGTTTCAATATCATGAGCTTCTTCACCATCTACCTGAACGGTGATCGCTGAAACTTTTCCTTCTCCTTTTATTGCAGTAACCTCGGCAGGGGTAATTAATTTTATTTTTCCCTGGTTCTTTAAATCCTGAACTTTTTCTACGGAATCCAAAGCTCCCCTAAACTCATTTCTTCTATGGATCAAAGTCACTTCACTGGCAACATTAGATAAGAAAATACTCCAATCCAATGCTGAATCTCCACCTCCTGCAATAACCACTTTTTTATTTCTGAAGTGTTCAGGCTCTTTAACAAAATATTCAACACCTTTTTCTTCGTAGTCTGCAATATTTTCGATGGTAGGCTTCCTTGGCTCAAAAGTTCCTAATCCACCGGCAATAGCAATCGCTTTTGCTCTGTGAACCGTTCCTTTATTCGTAACAACCTCAAACCATTCCTCATCTACTTTTGTAAGCGTAACCGCCGTTTCGCCTAAAGTAAACCCAGGTTGAAACTGCTTGATCTGCTCCATTAAATTATCTACCAGATCACCGGCATTTACCGAAGGATACCCCGGAATATCGAAAATAGGCTTTTTAGGATAAAGCTCGGCAAGCTGACCTCCCGGCTGTGGAAGTGCATCTATAATATGGCATTTCATTTTAAGCAAACCTGCTTCAAACACTGCGAAAAGTCCAGTTGGTCCGGCTCCTATAATCAATATGTCGGTAGTAATCATAATAAAATTTAATTTTACATATAACTGCAAATTTACTAATTTTAACGCGAAGCTGATTTAATTGAGTCTAAATAAAAACCTGAGATTTATCAAATAACGGGTAAAATAGAAAAATTTTAATTTTGGCAGCGTTTTTGTAAAAACCATATTATGAAGAAAATTGTCAATATCATTGCATTATTCGCATTCTTTCTCGGTTTTGGCCAGATTGATAATATAGCAGATGGCGAATCTATTACTTTCAGGATCCATTACGGAATACTAACAGCCGGAAATGCAACGCTTACAACTCAAAAAACAACTTACAAAGGAGCTCCCCACCTCTATGTAAAAGGAACTGGACAAACCTCCGGTGCTGTAAAAGCTTTTTTTAAAGTGGATGATCTTTATGAGAGTTTCATTGATATACAGACGGGACTTCCCAGTTTCTACGTTCGAAATGTAAAAGAAGGAAGCTATCGCCAACATTTTGAAACTGTGTTCAACCATGACAACAATACACTAATCCTGACGGATAAAAAAACACCGGCTAACGGCTCAAAAGTAATCAAATCTGTAAAAGGAATACAGGATATGCTTTCCTGTTTTTATTATCTCAGAAGCCAAAGCCAGACGGAGCTTAAAGTGGGTACGGTAATTAATATGAATGTTTGGATTGATGATGAAATGTTTCCTTTTCGTTTAAGGGTTGTAGGTACCGAAAATTTAAAGACAAAGTTCGGAGTCATCAATTGCTTAAAAATCGTTCCGTCAGTAATGAGTGGAAGAGTATTTAAAGATAAAGAGGGAGTAACCATGTGGGTTTCTAATGATGCTAATCACGTTCCTATGTTACTTAAAGCTGAATTAGCTGTCGGTTCTTTAAAAGCAAGTATCGACGATTTTAAAAATGTAAAATACCCCTTAAGGTTTTCTAAATAAAAAGTCACTAACAAACATAAAAAAGCCTCCTACCGGAGGCTTTTTCTATAGTGTCTTAAATTGTTCTAAAGTTCTGATATCGTTTTCAAAGAACATTCTGATATCGCTCATTTGATAAAGAAGCATTACAATCCTCTCAATACCCATTCCGAAAGCATACCCAGAATATTTTTCCGGGTCAATATTTACATTTTTTAAAACAGCCGGATCCACCATACCGCAACCCATAATTTCCAGCCAGCCTGTTCCTTTAGTAATTCTATAATCCGTTTCAGAGTTTAATCCCCAGTACACATCGATTTCAGCACTAGGTTCAGTGAAAGGGAAATAAGAAGGTCTCATTCTGATTTTGGACTTTCCAAAAAGTTCAGTAGTAAAAAACTGGATGGTTTGCTTCAAATCCGCAAAGCTTACATTTTCATCGATGTATAACCCTTCAATCTGATGGAAAATACAATGAGAACGGGAAGATACCGCTTCATTTCTGAAGACCCTTCCCGGAGATAAAATTCTTATTGGGGGTTGGTTTTCCTCCATATAACGAATCTGCACTGAAGAAGTATGCGTTCTCAAAAGAATATCAGGATTTTGTTCAATAAAGAAAGTATCCTGCATATCTCTTGCCGGATGATATTCAGGAAGGTTAAGTGCCGTAAAGTTATGCCAGTCGTCTTCAATTTCAGGTCCATCAGCTACCGCAAAACCAATAGATTTAAAGATCTCAATAATTCTGTTCTTCACCAGGTTGATAGGATGTCTCGATCCCAGCTCCAAGGGAAAAGCAGGTTTTGTAAGATCATCTTTCTCCAGTACGACGGAAGATTCAGAAGCGCTTTTCAGATCTTCTAATTTTATGGCAATAGCCTGTTTTAAAGAATTCACTTTCTGTCCGAATTCTTTCTTCTGATCGTTTGGAACTTCCTTTAATGTTTCGTAAAAATCGTTTAGAACTCCTTTCTTACCATTATACTTGATTCGGAAATTTTCGATCTCCTCTTTAGATGTAGTATTGAAGTTATTTACCTCAACGAGTAGTTCTTCTATCTTTTCTATCATTATTTTACCCTTTCAAAATGTTTTGCAAAAATACGATTTTTCAGTTTAAAAACTTTCTTATTTTATCATAAAAAAATCTGCCCCTTATTCAGAGGCAGACTTCAATCACTTATTTCACTTAAATAAAAAAATTATTTCTTTTCTAAAGCTTTAACGTTGATCTGAAGAGTTACCTCATCTTTAATCACTCCGTTTTCAGCAGGAGCCTGGAATTTCACGCCAAACTCTTCTCTTTTAATATCTTTAGGTTCAGTAGCTACGGTTACTTCACCTTCTTTTACAGACACATTAGCTTTAAGCTGAAGCGGCTTGGTAATTCCTTTAATGGTTAAATTACCATCCAATAAAGTATTATAATCACCTTCAGCTGCCGGTGTAACTTTAGTAATTTCATAAGAAGCAGTTGGAAATTTTTCAACTTCAAAGAAATCCCCGCTTTTCAAATGCCCGTTCAGTTTTCCTAATTGCTCTGCATCATCTTTTAAATCCACAGATGTTAATGAATTCATATCAGCAACGAACTTTCCACTTTCTAATTTTCCGTCTTTCACTGTAAGATCACCGCTTTCAAACTTAATTGTTCCGAAATGGCTTGTACTTTCAGATTTGAAGACTTTATACCCCTTCCACTCTATTTTACTATTTAAAGTATCCAATGCATATTGAGCACCTTCTTTTGTTGTCGTAACATCATTACTTTCACTTGTAAGCGGTTTGTCTTTTTTACAAGAAACAACAACAGCTGTAGCAAAAACGGCAGGGATAACGAAATAAAACAGTTTTTTTCTCATTTTTGATATTTTTTTATTACGTTCGCTAAGATAATAAAAAAAATAATTCTTTTTTAAAAATACTACATTTGTAATATGCTATTAGAGATAAACAATCTTTATTTTTCACATCGTAAAGACCAGCCTCTTTTTCAAAACCTCAATATACGATTTGAGGAAGGGAAAATCATTGCCCTGGCCGGTGAAAGCGGCTGTGGAAAATCTACATTATTAAATTTAATTTATGGACTTTTAGATTGGGAAAGCGGTGAAATTATTTTTGACGGCACTCCACTTATGGGCCCGAAAGGCAATCTTGTTCCCGGAGAACCTCAAATGAAATTTGTTGCTCAGAATTTTGACCTGATGCCTTATTCCACCGTTGCAGACAATGTGGGTAAGTTTATTTCAAATATCAATCTATCAAAAAAAAGAGAAACCGTTCATGAACTTCTTGAAGTAGTAGGCCTGCAGGAATATGCTGATGTTTTCCCAAAAAATTTAAGTGGCGGACAGCAGCAAAGAGTTGCTATTGCGCGTGCTTTGTCTATATTGCCTAAGCTCCTGATCCTGGACGAACCTTTTAGTAATATTGATTTTCCAAGAAAAATAGAACTTCGGGAAAGGCTTTTCAGGTATGTAAAGCAACATAACATTTCCTTAATCATCTCAACTCATGAACTTCAGGATATTATACCTTGGGTAGACCAGATCGTTGTTCTTCAAAGTGGAAGACTGATCCAAAACACCCATCCGGAAGAAACTTACAAAGAACCTTACAATCCTTATGTTGCTAAACTTTTTGGGGAAGTAAATATTTTCACCGATCATGAAATGAAGAATTTTGGGATCTCCAAATTTTCCTATTACCCGCATGAAATTAAAGTTTCGGAAAACGGCATGGATGCAGAAGTTCTGGAAAGCAGGTTTGCCGGTAACCATTATTGGAATAAAGTAAGAGCAAAGGAAAAGGATCTCGTTTTATATACCAACAGCAAAATTGAAGGCCCCGTAAAAATTGTCTTTGCATAAAGCCGAACTGCTAAATGGCGGAAAAAACAAAATTATTATACGTATAAAGTATAAAAGGTAAATTTGGGATTCGGTGATTTTTCCAAAAAAATTAACATATCCTTAATATGCTCATTGTTAGTTTGTGGATAAAAGTCCGGATTCCGGAAATTCATTTTTAAAACTTTTTATTACATTTGTAATTCTATAGCATAAGGAAACTTTTGGTTAATTCTCTTTCTGCCTCCTGGACGAACATTAGCAGAATCCTGCAATCTAGTCTTTGAAAGATTACACTGTCCAATCTTTTCCTTTTTTTGTTTCTTATAACTTCTTATATATCAAAAATGCGTCCCTTAAGACGCATTAATGAATATATTATCAGGTTTTATGCTTTCTTCACGAACTCTGATTTCAAAGCCATCGAACCAAAGCCATCAATTTTACAATCGATATTATGGTCACTATCAGGTCTCAGGCGGATATTTTTCACCTTTGTTCCCGCTTTTACAGGTTTTGGAGCTCCTTTTACCGGCAGGTCTTTGATAACCACTACAGAATCACCATCATGTAACTCATTTCCATTGGAATCAAGTATTTTACCTTCATTGGCTGTTTCCGCAGCTGCCTCATCAGCATTCCATTCATAAAAACACTGGGAACAAACCGTCATGTTGTCACTAGGATAAGTAAATTCGGAACCACACTTCGGACAAAGAACAATATCACTCATATTTTAATTTTTTGCAAAGGTAGAGTTTTTTAAAGGATCAAGTCAACAGAAATGTGTAGAGACAAAATCAGGTATCGGGAGAAAAGTCACCCACCCTATTTATCTATTTATGTATTAACTATCAGCATCTATCGTACCTCCTGTTTCCCATCTCCTACATCAATCTCAAATCTCAACTATAATTTGTACTTTTGCAGATTGAAAACAGCAGAAGCAATTATGGAACTTATTCACAGAAACCTGGCAATCGGAATTCACGATGCCCTACAGGAGACATTTTTTGAAAAAAACAAATACGCTGATAAAGTTATTGAAAGACTTTTAAAGGCTCACAGAAAATGGGGAAGTCAGGACAGAGCCGTTGTTTCTGAAATTTTTTACAATATCATCCGCTGGAAAAAGCGTTTGGAATATTATATGGGAGAAGGTGTAAAACCGAATAACATATACAAACTCATTCTTGCTTATTTGCTTTGGAGCAAAACAAGCTATAAAAAGTTTGAGGAGTTCGACGGGATAAAAATCGCTGATATCATTACAAAGCTAAAAAAAGATACTGTTCCTACAAAAGCTATTGAACACTCTATTCCTGAATGGCTGGCTGAAACCCTTGAAAAAGAATTAGGCGCTGGCTGGGAAAAGGAAATGAGAGCTTTAAATGAGCAGGCTCCTACTGTTTTGAGAGCAAATTCTCTTAAAACAACGCCCAGAGAACTGATCTCCGATCTATCTGATGAAGGTATCGCCTCTTTTACCGTGAGAAATTATCAGGACGCTGTACAGCTGGAAGAAAAAAAGAATGTTTTTTTAACAACAGCCTTTAAAGAAGGATTATTTGAAGTTCAGGATGCTTCCTCACAAAAAATAGGATATTTCCTTGATGTAAAAGAAGGACAAAGAGTAGTTGATGCATGTGCAGGAGCAGGAGGAAAAACACTCCACCTCGCAGCACTAATGCAAAATAAAGGACAGATCATCGCTTTGGATATCTTTGAATGGAAACTAGCAGAACTAAAACGCCGTGCCAAAAGAGCAGGCGCTCATAATATTGAAACCCGTATGATCGCGGACAATAAAGTGATCAAACGTCTTCACGAAAAAGCAGACAGGCTTCTTATTGATGCTCCCTGCTCAGGCTTAGGAGTTTTAAAAAGAAATCCTGACAGTAAATGGAAAATCGACCAGGATTTCATTGATAGAATCAAACTGGAACAACAACAAATCCTTCAGGATTATTCTAAAATCCTTAAAAAAGGTGGAAAAATGGTGTATGCCACATGCTCTATTTTGCCTTCTGAAAACACCGGACAGGTTAAGGAATTTCTTAAAAACAACCCGGACTTCAAACTTATTAAAGACGAAAAAGTAATGCCTAGCGAAGGATATGACGGATTCTATATGGCTCTTATAGAAAGGTTAGCCTAACCAGCCTTACATTATAAATATACTAACTACTCCATTTTCTGGAGTAGTTTTTTTACAATACATCATTAATCAAAAAAAAATTCTCAATATTCGTAACATTTCGGTATCCTTGGAATACCTATTCATGAAATGCCATAGAATTTACAGGTAGACATTTGTAAGACATTGTATATTTGTGATAAACCACCCGCACATGTGTAAACGATTTTTATTTACTTTCTTTGCTTTTCTGTATTATGTTTCATCGGCCCAAACCTATGAAATACAGTATACCAATTCTTACAACGGGAAAATACAGACAGAGCAGTCACCGACTTTTATATGGGTTAACGGCAGTGAAAACTTTATCCTTAATAACTCTATCAGGGAACAAAAGAGCGAATATCCGTTTGAAATTACAAAAATTGAAAAACCTTCAAATACAATTGTATCATACGGGTTTTTAAAGCCTGATGAGATTATTTCTACTGCCGATAAAGAATCAGTAGCCAAACAGACCTTTGAATTAACCAATGAAACAAAAAAAATTCTCGGCTACACCTGCCGGAAGGCTGTCACTAAAATCAACTCCAACACCATAGAAATCTGGTACACAGGAGATTTAAAGATAAGTGGCGGACCTTCAGCGCTAGGACAAAACCTGGGATTGGTTCTGGAAATTGAAAGAAATAAAAATTCTCTAATTACTGCCACTTCTATTAAAAAAGTAAAAAAAACCAATATTGCGGATATCATTAAAGGATCCATTACCTCTACAGATCTTTTAGGTTACAAAGATCAGCTTTGGAAAAGCCGCTTTACTACTTTGAAAGTTTTTGAAAACGAAACGATCAACTTCTCGGACGAATCCAAATCCGACGAAAAGATAAAAAGATTTGCAAATGGAACAATTATCTTAAAAAAGGTAAAGTTTCCAAAGATATCTGAAGGAGAAAATATTTTCATTGAATTAAAACAGCAATCCAATGGTGATGCTTATGACAGAACAGGAACCGTTTTCTTTATTCCTCAGAATAAATCGCAATCCTTTTTTGATGGCCTGGAAAAAGGTGCTAAAACACTTCCGGTATACGAAAACGGAAATGGAAAGCAATATTATGGCATTATCCCTACAGATAATTATGATCCGAGCATTGAAATGATGCGCTTCTTTACCGCATTTGGGATTCAAAAATTCAACCACATCCAGCTAAAAGGAAAAGACTGGCAAACAATCAGTCCATACCGTCAGGATATTACAGAACTAAAGCCTTCTTTATCTGATAAAGAATTATGGATTGGAACCTTTATAGGAAACTATGATAAAGGCGGACATACAATAAATCTGGAAATCACGATTCATAAAAGTGATCAGACTGTTTACAAAAACAATACTGTAATTCCGTTGTTCAATACCGTCAACATCATGGAAATGGCGGGACAGGATTATTCCACGATGTTTAATGCCGAAAAAGGACTCTTCGTAGAATTCACTCTAAAAAAAGATCTGAAAAATGCGCAGTTACGTTATATAACGACAGGCCATGGCGGATGGGAAAACGGAGATGAGTTCGTTCCGAAAGTCAATTCCATATTTGTGGATGGAAAAATGATTTTCTCTTTTACACCATGGAGAACAGACTGTGGTTCATACCGTTTATATAACCCTGCATCAGGAAATTTTCCGGATGGACTCTCTTCATCAGATTTAAGCAGATCAAACTGGTGTCCCGGGACTATTACGAATCCAGAATTTATTTCATTGGGAGATTTTAAGGCCGGAAAACACAGTATCCAGATCAAAATTCCTCAAGGCCCTACAGAGGGCACAAGTTTCAGTTCATGGAATGTTTCCGGGGTTTTATTAGGAATTCAATAAAAAACAAAACCTTCTCGTGATATTAATCACAAGAAGGTAAAAACACAAATGATGAAAAAAAATTATTTCGAGCCACAAAGTAAAAGTAAAAATTCATATAATTAATTACCATATATTAATAAATATCCCATTTTAATTTCGTATAGCTACGCATAGTATTCTTCTGTAAGAAAAATATTAACCAAAATCATATTTATCATTCAATTTAATTAATTAAATTCTTTAAAACAGACTATTTAATTAAAAATATTAACTTATATTTAATTAATGTTTTCTTTTTTAAATTACAAGTCTATTTTTGCTCCTAAATAAATGATAAAAAATGTGTGGAATCGTATGTTTGTTTGACGCAAAACAAAAAACAGAAATATTAAGACCTCAGGTCTTGGAAATGTCAAAAAAAATCCGTCATAGAGGTCCGGATTGGAGTGGAGTTTTTCAGAACGAAAAAGTGGTGTTTTCTCACGAAAGATTAGCCATTGTAGATCCTACATCCGGAAAGCAGCCTTTATTTTCTAAAGATGGGAATATTGTCTTAGCCGTAAATGGAGAAATATATAACCATAGAGAATTGAAGGAAGAATTTCCCAACTATGAATTTCAAACCCAATCCGATTGCGAAGTTATTTTAGCACTTTACGAAAAGTATGGTAAAGACTTTCTGGAAAAGCTTAATGGTATTTTCGCATTTTCGTTGTATGATATCAAAAATGATATTTATCTCATCGCGCGGGATCATATGGGGATCTGCCCGCTTTATCAAGGATGGGACAGAAACGGCAACTTCTATATAGCTTCAGAATTAAAAGCACTGGAAGGAATTTGTAAAACCATTGAAACCTTTTTACCGGGACACCTTATTTACAGTAAAGATGGTATGGAGCTACAACAATGGTATACAAGAGACTGGACCGATTTTGATCATGTAAAGAATAATGAGAGCGATATACAAAAACTGAGACAAGGATTAGAAGATGCAGTTCACAGACAGCTTATGAGTGACGTTCCTTATGGAGTACTATTATCGGGAGGATTGGATTCTTCTGTAATTTCAGCGATCACTGCAAAATTTGCCCGTCAAAGAATTGAAAGCGGAGATACCCAGGAAGCATGGTATCCGAGACTGCATAGCTTCGCAGTAGGGTTAGTAGGATCTCCTGATCTTGCAGCCGCACAAAAAGCAGCAGAACATATCGGCTCTGTCCATCATGAAGTTAATTTTACCGTTCAGGAAGGACTAGATGCTATACGCGATGTAATTTATCATCTGGAGACCTATGACGTAACAACCGTAAGAGCTTCTACTCCCATGTATCTTTTAGCAAGAGTAATCAAATCCATGGGGATTAAAATGGTACTATCAGGTGAAGGTTCTGATGAACTTTTCGGTGGATATCTATATTTCCATAAAGCTCCGAATGCCAAAGAGTTTCACGATGAAACAGTAAGAAAATTAAGAAAACTTCACCTTTATGATTGTTTAAGAGCCAACAAAGCATTGATGAGCTGGGGAATTGAAGGACGTGTTCCCTTTCTTGACAAAGAATTCATGGACATTGCTATGAATATTAACCCTAAAGATAAAATGATTGATACCGCTGATGGCAAAATAGAAAAATGGATTTTAAGAAAAGCTTTTGAAGATATCCTACCGGAATCTATTGTCTGGAGACAAAAGGAGCAATTCTCCGATGGCGTAGGCTATTCATGGATTGATACCTTGCGTGAAGTGGCAGAGAAAGAGGTTACGGACGAAATGATGGCGAATGCAAAATTCAGATTTCCATTGAACACTCCTCAGAATAAAGAAGAATACAGATACAGAACGATCTTTGAAGAACATTTCCCAAGTGAAACGGCGGCAGCAACAGTTCCGTCTGTACCATCTGTGGCATGTTCCACTCCTATTGCACTGGAATGGGATGAAGCTTTTAAGAAAATGAACGATCCAAGCGGAAGGGCTGTAAAAGTACACGAAACTTCTTATGAGGGATAATATTGGGGGAATAATCAAAGGAGTTTTTGAACACCCTGATAAAAAATTTTCCAACTCACCTTTCAACCCCCCGGAAACTAAAATTTATTAATCCTGTAGCAATACAGGATTTTCTTTTGAATAAACATCAATAATATTAACAGATTTTAACTAACAATCAAAAATAGTATCTAATAAATAATTATATTTGGAAAACGAAAAAATCAATATTATAAAATGAGAAGAACCGTTACTATCTTTTTTGCTTTATTATCTATAAATTTTGCTTTTGGCCAGGGTAAATTTGGTAAATATCTTAACTCAAAGAAACTTGCACTTACTTATAAGACTGTAAAGGACAACGAAAAAGAAAATTATTATCAACAATATTACTGGCTTGCGAAAGCTGAACAATTAAAAACCTATCCGCACCTTAAGGATGTAAAGCCAGTTGTTCTCTATGAATTTGTGAAAAAAGTAAACCCACAGAATCCAACCAAAAAGCTGGATGCAAGAGGAAAAGAACTACGCGAAACAGCTGAATTATCTTTAAATCAATACTTTAAGAATAAGAATTTTGAAAACAATGCCGTTTTAATGTATAATCTTGAAACGTATGTTGATCCTTCTCAGGGTGAATACTTCACAAAGGTAGATCCCGAAAAAATCAAGGAATTGGTGCCTAAAGAACTTTTTGCCTTCAATTCCCTGAATAGAAAAACTCAGGAGGAAAAGACTTATTACCTTTGGATAGACAAGAAAAAAGATGATTTTAAAATTGTAGATATTATTCCGAGTGAAGAAGATAAAAAGTTTTATGCTTCACTAAAACAATATCTTCCCAACTATAAGTTTTCAAAATATGTTCCTTCTGTAAAAAAAGGGAACAAAACCGATAAAACAGATGTGGATTACTATTACATCATGCCGTTTGAGCAAAATACAGATAACATCGAGTATAAAACAACAGATTTTAAAACTTTCATTTTAAGCCAGTACAGAAAAGCCGGCGATGAATGGAAAGGAGTAGAAAAAACTAAAAAATAAATCAAAAAGTCCTGTGAAATCTCACAGGACTTTTTTAATTTTATACATATTTCTTTATCTAAGAAACAAGTCTTTTAAGTTTCAAAATACATTACATTAGATAATGGCCGGAAGAGAGGGAAAAAACCTGTTCAATCCATTTATTTTTATTCCAGAATGATCTCTTCAATTTGCCTTGATCGAAATAGCAAACTTATCGAAAGACTACATTATATAAAGATCCTAGCTGATATAACATGTCTGAAACCAATTCATCTCTAACGTCGATTAAAAAAATCCTTCCACTGATTCTTGCTACCGCTATTTTCATGCAGATGCTTGATTCTACAATTCTGAACACTTCTTTACCTTCTATTGCCAAAGATCTAAAAGAGTCTCCGCTCAATATGCAAAACGCCATAATCAGCTACGTTCTGACTCTGGCAGTTTTCATGCCTGCGAGCGGCTTTTTGGCAGACAGATTCGGAACAAAAAGAGTTTTCATCTTCTCCCTGGTTCTCTTCAGCCTGGGTTCCTTATTCTGTGCATTATCGCAAAACCTCACTCACCTTGTTATTTCAAGAGTTATCCAGGGAGTGGGCGGCAGTTTAATGACACCCGTTGGAAAATTAGCCCTCATTAAAACCTTTGATAAAAGTGAATTATTAAAAGCTATGAATTTCGCTATCATTCCCGCTCTTATCGGTCCTGTATTGGGGCCGTTGGTTGGTGGTTATATGGTGGATTATTTATCCTGGCACTGGATATTCCTTATTAATATCCCAATTGGCTTTTTAGGGATTATTCTGGGAATTAAGTACATGCCTAATTACAAATCGAAGGACGTTGATTTCGATCTCAAAGGTTTTATGATTTTTGCCGCAGCCTCCCTCCTGCTATCCATTTCTCTTGAACTTTTTGGAGATCTTCAGAATATAACACCAGTTCTTCTGATCTTTATCTTAGGATTTCTCTTTCTATATTATTACTATAAACATGCAAAAAAGGAAGGAAATCCTATATTTCCTTTAAATCTTTTCCAGGTGCGAACTTTCCGTGTGGGAATTGTAGGAAATCTGGCTACCCGTCTAGGAATCAGTGCTGTTCCTTTGCTACTTCCCCTGATGATACAAATCGCCTATAAACAAACAGCAGTTACGTCTGGCTGGATCGTTGCTCCCATGGCTCTGACAGCTATACTCGGAAAATCATCAGTCATTAAAATCCTGGATAGATTTGGTTACCGTCAGACGTTAATGGTTAATACATTCGTCATTGGAACATTAATATGCATGCTGGCCATTCCTGATATTCATACGAATCTTCTATGGTTCATCCCGATCATAGCGGTTTTAGGCTTTTTCAATTCTATCCAATTCACCTCCATGAATACCATTTCGATTGCTGATTTAAGAAATTTCCAGACCAGCAGCGGTAATTCATTAATATCTGTAAATCAACAGCTCGCCATTGGTTTTGGAATTGCTTTTGGTCTTATTGTTCTAAAAATATTTGAAAGTACCGATCTTATTAAAGGAGAAATCCATAATGCTTTCCGCTATACTTTTCTTACAGTTGGTTTTCTCACAATATTATCCGGATTGGTATTCCGAAGACTTCATATTTCAGATGGCAAGAATATGAAATCAAAGGAGTAACCCTATTATTTCGACTATAATAAGTCATGAAAATCAATCTAATCCGAACTTAACACAGATCAATGCAATTGATTCTTATCTACTCTATTTTTGTTATTATAAAAAATCAACATTATGATGACAACTAAAAAAGTAGAAATCGTAGTATCTCCAAAGCCTGCCCATTTTGTAGGTGATGGGTTCAGAGTTCATAATTTTATACCCGGTGCATCAGGATTAGATATGAAAAGAATGGATCCTTTTATTATGCTCGATTATAATTCAAAATTCCATTTTAACGGATCTGAGAAACCAAGAGGAGTTGGAGTACATCCGCACCGAGGTTTTGAAACCGTAACCATAGCGTATCAGGGAAAAGTAGAACATCACGATAGTTCGGGAGGTGGTGGTATAATTGGTCAGGGAGACGTTCAGTGGATGACCGCTGCAAGAGGTGTCTTACATAAAGAATACCACGAAAGAGAATGGTCTAAAACCGGTGGAATCTTTCAGATGGTTCAGCTTTGGGTGAATCTTCCAGCGCAGGATAAAATGAGCAAACCTAAATATCAGGCCATCAAAAACTCCGATATGAAGATCGTTGATCTGAAAGAAAACGGGTTTATTGAGGTGATCGCCGGAGAATATGCAGGAAATAAAGGACCTGCAAATACCTTCACTCCGGTACACATGATGAACGCAAAATTAAAATCCGGCGGAAAAGCTGATTTTAATTTTCCTGCTCACTTTAATACTGCTGCCCTTATCATTGAAGGGAGTATTATTGTGAATGGAAATGAAAAAGCAAAAACCGATCAATTGGTATTATTTGAAAACAAAGGAGAGGAATTTAGCATTGAAGCCAGTGAAGACGCAGTGGTACTGATCATTAGTGGAGAGCCAATCAATGAACCCATTGTTCCGCATGGCCCTTTTGTAATGAATACAAGAGAGGAAATCATGCAGGCTTTTGAAGATTTCAATACCGGAAAATTCGGATATTTAGAAGATTAACCATACAGAATTTGGCAATAATTAAATAATCTTAATCTTAAGTCGGTTATTTAATTATTGCTTTTTTATTACCTTTAACATAATACTTTTACTTTTTAAGTATACAGCCAAAAATTTAAACAATGAAACCAGAATTTGAAAATATTCCACTTGTAAAAAATGAATCAAAAAAGAGATTCGAAATTGAAGTAAATGGCCATTTTGCTTTCATTGATTACCGTGAAACCGACAGTCAGATCATCTTAATTCATACGGAGGCTGACCCAGAATTGGCAGGTACCGGAGCCGCCGTAGCAGTTGTAGAGAAAACATTGGTTTACATTGAAGAAAGTCTTAAAAAATTACTCCCGTTTTGTCCTTATGTTTTTGCTTACATTAAAAAGCATCCGGAATGGAAACGCATTGTGGACGTAACGTTTGAAAGATATGACCAGCTTTAATATCTAAAAAAAGCTAAATAATTTAATTAAATAACCACCAGCAATCGTAAAGAATCATAATTATGTCAAATATTGGACTTATCATAGAAGAAAAAGCCGCAGATATAGGAAACTTTTTAGTCGGAAGACTTTTACCTTTCCGTGAAAAAAGAGCGGTAGGCCCATTTGTTTTTATAGATCACATGGGACCGTCAGAATTAAAAGATTATCAAAACCTGGATGTACCACCTCATCCCCATATCGGATTATCCACTTTAACTTATCTTCTGGAGGGATCTATTTTTCACCGTGACAGTATCAGAAGTGCCATGGAAATAAAACCGGGAGCCGTCAACTGGATGACAGCAGGAAAGGGAGTGGTACATTCCGAAAGAACTCCGGAATATTTAAGAGAAACTGATAAAAAATTACATGGTTTTCAAATCTGGGTAGGCCTTCCAAAACATCTGGAGCAAAGTGAACCGACGTTCCATCATACGGAGGCAGATGAACTTCCGGTTTGGGAAAATGGAGACATCCACTACAAACTAATTGCCGGAGAAGCCTTTGGAAAAAAATCTCCCGTTCCCGTTCATAGTAAGCTTTTTTTCATTGAGATAAAAACAAAATCGGCACAAAAAATCAGCATCGGACAGGACTTGTACGGTGAAGCGGCCATGTATGTTCTGGATGGCACTGTAAATATCGAAGGAAACACCTATGGCTCGAAACAATTGCTTATTGCAAAGGATACCAAGCTATGTGAGTTTGAAATGAGCGAAAATGCAACCGTCTATCTTTTCGGAGGCGAACCCTTTGAAGAAGAGCGCTTTATATTCTGGAATTTCGTAAATTCGGATAGAGAAGTAATTGATCAGGCTAAAGTAAACTGGAATGACCAGAACCACGATGCCTTTCCTTTAGTTCCAGGAGATGAGGACGAATTTGTTCCGCTTCCTAAAGCAATTCTGAACAGAAAATAATTCCGGACAGAAATTTTATAACGACAAGACACCATGAAAATATTAGCATTTGCGGGAAGTAGCTCTTCCACCTCTATCAACAAAGAACTGGTTAAATTTGTTTTGAAGGATTTTCAAAATGAAGATATTAATTTAATTGACCTTAACGATTATACAATGCCTGTTTTTTCTGTAGATCTTGAAAAAAAAGGATTCCCGGATGCCGCACATCAATTCTTAAAAAGAATCGAAGACTGTGATGTTATTATTTGTTCCCTGGCCGAACATAACAGATCATACAGCGCTGCTTTTAAAAATATATTTGACTGGGCTTCAAGGATTAATGTAAAGGTTTTTCAAAACAAGCCCATGCTTCTCATGAGCACCTCACCGGGTGGTTATGGTGGTGGAAATGTAATGAATACAGCCAAAACGTTCTTCCCCCAGTTCGCAGCGGATATTAAGGAAACATTCTCCTTACCGAAATTCTATGAAAACTTTGATCTGGAAAGTGGTGTCATAAATCCGGATATGCTCAAAGAGCTGAATGAAAAAATCAAAAATTTTAAAACAGAGATTACAAACTGATGACCAAAGGAAGACTGGAAGCGTTCAGTGATGGTGTTTTAGCCATTATCATTACCATTATGGTACTGGAACTTAAAGTACCGGAAGGTGACAGCTGGGCAAGTCTCAAACCGATTATCCCAAAAGTTCTGGCTTATGTCTTTAGTTTTATCTATGTGGGAATTTATTGGAACAATCATCATCACTTGTTCCAGGCAGCCCAAAAGATCAACGGAACTATTCTTTGGGCAAATTTGCATTTGCTGTTCTGGCTCTCTTTAATGCCGATTGCTACGGAATGGATAGGTACTACACATTTCGCTAAAAACCCGGTTGCTGCCTATGGAATCGGATTGTTCATGTGCGCCATAGCCTATACAATTATGGAAAACTTAATTGTCCGCTGTGAGGGAGAGAATTCAAAACTAAAAGAAGCTATCCATTCCAGGTTTAAGGAATATATTTCAATTGTATTTTATATATCCGGAATCGCGACTTCATTTTTTTATCCTTATATTGCTCTATGTTTTTATTACATTGTTGCTCTTATATGGCTGATTCCGGACAGAAGAATCGAAAAATTACTAAAAGAAGAATAATGGAAACACACGAATATACCAACGGAGATCTTACCGTAGTCTGGATGCCTAAGAAATGTATCCACTCTGCAGTTTGTGTAAAAATGTTACCCCAGGTTTATAATCCAAAGGACAGACCATGGATCAAGGTAGAAAACGCAACAACTCAGGAACTCATCAATCAAATAGAACAATGTCCTTCCGGGGCATTGAGTTACAAAATTAATACTGAAAAATAATGGGCGTAACAGTAAAAGCAAGTTTAGGAAAAACAAAATACTATACAGAAGTAGTAGCCGGTGAAAATAAAATCATCACGGATGAACCTTTAGATAAAGGAGGGCAAAACAAAGGATTCAACCCCTTTGAGATTCTTGCCACTTCTTTGGCAAGCTGTACTGCTGCAACCTTAAGAATGTATATTGAAAGGAAGGAATGGGATGTGGAAAAAATCAACGTAGAGGTTGATCTGGAAAATTTCCCCCTTACCAAAAGAGCTGTTTTTAAAAGAGATATCAGCTTTGAAGGAACCAACCTCGATGACGAACAATTGAAAAGGCTGCATACGATTGCTGATGCGTGTCCGATACATAAGATACTAACAAACGATATAGAAATATTAACCAAATTTTCATAATATGATAGAGGTAAAACAAAACAACGACGAAAAACACGGAAGTTTTGAGGCTTTCATAGACGGAAACCGCGCAGGGCTAATGACATACACCTGGGCAGGAGAAGAAAGATTCATTATTGATCATACGGAAGTAGAGGAAGCTTACAACGGAAAAGGCGTTGGCAAAGAAATGGTTTTAGCGGCGGTAGATTTCGCAAGAAAACAAGGCAAAAAAATAATTGCACTTTGTCCTTTTGCGAAAGCTACTTTCCAGAAAAACGAAGATCTTCAGGACGTCGTAGTCTAGTTAACAGGAAAAGGCAGATGAAAAACCTTTCAGGACAGATCCCTGAAAGGTTTTTCTTTTTTATCAGAACATAAAAAAACTATATTTGTAAAATTTTAATTACAAAAATATGTCTCCAATTATATTACTGTCCATTATCGTTGTATACTTTGCGCTGCTTCTCTGGGTAGCTTATAAAACCGGTAAAGGAAGTGACAACGAGAGTTTCTTCATTGGAAACCGTAAAAGTAATTGGATGCTTGTTGCCTTTGGAATGATAGGAACTTCACTTTCCGGAGTAACTTTTGTGAGTGTTCCGGGAGCTGTGGGTAAAGACAGTTTCTCCTATCTGCAGATAACCCTGGGCTATCTTATCGGGTATATTACCGTTGCATATGTATTGCTTCCTTTGTATTACCGCCTTAAACTCACTTCCATCTACGGCTATCTTCAGCAGAGAATGGGACAGCTTTCTTACAAATCTGGAGCCTGGATATTTATTGTTTCAAGGTTGGTAGGAGCTACAGCAAGATTGTACCTGGTTGTCAATATCCTACAGGTAACCATATTGGACAGCTTAGGAGTTCCGTTCATTGTGACCACTCTCATCATTCTGGCTATGATTATTTTATATACCTATGAAGGAGGAGTAAAGACCATTGTGTGGACCGATACCCTGCAGACTTCCTGTATGCTTCTGGGACTGATTATCTGCACCATCTACATGCTGAACCACCTGGATCTTAGCGTTGGACAAAGTTTGAGTGCCATGAGCAGTAAAGGTTATACGAAAATATTTGAAATGGATTTTAATTCTCCGGGGTTCTTTATCAAACAGATTCTTGCGGGAGCATTTATTACCATCACCATGACCGGAATCGATCAGGAAATGATGCAGAAAAGCCTTTCCGTAACGAAACTGAAGGATTCTCAGAAAAATATGGTAACCTTAGGATTTATTTTGTTAGGAGTAATATCATTGTTCCTGTATATGGGAGGCCTTCTTTATCTTTTTGGAGAAAGCCAGGGAGGTCACCTTACAGAGGTCATTGTAGATGGTATCCCCAAAAAGGAGTTTATACTGAACGGGAAAGATATTTTTGGAGATAAGATTTTCCCTGAAGTGGCATTAAACCATATGCCCGGGTTTATTTCAATTATCTTCATCATTGCTTTAATTTCAGCTTTATTTCCAAGTGCAGACGGAGCCATGACAGCACTTACCTCCTCTTTGTGTATTGATATCTTTGGAATGAAGGAAAAGAAAGAATGGACAGATCATAAAAAGGAGAAATTCCGTAAAAATGTTCACCTTCTGGTAGCGCTTTCTTTCCTGGTTATGGTAATTATTTTCAAGATCATCAATGATAATTCCATGATCGGATTGATCCTGAAATTAGCAGGATTTACATACGGACCTCTTTTAGGACTTTTCGCTTTTGGTATTTTTACTACATACAAGGTTAAAGACAAACTTGTTCCTTATGTTTGTATTGCAGCACCTATTATATCCTACTTTATTGATAAGTATCAGACGTCTATTTTTGGAGACTTTAAAATAGGACTGGAATTACTGATCATTAACGGACTATTAACATTCCTGGGGCTTTTAATCATCAGAAAAAAATAAAATCAATAACCAAACTCAAAATAATTAATACATACCATGAAAAAAATCTTTCAGCTTTTATTGGGTCTTTTGGCTTTCAGCTTTGTGTCAGCACAGGAAAACTTTGAAGTTTCAACCCTAAGAATAGGCCCTTATAAAGTATTTATGAAAAGTGCGGAGATAGAAAAAATTTCAGGAACAAAACTGAAAATAACCGACGGAGAATATAAAAACTCTGTAAAATACAATGGTGAAATCCTTATGATCAGCACCAGCCAGGAATATGATAATGATGGAAAAGAAACTAATGGATATAGTATATATGGCATTTCCACAACCAGCAAGAAATTCAGAACCAAAAGTGGTATTGGTGTAGGCAGTACAAAAGATGAGATTATTAATGCTTACAAAAATTATCCAAGCTATAGTGCATATCCGGGATGGGATGATAAGGGCAAGCCCATTAAAAATCAAAGTTATTTCATTCTGAACGACAGTGATGCCTCAACCATATTGTCTTTTAAATTGGTTGATAATATTGTTACCGAGATTTCAGTATCGCTTAATGAAGGCTGCTAAAAGCTTCAAATCTTTAAATAATTCAAAATCCGGGCATTCCGTCCGGATTTTGAATTTCCATAAGCCAGTAAAAAATCGTAAATTCGCGTGCAAATAAATCAGATATAATGAGTAAAAGTATCGAAGAGTTGAAATCTCTTACTACACAAATCAGAAGAGACATTTTAAGAATGGTTCACGCTGTTAATTCAGGACACCCTGGTGGAAGCTTAGGATGTACGGAATTCTTTACAGCGCTTTATGGAAAAGTATTGAACTATCATCTTCCTTTCACTATGGAAGGTAAAAATGAGGATCATTTCTATCTTTCCAATGGCCACATTTCACCTGTTTTTTATTCTACTTTGGCTAGATTTGGCTTTTTCCCGGTTGAGGAATTAAAGACTTTCAGAAAGCTTGATTCAAGATTACAGGGACACCCGACTACTCATGAGGGATTACCTGGAATCCGTATTGCTTCAGGTTCTTTGGGACAAGGACTTTCTGTAGCTTTAGGTGCTGCCTTAGGTAAAAAATTAGACGGAGATAAATCATTGGTTTACTCACTTCATGGTGATGGTGAATTACAGGAAGGACAAATCTGGGAAGCTTTAATGTTTGCTGCAGCGAAGAAAGTAGATAATATTATTTCTACGATCGATTACAATGGTCGTCAGATCGATGGTGATACTGATGATGTATTGAGTTTAGGTGATCTGCATGCTAAACTGGAAGCATTTGGATGGACTGTATTAGAAGAGAAAAACGGGAACGACCTTGAAGCGGTGATTGCTATTCTTGAAAAAGCAAAAACAGAAACAGGTAAACAAAAACCGGTAGCGATCCTTCTTCATACTGAAATGGGTTATGGAGTGGATTATATGATGGGAAGTCATGCTTGGCATGGTAAAGCGCCTAATGACGAGCAATTAGACACAGCATTTAAGCAACTTTACCTGGAAGCTCCTGCAGATTACTAATATCTTTGATTGTCACAATTATCAAGTATTCCATGAAAAAATTCATCATAATCTGCTTGCTTACAAGCTTTATTTTAGGAGTCGCTCAAGAGAAGAAAATTTCTTTCTCTAAAGTGTTTAATTATCAAATGATTGATAAGAAAGCTTCTTTACCTACCCTAAAGATGTATGCAAGTAAGAATAGTGAATTTCTCACCCGTCTGAACATCAAAGAGATTCCCATGTATTATTATACCGACGCATTGGGAACAAGCACGGTTTCATTAGAAATGAACAGCCGTCTTGCAGGTTCAGGTTTGAGTGCTTTGATGTATTTGGGCTACAGTGGCTATGATTATGGAGAAAAGGAAGAGTATACTTTGGAAGCCAGAAAACTGGATACAAAAGAAACTATTCTGGGAATGCCCTGCTCACATTATCTGGTCAACTACCGTTCAAAAGATGGAACGAAAAAGGAAAATGAAGATTTAAAATTGTGTATTGATGATCAATCGTCTATCAATAACATGTCTGTATTTAACGGACTTTTGAATCAGTATCTTCCGGGCGTAAAAATGAAAAGCTCCGGCCTGAAAGGCCTTATTTTAAAAGTGGGTCCTGAAAAAACGTATGATAAAGAATACTTTGTACTGGAATCGGTAAAAGATTCTCAAGATCAGGTATTTTTTGATCATAGAAAAGCAATGATGGACAGACAAAAAAAACAGGACTCTCTGATGATTGCCTACAAAAAGCAGGAAGAAGAATATGCAAAGGCTGATTCCGTATATGCAACAACTGATTCTACCGCTATCGTAGCTGATTCTGCTGCTACAGCCGCAGTTCCATATGCTGATGAGACTTATTATTATATTCCCGACTATGTTTCTTCATATAAGGAGAACCAGGATGAAGACGGAAGTTTGGCTATTGCAAACATTCCGGCTGAAACTCTTTGGAAAGGACTGCCTAAGCATTGTAAAAATTTCGAAAAAGATCTTCCAACCTTTAAGCTTAAAGAAGTAAAAGGACATTTGAGAAATTATGTGGGTCAGATGTGTGATATGTATCTTACACAATCGACAGGACACAATGTAGGTATCAAACTTACTTTGGATGAAATAAGAAGAGAAGTTCTTTACCTTAATACTATTCAGGAAAAACTTGATCAATCTGATAAAAAGAAATTAAATAATTATTTAAAAACTCTAGATTAAAAAAATAAAAATGAAATATACATATACAGAAAAAAAGGACACACGTTCAGGATTCGGAGCCGGATTAGCTGAGCTTGCAGATAAAAATCCAAATGTAGTAGCACTTTGTGCAGACCTTATCGGATCTTTAAAAATGGAGAAATTCATTGAAAAGGCACCGGAAAGATTTTTCCAGGTAGGAATTGCTGAAGCCAATATGATCGGTATCGCTGCAGGTCTTAGTATTACAGGAAAAATTCCTTTTACCGGAACGTTTGCCAATTTCTCTACTTCCAGAGTATATGACCAGATCCGTCAATCTGTTGCCTATTCAGGAAAAAATGTAAAAATCTGTGCTTCACATGCTGGGCTTACATTAGGAGAAGACGGGGCTACTCACCAGGTTCTTGAAGACATTGGTATGATGAAAATGCTTCCTGGAATGACGGTAATCAATCCGTGTGATTACAACCAGACAAAAGCAGCTACTATTGCTATCGCTGATTTTGAGGGTCCTGTATACTTAAGATTTGGAAGACCTACCGTTCCTGTATTCATTCCTGAAGATATGCCTTTCGAAATCGGAAAAGGAATTATGTTGCAGGAAGGAACAGATGTAACAATCGTGGCAACCGGACATCTTGTTTGGGAGTCTCTTGTAGCTGCAGATGAGCTTGAAAAAGAAGGTATCTCTTGTGAGGTGATCAATATCCACACTATTAAGCCGCTTGACGAGGAAATCATCTTAAAATCAGTTGAAAAAACCGGCAAAATAGTAACTGCTGAAGAGCACAATTATTTAGGAGGTTTAGGAGAGTCAGTTGCGGGAATGTTGGCGAGAAAAAGACCAACAAGACAAGAATTTGTGGCAGTAAATGACACTTTCGGAGAGTCTGCTACTCCTGCTGAATTGATGAAGAAATACAAGATTGATGCTGCTGCTGTAAAAGAAGCCGTAAAAAGAATTTTAGAGAAATAATTTCTCTGACAATTTTTATATACATACATAAAAGCATCCCATCTGGGATGCTTTTATTTTTTACAGAATCGCGTTCTGCTGTTATTTAAATTTCCGTTCTTCTTCCTTAATCGCTAAATCATTGATGCTGGCATATCTCTTTTTCATAAGTCCGTTTTCATCAAACTCCCAGTTCTCATTTCCATACGCTCTGAACCACTCTCCATTTTTTGTCTGATATTCATATTCAAAACGTACGGCTATACGATTATCGGTATGTGCCCAGTATTCTTTCTTAAGCCTATAATTGAGCTCCTTTTCCCATTTATGACGGAGAAATTCAATGATCTCTTCTCTCCCGTTCACAAACTGGTCTCTGTTTCTCCATTCACTGTCTTGAGTATACGCTTTAGAAACCCTTTCAGGATCCTGACTGTTCCAGGCATCTTCTGCTAACTGGATTTTTTCTTTTGCCGTTTCAAGGGTAAAAGGTGGAAGTGGGTGTTTCTGTTCCATTTTTATGGTATTAAATTGGTGATTATCTTTTTTGATTTTTCTATCAGTTCATTGGATCTAAACAACTGGCTTTCTATAATACTGCTCTCAAAAAGCATGTAAATATGATCACTGATCTCAGCATCATCCACTATTTTCATAAAGTAATTACGGAGATCTGTTTTATGATGTTGAATTACATTAAGAATCTTGGTATTATCAGTTGGAATTTCAGATAAGATATTGAGAAAGCTGCAGCCCCTGAAATTCTCTTTTCGATTCATGTCAATCAGGAAGTCAAAAGCAGCCATTACTTTCGATTTAGCACCTCTTTTCCCCGCCGTAAAGGTTTCAAGTTCATTGAACCAGTAAGTATGCCTGGTATTCAAAAACTCAACACACAAATCTTCTTTGGACTTAAAATACTGATAAAAACTCGCTTTGGCTACACTCGCTTCTGAAATGATCTGATTGATCCCTGTAGAGTTGTATCCCTGGGTGGAAAATAATTTCATTGTCGTTGCTACGATCCTTTCTTTTGGAGATATCATAAACCAATATATTATTTAAACAAAGGTAGAAAAAAATAGTAACATACAGACAGGTCTGTCTGTTAATTTTCAAATAAAAAAAACCTTCATTACGAAGGCTTCTTATTTTTATTTGAAAAATTTCCATTTAGGAATTATTGCAAGCATCCCAAATCCTGTGAAGAGGAAAAGATTGGTAACATCCGTGTACAGGAATGTTGAAAGATAATAGTTGTGCATAAAAAAATGCAGAACCAGCAAAGCAGGAAAAGTAAATATGCCCATCTTCCTATAAAAAAACATCAGTATGAGACTTATCACCATAAGAATGTCTATAGAAAAGATGACATAAAAATACCATCTGGGAATATTAAGGTATTCGTGCTGCAGGTATTCATCTACATCTATCCCCAATCCCATGATTGTAAATAACATTAAAGATGCAAATGCTAAAATAAAACCCCATCCCTTCTTTGGGTCCTCATCAAAGTAACTGTATTCTTCCATAGGTACAAAAATAAAGAACTTATGAATCATATCATAAGTTCTTCTATAATTATTCGTTTAGAATTTGATTAAATAGAAATAGCGTTGATTAGTCTATTTTTATCACTTAAGTATTCTTCCATGGAAATCATACTTTCTGTTCTCATAACATCCTGAATATCGTCTATCTGATAGATAATTCTTTTCGCGTCTTCAGTATTCTTCGCTCTTACTTTACAGAAAATATTATATTTTCCAGAGATCACACTTGCCTCGATTACGTTTGGAAGAGTTGATAACTCTTTTAAAACTTCCTGAGTACGGTTTGATTTAGTTAAAAGAATTCCGATAAAAGCAGTAAAGTGATAATCCAACTTACCATAATCGATATTAAGGGATGATCCCAAAATAATACCTGCATCTTCCATTTTTTTCACTCTTACGTGAATTGTACCCGCAGACACATCCATCTGTTTAGCAATTTCAGTAAAAGGCATTCTTGTGTTTTCTACTAAGAAATCAAGAATCTTTTTGTCTATTTCGTCCAGTTGATAGTTCATATTAGTTAAATTACAATTTTTTTAAAAAATCTATGTATTTTTTGCAAATCTATAAAAAATAATTTAACTAAAAAAATTATAACAATAATTAACAATAATTAACACGGATGATAAAAATCATTAAAATATTCAAATTATTTACCCATTGCTTTTAGGGAATCTGTTTTTATTTCTTTTCCAGTCTCTACAGGTTTTTTGTCTTTTTTCTTTCTTTTAAACAAAGAATTGAAGCTTTTACTCCACACAACACCGCCTCCATAGGCTTGATTTGCAGATCCGTTAGTGCCTGCACCTACCACACCCATTCCGATATTCGTAGGTTTAGAGTAACCTCTTAAAACTAAACTTCCGTCATTTTTCTTAGAAATATCGTATTCAATAGATCCCTCTCCGGAGAGATAATTAGCTTCCGTACTCTCTGTTTTTGTTAAAGGAATACCCAAACCTGTCTTCACTTTAATCCTTGGAGAAAGTGCAAAGCTTACACCGGCGTTCGCCCGGTCTCCTGTATTGGAGTTCTGGTCTCCTTTCACATAATTCAGGTCAATCTGAAATTCGTTACTCATTGTATTAAGAACAGATCCCAATTGCTTTAAAAGCATATTATACCCGGATGATTCCGCTACACCGGCAACATCTACACCCACACCTCCGGTATTTGAAATATTAAAACTATTCAATAGTAATATAGATCCGAACTGCAGTACTTTTTCTCCCTCCTGGCTCATTTTTGCTGCTAAGGTTTCTTTTACCTGGCTGGAAACGTCCAAAGCAGAAACATCGAGGTCAATTTTAGGATCCGTCAATGACTGTGTAATATTTGCCTGTAATAAGATACTGATTGGCTGAAGGCTACCCATATTCAAATATTGCCCTGCATTTGAAACCATCCTTACATAATTCGCCGTAATATTAAGTGCAGGCCTCATTGCATCACCATCCCAACGGATACTGCTTCCTTTTTCTATCTGGAATGTTTTATTAAGAATAGCTTTTGAGACGAAAGTACCATTTTCTACCTTATAAGTTCCTCCCATTGCAATAGCCCCTTGTCTGTTCATGAGGAATTTTAAGTTTTGAGCCTCCCCTTTTACCGTAATATTACCTACATCATCTCCTACCAGTACATTTACAGTCGTTCCCTTATCTACATCAAGAGAAAAGTCTATATTCATATTGGCTCCCGTCTTTTTCTTTTCTTCAAGAGTTACCAATCCGTCTTTTCCTTCTTTTAGGAACCTCAGCATTTTGAACTCCTCAACATTGGAAGTTGAACCTGAGTTAAAAGTAAATGTACTTCCGCTAAGAGCCTTCATATTTGGCGTGGATATACTGAGACCAGACACAGGACCATCAATATAGAGATCCCCTTGTCCATATACTCTACCCCAGAAAAGATCTAGATCTTTTTGAGTGCTGTTCAGGACTAAAAGATTATCAGCCCTCATTACAAGGTTGACTCCCATTGAAGAAAGGGTTTCAAACTGGATTGCCCCGGAAATATTACCTTTAGAATTGGATCGCCCGTCATGAACTTCAATATTATTTAAAATTGCCAATCCTTTTGATAATGGAATGACTGTATCGTCAAACGAATAGTCTACTCCTGTAAACAAAAGTTTTAATCCAAAATCTTTTAAAGCTATATCACCACTGTAGTCAAGATTCTTTAAGGTACCGTTTATTTTAAGGTCCCCAGTTGCCTTACCTCTCAGGTTTCCGAAGATAGACTGCACAAACTGCTGAGCAAATGAAATATTAAAATCCCTCATTTCCGCTACCAGATCAATCGTTGGAGAAGCAGTGTTGTTATTTACAGTTCCGGTAAGATTCAAATTATTATTTCCCAGCACTCCTGCTGATGTTACTTTTACATCAATATCGTAAACATTAAGCGAGAAGCCATTGGTTGCAGAGATGGTAAGATCTCCCATATCCGTTCCGTTCATCTTGATATCATCAACCGTTAAATCCACCAAAGGTTGTAAGGTGCTCTTATCCATCCTTATTTTCACACTTCCGTTTGCCAGCCCTTTGATGTCCATGGAATTCCCACCAGACTGCATTTCCAGGAGCTTTTCAATAGCAAAATCATTGATATCTGCATCTACATAAAAATCTTTAGCAGATTTGAAGGTAGATTCTTTAATAAACAGAACACTTTTATCCGAATATATTTTCAAATTACTGATTTCAAAGTCACTGGTCTTCTTCCTGTAAGTAATTGAGTGATTCAATTCAGGACTTGTATCTATGGCCCAGGTTACATCATTGAATTTTACTTCAGTAGGATCAAATTTAAAAACAAAATCACCTCCGGCATTGGTAGATTGATTAACGTTAATCGCATATTCTTTAAGATTATCATCCAGTTCATCTGCCGGACTGCCATGTTTAAATTTGGTCGCTAAATGTAATATGGAATTGTTTTCATTTTTACCACTAAGCGTGATATCTTTAAGGATATTATTATTGTATTGTACCTTATTTATTTTAGCGTACAATTGTTCATCCAGGTTAGCCGTATTTATTCTTACCATTACACTATCCACTAAAGCACTGTCTCTGGTAATATTTCCCCTCTCGTTTATTTTATAAGCAGGATTAGCTTCTGCCAATGCCTTATCGGCTTCTGTAATCTCCGCTTCTTTGGTCATTATATACTTTAGGGAAGCAGCATCTACATTCAACCTAAGATTGTTGGCATTTCCATCATATTCCCCTTCTACTACAGCACCTTGAGGCAGCTTAAGATCCGGCAGGAAATAGCTTACCAATCCTTGCTGAACATCAAAATTCATGGCAAAATTTTGTCCGCGATACAACTTTCTGGGTAGCGGTCCCACAAGGATTTTCCCCAAGCCGTTTTCTACCATTCCGGTAAGATCAGCCAGGTTATACTTCCCTGATATTTTTCCATTTACAGCTCCCGGAGCATCAACGGAAATAATCCTGCTACCCGATTCTATAAATGTTTTGAGTTTAGCATTGGGAATGATATATTTTTGCGTTGCTGTAGCAAAATTAATGTTATTAGCTTCTACATCCATCGCCAGGTCATTAATGGTGGCCATGGACATTTTTCCGATTACCTGTCCGCTTACCACCTGACTTCCGGGCTTATCTGTAAAATAATTCATGTTCAGGTAATTCACATCAGCATTTACATCCATAGCGATTCGCGAAGTGCTGAAGTCAATAAGACCTTTTACAGTAGCCTTAGCCTGCTCATCATTGACAGTAATGGTTCCGTTATACTTCTTGTGATCCAGTAAGCCATCCAGATAGAGGTTATTAATTTCCTTATTCATGATTTCAACCTTCGAAATCTGAGATTTTGTGGTCAACCTCATGGTATTAACATCAAAGCTTTGTCCGGTAATATCAAATTTCCCGGAAATTAAACCTACAGCCTTATTTTTTGTAATTACGGAAACATTCAGATCTGTTGCTTCTACATATCCTGCATATTTTGGCATGGCTGTACTATAGCCGGACAAAGTAAGTTTTGTAATCCTGGCCTGTCCGATTCCGGTCATCAGATTTCCGTTCGGAATAAAGATCTGATCAGGGTTTACTCTTGCCGCTCCGTTATACTTCAGCCTTCCGAAATCATCTGCAAAATTCTTCATCTTTTTTGAAATGAATGAAGGCATCATGGCCTTTAGATCCACGTAGGTAAAATCAGTAGAAAGATTGTTGGTTTCGATCTGGAAGTTTCCTTTCAGAAGGTTATTGACCTTCATCGTCTGCGTAGCTATATTGACATCAGGGTTTCTGATAAGGAAATTTTCAAGATAAAATTTATTCAGCGGGCCATTCATTTTCCCGGAGACATTGAAAGCTTTAAAGTTATCCCAGTTGGTGACAAAATAACTGATATCGTATCCGCTCAACTGGCTTCCCTGTTTAAGATTCATGTCCCATCGTACCCGGTCTGCAAAATCCGCCCATGATCCGTTATTGAGGTTAAATTTAATATCTCCCTGCAAAAGGGTATGATCTGTATTTATCGTTAAATCTTTAAGAGAAAGATGTTTATGGGTTAAAGATAATTCCGTCGAGAAGGTGTCCACAAAATGAGATTTTCCCCATCGTGTTGTAACGAAGGACATATTATTGATCAACGCAGAAACATCAGGACCACTCACTTTAAGATTGGGAGCCTTCAGGTTGAACTTAGTCGCAGTAAGCCACTTCCCTGCTTCTCCCGGAGAGTTTTGGTTAACGATAGAAACTTTAGAGTCAATGATTTGTATGCGCGAATTCAATTCAAAAGCCGGCTTTTTTGGATCCCTTTTCTTACCGTTATCAAATAATTGGGTAAATCGAATAAAATTTGAAATGCTATCTCCTTTATATGTAATTACTTTAACATCGGCATTAATCATCGTAAGAGAATTAAAGCTCAAAGAATTGCTTTTCCCGGAAATAGCCCCTGCTGCCAGCGATAACCAGTCCGAATTTGCGCGGAACTCACGTGCCTTAATAAACTCTAATCCTTTATAATCTTTAACTTTTAATCCTTTGATGGTAACATTTCCAAAATAATTTACTTCCACACTTTCAGTGGACATATCTGCTTTAAAATCCTTATTGACAATCTGCAACGCCTGATCTGCAGCCCATTGTTTGGTAACAGGAAGATTAATAATAATGACAATAGCAACAACAACAGAAACGACCAACCAGAATAAAACAAGTAAAAGTCTCGCCCACCATGAATAGCTGGTAACATCTTTAGCGGCCTGTTTCCCAAATTCCTGAACAGTTTCTACCGGATGATGAACAGCATCGGAAGCAAGTTCAGAGGCTTCTTTTACCGTTTCTTTTACTTTTTCCTCAACATTTTCTACAGTCTTTTGTACCTGATCACTTAAGTTTTCAGTTACAGATTTTTTATTCTCATTTTCGTTATTATTCTCTAACTTTGCCATTATTATGAGCGAGTCTATAATTTTAGGTATCGAGTCGTCTTGTGACGACACATCAGCAGCTATCATCAAAGGGAACACTATTCTTTCTAATATTGCTGCCAATCAGGCTATTCACAAAGAATATGGAGGCGTTGTTCCTGAGCTGGCCTCAAGGGCCCATCAGCAAAACATCATTCCCGTTGTTGAAAAATCTCTCACCAAAGCAAATATACAACAAAATGCGATCTCTGCTATAGGATTTACACGCGGACCAGGACTTTTAGGTTCTCTTCTTGTGGGGACGTCTTTTGCTAAATCCCTGGCTATGAGTTTAGATGTCCCATTGATCGAGGTAAACCATCTCCAGGCTCACATTTTAGCGCATTTTATTGACGATGCAAATCCTATGCCGCCAAAATTCCCATTTTTATGCCTTACGGTGAGTGGAGGACACACCATGATCGTTTTGGTAAAAGACTATTTCGATATGGAAATTATTGGTAAAACCACAGACGATGCAGCGGGAGAAGCATTTGATAAAATCGGAAAAATATTTGATCTTGATTATCCTGCAGGTCCTATTATCGACAAATTAGCGAGAGAAGGAAATCCCGACGCATTCAAATTCAACAAACCCAAACTGGAAAATTACGATTATTCCTTCAGTGGGATAAAAACTTCAGTACTCTACTTTATCCAGAAAGAGGTAAAAAAGAATCCTGACTTTATAAAGGAAAACCTCAACGATCTATGTGCTTCCGTACAGAAAGCCATCATTGAGATATTAATGAACAAGCTTGAAAAAGCCGCAAAAGAACTTAACATCACTGAAGTAGCCATTGCCGGCGGTGTATCAGCCAACTCAGAATTAAGAAAAGTAATGCAGGATAACCATCAAAAACTTGGGTGGAACATCTACATTCCAAAATTTGAATACACAACGGACAATGCAGCCATGATCGCTATGGTAGCACAGCTCAAGTTCGAAAGAGGAGAATTTACAGATTTGAGAACGAGTGCAACATCGAAATATGATTTGTAATTTTTTGCTAAATTGTAAAGTTGCAAATTTGAAAATCGTAAAAGATGGATCAGTTTTACTTTGAAAAATTAGAAGTCTGGCAAAATGCCCGGCAATTGGTTAAGGAAATTTATATTGCAACTCAATCTTTTCCAGAAATTGAGAGGTTTGGAATCACCGATCAAATCCGAAAAGCAAGTGTAAACATTACTGCTCATATAGCAAAAGGGGTGTTAAGAAAATCAAAGAAAGATAAATCCCGTTTTTTGGATACCGCTTTTGGCTCAACAATAGAAGTAATTAATTTTTTAATTCTTTCGTACGATCTCCAACTTTTAAATTATGAAGATTACCTTCATTTAAGAGGTCAGTCGGAATTCATTTCTAATCAAATTAATTCATTAAAGAAGTCCATCCATAATGAATCTTAGCCCTAATTAACAATTCAGCGATCAAAAGCTACCCACTTATGAAATTATTTCACGGAAATATAGAAAACAATACCGTAACAATCCATGATGAGGAACAACAGCATATTGTAAAAGTTCTTCGCATGAAAAACGGAGAGGAAGTCCATGTAACAGATGGAAATGGAAATCTTGCCTTTGGAAAATTGATTTTGGAAGGTAAAAAAGCTCTTTTGGAGGTGTCCGACATCAAAACCGGACTTCCGGATTTCAATCCTAAACTCCATATCGCGATTGCTCCTACCAAAAATATTGACCGGATAGAGTTTTTTGTAGAAAAAGCTGTAGAAATGGGTATTTCCGAAATCAGTTTTTTAATAACTGAAAAGACAGAACGTAAAAATATCAACATTGATAAGATAAGAAAACAAGCTATTGCAGCTTCAAAACAAAGTCTGAGATTTCACTTTCCTGTCATTCATGATCCCGTAAAGTTTTCAGATTTTATAAAAGGTATATCCCCGGAAAGTACTTTTGTTGCTCATTGCCATGAAAACCTGGAGAGAATTGAGCTTAATCAAATTCCCAAACTGGACCATTTCACTTTTCTTATTGGTCCTGAGGGTGATTTTTCTGAAAAGGAAATTCAAACTCTTGCAGATCAAAAAGTAAGAGCCGTGTCCCTTGGAAATCAGAGACTCAGAACCGAAACAGCAGGCATATTTGTCGCATCATGGAATTACCTTCATCTAAAATAGCTGCATAACATTACAAGCTTATCCTTTTTAAGCAACCGAATATTTTTTTCTAAACAGAGGTCTCAAAAGATGATAAGGGAAAAAGATGACAATCAGGAAATAATTTGCATTTTCAAATTCAGCTAAAACAAATATAGCTGTGTAAACATGAAAAATGTAAAGGAATATTAAAAAGAAGGTAAGCAGTTTCCGATTACCCCCCCCAAGAAAACAAAGGAATTGCGTCAAAATTCCTAATACAGTTATTACAATCCAAATATGATCATAGGCATAAATACTTTTAAATACAGGAGGTATTTGCATATCTGCCATCCAATAATTATCATAGGTATTAAGCTTTGCAGCATCTTTGCTAACCCAGGTGAGCTTATCCGTATTTTTAATCAAATTCTTTACCGTACCCAGGATTTTACTCATTCCCGCAAGGGTATAGGTCATTAGTATTCCCAAATAAAAGTATTGTACAAGTTTATAATCCTTGTCTTCTAATTCCTTTGGGAGTAAAAAAATACTAAGAAAAAATCCCAGAACGATGATGTGCCCATCGTGATGGACTCCAAAGTTGGCCGCAATAGGGAGATTAATAATAGCGACTAACAGAAAAATAAAAAAATTAAGAAGATAAGATGGTTTGAAAACCGTAATAATCAAAAGAGCAGCACAGACGATCAAAAGTCCGGCAAAAACAAATGTCCCCGGAAATTCAGGAAAGATCAGCTTTTCAAGCTGAAAAACAGGTTCATAGATTGCCGCAGGTCTTTCTTTCAATCTGATAAATTCCAGATACTGCGCTACCAGCCAGTACAATCCGAAAAACCTTACCATGTAGTAGGCAACCTTATAATTGAATACAGTAAGCTGAGGATAGTTCATCACAGTTTTACAATCAGTTTTTTGTTGATATTCATCTTTGCTTCTCCTATTTCCTTCGGACGATAAGTCTCTTTATAAAGAAGATAACCTTTATATTGAGGTTCAGTATCTTTTGCGAAAATCAGTAGCTTCCTCTTATTTTCTTCCTTGTTCACATTATCTTCTATTCTTTTACCATATGTTCCCACGATAACAGCTTTGTCATTGGCATCATAGCTGCGGACGGATTTATTTACAATTCTAATGGTATCACTATCGGTGATTCCATAGAGTTTATATTGGTCTTCCGTAGCCTCTCCTCCGCTAGGCACTGTAAAAAGCTTCCAACTGAAAAACGGATATAATTCTTTATACCCTTTTTCCATGATAACTAAACTGATAAGGGACATTACAAAAGAAAAGATAAATAATTGTAGGGTATATTTTTTCATCAGATTAACAATCGGAATTATGTTTTTAAATAATGTTCGAGGATTTCATGGCCGCTTCTTATAGAATTCACAGCCCATCGTATTTTCATTTGCAGGAGTTTCTCTTCATTAAGTTTGTATTCTATTCCTGATCTGAGAAGTTTTTGTTTTAATTCATACATACAGATTCCTGCAGCAACGGAAACATTAAAACTCTTTGTGAAGCCATACATGGGAATAGCCAGTGTTTCATCTGCAAAGTCAAGAACTTCTTCTGACACACCTTCCAGCTCAGTTCCGAATACCAAGGCAATAGGCTTCGTAATGTGGTAATCAGGAAGCATCACAGCATTTTTTTCTGGTGAAACGGCTAAAATTTTGTAACCTTCATTTTTAATTTCCTGAAGTGACGAAATATCTTTAGCCATTTTCTTTACTTCAACCCATGTTTCAGCACCTTTTGTAACGGTAAGATTGGGATTAAAAACATTTTCTTCTTCCATAGCTACCACTTTATGAAACCCACAGGCTTCCACAGATCTAACAATAGCTGCTGCATTTCTGAACTGATAAATATCTTCCATTACGGGAAGTACAAAGTCAGAACTCTCTTGAGAAAAATGTTCGATCTTCCTTAATCTCTCATCCGTTAAAAATTGTTTTAAATATTCAAAAGTTTGTGCTAAATCTTTCATCTGCATTCAATTTCTTTTTAATAACAAGATGGAACGCAACTCATTATAAAATGATTTTATAAAATTTATCATGAAGCGTTTCATTCATTTTCAAATCTTTGCAAATTAACGTAATTTTGAGTTTATAAACCTGCACAAGGTTCAACTTCTTAATAAAAAGTAATACATGAAACGAAAAGTCCTGTTGATATACACTGGTGGAACTATTGGAATGGAAAAAGATTATGAAACCGGAAGCCTTAGAGCATTTGATTTCGGAAATATCTTTGAAAAAATGCCGGAAATGAAACTTATGGAATGTGAAGTTTTCGTCCATCCTTTTGCAAAACCTCTGGACTCTTCAGATATGGGACCGGAAGAATGGAAAATCATTGCCCATTATATTCATAAAAATTATGATCATTATGATGGCTTTCTGGTTCTTCACGGAACAGATACCATGTCTTATACGGCTTCTGCACTAAGTTTTATGTTGAAAGGACTGAGAAAACCGGTTATTTTTACCGGTTCACAACTTCCTATTGGAGATCTCAGGACCGATGCTAAAGAAAATCTGCTTACAAGTTTATATTACGCCAGTTTATATGAAAACAACGAACCTGTTATTCAGGAAGTTGCCATCTATTTTGAGTATAAACTATTGAGAGGAAACAGGACATTAAAATACTCCGCAGAATATTTTGATGCATACGCAAGTCCAAACTACCCTATTCTGGGTCAATCCGGGGTTCACCTTAATATCATCAAAGATAACCTTCACCGCTGTGATCAGAATATGGAGTTTCACGTTGATGATCATATTTCCGAGGATATTTTATTCTGGAGAATTTTTCCGGGAATGCACTTAAGCCATTTCAAGGAAATTCCCAAAATGAAAGTCCTTATTCTTCAGGTTTTTGGTTCCGGAACTATTTTCAGCAGCGAAAAAACACAACAGACACTTGAGGAAATCCGAAATAACGGAACTGAAATCGTAGTGGTAAGTCAGTGTATTTCAGGAGGAATCTCGTTTGGAAAATACGAAAACAGCAATATTTTCTCGAGGATTGGTGCTATAAGCGGAAAAGATATGACCGCAGAAACTGCAATAACAAAAGCGATGCATTTAGTCGGCAATCCTAAATATCAGGGAAGCTTTGCAGAAAACTTTTCAAAGAGTTTATGTGGAGAAATTACAGACTAATTGCTTTAATTATTTGTAAATTCAAGAAAATACATTACTTTTGCAATCTCAAACAGAAAGGTGTCCGAGTGGTTGAAGGAGCTACCCTGGAAAGGTAGTATACGGGTAACTGTATCGAGGGTTCGAATCCCTTCCTTTCTGCAAAATAACGTACTGAAAATCAGTGCGTTATTTTTTTTCATACAACATCATTATTTTTCTATAGTTTTGTTTTCAGAGCTTTATATATACAAAACAGATACTTAATACTTCGTTTTTACATAATTTTTACACAACAGATATTACTATCAAAATACAACTAATATTATGATCACGATCATAAAAAAGCTTGTTCACACTTAGTATATTCGAATATTAGTTTTCCAACTGATAAATTTCATCAAGTTAAATTAGCTTCCCTGCCCCGGGAAGCTTTTACGCAAAAAACACTTTTTAAAATTTTTTTAAATACTGGATTGGAGCCTTTCAATTGAAAGGCTCCTTTTTTGTAATAATTTCTAGCCTAAATAAAATATTAATCCGGGATGAACCAACAACTACACGCCCTTAACAAAGAGAATTAATTCAAAAGATATAGATCATAAAAAAAACGACTATCATTACTGATAGTCGTTTTTCTTATTTTTTCAGAAAAAATTATTTCTTTAAATCTGCTTTCACATCTTTATAACCATCTGAAACCGCATCGGCTCCCTTCGTGGCTGTTTTACCAACCCATTTTGTACCTTTTTTAACTCCTTTTTTAGTAGCTTTTGCACCTTTGGTCGCTGTTTTACCTACCCAATTAGCACCATCTTTCACACCCTCCCCAGTTGCTTTTGCTCCTTTCTCAATGGCTTTACCTACATTTTTAACTTCTTTTTTTACAATCTCTTGGGCATTAATAGCTGTAGCGAACAACACAAAAGCTAATAAGCCAAATAATTTCTTTTTCATTTTTTTATTTTTTAAACTGTGGTATATATTACATAAAACAAGCCAAATTTATTCAGCCTAAAAAGATTAGTAAAAATAATTTAATCAAAATAAAGCAAAAAGTTAAAAACTCTTGTGAATGCCGAACCGAAAGCTTGGTTATCTTTTTAAAATAAAAAAACACTGAAATTCAATGTTTTTTTGGGTACTCTATGCATACTTATCTTATAAGCGGCTAACCGTTAATTGGTATGTTCTGGATACATTACCATTATTAGTAATCGTATAAGAGTTAGCTGTTGTTTTCACAACAGTAAAATCAAATTGTGTCCCTGTTCCCCCATCTCCATTACAATTGGTAACATTAGGGAAAGTTACTGTCCATGTTCCTGAAATATTAGAAGACGCAGGAATAGGAGCAATACTCGCAGTTCCAATCTTATCTCTTGCTACACCTGATATATATCCAAGAGATAAACCATTATATACAAAACTTGTAATCATAGCTCTTGAGCACCCATTTGTAGCTTTTACAATAAAAAGCCCGCTAGCTATACTAACTGTTGAAGGCACTGTCACAGTTGCACTTGCGCCTGAAGCTACCGTTACCTCATCAGTATAACTATAGGACGTTGCAACAACATCATCAGTAGTCAGATCTCTTGTCAGAATATCATAACTCGAGGGTACCTGTCTGATCAGGTTTCGCACCCGAAGACTTTGATTTTTGGCATCCACGTCCAGTGATCTTTGTGGGTTTGCATTGCCGATACCTACATTGCCTGTCGCAGTCACAACGAAGTCATTGGCTTGCTGGGCTGTGGTTGGAACTCCGGTAGCAGCGTTGTCTTTTGCCCCATCTACATGTAAAATAGCCTGAGGGTTTTTAGTACCAATACCAACCTGCGCATAATAAGCTGTTAATAAACATAAACAGAAGGGAATAATTGATTTTTCCATAATTTGATTGTGTTTTTAGAATTAAAATATGTTTGTATCTAAGGACAAATATATATTTTTAAATCCATAAAAAACCTGATTCAACTTCTCCTTTTTCTAAATAAGAATAATACCAATAATATAGCTAAAATTAAGGAAAAACTTACAGCATAGTTATCATTATAGTTAATAATAATTCACCAACAAGATTAGTGTATTTTCTGTAATAAAATAATCTAAATCAGCTATACTTTTACAAAGATTGATAAACCACTGTAGCCACGCCTAAAAAACGGATTGACATAAGCTCTTTGAATACATGACCATAAACCTGGCAATACCGGGAAACATCCAATCTTAAAAAACAAAAAAACATTGAAATTCAATGTTTTTTTTGTTTTGGGATTTTATGCAAACTTATCTTATAAGCGACTAACCGTTAATTGGTATGTTCTGGATACATTACCATTATTAGTAATCGTGTAAGAGTCAGTTGTAGCCTTCATAACAGTAAAGTCGAATTGCGTTCCCGTCCCTCCATCAGCACAATTGGTTACATTGGGAAATACTACACTCCATGTTCCCGAAGTATTGGCAGAAGGAGCAATCGGAGCAATAGTGGGATTTCCAATTTTATCTCTTGCTACTCCTGATACATATCCGAGAGATAAGCCATTATATACAAAGGTTGTAATCATAGCTCTTGCACATCCATTTGTAGATTTTACAATGAAAAGACCGGTAGCAATATTCACCGTAGAGGGTACTGTAACTGTTGCACTGGCTCCAGCCGCCACAGTTACAGCTTCGGTATAACTATAAGACGTAGCTACAACATCACTGGTAGCCAAATCCCTTGTAAGTATATCGAAACTTGAAGGTACTTGTCTGATTAAATTCCGGATTCTAAGGCTTTGATTTTTGGCATCTACATCCAATGACCTTTGTGGGCTTGCGTTTCCTATTCCCACATTTCCCGCTGCGGTAACAACAAAGTCATTTGCTTCCTGAGCTGCAGTCGGGGCGCCTGTGACCGCATTGTCTTTTGCTCCGTCAACATGTAAAACTGCCTGAGGGTTAGTTGTACCGATACCAACCTGTGAAAAATAAAGCATTGGTAGGCATAAACAGTAAAATAAAATAGTTTTTCTCATAACTTGATTGGTTTTAAAAGATTAGATATAAATAATTCAATTTTAAGAACCTGATAAAAAACATGATACAATCTTAATCTGTCTGCCTAATGTACTCTTATAAGAATATTCCACTATCGCTAACTCAAAGTTAAAAAAATAAATCAAATGTTTTCAAAATAAATAAGTTATAAATTATTTCAAATAAAATAACCCATCATTTTCACTGCAATTAATCTTATAAAATATTTTTCAAACATCATCCATAATGCGGATTTTAAATATTTTCTATAAATTTTAATTAAATTGTACTTCGAATATGCATAATCTATGATTTTACAAAACATAACAACAGGCTTATTTCTGACCATCACCAGCTTAGCATTTGCACAGAATAGTAAGCAAATGTCTAAGCTAATTCAGAATGAATTTCAGCTCGCAGATAAGCAATACAAGAAGCTAATGAAAAGCATACCACAGGATAAAATGCCTCAATCTTATAATGCGTCTATTGATAAAGTAACCACAAAAGATATTACATGGTGGTGTTCAGGTTTCTATCCCGGATCATTATGGATGATTTATGAACAGACAGGAGATCCTGAGATCAGAAAAGAAGCAGAAAAGAGATTACAGCTGATTGAGCCTAATAAAACATTTACACGAGATCATGATTTAGGCTTTATGATGTTCACCAGCTTCGGCAATGCATACAGAATCACTAAAAACCCTATATATAAAGACATCATTCTTACTTCAGCGGAATCATTATCCACAAGATTCCGGCCGGGAATGCAGGCTATTTTGTCCTGGGATAAGATGGCAGACTTTAAAGGTCCCGTTATTATTGACAATATGATGAACCTGGAAATGCTCAATTGGGCAGCCCAAAATGGAGGTAATAAAAAGTTAGAAGAGATTGCAATCGCCCATGCTAATACAACCATGAAAAATCACTTTCGTTCCGATTACAGCTCATATCATGTAATTGATTATAATGTCAATACAGGTGAAGTTTTCGGTAAAAAAACCTTTCAGGGCTATTCAGATTCTTCTGCCTGGGCAAGAGGTCAAGGGTGGGCCTTATATGGCTATACCATGATGTACCGCTTTACTAAAAATAAAGCATATCTTGACCAGGCCAGGCATACCGCAAAATTTATTCTGAATAATCCAAATTTACCGGAGGACAAGATTCCTTTTTGGGATTTCAATGATCCAAAAATTCCTGAAGTTCCCCGTGATGCTTCTGCCGCTGCAATTATGGCATCTGCCTTACTGGAATTAGGACAGTATGTAAAAGCAGATGAAAGAAAAAACTATGTCGACAATGCACGGCAAATGATAGTAAGCTTATCAGGAGATCATTATCAGGCAAAAGCCGGAACGAATGGTGGCTTTCTCCTCATGCACAGTACAGGTGGGCTACCACTCCATTCAGAAATCGATGTCCCGTTAATCTATGCTGATTATTATTTTCTGGAAGCATTGAAACGATATAAAGATTGGTATTTACAATAAACCGGAAATTCATGAAATCAACATTATGGGGCTTAGTAATGATACATTGTGTATCTTTCATGCATGCCCAACAATCCATATTATTAAAATTAGAGCTAAAAAACAGTCTTACGATTCCCCGAAATATGGAGTCCGTCGAAATTCCTTTAAAAAAAGTCAGGATTCTCGCCGGTCAAAACTTTACCATTAATGATGCATCTTCCAAAAAGGAGCTCCCCTATCAGTGGTTGGCCAACGGCGACCTTCTTATTCAAAGCGACTTTAGGGCTGGCGAAATAAAAAAAATAGAATTTTATAAATCTTCACCACAGCATTTTGAGCCTAAAGTGTACGGAAGATTTGTACCCGAACGTCTTGGAGATTTTGCATGGGAAAACGAGAAGATCGCTTTCCGTATGTATGGAAAAGAACTGGAAAAAGTTCCTGAACAAAACGGTTGGGGAATGGACGCCTGGACAAAAAGAACCAACAAAATGATTATCAACCAATGGTATCAACTCAATAATTACCATCAGGATAATGGAGATGGGTTGGACTTTTTTCAGGTGGGCCATACTTTGGGAGCGGGTGATGTTCTTCCTTTTATAAATAATAATTTTGCCTATCTTGGAAATTATACTTCCTACAAAATCATTGAAGAAGGTCCTCTTCGATTTACATTTGAACTCACTTATCCCCAAGTAAAAATTGACGGCTATGAAATTTCCGCACTCAAAAGGATCAGTCTGGATGCAGGCTCACAACTTAACAAATCTGTCATTAGGTATGACTTTAAAGGAAAAAAGACCCTTCCTGTTTTTACCGGTATTGTTCATTGGGATGGTAAGGGGCAAAAAATCATCGACCAGGATAATCAGCTGGCTGCTTACTGGCCTGAGAACTCAAAAAACGGAACTGTAGGTAGCGCCATTCTATACCCTCACAGCAATAACCTTATTATTGATAAGAATAAACATCTGGGCTCGGAAACTAATGTAAAAAGCAATCAGGCCGTTACCTTTTATACGGGTGCTGTCTGGGATAAAGCAGGTGAAATTACTTCCGGTAAAAACTGGCTGTATTACCTTCAGGAATTTTCTCTCAGATTAAAACATCCTATACAGATAACCCAATAATAAAAACAAAATCCTGATCATGTAATCAGGATTTGTTTGTTTGATCAGTATCAAATACCAATAAAACCATAATTGAGTTATAATGAATGTTTTGATGTCGGTTGTATAATTAGTTACACATGGTAAGAAACTGATGGCTCATTTGCACCTTGAATCTTGCATCTGATTTCAGCTTATTATAAATAGTCATTTCTGTAGCCTGTACAGCTCTTAATTTCCGATCGATAAATTGAGCGATCTGAACAACAGAAAAAATAAAATCACGATAAACTCCAATATTTACAGTTTGCCCATGGCAAGGAAGGTAAGCCTTTAAAAAAGAAATAGTTTTCTGATGTTGATTGTAATTCACACAATATCCCGCTCCCTCTTTAAAAGTAATGATTTCACGACTGTTAATATAATCTAGAACATTTTTATCTTTAGGAGAGATCTCGTTTTTAGCAAAATACCGGTTTATTTTATCAAGAATATGTTGCGCATATTCCATCATTGTTATTGTTCTCCATTCAAATACATGGTTCATTTGCTTTTTATGCTTCTTCTCTGTATCATTTTCACAGTTGGTACAAAAAGATAAGCCAATTTTTTCATGGTATGGGAAAAAACAATCTTTGATTTGAATAGATGCATCAGCCTGAATCCTGTCATGAGTGAAGTTGTAATACAGATATGGACAATACATATCCACAAGACTTTTCAAAAAATCAGTTTCACTGGTATTCAGATGCTCTTCAAACCACTTTTCAAGATTATTGTAATAATTATTTTCAAACTCTTTATAGCTTAAATAAAAAGGCAATTCCATAGCTTTATATTTTGATAAGACAAAGCTATTTCAGTAAAGCGTCAAAACTTGACGTTTAATATTTTTTTAGTAAAAATTTAAATTTGAAGCAGGATCAATTACAGGCTATAATACGTATGAATCACTTATCATAATTCTTCATGATATACTCAAAATAATGAATCATTTTCATGTAATTTTCAATACTGATATACTCATTAGTACTATGAATGCTTTGTTTTTCAGCATCAGTAATCTTAATAGGCATAAACCTGTAAATATTTTTACTTACAATCTGATATTTATAAGCATCTGTTCCGGCAATGGTAAGATAAGGAGTGACTAAAGAATTAGGATAAACCTCCTTAATCCCCTGTTCAATCACTTTATATGCCCTAACATTCGTCGGTGATATCGCAGAAGCCTCTCTGGTATTGTCAATCTCTTCCACTTCTACATCAAAACCTTTGGTCGCCTGAGCAATATGATCTCTTATATCTTTTACAGAATTGCCTGAAAGTAATCTGAAATTAACCACAAACTCAACTTCGGGGGAAAGTACATTAGTTCCGTCACTCCCTTTCATCATGGTAAGAGCTGTTGTAGAGCGTATCAAAGCATTGGTGGAATTGTTTTTAGCCAACTGTGAAAGCAACACGGATTTTAAAAGCCATTGATTAGAAATAGCCAATCTATTTGCAAATGGCATTGTTCCGCCAATATTATCAAAAAACTCTTTAATAAGAGGAGTGATGGTTGGCTTCATCTGATCTTTTTCCAATCTTTGCATGATAACAGCAGCTTTACCGATGGCACTTTCCATAGGTGGCATTGAGGAATGCCCTCCCAATCCTTTCACTTTTATTTTTGCAGAAAAAAATCCTTTTTCAGCACAACCGATTACGGCAACATCAGAATCTATTCCTTTAATCCCTCCTTTTTCCAGGATCAATCCACCTTCATCATAAACCGCATCAAACGTCAATCCTTTTTTCTTAAAATCCTCGGCGATCTGTTTTGCTCCTTTTCGTCCTCCTACTTCTTCATCAAACCCAAAAGCTAGATAAATGTCGCGTTGAGGAACTGTTCCGCTTTTAATCATATTGGTAAGAGATTCCATCAGGGAAAACAGCATTCCTTTCATATCGATCGCTCCTCTTCCATAAATTCTTCCATTCGCAACCGCCCCGGAAAAAGGAGAAAAATCCCAATCTTCTGCTACTTTGGTTACAGCGGGTAAAGCTTTATCATCGGGTCTGAAAACATTTTGTTCATTATTTTTGATATCAGCATCGCCCGGAGGCACTACATCCATGTGTGATAAAAAAAGGATAGGTTCCAGATTAGGTTTGCTTCCTTTTAATTTAAAAACTAATCCATAGGTATTAACTTCATAGTTTTCTGTGTTTTGATAAACTAAAGGATATGATTTTTTCAAATATTCTTTGAATTGTCCAAATGGAGCATAATCAAAAACATCCAGATCACCCGCTGACACTGTAGGTATTTTAATTCCACCTGAGAACCTTTGGATGGCAGAATCATTTTTAACCCATTTTGTTTCCGGAACAGAACTTAGATTATTTTTTTTAAACGGATACGTAAATGTCTTGATCAGCAATATCGCAACGATCACCACAACAATGACTGCAATTGCTAAAAGGAATTTTTTCATGATCTTTTGTTTTGTGATAGCTTTTTCATTAAATATAACAAAGATATTCCTATTAAAAAAACTCAAAACAGAATATGGATATGAAGTAAATGTTTTTTTACGCAGGATTAAATGCCGAGAAACTATTTTTACTATCTAGTTCCTGTTTTCTTTTGCGGATAAAATCCGTTGGTCGGATCCCGTTAATTTCATAAAATAAATCTGAAAAATTCTGTCTGGATGCGATACCACACTCCTTTGCTAAAGTTTCTATGCGGTACTTAAGATATTCTTTATTCTCAAATAGAAGTGCTGTTATGTAATTGATCCGGAGCTCACTTAGATATTTATTGAAATTAACTCCTTTACAATCATTGATCACCTGAGAAAGATAATTTGAATTGGTTCCCAACTGCCCGGCCAGTTTGTGAATGGTAAGACCTTTTTGAGTATATTCTTTTTTTGCTTCAAATATTTTCAGCTTAGTGAGAAGCTCTTCTACCTTATTTTCATCTAATCCGGTTTTCTTTTCCTCAGCATCTATATTCAACAATGATTTTTCAGGTACTGAATTTTGATGTAAACTGAATTTTTCCTCCAAAAGGATATATTTCTGCTGAATATCCTTTTCTCTTCTATATCTTATGACAAGAAGGATGGTAAGTATAATCGCCAGAACAATTAAACTTACTATAATAATATTGCCCCAGGAATTGGCTTTCTCCAGTTTACTTTTTTCTTCAAGCAAAGTCTTGGTATCAAATTCTTTATGAATTTTACTCGACAAATAAATAAAATCCTTCGAAATAATACTGTCTGCTTTTAAAAGCTGACCGGTAAAATATAATTGCTCGCCTTGATTCCCTTCTTCCTTATAATGCTTGATCAGGATTTCATAATTTTCTCTAAGATCAGGAAGAATAAATTGATGTTTTTGAAATATAGAATCAACTTTCCTAAAATACACAATAGATTCCGTATCCTTTTTTAATCCGGCAAAACTTTTCCCTATATAAAAATATCCTACGGATAGTCGTGCAAAATCACCGCTTTTCTTCATAGGAAAAACCGACTGTTTCAAATCATCGACAGCCGTTATATAATCTTTTTTATCAAATTCCGATATTCCTTTTGCAAGCTGAAAATAGCCTTTCTCCTGCGAGTATTCACCATTGGCACCTACCTGTTCTAATCCAGTGTGGATAGCCTTATCTGCCTGATCCGTCTTATGTAAATTACGGTAGCAGATAATCAATTGATGTAAGCTGTTGAGATAACCTTTTTTATTGTTATACACTTCATTAGGATGCAATCCGGATTTTGATTTCGGTCCGTAATAGGCGATACATTGTTCAAATAATTTTGAGGCCTCCTCATAATATCCTAAATAACTTTTTACAACACCTATATGATACAGATTCTGATATTTCAGGAAATCATTTTTCGTATCCTTCGAATATTCGTAAGCGAGCAGATATTCATTCAATGCTGCCTGGAACCTTTTGTAATGATAGTAATAAACAACCCCTTTTTCTAGATAAGCAGTACTTATGAGATCTTTATCTCCGGATTGCTGAGCAGCCCATACCGTGCTGTCTGCATAAATAAGCTTCTGTTCGTTGGAAGAGGAATAGAATACTCCATCCTTATATCCCTGAACAAGCTTTTCAAAATTCTTTTCCTTTTTAGCTTTATTAATATAAGGTTGAATATATGGAAACGCCTGAGTGTTATTTTCTTCGAAGTTTTCGTATTTCAACCGGAGTTTATAATAGTCACTGTATCCTTCCTGAGAAAAGGATAATTTAAAAATTACTAAGACGAGTATAAAAAGCAGTTTTTTTATCACTTCGAATATTTAACAAACCATATTTATAAACCAAAAATACATAAAATCATTTAATTCCTATTAAACAATTATGATTTAATCCCCTTGGTTTTCGACACATTAAAAATTTGAATAAACAATTGAAAATCAAATATTTAACATTGTCCTTATTTATGAATTAGGACGTCTTAATTGCCGAATAGAGACAACAAGTACTTTTTTTTATCATTTTATGCCTATAATTTCGGACTCAGAATTCTGAATGATAAACCTGGCCGGGATAACCTTTTAACTCTGAAATTTTATGAAAAAGATTATCTCATTAAAAACCTTTCCATTAATAATTGCTATGGCAGTTTGTATGACTTTAGGAGCTTGCAGACAGGATGATGAAAACGACTTTCAAATGGCAAAGAATAATGCCACTGGGCTTAAAATTGCTAGTGACAAGCAATCAAAGACGGTAGAAGGAAAACTGGTTGCAAAAACAGATCCTCCTGTAAAAAACGGAACACACTGGAAAACACAACCATAACAGGAAGAAAGCATTCCTGAATGTTGATTATAACGAACTAACAACCATGTTTATATATAATTTAGTTGCAAATTGCAGGTAAATTCCAAAGGGCCCGGCATATTACAGGGCCTTTTTTAATGGAAATTTAATTGATATTTTAAACAAAAAAGAGGCTGTCTGACGACAGCCCCCTTCTATTAAAAAAAACATTAAAGATTTATAATCACTTCCAGCCTCCGCCTAAGCTCTTATAAATATCAACAACTGTACTCAGCTGTTTTTCTTTTGCTTCTACCAATTCCATTTTGGCATCTAAAGCATCTCTTTGATTTAATAATACTTCAAGATAGTCTGCTCTTGAATTTCTGAACAATTGATTGGCAATATCAATAGATTGATCTAGTGCATGAGTTTCCTCAGACTTCAGCTTATAATACTGATCAATATTCTTAACTTTCGACATCAGATTAGCAACATCCAGATATGCATTCAGAATAGTTTTATCATATTCATACAATGCTTGTATCTGTTTTGCATCAGCAGTCTGGAAATTAGCTTTAATCGCAGTTTTATTAATCAGAGGCCCTGCTACTTCTCCTACCAGATTATAAGCGATAGACTCGGGCATTTTTACCAGATAAGAAGGTTTGAAAGCTTCCAGTCCAAGCGCTGCAGAGATCTCAAGGGAAGGATAAAATTCTTTTCGCGCAGCTTCCACATCCAGTTTTGCAGATTTTAATTCCAATTCAGCCTGTTTGATATCTGGACGATTGGCTAATAATTGCGATGGGATACCGGTGTAAACGGTCTGAGGAATTGTAGACATAAAGCTTTCCTTAGTTCTTACAATCGGCTGTGGAAATCTTCCTAAAAGAGCATTAATCTCATTTTCCTTTTCAGTGATCTGCTGACGGATTGTATATTCCGTTGCCTTAGACTTCGCTAATTCTGCCTCAAATTTCTTTACGGCCAGTTCTGTTGCTGCAGCAGCCTCCTTCTGGATTTTAGAAATCTCCAACGCCTTATCCTGTAGCTTGATGTACTGCTGAATAATATCCAACTGGTTGTCAAGTGAAAGCAATTCATAATAATTGTCCGCCACTTCTTCAATAAGGCTGGAAAGAACAAAATTCTTTCCTTCTACTGTAGACAGATAATGGGCTACAGCAGATTCTTTTTCTGTTCTGAGTTTTTTCCAGATATCAATCTCCCAGTTTGCCATTAACCCTCCTTCAAAATTACCCAGTGGATCAGGCATTTCTCTTCCGGGTTCAATCTCCGTAGTTGCATCTCCTGCTCCTTCACTGGTATAACGTCCGGATTTTTTCAACCCCGCTCCCAGTTTTGCCTCTACTGTAGGACTCAATTTACCCTTCTTGTAAAGAACTCCGCTTTTTGCGATTTCAATTTCCTGTAAGGTAATCATCAGCTCCTGATTATTTTTCAGGGCGGTTTCAATCAGCACTACAAGATTTGGGTCAGTAAAAAACTGCCTCCATGGAGTTGTTCCACTGTTGGTATTAGCATCCTGCTGATCATTTTCTCCAAAGTTCTGAGGTACATTTTCTTTTACCTCGTCTTTTATAACAGTTGCCATAGGTGCTTTACAACTTGATAAAACAAGGGATAATGCTATGGCTGTAAGTATTGATTTAGTCTTCAAATTTTCCATCATGTTCATAAGGTTCAGTTTGTTCTGTTAAAGGATTTTCTTCCTCATATCTTGCCAGCCTGGACTTTTCAGCAATCGTTCCGAAAATATAGTATAATCCAGGAATGATCATTAATCCAAAAATGGTCCCTATCAGCATTCCTCCTGCTGCTGCAGTTCCGATTGTTCTGTTTCCGACTGCTCCCGGTCCCGTTGCCATTACCAACGGAATCAATCCGGCAATAAACGCAAATGAGGTCATCAGGATAGGACGGAAACGGATTGTTGCTCCCTCGATAGCAGCTTTCACTACAGAAATTCCTTCTTCTGCCTTTTTCTGTACGGCAAATTCAACAATCAATACGGCATTTTTTCCTAAGAGACCAATAAGCATTACCATCGCCACCTGAGCATAGATGTTATTTTCCAACCCTAAAAGTTTCAGGCATAAAAATGCTCCAAATATCCCTGTAGGAAGAGAAAGAATTACTGGCAAAGGAAGAATGAAACTTTCATATTGTGCAGAAAGAATAAGATATACAAATCCAAGACATACAAGGAAAATAAATATGGCTTCATTTCCACGGCTTACTTCATCTTTGGAAATACCAGCCCAGTCGATTCCAAATCCTCTCGGTAGAGTTTTATCTGCAACCTCCTGAATGGCTTTGATCGCCTGTCCACTACTGTATCCCGGTGCTGGGGTTCCACTTACCTCTGAGGAATTATACATATTATGTCTTGTAATCTCAGATAATCCATATACTTTTTCAAGCCTCATGAAATCTGAATATGGAACCATTTGCTCCTTATCGTTTTTAACATATAGCTTCAATAAATCAGTTGGTAATGCACGATATTGCGGCCCTGCCTGAACGATTACCTTATAAGGTCTGTCAAAACGAATAAAACTGGTTTCATAGTTCGAACCAATCAATGTTGATAAATTATCCATTGCATTGGCAATAGTCACTCCTTTTTGCTCCGCCAGGTCATTATCAACTCTCAACATATATTGCGGGAAACTTGCTGAATAAAAGGTAAACGCTGATCCAAGTTCAGGACGTTTTTTTAGCTCTTTAACGAAGTCATTACTTACTTGCTCCATTTTATGGTAATCCCCGCTACCCGCTTTATCTAAGAGACGAAGCTCAAAACCTCCGGCAGCACCATATCCCGGAATAGAAGGCGGTTGAAAAAACTCAATATTGGCACCCGGAATATTTTTGGCTTTTTCTTCTAGTTTCTCAATGATTTCTGCGGCAGATTCTTTACGATCTTCCCAGCTTTTGAGGTTGATAAGACAGGTTCCGGAGTTAGATCCTGTTCCTTCTGTTAGAATTTCATAACCAGCAAGGGAAGAAACAGACTGTACTCCATCAATATCTTCCGATTCTCTTAAAAGTTCTTTTGCTATCTGATTTGTTCTTTCCAAAGTAGATCCCGGAGGAGTCTGAATAATAGCATAGATCATCCCCTGGTCTTCACTAGGAATAAACCCTGATGGAAGTGAATTGCTTAAAAAGAATGTACATAAACAAAAAGCTAACAACAAAGGAAGCGTAAACATCTTTTTCGTTACGGTCTTATTCAGTAACTTTTCATATTTCCCGGCTCCTTTAGTAAATAACCCATTAAATTTATCCAGGAATATCGTAATCGGAGTTCTTCTTTTTGCCTTTCCGTGATTATTCTTTAAAATTAAAGCACATAAAGCCGGAGTCAGTGTCAATGCCACAACCCCTGAAAGTATAATTGCAGAAGCCATCGTAATAGAGAACTGACGATAGAAAACACCTACAGGTCCTGACATGAATGCAATAGGAATAAATACAGACGCCATTACCAAAGTGATTGCTATAATCGCTCCACTGATCTCATGCATCGCCTCTTCCGTTGCTTTTAATGGTGAAAGATTTTTTTCTTCCATTTTGGCGTGGACGGCTTCAATAACCACAATGGCATCATCCACAACTACACCGATCGCCATTACAAGCGCAAAAAGTGAAATCATATTCAATGTGATCCCAAATGCAGACATTACGGCAAATGTTCCTACCAATGACACCGGAACCGCTAAGGCCGGAATCAATGTTGAACGCCAATCACCAAGAAAAAGAAACACCACAATCGCCACAAGGATAAAAGCTTCAAATAAGGTATGAACCACTTTTTCAATCGAAGCATCCAGGAACCTGGATACGTCATAACTGATGTCATAATGCATTCCTTTAGGGAAAGAAGTTTTCTGAAGATCAGCCATCAGGTTTTTTACATTCTTAATAACATCACTTGCGTTGGATCCGTAAGATTGCTTCACTGTAATTGCCGCGGAAGGTTTACCATTCAATGTTGAATAAATATCATACATTGAACTTCCGAATTCAATATCGGCTACATCTTTCAGTCTTACAAACTCCCCGGCTGACTTTGCCTTAAGGATAATGTTTCCATAGTCTTTTTCACTATTAAAACGACCAGGATATTTTAGAATATATTCAAATGATTGAGAACGTTTTCCCGAACTTTCTCCGGTTTTCCCCGGTGAAGCCTCTAAACTCTGCTCATTCAAAGCTTCCATTACTTCGTCTGCTGAAATATCGTAGGCTGTTAATCTGTCCGGTTTTAGCCAGACACGCATCGCATATTCCCGGGTTCCCAGGATATCAGCGAAACCAACGCCACTTACCCTTCTCAATTCAGACATTACATTGATGTCCGCATAGTTAAACAGAAACTTCTGGTCAGCTTTGGGATCATCACTATAGAGGTTGATATACATCAACATGTTAGGCTCTTCACGTGTGATCTTCACCCCCTCTCGGACAACCAATGGAGGAAGTTTGTTAACCACTGAAGATACCCGGTTCTGAACGTTTACTGCTGCAACGTTCGGATCAGTTCCCAAATCAAATACAACCTGGATGGAGGCTTCTCCGTCGTTTCCAGCGTCAGAAGTCATATACTTCATCCCCGGAACACCATTGAGTCCTCTTTCCAGTGGAATAACTACAGATTTAATTAACAGTTCATTGTTTGCTCCCGGATATTCCGCAGTAATATTTACTTTAGGCGGAGAAATGGACGGGAACTGTGTTATGGGCAGCTTAACAAGTGATAAAACTCCCATAAACACAATAATCAATGAGATTACGATAGACAGAACAGGTCTGCGAATGAATTTCTTAAACATACAGCTTCATTTTACGAGTACACTACTCTGCTTTTAATTTCAATGATTGAATTACTTTCCGCGGATCCTGGAATTTCACTTTTACTTTTTGGTCGTCCTTCACTTTCTGAACGCCCTCTAAGAGAAATTGCTCTCCTGCTGCCAGGCCTGAAGCCACAACATACAGATCAGGTAATTCATAAGCCACTTTTATATTCCGGGATTTTAATACGCCATTTTTGCCAACGACAAACACATATTTCTGATCCTGAATTTCATAAGTAGCCTTTTGTGGAATAATTAAAGCATTTCTGAGCGGTAGGGTCATTCTTACCTTTCCTGTTTCTCCATTTCTCAAAAGTTTATCAGGATTGGGAAACTTTGCCCGGAAGGCTATATTCCCCGTTTCATTATCAAATTCCCCTTCTATAGTCTGGATCTCTCCTTTTTGAGGAAGTGCATCTCCATTAGCCATAATAAGAGTTACTTCTTTACTTCCTCTATCTGCGGCATGAGTCTGATAATTCAGATATTCGGGTTCTGATACATTAAAATAAGTGTAAACATTGGTATTATCAGACAAACTGGTCAACAGATCTCCTTCATCGACAAGACTTCCGAGTTTCAATGGAATCCTGTTAATAATTCCTGAGAACGGAGCTTTTATATCGGTGAATGATAAATGAATCTGGGCAAGTCTCATTTCTGCATTAGCAGCATCAAGCTTAGCTTTTGCCATTGCTCGTTCGTTCTTTGAAACAATATTATTACTGGCTAATGTACTTGCATTTTTTAATTCAATATTGGCCTGTTCCACTTCAGCTTTGGATTTCATTAATTCAGCCTGATACAATTGAGGCATAATACGGAATAAAGTCTGTCCCGCGTGAACAAACTGACCTTCGTCCACGTAGATCTTTTCAAGAAATCCTTTCTCCTGTGCACGGACTTCGATATTTTTTACAGATTGGATTTGCGTAACATATTCTTTGTTGATTACAGTATCCATTTTTACCGGAGACGTAACCGGAAAGGTTGTTACTTCTTCTTTTTCTTCTTTTTTGTTGTGACAGCCAACAAATAACAAGAGGGTGCTTAGCGCAATGCCCGAGGCAGCTCTTTTCATAATTTTGAAATTATATAAATCGTTAATGTTTTAATAGAATAGAAATGGTAATTGAGAGAGAACGCTATGCCCACTACCAACAAGCACAACGCATACTGCTCCACTCTGTAATCAGAGTAGAATCATACATTGAAAAATGAATTTTAAATTCTGATAGATCGGATCAGAATAAACTTTTTTACAGAGGAATAATTGGAAACAAATCCTTGAATACGGGCTTTTAATTTTTTATAATTAAATAGTCCGAAGAAATATACCAAACCGAAAACGCCCACAAAAAGAATAGCATCCTGAACACTATCCGACCATTGAAAATCTTCTTCTGTAAGCTCTAAAGAAGAATTATCAACACCATCCGGCATTTGCTGGATCGATAATTTATCGTAGGTCTGATTTAAACGATTGGCTTTTTTAGGTAAATGATGAGAAACAGGTAGATGGTTATGTAATGTTTTGACATTGATTTTGCTTTCCACTATGAAAAGCAGAAATAGACTCGTCAAAAAATACACAATATAGTTTCTCATTTTGAAGTGGCAAAGGTAAGCTTAGATTTGAATATTTTTATACAGATTAACAAAATTTAACTCACTCACAAATATCAATCATCGGAATTGATTTATTTTCTTTCGATTCCCGGCATCCAGATACCTGAGATTACAACAGGTTTTTTCATCATTTCTAATGGGAAATACAGTGTAGATTGCCAATACAAATAATTCCGTAAAACAGAAACAATCGTTAAAAAAAATAAAAATAACCATTTCCGAAACAAAGATGCATTCCATACTATTGATATGAATATTTAATTAATTTATTAAAAATTAACAAATACACCGTAAATATTTTGTAATTTTACAGTTCACAAACAAGTAACCAATGAAACACCTAATCACAAATACTTATGAAAAAAATAGTTCACATTATTATCCTTGTTCTCGCTGTAGTTTCCGTAGCAGCATGTAAAAGCTCAGCCAAAGAAGAACCCGAAGTTATCGCCTCTCAACCTGTAGAAACAGATGATATTACCAAAGAAGTTTTTACAGACAATTATGGAGATAAAATAGAAGTCGCAATTAATAATACAGATAATACGGCTGTTATTCACCTTGATGGTAAATCTTACGAACTTAAAAAGAACAAAGATCTGCCAGATTATACTGCATCCAATCCAGAGTATCAGTATTCTAATATCAGAGGAAATATAACTTTTCTAAAAAGAAATGTTGACATGGTCTTGTTCCACCACAAACAGGAAAAGAAAGGTGCCACTGCCAGCAAAATGGCATCATATTAGTTTTGTCAAACTAAAAATCAGATGCTTTAATTAAAAACAATACCCATGAAAAAACTACACAACTATGTCTTAATACTTTCTGTACTTATCCTGGCGATATGCTGTACTGCAAAAACAGCCGATAAGAACAGTAATGATATTACCGGAAAAACTTGGAAACTGATTGAAATTAACGGTCAGCCTATACAGCTAAAAAACCCGAAAAATAATCCTTATTTCAAATTGAATATGACTGACATGCGGTACGAAGGAAACGCTGGATGTAATGGTCTGGGAGGTACTTTTGAAATCAAACAGGACATTATGCGTATCAAGTTCAATCAGGGGATTTCTACCATGATGGCTTGTGATGATCTGGAAATAGAACAACGTTTTACCAAGGCTTTATTGGCTGCAGATAATTATTCTGTAAATGGCAAAATCCTGAGTCTTAATAAAGCTAAAATGGCACCCTTGGCAAAATTTTCCCTACAAGAATAAATAGAAATGTATACAGATAAGAAGGCACTTTCATGAGAAAGTGCCTTTTATTTTTTTTTATAGATCATATAACAGATTAAAAGTACCACATTCAGCACGACAGCAAATGCATTGGATAAAATAATGGGAAGTTCATCCTTCAGCAATCCATACCACACCCATAAAGACAAACCGGAAATAAGAACCAGAAGCATGATCCATGAAATATCTTCAACATTCTTTTCTTTAAGAACTTTTATAAGCTGAGGAACCATCGATACAGAAGTGAGCACACCTGCCACAATACCAAGAATATTTTCATTCATTTTTATAGAATTCACATATCCTGAATATACTAATTTTTTAATTAGGTAACGAAAAACATACACGTATTATGTAAACCTTTTAAGGGCAACTTCATCAGGTAAAGGAATTCCTTTCTCTATAAGCTGATACAAACTTCCGGAAAAATAACATCCGTTTAATATTCCCCTCGCCCCCAATCCGTTGAAAACATACATATTGGAATATTCACTATGACTCCCAATAATAGGTCTCCTATCCTTCACAGTCGGCCTGAAACCAAAATTAACTTCCTGTATCTTAAAATCGTAAGGATATACTTCAGATAACCCTCTTAACAGCTGGTCTACCGCAGAATCATCAATTTCGTGATGCAATTGCTCACGATCGTATGTGCCACCATAAAAATAAAGTCCATTATCAATGGGAAATAAAAAATGTTTCTTCTTTATGGTATCGGCAGTTGAAATTTTTTCTGATAATTTGACCCTAATATGATGCCCTTTGTTTGGAATTACAGCAATGTCTGAAAAGTACGGGTTTTTCATTACCCCCATTCCTTCACAAAAAACAATATTCTTAAAACGAATTCCTTCATATTCGGATCCAGACACATCTAAACTATCATAATCAAACTTCTCATTGATAAGATTTCCTTTGTCCTCAAAATAATTGAAAAAATCGTTAAAAAAGTTACTGACATCCAATCTCGCAGATTGATTAACGATTCCCGTACTAAAAGGATTATTAATTCCTTCTAAACTTTGAAACTCCTTATTCAAAAAGTTTTGTAATTCTAAATGATCAGACTTCTTAACCCAAAGCTTTTGTTCATTCTCATCATGGAAAACCCGATGAATAGGCTTATCAATCAAATAGTTTCTCCCTGTATATGATTCAATTTCTAAAAGGGTTCTTTTTAGAGTATTTATTTGTTCCTGAGCTAACCAGAACGTTGTAAATTTCTTTAATACCACAGGATTAATGATTCCTGCAGAGACCTGTGAAGCACTTTTCTTTTTCTCGGAAAAAATAATAAATGATTTATTATTCTGTATTAACTGATGGGCAAAAAAAAGCCCGGCATATCCATCCCCTACAATAATATAGTCTACATTTTTCATAATAAAAAAACCTGAGTAAAAATACTCAGGTTTTGTATAAATATCAAGTGAAATATTAATAATTCCACATATCATTTTCCATGTCAAGAATCTGTGCTTTAATTCTGTCGCTTTCTTCTATCTGCTCATCAGCATTTCTAGGAATATAATCTTTGATTACACCATCTCCTAAACCACTTGAAGATTTATAGATAATTGAAGAAAATCTTCTAGCATTGATGATATCATCGAAAGAAAGATCAGCAGAAGAGTTTTTTCTATTATACACGAAGTTATTCGCTAATATCTCTCTTGCACTTGGGTAATAAATCCAAAACAGGTCAATAAGCTCATTAGCTCCGGCCAAAGGTTGTCCGTCTGGTCCTGTTCTACCTTGTACAGCAGGATCTGGTCCCATTGCTGCAATACCCAGTGGTCTGTATTTCATCTGACCATCTCTTCTATCGATAAACCACATACCCATAATTTTTAATACTTTAACTTTATCAGTCGTCGTTTTAAAAATATCGGTATATTCTTTTTTCTCCTGTTCTGTAAGCTGTCTTCCAGAGTTTAGGATATCGATAGCAGCATCAGAAACTCTTACACTTTCCAATCTTTTCTGAATCCCTTCAGGAGTTAATTTAGTTACAAAATTCTCATCATCATAAACTTCCTGGATTTTACCTGTTATTGCAGCATCCAGCAATAATTGATATAAAGATCTTGTCTGAGTAGCAAGAAGACCATCAGGATTATCATAGTATAATGGCTGATTAATCTTATCATTCATGTCAATAATCTCCCAAACAAACATACTTTTTAAGATATCTTTGTCCTCAACAAAACCGTATTCCAAAGGTTTTACCGTTTTATCAACAATAGTATCTCCAACTTTCTGCTTGTTTTCAGCTCTCATTTGTCTGAACTCTTCAGGAGAAGAAGCATTCAGAATAGTCTGGGAAAAAGCAACTCCCGAAACTACTACTAAAAAAGCGCTTATATATTTTTTCATAATATTATTTTAACTTATTAAAATTACTGAACATTGATTACAACAGGAGAGATATTCTTCAATGTTTGATTTCCTAATCCTGTAGCAGTCGCTTTAATATCAAAAACATACACTACATCACCCGCTCTTACATTTTTAACCAATCCGGCAGCCTCTTCAAGACTATTACCTTTGATCAGCAATGCTGCTCTACCAGGTACTTTCACCATAAACTGATTAACAGTGAATGAAACAGGGAAATCGAAATCTGGTATTGCTGCCTGTACCATCTGATTTGGAATCGAAGTAGCAGGAATATTCAATACTGTCTGACCTCTCATCTGACCTTGAGGAGCCGGAACATTCTTAATTCTGTATTCAAATACCTGAGATACCGTTTTACCATAAGGATCAGTTCCAGATAATGTTAATTTCACAGTATTACCCGTAGAAGGAATAATATTCCATTTTCCAGGACCATTACCTTTTACTACAGCACCAGGAGCAGATAATGATAATTTAGAATTGTCAGCACCCAGGATAGAACCAGATACCGGGTTTTCTAATCCTCTGTACAATACATTCATCTTATCCGGAGAAAGTAATAATCCTTTTTCAAGTTTTACTTCTCTTGGTCCTGCAATTACATTATATGTATGCGTCCAAGGGAAACTTTGAGGTTTACCGGAAGCATCTGTTAAAGTAATAGTACCGTTTAGTTTATGCTCTCCAATACCATTTCCTGAAATAGAAATTGTTCCTTTTCCATTTTCTACTTTATTTACTCCCGTAATGCTAATCTTATTGCTATTAGAATAAGTACCTAACATTACTTTTACTTCAGCCTGTTTTCCAGCCTGAATATCAACAGGTCCTGCAACAATTGGCTCATAGCTGCTGAATTTAATACTAGCATCTACTTTCTCTTGAAGTAATAAGGCCAATGCATCAGACTGTACGTTTCTCGCATCATTCTGGATAATTTCCAGGTTAGAAATTGCTGCAATTAAAGGCTGATGATAAAACTTATTCTGAAACCATGTTTTCTCGTTTGGAGATTTTCCTTTAGGGTATTCAGCAATTAAAGATTTATTGGCTCTTTCAATCAAATCATTTAACTGATTGTTTTTTCCGAAAGTTGCTACAATATAATTTCTTACTTCATCAATTTTGGACTTCAATTCCAATGCTCCTTTAGAAGGGCTATTTTCATCTCCGTCAGCAAAAAAATAATGCGTAGTTGCTTCGTTATTATTAAGAGCTGCAAAATTCTCACTTACATCCACTTTATCAGAGAATTCTGATTCAGTTTTTAATTTAGTTTTAATTGTTTCAGCACTTTCTACTAAGGCATTAATTTTAGCTTTTAAAACCTTATACTGTTCCCATGGAGTAGCATAAGTATCCGGCACTTGTTGTGCCTTTAATTCTAGAGTTTTTTCAAAAATTTTCTCATTCTTTCTTTCTGTTAAAGTTCTTGTTTCATTAAGAGCTTTAGTCGAATCATAATAAGATCTGATGATTTCCGCATCAATATTTAGGGCCATCATAGCGATGAACACCAAATACATTAGGTTGATCATCTTCTGACGTGGAGTCTGTTTTCCTTGTGCCATTCTTTTTCTTTGTTTGGATTAAAAATTAAATTTAGAAATGGTTTGGAAATTAAGACTTCATAGCAGTTAACATACCACCATAAACTCTGTTTAAATTATTTAAGTTTGATGTTAAACCTTGTAACTCCTGGTTGAATTTTTCTGAATGCTCAGCAGACTTCTGCATATCTGCCACATATTTATTGGCAAATTCAGATTGTCTTTTACCATTCTCCAATTGCATCGCGTATAAAGCGTTCATGCTTTCCATGTGCTGAGCGGCAATGTTTAACTGATCATTATATTTGTGAGTAGAAGCAGAAACATCTACCGTCTGATTGATCTGATCCACTGAATTTGAAAATTTATCAATTCCTGTTCTTAATCTTTCAAACAATTGAACATCTAATTTAGCATCCTGTAACATTTTATCCAATTTTGTAGAAAGAGAGTTCTCTAATTCTGCAAATTGAGCAGCTGCATTATTTCTTGAAGAAACATTAGAATGTAAAGGGTTCGGGTTAGCATGTTTATCTAACAATTCAGGATAAACATTTTCCCAGGCATAAGACTCTTCTGATTTTGGAGGGTCGAAAGCGAAAATAATGAAGATGATTGCTTCAGTAATAAGTCCTACTGTAAGAGCAACGTTACCACTGATTGGTCCCAAGTTAATGTGAGTAATCTTAAGCCAAGCTCCAAGGATTACAATTGCAGCACCGAATGAATAAAAGAAATTCATCCAAGCATCTTTAGTCTTAAACATATAAGTTAGTTTTTTTTAATGATTAAAAATAAATTGTATTGAAAAATAATTATGTATCTGATTATCTGTTAACCCTTCTTGGCTTAACAGCAGCTTCAGGAATATCCTGTACAGTTCTGAATCCAATATAACTTCTTGCAGAATCTTTTCTTTCCCAATCTCTTGCACCAGTCATAAGCATTGCGCCTATATCTTTCCAAGAACCTCCTCTTACAGATTTCTTAGAATCTGATTTATCTTTAGTAGAAGGGTTTAGAGTTGAAGAAAATCCGTATGAAGAATTGTTGTAAGAAGATTCTGTCCATTCAGAAACGTTTCCAGCCATATCAAATAACCCAAATCCATTTTTCTTAAATTTCTTTACTGGAGCTGTATATGTATAAGTACCTTTTTTATCGTCTTCCATGTAATTACCACGCTTAGGCTTAAAGTTAGCCAGGTAGCATCCTCTGTCATCCATCAAATATGGACCTCCCCAAGGATAAGTAGCATTCTGCATACCTCCTCTTGCAGCATATTCCCATTCGATCTCTGTAGGTAAACGGAATTGTAATGGTCTCTGTTTTTTTCTTTTTAAGCTTTCATTGTAATCCGTTTTCAATTTAGATCTGAAATTACAATATGCTCTTGCCTGATCCCAGGTTACCCCAACAACAGGATAATCTTTATAAGCTTTATGCCAAAAATATTGTTCAAATAATGGCTCGTTATAGGCGAAGTGGAAATCTTTTACCCAAACAGTTGTATCCGGATAGATTGCTATACTTTTGCTTTTAAGGTAGTTTACCCCTCTTTCATTGTCAGCAAGAGCAGCATCCATATCTCCCCACTGGTAATTATATTTTAATTTACTAACATCAAGGATTCTTTCATTACCAATTCTGGCAGAAGCTGGTAAATATAAAGACTCAAGAACTTCCGCATATTCTACATCAGGATATTTTGAAGTATTCCAATGCAATGGAATTTTCCAATCCAGTCTTTTACTTGCATCATATCCCCCATCTTCTCTTCCTCCTTGTCCTTCTAAATATTCCTGATACGGAGTAAGGTTTTCTTCTTTCTTAGCAAGGTATGCATAATCTCCGATGCTGGCACCTCTTCCTCCACCTTCACCACCTTCTCCGGCAGCTTCAGCAAGTAGAGTTCTGGCAATAGAGTCTCTTACGTAGTTAATGAATACTCTGTATTCTGCATTAGTAGTTTCTGCTTCATCCATAAAGAATGAGGACACAGTTACTGTTTTCAGTGCTGATTTCTCAGGAGTATGAGTGATATCCTGATCAGCTAAACCTGCGATAAAAGATCCTGCAGGAATTGCAACCATACCGTATGGTCTTTCAGCAACAAATGATTTAGTTTTTTCTCTTGGTATCAACTCTCCTTTTGTTCCTGGCTTCCCTACAGAAGAGCTACCACCACCTGAACAAGATACCGACGCTACCGACGCAGACAATAATAAAAGAAATATCCTTTTCATGTTAATTTTTATAATTAAGCCGTAAATATATAATTTTTTTAAGAAACTTTTAAGATTTTTTTTGAAATAACGCGAGAAATCTAAATTTATTTTATTTCCTAGTATTTTTATTCTACAGTTACCGACTTAGCAAGGTTTCTGGGCTGATCTACATTGGCTCCTCTATATACTGCAATATAGTAAGCAAGCAGCTGTAAAGGCACAGATGCAACTATTGGAGAGAAGCATTCTGAAGTTTCAGGAATTTCGATAACGTAGTCTGCCATTTCGCTTACCTGCTGATCCCCTTTATTAACAACAGCAATCACCTTTCCTTTTCTTGCTTTAATTTCCTGAACATTACTTACGATCTTATCATAGTGACCTTTTTTAGGCGCAATAATAACGATTGGCATATTCTCATCGATCAAAGCAATAGGTCCGTGCTTCATCTCCGCTGCAGGATACCCTTCTGCATGGATATAAGAGATTTCTTTCAATTTAAGAGCTCCCTCTAAAGCCGCTGGATAATTATAGCCTCTACCTAAATACAAGAAGTTATGAACCCCTACGAAATCTTTAGCTATACTCTGAGTCAACTCATGTGTTGAACTCAAAACTTCTTCAATTTTCTTAGGAATTGCATCAAGCTCTGAAATGAGACTCATGAATTCAGCATTTCCAAGGTTGCCATTATGCTTTCCTAGCTTGAATGCAATAAGTGTAAGGATCGTAAGCTGGGCAGTAAATGCTTTTGTAGAAGCTACTCCGATCTCTGGTCCTGCATGCGTATAAGAACCTGCATCCGTAATTCTTGCAATAGATGAATCCACTACATTACATATACCATATATAAACGCTCCTTTTTCTTTTGCCAGTTTTAAAGCCGCCATTGTATCGGCAGTTTCTCCCGATTGGGAAATCGCAATTACAACATCTTTATCTGTAATAATCGGGTTTCTGTATCTGAATTCTGATGCATATTCCACTTCAACAGGGATTCTTGCATATTCTTCTATAAGATATTCACCAATTAAACCTGCGTGCCATGAAGTACCACAAGCTATGATGATAATTCTGTTGGCATTTTTAAATTTCTCAACGTGATCCCAGATTCCCGCCATCTTGATGATTCCTTCATCCACAAGTAATCTACCTCTCATTGTATCGTGGATCGATTTTGGCTGCTCAAAAATCTCTTTAAGCATGAAGTGCTCATATCCACCTTTCTCGATCTGCTCAAGGCTTAATTTTAATTGCTGGATTTCCGGCTCTATTCTTGAGTTTTCATTGATTGTTCTGATATCCACTCCTCCTTCCAAAGAGATTGTAGCCATATGTCCTTCTTCAAGATAGATTGCTTCTTTTGTAAACTCTACAAAAGGTGAGGCATCAGATGCAATAAAATATTCTTTATCTCCAATACCAATTGCTAAAGGAGAACCTAATCTTCCAACTACCAAAACGCCAGGATAATCCTCGTGCATTACAGTAATAGCATAAGCTCCGTATACCTCATTAAGTGCATATCTTACCGCAGTTGGAAAATCTGTTGCTACATTTATATCCATAAAATACTGGATAAGATTCACTAAAACTTCAGTATCTGTTTCAGACTTGAAAGTAAATCCTTTATCAGCAAGCATTTTTTTAATGGTATCATAGTTTTCAATGATTCCATTATGAATGATTGCAATTTTATTATTATTAGATAAATGCGGGTGAGAGTTTCTATCACTTGGAACCCCATGAGTTGCCCAACGTGTGTGTCCCATCCCAATTTTCGCAGTACCTTTTAATTGAGCTGAAATATTAACAAGATCATCTACCTTTCCTTTTGTTTTTTCAACTTCAAATGAATTGTTTGCATTTTCCAAAACAATTCCCGCACTGTCGTATCCCCTGTATTCTAGTCTTCTAAGACCATTAATAACTACATCATAGGCATCCTGAAAGCCTGTATATCCAACTATTCCGCACATAATTTATTTTATTTGGTGTATGTTTAAATTTATTTTGTTCCGTAAGTAACGATTAACTGAACTCTTTTATCATTAGTAGAATCAGCAGAACCGACAAAAACAGCTCTATCTCTTGTGTATGATCTTGAAGTATATTTAGCCCCAGCAAGACCCGTGTTATCAGAATTAGACAAGAAACCTCCAATATCGATTCTATAATACTTATTAGTATTGTTTGATGCATAATCGCCTGGTTTTCCTTCTACTAAATCTTTTACTGATTTTGTAACAATAAAGTCGTAATGAGCAGGAGTGGGATTTTTATCTAAATCAAAGACCTTATATATTGAGTAATTTGGAGATCCCGCAAGAGTCAATACATCACTAGTAAATGCAGTAGTAGTTATATAAGGTGGTGTTATAGAGCTTTCTTTTCTATCCTTTTGCAAGAAAGTAAACAGACTTGGTTTTACATAACTATTATTCCATGTAGAAGCATCTGTATATATTCTGATTTTAGCACTAATAATGGCAGCCTTATTATTCTGATATAGAGTTTTTAATTTCTGGATTTCTGAATCCGGAATTTTCACCCCGATAGAAGGTCCTCCCATTCCTTGCGCATACAGCTTTTTATCACCATTCACACGATTTCCTACCATATTCAAATTAATGGCAGTCGCCAATGCAGAATTCGATCTGTCATATTGATATTGTCCAACATGTGTATTCCCTGCTCCTAAAGCAAATGAATAAGTTGCCTGAGGTCTGGTTACTGTTCCATTATCCGTTTTATCATATTTATAATACATGATCAACTCTATGTCATTAGGAGAAAACTGGAATAAATATCCGTCATTTTCCTGAACGGAAATCCTAAGTCCTTTAAAATGTCTGATAAAGTTGGAAGCATCAGCGAGTTCCGGCTTACCTTTCTTATCAATAATTTTTTCCTGGAATAAGGTTTTACCGTTATCCAATGGAATCCTGATCGCAGGTGTAGTTGTTGAAAACAAAGAACTGTTATCAGAATCTTTAGTAATAGTCACGGTGTTAATCGTCCCTTTAAACTCTTTTGTTCCAAGTACAGTTGAATTATAAGCAAAATTAGCATTTGATTTTACACTATCGGTCGCAGCTCCCAGGAAATCCGTAACTTCATTGACATCAATGTGGAACGTCTTTTTCGCTTTTCCGTATTTGTTAATAGGATATGTTTTCACCTCTTTTTTTGCAGCCACATTTCCATCCGGATACACATAATTTTCATCCGTTGTTGTTGTAAGTGAATCTGATGCATAGGTCGGTTTGATTACAAGAACCACTGAATCTACTTTTGCATTGGCCCCAAAATCAGGATTATAAGTAGATAATCTAAGCTGTGTAATGTAAGACGCCTTTTGCATTCCAAACTGGTCTTCTTTAAAAGCACCTAAAACTGCTGATCCTAATTGGGTAGCGTCACTTTTAATGGAATCATTATTAAGGATGTTAAAAGCAATAACATTGTAGGAAGTCTCCTTTCCCTGAGCTGCTCCATCTAAAAATAATTGTTCTCCCAAAGAATCCGGATCCGGCTCACAATTATAAAGTAACACACTGCCGAAAATTGCCAGAGAAAGTATGGCAAAAGTTCTTTTAATAGTACGAGTCATTAAATGTCTTTTTAATAAAGTTTGTTTATGGAATCTACATCAAGATACTCCGATTTGGTTGTAGATGTTTCATTGAATGCCTTATCCAGGTCTCCATCCAGGAATTCATCTCCTTTTACAACCCCGTCTACATAATTCATGCTTTCAATGACAAAACTTTGAAAGCTTGGCTTATCTAACGCTTTTAGTCCCGAAATATTATCGAATTCTAGTTTTTCTCCGATTTTATCGTTAAGAGGGGCGTCTTTTTCATTATATAATGAAAGAACAATCTTAGCGTCTTTAAAATACGTATCGGATTTGTAGTAAGTTTTAAGATAAATAGGAACAAAAGAAGCCATCCAACCATTCAAATGAATGATATCGGGAACCCAGTTCAGCTTTTTAATAGTCTCAATTACTCCTCTTGCAAAAAATATTGCTCTTTCGTCATTATCTTCAAAAGGGCTACCATCATCTTCATAGTAATATTGTTTTCTTTTGAAGTATTCTTCATTATCTATAAAATAGACCTGAAGTCTTTCCCCCGGAAGAGATGCCACTTTAATGATTAGAGGTTGGTCCAGGTCATTAATGATAATGTTCATTCCTGAGAGACGGATAACTTCATGGAGTTGGAATTTCCTTTCACTTATTTGTCCAAATCTTGGCATAAAAACTCTAACATCATTGCCTTCATTGTGCATTTTAAGCGCCATTTTGTTTACCACAGTAGCCATGTTTGTATCTTCCTGATATGGATACATTTCTGTAGTAATATACAGTATTTTTTGATTCGGCATAAATTTCTATCTAATTTTTTGTAAAAATGCTTTAATGTGCAAAATTACAAAAAAACATCCAACATTATTTTAATTAACATTTTTTTACGAAAATTACCTTTTTCAAATTATCAAAAACGCAGTTTATTATCTGATATTTTAGTATTTTTGAATTGCTATTAAAATTAATTATGGAAGTCTTAAAAAATAAAAAAACACTTCAGGATTTCATTGAAAGACAGAAAGAAATGGGAAAAAGAATAGGATTTGCACCTACAATGGGAGCTCTTCACAATGGGCATCTTTCTCTTTATGAAGTAGCAAGGAATGAAAATGATCTTGTAATTTCTTCAATTTTTGTTAATCCTACTCAATTCAATAACCCTGATGATCTTGCAAAATATCCACGGGATGTGAACCGGGATATACTTATTTTAGAAAATTCCGGATTAGTTGACGCCGTTTATATTCCTGAAATTACAGATATCTACCCTGAAAAAGCTGAAAGTCATCATTATGATTTTGACGGCCTGGAAAATGAAATGGAAGGAAAATCCAGACCTGGCCATTTTGACGGTGTAGGAACGGTAGTAGAAGAGCTTTTCAGGCAAATACAACCTGACAATGCTTATTTTGGAGAAAAAGATTTCCAGCAACTTGCTATTATTAAAAAATTGGTTGAGAAAAAGCATCTTCCTATAAAAATTACAGGAGTTCCTATTTACAGGGCAGATAACGGTCTCGCTTTAAGTTCAAGAAACCAAAGACTGCATGAAGATCGTAGGGAAGTTTCAAAAATTATTTATGAAACATTAAAAAAGGTCAATGATTGGTTCAGAGTAATCACCGTTCCTGAAATTAAAGAAAGAGTTGTTGATATTTTCGATCATCAGCACGGTATGAAGCTTGAGTACTTTATGATCGCAGATGAAAACTCATTAAAAGAAACAGACTTCTTTTATAAAGATAAATCCTACAGAGCTTTTATAGTTGTTGTTGTAGACGGTGTAAGACTAATTGACAATATGCATCTGGATTAACACAATCTCCTGATAATTTCGCAATACAAAAATGTAAACTTTGATTCCTTAATCGAAGTTTTTTTTGTTCACCTGCTCATATACAAAAAATCAAAGGCCTCCTGAAGGAAGCCTTTGAACACCAAATCACAAAATATTAATATGAAAAAAATTTACTTTTCAGTAAACTTGTGACCCGGCTGGGATTCGAACCCAGGACCCATACATTAAAAGTGTATTGCTCTACCAGCTGAGCTACCGAGTCGGTCGTAATTCTAATTTACAAATTTTAAATCAATATGCAACTTAAAATTTACTTTTCTTTGCAGTGCCTGCGACTGGACTCGAACCAGCACATCCTTAGGAAACCACCCCCTCAAGATGGCGTGTCTACCAATTTCACCACGCAGGCAAAAAAATTACAAAATTTAGTAATATTTTTGCTAGTGACCCGGCTGGGATTCGAACCCAGGACCCATACATTAAAAGTGTATTGCTCTACCAGCTGAGCTACCGAGTCGGCCACTTATTTTAAACAACTTTCATTTAAGTAATGTCCCTTGTTTTAAGTGGTGCAAAGATATAACTTTTTTTAATTTCTCAAAACTTTTTCGCAAATTTGTTTAAAAATATTTCATGATAATTTCACTAGTCGGATACATGGGTTGTGGCAAATCACACATTTCCAAAATTTTAAGCGAAAAAATAAATTTTAAATTAATTGACCTCGATAAAGAGATTTCCAGACGAAATAAATTAACTATTCCGGAAATCTTCGAAAAAAAGGGTGAAATCTACTTTAGAAAGCTGGAAAGAGAAACTTTGGAAGAAATACTCGCTACCGAAGAAAATCTTATTTTAAGCCTCGGCGGTGGAACTCCTGTTTATTACAATAATATGGAGATCATTAATAACAACTCTAAGAGCATTTTTTTGAGAGCTTCCGTTAGTACTTTAGCAGAAAGGCTTTCAAAACAGAAAGAAAAAAGACCATTAATCGCTAATATTTCTGATGAAAACCTTCCTGAGTTTATTGCTAAGCATTTATTTGAAAGAAATCAATTCTATAGCAAGGCTATGATTAGTGTGACTACAGACTCCAGAGAACCTGAAGCCATCGTTGATGAAATTATCGAGAAACTCTATTTATGATTTCTCTTCAACCTCATTTTCCATTCCATCGTCTTCACTTTCACCAAAAAAGTCGTCCCAATCTGTAAAATCTGATGCAATATCATTTTCCACATATCCATCCATGTCTCGTCTGTCCTTTTTAGTAGGCCTGCCTTCTCCTCTGCTTCTGTAATAGTCCTGGGTCATTTTACGCATTTTAAGCAATTCGTATTGCTCTTTGTCTGTTACATCTTTGATATGAAGAGATACCAGTTTAGCTCCTATCCTACTTTTAGGGATCTGGATTACTTTAATCTTATAATCAATCTGATTTTTACGGATTTTTATTACATCACCTTCTTTTACCTCTTTTGAAGACTTTACAACAGTATCTCCAATGGAAACTCTGTTCTTCTTAATCTCCTCAGTTGCAACAGTTCTCGTTTTATAAAAACGAATGCTCCATAAAAATTTATCTATTCTCATAATTTTTTATACTTTTGCCGTTATATTATTTGTAAAGTAATTAAAGTTTTTGAAATGAAAAAAATATTTTTATATATCCTTGCAGGATCTCTTTGTTTTTCTGCTTGTAAAAAAGATGATGAGGCACAAACATTTGTTGAGCCCGATGATGTAGCAGTAAGAAATACCTATGATGATCAGGCTATCCAAAAGTTCCTGAACGACAACTATCTTGATACCCAAGGAAATATAAAAGCTTTCAGTGCTACTGATACCATTGATGACCATGAGAAGAAGCTAGCAGAATTAAATCCTGTAAAACTTCCTTCAGGAGTTGTGTACATCGTAAGAGCAGGTGCACAGCCTTCTCCGGCAAAAACAATAGGCGCTACCGATGTTCTTAGGATGATGGTAAGAGCAAATTATTATCTGGCGACCAATACAGACGGAACAGTAGCACTTGTAGCATCTTCAGTTTCCCCAAGCCTTGTCAATACAGTAAACGGAACTGGATCTCCCCTTTCGGATCCTATGTGGTATTATGTAAAGCAAGCAGTTATAAATGATAAAAACCTTCCTGCAGTAGCAAGAGAGAGAAAATACTATGAAATAGAAGGATTCCAGGAAGGGTTGAAGTTTTTCAAAGCAGCATCACCTGCTTTAACAGATGGGGCTCCTTATAACCTGCAGGGAGTAATTATTGTTCCTTCCAGAGCTGCTTTTGGAAGAGAGGCCCATTATAACTATACGGGATATTCTCTTCAAAACAGGACATTTGTATTTAATTTCCAGGTGTATGGAACATCAGATAGACCTGCAAATGAATAAGTAAAAGTAAAACATCAATAAAAAAAGCGCTTCAGAATAACTGAAGCGCTTTTTATTTATCTACATTCTTGTTTTCTGTCTTACATTTCCTAAAATATCCGGAAAATAAAGATCCGCAAGATGATCGAATTCATCTCCCCTCATAAACATGGATGCATCTACTTCTTCATAAGAACTACGTCCTGCTGCGGCAATCAACTCATTACACGTATGAAGGGTATTTTTATGAAAATGATATACTCTTTCACTTTTATCTGTAACATCCAGTCCCTTGATCAGCATCTTATCCTGCGTAGCAACACCTGTAGGACAATTATTGGTATTACATCTGAGCGCCTGTATACATCCCAGTGAGAACATAAATCCTCTGGCATTATTACACATGTCAGCTCCCATCGCCACCGCTCTTAAAATATCAAGACTTGTCAATACTTTACCACTGGCAATGACCCTTAGCTTTTTTCTAACATTATAATTGTTAAGTGTTTTATTTACAAAAATCAACGCCGGTTCCAAAGGCATTCCTACGCCATCTGAAAATTCCGGTGGTGCAGCACCCGTACCTCCTTCGGCTCCATCTATGGTAATAAAGTCCGGATATATTTTTAACACATTCATCTGAACACAGATGTCTTCAAATTCTTTTGTATCTCCTATACAAAGCTTAAACCCTACAGGCTTTCCTCCGGAAAGTTCTCTTAGTTGCTGTACAAATCTCAATAAACCTGCTGCATTGGAAAAAGCAGAGTGCGATGGTGGCGAAATCACGGTTACTCCAGGTGTTACGTGACGAATCTTTGCAATTTCAGGTGTATTTTTTACTCCCGGCAAAACTCCCCCATGTCCCGGCTTTGCCCCCTGAGATAATTTAATCTCAATCATTTTCACATTAGGCAATGTAGAATACTTTATAAAGAGATCCGGATTAAACTTTCCTTCTTCATCCCTGCATCCAAAATATCCTGTCCCTATTTGCCAGCATAAATCACCTCCTTCCAGGTGATGTGGGGAAATACCTCCTTCCCCTGTATTATGATAAAAATTACCTTTTTTCGCACCCCTGTTCAGTGAAATCTGTGCCCTGTCACTTAATGCTCCAAAACTCATCGCTGAAATATTAAATAACGACGCATGGTAAGGTTGCGTACACTGTTCCCCTCCTACCCATACTCTTGGTAATTCTTCGGATGGCGATTTAGCATATATAGAATGCTTAATCCCTTCATATTTTCTGTGATTAACCTCCAGTTGTGTTCCGAATGCAACGGTGTCGCTAAGGTTTTTTGCACGCCGGTAAACAGCTGAACGTTGATTTCTGGGAAAAGGCTTCCCATCTGTTTCCCTCTCAATAAAATATTGTTGCATTTCAGGAGAAATGCTTTCAAAAAAGTATCTGAAATATCCTAAAACAGGAAAGTTTCTTAAAATTGCATGCTTTGATTGTGTAACATTATAAACTCCAACAGCATAAATAATAGTAAGTAAAATAGGAATCCACCAATCCGCTTTTATCAAGAAAGCGATAGCCCAGGCTACAACTAAAATTATAGCACCCCAAAGCAAAAATTTATCTCTCATATCGTTTTTGAATTTTATCAAAGTTAAAAAAATACAGAATACTTTCCCGCATTCAGCTCCATTAAAAACGGTTCAAATTATTGTATTTTTTGTTTTTTTCAGTTTTCAATAGGAGCATGAAATTTATATCTTAAGACAAATCAGCAAAATCGTGCCGTCCAATGCACTTTCGAAATCTATAAGATACGAAATCCTCTTTGAATTTTGGTAATGACAATTTGCTTTCTATCCTCATCAATAATGATGAGAAGTCTGTAATAATATGAATAAGAAAGGAGATAAAAAGGCTATACCTTTTCTAAAAAGCTCTCAAAAGAATTAAGTACTGAAACCGTACCGTCAGCTTCTATTTTTTCAAGTTTTAAAAATTCAATCTGGTTAATCGATGCCTGGTCAAAATCTTTTTGGACTCTTACGTAGTTTTCAGTGAAACCATACATCTTGCCATCTTTATTTTCATGCTCCCAAAGGACCGGAAGTGTTTTTCCAAGCTGAGTTTGATAAAACGACATTTTTTTCTTTTCCGAAAGGATCCTCAACATTTTGTTGCGTTTTTTTCTTTCAGGGATGGGAACAACCCCTTCCATATCTGCTGCTTCGGTATTTTCTCTTTCAGAATAAGTGAAAACATGAAGATAACTGATGGGAAGATCATTAAGGAAGTTATAGGTTTCCATGAACTTTTCTTCAGTTTCTCCAGGAAATCCAACAATCACATCAACACCAATAGCCGCATGAGGCATAACTTCACGAATTTTATTCACTCTATCCCGGTAAAGCTTGGTTAAATAACGTCGCTTCATTTTTTTCAACAGATCATCGCATCCGGATTGTAAAGGAATATGAAAATGAGGAACAAAGCTCCTGCTTCTGGAAACCAGTTCAATGCTCTCATCCTTCAGAAGATTAGGTTCAATAGACGAAATACGTATTCTCTCGATCCCATCTACCTGATCAAGCTCAGAAATCAGATCCAGAAAAGTATGCTCATGTCTTTTATTCCCGAATTCACCTTTTCCATAATCTCCAATATTCACTCCGGTAAGGACAATTTCTTTGATATCTTTTGCTGCAATTTCTTTAGCATTATTAAGAACACTATCGATCGTATCTGATCTTGAAATCCCTCTTGCTAAAGGAATGGTACAATAGGTACATTTATAATCGCAACCGTCCTGAACTTTCAAAAAGGCTCTTGTTCTGTCACCGATTGAGTAGCTTCCTATAAAAAAGTCGGTTTCTTCAATCTCACAGGAATGAACAATTCCCTCACTTTCAGATTTTTCTAAATCGTCAAGATAACTCAGGATATTGAACTTTTCTTTGGCACCTAATACCAAATCAACTCCATTAATCTGTGAAATTTCTTCAGGCTTGAGCTGAGCATAGCAACCAACAATAACAACCAGTCCTTCTGGATTCGCTTTCATTGCTCTTTTTACATGAAGTTTACACTCACGATCTGCATTTTCAGTAACGGAACAGGTATTGATCACATAAACATCAGCCTTATCATCAAAACCTACCTTATCATATCCGGCATCTGTTAATTGACGAGCAATAGTAGATGTTTCCGCAAAATTTAATTTGCAGCCAAGGGTATGAAATGCGGCGGTTTTATGAAAATTTGACATTTTTATCAGTCCTGAATTTTATGAGTGCAAAGATAGTAATTTAAATAAAGACTCTAAATTGATTCGGTCTATTGTTTGTAATCGTCTCTGACTTCCGGGTTATTTTCAAAACAAACAGGTGAGGAATTACCTTTAAATTCAGTATTATTCCATTTATTTTTCATTTCCATGTTGAACTCCTGAGATTCATTTCTTGGAATCGAAAGCGTTTTCCAATCATCATTTTTTATCATTTTAGCAATATAAACGATCTGCCCGATATGATAGGGATAATGGGCCAGCTGACGAAAAACAGCATCTAAAACCGTATGCCCTTCTCCTCTAATATAAATCTTAGCATACAGGTTTTCATCAGTGATCTGATCTAATGCATTCAATAAACAACTCCAGCCTTTTTCCCAGAAATTGATAACCTCCTCCTTTGTTTTAAATGCATTGACAAATTCTTCATCGCGGTTTCTATATTCTTTTTCTCCATCTTCTGTTAAAAAATTCGTCCATCGGGAAATCATATTTCCTGCAACATGCTTTACAATTACTGCAATGGAATTGCTCTCGTTATTAAACTGCCAGAATAGCTGCTCTTCTGACAGTTGTTCAAAAGCCCTGTCTCCGAGAGATTTATAATAACTGAATCGTTTGATAAATAATTCTTTCATTCATTAAATTTAAAAATATTGAAAGAAAAAACCATCTTTTTAGGATGGTTTTTTTTATGATTATCAAATATTAATCCCTGTTTTTCACCAGTATCCAGCTTGAGAATTTAACCGGTGTATTTTTCTTATCATTTTCGTTCCAGGTTACCGAGTACCAATATGTCCCAGTAGGAACCTTTTTACTACCATTAGTAGTACCATCCCATTTATATCCATTTGTTTTGTCGGCCTGGTGAACCTTATTACCATATCTGTCGAAGATACTCAATATTAAATTTTGTTTGTGGGCCAGCGCTGAATAATCAATTACATCATTAATTCCATCATTATTCGGAGTAATTACATTGATCAGGTTCGGTACCACCACTGTAATATCAATTGGATCACAGTCATAAAAATCCTTTACATAGACCTGGCTATCTCCTCTCGGTACATTGCTAAATACATTAGAAGTCTGCCAGTTGATATTATCTAATGAATATTGATAAGGAGGTGTTCCTCCGTTAACCGTAACTGTAATAGTGTTGGTCGAAATATCAATATTGGATATTACAGGCTGCTCACTTGCATACACTTTTACCTCCTGAGTTGTGATGCATTCTCCAGTTTTTAGTTTTACCCAATAAGTCCCTACGCTTACGTTTGTGATCGCCTGGGTTGTAGCACCTGTACTCCAGAGGTATGAATCGAAGCCGGGACCGGCATCCAATGTGGTAGTATCCTCCATACAGATGGTTTTATCAGTAAGGACTGTCGATTTTACCGGTGGGAGCACAGCTAGAGTAACTTTTGCGACGGCAAAACAATTATTTGAATTGAATACTTTTATGTATACCACACCATTAGAAGCGATGTACGCAGACGGTGTTGCGATTTCATTTGTTCCATTCACCGCGTCAGTAAGTGAAGGATAATATTTCTTGGTTACGGGTGCCTGTGTAGTAACCGATGCGGCGGTAAGATTAAAAGACGCTGTAGAGGAGGCGCCTTCAATAAAACATGATCTCAAAATAGCATCATTTACAACCACCACAGGATAAAACTTAAGATAAATCATCCCTGTTCCAATACATCCCAGCTGGGAAATTATTTTTACATATACTGTTGCTTCAGCAGATACATATGCAGAAGGATTCAGAATTTCATTAGTACCTGCATTAAGATCGTTTAAAGACGGATAATATTTTTTAACTGCTGTAGGATCACCAAAAACAGCAGCAGTTGTAAGATCAAATGTTGCCGTACCCGCATTATTATTGTTGCAGGCAAATAAAGAAACGTTATTCCCTGTTATATTTCCCAGCTTAAATTTAAAGGCACCCACCTGCCTGCATGAATTGATTGGATTGTTGGGATTCGCAGGATCCTGATAATGTATACTGAAATAATAAGTTGTTGCTGTATTAACGGTAATGGGAGTTAAAATCGGGCTTGCACCGGAAAGGGCATCATTTTGTGAAGTATGGTATGTTATCTGGAAATTAGGGTTCGCATTAAGAATGCCTGCCGTCAAAGTACTGAAATCAAAAACAGCCGGACTATTACATATAATAACTTCACGTGGGTCAGCCGGATTAGCCGCAGGAACCCCCGGAGGGACAAATGGATATGGCTGTATTGCAGGGTCCGTGAAAGGAGATGCCAAAGCAGCAGTACCTCCCCAGGTCAAAGAAAACGGAGCCATTGTAGTACTGGCAGCACCCACCCAGTTATCTATATATAAATAATAAGTCTGACCTGGCAAAACATCTAAATATTTACAATAAGGAGTCAGTGATCCACCAGGTGCATCTACAATCGTACTTGTCATATTTAATCCTGTAGACGGACCTACACCAATCACAGTTGCAGCATTACAGCGTATAGGAGATCCTAAACTTCCGCAAGCTACATTAGGACCATAAATAGCCCAATCATAATCCGCATCCGGATCATTGGGCACCAAATCAAAAGTAAGCGTTCCGCCAGTGGCAATAGTAAGTTTATACCAAATTGAATTGTGCTCGCCTGTTATTAAGCACCCTCCTAAATTTTCATTTACAGCTCCAATTCCTGTGGGAGAATATGTAATGCTTGAATTTCCACAAACCGATAATGCAGATGAACAATCTGCCTGGGAAAAGAGGATTTGTGAGATCAATAAAAAAATAATAAGTAAATTTTTCCTCATGAATACATGCTTTTGTTAGAAATTAATCAATAATTAAATCAATACACAACACATATATCAAATATACTTATTATTTCATTAAAATTTATAAAATAACAAAAATCATTAACAATACATATTAAAAATATGTAATTTTTAAACAAAAACACATCTATTAAAGAATTATTTTATACTTGTCAAATTCCCACATAAATTCTCAAGATGGAAAATTTTGTGAAAAGGACTTTTGACTTCATTCAGATGTTCTTTATCCTGAATAAAGGTATATCGCGATGCAATAGAATTCATATCTGAAACGATCACAAGCCAGCATTCGTCTACTGAAGTGTCGTAATAAGGAAATTTTTCATTCTTTTTCTCAATCAGTTCAAGTATTTTATCCGAGCATAATTCATCAAATAAATTCATACTGTATTCATGTGTAATAAATACATTTCTGCGATGAAAAGACTTCCTGATTTTTTTAACGCAGCCTACCGGTTTGTTTTTCTTTATGCTCTTACAGATGGCAAGAATACTTTCCTGCTGTTCCTCGGGATTATCAAACCTGAAATCCGAATGAAATTCTAAAAAATAAACACCACGATATTTCGTAGTGTCTTCTTGTTCTAATAATATTTCAGCCTGACGGAAAATCTTGTTAAGATTACTTTCTATCTTCTTCATTTCCAAATGATTGATCACCTCAGTGAGTTCTATCCCAATTTTTTTATCATTTAAATTAGCGATAAAGTCGGGACTTTCACAGGTAAGGTTTTCAAATTTAACATCGGGAAAATGATGCATAAAAGAATTCAACAGTAAAATTTCTGATTTTTTCTTATACTTTTCGCGGTCATGAAGCTGAGATTCGTCTATTTTACGATGATACTTTTCTATCGGCTTTTTTTTCAAATGTCGATTCAGGTAATATAAGCTTAGATTCTTGATTAAATCTTCATCGGAAAACACCTTTTTCATGACTGCCTTTTTATTAATGGTTAATAAAACATGGAACCTAAAGTTTCATCTGAGAAGTTTTTGATTATCAAAAAATTACACTTAAAGGTAAGCAAAAAAACTATTCAACAGATATTTTTAAAAATAAATTGTCAAATAATTAATGTATAGTTTACTTTCATATTCAATACCTTTGGCTTTTAAATACAAAATTGTGATACATGGATTTTAAAAACTTTAAAATACCTTTTAATACCAATCCCCAATATTCAAAAAAAGTTGCCTATTTTTCAATGGAATTTGCCATTGAACAGGTTTTAAAAATATATTCCGGAGGACTGGGCTTTTTAGCCGGTTCACATATGAGAAGCGCCTATAATTTAAAGCAGGATTTTATAGGAATAGGAATACTCTGGAAATTCGGATACTATGATCAGGCAAGAAACCACGATCAGACACTACAGCCGGTATGGACAAAAAAAATGTATAGTTTTTTGGAAGATACCGGAATAAAATTCCAAATTGAAATCCACAGCGCTCCTGTTTGGGTGAAAGTATGGTATCTGGATCCTGAAATTTTCCATACCGCCCCTATGTTTTTTCTATCAACAGATGTACCGGAAAATGACCACGTTTCAAAAACAATCTGTCATAAACTATATGATGCCAATGAATCGACAAAGCTGGCTCAATATATTTTATTGGGAAAAGGAGGTGCCCAATTACTGGACGAAATGAATCTGGAAAGAGATATTTATCACCTGAATGAAGCACATGCCTTGCCCGCTGCATTTTATTTATTAAGAAAATACAATGGAGATTTAAGCAAAGTAAAAGAGAAACTTGTTTTCACAACGCACACTCCTGAAGAAGCGGGAAATGAAAAACATAATCTGAAATTATGTTATGACATGTCTTATTTTTCAGGCTTTAGTATGGAAGAAGCCAAAAGCATAGAAGGAGTAGATGATGAACGTTTCAATCATTCTCTTTGTGCATTAAAAATGGCTAAAGTTGCCAATGGTGTTTCACAACTTCACGGTGTGGTTTCCAGAGCAATGTGGAGTAAATATCCCGGAATTTGCGAAATCAAATCAATCACCAATGCCCAGGAATTTAAATACTGGGCAGATAAGCGCCTCTACAACTCCAAAGATGAAAGAGACGATCAGGCATTTGATTACCGTAAAAAATATTTAAAAAAGAGACTCTTTAAAATCGTTGCCGATCAAACAGGAAATCTTTTCAATCCAAACATTTTTACTATAGTCTGGGCAAGGAGATTTGCCGGTTATAAACGTGCTGATCTGCTTTTGCACGATAAGGACAGATTTTACAAGTTATTGAATAATCCTGAACATCCTGTTCAGATAATTTGGGCAGGGAAACCCTATCCAATGGATTATTCTGCCATTTCTACATTCAATACACTGGTAGAAGAAAGTAAAAATCATAAAAACATGGCTGTCCTTACAGGTTATGAGCTTTCTTTAAGCAAATCACTAAAACAGGGTTCAGACCTATGGCTGAATAATCCCAGGGTTCCAAGAGAAGCTTCAGGAACTTCCGGAATGACTGCTGCTATGAATGGTTCTGTAAATCTTTCGACAGATGACGGCTGGATTCCTGAATTTGCAAGACACGGACAAAACTCTTTTGTCGTTCAAAAAGCAGATTACCTGAATATGAGCATCTACGAACAGGACAACTATGATTTAAACCAGTTATATGAAATCCTGGAAAACCAGATCCTCCCAACCTACTACGATAATGCAGACAGCTGGAGGAAAATACAGTACAATGCCATGGACGATGTTAAGCATCAGTTTAACAGCGATAGAATGGCTGATGAATACTATAGCATGCTGTATAATTATTAGGGTGAAATTGCTGAATTGAGAAATTTAAAAAATTGAGACCCTTATAATTTTTAGGTCAATATTATAAATAAAAGCTGCCGGAGAATTCTCCGGCAGCTTTTATTTTAAGTTAGTCTTTTTTCTTTTTAGGGACTTTCAAGCCTTTCTCTCTTGCCTCAGAAATTCCGATTGCAACAGCTTGTTTCTTACTTGTCACTTTTTTTCCAGAAGAAGATTTTAATTTACCCTCTTTGAATTCGTGCATTACTTTTCCTACTTTTTCCTGAGCTTTATCTGAATATTTTGTCTTGCTCATGATGCTATTTTTTTAAGATTTTGGCAGGGATACCCCTATTTCATAAACTTCAGCGTGTTTCAAATATTTTGAACGCTCTCTTGAAGTAACCGATTCTAAACGATCATTTTTGATCACAATAATCGGATCTTCTGCATTTTCAATTTCAAAATTGGCTAAATATCTTTCGTCAGGAGCATCCTGACGCATCTTAGCTTTTATTTTCTGCAGATCGTCTGCGTATTTTCTGAATCCCGGATCTGAGGAATGGATAAATTTATATTCATCACCTGCATATACATAATAATGTAATTTTTTTTCAATAAGCCCTGCTTCATCTGAAATCTGCGGATTATCATTTCCATCTTTAAAGCTTACTTCCACTAAAGTTCCGCCCTTTTTCTGTGCACATGCTTCAGCATCTTTAAAGCTCGAAAAACCCGTATACACTATTTGATCATTCAAAACGTAACGATTTAATTTCTGATTGAATGCATTCGTTTCCATAATTATTATTTTAGCTTGATTTGTAATAATACATTCAATTTTTTTGCCAAAGCCTTATATTAAAAAGCTTTTTTGTGCGTTTGATAAAATTATTATCTTTGAATCTGTTTAAAATTAGAAATGAAAAAAATCCTATTAAGTCTTGGTGTTGCCATAGCTCTTCAAAATCTATCTGCACAAGAAATCACATTAGATAAAATATATTCAGGATATTACCGTGGGAAAGGCATTGCCGGAATTACTTCCATGAAAAACGGAGAAAACTACCTGGTTATTGAGCAAGGCGGTATCGCAAAATATTCTTATAAAAATTCTCAAAAAGAAGGTAATATAGTAGACGGGCAGTTTGAAAGCTATGAGTTTTCCGATGATGAATCCAAAATTCTTTTGCTTAAAGAAAGACAGCCTATTTATAGACATTCGTTTTTAGGGAAATTTGAAGTTAAAGACCTTAAATCAGGGAAAATCATTTCTGTTAATGAAGGGAAACCCGTTCAGGAGCCCAGGTTTTCACCGGATGCATCTAAACTGGCATTTATTGCAGACAATAACCTGTTTTTTCAGGATCTGAATTCCGGAAAGATCACTCAGATAACGACGGACGGAAAGAAAAACTCAATTATCAATGGACTTGCTGACTGGGTATATGAAGAAGAATTCGGACATGCAAGACAGTATGAATGGACCAAAAATTCGGATGCCATTGTTTTCATAAAATCAGATGAAAGCCAGGTTCCGGAAATTTATATTCCTATTTATGGTAAAACTCTTTATCCGACAGAAATGCGTTATAAATATCCAAAGGCCGGAGAAAAGAATTCTGTTGTATCAGCTCAATTATACCGTCTTGATTCAGGAAAAACAATGCCATTAAATCTTGGATCCTTCAAGAATTATTATATTCCCAATGTATTTCAGACAGCAAAACCTGACGAAATGGTTTTGATTACTTCAGAAAGAATACAAAACGCTTCTGATGTTTTAAAAGTTAATACAAAAACCGGTGCTGTTCAAAAATTATTTACAGAAACAGATGATAAGTGGATTGATACGGACAGTCCAACATTGGAATTCCTGGAGGATGATTCTTTCCTTTGGGGATCAGAAAGAGACGGGCACCGTCATCTATATTGGTATGACAAAGATGGTAAACTGAAGAAGCAGGTTACAAAAGGAAACTGGGAGGTAACTGATTATTATGGCTACAATCCAAAATCTAAAGAAATCTATGTTCAGACCACTGAAAAAGGAAGTATTAACAAGGTAGTATCCAAAATCAATATTGAGAATGGGAAATCACAGCTGATCTCCAATACAGAAGGAAATAACTCTGCTAATTTCAGCAAAAACTATAATTATTTCATTGAAACCTCCTCCTCTGTTTCAAAGCCTTATACTTTTGTACTTAAGGACGGTAATGGTAAAACAGTAAAAGAACTTCAGAACAATAACGACCAGCTTCAAAAATTACAAGCAGATAATTTTGCCGTGAAGGAATTCATTACCATTCCAAATAATGCAGGTGATCAGATGAATGCATGGATCATAAAACCTAAAAACTTTGATCCGAATAAAAAATATCCTTTATTTATGTTCCAATACTCCGGGCCCGGTTCTCAGCAGGTTTCTAATTCTTGGGATCAAGGAAATACACTGTGGTTCAATCATTTGGTTCAGAAAGGATATATTGTAGCGTGTGTAGACGGACGTGGTACTGGTTACAAGGGAGCTCAATATAAAAAGGTAACATATATGAACCTCGGAAAATATGAAATTGAAGACCAGATTACCGCTGCGAAATGGTTTGGAAATCAATCTTATATTGATAAAAGCAGAATCGGAATGTTCGGATGGAGCTTTGGTGGATATATGACAAGTTTGGCTATGACAAAAGGAGCCGACGTCTTCAAAGCAGGAATTGCTGTTGCTCCGGTTACCAACTGGAGGTATTATGATTCTGTTTATACGGAAAGATTCATGAGAACTCCACAGGAAAATGCTGACGGTTATGATAAAAATTCTCCAACAGAATACTCTAAACTGCTCAAAGGTAAATTTCTACTAATCCATGGTACTGCCGATGATAATGTACATTTTCAGAATTCTATGGAATTCTCGGAGGCCTTGATCCAAAACAAAAAGCAATTTGATTTCATGGCATATCCTGATAAAAACCACGGAATTAGTGGCGGACAAACAAGACCTCAGCTCTATCAAAAAATGACGGATTTTATCCTTAATAATTTATAATCCATCGTTAAAAATATTTATTAAACCTTCTGATTTACGTTAGAAGGTTTTTTAATATTCATTTCATTTATCGTTTTTCTAAAGAGTAATTTATTTTATCAATTAAAATTAAAAACTTATTTTTGGGAAATTTGAAATTTGTATAGATGAAGACTAAACATCCTAAAGGCCTGCCTTTTCTATTTTTTACCGAAATGTGGGAAAGGTTCGGGTACTACTTGATTCTCGGAATTTTTGTTTTGTATGTTATTGAACCTACCGGTTTAAAAGGAGGTCTGGGATTACCGGACAAAACCGCTGACGATATTTTCGGGACCTATATTGCACTTACCTATCTAACCCCGTTTATTGGAGGTTTCTTGGCAGACAGGGTTTTGGGATATATCAAATCTATTTATCTGGGAGGAATTCTGATGGCTGCTGGATATATAGGAATGGGCGTTTTCAAGGATCTCCCTTTATTCTACACTTCTCTGGCACTTATTATCATCGGAAACGGTTTTTTTAAGCCAACCATTTCTACCCTTCTCGGAAATCTATATTCTGAAGAACCTTATAAAGCCAATAAGGACTCTGGTTACAATATTTTCTATATGGGCATCAACATAGGAGCATTTATCTGCAATATTATTGCTGCTTTCATGCGTAACAAATTTGGATGGGGTGAAGCTTTCATTACCGCCGGAGTAGGAATGCTTATCGGAATGGTCATTTTTACCATTGGGAGGAAGCACTATATCCACGCAGCTCAGATGAAACCAGTTCAGGAAGGAGATACTAAGCTTTCGGAAATCTTAATAAAGGTTTTTTTACCGGCTATTATTGCCGGAGCCATCGGATGGTTTATTCCGGGTAATATATTTGGAAGCGATAGCACCGATGCATTTATTTTTGCATGTATTCCTGTCATCTATTTTTATGGTTCTCTTTATTTTAAAGCAAAACCGGAAGAAAAAACGGCTATCGGAGCATTATTATCTGTTTTTATGATCAGTATGTTTTTCTGGGCAGTTTTTAAACAAAACGGAACCGCTTTAACAAGATGGGCGAATTATTATACCGATCGAAGTGTTCCCGCAGCCATAGAAAAACCTTTAGAGAATATCTATATGGTAGATGGTAAAAGTTATGAGGACAAAGAAGTTCCTGTTTATGACAATCAATTCCAGTCACAGAAAGATAAAGACGGAAATACAATTAAAGTGCAGGGGAAAGATGTTTATTTTAAAAATATATCTTCTGAACAACGTGCTGAATTAGAGAAAAATCCAAAGAATAAGGTTTATTTATACAACACTGAATTATTTCAATCCATAAACCCTTTCTGGGTTATTGCTTTAACCCCTCTGATCGTAGGCTTTTGGGCAATATTACGAAGAAAAGGAAAAGAGCCGCTTACTCCTACAAAAATTGTTTTAGGCTTATTCATCTCCGCATTATCCTGCCTGGTAATGGTATTGGCAGTAATGGCCGGAGATAACGGAGCTGTAAAAGTTTCTCCATGGTGGCTTGTTGCCGGTTATGGAGTGATTACAGTAGGAGAACTCTGCCTTTCCCCAATGGGACTTTCTTTTGTTTCAAAGCTTTCTCCTGCAAGAATTACAGCATTGATGATGGGTGGTTTTTTCCTTGCCAACTCAGTCGGAAATAAGTTATCAGGAATATTGGCAAGTACGTGGTACAGCTATGATAACAAGATGAATTATTTCCTGGTTAACTTTGCTTTATTGATTTTTGCTACGCTTTTAGGGCTTTCAATGCTTAAAAGATTAAACAGGATCATGAAAGAAAAAGGGCATTAATTAACCCTTTTTAATAGATAATAAAAGCTGTAGAATTGATCTACAGCTTTTTTATTTAAATATAAAATTAAAATCTTGCCAAAAACTCAAAAAAAACTATATTTGCTAGTCTTAACAAAAATTAACAATAAGAATGGATAATATTGAAGCATTAAGTCCGAAACCGGATGAACTTGTAGAGAATAAGAGCTCCAGACATCCCAAAGGATTATGGGTTCTTTTCGGAACAGAAATGTGGGAGCGTTTCAACTTTTATGGGATGAGAGCACTTTTAACGCTCTTTATGGTAAACTCCCTATTGATAAAAGAAGCTGATGCAGCGATCATTTACGGTGGATTTTTAGCTTTGTGTTATTTAACACCTCTTTTAGGAGGATTTATTGCTGATAAATATATTGGTAACAGATACGCCATTATTATTGGTGGATCCTTAATGGCCATCGGTCAGTTTTTACTGTTCATAAGTGCCTCCACTTTTTCTGCTGATATCGGAAGTGCTAAGCTTATCATGTGGCTTGCCTTGTTCATTATCATTTTTGGTAACGGTTTCTTTAAACCGAATATCTCCTCAATGGTTGGAAGCCTTTATCCTAAGCAGGAAAAATCAAAGCTGGACTCTGCCTTTACTATTTTCTACATGGGAATCAATATCGGAGCATTCCTTGGGCAATTTATCTGTCCATACGTTGGGGATGTTAAAGATGCAGCAACAGGGGTAAGAGATATTTTCGCCTTCAAATGGGGATTCCTTGCAGCTTCTATTGCCATGATCATCGGAACTGTAACATTCTTCATCCTTAAAAACAAATATGTGGTGACTCCGGAAGGAAGACCTATCGGAGGATTACCAAAACATAATACAAGTGCAGATTTTGAAGAAGGGGAAACCCAAACGGCTAAATTCTCAGGTCCGTCATTAGGAATAACGGGGCTTATATTTGTCGTTTTATTTTTTGCTTTCAGATATCTTCTTGTAGGAGAATTTGGATTCAATTCAGTAGAGATGGGACAACTTATCAAAGGAATTATCTATCCTTTCATCTATGCGGCAGGTATCGCTTTAGCATTCCTGATTATGACTTCTGCTGAAAATAAAGTGGAAAGACAGAGAATCTGGGTAATTTATATCGTATCATTTTTTATTATTTTCTTCTGGGCCGCTTTTGAGCAGGCAGGTTCTTCCCTGACGTTCATTGCGGATAACCAGACAGACAGGAATATTTTAGGCTGGAATATGCCTCCTTCCATGGTTCAGATCTTCAACGGGATCTTTGTTGTTATACTTGCCGTTCCGTTCAGTTTGATCTGGGACAAATTAAGAGCCAAAGGAAAAGAACCTGTATCTCCGTTCAAGCAAGCTATGGGATTGGCATTAATTGCGCTTTCTTATTTCATTATTGCCCACAATGTAAAAGATCTTGGAAGCTCAGGTTTGTTAGCAATCAAATGGTTGATGCTATTGTATTTCATCCAGACATGCGGTGAGCTTTGCCTTTCTCCTATTGGTTTATCACTAGTAGGTAAGTTAGCTCCAAAAAGATTCGCTTCATTACTATACGGGGTTTTCTTTATCTCCAATGCAGCAGGTTATGCTTTAGCAGGTTCGTTAGGAGCTCTTATTCCTGCAACAGGTGATAAATTTAAAAAAGCGGAGGAAATCGGAGTAAACCTTCAGGATGTTTTAGACAAAAAAGTAACTTTAACAGCTGATCAAATAGCTGCTTTTGATAAAGCCCAGCTCCCATTACACAATCCTACATTTGCCGGATTTGAAATTCACAACCTGTTTCAATTCTTCATGGTATTCGTAGTACTTTGCGGTATTGCTGCGGTAATTTTAGGTTTAATTTCACCTATTTTAAAGAAAATGATGCACGGTGTAAAGTAGTTGCATTAATAAAATACTATAAAACCTCTGCTTTGTCAGAGGTTTTTTTATAAATTAGCACGCCGTTTCAAAATGAAACCGCTTTTCGTTTATTTTCATTTACTATGTATACATTAGAAGAAATACAAGATTTTAAAGGCAAGTATCCTAAACAGCTTTGGACGCTATTCACAGTAGAAATGTGGGAGCGTTTTTGTTTTTACGGGATGCGCGGAGTTCTTACCATTTTTATGGTGGACCAATTGGGCTTATTGGAAGATAAAGCCAATTTACAATATGGAGCAATACAGGCCTTCATTTATGCATTCACCTTTATCGGGGGAATTTTTGCAGACAAGATCCTGGGATTTAAAAGATCATTGGTTTTTGGCGGACTTATCATGTCCATTGGTAATCTTATTATTGCCTTTTCGCCCCATGATTTCTTTTATTTCGGAATTACCTGTTCAATCATTGGTACCGGTTTTTTCAAACCTAATATTTCTTCGATGGTAGGAGAACTTTACAAGGAGGATGACCCAAGAAGGGATGCAGGATATGGATTATTTTATGCAGGTATTAATATTGGTGGGTTACTTGGGGGTGGCTTATGTGTTTATCTGGGGAAATATTATTCATGGTCATGGTGTTTCCTTGCAGCTGCCGTTGTAATGATTTTAGGCTTGATTACATTTTTTGCGACAAAGAAAACCTTAGGCCCTATCGGAGATTCTCCATTACAGGCTCTTCCACAATCCAAAAGAACGACTCGTGAAGTGTTGGTTTATATCGGAGCGTTGCTAAGTATGCCGCTTATTTTTATCATGGTCAAGAATACGGATTATACCGATTATTTTATGTACCTGATAGGAATTGTTGCGGTCGGATATTTTATCATAGAAACATTAAAACAAACCACACCTTATCAGAAAAAGCTTGTTGCCGCATTCATATTCATCTTCATGTACTTTGTGTTCAACTCTATTTATGAGCAAAGCGGAGGTTCATTATCTTTATTTGCAAAAGATAATCTTGTACATAAGCTTTTAGGCTTTGGTATGGATCCTAATGTTATTAATAATAGTGCCAATTCATTTTTCATTATCATTTTCAGTCCATTGATCGGGCTGGCATGGATTGGTTTAAATAAAAGAAAATTAGAACCGAATACCATCAACAAATTCGGGATTGGATTTTTATTCCTTGCAGCCGGATTCTTTTTATTTTATAGTTTAAGATATTTTGCAGGTGCTGATGGAAAATCTTCACTTAATCTGTTTACCTTTACCTGGCTGGTCATTACTTTCGGAGAATTATGTTTGGGGCCGATCGGAATGTCTATTATCACAAAACTATCACCAAAGAAAATGTTCGGAATGATGATGGGATTGTGGTTTCTGGCAAGTGCATTCGGACAGTTTGCAGCCGGTAAAATCGGAGCAAGTTTTTCGGAGGCCAATACCGGCAATACCAACATGAGTAAACTTATTGCTTATACCGACGGATATAAAACTCTGGGAATCTATGCATTGATAGCTGGTGTGGTATTAATTTTGATGTCCAAGCTTGTGAGAAAATTAATGCAAGACGTAAAATAAAATATAAGCTTATTATGCTTAATTTTATTAATAATTTAAAATTATATGAAAAAAATTCTAAGCATAATAAGTTTGTTTTTGTTTACCCTGAGCTTCGCACAAGTTAAATGGATGACTATTGAAGAAGCCCTGAAGGCTCAGAAACAAAATCCTAAAAAAATTCTTATTGATTTTTATGCCGACTGGTGTGGTCCATGCAAAATTATGGACAAAAAGACATTTGGTCATCCAGTAATTGAGCAGATCCTGAATGAAAACTATTATCCGGTGAAGTTCAATGCAGAAGAGAAAAAAGATATTGAAATTTTCGGGAGAACATTTTCCAATCACACCGTTGAACACAAAAAAGGAAAAAATTCACTCCATGAATTCACACAATATATGAACGTTGCGGCAGTTCCCAGCACTGTTTTTCTGGATGAGAAAGGAGGACCCATCACTATTCTTCAGGGTGAACTTTCAGCTATAGAGCTTGAGCCTTACCTGGAATTTATTTCAAAGGATATGTATAAAAAAATCAAAACTCGGGAACAGTGGGAAGATTACCAGAAAAAGTTTAAATCCAAAATAAAAAACTAGTTTGGGATTTCCAAATTAATAATTAAGGCTTCCAATTTTTTGGAAGTTTTTTTTATTTTACCGAAATTCGGACTTTTATTTTTTCATTTACTATCGCGGATCAGAAACCTGTATCCAAGCTAAAATTGAATCTAGAAACCTCTATAGAATACGTTAAAGGAATCGGTCCTGAAAAAGCTAAACTCATTAAAAGTGTGTTGGGAATTTCTACTGTGGAAGATTTGCTTAACTTCTATCCTATCCGGTATCTGGATAAAAATAAAGTGTATAAAATTTCTCATCTTCAGGAAAACAATCTGGAGATTCAGCTAAAAGGAAAAATTACCCATGTTCAGGAAATTCAAACCGGAAAAACCAAAAGGCTCTCCGCCAAATTCAATGATGAAACCGGAACAATGGATCTTGTATGGTTCCAATATTCAAAATGGCTGAAAGAGCAGCTTCCCATCAACAGGGAAGTTTATATTTTCGGAAAGATCAATCTTTTTAACAGTCAGTTTTCAATGCCACATCCGGAAATTGAAATTGAAGAAAAAAGAGAAAATGATAATCGCCTGAGACCAATTTATCCAAGCTCTGAAAAGCTGACAAAACGTGGTTTAAACCAAAAATATTTTCAAACAATTCTCAGAAATATCTGCAAAGAGATCCCCAATCTTATTGAGGAAAACCTACCGGATTACCTGATAAAATCCTTTAAATTCTTATCAAGGCAACATACTTTTTTAAATATCCATTTTCCACAGAGTATGGAATATTTTGAAAAGGCCGATCAGCGGTTGAAATTTGAAGAATCATTTTTCTTTCAGCTAGGCTATGTTTTAAAGAAAATTCATCATAAAAGCCAGGCGTTCGGCAATCCATTTCCTATTGTGGGAGACTACTTTACCGGTTTTTATGAAAACCATCTTCCTTTTGAGCTTACCAATGCCCAAAAACGTGTTTTAAAAGAAATACGCTTAGATATGAAGAAACCGATACAGATGAACAGGCTTCTTCAGGGAGATGTAGGCTCAGGAAAAACGATGGTTGCTTTGCTTACTATGCTTATTGCAATGGATAACGGCTTTCAAAGTTGTATGATGGCACCTACTGAAATCCTTGCCCAACAGCATTATAACGGAATAAAAGAATTGCTGGAAAAAACAGATATTAATGTCCGGCTTTTAACCGGTTCCACAAAGGCTTCTGAAAGGAAAATCATTCATCAGGAGCTTGAAAACGGAGAGCTGTCTATTTTAGTAGGCACTCATGCCGTACTTGAGGATAAGGTTAAGTTTAAAAATCTCGGGCTTGCCATTATAGATGAGCAACATCGGTTTGGTGTTGCACAACGGGCAAAACTTTGGGCAAAAAACAAAATTCCGCCACACATTCTTGTTATGACAGCCACTCCTATTCCGAGAACTCTGGCTATGAGCTTTTACTCGGACTTGGATGTTTCTGTGATAGATGAAATGCCCGTAGGTAGAAAACCGATTATAACAGCTCATAGAAGAGAAAAAGACAGAACCTATGTTTATAATTTCTGTAGAGATGAAATAAAAAAAGGCAGGCAGGTCTATTTTGTATATCCGCTGATAGAAGAGTCTGAAACCTTAGATTATAAAAATTTAATGGAAGGTTTGGATCATGTTATGAACTCTTTTCCTGATTATAATGTGAGTATGCTTCATGGAAGGATGAAGCCGGATGAAAAAGACGCAGCCATGAATTATTTTGCATCCGGGAAAGCAGAAATTATGGTTGCAACGACAGTAATTGAAGTGGGTGTAAACGTTCCCAATGCCTCAGTAATGGTTATAGAGAGCGCTGAGAGGTTTGGTTTGTCACAGCTCCATCAGTTAAGAGGACGTGTGGGCCGCGGAGCGGAACAAAGCTATTGCATTCTCATGACTTCAGATAAACTATCAACTGAAAGCAGAACCCGCATCAGGACAATGACAGAAACCAATGATGGATTTAAAATCTCAGAAGTAGATATGCAATTACGCGGACCCGGTGATATTTTAGGTACTCAGCAAAGTGGTGTTGTAGATTTTAAAAGACTTGACCTGGTAAAAGATTCCGGGATTATAAAAGCAACAAAGAAAACAGTTGAAAAGATTCTTGAAAAAGATCCCCTGCTTGGTCTTGCGGAACATCAGATTATTAAAAACTACTATCTGAAATACTATAAAGGGAAAAATAAATGGAGCAAAATATCATAAAAAAACCGCAAAAAGAAAAAGATCTTTCCGCGGCCCCCTTATAAAACTGTTATTTAGAAGAAATTATTCTCGTGGTAAAAAATTTATTTAGTAGAATGCTTATTATTCTGTAATTTGATGTGGAGTGAAAATATTTATAGCATTTGCATTTTTATTTTAAGCCACTACTAAATAAATTTTGAAAAAACAAAATGAATTATGTTTCCAACTTACTTATTATAAAAACTAACTGTGTTTGTCGAAAGGATTTTAAAAGAAACGACTATAATATCCCCCGACGCTTGAGTTTTCATGATTGTACCGTTGTTTAAAGATCTTCTACGCTTAACATTGGAACTGAATAATCCATTTTGTTTTACTAACATCGTGATTAACATTTTTTACTTTCAAGATTTGAAAAATAATTATTTATATTAATTACTTTTATGATTAATTTGTGTTAGCACGTTTCTTGTACAAATTTCATCAATTGTTATTAATAACTATTTATATTATTATATTTAATAGTTATAAAATTTTCACCTATTGGTGAGTATTGTATAATATGTCTTATTTTATTTCTGAATTAAAATCCAGAAACATCAATGTTTATCATACTTTCAGGATAAGATTATCCTTATTGAGTCCTGATGTGTGGTATTGCCAATTGAGAGTCACTACCTCGGAAATTACCCTTTTCAGGTCTTTATAATTATCTGGTTTTTTTATATAAATATTTGCACCTTTTACAAAAATCCTTTCGACTTCTTCTTCTGACAACGTATCACAATATACCCCTGTGACCATACTGTTCAACCTCACATCTTTTTTAATCTCTTCCAGACATTCCAGCATCCCTTTTTTTGGAATGGTGTAGTTCATCAGCAGCACTTCCGGAATAAGAGCCTCCGCATTATTTAAATATTTCATCAAATCCTCACCATTGGAAAACGACTGCACCTTTACTGTTATTTTAAGATCTTTAAGTATACTTTTAAATAGAATAATATTGCCTTCGTCATTATCAACAAGTATGGTATTTAAATATTCTTTATTCATAAAGCATTTTATTAGTAACAGCCACAGTCTGCTCTTTTCTCCTTTTGATAATAATTTTCTGAAACTGGGAAGGAGTGATACCCGTTGTATTTTTAAATTGTGTACTGAGATGAGCAACACTGGAGTAGTTCAGCTTATGTGCAATCTCCGTAAGGTTAAGTTTATTTGTAATAATCAGCTCCTTGGCATATTCTATCTTCTGTAGAATAATAAAGTTTTCTATAGATGTGTACGCGACTTCTGAAAAAAGATTGGAAAGATATCCGTAGCTATGATTCAATTTTTCAGCAATGTAAATAGACGCTTTAACAGCAACAATATCTTTTGAGAAAACCAATTCTACGATTGCATCTTTTATTTTCTGGACTAATGCAATCTTCTGGCTCTCGATAATTTCGATGCCATAATCTTCAAGATTCTTTTTGAAATTATTGTGCTGTTCCTGAGTAAATGCTTCATAAAATTCAACTTCCCCAAAATTCAGCAAACGGTATTTCAAACCCTGTTCTTTAAGCTTTTCATCCAACACTTTTTTACAAAGAGCATTGAAATCAAATTTCACATACATTTTCATCCTAGTACAAGTGTGTTAATTATTTTGTAAATATAAACTTTTATTTCATATAAATGTGAAATAGGTTAATAAAGTTAAAATAATTTTCATAAACGCAAAAAACTCCTGCATTAAAGAATACAGGAATTTAAACACTAAGGATGAAAAAAATATACTGATAAAAGCCAATACAGCTTAAAACCAAGTATATGAACGTATTATTTTTGAAGTGATTTGGTTCTTTGCAAATATCACAATTATAACCAAGTCACCCGTTATAGAATTATCAGATATTGTTACACAATTATAAGTCTATTGTTCGTGAATTATAAATTCCATGAGATAATCGTCCATCACGAAACCATTCCCGATATCAAATACTCCTTCGTCGTAGATCCGGTATCCTTGAGATTCGTAAAATTGTCTTGCGGCATTAAATTTATTTACATTTAAGATTATTCTGCCATCTCCAGCTTCAAGTGTTTTGTCTGCCAAAAAAGCGAGTGCTTTTTTCCCAAATCCTTTTCCTTTACTCTCGGGAACCAAATAAATCCTGTGGAGTTTTGTTGTTTGATCTTCGTAGGCATTTTCGTAGCCTATAAATCCTTCAAAAGAGTTACTTTCTCCATCTTTAATAAGATAATAATGATAATGAGGGTGCTGCAAATGCCCTGCAATCTCTTCTGTAGAATACATTGTACCCAACATATACTCCATCTGTTCAGCCGAAAGTATTTCTGCATAGGCATTTTCCCATGATCTTCTGGCTAAATCCTGAATTAAAGGAATGTCATTTTCTGTTGCTTTTACTAATTCCATAATTTTATCATTAAAAAAAGTGAAAGGCACGAACCTTTCACTTTATGTTATTTAATTTATTGACAGATAACGTAACCGCATATTTATTTTTAACGTCTTACGTATCTTAAACATTCGCCATTTCAGCTTTTATTTTCGCGTAAAGTCCTTCTGATGCTGCTACGAGAGGAAGTCTTAAATAATTTTTAATAATTCCTTTTTCTGTCAAAATCACTTTAATTCCACATGGATTTCCTTCGGCAAAAATCAATCTTGTGATTTCCACAAGTTTGTTATGAATTTCATAAGCTTCTTTTACTTTTCCATCCAAAGCTAACTGAATCATAGTAGAAAACTCTTTTGGATATGCTTGTCCTATAACGGAAATAACTCCTTCACCCCCTGCCAAAGTTACAGGCAATGCATATTCATCATCTCCCGATACTAATGCAAAACCTCCAGGCTTCTTTCTTAAAATATCGAAATATTGAAGAATGTTTGGAGCGGCTTCCTTAATTAAGAATAAATTAGGAAATTCTTTAGCCAATCGAATCGTAGTATCTGCCTCTATATTTTGTCCTGTTCGGGAAGGCACGTTATAGATAATGATCTTTTTTCCTGTAGAAGCCAGAGCTTTATAATGCTGATAAAGCCCCTCCTGATTAGGTTTATTATAATAAGGAGAAACTGATAAAACTGCTTCAAATGATGAAAGATCCGTTTCTTCAATTTGTTTTTTTACTTCAAGAGTATTGTTCCCTCCAATTCCCAGAACCAAAGGAAGGCGTTTACTATTTACCTTAATGATATGATCTGTAACCTGTTTCTTCTCCTCTGCAGAAAGTGTTGCAGCTTCCGCTGTAGTTCCTAAAACAACTAAATAACTGGTTCCGTTTTCAATGTTATATTCAACAAGTTTTGTTAAACTATCAAAATCAACGGATAAATCTTCATTAAAGGGTGTTACCAAAGCCACACCTACTCCTTTTAAAATGCTCATCTGTTAGAATTATTTTTGTCAAATTTAATAATTTCGACTAAGAATTTATAATAAATAATAATGTTTTATTCTACATATAATTATATTTGCATATACTAAAAGAAATTATGAAAAATAAATTCTTATTGCTGGGAATTGCCTTGGTTTCGCTTACTTCTTGTAAAACAATTCCTTTACAGGTAGCAAATGTGGAAACACAAAAGAATATTTCCATTAATAAAGATCTGAAGAATGATGAGGCTTTTGTAAAAGTTATTGAACCTTATAAACAAAAACTGGATCGGGAAATGAATCAAAAAATTTCCCATACGAACACAGATCTTACCAAACAAGGTGATAACAGCAATCTGGGAAATCTTTTAGCTGATTATACTTTTGAAGGAGCCAATGAATGGGCAAAGTCACACCTGCAAAAGAATGTTGACGCTGCTCTCATCAATATAGGAGGTATTCGCACTTCCATTGGCAAGGGTGATATTTTACTCAAAAATGTATACGAAGTGATGCCATTCGAAAATGAAGTGGTCATTGTTAAAATGAAGGGATCCGACTTGCAGGGTTTATTTGAATACTATGCAAAAAATGAGGTCAATAATCCGGTTTCTCATTTGTATATAGAAACTCAAAACGGCAAACCATCCAAAACTTTAATTGACGGAAAAACCATTAATTCAAGTCAGGATTATTATATTGCAACTTCTGATTATTTAGCATTAGGAGGTGATAACATGAATTTCTTTGCAAAAGGGGAATCAATTTCTACGGGAATTAAAATGAGAGATCTTTTTATTGATTGTTTTAAGAAAAACCCGCAGATTGTTCCCAATACAGATGTTCGTTTAAATTTTATCGGTAAGAAATAATGGATAGAAAAAGATTTATAAAAACAATTGGTGGCGGGACTATGGCAATGGCTTTAGCTCCCAATATGATGATGGCTGAAGATTTCGGACTGAGTACCTTATCTTCAACAAATAAACTTACTATTCTTCATACCAATGATCAGCACAGCAGAATAGAACCTTTTGATGAAAGTTATACAAAAAATCCTAATCAGGGAGGTTTTGCAAGAAGAGCAAGTTTAATACAGCAAATCAGAAGTAAAGAAAACAATGTATTGCTTCTTGACTCGGGAGATATATTCCAGGGAACACCATACTTTAATTTCTTTGGCGGCGAACTTGAATTCAAATTAATGTCCATGATGAAATATGATGCTTCTACCATGGGGAATCATGATTTTGATAATGGATTACAGGGGTTTCTGAATGTTTTGCCTAATGCACAGTTTCCATTCATCTGCTCGAATTACGATTTTAAAAATACAGTTTTAGATGGTAAAACATCTCTCTATAAAATCTTCAATAAAAACGGAATCAAAGTAGGGATTTTCGGAGTAGGCATTCAATTGGAGGGGCTAGTGGGTAAAAAACAATATCAGGAAACCGTATATTCGAATCCGATTGAAGTTGCACAACATTATTCAAACTTTTTGAAAAATGAACAAAAATGTGATCTTGTAATTTGCTTATCACATATTGGCTACGATTACAAAGGAGAGCCCGATAAGGTAAGTGATAAGATACTGGCTGCAAGTACAGAAAATATCGATCTGATTTTAGGAGGACATACCCATACATTTTTACCGGAACCCCAAACCTTTAAAAACCGTCAAGGAAAAAATGTCCTGGTAAATCAGGTGGGATGGGCAGGACTTCTTTTAGGCAGAATAGATTTCCATTTTGACAATAACAAAAACGTACAACATATCTCCTGGAATAATCAGGTAATAGATAGCAGTATAATAGCATAATATGAAAAAACTCTCCATAATTTCCCTTGGTATTTTAGCATGCTTTCAAATGGCTAATGCTCAGGTTATCTCTTCAAAAAAATGGGCGGATATATTCTCCTACAACAATGTTATCTCCATGAAAGAAGATAATGGGAAAATAATTGCAGCTGCAGAAAACGGGCTATTCTATTATACCATCTCGACAGGTGAAATTACGAAGTTATCCAAAGCAAACGGCCTTCATGAAGTAGGTATTTCTGCTTTTGATTACAATGCTCAAACCAAGATCGGGCTTATTGGTTATCAAAACGGCTCCTTGGATATTGTTACTCCGGACGGTGTTACTTATGTTGTGGATATCCCCATTGCTACAGGATACAACGGAAGCAAAAAAATCAATCATATATCAATTACAGGAGATAAGGCTGTTATTTCAGTTGGCTATGGAGTCTCTATTTTTGATCTTAGAAAAAAAGAGTTTAACGATTCTGCTTTTTTTCTTGCAGGAGGTGTATACGAAGCGAGTAATGAAGCAACTATCGTAGATAATAAGGTATATTCTGTAACAAATACTGGTTTAAAGAGCCATGAAATGAATACGACTTTTCCGGTATTTTCTACCTGGACAACTGATGTCCCGGGAACATTTACCCAAATCGATTCTGATCCTGTTATTAGCTTTTCTTCTGCAACTACAGCATACATCTTTAATAATGGTGTCTCTACTCCACTTTCACAGACTTTTGGAAAAGTACAGGATATCGTAGTGAGTTCAAATGGCATTATTGTTACCGATCAGAGTAGGATTTACACTTTCAATACCAACGGAAACTATGTTGGGACTGCGAGTGTAGGAGAAGAATGTAATACCGCTATAAGGACAGGTTCGAAGATATATGGAGGAACTATTCTTTCGGGAATTAAAGATGAAACCAATAATGCATTTAAACCGGATGGTCCCTATTTCAACTATGCTTATAAACTTAATTTATATGGTGAAAATCGAATTTTAGTTTCAACCGGAGGTAGAGAAGCAAGATTCAACACTCCACTTATTAATGCTAAAAATCCGGGTTTTTACTACTTTAACGGAATGCAGTGGATATATTCATCTTATTTTATAGGACAAACACAGTCATTTAATATTTTAGATGCTGTAGCCGATCCGAGCAATTTGGATGAAGTCTATTTCACCAACTATGTATATGGAGGACAGGGTATTTACAAAATGAAATACAACAGCACAAATAAAGATTTTGATTTTACAAAATATTACAGCTTATCGCCACCTAATAACTTTGCCTATAGACCTGTAGGCTTAACTTATGATGATCAAAATAACTTATTTGCTACTGTAGGTTTCATGGACAATGGCTCTATGTCTGTGGTTCCATATGACAAAACTGCTGACAATTTTATCGTAAAGGAAATAGCAGGTCTGAGCCACGGTGTGCAGAAAGCTCTATATTATGAAAATCTTTTATGGGTACCGATCCCAAGGACGAACAACTTTTTAGTATATGATTATAAAAAGACTCCAACAAACGTATCTGATGACACCGCTTATATCCTGACTCAAGCCAGCGGATTTCCAACCAATTCAGGAGGAACGGTTTCTGTCGCCATTGATAAAGCCGGAGATGCGTGGATAGGTTCTGACACAGGACTACGTATTTTATCCAATGCGGTAACAGCCATTAAAGAACCCAATCCTACTGTAAACCCTATTATCATTGAGCAGAATAATCTAGGTGAGGAGCTTTTCCGTGATTCTCAAATTCTACAAATAGAAGTAGATGCAGGAGATTATAAATGGATTTCAGTAGATGGTGGAGGAGTATATTATCTGTCTTCAGATGGACAAAGAACCATAAAGCATTTTACAAAGGAAAATTCACCATTGCCTACGAACAGCATCACTGATATTAAAGTAGACAGAAAAACAGGAAAGGTATATTTTGCTTCTTACAACGGAATTGTAACCTATCAGGGAGATGTAGCGGATGTAACTTCGGGCTTCGGAAATGTAGTGGTGTACCCGAATCCTGTGGTATACTCCAATTTCAAAGGAAAAGTTACAATCAAAGGTCTGGCGGAAAAAACAAACATAAGAATAACTGATGTTGCAGGAAACGTCATTCACTCGGCAGTAGCAAGAGGTGGTTATTATGAATGGGACCTTAATAATCAGCGAGGAACCAGAGTAGCATCAGGTATCTATTTTGTCTTAATGACCAATGAAGATGGTTCTGATAAAGCGACCGCCAAAATAGCTGTGGTTAATTAATGAATTCACAAAAAGGATTTTTACTTTCATTTATCAAATACGGGGAAAATGATGCGGTTCTTCATTGCTTTACAGAAGAGGAAGGCTTTCAGACTTTTTTCCTGAAGGGGATTTACTCCAAAAGAAATAAGAAAAAAGCATTATTGCTTCCGTTAAACCAACTCAGTTTTTCCATTCCTGTGGGAAAAAGTAGCGGAATACCGTCCGTTACCAGATTCGAGTTGGTAAAAAACAACGATATGTATACCGATATAAAGATCAATACTGTAGTTTTCTTTATTTCAGATTTTCTTAATCAGATCCTGAGAAATGAACATAAAAATTCTAATCTCTATTTTTCCATTGACGAGTTTATTGATGAACTCTCTCTAAAGAATTATCAATCCCATTTGATTTTTTTAATTAAAATTTTAAAAATCCAGGGTGTAGCACCCCTACTCGACAATCACCAGTATCTGGATCCGGAAACAGGAACTTTTTCATCTCAACCGGCTCATCAATTATTCAGTCATGAGATCTCAGCCGCATGGAAATCTATTATTTCTTCACAGAATCCTTATGAATTAAAAATTCATTCAGCATTAAGAAAGGATCTCCTGGATAGTATATTGGTTTATTACCATTACCATATTACAGACTTTAAGATTCCAACTTCCCTGGAAGTGATCCAGCAGATATTTGAGTAAGTAAATTACACAATCATAAGATCATTTTTCTTATGGTTGTCATCGTTGTATGTTGTAAGGTAGCTGAATTGTGAAATTGTATTTAATACATTATTATTCTACTATTCTGCTCGCTTACTTTTTAGCCAATTGCTCTCAGCTCAACTATTTTGTTTCTTCCGGCATTTCCGTTTGAGATTCCGCTATTTCCTTTTTGGGGAATTTGGGTTGAAGAATTTTAGATATTAGTCCGGTCCATCCTGTTTGGTGGGAAGCTCCTACTCCACGTCCTGTATCACCGTGGAAATATTCATAAAAAAGAATGTAATCCTTAAAATCAGGATCTGTCTGAAACCTTGGATACTGTGAATTGACCGGCCGATTTCCATTTTCATCTTTAAGGAATATTTTTGCGAGTCTTTTACTTAGAGCATCTGCGATCTCCTCAAGATTAGAATAATTTCCACTGCCAGTAGGATATTCTACCATAAAATCAGGACTATAATAAAAGAAAAAACTTTGAAGACTCTCAATAATCAGAAAATTAATAGGAAACCAGATAGGACCTCTCCAGTTACTATTTCCACCAAAAAGCCCACTATCACTTTCTGCAGGTGTATATTTTACAGAATAATCAACCCCATTGAGATTAATTGTATAAGGATTTTTTTCATATACTTTGGATAGGGCGCGCACACCATAATCACTTAAAAACTCGTTTGGATCCAGCATTCTGCTGAGGAGCCTCTTTAAGCGATGTCCTCTCAGCAGGGAAAGCAAATGCTTTGAATCCTGTCCCTTCACTTCCCAGTGCGAAACAAGGGCTGCCAGTTCGGGTTTGTTTTCCAATACCCAATGCATCCTCTTTTTAAAATTAGGAAGTTTTTCAATCACCTCATCGTCAATTACCTCAACCGCAAACATAGGAATGAGCCCCACTATTGTCCTTAATTTAAGATACATATGATTTCCATCACTGGAAGCAATAGCATCATAAAAGAACTCATCTTCTTCGTCCCAGAGGCCAAAGTTTTCATCACCCATATTATCAAGAGAATGGGCGATAGAAAGGAAATGTTCAAAGAATTTCATTGCCATCTCTTCATAAACCCTGTTATAGAGAGCCAGTTCTAAGGCAATTCTCATCATATTGAGTGCGAACATCGCCATCCAACTGGTTCCATCCGCCTGTTCCAGCTGTTCTCCATTCGGGAGTGTACTGTTTCTGTCGAAAACGCCTATATTATCAAGTCCTAAAAATCCGCCTTCAAAAATATTATTCCCATTGTTATCCTTTTTATTCACCCACCATGTAAAGTTCATCAATAGCTTCTGGAAAGCACTTTCCAGAAATTCAAGATCAGGCTTATCCTTCAGATATTCATCGATTTTAAAAACTTTAAAAACCGCCCAGGCATGAACGGGTGGGTTTACATCACTAAAATCCCACTCATAGGCAGGTAACTGCCCGTTAGGATGCATATACCATTCGAACAGGAACAACTTTAACTGATATTTAGCAAAATCGGGATCAATCAATGAAAAACTTATGGCATGAAATGCCAGATCCCAGGTTGCATACCATGGATATTCCCATTTATCAGGCATCGAAATGATATGTTCATTATTCAGGTGTTTCCAATCGTAATTTCTTATTCTCCCACGGGATTTAGGTGGAGGCATTTCTGCGGGATCACCTTTCAGCCACTTTTCAACATTATAATGATAATACATTTTATTCCACAACAAGCCTGCAAATGCCTGCCTCTGAATCAGCTTTTCATCATCAGACCGGATTCCTTTCTGGATGTCATTATAAAAATCATCAGATTCTTTTTTTCTTGAATTGAAAATTGTCTCAAAATCCTGAAATGGTTCTGATAATTCTTTATCGGAGAGCCTAAACTCAAAGGTCTTTGTTTCTCCTGCATTAAAATCATCTTCAATATAAAAAGAGGCTTTTGTTCCCTTATTCTCCGGATTTATGGCCGATAAATTCTGATTAATGATAAAGTCATTAATTCCGTCCTTACAGTATCTTGATTTATTAGCCGAACGATATATCCGTTCATTATTGGTCTCATTATCACAAAACAATGTTTTCCGGGATTGTTTGGAATAGATATTTCTGACCTCAAGTTCCTTATGCTCAATTTTAATCTTTGAAAATTCTTTTGAGCTTAGCAGAGGCTTATAATCATCATATCCCCAACTCCAGGTATTCCTGAACCAAAGTGTTGGTAAGATGATAAGCGGAGCTTCATTCTCAGATTTATTGGTAACCGTTAATTGTATTAAAATATCATTTGCCCCTTCTTTAGCATATTCAATGAAGATATCGAAGTATTCGTTTCTTTCAAAAATACCGGTATCTATCAATTCATATTCATCTTCATTTTTACTTCTTCCTGCATTGATGTTTAGCAGATCTTCATATGGAAAAGCATTCTGAGGATATTTATAAAGCATTTTCATGTAGGAATGGGTAGGTGTGGAATCGAGGTAATAGAAATATTCTTTAACATCTTCACCGTGATTTCCCTGGCCGTTTGAAAGACCAAAGAAACGCTCCTTTATCATCTTATCTTTTTTATTCCAGAACCCTATGGAAAACACCAATTTCTGCCAGTCATCACAAATCCCGCAAATCCCTTCTTCCCCCCAACGATATGCCTTCGCTTCAGCAATATCATGATTGGTATAATTCCAGGCATCTCCATTCGCACTATAATCTTCACGTACCAATCCCCATTCCCTATTGCTTACATAAGGACCCCATTTTTTCCATTGTATATCAGAAAGTCTCTGCTGTTCTGTCATATATGTAGTTTTAAGAATGAAATAGTAAATTAAAGGCAGATCATTATTTATCCGCCTGTGGAAAAGCTTTCAAAAGTCGTCATTCCTCCATCTACAAAAATGCTGGTTCCTGTTATATAATCTGCAAGATCACTCGCCAGAAAAGCGGCCAGGTTTCCGATATCTTCCGGTTGTCCGATTCTATTGTATGGAATTAGATTAAGAAGACTGTTGAGTGCTTCCGGAGTATCCCAGGCATTTTTATTTATTGGTGTCTGGATAGCCCCAGGACAAATAGAATTAACTCTAATTTTTTGTGCTCCATACTCTTGTGCCAGGGTTTGCATCAGCATACGGATAGCCCCTTTACTTGATGCATAATTGGCGTGGCCTCCCCATGGAATAATTTCATGGACAGAACTGATATGAATGATTTTCCCACAAGCCTTAGAACGAGAAAGATCTATTCCCCTGCGAAGAAACTCCTTAATTGCTTCTCTGGCACAAAGAAATTGTCCGGTAAGATTAACCCCAATTACAGCATTCCACTGATCCATGGTCATTTCGGTGAATTTAGCATCTTTCTGAATCCCGGCGTTATTAACAAGAATATCCACAGTTCCGAATCGGGAAATCACTTCCTGAAACATAGCGATCACCTGATCTTCTTTCGAAACATCACACTGATAGGTGATTCCTTTTCCTCCAGCATCCGTTATTTCTTTTAAGACAGCTTTGGCTTCCTCAACGGATCTTTCTGAAGAATGATTAACAATGACCGTGGCACCTGCTGAAGCTAAGGATTTAGCGATTCCTGTACCTATTCCACTTGATGCTCCCGTAACGACAGCTACCTGATTATGAAGGGATATTTCCATATTTTTTATTTGATGTTACTCAAAGTTAGTGGAAAGATCGCGCCAAGCAGAATTTTTTTACTTTAAAATTTTCTTAAAGTTTTTTATACATCAGCCGTTGCGGACCACTCCGTCCCATTCTGGTTTTCCCCTCGAATATGTAGCCTACTTTTATGTACAGCTCATATGCAGAAATATTGTTTTCGTTGACAGCAAGAACGATTTCATCACAATCTTTAAAATGATTCTTTACAAAATCATCTACAAGGCTCATAGCAGCTTTTCCAATGCCTCTCCCCTGAAAATCGGGATTAATAGACAATGATCTTAATAAAACAGATTTCGTATTATGGGTAAGATCCAGTTTATCATCACCGAAATCCAAGGCAAAATAGCCTGCAGGATTCTCATTTTCAAAGATCGTCACAGAAAATCCTTTACCATCATTTCTTTCTCTGATTCTCTCTATAGCAAATTCGGCAGTTGATGTATACTGCGATTGAACGTCATCCAATGTATAGTTAACTCCGGAAAAATCTTCGGGCTTGTAAAATTCTAAATGAATCATATTAATGGTGGTAAATATCGTTATACATCACTCCAGCACGGATCTCCACAGGTAGTTTATTTTCTTCGGGAACAACCGGACAGTTATAATCATAAGCGTTATATGCACAATACGGTTGATAAGACTGGTTAAAATCCAGAATAAGAGTATTTCCTTTCGGAATTTTAAGGTCCATATATTTTCCGCCACCATAAGTTTCTTTTCCATTGGTGAGGTCACGGAAAGGAAGGAAAAGATAGTCTTTATATTTTTCTTGTTTTAAAAGATCCAGACTTTGATATAAAGTAAGCGTATACTCCTGCCCTTCCAACGTAAAGCTAGCCTTACCATATTCTTTATATTGTTTAGTCTTTCCTGATGAAGTAGGAATTTCAAACGGTTCAGCATTAGCTGTTCGTACCAGCTTAGCTTGTACTCTGTATTTTAGATCCACAGGAAAAAAAGGATGTGCTTTAAAATTTGTAAAATTATCTCCTCTTAAAGGAGTTTCTTTAGGATTTAAATACTCTGCATTAAGGTTCTTCTGGAATTTTTTAATTTCAGCCTTCTCCTTAAGGATTGATTTCTGTGAAAAAACGAAACAAGGAAACAGCAGCAATAGTAACAGGTATCTTTTCATTATTCATCTATTAAAGGTTAAAATTACAATAAAAAGTCCCATTAATTTTAATTAAAAATTATAATTTTTTGTGTTTTTCTAGCATAGTTTTTGGAAAATAACGAACATGAATAGAAAAGAGTTCATTACAACAGGTATCATTGGAATATCTGGCTTTTACTTTTTAGGTACGCATCTTTTATATGGTTCCGCTCCAAAATCTCCTGAAAAAACAGAAACTTTGGATGCCCCTGTCATTATTATCGGTTCCGGATACGGAGGCGCCGTAGCAGCTTTACGCTTATGTGAGGCGGGAAAAAAAGTATTAATGCTTGAAATAGGACTGAATTGGGAAAAATCCGGGATTCCTTTTTCCAACTTATTAAAACCCCGAGAAAGTGCTGCATGGCTGAAAAAGAAGACCATTGCACCTTTTATGAACCTGTTCTCTTTAAAACCTTTTACAGGTGCATTGGACCGACTGGATTTTGAACATATCAATATCTGGATGGGAAGAGGTGTTGGTGGAGGATCTATCGTAAATGGCGGAATGGCTGTAACCCCTAAAGAAAGTTATTTTAAAGAAGTTTTTCCACAGCTCGATGCCGAAAAGTTTTATGATTACTATTTTCCTCTTGCCAGAAAAGAGCTGAAAGTCAATGTGATTGATGAACAGTTTTTGCATGATTGTCCTTATTATAAATTTACAAGAGTAGGTGAAGAAGAGGCTCATAAAGCAGGCTTTAAAACCATCCGTGTTCCGAATGTGTATGATTTCAAATACATGGAGAGAGAATATAAAAATGAAGTTCCGAGATCTGCACTTAATACGGAAGTGATCTATGGAAATAATCACGGTAAAAACAGTCTTGATAAAACGTATTTAAAAAAAGCATCAGACACGGGAAATCTTGAAATACTGGATCTCCATTCAGTTACTTCCATCAAATTAAATGATGACAAAAGTTATACACTGGATGTTAAACAGATCAATACTTCAGGAGAACTTATCAAAGAGAAAATTTTTCATTGTAAAAAGCTGATTGTATCTGCAGGAACTATGGGAACTTTAGAGCTTCTTTTAAAATCCAATGCGAAAAACCAGCTTCCACTCAACAGTAATGTAGGGGAAAATTGGGGTAATAACGGAAACTTTATGACCGGTAGAAATTGGGTCAGACCTCTGTCCGGAGGTACAGGAGTTCAGCAATCCACTATTCCTGTAGGTGGAGTTGATAACTGGGAAGATAAAGAACATCCTTTTTTCACGGAGATTGCGCCATTACCAATGGGTATGGATGTGGCTACTGCATTATATCTGCTAATCAACAGGGTTGATAAAAAGGGAAAAGTATCTTTTGATACCACAACTCAAAGACTCCATATTGACTGGAATGAAAGTCATACAAAAAAGATGAGAGAGAATGCAGATTATTTTATCCGGAAAATGAACCGGGCTAATGGAGGTACCAGAAGCCATTTTCTTTTTAAAAATGGTTTTGGGCCTAATATATGTTATCATCCGTTAGGAGGTTGCGTATTAGGTGAAGCCACCAATCAATATGGTAAATTAAAAGATCATGAAAATCTTTTCATCCTGGACGGATCTTTAATTCCGGGAACCATTGGCGTAAATCCTTTTGTAACGATTGTTGCAATTACTGAATACTGCATTGAAAACTTAATCAGGCAAAATGAATTCGACTAATCCTGAGTCTTTATTATCGTAAGGTACTTTCGTACTTTACTTTCATGCTCTTCAGGATATGAAGTTTCGAGCTTTCTGGCTAGGTCAGTTCCTATTTCATGAAAAAGATCTGCATATGCCAATAAAGCATTCCAGTTTTCTTCAATACTACTTCCGGAAAAAGTAGCTTCAATCCTTTTCCATAGATCTGGAGACAAATACTTTTTGAAAAGTCTTCCGTGTTTATTGGTCGTTATATTGTTCCACCCGTTTTCACTGGCAATATACCATTCCAGCAAAGGAACAAGATAATCAGTTCTGATTACATCCTCACTCATAAATTTAGCATAAAAAATATCTTCACGCTTAAGGCATTTTGCCACATAAGTTGTGTCCCACCAGAAATCATTCATCAGTTGCTGAAATCTTTCCGTTGTGGGTTTTTTAATCATCACAGACTGGTAAGTCGGGGCCTTTAGATTCTTTGTCAACTCATCTTTGTCGATCAGAACTTTATAGCCTACGTCCCAATCTTCAGGAAGCTCATCTTTTTTTATTTCTTTTATAAATTCAGATTTTTCATAGAGTTTGAAGTCCACCTTCACAAGATCTTCATACAAAACCATTTTCATTGCATGGACTCCGTCAAAAAATGTTTCATCTTCTTCTACCATTGACATGGGCGCCCCAAAAAGTTCCAACCATGACTTATCAGATTCATATGGTTTCATTTTTTCAAAGACAAGTTCAATATCCAGATCACTAAAATCATCAACAGGAGCATAAGGATTTACTAATGAGCTGGTTAACAAAACAGCACGAATATCCGGATTCGTTTTTGCCCAGTCAATGATCTGTTGTAATTTTTTTTCTCTGATTTTCATTTAATAAGATTCTGATATTTTCACTCTGTATACATCCATTGCATTTCTCTTAATGGATTGTACAAAAAATCCACCTTCTTCAGGAATGACTTCTTTAAGATCAAAACTTTTACAATCTTTTGGCAATCCTGAAAATATGAGTGTAAACCAAAAATCCCGCATAAAAGGAACCGGAGTCCAGTCCGGAAATATTGTAATATTTTCAGCGTGGATCAGCTTACTTTGATGCTCCGAACTGTTATCAAAAAGATACGTGGTATTCCATATCCGGATCAGGTTGCCCAAAAAAGGAGAGGCCGGGAAGCAGCAGTGCACAATAACCTGCTTCTCCTCTTCCACTTTTGTCTTAAGGGATTCAAGAAGTTCTCTGGCAATAATAGGCTTTACAACAATTTCTTCCACGACTTTATATGAATAATAATATCCTGCAAATTTATTTAAATTTCAATTGAAATGTATATTTTGAATGGATTATGATTGTGTTAAGGAATTTTTATTGGAAAAGTACTTTTCAATATAAAAGCCGATTCCAATGAATCGGCTTTATTACTATTATTGATATTAATTTATTCTTTGATATAAATAATGCTTCAGAGAAAATATCGCATCAAAATTTCAGCACTTCCCATCAATTTCACTACGGACATTTTTTAATTCAAGAAGCTTATCTCTAATATCTTTTATCTTTTATCTTTTATCTTTTATCTTTTATCTTTTATCTATACTAATAATGCAGCTCCAGCTTCTCTTTCGTATAAGCTCTCACTTTATCTGTAAGTTCAGGATTATCTGCAAGTTTTTGTCCGTAAGAAGGGATCATTTCCACTAATTTGTCTTTCCACTCCCCGTGAAGTTTTTCACCGAAGCACTTCTCAAGAACATTAAGCATAGCATAAACAGCAGTAGAAGCTCCCGGTGAAGCCCCCAGTAAAGAGGCAATGGTTCCACTCTTATTAACAACCACTTCGGTTCCGAATTCCAGTTTTCCGCCTTCCTTTTCATCTTTTTTAATAACCTGAACTCTTTGTCCGGCTACTTTTAATTCCCAGTCTGCTTCATTGGCATCTTTAACAAACTCTCTCAAATGCTGCATCCTTTGAGCTTTCGTCATGGCTACCTGCTGAATTAGATATTTTGTCAATGGAATATTATGCCACCAGGCTCCAAAAAGGGATCGTATGTTTTTTGTATTCACACTTTCAGGAAGGTCAAGATAACTACCCTCTTTTAAAAACTTGGTTGAAAAGCCGGCGAAAGGTCCAAACAGGAGTGCTTTTTTACCGTCAATAATTCTAAGGTCAAGGTGAGGAACAGACATTGGCGGAGCATCTACTGTAGCCTGTGTGTATACTTTAGCCTGATGTTTTTCTACCAGCTCAGGATTATGCGTTACCAGCCATTCACCCGAAACAGGAAAACCTCCATACCCTTCACTTTCCTTAATATCTGAACTATCAAGCAACGGAAGCGCATAACCTCCGGCACCGATGAATACAAAATCTGCAACTACTTCTTGTTTGTGATTGTGAATCCTGTCTTTAACCTTCATTTCCCATTGTCCATTTTCTCTGGGATCAATATCTTTTACTTCATGATATAAAAAAACCTCTACATTGGAATCTTCTAATAAATGTCTTCCCATTTTTCGGGTAAGGGAACCAAAATTAACATCCGTTCCCAGATCCATTTTGGTTGCTGCCATTACTTCAGAAGCATTTCTCTTGCTCATCACTAAGGGAATCCATTCCCGCAGTTTTTCATGATCCGTAGAATACTCCATTCCTTTAAATAAAACGGATTTCACCATCTTATCATGGCGCTTTCTCAGATATTCTGCGTCCTTATCTCCAAATACCAGACTCATGTGAGGACATGAATTGATAAAATCTTTTGGATCTTTGATATATCCCTTTTGAAGTAAATAGGACCAAAATTGTTTGGAAATTTCAAATTGTTCTGCAATACTTTCTGCCTTTGAAATATCAATGGTCCCATCTTCTTTTTCCGGAGTATAATTCAATTCGCAAAATGCTGAATGCCCTGTTCCGGCATTATTCCAGGCTGCTGTACTTTCTTTGGCAAACCTGCCAAGCCTTTCAAAAATTGCGATCTCCAGATCGGGATCAAATTCGTGGAGTAATGTGGCTAAAGTGGCACTCATGATACCACCCCCAATGAGTACAACGTCATATTTTGGTTTTGGCGTTCTGCTTATAAGCGAATGTGACATAACATAAAATTTACTACTAATTTCGTGAAAAGTTTTAAAAAGAAGATTGCGTTTAAGGATTTTAACACAAAAGTTATTAAGAATATCTAACCTGTATCTGCACTAGAAAAAGTACAAAATTTTAGGTTAAATTTTGTACACCATTCAGATTATGGAATGATGAATACGAAATGCTTCTAATTAGACATCAATTTACTTCTCAATTCCCAGAGTCTTAACCAATTCCCTTGCCGCAGCACTTCCAGCTCTGTTTGCTCCGATAGTGGAAGCTGAAGGTCCATAACCCACCAAATGAATTCTCGGCTCTTTTGAAACTTCAGTGGCAAGTCTTCCGGACATGATGATACCTCCACCTTCTTCCTTAGGCAAAACAGCATCTAAATGAGACAGAGACCAGCGGAAACCCGTATTCCAAAGAATGACATCAGCTTTTTCCTGTCTTCCGTCTTCCCATTTAACACCTTCTTCCGTAATCTCGCTGAACATAGGAAACCGTTTGAGAACACCTCTTTTTTCCATATTTTTAATTTCATCAGTAACAGGTAATCCCGTTACCGAAACAACAGATGTTGGCAATAATCCGCTTCTCACTCTTTTATCAACCATCGCAACTGCTAAACTCCCGGCCATATCATCAAACGGTCCTTCACGAAATTCCGGAGGCCTTCGTGTAACCCATGTAGTGGTGGTTACTTTTGAAATCTGATCCAGCAATTGAATCGCAGAAATACCACCTCCGACAATGATCACGTGTTTTCCCCTGAAGTATTCAGCATTTTTAAAATTCCGAGTATGCAGCTGTTCCCCCTTAAAAAGCTTAGCACCCGGATATTCCGGGATGTATGGATTTTCCCAGGTTCCCGTAGCATTAATGATGCCTAATGCAGAAAAGGAAACAGACGATGTATCAATATAAAACCGTTCTCCGTTCAGGCTCACTTTTTCAACCTTTACGGGCCGATAGACCTGTAACCCAAACTCTTTCTCATACAAATCATAATAATGCGGAACGGCAATATTAGCACGAACTTCCTTTTCATCTCCCTGAATAGTTTCTTCAAATGACATTCCCGGCAGATCATGAATGCGGTTTACTGTACTCAAGGTCAGGGAGTCCCAACGGGATTGCCATGCACCTCCAGCTGAAGGTGCAGCATCTAAAATAATAAAATCCCGACCGATTTCCAGTCCCATTTTTTTGAGGTGATATGCTGTAGAAAGTCCGGCTTGCCCGGCTCCAATAACTGTAATTTTTGTTTTATACCAAATTTTTCCTGCCATTTCAGATTTTTTAACGCCAGCCCAATTCAGGAGCCACATATTTCAAAATGGATTCAAGTACATGTACATTGTAATCCACACCCAATGTATTGGGAATTGTCAATAATAAAGTATCTGCTTCCTGAATGGCTTCATCCTGAGCCAACTCCTTAATGAGCTGTTCCGGTTCAGCAGCATAACTTCTTCCGAAAATAGCACGTTGGTTCCCCTCTAAAACACCTATTTTATCTGTTCTGTCGGCTTCATGTCCGAAATAATATCTATCCTGATCGTTGACGATTGCGAAAATAGACCGGCTCACAGAGACTCTCGGGGTCCGTGTATGTCCTGCTTTTTTATAAGCCTCTCTATACAAACGAATTTGTTCAGCCTGCTGTATGTGAAAAGGTTTTCCACTTTCATCAAACTTCAAAGTAGAGCTTTGCAGATTCATACCGGTTTCTCCCGCCCAAACTGCAGTGGCATCCGAAGCAGAGCCCCACCAAATGCGATCACGTAATCCTTCAGAATGGGGTTCTATCCGCAATAATCCTGGAGGATTAGGAAACATCGGATTAGGGTTAGGTTGAGCAAACCCTTCTCCTCTCAACAAATCAAAAAACTCCAAACCTTTACGACGTCCCATATCGACATCTGATTGTCCATCTTCCAAATCATATCCGAAGTATCGCCAACCATCAATGACCTGTTCTGGCGAACCTCTACTGATGCCTAATTGTAACCGGCCTCCAGAAATCAAATCTGCTGCGCCGGCATCTTCTACCATATACAATGGGTTTTCATACCGCATATCGATGACACCCGTTCCGATTTCAATTTTTTTGGTTTTGGCACCAATAGCCGCTAACAAAGGAAACGGCGACGCCAACTGGTTAGCGAAATGATGTACTCGAAAGTACGCTCCGTCAATCCCAATTTCTTCTGCAGCTACAGCCAGATCTATGGATTGCAACAGAGTGTCACCTGCTGTTTTGGTATCATATGAAGGATGATTTCCCCAATGTCCAAACGATAAAAATCCTATCTTTTTCATGTATCTAATTTACAAAATGTAATCTCTTGAAATATTATCATATGGTAAGTTCGGAATAGAACAAGTCCTTACTATTTACCAATACATTTCAGATACAAGACAGATTGCATTCCGTTTTTATAAACACTGAACTGGATCAAAGATCTGTGCCCCGATAAAAATAGTCTCCAATAAAAAAACATCAGCAAATTGCTGATGTTTATATTCTGTCCTGTAACTTTCAAGTCGTTTTAGTTCAATTTTGCGGTCAGCTTTTTAAACTGTTTTTCTGCATTTTTACCTTCATACAGAATTCCATAAATGGTATCAACAATCGGAAGTTTCAGATTTTTTTGTTTAGCCGTTTTATAAATAGAGTTAGCAGCGTAGTATCCTTCTGCTACCATGTTCATGGACTGGATAGCAGATTTTACAGTGTATCCTTTTCCTATCAGATTCCCTAAACTTCTGTTTCTGGAAAACAATGAATAGGCCGTCACCAATAAGTCTCCCAGATAGGCACTTTCATTAACATCTCTCGGTGCCTCATATATGGCTTCAAGGAATGTTTCCATTTCTCTGATCGCATTCGACACAAATACGGCCGTGAAGTTGTCTCCATAACCCAAGCCACTTGCTATTCCTGCACCAATGGCGAAAATATTTTTAAGGATTGCACTGTATTCGTTTCCTAAGATATCTTTACTTGAGTGGACTTTTATAAAATCGGAATTAAAGATATTCAACAGTTTTTCGGAAACTTCATCCTCTACAGTGGCTACGGTAAGATAAGAAAGACGTTCCATCGCTACTTCTTCAGCATGACAAGGTCCGGCAATTACCGCCTGATTCCGGAATCCGATCTGAAATTCATCTCTCAGATAATGAGCAACCACATCGTTTACTTTAGGAATAATCCCTTTAATTGCAGAAACAAAAATTTTATCTTTATAATCGCAGGTCATCTTATCCAATGTATCTGAAAGATAAATAGAAGGAGTTGCCAGTACAATAATATCACAGGCTGTAACAAGCTCATTGATATCAGTTGTCAGTTTTAAATTTTTAAGATTAAAGTTAACTGCAGTTAAATAAGTAGGATTGTGCCCGCGAAGCTCAATAGCTCCTTTTACAAATTCACTTCGTACACACCAATGTACTACTTTACAGTTTTCAACAAGCATTTTTACAATCGCAGTTGCAAAACTTCCACTTCCTACCACTCCTACGGAAACTTCACTTTTATTCTTTTTCGGATTTGAAGATTCTGAAATAGTTTTCTTTTTCGCCATAATTGAAATGTGAACTGCAAAGATATTAAAACAAAAAATTAAGAACTCTTTCGGAGCGTGATAAAACCTAATTTTTTGAAAACATTAACACTTTCACACAATTAAACCTTTAAATCCACGTTAAATACAGAAATAAGTAAATTTTAATTAAAAATAATTCATAAAACTGTTTTTTAATTAAATTTGCAGGCTAATACTGTTTTAATACTAACTGAAGAAATATGAATAAATTTCTAAGCAGCAAAAAGAAGGTAAATATACTCCTGGGAGGACTTTTACTGGTAGTTTTTGCTCAAGGCATCTTTATAGCTAAGTTATCTTCCGAAAAGGATGATAAAACATACGAAGTAAACCTTGTGAAAATAAACACTGAAAAAGACAGTGTAGATTACTTAAAAATGAAAACAGATCTTACTTTAGTAGATCAAACCGTAGCACAGCTTAACTCATTCCTGAAGTCTAAAGATCTCCCGAGTGAAAAGCTGATGTTTCTGAGTAAAGACAGTATTTCAAACTCTGTCTATCTGGCCAAACAAGCCAACCGTTACAGTCAATATTTAATGGATTTACAAAAAAAACTGATGCAGGTTCCATTGGGAATGCCAACTGACGGATATATTTCCTCCAATTTTGGAGTCAGAAAAAATCCTATTCCATTTAAGACCGTCTATGCTTCCGTAAGGACAAGTGCGGTTGCAGATTCTAAACCAGCAGTTGCCGCAGCTCCAAAACTGGAAGTGAAAGCCGAACCTGTTGAAAAGATCATTGAATTGACAGACAGTTACGGAAATAAAAGAGAGGTAAAAGTAATGGTTACTCCAAAAGCAACCAATGCTGCTACTCCATCCGCTGCATCAACCTCTACAAAAACCTTAGCCGCCAATCCGTCATCTTCCAAAACAGCACCAACAGAAAAAAATAATCCACCTGCCGAAGCAGATCAGATGCAATTTCATAAAGGTCTGGACATTGCTGTTGCTTATGGTTCTGATGTAAGAGCAGCCGCAGCCGGAACCATTATTTTCTCAGGACAGAAGGGAGGTTATGGGAATTGCGTAATTGTTTCCCATGGAAATGGCTTGGCAACTTTATACGGCCATTTATCCGAATTGATCGCAAAAGTAAACGATAAGGTAAAAGTAGGTCAGGTGATTGCCAAATCCGGAAATTCAGGACGTTCCACAGGTCCTCATCTTCATTATGAAGTGCACAAAAACAATACTCCGGTGAATCCGAAATTATTTATGAATTTATAATATAAAAACGGCTGTCTTTTGACAGCCGTTTTTGTTATTTTATTAGAAATTTATACTTGAAAAAGAGACTGTGTAATCCGTTATATCTGAGAGAGTTTTACACACAAAGATTCTATCGTTTTAATTATAATCAATCAAGAATCCGCTAAGGTTGCCGGCTACGTTATGTCATTTAATTCAAATACCTAAATGAATTATTGGATTAAAAAAACTCGGCTGCCTGACGGCAGCCGAGTTTTTACCTATTATTTTATTTCAAGATTTTAAACGGTACTTTAAAATGATCGAACGATCCGTCTTTTCCAGCAATATTCGTATAAATTATGTTTTTATTATAATCCTGAATATGGGTAACATTTTCACCGGTTTTAGGTTCATGCCAATACACCATGAATATATTTTTTGCAATCTCAGTTGCCGTATACTCAACAGTATCTGAAATACCTTTAAAAGCTTCTGTACCACTAAAAGACATCGTTTTATTATCTTTATAATCCAATACAAATTTTCCTTTTCCAAAATCCACTTCAATCTTTCTTCCGATTGCCGGATATGGCGATTTCAGATCCCAGTTCATCTCTCCTAAAAATACCTTAACGCCCATCCCCAACTCATCTTTTCCAGGAAGATCCGGATATTGATTCACCATATATTTCACTACTGCATCTGAACTTTTGTTCTCATGAACGGCTTTTTTATAGTTTTCTAAATACTTTTTAACAAAGTCCAGAGATTGTGGAGACAAATTTAGTTTCGCAAAATGAGACGGAACAACTTGTTGTGGTTGCAAAGCCTTCATTGCGTCAATCTGTGCAATCCATTTATCAATAGCTTCATTGTTTTGAGTATCTGCCATCCAGATATGAGAATCTACAGAAACGGAAATACCTCCAACAATTGTTTTTAACGAAGGAATCCACAGAAAACTATGGGCAGGATCGTCAGGGTTCTGTCTGATCTCAATTTTATTTCCTTCCAAATCGGGAATTGAGTCTACAGCCTGAGGAACATAAACCTCTGAGGGAGCATCCGCTTTCAACTGAGGATTCCATACTGCCAGCTTATCATCTTTAGAAGCTGAAATAAGGTAAGCTGTCTGCGCAGTGGAAATGATCCTTACGTTAGGAAATGCTTTTTTAATAACATCAAGCCCAAAATAAAAGTCAGGGTCGCTGTGCGAAATAAAAACGGTTTTCAGATTTTTGCCTGTCGCCTTTATTTCCTTTACCAACTCTTCCGCATATTGTTTTTGGAATTGTGCATCAATCAGTATGGCATCTTTATCTCCGTAAACAAGAGTAGAGGTAATCGGAAAAATAGCTTTTGCTCCCGGATTATATACTTTTATTTTAAGGTTTCCAGCCCATGCACTCCCTACAAAAACTAAGACAGCCAGTAATGATAATAATTTTTTTCTCAGCATCATAAAATGTTGTTTTGATTAGTAAGCAGCTGTAAAACGTTCACGGATATGATTGTTCTGTTCCAATTCATCTACCAGAACAACTGCTACATCTTCTACTGACAGAATACTTCTTCCCTCTTCATTCAATACCGGAGTTTCTAAAGAAGTTCTGTATTTTCCTGTTCTTGTTCCTACGTTAGCCTGGTTCATTTCAATTGCAGGGCTAAAGAAGGTCCAGTCAAGCGTATTATTTTCTTTGATCTTATTCAAATAATCTCTGGCAGCGGTAGCTCCAGGTTTATATGCTTCGGGAAAATCCGGGGTGTCTACAATTTGTACATGATCCGGTGTATAAAGACTTCCTGCACCTCCTACTACTATAAGTCTTTTTACTCCCGATTTCTCAACTGCTTTTTCAATGTTTTCAGAACCGGTAAGAAAGTCATTGTATAGATTCGGATTTGTCCATCCGGCGTTATAAGTACTGATTACAGCATCAATTCCCTTTAAATTTTCGGCTAGCTGTTCTACATTGTTTACATCAACACTTTTAGCCTTTACTTTGTCATTCTGCTCTACTTTAGAAGCATCTCTTACGATCGCCTCTACTTCATAACCTCTGTTTTCCAATTCTTTCACTACATGTGAACCTACAAATCCTGTTGCACCAATTACTGCTACTTTTTTCATAATGTTTATTTTTAAATTAAATTGTAATAAATTTTGTTACATTTAAGGGTAAAAAATTTTAATTGAATTGATCACAAAACTCCTGTAATGTTTTATCCCCTAAAAACTGAATCACCAACTTTTCTGTTTCACTGAATAATGTGTTTAAGTGATTATTGATCTCTTTTCCGACATTACAAGCCGGATTAGGATTTAGATTTTTTTTACCCAGAACTTCAGTATTTTTTACTGCTGAGTAGATATCAGAAATACGGATTTCGCTCGCATTCCTTGAAAGCTGGCTTCCTCCTTCTTTACCTTGTCTGCTTGCAACCAGACCAGCGTTTCTTAAAACCCCTAACTCCTTACGAACAACCACAGGATTAATATTAATACTCCCAGCCATCCACTCAGAAGTTAACCACTCCTCCGGACTATCTGCCAATAAGGTCATAATATGTACTGCCGTAGCAAATCTTGTATTGTTCATTTTAATTACAGGACAAAGGTAAAACATTTTTTTAATTGTAACAAAATTTATTACAGTTAAATTTTTCTTAAAGTACCAATTTATCCAAATCCAAAAGCAGATAGTTGATGTTCTGATTGATCGTCCTTGTTGCTGATTGCATCTGATTAAGCATTGCTGCACGGTTTTGCAGGTCATCAGCACGATAAAATCCTCCGTCACTAAAAATAACCGAACTGTCTGCAGCTTTCCGGTCATCATCGAACTGATAATGAAGCCATCTTTGTTTCATACTCTGGATGATGGAACTTGATTCTTTATTGGAAAACTTCTTCTCGGTATACATATACCAGATAAATGGTGGAAAATTAGGAGATTCAAGTCTTTCGTTCCATATATCCCTGAGGAGATTTCTTTGATGGATAAACTCTACCTTCTTCCCCTTCGGATTCAGGGTAGCCAATCCGAATCCGGCTCCCAAAGCACCCCCACCAATATCTATTGCACTGCTCCATCCCTCATCTTTTACAATTCCTCCCGCAATGGATGCCGCAGCTCCTGCCACAATGGAGTATAAAATAAGTTTATTATTCCTGGAAGCATTGAGATTATCTACATAACTTCCAATCTGAGCCACCCGCTCTCCTTCGCAATCAAATTCAGCCGCTACAGCATCCAGCTCTGTGAGTGCTATCGTAATTTTACTGTTAATTTTAGTTTTAAGTTGTAAAACTTTAACCTGAGCACTTAGTGAGGTATCTTTTTTAAGTTCCATAATCTGATGCACTTCGTCCAGATTATCCAGAGCATTCAGGATAAGGATACTCTGATCGGAAAACATTCCTTTAAGCTCCTTGTTCGCAGTCAGAATAGAGTCAGAATTATAGGAAGGAAGCTCTTTGCTGTAATTGTATTGGAACGGGGCTTTGCAGTAGCTATCTTTTAAAGTAAGAATATTCTGCTTTATGGCCTGATTTTTTTTGGAAACACATGAAGTTATTAAGCTAAAAATAGCAAAAAGGTAAAGCAGCTTTTTCATTCAATCTATTTTTGTGTAGTTAGTTGTTGAAGGAGATTGCATGCCTTATTAAAAAATAATCTATCACCTATTTAAACAACTTAAAATCTAAAATACGAATTTAAAGTAAATAAAAAAATTTACCCAGAAATCGGGTAAATTTTAAGCTTTATTTAATCAGTAAATTATTTAATTCCCAATAGTTCAACTTCAAAAATAAGGGTACTGTTCGGGCCAATTTCTTTGCTGATCTGTTCCTCACCATAAGCCAGGTTAGGAGGAAGGAATAATCTCCATTTACTTCCTACCGGCATTAGCTGAAGAGCTTCTGTCCATCCGGATATTACTCTGTTCAAAGGAAATGACGCCGGAGTTCCTCTTTTTACAGAGCTATCAAAAACCTCTCCTTTGATTGTGGTTCCGTGGTAGTGACATTTTACCGTATCTTTTGCTTTAGGCAGAGCTCCATTACCTTCTGTAATGATCTCATACTGCAATCCGCTTGGCAAAGTTACAACACCATCCTTTTTGGCATTTTCTTCCATGAAGGCTTTTCCATCATTAAGATTTTTTTCTGCCAGTTCTTTTTTGCGTTTAAATAACATATCTGCTACTCCCATTATTTAATTTTTTACAAAGATAAACTTTCTGAAAAACACTGAAAACCGAATGTTAAGCAGATAAAACACTAAAATAACATTATCTTAACATGCAATTCGAAACTTGGTGTTATAATTGGATTTAAAAATTAATGCCAAGCCCAATATTATATAATAAGAAATTCAATGAACTGACAGAGGAGGAAAAAGAACTTCTTACAATCAACAAAAAAAGTATTTCAGATTTTGTTGAACAGTCATCCATTATCAGCGATGTAGATTATGCGACGCGAAATGCTCATGCCACAACATATGCGGTTCTAAAGGGAGAGTTCAAAGTAAATACAAATCTCCCCGATAATCTGCAACCCTTTTTTGATAAGGAAAAATATGATCTTATCATCAGGTTTTCAAATGCACATCTGAAAATTACAAAATCGAAAAAAGAAATGCCAGCCTACGGTTTTTCAGTAAAAATAAAAGACGAAACCGGCGATGTTCTGGCCAATTACCCATTGGTTAATTTTCCTTTGTTCCCGGTTAACTCAGTAAGTACATTTTTGAAGCTTTTTACCTCACTAAACCAATTTTTTATAAAAAAATGGAACCATGTATTTCCTCTTGCTTACCAGATAATAAAAATAACCCCATCAGTATTCACCTTTTCATTTTTAAAGCATCTGTTCAGGCTGATCAGCCGGCGTAACAATTTCTTCCTTTCATTTGATTTTCACTCTATCGGAGTCTACCGGTTAGGCGAATATATGATCAAAATACAGCTAAAACCTCAATCTCCGGAGAAGAATTTTGGAAAAAAACAGGTACTCGTGAAGCTATTGAAAATTACTTTTCTTCCAATGAGTATGTGGCGGATGTATTGGTTCAGCTGTGTTGTGATTTAAAGGATCAGCCCATTAATATTTTAAATCGTGAATGGAAGAATGCTCCCCTTATTAAAATAGGTGAAGTACTAATCAAAAAGGATGGTATACTGGAGCGATCGTGTGAACATGAACTCCTGTCTTTTAATCCTTTTGAAAGCAAGACTATTTTCCAGCCTGTTGGTAAAATCCAGAAACTCCGGGATGAAGCGTATAAGGTATCTGTACAAACCCGGCGTAAGATCAATAAACTGTTGCATGGATAACCTTGAAAACAATTGACAAGAAATAAAAAACTTAGGTTCAATAAAAAAGCCTTACTTTTCAGTAAGGCTTTATGATTTATTTTTCTTCAAGCTTTTCTTTTGCTTCGTCCTCTTTTTCAGGGAACATGATTGATAAAATAACTGAAATCACCAGTACTCCACCCACGACCCCTAATGAGATTGGTGATGAAATATGAATCCATGGTGCAATTAACATTTTAACTCCAATGAAAGATAGGATGATAGCTAATCCGTAAGGTAATTTACTGAACATATGAATAAAATTCGCTAATAGGAAATACAATGATCTAAGTCCTAGAATTGCAAAAATATTCGAAGTATAAAGAATGAACGGATCATCTGAAATCGCAAAAATAGCAGGAATTGAATCTACAGCGAAAAGAACATCTGTAAATTCTATTACTCCTACAACAACCAAAAGTGGAGTCGCCATTCTGATCCCGTTTTTAACGGTAAAGAACTTATCTCCATCATAATTATCGGCAACTTTCCAGAAGCTCTTGATAAGCTTTGCCCCGGCAGTATTACTGAAATCTTCATCCTCATCATCGCCTCCGTCACCCCAGGATTTAATACCGGCGTAAATAAGGAAAATACCAAAGAGTGCCATTACAATATTAATCTTAACAGCTTCACCAAAAATGTGCATTTCAGGTAAATAAGTTAAATTGATCAGCTCGACTCCTGCAAAAATAAATATCGCCCTGAAAATCAACGCGCCTATAATTCCCCAGAACAAAACTTTATGATGTAAATATTTCGGAACTTTAAAAAATCCGAAAACAAGGATAAATACAAACAGGTTATCCACCGAAAGGGCTTTTTCTATCCAGTAAGCAGCCTGGTACTGGGTAAACTTTTCTACAGCAAGATGATGCCCATCAGCCTGATTGAACACCCAATATACCACTCCTGAAAAGATCATGGACAATGAAATCCACACTACAGACCAGATCGTTGCTTCTTTAGATGAAACCTCGTGACTTTTTTTGTTGAAAACTCCCAAATCGAGAAGCAACATGATAACAACCGTTACCGCAAATCCCCACACCAATCCAGGATGCAGTTCTAAAATACTTTGATGTTTTTCCACTTTACTATGTGTTTATTATATACGATAAAAGCAATAGCTGTACAGAGTACAATTATTGCCATTTATTTTAATGCGGTAAATATAACCAATTTCAGCATAACTAAGCCTGACAAAAGTTTTGTTTAGTAAATTTATGTTTCAAACAATAACCAGCTCGGTATGCCTGTAAATCAATCTATTTGCTGTATTTTTTCTTATAAATACTTTTGCTGTACGGTCTGGATTGTCTGCTCCAGTTTTCTGTCTGCGGTAGGATCTCCGATTGCGTTGAATTTCCATTCCCCGTTTCTTCTGTAAAAAACTCCCATTACCATCGCAACATGCCCGCTGAATGATTTGTCGTTAGCAATATCATATTTAGCGAAAACTTCTTTTACATTAGTCGGTGTTCCCTCATAAATACGAATGGACGCAAACGGAATGGTTCCGAAATCCTGACCTCTGTAGCTGTTCAAAACCAGGGCAACATGCTCAACACCGGGATCCAGCTGATTGAAATCCACCGTAATAACCTCATTATCCAAACCGTCATCTCCGTCTACATCCCCTGTAAGATCATCCCCACTATGCTTCACAGATCCGTTTTTAGACTTTAGGTTTCCGAAGTAGATTACTTCCGTTGCATTTTTATTGGAATCATATAAAATACAGCTCGCATCTAAGTCTACTGCTTCTTTTTTACTTCCCCCGAAAAAGCTCTTTTTCTCAATCGCCCCCCAGTTAATTCCCACACAGGCTTGCGTAAGAGTAGTTCCGTTTTCTTTGGTAAGATTAATTCTTTGACCTTTCTGTAAGTTAATAGCCATTTTTTTATGTTTAATTATTTTTTTAGTGAACTGCGAAACCGCTGAATCGCAAAATTACTTTTATCCTACCTTTTTTGAAGGTAGCTTCTTTTTAAGTTAATCCGTTAAACTGAATAATTGTGAAATTGCTTCCTTTATTATCTTATAGTAACTATTTTACAGTTTCTACAAATAATGCAATTTGGCCTTTTTACAATTCAGCAAATTTGCATTTTCCCTTCTTCCTAATTATTCAAATTCAAATTAAGCATTGCACGCAGAATATTTGTTTCTTCATTGACATCAAATATTTTGCTCATAATATCAACGTTTTCTAAGTTTCGAAGATAGTCCTTTAAAACAGTCTCTACATCTTCAGGTAGTGTACGTTTTCTTTCACCGATTGATTCCTCCAGCTCCTGATTTTTCCTCTTTAGCTGGTTGATAATAACAATCTGGTTCGATTCATTTTCCGCAGTATTTAAGTACGCAAGCTCATCATCGATCAGGTATAATCTCTTCTCTTCAATGTTGAAGATAAAGTGTTCATCCGATTGAAAGATCCGAAATAACTCATATTCATTTCTGTCGATTCTGTAACCACACATAAAGCGTACTTTAAAGTTTTGTATATTAAGCTTACCTAATAATTTCCTTTCAATAAAATAATCATTGTACTGGTAAGAAGGAACCGGATGAAGCTTAAGTTTTGATTCATCTGCCTCCGTTCTGAAAAATTCCGTTGCATATTTTTTATGAAAATATAAAACATCATTCCAGTTCAGGGTGAATTTATCTTCTGTAAGATCTTTATACAAATTTTTCAAATGCGTAGAAAATATACCGCTGTACATTTTCCTGTCTATTTCAAAACTATCAACTTTCCTTTCTTCAAAAGCTGAAATATATTGATTATTAATATCAATTTCATTAATAACCGCCAGCAGATCGTTTTCCTTTTTCTTCTTTATCTTGGTCAACAATTCTATCAGGCTGTCCGTATACTGAAGGTGAAAAAGCTCAAGCTTCTGAAAATCCAGTGTCTTATTTTCATTGAACAGATTATGTATAATATCTGTTTTAATGTAAATGGATATTATATTAACATTTTCAAAGAAGTTGGCAAGAAGTTTAAGTTTCGTTAATCTTCTTTTACTCTGAGACAGTATGGTTACAGCTTCATCATTCACCGGTGTATCGTATTATTAACCTCTGATATTTGCTTTTAGTTCGCTTTCTAATGTTTGCAGGTCCTGATCCAGCTTTCTTCTGTTTTCTGTTCCTTGCTTTTGGATCTGCTTTACTTCATTCAGGGTATTGATCAACATGGCTGTTGTTTCTTTCAAGGTTTCAGCGGATACAATGGTCTGCTCGTTTGCTTTCGCAACGTTTCTGGAGTTTTGCCCCAGACGTTCTGCATTTTTCCTTAAAATTTCTTCTGTAGTGGAAGATACCTTTTGCTGAATTTCAATATTCTGTTGCTGTCTGTGCATGGCAACAGCTAAAGAAAGCTGATTCTTCCATACCGGCAATGTTGTGGTAAGGATAGTCTGTGCTTTTTCAGCTATGGAAACATTATTGTTCTGTACCAATCTGATCTGCGGAAGGGACTGCATCATGATCAGACGAACAACTTTGAGATCAGCCAATCTTCTGTCCAGCCTGTTAATGAAGTCTCTTTTATCTGCAATCTGATAATCAGCATAATTCTGGATATTCGCTTCCATTTCTGCAAGTTCTCTTCCCGCTCTCTCCATTCTTAGATTCCCTGCAATTACAAGATCTTCTATTTGTTTAATTGAATTCACATTGCTGTCAAAGATCGTTTGCAATACTGCATTATCCTTTGTAGAAGTAATGATCCCGGCATTTACTTTATAAGAGATCTGATCAATATTATTGATTATCTTATCGTACTTCGCAAATAAGTTCTCAACCTGGGTAATTACTTTTTTCATGAATGGCAAACGGCTTAAAAAGCTTTTCGCTTTATTTCCGCCATTGATCTCATCTACATCCACGTAATTAAGCTCAACCAATAAATTATTGATCAGCTCTCCTACCTCACCTGAATTGGATCTTCTTACGTTATTCAGAAAGCTGTCACTCTGATTTGCAAGCGTCTTCTGCAGTTCAGAACCAAAATTTACGATAGAACCGGGATTAGTTTCATCTATGGCATTCGCTGCATTTTCATATTTCTGCAGATCATCATTTTTGATCTGGCTTAAATTCACATTTCCATCGCGGTCCACCAGAACCCCAGGTGTTCCCTGGTTGGATTGAACAGGCTGTGCCGGCTCAAATGTTTTAAGAGGTTCAATTGACTGAAGTGGGTCGATAGGTTGATTGGGTTCGTTATCCATGATAAATTATTGATAAAGTGATACAAATTTTTCAAGCCCTTCTCTCTGTCCGCTTCCTACCGCTTCAAACTTCCACTCTCCGTTTCTGTTATAGATTCTTCCGAATTCTACCGCCGTTTCGATGGAGAAGTCCTCATCCAGCTCATACTTTAGAATTTCTTCGTTGGTATCGGTATTGAAAATTCTAATAAAAGAGTTTCTTACCTGTCCGAAATTTTGTTTTCTTGCTTCAGCTTCGTGAATGGTAACAACCACTGTTATTTCCTTTACAGCAGAATCGATTTTGGTAAGATCAATTTTAATTTGCTCATCGTCGCCATCTCCATCTCCTGTCAAATTATCTCCCGTATGGATTACAGCTTTATCCGGAGATTCCAGATTGTTGTAAAAAATAAAGTGATTATCTGAAACCAATTTTTTATTTTCTCCCAATAAAAATAAAGAAGCATCTAAATCGAAAGAACCTCCCGTTGATGTATTATTGATATCCCATCCTAAACCTACGGTAAATTTAGGTGCGTTTATATTTTCTCTTTGTCCTTTTTGTAAGTTAATAGCCATAATATAATTCTGTTTGTGTTAAAGCATTTATGTTATTTTCGTATTCTTCTATTAAATGATAGTTATTGCTGATTGCCAGTTCAAGCAAGCTATCGATCTGTTCCTTTTTTACTTTAGACGTAAGATACTCAAAATTACTTGAATCCAACCCTAAAATATATTTCACAATTCTCGTATTAAACTGAAAACCAGGCCTCGCCATCACCTCAACAATATGATCTACATTTTTTACTGCATAGTAATTGAAGTAGTTTTCAATTTTCGGGTCAATATTAAAATTCATTAACTCCGCATAATATAAGAATATGAAATCAGCTTGTACGTCATATTCATTCAATATTTTGTTTACAGTATGCTCATGGCTTCCTGTAATTTTGATATCATCTATAAAAATACAAAGTTTTCCTCTTAGAAAATCCTTGTCAATATAATACGTATCATTAGCAATCAGATTTTTCCGATCCTCGAAATTAAGATTTCCATAATCTGTCGTATAGGTATGATTACGGTTGATCTTGGATAAAATACTTGACTTCTTTCCTTTTTGAAAAAGATAGAAATCAAGGCACTTTTTAAAATAAAAGCATAAAAAGTTTGAAGCAGTGGGAATTGCCATATATGGACTCGGTAAAATCACGATTTCTTTATCGGCATCGAAAAGCCCTTCATAATGTCTAATAAATCCTTCGAATAATTCTTTAGCAAACTTCTCGGCATAAGATTTATCTCCATATTTAAAATAACTGTATTCTGCCGGAGAAAAGCTAAACTCTTCCGCAGAATGAATATGATGTAAACTGTACCTCGTGTTCATAGTTATTATATTGAATGTTTAAGTAAATGTGCATTGAAACCAAAGCTTTTCGCTCCATTAAAATCGGCAACCGCATTATCACCGATATGCAAAATCTGACGAAGTTCCAGCTCCTGGTTTTTGATTTTACTTTTCACTTCCTGAAAAGCAATCGGATTGGGTTTTGAACAATTGATCTCATCTGAATAGATATGGAAATCGATATAATCGTCCAGATTCTCTTCTATTAAAAACTTTCTAAGCGTTTTCCCTTTTATAAAGCCGGTATTACTTAAAATATTGATGGTCTTCCCCTGGTTTTTGATCTCGTCGAAAAGCTGGTGTATATTGTCAAAAATAATAACCGGTTTGTACTCCAGGAACAATTCTTCGCTTTTTATATAAAATGCATTGAGATCATCCGTATTGATTTCTTTTATATCAACCTGTAAAGCGCTTAATATAAGAAGATAAATTTCAAATGTATCCACATTCCCTCCTGTTACTTCATTCATCGTATTACACAAATCATCATAATATTTTACTGTTTTTGTAACAGTTTCTATGGGTTGATTAATGGTAAAAAACGAGGTGAACAGCTCAACTCTTTTTGCTTTAAATTCAGGGTGAGATTTTATCAAAGTAAGCCACAAATCAAAAGAGAAATGATAGTGGTTGTGGATGTCAATATCTGTTTTCAAAATGGTACGTATTACAATTTACACAGAGCATTGCTAAAAATTACTCCATATAATTTCATTTTTTCGTCGTTAGTTTTTAGTTTGAATCTATTCAATTCCTCCCAAAGATAATTTTTTAAAATTAAAGTCTGTTTTTTTTATAACTTTTTAAGATTTATGATTAATAATTAAGAAAAAAACGACAACTCATCATGGCACGTACCTACCATTTGTCTATTTCTCGGGCATTACCTTATAAGTGGGATCATCTTCTATGCTAACATCAATTACCGCTTCCGCTGTTTTTAAAATTTTCCTGCAGTCTTCGCTTAAATGGCGTAGGTGTAAGGTTTTATTGAGCTCATGATACCGTCTGGACAGCTTATCCAAAGCATCAATTGCACTCATATCAACAATTCTGCTTTCTTTAAAATCCACGACAACCTTATCCGGATCGGCTGCCGGATCAAATTTCTCTGCAAATGCGGTTACAGATCCGAAAAATAAAGGGCCGGAGATTTCATAATACTTCACTCCATCTTCATCAACGTACTTTCTTGCTCTGATCCTTTTTGCATTATCCCAGGCAAATACCAACGACGCAATGATGACTCCTACAAGAACAGCTAAGGCCAGATTATGCAAAACTATTGTTATCATCGCGACGATCACCCCAACAAATATGTCAGACTTTGGCATCTTATTGACAATCCTTATCGAAACCCACTGAAAGGTACTGATGGCTACCATCATCATTACCCCTACCAAAGCAGCCATTGGAATTTTTTCAATAAATGGTGCTCCTACCAGAATAATAATCAAAATCGTTATTGATGCAATGATTCCTGAAAGCCTGGCTCGGGATCCTGCATTGAGATTAACTAACGTCTGAGCTACCATGGCACAACCGCCCATTCCGGCAAAAAAACCATTGGTAATATTAGCAAGTCCCTGAGCCACAGATTCACGGTTAGCATTTCCTTTGGAATTGGTGATCTCATCAACCATCGAAAGAGTTAAAAGAGATTCTATAAGGCCTACACCAGCCATGATTAATGCGTAAGGAAATATAATTTTCAGGGTTTCCAATGAAAATGGTACGGCAGGAATATGAAATGGAGGAAAACTTCCGCTGATGTGTGCAATATCCGCGACAGTCTTTGTATGGATATTTAATCCCAGGACAAGTCCAAAAACAATAATAATGGCAACCAATGAGGCAGGAACCACTTTGGTCAGTTTAGGAAAAAAATAAACAATGGCTATCGTAAAAGCCGTAAGTCCGGCCATAATATATAAAGAACTTCCCTGAAGCCAATGAACGGCTCCGTTGCCATCTACAAATTTAAACTGTTCTACCTGAGCCATAAAAATAATGACCGCTAAACCATTCAAAAACCCATACATAACAGGCTGAGGAATAAGGCGAACAAATTTCCCCAGTTTAAAAACACCAACCAATATCTGGAAAACTCCTGCTAAAGCAACGGTTGCGAACAGATATTCTACTCCATGCGATTTAGCCAAAGCAATCAATACCACGACTGTAGCACCTGCTCCTCCGGACACCATTCCCGGCCTCCCTCCAAAAACAGCCGTGATCAATCCCATTAAAAAAGCGGCATACAAGCCCGTAAGCGGAGAAAGTCCCGCAAGAATCGCAAATGAAAGAGACTCCGGGATCATGGTCATTGCGACAGTAAATCCCGCAAGTAATTCATTTTTATAATTAATTTTTTTAGGAAAATCGAAGATATTAGTGAATGCATCCATAGTTAATCACAAAGGTAAATACTTGAAATATTATACACAATAAACGAATTCTCAAAATAGCATAAACGAATAAGCATTATTTCAAATAATTCACACATAAATTTATATTATTAAAAATATAAAAATTTAAAACCTTAATTTTTCCGTTAATGTCATTTTTTAACATTATTTATTACTTATATTTTTTGCATCAATTTTAAATTTTTCTATATTTGAAAATCAAGAAGTTGATTTTTTATTATATAACTTTAAATTAAAATAAGATTTTTCTTATTTAACTTTTATAAAAAAAATTAATCTACGAGTAAACAATATAAAGAAAAAATTGAATGAAAGGGCTTTAGATAATATATTATTGCTACTGCAGTCATAAAATCTGATATCTATAGTATTTTATTAGACGAGACAAAAGATAAATAATCGCTAAAAGCATCGATGGAGGTTAGAAGGATACTCAAGTCATTCTTTACATACTAAAAAATTCAGCAAATAATAGCCATGCTATTCCAGAAGTTTTGCTTTTTACCATCTTCGCTGCTCACAAGGGCAATTGATTACCTATTTTGTAACATATTCTATTATTTCTATACGTATCACATATTCAAAATACAGTTGATATACTATTTTATCTAATCTATCTAAGCAAACACTAATTATAAAATATTATCTAATAAAAATGTTATACAAAGAAATACATATCGGGCAATTCGTGAAAGAGCGGGTTGACGATAAAGGAATTACAATGGAAAGAATTTGTAATTTCTTAAACAAGGATGAAGAATTTGTTGAAAAGATGTACAACAGCAAATCGATAGATACAGAAGTTCTGCTACGATGCAGCAAATTACTGGAGTACGATTTTTTCAGATTATATAGTTCTCACCTTATTTTATACGCTCCACCGGCAGCTGTAAACAAGAATACGGAGAAATCAGACAAAATCCCTTATTTCAGAAAAAACATTTACACACAGGAAATAAAAGAATTCATCATTAAAAGAATTCAATCAGGAGAGATGACTCTGAATGAGGTCATTAAAGAATATTCTATTCCTAAAAGTACCCTTCACCGTTGGCTGCAAAAAATAAACACACCCATTAAATAAGATATAATGCGACCAAATTACAGCAAGATTTACCATGATATGCTCAGACTGGAGCATCCGGATAAATTAGAAGAACCCAAAATTAAAGAATTACTGAAAAGACTTAACACTTCTGATGATGTTTTAAAATTCAATGAAAGAATTTTTGAACAATCAAAAGAAAGCTCAAAAAACAATCAAAAACTAAAGACCTACGACAAAAAAACAATGCTTAAACTGCTGCAATATCAAAAAAAGCATGGCTTTTCGACAAGTTATATGTCTAAAAAGTACAAGATAAGCAGAACTACCATTGCAAAATGGAAAAAGAACTTTGAAGAAGAAATCAGTTAAAAAAAATAATAAAAAGCCGGCGAATGATTATTTGCCGGCTTTTTATTTAAGCTAGATAGGTCTGTACATTCGAATCATAATGCCTATCATAGCTTTTCTATAAAGAAATAAAATATTGATTTTTTTAATCAACAGATTGATAACTTTGTTCATCATGAAAGAAGAGCACGAGCTGAATATTGTATCATTTGTCGGTCGTTATTTCAATTACATCCTTCCCGAAAAGGAAATGGACATTGTATGCCTGTCCGTCAGTGGCAAAGAGATAATACCTCTTGAGGGTAACCGCATTCATTTTTATATGATTATTATAGGAGTGAAGGGTAAAACCAGAATCAAAGCAGGCTCGCATCAATTTTTAATCATGCCCAATAGTGTTTCTGTGATTCCGGCAGAATCATGGGTAGCATTAGAAAAGCCCCAGAAAACATTTGATGCAAAATTCATCTTTTTTGAACCTTCATTTTTAAAAAAAGGCTGGGCTTACAACCATGTGCTGAATGATCTCATGTTCATTAATCCCAACTATCCTCCGACATTTCCTCTGAAAGGAAAACAACAAAAAGATTTCCTGTACAAATTCAATAAAATTTCACAGGAAATAGACACAGAAGCTCCCTTCGGAATGGAAATGATACGACTTTATCTTGTACAGATTTTATTTGAATACAATAGGATTTGCGAAATCTGCCTGCTGAATTCCGATACTTCGATCAACCGGAAATTTCAGATTATGCACCGCTTCCGGCAGCTTGTTGACATGCAATTCAAAGAAAATAAAACCGTGGCATCTTATGCGGACCAAATGAACATAACCCCTAAATACCTCAGCGAGTGTGTAGCTGAACATTTAGGATATCCGGCTTTAAAAGTTATTCAAAACAGAATCTTGCGGGAAGCTGAAGTACTTCTGAAATATACTGAGAAAAGTATTAAAGAGATCAGTAATGAACTGCAATTTGACTCACCAACGCATTTTTCCCGCTTCATACAACATCAGAAAGGCAAAACTCCCACAGAACTTAGACAGCAACCGTAAAATTGGTCATTTAAGCCGAAATCCGGCTCTCCTATTTTCTTGTCTTTATGTATAGCTTTGTATCATCACATTAAACAAAAAAATCATGATCAAAGGATTATATGAAACCCATATTCAAGTGAGTAACCTGGAGAATGCCATTCAATTTTACACTGAAGTATTAGGCCTCACACTGGCTCATCGTGACGAAACGAGACCTATTGCATTTTTATGGATTGGTAAAGGAAAGGACTTTATGCTGGGTTTATGGGAGCAAAAAGAAAATTTACAACCACGGCATTTTGCTTTTTCAAGTGATAAGGAAGACATCCTGAACTATTCTGTTGACTATTTACATAACAGAAATCTGAAACCTTATAATTTCTTAAAAGACGGGATAGACAAGCCTATGGTTTTTGCATGGATGCCGGCTTTAGCTATTTATTTTAATGATCCCGACGGAAATCAACTGGAATTCATCTCTGTTTTAGAGAGTGAAGGCAGACCTGAATGGGGTGTAATTTCTTATGAAGAGTGGGTTAGTAAAAATAACGAGGGGAAATAAATTCATCCGCTCAAAATCTTTTTGAATTAAAAATTCTGGCCCGTTTGCGGACCAGAATTTTCAAATTGGCATACCATCAATTCTGAAGAAAATTAACAATTTCTTCAGACGTGTCCACGAGTACATGTCCCTTATTTTCATCAATAATTGTTTTCAAGTCCGGCAATATACCTCCAAGACGTTTTGAAATCTGTTCTGTAGACCGGATAACATCTCTTCTTCCTCCAATGAACAAAACCGGCATGGTAAGGTTCTCCAACTCCTCATCCTGAAAGATATACTCTTTATCCATCCGTGCATTGACATGATCCTTCATTAGATCCATAAACTCTATAACCTTTGGATCAACGGACTGTTCTCCTAATATAATTTCGTTGATTTTTTTCCTGCCCGCTTTCCCAAACAGCGAGTAGAATATCGCCTTAAATATAAAACTTCCTGCAGTTCTTACAATACCGGCTGGTGAAAGCAAAACCATTTTGTATACCCTTTCAGGAAAACACCCTGCAAAACGCACTGCCAGCCATCCTCCCTGGGACAACCCTACAATATGTGCTTTTTTTATCTGCATTGCATCAAACACCTCATGTAACCACAGGGCATAATCCATGGTTTCATAGGAAAGCCGCGTCTCCGCACTTTTCCCGGGTTCACCGATAATATCAACGGCTATTACTTTATACTTTTGAGCATAAACATGGAAATCTGAGATCCATGACGTCGAATTGGATGACGCGCCATGTAAAAGCACAAGAATGTCTTCATTTTCCTCACCGGCTTCTACCATATATGTATCTCCAAAACTTGTTTTACATACTCTTTGCTTAATTCCCACACCACAACCCAGCAGCGCAGCATCATACATTGTCAAGATCTTTTGTCTTCCCTGATCATTCTTAAAAACGGTATTTTTTCTCATTACCTATAATTTTTAAAATTTCCTTTTACTTATTCAGATGGTACTAAAAAAGCAGATTTCTTTACAGAAACCTGCTCATATATAATAATTGGGGCAGTTTTCTATTTTGCGAAAATCTCTTTAAGCTGGGAAACAATATTGCTGTTTCCGGATACGGTAATATCTCCGATTTTATCCGCGATCCTTTCCATATATTCCATTTCTTTCAGTTTCCACAACACTTCATTTTCTTCCATCAATTTTGCGGTATTCAGCAAGCTCCTTGTAGAAGCTGTTTCCTCCCGACGCATGATGCTATTGGCCTGAGCCTTTTTCTCGGCAATCAAAACCTGATTCATGATCTCCTTCATTTCTCCGGTAAGAATAACATCACGAATCCCCGCATCTGTAGCTCTCAGTCCAAGATCTTCACCCTTTTTACCCATATTAGCAAGAATCTCCTGTCCTACATTATCCTTTTTCACCAGCAATTCATCCAGTGTTAAAGCCCCAACAAATTCACGCAAAGCCAATTGCATGATAATGTATAGTTGCTTATCATACTCCTTATTATCCATCAATGCTTTCACCACATTTTCAACCTGGTAACGGACATAAAAATTGATACGAAGCATTGTTTTATCTTTTGTTAAAAGTTCCTGACCTGCAATCTCCATTTGTTGCATGCGGGTATCTACACTTTTAACTTCAACAGAAATTTCATTCATCCAGAAATAATAAGTCCCTGCTTCCAGCACTTTTGTCAGCTTTCCATCAATAATGAGCAAACCTTTGTATTGACTTGTTACCACAAATTTTCTCACAAGGTTTTTCAATTTTGGATTTTCCAGAATCGTTTTGGAAATTTTTTCAGTAATATCAACTTTCGTCATATCAATCTTTTGAAATGTCCTGTTTACGACATCTTTCCAGGCAGCATATTGCCCTACATGCAGAACTTCTTTAAAGATTCCGTTTTCATAGACTAAAACAAGTTCTCCGTCTTTTACCTCAACCAATTCAAGCATAGCGCTTAACTCCTGATGTTTTAGTAAAAGCAGCAGGTCGTCATTTATCTGCAAAAGTGTTTTCACTTCATAGATATCCACAGATTTATTTCCAAAAATCCAGTGATGGCCTTCTCGTAAAATCTCAATAAGATTCCGGTTTTTAAATACCAGACCTACCTGATATGCATTAATTTGTACATTTCTAAACATCATATTATATTTTAAGGTTATTTTATACTTTATAAAAGGAAAAAACTGAGGATTTTTCTTCTGAAAACAGCGGAAATAAGCATTTCTGAAAGAATCATTTCAAGACATACATGACAATACTACTTTTTGGGTACACGGGCTTTTGAGCGTATTCACTGTCACTGCTACACAAAAAAAACTTCATTTACACCATCCAGCTTTTTATCATGATCCGTCAGGTTATTTTTTCACAAAAAACTTTTTTACAGGCTTCTCCAAAATATTGACTGAACAACTGAAAAAGCTCAGACTTTTTCCATACATACATTTTTTGAAGAGAAATATTAAACTCTGCAAAATAGATTTTGAGTCTATTTTAACCTACGTTAAAAGCGTAGTGCTCTGACCAACTGAGCTATCTCATCCAAAATGAGAGTGGGAATCGAACCCACGCATAAAGCTATTACTCTACCCAACTGAGTTATATTTCCATAAGGAAACAGAAGGATTCGAACCTTCGACCCATAGCACATGGTAGAAGTTTTTGGAAAACTCCTCAAACCTTCAGATCAAGCTGAACAGAATAAGATCATGTTTCTCAACAATCCTTCTGCAATGGTGATATACCGAAACACTCAACAAGACCTGTCTGATATCTTCATTAAGGTTTGCTTTTTCCAAACCTTATTATTATTTCATTTTGATAATGCAAAGTAATAATAGAAATACGCAATCATTTTGCGTAATAAATTATTTATACAGGAAATCGATTTTCTTACTCTAAAAGACTTGTGTTTTAATTACCTATTTGGGCTATCCAGTCATTCACATTTTAAATCACTTAAATAATAAAATTAACTAACCGTAGTACGTAATTAATTAAAATGTTTATATTTGCACAATAAAAATACTTGACAACTCAAATAAAATTCAATGATAAGTACAGATTTATTACTGCTTATGAACGTTACAAAAGTGCAGGCCATTATTTCAAGAAAATTTGATGCATTGAGTGTGCATGGACTTAGCTTCAGTGATTTTACGATCCTGTATATTCTTATAGGGTCTTCAGAACATAAGATCCGCAGGATAGATCTGGCGGAGAAAACAGGTTTAACAGCTTCAGGGATTACACGCCTTTTGAATCCCCTTGAAAAAATAGGTCTTGTATCCAGAGAAGCCAATGAGAGAGATGCAAGGGTCAGCTATGTTGTAATCACTGATACCGGGAAAAAGGTCTTTGAAGAAGCAAAAAAAACAGCAGAAAATATTACAGCAGAAGTATTATCATTTAAGAAGAACAAATCTCTTAAAGCTACTTCAGAATTCCTATTTGAGCTGGGAGGATCGATACAATAATGAACAGACAATGGATTTAAATGAAAAATACAATTAAACAGCAACTTAGAGAAAAAGCTAAAAATCACCCTGTAACAATGGGAGTTCTTTCTATTAAAAATACCATAAACGGAAAGCAGTTTATCCAAGGCTCCCTTAATGTGGAAGCATTGGAGAATAAAATAAAATTCTCACTCAATATTGGCCAGTACACGCATCGGCAATTGCAGTCTGACTGGAATGAGTACGGTGAAAATGCATTTATATTCGAATGTATTGCGGTAGTGGAGCCCCAGAACAATCCTTATATCAATTACCGTCAGGAAGTTTTAAAGGCAGAAAAGAATTGTATCGAAGATATTGAGCTCCCGGAAAATCTTTATTAGTTATAAAAAAATGACAACATCTTATCTATATCCTACCTTCGAGGCAGGAAAACATTTATTCAGTAAAAATATAAAAGGTTCTATCGTTAATCTGAACCTGATTAAATTAAAAAAAGAAGCCGATTATTCATCTCATCCGGAACTGAAATCTTCCGGGATCACAAGTGGCTGGGATGCATATTGCCGATACATACAGGAAACAGAACCCTTTCTCACAGCCAGTGGAGGTGAAATTCTTTTTATTGGAAAGGGGGATCATTTTTTAATAGGGCCTGAAAAAGAGTATTGGGACATTTGCATGCTCATCCGTCAAAAAAGTGTAGGCGACTTTTTAAATTTTGAACAAAACGAAGAATACATAAAAATCGCAGGCCATCGCACCGCAGCTATTGAAGATTCTCGACTGTTACCCCTGGAAGAGATTCTGCTTCAATCGATAAAACCCAACAATGGAAACAGCAATCATTAACAATGTAGATTTATGCTACGAGATCTTTGGAGAAAATAATAGTACTTCTATAATTTTAATCTCAGGATTAGGCAGCCAGATGATCCGATGGGATAATTCTTTCTGCGAGCAGCTTTCTTCACAAGGCTTCAAAGTCATCCGTTTTGATAACAGGGATTCCGGGGCTTCTGTTTTTACTACGGAAAAAGAAATCCAATTCGGAGGAAATATCGAGCAAACCTTTTCAGAGATCAGAAAAGAAGACATTCCCTATTCACTGAAGGATATGGCAAAAGACGTTATAGGGCTTATGGATCATCTACACATTAAAAAGGCTCATATTATTGGCAGATCCATGGGTGGGGTGATTGCACAATTGCTGGGCTCTTACTTTCCCGAAAGAGTATCATCGATCACCATTATTATGTCTACCTCGCTCAATCCTCAGCTGCCTTCTGGACATCCGGACGTTATGGCAATGATGACCCAACCACCTGTTGATTATCTTACCAACAAAGAAGCTTATATTAAAGAAAAAATAATTTTTGCCAAAAGGATATCAGGCAATTTCCCTTTGAACGAAATGCAGGAAAGAAGTTTAATAGAACAGGAATTAATCCGTTCTAAAACAAAAAATGGTTTGTTCAGACAATTACTGGCTATGGGTTCGTGGACATATAAACCTAGTGACCTTCAACAAATCTCAGCACCTGTTCTCATTATCCACGGAACAGATGATCCTATTTTTCATCCTGAATCCGCCAGGGATCTTCACCGAACGATTCCGAATTCAGAGCTTATGATGATCGAAGGAATGGGACATTCCATTCCGGAAGAGCTTTATATCCCAATCTGCAAAAAGATTATACAAACTGTAAATTTATCGGAAAAATAAAACTCCCTTCTTAGAAGGGAGCTTTCCTGTAATTAGTTATTTTGCAGGCACCAATGTAAAATCTTGGCAATATTTTTAGCATCGTCCACACCGCGGTGATGGGTTCCTTCCAGCTTAAGATTAAGTTCCCCTAAAGCCCTGCTCATTCCTACACTTTTCCTGATCGTAGGATGAACAAACCCGAACAATGTCTTCACATTAATATGACTATCACTTAAGGGATAATCAAGATTAAATCTTCTGGCCTGGTTTTGAAGCATGTTCAAGTCATAATTGCCATAACTTGCCCAGGTAAGATGTTCTGAATGATATTCTGCCCGGAGTATATCTACGGCATCATCAAATAAAACACCTTCTTCATCCAGCATCTTTTGGGTGATGGTAGTCAGCTCCGTACAGAATGGGCTCACCTTTGAATATTGAGGTCTTACCAAAATCCCTTCGTTTCTTGAGATCTCGCCGGTCTTTGCATCCATAACGCAAACCCCGATTTCAATGATCTCACTTTCTTGTCCTCTTGGCGGCCGGCTGTCCCAACATGTTGCTTCGAGGTCTATAATAAGTATATGATCTGTTGTTTTCATAGTTTTCGTCGTACATGTATAAAATGTACTTTGTTATTAATAATTGGTCAACTTCAAATGAGCTCTGGTTCCTATGTCAGATCAACCGAAAAGAGCTCATTCTGTCTTCTAAAATTTTCAAGCAGGTTAATAATATTCTTTTTACCCACCGGATTCATGGAATGACAGTAAAATTGAGGTAAATCCACATGATGATCCATACAATATTCAATCAGCCATTTTGCACAGTCATATCCCGTCTTTTCGGAATCCCAGTTACCGGTGTGCTCTCCATCAGCAAGGTCGTGATCAAAAGAGATCATTTCCGGAAGTCCATTTTCTGAAATCCAATGGATAAACTGCTTATAATTCCGAACGATGATCCAGTCTTTCAATAAGAAAAAATCCTGTTTTGTATAGCGATAGGCTTCTTCCGGACACCTGATATCATCAAGAAACAAAAGCTTTTGTATCATTTTCATAAAATCATCAAGATTTATTATTAAACCATCATATCTGCACAATTGGAGCTCGCAAAAGCATAAGGTTTAGCTTTGAATACATATCCCATTCCCAAAATATACCCCATGGCATCTTTCAAGGCTACATTGGATTTAAAATCAGGATCTGTATTGATATCAGCATGAACCTCCATTTCAACCCCATATTTATCTAAAACAGGACAGATGGTATAAGCAATTTCTACAGATTTATTCACCTCATTAAGCATCCGCTCTTTGATGCTGATTGTTTGAATTTCTTTTTGTTTTCTGATAAAAGTAAACGCACCTTTTCCTTCACGAATAAATACCACTGCCGTAGCATAGCTAATAGTATCTCCATACACATGAGAATCTGATCCCACACAAACTTTCAGTCGGTATCCATTAGCTTCTTCGCGGATGATGGCTTCTTCTATCAACTGCGTGATAGGCTTGTGGAAAAATTTCCCACTCATATTCTGCCATATTTCTTGTTGCGTTTCCATTTTTTTACATTTTTTAAAATTCTACATATTGTTCTTTATAATTGATAAGCGATGATTGAGTAAAGATTTTGTTGATTCATCAGGACTCGAACCTGAACAACAAGAGTCAAAGTCTTGTGTGCTGCCGATTACACCATGAATCATTCTGCAGTACTGAGTTACATATATATAAGTTTTGTCCGCAATTACAGAACAGACAGGATCGAACCTGTACCTTCGTAATTATCATTGATTATAGATAAATAAAAATTCATTATAAAAACCAAATGGTTATTTATCTTTATATGAATTAACATTTTGTACAGGAAAAGGGAGTCGAACCCTCAATATCTTGAGTCTAAGTCAAGTGCGTCTGCCAGTTCCGCCATTCCCGTATTTTTTTACAAATTATAAATGATGAGATATTATAACAGATAAATTATAATAGCTGCAATCATTGATCTATGATCAATCATCACTTTTAGTTAAGGTTAGAGAAAGTTTGTCGGTGTAAACTTTTGCTTGTTAGTGTTTGTAAAGATCTTCTGCGCTTGACAAACCCTTCTCTTTCCTCTTTCGTTATATGATTGATCAATGATGATTGATCATTGATTGATAAGATATTAGTCTTAAAATTTATGAATCATCTTTTATCTTTTATCTTTTATCTTTTATCTTTTATCTTTAATTAATAATAATCGACTGATTAGGAATCGAACCTAAGCGACAAGAGTACAGTTCCTGCATGCTGCCATTACATTATCAGTTGATTGTGGTGGAAGTGGTAGGATTCGAACCTACTCAGCAATAAAGCAACAGATTTACAGTCTGCCCCGGCTCTCCAACTCCGGCGCACTTCCAGATTTATATAAAGATCAGCGATAAAGATGAATAGAGGTTTTGATTTCATCATAATTTCTGATCATTATAATGGAGTAAGCAAAAGGCCTGTCTTAATTTTTTGTTTGATATAAGAACTTCTGCGCCCGACATCCTTTTAACTTTTCTCCGGAACTAATCTCATTTTAGTTATTTGAGATGGTTATGGGATTCAAACCCACTCAGCTTACGCAACGGTTTTGCAGACCGCCCCGACTCTTCCACTTCGGCGAACCATCAGGTTTTATTCATTATAATTGATCGTTCATTAGTGATAATTTACCTGCATTTCAACTTTTCGCGTTCAATTAAAAATAGTCTGGAAAGCAAGATTCGAACTTGCGACCTCCCGCGTCCAAGGCGGGTAAACAACCACCGTTATCTTTCCAGTTATAAGGTTCAGCTTCCTATTTCTTTTCCGAGAGACAGTCGGAGCCAAAATATTCTGTGAACCTTGCGGTCTATGCGAGAATCGAACTCGCAGTGCCCAAGAGACAGTCGGGCAGGTTAGCCATTACCTCAATAGACCTTTTTGCGGAGAACAAAGGAATTGAACCTTCACGACTATCGTAGAACTTATGAGCAGTAAGCCGCAACCAACCCCTATTTATCTACTCTCCTTTTAATCCCAGAGAAATTAAACCTCCCCTTTTTCCGGTTTTAAAAGACCGGTGGTCGGTTCATTAAGCTAGGGAATTGTACTTTGGGTTTCTCCGGGGATCGAACCCTATTCTCCGGTGCCACAAACCGACGCTTTACCAAATAAGCTAAAGAAACCATAAAAAAAGCACCTCTTTTCGGGAGGTGCTGTATATATTTGACGTGTCAGATCAATAGCTGACCCACATATATAAGCACCTTTTATCCACAAATTCACTATCCTGAAGACATGGGTAACCTTTCGGCTCCTCTGCTTGTAGTCTTGAATACGGATTAAATATGTAATGCAATTGTTTCATTATATTTTTTGTTTTAAACACTTTTTGAAATTCTAAAAACCTGTTGCTTTCAATTTTCGATTGCAAAGTAAATATGATTTTTTTTAACTCGCAAATAAATTTCAGGCGCAATAACTTAAAAATCAATAAGTTACATCAATAAAAAAGAAATAGAAATTCCTGTCCGCAAATTATTGCAGATACTTTAATTACCTAAATGACTGTCTCTCACCGGTTTGTTTATCACTCTATTTTATTGTATTAAAATTTCATCGCTAATTAAAAATTTTCACTTTTTTGGTTATTTTTTTTCATTCTAAATAATTTCTGTTCTAAAAACACAAAAAACGCCCCGGGAATCGAGGCGTTTTTGCAGTATTTTGATTAAATCTTTACGAGTTTACAGTAAATAATTTACAAAGTCAGCACATTTTACCTCATTCCATATCATGCATTCATATCCAAACGAATCCTTTAGTACAGGGCTATCGTATAGATTCAAACTGATATGTGCTGTTTGTATTGTCATAATTTTATGTCCGCAAAGATAATATTTTTCCTGATAAAATGGTGGTTTTGAAAGCTTCAGCCATTATGTTTGTTAGGAATTTATAAAGATTACTATGGAATTCTTAAGTCTTTTAATCTTTTAATTCAAACATCAATTAATTCCTGAACATCTTATTCCTTCCAGTCTTATACCTTGAAATATCTTTTAAAATAAGCGAATCATCAGGATTAAAATATTTTAGCTCATTTACAATTTCGGAATGGGTTTCTACCTTTTCGGAAATGATCTCATAAGCAATATTTCTCGTGACAGTCTGAAGGGAAGAGTTCTTTTTAAATTCATACTTCATAGCCTCCAGATAAATCAGCTTTTTATCTGCTGGCGTTTCTTCATATAAATGCTGAATTTCCCTTTCTAATTTTGTAGAATCAAAAATATTTGCAAAATAATTGTTCAGGCAATTGAAGGCATCTTTATTTTCTTTCCATCCTGTTAATAGGATTTTCTGTGCTTCATCAGGCATTTCCATCTTTTTTCTGTAGATCAGCGAGGCTTTTACCATCTGGCTGTTATCCACGAAATCATCTGCCAACATCTGATAATAGACATGTGCATTTTTTATATCATTCATCTCTTTATAAAGATCACCTACTTTTTCTTTCTGATCGAGTTCTTTATAAAGATCAATTGCTTTTCTGTATTGTTTTGCTTTTTCATAGCAAGCCGCAGCATCGGATTTATTATGCAGTCTTTTCAGATAAATAACCGCTGCCTCATTATAAAATTCACCATTTTCCAGTGTTTTTGCTGCCCTGTAATTATCCTGGAGAAGGTTCATATAAACTTTTGCGGCTTTTTTGTAATCTCCTTCTGTAATATATTTTTCTGCCAGCTCTTCATACTTACTACGGATTCTGTCAAAAAGAGAATTTTCAAGGTAAAAGTTTCCTCCCGAATTTCCTCGCCTTCCGGAACGTTGATCATTTTTTTCTTTATCCTTCAGGCTGATCATTACCACAAAAATTATGATAGCCACCGCGATAAAAATACCCAAGGTGCCCAATACACTCCAGAAACTCTGATGAAAAAGTTGCGCTACAAGCCCCAGCACTTTAAGAAGTACCAGTATTAAAAATGCTCTGATAAATTTATCTATAAACTTCTGCTTATTCATCTTTATCGGATTTTAAAATGGTTTTGTCCTCGCTGAATAAACGATATACCAATAAGATGACACAAATAACCAGGAACCATACAAACCAGTTGTACCCGTACATCCCGATCAACGGATAAAAAAGATAGATCAGCATTCCTATCAAAATAAGAACCAGGAATATTTTAATACCACCGGGTACATTATCGCCTCCGATATTCAATGTTTTCTTCCGGAAGAAATAAGAATAAAGCCCTACACTTCCGATAATCAGAATGATCAGCCAAATAATCTCGGAGAATGAAATGTCTTTAGATGATGTGCTTTCATCACCCAACCTTTCTTTTGTATTTACATTTTGACCGGATGAAAAATGGGGTTCCGCACTTTCTAAAGTTCCATAAAGCCTTCCAAGAGAATCTTCCATTAAAACCTGCTTTTTTCTCCAGATACTTTTTACAATTCCCTGATCAACAGGTTTATCATGATTTTTCTTTTTAATGGAATCGGAAATTTTACGCTGGTAGTCCCTGGATTTGTCTGCAATATGTTTTGCTATTTTCCTGTTGTAAATTTTCTTTAGAAAATCCCGCGTCTTACTTTCTTTTGCCCTGTAATTTTCAAGCTTCTTTTCCACCTTATTCATTTCCTTCGCGTCGGATCCTTTGGAAGCTGCGGCATAGTCTTTCATTAATTCCTTTCTTTCATTATGATATAGGGAATCAATCTTCATATCTATTTCGGTGAGACCGGATTCAAAGGCTAACTTGCCGGGATTCTGATTTTTCAAAGCCTCCTTTGAGAATACATTTCCTGAGGAAACAGGGCTTTCTGTTGTTCCCTCTTCTTTAGTAAAGCCTATCATAATTCTCCCGACAATAATTATGATCCATAATGCAAGGAGAACCCACCGGTAATCCCTTTGTTTGCCATTTGCCCCGTTTCCTCCCCATAACCGGCTCAGCCAATTGTTATTAAATCTGAACTTTCCGGAGCCATCTCCTCGGGAAGTTCCCATAATATCCAGAGGCACGCCCAAATCTACAGCCCGATCAGGATATTTTTCTATATACTTTAGATATTTTTCGATTTCTTTTTTGTTTCCCGCCATCACTTTTTTCAGATCAAAAGGCAGGTTTTTCATCCATTCTTCTTCCGTTGTTGAGGTCCGCAGAGATTCCATCATTTTTTCATCATCAATTTCCACTGCAAAACTTTTGATTTCTTTTGGAATATAAACTCCGTTTAATGGTTTGCTGACAGAAGATCCATTCTTTTGTGGTTCTTCAAGCAATGCGGTCCAATCTATTTCTTCTCTTAATTTTACCATTCCGAATTCGGGATGGATAATCAGAAACTGAGAATCAATATGGAGCCAGTCTTCAGGAGTGACCTTAGGATAAAATGTAGTGTATTCAGGGATAAATAAGACCTCATCTATACATTGAAAATAAGAATTCCTGCCAACTTCCCGGGGGACCTCATTATTAAAAACAATAAAACAGCCATACAGAATATTAGGTTCTTTGGAAGGAATCGCAAATGTCATTACCTGGTCTAGGTCAATTCCCAAAGCATCCATTTCACTGAGCCATACGGATGGTGAAGAACTCCTGATCAGAAGTCCCTTCCGGGGATAATCATTCTTTGGAAAAGGTTTTATTCTAAGTTCCATATTCCAGAATTTGATTGATAAAAGTCTCCAGATAATCTGAACACATATCCCCCATTGTTCTCATCTTAAGCAAGGTGGTTTCAGGAAGGTAATATTCTGCTCCTCCAAATTCGGTATGGGTTGCCAGAGACAAAAAGCCATGTTCCGTAGAAGGGATATAAAATACCGGAATATTTTTATTACTGCTTTTGAAAGTTAATATCCCACGGGAATCCGTGATAATCTCACTTCCGTCTGAAAAAGTAAATTTATTTTTGTACTGATTCGCAATTATTTTTATCCTGTGATTATTTCGGTATAATGTCAGAGAATTGTCATAAACTTTCGCCAGCCTGTTATTTGATATGACGAGGCTGTTTTCAGTGTTGATTCCGATATTATTAAAGTTATTTAAAATCTTTATTCCGCTATTCGCCAGCTTTTTCATTTCAGTTTCTACTTTTGAATGATTCCGGGCTATCTCTTTATCATTCTTCACCGATTCAAATGAAATATTTCCATCGATATTAATATGATAGATCCAGGAGGATTCCGCATGATGCAGATAAAAACTTTTGTTAAAATAAATCAGCCGATAATCATTGGGTATATTTTTCCCGGTTAGATTGAGCTCAGAATATTCTTTGGTATTAAGATTAAGTTTTGAAATAATATGCTTATCAGGCTGGTACTGGCAAAGGATAAATTGTTGTTGCTTATTTTTAGCCAGAGCAAACTGCCCGCGGGGTCTTACCGAAATATTTTCGATTAAAACCTCACAGCCCCGATGTATTCTGTATCGGTCATAATAATCCTTATTATAATAATTATCAGACAAATAGGTTTTAAGCAGCTGCTTTTTATTGCTCAAAATAAAGAACTCCCCTTCATACAAAAAGGAAGCTATTTTGTTCATGGGTGTTGGAAAAAGAATAGGATAGTTCTTCGGAACATCCGTTTTTTTGCCATTCACAGAATCCTGATCAGCTTTCTGTTTTCGTTGTGGTGGATTAGCCCATAAGTCTTTTAGCGGAAGTACAATTTTCTGGATGTGTTTCCTTGTTCCTTTATGATGTTTGAAGAAATTAACCTCGCCATCAACAGATGTCGTTACTATAAACTTAAGCCTGTCCCTGTTTTCATGAATTACCTTTTGCAACCCTTCATTCATGAGATTTTCCTGGTTGGTGATAAAAAATACCTCAAGATCTTTTTCCGTGTGCTCATTCTGGAAAAACTTATCTAGAGCCTGGGAAACATCCAAAGCTGAGCTTACCTGATTCAGATGATCCACAACATTTTCCACGCTATCAAGAGAAACAGGAACACTTGTTTGCCCCAGAACGAAAACTTTACATTCCGAATGAGCTTTCGGATGCTTAATGACCGCAATTGCAGATGCATAGGCCAATACTTTCGGTATTCCCCAGTTTTTCAGAGAGGTATCTATTAAAATTATTCTTTCAAAAACATTTTCTTCCGGAGGTATCTCCCTTTGAATATAGAGGGTTTCGTTGTTGGCTATTCTGCTCATAAAAACCTCATCTTCATTTGCGAATTCCGACAAAAGCATTCGGTGAAGCTCCCCCTTATTGGTCATATCAGAAATTCCTCCTATCGGCTGTTCACCGGGAGAAAGGTGACGCATGGGAATTTTGAGGCCACTCCAGATTCTTTTGATCAGGCTTCCTACCTGAAATGTTTTAGGCTCTTCTATTAAATCCTGGATAAAATCATTATTGGATTCTACGGTTATCTCCTCTTCTGCAACCTCATCATCCAGCTCCGGCTCAGTGCCAAAGCCTTTCATCGCATAAATAATTGACTCTACCGAAGGAAATTTTTCATTGAGCCACACAAGAACTCTGGTATCCTTTACCAGAGATGAGGATGTTACGGGTATTTTTTCAGCACTTTTGGCCAGAGCATAAGGATTTTTTGCAAACTTTTTCAGAAGCAATGAACCGGATGGTGCAGAGATCCTGTTATGGGCATTGTGAAATAATGTTTGCAGCAAAAGAATTCTGTTTTGCCCTTTTTTATAAGATTTACCCAATTTATTCAGGTTCCCCAGAAAATTGATAATGCAATTAACCTCAATATTTACTTTGGCTTCCCTTTCAAGCTTTTTTAAATAATACGAAACGGCATTGAAATTAAGATAGCCTTCCTGGGTTGCATAAAGTACTAACAATAAAGCTCCAAAGGGAGGGATTCCCTGCAGATGTAATTCTTTCAGGACTTCAATTATATAAGGCCGGTATGCAATGGCTCCCACATTCGGAATGGACACAAGGTTATTTTTGTGATAACCTGTCTCATCACGCACATCTTCATCTGTATTCCATTCCCAAAAATATCCTTCGTAGGGCTGGAAGTATTCATTTAGCTCCATTCTTTCGCTTTTTGAGTGAGCCGGTATGAGCTTATGGAAAGCTTTTTCAGATCTTTCTTAGCAATGGACAGATAACTTCCGTCTTCATTCCATAAAAGCCAATAGCTCAGGTTCTCATTATATTTTCTTTGAAGTAAAGCACTTACATTCTTAAATTCAAAATCAAATCCGGTGGGTAAAAGATGTCCTTCTTTCTCCCAATAGGTTTTTCCCGGTAGCCCCAGTAAAGGTGTACCCAGGAATAACGCCCTGTCTCCAATGATAATCCATTCGTTTCTTTCAAGTTTGAATGTAGGTAATGTCGGAATAACCGCTCCAATCTCCGACATAGGACTTAATAAAGCGATGGCAGGCTGTTCTGTAGTTTCAGGTTTTAGCCTTATCCTGATTTTTTCATTAATTCCAAAAAAATTCTGATTGGATGGCGGCAGTACCAGACGCAATGCCTGGTCAATAGGAGACCATAATAATGCAGTTCTTACTTTCCGGGTAGGAACTAAGGCTTTCTTTTTAAATAATAAACCATTACGGAGCTCATATAAAATGAAATTGGGCAATTGTTGCACCTCCGGAGAAGCAGCCTGCTCTTCAGTAAATCCTTTAAGCCAGATCGTCTCATCCTCCAAAGCAATCTGAAGATTTTTCCAGTTCCGGATCGAACCTAAAAAATCTTCATCAGCACGAGGTAATTCCGCCCAAAAGTCAATTACATGCTCTGTAAGATCCTCTGCCATAAGCCTTCTATTTCCTGTTGAATATATTGTTTCTGTTCAGGATTTTTAATCCAGTCACAGCGGGTTTGTAGATATCTCAGTTTATCTTTAATCACATTTTGTTCTTCAAATGTTGCAGATCCGCTATCCCATTTTTCCTGTAAGATCTTCACATCCTTCATTACCTCTTCAGGATTCGGCATTTTATTGTGCAATGCCTGAGGATGGCTTTGCGGGTTTTCATCCTTTTCGATGGTCCTGTTAATGATCCCTTCCAGAATTTCAATCTGCTCTTCCGTATCCCAAATATGTTTCAATACCCAAAGGTCAGAAAGTATTGCTTCACTTCTCCCGCAAATCAAAGCACTTGCAGCAATAAGGTTCTGAAGCTTTACCGCTCTACGGTCGGAAATTGCAATTCCGGTATTCCGGAGACTGATCACAGTATTGAGGTAAACTTCATAAATAGGTTTCAGATCCACTGTTTTACAAAGGTTCTGAAGCTCTCTTATTTCCTCGGCCCTAATTTCAGGAATATCCCTTTCCTCTGCATTTTCTAATCTTCTGCCTGCTAAAAGAACCTGTTGAAGCAGCTCAGGATTCACATAATCTACATTGATCCTGATAAGAAAACGGTCGAATAAAGCATTTAAAGCTTCATCTTCAGGTAAAACATTGCTTGCTCCCACAAACATGAGTGCAGGCAGATGCTTGGTTTCCTTTCCCCTCTTAAAGATCTTTTCATTCAAAGCCATCAAAAGCGAATTGAGGATCGCTGAATTGGCATTAAAAATCTCATCCAGAAAAACCATTGAAGCCTCGGGCATCATCCCTTCTGTATTGGTAAGAAGTTCGCCTTCTTTTAATTTCCTGATATCAAAAGGACCGAAAATTTCATTCGGTTCCGTGAAGCGGGTCAGCAAATACTCAAAATTCTTCCCATCTTTAACCGTTTGGGACAAGGTTCTTACAATAGCTGATTTTGCAGTTCCCGGCGGACCATATAAAAATGCATTTTCTCTGGCCAGAAGGCAGATCCCCAGCAGATCGACCACATCGTTTTTACCTACAAAAGTGTCTTTTACGTAATTGAGTACTGCATTAAGCTTTGAAATATTCGGAATCATTTATTTTCTTCTTCGTTTATAATTTTTAATTCTCGCCAGAACCCGTCTTTATGTAAGCCAAATTCAGCAACCAACAACTTGTTAATATAGGGTATTTCAGCCAACCTTTGAGCTCTTTTTTCAACAATCCTTTCAAGATATAGCTTCCGGTATGTCGGTTCTTTCAACTCTTCCTGCCAATTCATATTTTCGAGATCAAGATCATACCCTACACCCGAGTAATGGAATTGCAGCAAAATACTTTCCAATTTTTTTATCAAAGGATCGTCGGGGTCCAAATTCTGAAGAACAACAATTATCTGTGGTAAAAATCTCAGCGAAAGATCTGCTGATAAAAGTGCTTCGGAATTTTTCATTCCTCTAAATTCAGGGATGAACTGATCCAGGTCTTTTGCCGTGTTTTCCCTTATTAAATACAATTGAGCAGCATAATAAAGGACCTTAGCAGCCCAGACTGCAGCCTCTTTATCATACTCCAAATGATCCGTCAAAAACTCCAGTCTTTCTTTTTCAAATTCTGATTCAAAATAATCCGCGGCATCCTGTTCTTCTTTCTCTGAAATTTTTTGAATATTTGAAAAAATGGTGATACATTCTTCTTTACGGAGAAGAAATAAAGTATCCAGGAAAGGAGATGTATTTTCGGTCATATAACAAAAGTAAAATTATTTTTTTGAGAATAAAACTTTAATATCATTATGATTAAGAATTAATTAATGCCTCTGTCTTCGGTCAGCCACGGGAATACAAAGGCATAAAACAAATTTTTTAGAGGATATAAAGATTTTTAAAACCGACGAAGTTGATAATAAAGTATTTTTGTTCATAAACATTTGAAAATCTAGGATTTTCCAGTGCTCTGAAAACATAAAATAATAAAATAACCTTTGCGTTTTTGCGATTAACTTAAAAAGCAATAAAAGTAAAAGTTGCTATCTTTGCCGTCATTCAAAATAACATTATGAGTATTCACATAAGTGCAAAAAAAGGAGAAATAGCGAAAGTAATATTGCAGCCGGGGGATCCGCTTCGTGCACAATATATTGCCGAAAACTTTTTAGAAAATGCAAAACTGGTAAGCAAAACCAGAGGTATTTTGTATTATACCGGACTTTATAAAGGAAAAGAAATCAGCGTAGGAGCAAGTGGAATGGGTTTTCCAAGCATCGGTATTTACTCCTATGAATTGTACACCGAATATGATGTAGATACAATCATCCGTATCGGTACCTGTGGAGCTTACACCACAGATCTGAAAGTATTTGATATTCTAAATGTTGAACATGCGGCAAGTGAAAGTACCTATGCAAAATATGCATGGGAAATAGAAGGAGATATTATTTCTCATCAGGGAAATATTTTTGATGTGATCAATGCAACGGCAGAAGAATCTTCTTTGAAAACCAAGGCTGTTACTATTCATAGCAGTGATATTTTCTATCGAAAGGATTTAACCGTTCCTGAGATTGCGACAAGATACAACTGTCCGGCTGTGGAAATGGAAGCCTTTGGATTATTCGCCAATGCTAAACATTTAGGGAAAAATGCAGCCACAATTCTTACGGTAACGGATATCATTCCTACTCACGAAAAAATTTCGGCAGACCAAAGAGAGACAGCGTTGAAACCGATGATTGAGCTGGCTTTGGAATCAGCATTGAAAGTTATTTAAAACCTTATATCACCCTAATTATAGAAAGCAATATTGCGAATCGCAATTTGCTTTTCAACCATAAAAAAAGAGCTTCACTTATTCAGTAGAGCTCTTTTTTATATCCTGAAAAATTTTCTGGCGACCGCTGTTGTTTCCTCTGCTACATCTTTCAAACTTATTTTCTTGATCTGAGCAATGGTTTGCGCCACATAAGGTAGAAAGGCAGGTTCATTTCTCCGGTTCTGACTTCGCGCTGAGATATTTTTCGGAAGCATAAACGGAGCATCCGTTTCAATCATCATTCTTTCTAATGGAACATACCTGATCACTTCCTCAAGGTGTTTAAATCTCTTTTCATCACTGATTGCTCCTGTAAATCCTAAATAAAACCCTTTATCCAAATAGCTTTTTGCTTCTTCTAAAGTCCCGGTGAAACAATGAACGACTGATTCCGGAAGTTGAGAAAGGTAATCCTCTGTAATTTCGGTAAATCTTTTAAATGCAGATCTCTCATGAAGGAATAAAGGTTTATTGATTTGAATTGCCAGTTCAAGTTGTGCACAATAACACTTCTCTTGTAGAGGCCTTGGTGAAAAATCACGGTCAAAATCCAATCCGCACTCTCCCACTGAAACCACATGGTCCTGTTTTAGAAGGTTCCTGAGTTCGCCGATACTTTGATCATTAAATGATTTAGCATCATGAGGGTGAATGCCCGCCGTTGAAAATAAAATATCCGGATAATCCTGCGCTATATCTGCAGATTCTTTACTTCCACGCACACTTGTCCCCGTAAGGATCATATAGTCTACGCCATTGTCCAGAGCACGGTTAATCACTTCGTCTTGTTCATTATAGAACTGTTTATTGGTCAGATTAATGCCAATATCAATGTAGGTATTCATTTTTCTTTTTTTGTTTTGTTATTGATATGAAAATATCTTATTACATGGGGACTGTTTACGGCACTTCTAAAAGATCTTTCACTATGGAATTTCTTGTACCTGGAATATTTTGTTCCATTAATTTCTTTGGTTATTTTCACCCAGACAAGTTCTTGTTTTTGTCTTCTTACCTTCCGTAATGGTATGGATTCAGATAATTGGTCATCTATATCGGATTGCTCAGTTCTCCGCCACTTTTTGTTCCCATACTTTTTCAGGTAAGTTCCTATTTTCCCGTATTCAAAAGCCCGAAAAGTCCCTTTGTTATAGATATTTTTCATTCGGATGAATTTTTGGCAAAATAAAGCATTTGCTACGCAATCTTTTTACGCAATATATTATTCATTGATAAAAGTTTCCAGAAAACCAATAAGCTGTGTTCCTCCGCTAGCCCAACGAATGCCGTGTCCTTCTTTTTCCCTTATTTCGTAGACAACCCCATGCTTATAATGAAAGAATACATTCCACCAGGTTTTATTCTCGATGATATAATGGATTTTAGCCATTACCTTTTCCTGTTTTTGAAAATTACTGCCTTTTACCTCACCCCAGAACTGGTCGTCCGTTCTTCCCACATGTTTTTCCCATGCTCTCTGTGCAATGGTGATTTCTTTATTAAAATAGACCTGACAACTACCAATCAAAGCATCTTTTAGAGGTGGAATGGCTTGTTCATCACGAACGCTTGCTGAAGTAAGTCTCTGCCCCAGAACATCAAGCCAGTATTCAAAGGGGATTTCTTCCAATTGTCTTGCTTTTTCTTCATTTTGATCCTTAGTTTCCAGAATATGGATAAAGTGCCCGAAACTTTGCTTCCGGTCAATCAGAATTTCTTCATTAAAATAAGGAAGATGCCAATCTAAAGTTCCATCTTTAAATCTTTGAATGTTTTGATCGATAGTCCGAAGATGTTCTTCCGAAACAATGGCACCATATTTTTCTTTCCAGGAGCCCGAAAAAAACAAAGAACATGGCTGAATTCCGCTCATTTAAAAATTTTTAACCAAAATAGCAGATTTTTTTCAGCAATAAAAGTACACTCTACATTATTGTTGACGTAAAAATGAAAAATTTAAAATACATTAAATAATCTTTGTTCGTTAAAAAATCCCCATCAGTGACAGGGATTTTATAATTTATTATTTTGATGGGTTACTCATTGCTTTTAAGCTGTGCCAGGACTACCGATAAATTGTTAATTCCCCAATGCTCAAAATATTTCCCATTTTTAAGACGGACAATATCAATGACATCAATACTTATTCTTTTTCCTGAAGGTGCAATTCCCATAAAATTTCCGGTATGAGTTCCGGATATATTTTTTCTGGTGGTAACGAGATCTCCTTCCGCAACCTGCTGAAGAATAGTCACCTGGATATCTGGCATGGCAGGTCTTAATATCCCATTGAAAGTATTGATCATTCCCTGTTTTCCATTATCAGCACCTTGTGGGGCAGAGTGGTTGATGAAGTTCTCATCCATGAGTTCTTCAAAGGTTTCAACATTCCCCTTTTCAATAACTTCTATATTAAAGCGTTTTACTATTTCTTTGTTTTTTTCCTGTTGCAAATCCATATCTTATTATTGATTTTTTCCTTAGATACGTAAATTTAGGATAAAACATTATTCGCTCCAAGGAGAATGCAGAATACAGTTGCAGAAATTTTTCCTTTCAAAATTTGGAATCATAAATGCACAGACATCTGCTTTTATATTTCCGAAAGTGGTTTCGGTTTTATGTTTAAATCCATCAAAAAACGTTGGAATAATTTTATTCTTAAAATCATTCCGGGGAAATGCCTCTATAATCTCATTCCGGTCTGAATCACTCAGATACTCATACCCTTCTCCCATTACATCCAATCCTACTCCGGAGTACATCAAAGCTACTTCATTCTCCTTATGTTCTGCAATCCCAATGGTTGTATGCAATGCTATCGTATCCCAAACCAGCTGCAATTGATCTTTCGGAAGACCGTGGCTTTTCAGAAAATCCCTTGCTGCATTAGCTCCGTCTACTTCAAATCTCAAATCGGGACTGCTGTAATGGGGCACTAAACCCAGATCATGAAAAACTGAGCTTATATACAAAAGCTCTGCATCATACTCCATATTTTTTCGTTTTCCGTTAAGTGAAGAAAAAAGGAAAACCCGTAATGAGTGGTTATAAATAAATTCCGTTCCATACTCTAATAGCAATTCAGTGGCTTCGGCAGCAATTTTACTGTCCGGAATCATAATTCCGGCAACACTTTTTAATCTTTGGACTGACATATTTTTTATATTTTAATCAATACAAAAATAGGCCTGTCCTTCTTGCTCCGGAATGTCAGAATATACCTATTACCTGCCAATATTTACAAACATCCTACGGTATTCTAATGGTGAGATATCTGTGTGTTTTTTGAAAAAATGACTGAATTGTTCAGGCGTGCTGAATGCAAGGTGATAAGCAATTTCTTTTATTGTTTTAGCGGAAAACTGCAATAATCTTTTTGATTCGGCGATCACTTGTCCCGCAATGACCTCTTTAGCTCCTTTACCGCTTTTCTTTTTTGATATATCGGATAATTTACGGGGTGAAACGGATAGCTGTTCTGCATAGTACAATACATCATGCATCTTGTTATATTGCTGACTGAGTAATTCCAGAAACCTGCGATAGATCTGATTGTCGAAATCGTCAATTCCATCCTGAAATGAAGGCATTGCATTGGCCAGCTTAATCATCAGAATTTTTAAATAGGCTGCCATAGCATCTAATTTATTGGGATAATCGGCACCTTCATATTCTCTAAAAAGGATCTCACAAACCCCAATCAGTTCAGTGAAGTCCTTTTCCTGTAAAGGAAAATTCTGATGAAGGGCAGCATCATTAAAAAGCATCAATTTACAATTGGAGGCACTCGATGGTGCCTTTTCCCAAAAGCAATCTCCAAAGCTTATTTCAAATCCGGACAACTGATTGGGATGGGATAAAGAAAATATTTGTCCTTTCGATATGACAAATACCTCCGGCCCCTGAATATTAAATTGTTTCCCATCAATAATGATGCTTCCGTTTCCTTCGTGAACAATGAGCACTCTGTTATAGGTAACACTGACTACATCCGTTTTTTCCAGAACCGAATGATCCAGTTTAACCACCTGAAAAGAATCCTTTATTTCCTTATCGAAGATGAGCACTTCATCATACATATTATATGCTTCTCTAATGGTTCCAAAAGTACGAATATCAAAAAAGTTCACAACAGATCTGCCATACTATTTCCGGAATCACAAAATAGCAACAATCAATGATGCTTTTTACAACAAAAGGAATGTTTTATACAATCTTTTGATTTTTATAAACGATAAGTTTGTCCTGTTTAAAACCTATTTATGATGAACATTTTAAAAAAGCTATTTTACGGACTGTATGTATTGATGATGATATCTGTAATCTCATGCTCCGACAATAATGACGAAACTACTGTTGGGGAAACCGTTCTCACCCCTTCACAGATACTTTCGTCTACTCCATGGGAAACAACCCATGCTAAAAACCAAAATGGACAGCCGGTTCCTTTAACGGACACTCATGTAACGAACTTTGTAGGCTTTGCTTATTTTAAAGCAGATGGTACATTTACGATGTATAATCTTGATGATTCTCCTAAAATGCATGGAGACTGGTCCGTTTCTGCAGACGGAGCAACCAGAACTATCATAGCAAAAGATGCGAACGGAAACGTACTTTTTACAAGAATAGTAAAAATTACAGTTTTAACGGAACAGGAATTTACTTACAGAATATTTCCTGATGCTAATGATCCATCTGTATATTATGATATCATCCATACTCCAACAACTCATCCCGAGCCTTAGGCTCTTTTTATAATAAGTGAAAGCCGGTTCAATGAGCCGGCTTTGTTTTTTACTCATTTCTCTTCCAAAATAGGGCAGCTCTGCTTTACATACTTTGGAATATATTTATTTTCTTGATTTTTTTTCATTTTTTTCCCAATATGGATGTAACATATGTCACCCTATGGTTGTCTTATCAATTGAAACGCCCCTTGAAAATGAAAATAATAACATGTACAATCGCCCTATTAACCGCTTCTTTAGCTTTGGCTCAGGCCAAAAAAGACACCGTTAAACTAAAAGACATAGAAGCAGTTACTTTAGTGGTAAGAAAACCGACAGTGGAATCCAAAGTTGACAGGACGGTTTTTAATGTAGCCAACAGCTCCATCCTGGCCGGAAATACCACCTGGGATGTACTGAGAATGACTCCTTTAGTAAGTATAGATAATAATGATGCTATTAAAGCAGAAGGCGAGAACGTTACGGTTTATATTAATGACAGAAAATCTGTTTTTACAGGAAAAGAACTAAAAGAATATCTGGCAACAATTCCCGCCGATAATCTGATGAAAATCGAGGTGATCACCAGCCCTTCTTCGCGTTATGAAACGACAGGATCCGTCATTAATATCGTACTGAAAAAGCGGGATGATGAAGGAATGAAAGGAAGCATCACCCTGAATAACAGACAAAACAGAAAAAATTCGCAATACACCAACTTCAACCTGAATTACCATAAGAAAAAATTTACACAAACGGTTATTGGAAGTTATAGTGACAATACATGGGTACAAACCAATTCGATTGTTAATTCCCTGTATGAAAATAATGATATTACCACAATCAATACTTTAAACACAGATAAAAGTAAAAGCCCCTCCATTTCTTCCACTTCAGAATATGAGCTGAACGATAAAAACAACATCGGTTTTATTGTGGAATATTATCAAAGTAAAAGAACGTCTTCATCAGAAGCGGAGGCAAGCAATTATGCCAATGACCAGTTCAAGTATTCTTATGATCAGAGCCAAAACTTAGCGGGTATGAATCGTACTTTAGGAACCAATCTGTTTTACAAGTATTATGATAAAGAAAAAAACAGGATCTTGGATGTCAATTTAGGAACGAACTACGACTCTCAAAAAGATTCCAATGATTTCCTGAAAACATTTAGCAATAAACCGATTCCGGATCAAATAGGAGTTAATTCCAACAATCAGATGCGTAACTATTATATCAAAATTGATTATACGCAATCCATTGGAAAGTCGGGAGCCACATTTGAAGCCGGAGGAAAAATAGATTTCAATAATAATGTTGCTCCTTATTATTTGACCGGGAACAAGCTGGATCTGCTTCAAAAAACAGATAAATTCCATTATGAAGACAATATCAGTTCCCTTTATGCCAATTTCAGTAAAACCTTTTTCAAGAAGCTGGAAACCAGAGTCGGGATACGCTATGAATATATTGATTTCAAAGTAAGACAGGATATTGCAGGAACTTCAAGAAAAGACGGCTATGGTACTTTCCTTCCGAATCTATTGTTAAAATATTCTTTTTCAGACAAGTACGATATAAGCCTTACCTACAACCGTAATATCTGGCGTCCGTGGTATGCAGAGTTCAACCCTTTCCTTCTACCTAATAATGATGGGATCTACTCCAGAGGAAATATCGACTTACAACCCAACCCAAGCGACAGGCTTTATCTGAAGTTCGGAATCTTGAAAAAATATTTCCTTTCTGCCAGATACATGTTTACCAAACAAGATTACTGGACCACTTATAGTACTCAGGTAGTTAATACACCTGGAGATCCCGACAACCCTACAAAAGAAATAACAGTGACCTACCCTGGCAATTTTAGCGGAAAGGTTCAGAAATACTACCTGTTTGCCAATACCAACCAGACTTTTCTGAAGAATAAGTTAAATGTAAATGTAGGCTTTGGCTGGTATTATATTGACAACAGTGATTTCAATCAAAGGAATGACCTGAAAGCAAGAGACTACATCAGCTATTGGGGAGGATCAACCAACCTTTCGTACACTAACCTGTTTAACAAGAATATTAATCTAAGTGCTTGGGTGGAAATATCCAATCAGAATAACGGGAACTCTTACGCCAATAAAACGAATGTATTCCACAATATTTCCATGACAAAAATATTCCCAAAAACACAGATGGAAGTCAGCCTTCAGCTGATGAATATTTTTCAGAGACCGAACTTTGATTCCACGACCTTCAGTCCTGTGGGAACTTTTAGAAATTCCACCCAATCCGATTGGTACGGAGTTTCCCTGTCTTTTGTGAAACGTTTCGGAAACCAGAAAGTAAAAACCAATACAAAGACCGACGTCGAAAAAGGCGGCGGTGGTGGCGGAGAAAAGTAAATGCTATTTTAATTGTTACTTATAGAAAAGGACTTTTTGAAATTCAAAAAGTCCTTTCTTTATCCGTTCGGAAATGAACTCTGTTATTCTTAATTAAGAATCCCGTTCATCTCTGTTAAAATTACCGGCTTCCCATCAGTCACAATGATTGTATGTTCGTGCTGTGCCATGTACCCACCTTTATTTCCTACCATGGTCCATCCGTCATTCAGCTCAACGGCAAGGCTGGAAGTGGTTGAGATAAATGTTTCGATGGCAACAACCGAATTCTTTTTGAATCTTCTGGAATCATAACGGTTTTTATAATTCAGCAGATCATCCGGCTGTTCGTGCAGACTTCTTCCGATGCCATGCCCGGCAAGATTTTTAATCACTTTAAAACCTCTTTTCTTAGCCTCAGTCTCCATAAGCCATCCGATATCTGCAATTTTAACCCCGCCTTTAATACTATTAATTGCCCTTTCAAGAATATCTTTAGAAGCATCCACTAATTTCTGATGCTGATGAATATCTTCCCCAATAATAAACGAACCTCCATTATCCGCCCAGAATCCATTTAGCTCTGCTGAAACATCGATATTAATTAAATCTCCTTCTTTCAGAACTCTTTCTTCCGTTGGAATACCATGGCAGAATTCATTATCTATGCTGATGCATGTCCAACCTGGAAATCCATAGGTCAGATAAGGGGCCGATTTAGCGCCAAAGTCAGAAAGTATTTTTGCTCCAAACTCATCAAGTTCTTTTGTCGTCATTCCAGGCTGAGCATAGTTGGTCATTTCCTTTAAGGTATAGGCAACTGCTTCACTTGCTTTTTGCATTCCTATTAATTCAGATTCGTTTGTTATTGACATTATTATTTGTTTACGTAGGTTATTTTTGGATCGTTGTTCACAAAATTTACTGGAAACTACAAAGTTAGGCAATTAAAATATAGGATGGTGTGACAGGAAAAATTCCTATGTGAAAATGTTGAAGATAAATTTAAGTCATGTTTGATTACAAATCCTGATCTACGTTTTTGTTCTGTGATATTTAAAACAAAATATTGATAGGTATAAAAAAACCGCTCACATTACTGTAAGCGGTTTATTTTATGTGCCCAATATAACTGGTGGCATTTGTTTTCTTATGTCTAACATAGATAATATAACTTATCTATAATTCTTTTTCTCGATAAAAATTAATTGTTTTTTTTACAATGTTTAATTTAGCAATTCCACTTCGCATACCTATAAAAATATTTTCTTCATCAAATATGACTACAGAATTTGGATATAGATTTCTCCAAAATTGTTCTCTAAAAATAAGGATCGCTTCTTCATTTACTACTTTGTAAAAACCATGAAAAGAAACAATATAAATAATGTCATTAAACACAGTTGATGCTTCTAAGGCATCTCCAAAGGATTCGATTTTTCTGTATGTGAAATCTTTTTTTAATTCATATAAGCTTCCCCAGATACCCGAGCCTTCGGTAAAGTAGATTTTATTTTGGAATCGAAAAATATCAACCACATTTCCAAATTTTATTTCTATAGATTTCTTTATCTCTCCTTTCGGCTGAAAGTATAATGCTCCTCCCCATTCGCCTTTATTTTCTCCAATCAGTTTTCCACCTTCTATTTCTAATTCAGAATCTTCTTTATAATAACTGGCCTTTTCTACTATCAAACGATTATTTTCTTTTTTCACAGCATAGCAATCTTTAGATTGATTGAGAACAAACGATTCTTCAGATCCTACTTTTGGAATAGAATACTCACTAAAATTATCTGGAATTTTTATTTCTTGTCCTGTACTATAAGAACAAAAATAGAGTGTGAATAATAGAAGTAACCTTTTCTCCATTGTTAAATTTATTGAAATGATGAAATTATTGCTTAGTAAATATCAAATCTTTTGTTTCAGGTAAATAGATATTTATGTCCGTTCCCTGAGGACACTTACTGCTATCAAGTATAATGTCATTAGGACGATATTCCCAGGATAATTGTGTAGGACTTATCTTTTTTAAATTAATTTTCCCCCATCCAACGCGACAATTAGTCCCTCTATAATTAAATATTGCTTTACCTCCATTATCAACTATAAATTGACTATAAATTGTATGCGTATATTGATTCGACTGAAAATTCATGTTTTTAGTATCTTGCAGTATTGTACCTGTTGAATTTTTCACAATATATCTTATGGATAAAACATCTCTATATACTTTTTTATCCACTAGGTCAAAAAGCTTATCTTCTTCTTTAGAAATGTAAATGGTAATTTGTCTTCCATTATAGGAGGCTGAATAAACTCCTGTAAAAGCTGGTAATTCATTGTTTGTATCTTTTAAATGCGAGAGGTTAGGCACATTGTTCACAGCAGTACGAAGCGGATATGTTTGCTGTGCCTGGCAAGATAATAGACCCACTAGAAAAGTGAATAATATGGCTGTTTTTATATTTATTGTTTTCATTTATTTTTATGTTTACTATTTAAGAGCAGGTTGTTGAAGTTGGTTGATTATAATTATCTAGGGTAATGTTCTTTATTGAACTATCATAGTATCAAGAAAATTTCTAAAGAGCTATCCCAATAAATGGGATAGTTCCTAACCTAACTCAAAAACCAATGATAATCAGAATTACTAGTATAGAGAGTTCCTTCTAATTTATTACGCTACAAAAACAAACCTTTACCAAGGGTAGTAAAGGTCTTTAAGTTAATATTAAATTTTACTCTATTGTTTAGTAAATATCAAGCCTTTTGTTTCAGGTAGATAGATATTTATGTCTGTTCCTTGAGCACACTTGCTATCATCAAGTATGATATCATTAGGCTTATATTCCCAGGATAACTGAGTACTATTAATTTTGGTTAAAATAATTTTGCCCCAACCAACACGGCAATTTGTTCCACTATAGAAAAAAATAATGGAATTATTATATGACTTTATTCCTATACTGTACAGTTCTATTTTGGAAGTACTGTTACTTTTTGTGTCTTGCAAAATTACACCAGAAGAATTCTTAACGATGTATTTGATATCTAATATATCTGAGTAGAATTTCTTTGAGCTCTTCTGTAATTTCTTTTCAACTTTTGTAATATATAATGTAATTTCTTTTCCTTGGAAGTTTGCTTTATATGTTCCGATATATGGAGGAAGTTCATTATTGGTATCCTTCAAATAAGCATTAGCTGGAATATCTTTTAAATCTGTATTTAGGGGTAATGCTTGCGATTTACAGGAAAATACCCCTATAAAGAATATAAATAATATTACTGTTTTAAGATTTACTATTTTCATAACTTTACATTTTGATTTTTAAGAACAAGGTACTGGAGTTGGTTGATTAGTACTATTTAAAGTGATGTTATTTATTGTGCCATCTTTTTCTATTCTTTGCAGGTTGACCTTTCCTGCTAATCCCATATTACTTAATGTTTCAAAGAATAATGTTTCTGCTCCTAGATTGTTTAAATCCCCTTTACTATCTATGTACTTTGTCCCATTTTTTGCCCAATCAGTTAAATTGCTCTCTGTTCTTTGAAAATCAACAGTAAAGTTATCTAAATCATCTTGCGTAAAAGTTTTTACGGCATCTTGATACCCTCCATTAAACCATATTACATAATGCATGCCATTAGGAGCCACCATTCCTAAATAAGCATTGTTTGCATTTGCTGGATTAGAAGTGGGCTGTGCTCTTGCAAAACCTAATAACTGGTCTATATCTGGAGGAGATAACATAGGTATTCCTGTCGGTGTGTGATTGTGATAACCTCCTACATATCCTGTTTTATTTCTAAAATTCACACTGTGAGTTTCTCCTGTAATTGTGGCGCTAGGTGTTCCGTCTGCTTTAAACATTACTCCAAGCTCACCTCCTTTAGGTGCTTGTTTTCGGAGTTCATTAATCTTTTCAAGTACCTGTGGTTTAGCTAGATTACTTCTTGTTTTATCACAAGGAGTGTCAGGAGTATTTGGGTATGGATAGCCTGTACCTCCTCCACCATTACCCATATCACACAATCCTGTTACAGGATCTACAATACCTAAGCAATCAGAAATTTCTATTGGGGCATCTATAACCCTACAAGTTGTAACATTACTGGATACCCAATATCCATCTCCTCCCTCTGGATCAGGATTAGATTCATTATTTGGATACCACGTAGAAATCGTTTTGGTTGAACAGACTAATGTGCCCTTACTACTATTGTTTGTATTGGTATTTATTGCTTTTTTAACTCTTGCAGAAATATAATTTTGGAAAAAACTAATATCATTTTGTGATTGTCTATATATGAAGTAAATTTTAGTGCCATGTCTGGGAACTTGAAGCACAGAAATAACTTTTCCATTATCTACCACAGGAACCATCAAAAAACTTTCATCAAAGCTATCCATTGTTGTGGCATAATCCCAATAAGGTGTTCCACTGCCTTTTTTGATTTTAGATTCATTTTCCTGATAGACTTTCATTACATTTTTAATATACTTTTCGTCCTCTTTCCAAAGGCTTTTGTTAGTATATTCTTTAGAACTTGGATCAAATGAAGCGGTGACTTCATCATGAACACATGAATACAGCGAGATGCAGAGGACTACTAGTAGCAGTAGCTTGAAAATAAATTTCTTTTTCATTTAGTGTTTGTATTTCTTAGGTAGCTAATATAAAAATATTTTATAATTCACAACTTAGGGTTTTCCTTAATTGTTGAATTATTTTTTATTTGACGTGAAACTCTTATTTCAGGTGCATAAAAGATTAAGAAAATACACAATGCTTTGTAATCTTAATAAACGTTTTCTTTTCACTGACCTTAGAAAATAGATGGGCATAATTATTATTTAAACCACCAGATCGATTGCTTTTGATTTTAACTCTTTGTAAAGCCAAATGTTCTTATAAAAAATTCAAAAACTAATACTATAATACTTTGTGACACAAAAAAAACCGCTCACATTTCTGTAAGCGGTTCATTTTCTGTGGTCCCACCTGGGCTCGAACTAATATCTTATTTTTCCATCATTTAATGGGCTTTTAGCAATTCACAAAATATTCAGGGAGAAAAATAGGGAGCTTTTATTGATTAATTATATATTTTTTCCAAAACTCATCATACTGGATTAAAGACAATCTTAATACAGATTTCCAATAGTTATATCCATAAGCTTCTTTATTTTCATTTTCTTCATCTCCAATAAAATTTTTCAAAGATTCTATGTCGGAATCTAATTTATAATAAGTTCTTAAAGAATTAATAATTTCGGTTATAATCTCATTAGATTTTTCTCTCATTCTTTCTAAAAGATTTAATCTTTCGTAATGGTTCCGAATAGTTCTAAAATTAATCCTATCTATATTTTCAGGATTATAAAGAGAAAATGTTACCAAGGGGATATCATTATTAAAATCAAATTCGGCTTTTAAATATTTTTTATTTGGAAGCTCATCAAGATATAAATTCAAAAATAGACTTTCTTCACCATCAAAGCATAAATAGCTTTTTTTACTATTACAAGTTGGGCAACAAGGTAATAAGTTTAAAGGGTTTACAGAAAATTCGGGAAACTCTTCTTTCGGAATAAAGTGATCCAAAGTTTCTACAGAATTTAAAGTACAATATTGACAAGTAGCATTTATAGTCGCAATTTGCTTATCCAATATTTTATTCTTTAAACTCCTAATTACGTAAGAATTATACTGATACAAGTCAATTAAAACACTTTTCTCAGCATCATCAAAACCTAACGAAGTTATTTCATAAATTTTTTTATCATTAAATTTTTCAGCATATAAGATGAATTGGGGTTCGATTCTACTTTCTAATCCGATTAAAACATTTTTTTTTGTTATATCTCGTTTTCTTTTAACAGCATCTTTATAGACGGCAAAAGAATCCTCATCAAAATTAGTTAGGTTCTTCATCTCTATTTTTCACCAAACTTTTTATCAATATTTTTACATTCAAATTTAACGGAATCTCCCCTTGAATTTCATTTTCAATAAGTTCATAGGATTTCCCTAAATCAACAAGTTCCTCAATCACTTTTATATAATATTTAGGAACATCACGATTCCCAAAAATTTCGTTAGTAATCGTAGATAGATTTTCTCCAAAAGTTTCAAATTCCAATTTTCTTACTCTGGGAACAACCTTATCTTTTTCAAAAACATAGATACTATCAGAAAAAATTTCTCTAACAATTAAAGGAGAATGTGTCGCAATTATCCCATAAGAATCAAATTCTTGAAGTAATTCCATAATAACATTCATAAATTCAGTAATAGCATTCGGGTGTAAATGAGTTTCAGGCTCATCAAAAATTATTAAAGAATTATAGCGAATATTTGCTATAATTTCGGTTATAATAAAAAATAATGCTCTTTGCCCAGAACTCATTTTATTAACAACAAGAGAAATATTTTCTTTCTTTATTTCAATATTATAAAAATCCTCAAATGAATATTTTTCTTTTAAATTGTACACCATAGAAGAAAAAATATCTTTTAAAAGCTCCTCATCAAGAAATTCATTACAAACCCAATGATATTTTCTTACAATTTCCTTTTCTTCAATTTTATTTATTGACTCAAGAATTTTAATGATTAAATCATCATTAGTCAGAGGTTTATTTGTTTCGGCATTCACTAAACCACAAAATAAGAAATTAAAATCAAGACGGTTTTTTATGTCTTCAAAAGAATCAAAGTAACTATAAGAAACAACTATTGTTTTACCAAAAAGAGGAACTCGGGGTAATATCTTTTCAGAATCTTTTTCAGATAATTTTAATAGTAAATCTCTTAACATTAATGTTTTGCCAACGCCATTTTTACCGATTATACAGTAAAGTCTCTTGGGAATAGACTTTTTGATATTAAAATCAAAATTAAAATCTACACTATATTCTGAATAAATAGGTTTAAACAAAAATTTAAAATTAAAGAAATCAGTAACATCACCATAATTTAGTTTATACCTTATTGTTCTTATAATTTTTTCCGCTTCATTAGAATCACGGCAAAGAGATTTTATAAAACCACTTTCATTTTCAAAATTCTCACAAATTGTAGGAAAATAACCAACATCATTTAAGGCTGATAGAATAGAAACATATCTATCGGGAAAAATATTTTTTAATTTAAAATAAGAATCTTCATCAATAAAGATGCTACAGTAATCAACATTTAGGTTAGTAAATCTTTTATCAAGAGGTGTATTAAATTCTCCCCTCTTCATTATTTTAATACCACCAACATTATGAAATTCGGTTTCCGATAAATAATATTCTAAATAAAAAGTGGTTTTAAATCCAAAATCATCCCAGTTATCAGAGACTAACTTAAAACAAGGGAATTTTGCTTGAGGCATATCACGATGATTATCAAAAACAAAAAAAGGAATATCATTTAAAGGGAAATCGGCTTTATTAAAGTTTTCATCATTTTCTTCAATATTATAAATAATATTAGAGTTTACATCAAATCTTTGGACTATACGGAAATTATAATCTTTCAGAGCTCTCTGTATCAAAGAGATCAGAAGATTTTTATTATTTTCCGAAGCAAGGTTTATAGTTTTTTCGAGAAAATTTTTATAAAGTTTTTCATCATTATAAATTCCAAATCTTTTATCAAAAATATAATCAAATTCCCAATCATCGTTATTAACCGTGTGCTGTATAGCATCTTCATAAGCATTATTAAAGCGACTATCCTCTGAAGCCATATCTTTCAGGGGTAATATTTCTAAAAGAAAATCAGGCAAAGAATAATCATCCGAAAGATTAAATGGATTATTCAGACTTAAAATTTCATTAAGAAGTTTTCTTTTTATTTCATAGGGTAACTTAAATTCCATAACTCAACATTACAAATTTTAACAGTAAAAATCAATTAAAATTCTTTCAAGACTAAATTATATACTCTAATCAGTTTTAAATTGGTTTTTGAGGCATTTACATAATTTTCTAATAACATTAAATGAAAACCCTTAGATTAATAATTAATAACAGAATTATCTGGCAATCGCTTTCATATATAATCTTCATTTGAAAAGAATACCATGAATCAGCCTTCAATTAAATTTGCTTTCATTAACTAATCCACGCAATCCCCTATATGCTCCTAGTTGATTAGTTCTATACACATTTACTTTAATAGATAAGAAGCTAATATTTATTAACCTATTTAACGTTTAATATAAATCTTATATATAACTGAATACAACTTTACCTTTTGATTTTATTTAACTGCTTTTTTAGTTGAGCCTTAAACATGGTTGCGTATGTTGGTTTGACATTTTTTAAAAAACTTTCATAAATATCGATGTACTCTTGTTCAATTTGTCTTTGATCTCTTTTGAGAAATGGAATAATATACTGCCTAAATCTATCCATTTTTATTTTTTGTAAGCCTAAGAATTGCAAATAATGATCTATCGGAGTTTTATTTTTTCCCTTCTTTTTTTCGCCTTCTACTTTGATTTGAAGTTGGTCGTAAATAATTTTCTTTTCAATTGCTGGAGATAATACATTTACAAATGTAAAATCATTAAATTTGGTGTAAAGCAACTTTGCTAACTGATTCCACCTTTCCCTTACATTATACAAGAAATCTAAATCACCAAAATCTTTAGGAAGATTGCCACTAATTGCTGAAATTTTGATTTCGTATCTAATGTAAGCTTTCTTATTTTTTAGAATTTTTTTAAAATTATCCCTTCTAACATAGTTCATACTACCGAGTAGTTCTCCTTTAGAAAATGTTCGATCGAGCTTATCATAAATTGAAACCTGATAATTATTCCCAATAAATTTTACTCCAGAATTTTCATAAACATGCTTCCTAGGCAAATTTTTTAAGCTTCCAAAGCATGAAAAAATTCCTTTCATGGGCGTATTGAATTCTAAAGTAACTCCTAATTCTATTTGGGTAATCTTTGCGTTCCAAAAAACTTCACGATCTAATTCAAACTCATCTGCCCAAAAATTAATTTCTTCTTCAAATTGAGAGAAATTCAAGTCTCCCATTGCACTTTCAACATTACCAAATTTTTTTCTTCCGAAATAATCTTTTCTAATATTTTGCTGAAACCACAACTTTCCCTTATTTTCACCAACTACTCTCAGAAACTTAATTGAAAAATGTTCATATTCTAGCCTATCTTTATTGAAGTCGTCTACATCATCAATATCATTATACTTTAATTTCTTGTAGTAGCAGTATTCTTTATTATTACGTGTTTTATAAAATCTACTAAATTTTTTTTTAACATTTTCATTAAGCTCCACATCTGCAACATAAAATTTTATTACATCAACCATCGTTATTTCTTTAAAAACTTATCAATATCAGATTTTTTAACCATAATTCTTCCATTTCTCTTAGGCTGATACACTTTTAATCCTGAATCTCTGTATCTATCGAAAGTGGATCGGCTTATTCCATAGACTTTCAGAACCTCATCCACAGTAAATGTTTCTTTTAAAGTTTTCTCCTCTAAAAAATCTTCTAATAATTTTACTCTCTTTTCTAAAGCCCTCAATCTTTTTAGAAGAAAGGTATTATTAGGCATCTCTTTACCTTCCATTAAATACGATTTAAATTTCACATGAAATTAAACATTTTTAAAGTAATAGAAAAGTTATTTACGATCAGCCTTTTAACTTCTTGAAGAGCATTTTTCCATTATTTTTCATGCTAATCAAGCCTATGGCAGTAGTTACAATATCACGACTTCCCTGATTACAACTATTCATGTATCTGTAAATCCTATTTTCTCAATTCTAAAACTTTATCCAATGATTTATTTACAATATCCATTAATTGAGAAGTTGTACCAATAAAATTTATTTTACTTTCTAAATTCAAGAAGAAATCTTTTTCAGTTGAAAATGGTTTTGTCTTGGATAGTTTGATTAATGCTTTTGAAGTGTAGTTTTTAACTTTATCAAATTGTTTATCAAAGCTACCTAAATGTTTTGCAAAGGTATCTCCATTCTCCATAGTCATTGCATTTTGCATAAAACTCAAATCTGCTCCATTCTTTGCACCTCTTGAACAATTGAATGCTATCTTAACTAAATTTTCAAATCTTGATGCCTGTGTATAAAATTCTGCGCTCATTATTTTTATTATTTTGTTAATAATACAGTTGCTACTGCTCCAACTATTCCACCAATTACAGAGCATATTAGACCAACTACAAGAGCATTACTGCTAAGTTTATTCCACATTCTCATGTAATAATCCGGATTAAGCCTTTTCTTTTCTTCCTCTACCCATTCGTATGCTCCTTTGAGTTTTGCAGAGGCAAAATTATCTCCTTCATTATATTCAAAGGATTCCGTAGTATCTACATCCTTAACTACCTTTCTTGTTAAAACTTTAAATTGAACTAATTTATTAGCCATTAAATCCTCGAAACTTTGATTGCCCTCAATTTTAAGAATATATCTGCCCTCACGACTTACGGTCTGCATTATTAAATCCATAATTCTTCTTTCATCATCTATTCCCATTACACGAAAAGTTATTGTTGCCATATTTTAATAGTTTATTTGTTATTTCTGCAATCTTGTATATTCATACTTTGATCATTCAGTTTTTTCATAGTCTAGTTTTTTAATTAGTGATATTTTCAAACAGTAAAAATCAATTAGAATTTCTTAAAGATCAATTTATATTAAAGTAAGTTTTAAGTTGATTTTTGAAGCATTTCCAAGATATTTGAAAACATATTTATCGTTCATATCTAAAAAACTCCTCCTAGAGGTCTATTGTTTTCTATCTCTGATATACTTTAAGGACTATAAATTATGAGAAATATCTTAGAATTTAGAACCCATATTTTTCCTCCCTTTTTTTAAATGCTTCCATACCTCCCTCTACTATTTCCGCAATGTGTTGTCTAATACCCATACTTTTTAGTAAATCTTCACAATCCTCATTGCTAAAAGAATCTTCTAAAGCACCGTTTGTATAATCAAATTTATATGGACTTTTACTATCAGCACCATTTTGACCATTTTGATTAGCTACAATAACATTTTCTGCATCTGCATTAACTACAATATTAGGGTTGTGGGTAACTAAAATAATTTGCCTCTCTCTTTTTCTTAATTTTAAATATTCTACTAACTCTTTAGAAACGGAACGATTATCCAAATTATCTTCCGGTTGGTCAATCAATATTGGTCCATCATCTTTACTAAGCTTAATAATAAGTTTTAATAGTACAAAACTTGCTTTACCAGTAGACATTTTATGAATATCATCATTATCAGACTTTACATCCCAATGGTCAAAGAAATAATCTGTTAGTACTTTTTTACAAGCATCTCTTTCTGTATTATTACCTTTTAATATACTAGGATTATTTTCGATTTTTTCAAATAGATTTTTTAAGTCGCTTTTTATAGAATTAAAATCAATTTCTGAAAGAGCGGACTTTACATTATTATCCTTTTCATATTGATATAAATACTTACAATCTTCATTATTGAATTTTTTTTGATTAATGATAGACTCAATCATTTCTCTGAATTTAGGGAAGTTATATTTAATAGAGCCTATAATAACAATCTTATCGTCCTCATTTTTGATAGAAGATATTCTTGGTTCTAATTCTTCTAAAATCTTTGTATAAAGTTTAAAATTTTTTTCAAATTCATCAAAAATTTTCTGTTTTTGTACTTTAAGATTAGCTAAGCTATCATCAATTTCTTTTCTGAATTGCTGAATTTCACTTAGCTTTTTTTGATCTTCAGAAATACTTTTTTGGATAGATTCTATTTGCTTTTGATTAGCAAACTTCTCAATAAAAGGTTTTAACTTATTCTCTACATCAATTTGTTCTTGTTTGATTTTTGACAAGTTTATTTTAAATATGTTTTCTTGAATAAATTTTCCTTCTTCGTTTTTCTTTATTTGATTTTCTATATCATTAACATTGCTGAGAGCATCTTCTATAAAATTGTAGTTAGGCAAGAAAGTAGTTTTAATAACATTAACTTCTAATGAATCACTTAAAATACGTTTACGATTTACAAATTCGTTAAGGAATCTTTTTACTTCATCATTGAAATTTTTAATCTTATCAAAATCAGAATTTATTTTGCTTTCTTCAATCTTTAGCAAATTCATTCTTTCATTTAAACTATTATATTCTTGAGATTCCTCAGGTGTAAAACTAGCGCTTAATTGCTTTAATTTATCTTTATTAGAATCTATTCCCTCTTCAAGAGCTTTAGTAGCTCCTCTCGTTAATAATTCCTCTTCTTTCTTTTTAATATCTTCTTTTAAGGAAAAATAATAGTCTACATCTTGCTCTCTTTGACGGTCATTTCTAATGGCATTGTCAACAAAATCATTATACTTCTTTTTAAAATCAGGCTCTTCTAGTATTAAATCTCTTATCAATTTTTTTAGAGTATTTCCACTCCTTCTACTTTTATCCACAAGATTAGATAGATGATTCTGAGGAATATACTTTATACTAGGTAAAATACTGGATTGATTAGGTCTATCTACAATTAATCGTTCACTTCCCGAGAATAATTTTACTTTGAAATTAAAGCTAGCATCCTCCTCAGATAGATCGTACAAATCCTTATATTTATTATCCTCTGTATCTTTGTATTTTAGAATATTATTTTTTAATAAATCTTCATCTGCATTATTTAATAAAACTTCTGCATTTAAGGTTTTAGCAATTTTATATAGGAGTATCGATTTTCCTGATGATTTTCCTCCAATAATAACATTTAGATTTTTATTAAATCTTATAATTTCTGGGGTAAACTTATTATTGGCCGATTGAAAACTTACTTCTTCAATCATTAGATTATCGAGTTTTTCAGATTCAGGCTCGGCTATTTGAATTCTTATTCTTTCACTAGGTTCATATATGATTTGTTTTAATCCCTCAAATGTAGGCTCGGCTTTTATCCAAGTAAAGCAATGACCTAGCTCTTTTGGCTTCGTGTTATTTTCATTTACAGGAAAACCGTGAGAATCACTACAATGCAATAGTCTATCATTTACTCCTTGTGCTTTAAGAGATTCTTTGCCTTTATTAGCTTTTTCAACTGATGGAGAAGCAGAAAAAATAAAATGTGCTCTATTAGCAACCGTTTTCTTTTCTAATGGAGAACTATCCCATCTAAAATCTTCCCATTCAGCTTTACCTATTGCTTTAAAGTATTTTCCTTTTAAAAAAGTATTCGGTTCTGCTCCTTCACCTAATAGATCTTCAATTTTTGTCAATTCAAAATTGAGATTATTAAAACCCACATCTAAAGGGCTCATAGCCCCTCTTTTATCTTCAGGAGTATTATCAATTATATGTTTCCCAAGATCAATTAGACTATCTCTTGTTATAACTCCTCCCCAACTTTGATAATCAGGAGTAGTAGCGTCCAGATTAGCTTTTGCCCTTAACCCACTTAAAAAATGTGATTCAATCAAATCAACTTTTAAAACGCTTTCATCTGCAAATAAAATATGATAATTTAATCGTCCAAGCTCCCTGCTTCCAACAAATTCTTTAAGTCTAAATTCTATGACGGGTAAAATTAAATCTACACTTTTAAGACCACCAGAGTTTTTATATTCAAGAACCTTTTTATATCCATCAATGAATAAATAATCATTGATTCCAAAAACTTTAATGTTTTTATCTTTAGCTAATCTTTCTAAGTCATTAAAATATCGTTCCCATACTGTGTCAGTATCTCCACCATAATCTGAACATAAAGTCTTAGGCGTATGAACATGCAAATCCCATTTTCTCCATTCTGATCCTCTTGTAATTCCCATAGTTAAAGTTTTAGTTTAATAAAAATGTAAAAATTAAAAAAAATACTGAAATAATAATACGGGTTTCCGTAAATATTTTTCAGTATTGTTATCTATCTCTCAGTATTTATTTTCTTCCAAAATCAGCAGGGTTTTCACCCCAAGCTTTTGTTTCCCATTTTAGGATTTTATTAGCACGCTCATTATTTTCTAACCACTTGATAGCTCTATCAATCAAATCAAAGAGTTCTTTATTTTTATCATTCTTTTCCTGACTGGTTTTAACTTTCTTATTTTTTACCCAAGACATAGCATTTTTACTATCAGAATAAATAGGAATATTTATATTTTTTTTCTTACAATAAGCCAACCCATGAACAATAGCAAGAAATTCTCCAATATTATTAGTTCCTCCTTCAAATGGTCCCTGCTTAAATAAAACCTTCTTAGTCTTGGTATCGACACCTTGATATTCAACTATTCCTGTTACAACATTACAAGCTCCATCAACAGAAATACTTTCTTCAATAGGATCACCAATGAGAGCTAATTCTTCTTTGCTTAATGTTGGTTCAAAAATTTTGATGCCTACAAATTCCTTACTATCACTATTGAAAGCTTTTTCGGCTAGTTCTCTGGTTTGAAAAGATTTGAATTCGGCATTAGGAAATCCATTTGTTTGTTCTTTACATTCTTCCCAGCTATCAAATACTCCTGTTTTGTGTCCTTTCCAGACAACATAGAATTTTTGTTTTCCCATAGTTATTAATTGTGGGGGTGTTATAATTTTATTTTATGGTAAAAGTTTACAATAATTTTCATTAAACAATGTCAAATGGTAAATATCAAAATAATGAAGGATACCAGAAATATTAGTGATATCCCTGCGATCATAAAATCATGGATTTTCATCTTCTTGTAGTTGGCTAATATTGAAATAACTAATATTGTTTGAAGTATTATGCCTAAATAAAATACTATATTAAAAATCCCTTGTAATTGTCTAGGATTTACAACATCATAAACAAAATTAGGTATTAGACTACTATATAGCTTGTATCTTACTAACAAACAAACTATTAAAATCAGTAATAAAAAAAAGCTTTTCTTCCACATGTAGTAATTTTTGTAAGTCCCAAAGAAATATCTATATCTTCTCAATATGGCAATTTGAACTCTAGAACACTACTAAATTCAGTATTCTCAAAAATAACATTATTTCGAAGGAGGTGGAGGTGGAAGATATTCATACTCCGCATTTGGCTGGAAATATTTCATTAAATTTCCTTTATCAACCAATTCTAAATTTTGTAAATCTTTTATTTTATAAACAAAACCTTTTTGATAATCATTCCCATGATAATATGGTGGCTTTAGATTATTATCTACAAAACCTAGTTTATTTTCTTTAACGATTAATTCAAATTTTGATTTATAGGGTTCAACAACAATGATTTTATTTTTTTTATATTTAAAATAACCTACTTTTTTCACATTATATGTTGGGCGAAGTATATTTTCGCTTTCAGAAGACATAACAATTAATGTATCATATCTATTAAAAACATAAAACACACTATCTGTTTTAGAAATACCATCATGTATTTTATCTATACTTTCAATAACGGTATTATAAATTTGATCTGATGTAAAATATTCATTTTCCTTTTTACAACTGAATAGGCATAAAAGCAAAGAATAGAGAATTATTATTTTTTTCATTTTAACGATTTTAAATTAATTGTAGCACCTACATTTACTTTAGAGTTATTATGCCAATAGTATTTCCACAAAGTATTTTTACCTCCATTAGGAGCATAAAAAAGATAATGCCCTGGATAATTAGTACTTTTGGTTCTGTTATAATAAACTCTATCTCCTTCTCTTGCTACACCATAATCACCGTCAGTCATACCATTAACTGGTGAAGGACCATTTACATTTTTATGTGAGTGTATTTCAAATAATAGTTTAGACATTGATTGATTTTGAAAATCGGGAGGTGTAAAACCATCATTATGCCCAGTATATATTGTATATGATATTCCTTTTCCTACTTTATAAGCATCTAGTCCCCATTCTACGTCAGAATTTTTTGCAGCAAATGTAAATACATTCGCAGCATCCGAAGCATCTGTAGTTCTTCCGAAATTAATTCCTTTAGGAAATCCCGTATCATTCAAACCGTAATTAGTTGCTAAACTACTTATAACAGTACCGTCTGTTGGTTTCGCCTTATCTACAACTACAGGACTTACTTTGTTATCTACATTTCCTTTTTTATCGGTTGCAAATAATCTATCATCACTTCTCTTTTCACTACCGTCATTAGGATCAACTCTAGTAACAGTTCCATCTTTTAGCAACTTAAAATCTGTAAGTGGTGCTCTACCATCAGGGTCAACATTACTTATGGGATTATTAAATACAAAATTATAAGGCGACCAATTACTAAACTCCTCACTCAAAGGGTCAGGAGAAAACCATCTTCCTGCCGTATCTAAATAAGGCTGAGCATCGGGATTACTCAAATCTATTTCCCTGAACTCTACAATATCTTTCGCTTTTTTATTGTAACGGATAGAACCTATACTTACAATACTATCCCTATCGTGAAATTCTAGATATTTTCCTTTACTCAATGTTGCTACTTTCGGATAATAGCCGTATTTCTTAAAGGGATTTCCCGCTTCAATGTTTTTTCTTCTCCTTTCAGCCTCTTCAGGAGTAAGCGGATCATGGCTTTTTAAAACCTCATCCATATAAGGTTTTGCTCTTTCTTCTTTTGTAAGTTTCACGGGGTTTACATAAGGCTTTTCACTCTTCGTTCGGAAAGGCTTCTTATTCTGGGCGAAGGTTCTGTTTATTCCTAGCGTAACTAACAATAACAGAGTAATCTGTAAACTTCTTTTCATATTCATTTTGTGGTTATTTTACAAAGTTATTCAATTTTTTATTCTCGTATTTACTTCTTTCCGTTTTTAATGATACGAGCCAGTCCAAATACATTTCTTCGGGCATTTGCCTGTATCCTATTTCATAGATATAGCCGTATTCTTTTTTCATGATTTCAAACAATTCTTTTGCTTTAGGATTTCTCAAAGCAAGTTTTATATTTTCGGGATTATCGGTACTCAGGTTTTCTTCCTTCATGACCTGTTCAAACATTTTCTTATGGGTTTCAGCTTTCAATATCAACGCTTTTGCAAAGTAAGGATAAACCTCAATTGCTCTTTGAGTGCACTTCAATACAAAACTTCCGTCATTTTCGGGAAAACTTTTATTGTAAGCCTGAGCTAAATCGAAAAGACAAAGCGCCAAACTTTCCTTATTGTTCAAGGCTTTCATAAAAACTCCATTTTTTATAGCGTCTAAATGAATATATCCCGAAGCCATTAACCAACCATCTTCAGGGAAAATTCCGCTTGTAAGCTCTGTATTGTACCAGCCCACCGTTTTTATTCGGTGCTTAATATAAACATGGTTTGGGGCTAACGCCAGACTAGCATCTACACCTAATTCTTCAGCTAATATTTTATACAAATACGGCATGGAATTACAGTTTCCTTTTTTCGTCAATAATAATTTTGATACAAAAAGGTTAGAAATATCTTTATGCCCAAATACATCCTCAAAATCATAATTAAAAGGTTTGTACTGAACAACGGTATCTTTTACCATTACAGGGAGCGATTGGCACATAATAGAAAAAACTGCAGCATATTTACTTACATTATCTTTATCACTTTCAGAATAGTTTAATTCTCGGCTTTTCAGTATCGAACCAGAGAAAACTTTCAAAAAGCTTATTTCTCTTTCTAATTGAGGTATATCTAGCTTACCCTGATAATAAGCGTTTTCTACACCAAATACAGCATTTTTAAAGCTATATTCCTGCTTATCATTCAACATATTATCAATGTTCTGATAGGCTTCTTCGTAAAATCGGTTTTCTTTATCGGTATTTTCCAAGAAAACATTCTTTACTTCCTGAGAATAGGTAAGATTACAAAGGAATAAGCTTATCAGAAAACTTAGTTGTAGTAGATAATTTTTATTTTTCATCATTATTAAAGCCATTCTTTAGGAATTGTATTGGTTTTAGGTTTTTCTTCTTTCTTAGCAGGTGAGGATTTCTTTAAGGCTTCGGCTCTTTCTTTTTGTTTTTGAGCATTAATTATTTTCATCCTCTCAGCAATCTCTTCGCTTTTTTGTTTATTATCCTCTTTTTTCATGTTGGTTAGCCAACTCTCATAGGCTTCCTCAGGCATAAATTCATATCCCAGATTTTCTATTTTGCCCTGCCTTTCGTTCGCATTATTCAAAAGAAAAACAGCTTTAGGATAATTTCTGATGTTTTGAAGTTCTTCTTTATCTCTGGGATTAATTCCCAGATTTTTCATGGCGAGTTCAAATCGGGAAATATCATAATTAGCTCTTATCATATTCGCAAATATATTATTGGGAGAAAGTTCCAATGCTTTATTTATTGTTTTAAATACGAAGTTATCATAACCGTATTTATGAATATAGCCATTCGCTAAATCGGTATAAAACTGGGATAACAGCTCCTTTTTATTAAGGTTATTCATATAGATTTTGTTTTGCAGGGCTTCGGACTTTATATAGCCTGATTCCAAAATCAAAGAGCTTCCCGTAAACATTCCGTTAGTGAGTTCTACATCGATCCATTGCTCCTCTTCATCCATAAAACGGATATAACTATGGTTTGGAGCATAGGACAAATAGGCTTCGGCTCCCAATTCTTCGGCAAGGATCAAATAATACAAAGGCATCGAATGACATTGCCCGCTTCCTTTTTCTATGAGTTTATCTACAAAAGTTTTAGACCAGTCTTTTTTCCCCATGTAATCATCGAAATCATATTTTAGTGCTTTATGAGTTTTTCCTTTAATATTCATATCTTCGGAAAGAAATTTAAAAAGCATCAGGTTTTTAGAGCTATTACTCAGAGTATCGAATTTCAGCTCTTTCATTTTCCGTTTCAACAGTTTTACAGTTTCTTTGGTCTGGGAAAGGAACTTCGCAAAGCTTTTTTTATTATCAAAATAGGCATTCTCTACAATAAAGTTTGCCTCTCCGACAGAATAATTATCACTATCTAAAGAAGAAAGCTTATCGAATGCTTCATAATAAGATTTTGCACCAGCTTTCCCTGAAAGCGAAGGAAAGTTATAGATAGCGTTTTCTTTTTCTTCCGCTTTTTCGTAGTTCTCCTTTTGTATTCTTATCTCTTCATCTTTCGTCATTTGTCTTATATCCTCCGCAATCATTTTTTCCGTTTGGGAATGAATATTTTCACGACGGGAAGATTTTACATCAAAAGAGAGTTTTTCCGTAGGTAGAACAGCGGAATTAACAATTACAGAACTTGAAGATTTGGGAGCAGGATTTTTATTTACAGAAGGAGTAGGATTTGGGATACCAAGAAAGTCTGGTATTTGTGCAACTCCTCTTATCCCAAAGAGAATAAAAATCAAAACAGTAAACTTAATTTTCATTATTTAAAATCATCATTTGTTTTTGTACTAACAACAAATTACACTTAAATTTAAGATACGCAATTTCGGAAAAATCAGTGATTCGCTCATTGGTATTTTCCCTATATTTTGAATTAATTTATTTCTTTTACAAATCTATTTCGTCGAAGCGACAAAAGATGTCGTAACATAAATTTGTTTTTCGAAAATAGAATGATATATTCTATACAAAATTATTTAAAATTGGATTTTCAGCAACATTTCACTTGTATTGCTTAATTTCTAACAGGCTTAAAAGTTGCGATTTTCCCTTATATCAGGGCTTTTCTTCTTTCAGACTTCATAGAGCCTTTTCATATACCCCTTACTTGCTTCTTCTTGTATTCTGACTCATGTTTTTACTTGATTATTATAGTGCCAAAGTGTTATGCTTTTTCTTGCTTTCGACTTGTTTTATTTTTCCTTCCAGAATTTCACCTATAGTATTTGATTTTCTCAGCTTTCATAAAACCCTCCAAATTTCTGAAGGTGATTTTATCAGTTCTTTCTGCATTTTCTAATGCCTCCTTTTTACTTTTTTTACAATTGGGAGAATCTAAATCGATCTCTTTATCGTTTTCGTTATAAAATTTATCAATTCTATGTAATTTAGGATTTCCATAATTTTTATAAATACCACGGTATCTGATCTGCCATGCGCATTTGTTTTCTAAAAACCAGTCCTCCTTTTTTACAGCCCCGAGCAGAACTCCTTTTTCATCAAAATAAAAATCCTGCGAACTATTCCAGTCTCCCATACCCCAAAAGCTATCAGATTTGCTGATGTAAATTATCTTATCATTTTTTTTAATGATTCTGTATGACATCATGATCTCACTATCATCGTCCTCATTCTCATTATTAGGGTTTGTTTTTTTGAGAGTACCGTTATTCAGTTTATAATAACTTAAAATTTTATCGGGATTATTTTCTATTATTTTATTGGCAAACTTTTCAGCTTCCGCAAGTTTCTCATTGATATTTTTCTGACTAAAAATCAGAATATAATTAATGAATAAAATGAATGTTATTAATTTTTTCATGATTAATTTATTTGTATTGAATCTCCCTGCTGATTGGGAGCGTTAGTTTCAGCTTCGGAATGCTGGGATACTTTATTTTTTTTTCTAATTTTAGCTTGTTCTTCATAATAATTATATCCCGTGCTGGGTTTATAACTTTCGACCCTTGTTACATCAGTTCTTTGAGAATCGTGATCTTTGATATTTTCATTTTGTTTGTTGCTGAAGTTATCTTCTGCCAGATTTTCATCACTAAAAAAGATTTTTGTAAAACCTAAAAAACCGTAAGCTGTGATTAGGTTTTCTTTGGAATCCTCGTTGCGGTAATCCAGTTTTCTTACCAAAACAAAATCTTCCTCATATATCCCAAGATTGGAATACCCTTTTTTAGAAAGTGTATTGGAAATAAAGTTTTGGGAATATTTCTCCGTCATTTCTTCTCCTAAAAAGAAGTTTTTCATCGTTTTAAAAATCTGAGGTTTTTGTAGTAAGATTTTATCAACAATAGCATTCTGCATTTTAGCTCGATCAGGCTTTAAGAAAAAAGCAGAAACGCTAAACAATATGATTATACCAACGATTATATAAAATGAATAACTTTCTCCTGATTGCATTTTTTGAGTGATGTAAAGGTCATTTACAGCCTTTTTATTAACATCTTTATCACCTGAATCCCGAACCTCATCAGGGAACATGATCGAAATATCCCGTAGTATTTCTAAAGCAAGATCATTATTATATTGTTCAACCATATTAGGAATTCTGAAGATATCAATGATTGCCCAAATAAAAAATCCTCCCACGGTAAGAATATACAGTATAAGCCAACCCCATTTTTTAATATAGGCGTAATGCCACCCTATGAAAAACCAAAGCAGGTAAGATATTCCTACAGATTTCTTTCGTCTTTCAAATTCAGTAATAAAGATTCGTTGTTGTTCTGAGTTCAGCTCTCGAAATTTTTTCTGAATCAGATAAGAGAAGTTTCCCATGATTATTTTATGACTGCAAAGTTCCATACAGTCGCTTTAATTCATAGAAAAAGCGTGGAACTATACCTTCATTTATTAGGGGGAGGCTCTGGTAAGCCTATACACTATAAACAAGGATAGCCCACGCCGTAGCGTGAGCATCAACTCATTTATTCTGCAGTGTATTGAATTTACCAGATTCCCCCTAACAGAATAAAAGCGACGCTTTTATCTTAAAAATATTTATTTAATGTTTTTACACTCTATTTTGTTTTTAACGTTCTACAAATTTATAAAATTATCCGTAACGACTTACATCCATTACGCTTCTTAAATTTTTAACGTTTGAGTTTGTATAAATCATCGTATTAGCGATTCTTCTATGCCCCAGAAGCTTACTTACCAAAGGTAGAGATATATTTTTATTGTTTACCAGATAGGAAGCAAAGGTATGCCTTCCTACATGGAAGCTAATCTCTTTATCTATCTTACATTCTTCTGCTATTTTTTTTAAAATCCTATTTCCAACCTGATTAGATATTTCAGGAAATACTTTATCACTCGGTTTTTTATTAGTCAGAAACCTTGCAAGTAATGCTCTTATCTGCCTGTTTAGAGGAATATCTACAATATGTTTTGTTTTTAACATTTTTTTAGAGATAATTTTATTGTTCCAATCAATATCGGAGACTTTTAGCGAATATAAATCACCATACCTTAATCCTGTACAGCAGGATAGCAGGAACATATATTTAGTCGTTTTCATAGTAGCAGAAGTCGGTTTAAACTTTAAGATTTTGAGAACTTCTTCTTCATCTAAAAATATAGTCTTGTGATCTGGGGATTTTACTTTTAACGATTTCTTACTCTTATAAGGATTGTCACCCTTAAACTTTTTATATTCAATGGCTTCGTTAATAATACATTTCAAACATTTATGATGATTATATAGTCCTCCTTCTCCTATTTCTAATTTCTTTAGATAATTGTTAAATTTCGTTATAAAAACAGAGTCTATATCTGAAGTGAATAACTTAGCTTTGAAGCTCTTTAACCGTTTCCTTAGAGTTTCATACTTATATACGGTATCTTCGGCTAGTCCGTTTCCTTTCTTCATTTCCAAAACCTCATCAAATACAGCATAAAAATCATTGTTATTAGTGCCTTTTAGAAAATTATCTACTAAAGTGAAGGATAAAGGTACACCTGCTAATTCGTTCTGACGGAGGAATAACTCCAAATCGGTTTTTTCTTTGGTTATTTTGTCGTTCAAAGGCTTATAGCCCTTTCCTTTCACTTCTCCGCTTTTCTTATCCCAATCTTTAGGAGCAACGTTTTCGTTCAAAGTAAAAGTTTTCTTTACGGAATTAATGATTACCTGAAGATAAATCGGAGAATTCCCGTTTTTCAAAATTTTATCGGTTCGCAAAATAGGCTTAACCGAAACTTTATTTCCCATGTCGTTATTTTTTAATGAGTACAATTTTTATATCCTGTAACATTAAATAATTAGCTAAGATAGATAAAAAATTACAAATTTCAAATATAAAAAATTGATAACCAATATTTTACATAAAATATTTTGCTTTAATTTAAAGATAAGCAAATTCTACGACTGGATTTTACATTTTCTTCCCTTTTCTATGCAAAAATAATTTGGGGAGAAAAATAGGGAACTTTTTTACGACGAAACTTGGGTAACCATGACGAATACATTTTCCATACAAACATGAAAAAAGCCCCTAAAATAGAGGCTTTTTGATTTTTATGGAAAAGTTCGATTTTCCAAAAAGTGGTCCCACCTGGGCTCGAACCAGGGACCACCTGATTATGAGTCAGGTGCTCTAACCAACTGAGCTATAGGACCTCAAAACTTGGTTAAATTTTGTGCTTGCAAAAATAGTAAAATTTCTTTCACTACAAAACTTTTTATGACTTTTCTTGACAAAGTTCTACGAGCACTCCGTTGGTGGATTTAGGATGAAGGAATACAACTAATTTGTTATCAGCACCTTCTTTTGGCTCTTCGGAGATAAATTGAAAACCTTCTTTTTTTAATCTTTTTACTTCTTCGACGATATTTTCAACGCCAAAAGCCAGGTGATGGATGCCTTCTCCCTTTTTATCGATGAATTTTGAGATCGGACTTTCCGGGTTGCTGGCTTCAAGAAGCTCGATTTTGCTTTCACCGGTTCCATAAAACGAGGTCACTACTCCTTCCCTTTCTACAGTTTCTTTTTTGTAGGAAGGTTTTCCTAAAAGCTTTTCAAAAAGTTCATCGGAAACCCCTAAAGATTTTACGGCAATGCCGATATGTTCTAACTTCATAAGTAAAATACTATAATTAAATCGTAAATTTGAAATACCCATTACATTTCAAATGAGCAATTCAAACAAAAGTACTAAATTTGCATAAATTATGGAAAGTAACAGACAAAGAAAAGTAGCACAGATTATACAGGAAGATTTTGCAGAATTATTCCGCAAACAGGCAGCTGACAGCAAACAGAACATTTTGGTTTCTGTTTCGGATGTTAAAGTAACTGCAGACCTGGGAATAGCAAAGATCTACTTAAGTATTTTCCCTCAGGAATTCCGTTCACATATTATGAAGGAGATTGAGGAGAACAAACCTCAGTACAGAAATTTCATTGGCCAGAAAATGGCTAAACAAGTTCGTATCATTCCACAGCTTAGTTTCTATCTTGACACTTCTCTTGATGATGTTGAAAAACTGGAAAAAGAATTAAGAGGCGAGGGAGACAATCCTGTATTATAAATTTTGAAAAACATTGCATTCTATATTGCTTCCCGATACCTTTTAGCAAAAAAAGGAAGCACTGCCGTTACCTTCATCACATGGTTATCCGTGGGAGCAATGATGGTTGCCGTTACTGCAATGTTTGTCATTATTTCAGTTTTCTCGGGCCTTGAGGATCTTAACAAGGATCTGATCTCTAATCTTCATGCGGATCTTACGATCAAGAGCTCTGCAGGCAAGACCTTAAAGAACCTGCCAAAAATTGAAGATCTTCTTAAAAAAAACAAAGATATTACCAGCTTTTCCCGTGTCATTGAGGAAAAAGTATACATTAATTATAACGGAAAAGGAGACATTGCCTATCTGAGAGGAGTGGATTCAGCTTATACCGTAGTCAATCCCATCAATAAAGACGTATTTTACGGCAGCTATCCAAGTTTCGATTATTCGAATGAGGTATTGATGGAAAATTCACTGGATAACAGGCTTTCGATTCCGGTAGCTTCTTCAAAGGATTATGCCACCATTTTTATGCCGAAACCAGGACTTGGGATTATCAATAAAGAGGATGATATTTATAATAAAAAAGACATTCTGGTGACCGGTATTTTTCCGGGAAAAGATCAGCTGGACAGTTACATCATTTCCCCGATTGAATTGACGGAGCAACTATTGAACCTGCCCAAAAATTCAGCCTACCAGATCGTCATCAAGTTAAAAAATCCTGAAAATGCAGATATCGTTAAAGGTAAATTACTTTCTACTTTGGGCAAAGGGATTGATATCAAGACCAAAGAAGAAGAAAATGCTGCTTTCTGGAAAATGATCAATACGGAAAAGCTTTTCATCTATTTAATCTTCGCGCTGGTTATTTTTATTACGACCTTTAACCTGGCTGGAGCCATTATCATTCTGCAACTGGATAAAAAAGAACAGGCCAGATCACTGATCTCGCTTGGATTCCCGTTAAGCCACCTGAGAAGAATTTACTTCTACACCGGGGTCCTTATTGTAATATCAGGGATTATTTCCGGGTTGATTCTGGGGACAGCATTGTGCTATTTCCAATTGTTTACAGAATTTTTTAAAGCCAACGAAACTTTGCCGTTCCCGGTAAAGATCGTAGGTAAAAATTATATCATTGTAGCCGTTACGGCATCTCTATTCGGCTTCATTATTTCATGGGTATTTTCAAAAATAAGCAAGGAATATATTACTAAAAATTAATATACGTAAGATCGTATTTTCTTTACCTTTGCGACCCAATTTTTAAATAATGAAACGAATTTTATCTTCTTTTTTATTGGTATTAGCTTGTTTTTATACATTAGCACAGATACCTGCAGGCTATTATGATTCGGCTGTTGGATTAACCGGCCCTTCATTAAAAACCCAACTTAAGGAAATTATTTCTACCGGATATGTTCAACATACCTATAACGACCTTTGGGATGCCTATCAATCCACCGACAAAGACAATTTTTACGAGATGGATGGCACCGTTCTGGACATCTATTCCGAAAACCCAGCGGGACCGGATAATTATAACTATACTTTTATAGTCAATCAATGCGGCAGCAACAATGGACCTGAAGGAACCTGCTACAACAGAGAGCATATTGTCCCTCAGAGTCTTTTCAGTGAAAACCTTCCCATGAAATCTGACATTCATTTTATACGCCCTACGGATTATAAGGTGAATGGTATGAGATCTAATTACCCTTTTGGAGTTGTAGACGTACCAACATTCGTTTCCCAAAACGGATCCAAGCTTGGAAGTTCTGCTTCTGCAGGATATACAGGTATTGTATTTGAACCTAATAATGCTTTTAAGGGCGATATAGCAAGAATGGTCCTTTATTTCGTAACAAGATATGAAGCCCAGCTTTCTACTTTCAGCACAGGGAATATTTTGGGAGGTTCTGCTTTCCCGGGGCTTCAATCGTGGGAACTGAATCAGTTGCTGGCATGGCATGCGGCAGATCCGGTGTCACCGGAGGAAATTGCAAGAAACAATGCATCTTATGCTTATCAAAACAACAGAAACCCTTATATCGATCACCCTGAATATGTGGCACTGATCTGGGGAACTCCGGTTATCGATACCCAGGCGCCAACAGCAGCGACCAACCTGATAGCCAACAACCCTACTTCTAACTCCATGTCATTGAGCTGGACGGCAGCAACCGATAATATAGGCGTAATTGGTTATGATATTTATGCAAACAATACATTCAAAACTTACGTAACAGGAACTATGGCAGTGGTTTCCGGATTATCTCCTTCTACTACGTATGATTTCTATGTAATTGCTAAGGATGCAGGCGGAAATTCATCTCCTCAGAGCAATATCGCACAAGGGACTACCTTGGCATCACCGGCAGGAGGAAGTTGTGGAACCGAAACTTTTGATGCCATACCAACCACTCCTAATCCTAGTTCTTACATCGATAGAACATGGACAAGCAATGGAATTACATGGAATGCTACCTCTGCAAGAACGGATGAAACGATCAATGGAAAATCCATCACGATAAAAAATGGAGTCTTAACAAGCTCTACCATTTCAGGAGGTATACAAAGCTTAACACTAACGACCCAATTGAAGTATAGTGGAGCTGCCGGAACATTGAATGTTGAAATCAATGGAAATCTTGTAGGTACCATACCGTACAGCGCTTCCGTACAAACAACAACGATCAGTAATATTAATGTTACCGGAAATGCCGTGATCAAAATCATCACAACATCATCTGCAACAAACAGAATCGCAATGGATGATCTTAGCTGGACATGTAATTCAACATTAGCTACTGTTGATGCCACTAAAAATCCATCATCATTTGTGGTTTATCCTAATCCGGTTACAAATAATGAGCTTTATGTAAAAGGTGAACTGCTGAATAAAATTTCCAAAGCAGAGATTTATGATCTGTCGGGAAAACTGATCCGGGTGATTAACAATCCATTCAAAAATTCTAACAAAATTCATTTAAATGGATTGATCAAAGGAAATTACATCCTAAAAACAGACAACATTTCTGCAAAATTCATTGTGGAATAATCTTAAAAATATTTTAATCTATAAAGACCGATTTGTTCGGTCTTTTTTTTATTTTTGATAGATGGATTCCAATAAAAAATTAGGCTTAATAGGAAGAAATATTTCTTATTCTTTTTCCAAAAAATTCTTTGAAGATAAATTCCAAAAACTAATGCTGAAAGGCATCTCCTATAGTATTTTTGATCTTCAGGAAATCGAAGAGGTTGAAAACCTGTTTTCAACACCTGGGCTACTGGGCTTTAATGTGACCATCCCGTATAAAGAAAAGATCATCAATTATCTGGACAATTTGAGTGAAGAAGCTGAAAAAATAGGCGCTGTAAATTGTGTTTTAATTGAAAATGGAAAGAAAACGGGTTATAACACGGATGCTTTCGGATTTGAAAAAACCCTTCTTCTCCATAAAAAACCACACCATACTTCGGCATTGATTTTAGGTGATGGCGGAGCCGCCAAAGCGGTACAATATGTATTGGATAAAAATGGCATTTCTTCACAGACCGTTTCCAGAAAATCTATATTAAATTTTGATAATCTGGATACAGAAACAGTAAACGACCACAAGCTGATCATCCAGACTACTCCCGTGGGTACATTTCCGAATGTTGAGGATTGCTTAAAATTCCCATTTGAGGGACTTTCCCGCGAACATTTGATCATCGATCTTATATACAATCCCAATTACACGAAGTTCATTATTAATGCTTCGGAAAAAGGAGCAAAGACTGTAAATGGCTATTATATGCTTGAACAGCAAGCAGAAAAAGCTTGGGAAATTTGGAATTTTCAAAAAAAATAACATAAATTAGTGCATTAATTGGCTTTTTAGCTACGTGCGACAGATAATAAACGCCATTCACATAAAAGATTTGCTATGACAACAGAAAATAACCTTTCTGAAAACGAAGAAAGTAAAAATTCTATCGAAGGATCAAATGAAGAAACTTCAGAAAACACTGTACCTCAGGAAGAAAACCAGCATGATGATGCTGAACATCTGGAAGAGGAAGCAGATACTGATATTTCTTTGGCTGATGCATTGAAGGAAATGGAAAAAATCATCAACGCTCCTAATGCGGGCGAGGATGTAAAAAAATTCAACCAGTTAAAAGAAAAAGCAAGTCATTACATCCATGATGAAGTGGAGGACAAAAAGCACGAATATGTAGAAGCCGGGAATGCTCCTGAAAATTTCAGCTATGAGCACCCTTCTCAATCTAAGCTTTCAGCTTTGGTTAATATCTTCAGAGAAAAGCATGACAATTTCCAGAAAGGACTGGAGGAAGAACAAAAAAAGAATCTGGAACATCGTCAGGGAATTATTGAAAGGCTTAAAAACCTTTACACCAATTCCGAACCCAATACCAATTTATTCAAATCGATCCGTGAGATTAAAGAAGACTGGTCTAACGCGGGACAGGTAGCAAAATCTGAATTTAAAATCCTTAACAATAATTATTTCCACCATCTGAATCAATTCTATCAAATGCTGGATTTAAATAAAGAGTTTCTGGAGCAGGAATATGGTCATAATCTTGAAAAAAGACAGCATATTATTGCCCGTGCTAAAGAACTGGAAAATGAGCCCGTTATTCAAAAAGCGCTGAATGAGCTGCAATATCTTCATAAGCTTTGGAAAGAAGAGGCAGAACCTGTAGCAGAAGAATTCCGTGAAAAAACATGGGAAGAGTTCAAAGAAATTTCGAATAAGATACACGAAAGAAAATCTGAGCTTTCCGCAGCCATAGAAACTGAACAGAATGACAATCTTGAAAAGAAGAACAAGATTATCGAAGAGATAAAGAAATTATCCGAACCTGCGGAAACTCCTAACCACAATTACTGGCAAAATGCCATCAGAAGAGTTGAGGATCTCCGTTCAGAGTTTTTGAAAACGGGAAGTGTTCCAAGAAAGTTATCCAACCAAAACTGGAATGATTTTAAAACCACTCTAAGGAATTTCAATACGACAAAGAACAATTATTATAAATCTTTGAAGGGTTCTCAGCAAACCAATCTGGAGGAAAAATTAAAACTGATCCAGACTGCCAAGGACAATATGAATAATGAAGAATGGGATATTGCCGTTCCATTATTTAAAAAGCTTCAGGAAGACTGGAAAAAAATCGGCCATGTTCCAAAAAGCATGACCAACAAGATCTGGGATGAGTTCCGTGATGCCTGCAATACTTTCTTTAATAACTACAGAGAAAAAAGCAATGCATCTACAGATAACTGGAAGGAGAACTACAAACAGAAAAAAGAGCTTCTTGAAGAGCTGAAAACGATCTCTAACGATGAAGGAAGTATTGAAAAAATAGAGACGATAAAAACAGCATGGAATAATGTAGGAAAAGTTCCTAGAGATAAGATCTCTATCAACTCCGAATTCAACAAGACTTTAAGAGAAAAATTAAAGCTGAATAAGATCAATGAACTGGAGTTGAAAGAAGACGGTCTTTCTGAAAATCAATTAACCGATAAGGCAAGAAAAATGAAGAGCCAGATCTCTGACCTGGAATCAGAAATCGTTAAATTAGAGAACAACCTTTCATTCTTCAATAAACCTTCAAGGGACAATCCTCTTTTAGCAGATACGTTCAACACGATTGATGAGAAGAAAGCTCATCTGGAAACTTTAAAACAGAATCTTCACAACATTATTGTCGGAGAATAACAGATAAAAAAATAACACCCAAGGCGAAGCAAAGAAATTTGTCTTCGCCTTTTTTATATTATGCAGGACGAATTATACATAAGAAGATGTATCGAGCTCGCTCAAAAAGCTTTGGGCAGAACATATCCTAATCCTCTTGTAGGAAGTGTGATTGTACATAGCGGCGAAATTATTGGAGAAGGCTATCATCACAAAGCCGGAGAACCTCATGCAGAGATCAATGCAATCAATTCCGTAATCAATAAGGATCTTATTCCTGAATCTACCATTTACGTATCTCTTGAGCCCTGTGCTCATTACGGGAAAACTCCACCATGCGCATTAAAGATCAAAGAACTGGGATTCAAAAAAGTGGTAATCGGAGCGATGGACTCTCATGACAAAGTGAACGGGAAAGGCAAAAAGATCATTCAGGATGCCGGAATAGAAGTCGTTTCAGGGATACTTGAAAAAGAGTCTGTTGAGTTGAACAAAAGATTCTTTACGTACCATGAAAAGAAAAGACCTTATATCATTTTAAAATGGGCTGAATCAAAGGATGGATTTTTAGATAAAGATTTTAAACCGACTTCAATTTCAAATTCACTGGTCAATCAGTTTGTCCATCAACTACGAGCTGATGAACATGCCATTTTAGTAGGTACACAAACCGCTCTTAACGATAATCCCGGCCTTACCGTAAGAAATGTTGAAGGAGTAAATCCTGTCAGAATTTTAATAGATCTCAACCTGAAAGTCCCTGATAATTTTAAGATTTTCAACAAAGAAGCCAAAACGTTGGTTCTTAATTCTATCAAAGAAGGAAACGAAGAAAATATCCACTGGATCAAAATCAGAAAGGATGATTTCATTTCCGACCTGATGGACATCCTGTATCAGGAGCAGATCCAATCCGTTATTATAGAAGGAGGGCGTTTTACCCTTCAGCAATTCATTGATGCCAACCTTTGGGACGAAGCTATCGTTATCAAAAATGAAAATCTCATCCTTGAAAAGGGAACACAAGCCCCTGAATTCCATTCAGAACCTTTTAAAACCGAAACCGTAAGAGATAATACGATAGCTTTTCATACGTCCCGTATGGTGTAACCGTTTTAAACTGAACCCGTAGTTAAATTATAAAAGTCTATTGGGGTTTCAAACTAAAGCATTTTATACTTTTGTACTTTTAAAGCCGGCCATAATGATGCACGAATACAAAACCATTGATAAACCCATCGAAAACACCTTAATCAAGGAAAAGGGAAGCAAATTTATCGGATTTGCTTATCCCGTTGCGAACGAAAATGAACTTAAGGACGCGCTTGAAAAAGTAAGAACCGAGCATCCTAAAGCGACACACCATTGCTACGCTTTCAGGATGGGTCTTCATGGTGAAAATTACCGCGCAAATGATGACGGGGAACCTTCGGGAAGTGCTGGGTTACCAATCTACAATCAACTATTAGCCCATGAGATCACCAATGTTCTCGTTATTGTAGTCCGCTATTATGGAGGAACTAAACTGGGCGTATCAGGTCTTGTAAAAGCATATAAAGAGTCTGCAAAGTTAACCCTTGAAGAAGCTAATATCATTACACGGGAACTGGAAACAGAAGTTGAAATCCGATTTAATTTTAATCAGCAAAACACCATTTTCACCCTGTTGTCAAAATTCGATGCAAAAGTCCTGAACTTTGATGCGAATGAAAACTGCATCCTTACCGCTTCTTTAAAAACGGCACAAAAAGAAAACATCTCAGATAAATTATCCGAGATGCAATATGTATCCTTTACATTTAAAGATTAATTTCTTCGGCCACCCATCAGGATCGACAACCAGTAAAGAAGTTGTACCAGTGATCCGATAGCTGCAACTACATAGGTTCTGGCAGCCCATTTTAAGCTGTCCTGTACTCCTACATATTCTTCAGGAGTTACAGTCCCTGTATCTTTAAGCCATTTCATCGCCCTGTTACTGGCATCATACTCTACAGGAAGGGTGATAAAAGCAAATAAAGTAGTCACGGCAAACAAGGCTACGCCAATTGCCAGGACGGTTGTATTCCCATTGGGATTCTCAATTGTTCTGCTGGCAGCCATAATGGCAATACCTGCAAAAATGACAAACTGCATTAAATTAGAACTGATATTCACAATAGGAACTAATTTTGAACGCATCTGAAGCATGGAATACCCTACTGCATGCTGTACTGCATGGCCGCATTCATGAGCAGCCACTGCGGCTGCCGCTGCATTCCTCTGCATGTACACCCCTTCCGAAAGGTTGACCGTTTTATCTGCTGGATTATAGTGATCTGTTAATTGTCCGGGAACCGAAATTACCTGAACATCATTAATTCCGTTATCTCTTAACATTTTTTCAGCCACTTCTTTTCCTGAAAGGCCATTTCGAAGGTGTACATTGGAATAATACTCAAATTTGGATTTCAACTTTGATGAAACATACCAACTCACCAGCATTGTAATCCCAATAATTACATAATAACCAATCATTTTAATAAAATTTTATAGATATTTTTTAACCTGTAAGATGTAAAAACTGTGCCAAAGTATTACATTTTATTTATTTATATTTGCCTTTTAATTACCCCAGAAAAACCATGTCTAAAGTTTCAATTCTAGAAGTAAAAAACCAGAACGAATTAAAACAGTTTGTGATGTTCCCCATGGATTTGTATAAAAACAATCCTTACTATGTACCCTCATTTATCAAAGATGAAATGAAGATCTGGGACGCCAAAGAAAATCCAGCACTGAATTACTCGGAATCAAAACAATACCTTGCCTATAAAGACAAAAAAGTAGTGGGACGTATTGCTGTGATGATCAATCACAAGGAGGAAAAGGAACTGGGCATAAAAAAAGTTCGTTTTGGGTGGATCGATTTCATCGATGACAAAGAGGTTTCTGAAGCATTGATCCAAAAAGCAATTGACTACGCAAAAGAGCATCATATAGACATGATCGAAGGTCCTATGGGATTCACTAACCTGGATAAAGCAGGAATGCTGACCATGGGGTTTGACAAACTGGCGACCATGATCGGAATTTACAATCATGATTACTATCCTAAACATCTTGAAAGTCTTGGCCTTACCAAGGAAAAGGAATGGGTGGAATTTGAAATGGAATTCCCTAAAGTCCTTCCTGAAAAAGTAGAAAAATTCAGTGGATTGATCGCTCAAAAATATAAACTGAAAGTCCTGAACTTCAAATCTAAAGAGGAAATTCTTCCGTATGTGGAGCCTATGTTTAAGCTTTTGGATGAAACTTATAAGCACCTCTCCACATATACTCCTATTTCCGACGAACAGATCAAAACATACAGAGAAAAATATTTCCCGTTTATCGATAAAAACTACGTGATCTGCGTTGTTGATGAAAATGATCAGCTGATTTCTTTTGCAATCACGATGCCTTCTTATTCGAAAGCGTTACAGAAATCAAAGGGTAAACTATTCCCCTTCGGGTGGTGGCATTTTTTACAGGCCGGTAAAAAGAATGACCGCGCTAATTTCTATCTTATCGGTATTCATCCGGAATACCAGAGAAGAGGGGTTACGGCTATTATTTTTAAGGAAATTTTCGTTCGTTTTACCAGTATGGGAATCAAATTTGCAGAAACCAATCCGGAACTGGAAGAAAACAAAAGTGTGCAACTGCTTTGGCAGGATTACAATCCGGTTAATCATAAAAGAAGGAGAACCTATTCACTGAAGATCAATAGCTGATAAGGTACGAGGTTCGTGTTACCGGATTTTCAATTTGATAATTTAAACCAATGATTTTAAATCCTGAACATCGACACATACATCCATAAATCGAATTTCACATCCCGAATCTCGTCACTCACAATTAATTACTCAAACGCATAACTCCTCTCCTATGAAACCACATCTCATCGTCTTCGCTATTTTAATTGCCGGGTTTATTATTTACAACTTTTTTTTCCAAAACGGAGACGATAAAACAAACACGGTAATCAATATTATTTACGCCAGTATCCTTTTCGGTTATATTTCATTTATGGCTTACTCTTTACTCAAAAAAATGCAGAAATAACCGTTATTTTTATTAATTCTAAATTACCGGTTTTTCCCATTTTAACTCCACATTTAAGGTTATTAATTTCATGCTTTCTTGTTTATTCGCTAAATTTGCAAATTGAGATAATAATGCAAAAATGAATTTACCTGAAAGTTATATTCCGATCCTTATCCAAGCTGCCGTTGCCATTGGTTTTGTAGCTGTTTCATTGCTTGGAGCGCATTTCTTAGGACCTCGTCAGAAGAAAGGAAATTCTGTGAAAAATCAAAGTTGGGAGTGCGGTGTTCCTGTTGAAGGAAATGCCAGAACCCCTTTTTCGATCAAATATTTCCTTACGGCTGTCTTGTTCGTTCTATTCGATATCGAAATCGTATTTTTTTATCCATATGCCGTTAACTTCAGAGAATTCGGATTCGAAGGATTCCTTGCAGTCCTTACCTTCGTGGCTATTTTCTTCGTAGGTTTTATCTATGTATGGAAACGTGGCGCGCTAGATTGGGATAAATAAATTTTAACATTAAAAAGATTTAATTATTTGATGGATTTAAAGCTTTATCATGCTTTTAAACTTCTAAATTTTTAATCTTTAAATATTTAATAAAATGTCAGATAAAAAACCAGTAATAAGAACAGATGCACCTGCTCCCGAAGGATTTGAAGGAGAAGGATTTTTCGCAACGAAACTGAGCAGTGTAATCGGAATGGCAAGAAAGTTTTCTCTTTGGCCGTTACCATTTGCTACCTCTTGTTGTGGTATCGAGTTTATGGCGACTCTTAACCCAACATATGATGCTTCAAGATTTGGAATGGAAAGAAACTCTTTCTCTCCAAGACAGGCAGATATGTTGATGGTTTGTGGAACTATATCCAAGAAATTAGGCCCGGTCCTAAAAGAAGTGTACACTCAGATGGCTGAGCCAAAATGGGTGGTTGCTGTAGGAGCATGTGCTTCCAGCGGTGGTATTTTTGACACCTACTCTGTTTTACAGGGAATCGATAAGATTATTCCGGTTGACGTATACGTTCCGGGATGCCCGCCAAGACCGGAGCAGATCATTGAAGGAGTAATGCAGGTTCAGGCTCTTGCAGAAAGCGAAAGCATCAGAAGAAGAGATATGCCTGAATATCAGAATTTATTAGACTCTTACAACATAAGCAACTAAACGGAAATGACGAACGAATTTGTATTAGAAGCAATCACCAGGGAGTTTCCTGAAACTGTAATTTCCAGTTCAGAGCCTTATGGAATGCTTACCGTTGAAGTGAAGAAAGATGACATCAAAAAAGTGATTCATTACCTTAAGGATTCGTCTTTAGAAATTAATTTCCTTACAGATATTTGTGGAATTCATTATCCTGAATTTCCGGAGAAAGAAATCGGCGTAGTCTACCATTTACATAATATGATGACGAATTTCAGAATCCGTCTTAAAGTATTTATGTCCAGAGAGAACATTGAGGTAGACTCTCTTACAGATCTATATGCCGGAGCGAACTGGATGGAAAGGGAAACCTATGATTTCTTTGGAATCAAATTCAAGGGACATCCGGATCTGAGACCTATTTTAAATATGGAAGATCTTGGTTACCACCCGATGCTGAAGGAATATCGTCTTGAGGATGGTACAAGAACCGACAAGAACGATAGCATGTTCGGAAGATAAAATAAAAATAATGATTGCTGATGATTGGTTAATGATCAATTATCGCTTATCAATTATCAATTATATATTATGAAAGATAACTCATTATCTAATATACTTAACCAATACGAAAGTAAGGAGCAGATTGACGGTCAGTTGTACACCCTCAATTTAGGTCCGACTCACCCTGCTACTCACGGGATCTTCCAGAACGTTTTAACGATGGATGGGGAAAGAATTCTTCATGCTGAGCAAACCGTAGGTTACATCCACCGGGCATTTGAAAAAATTTCTGAAAGAAGAAATTATACCCAGATTACGACCCTTACCGACCGTATGAATTATTGTTCTGCTCCGATTAACAATCTGGGCTGGCATATGACGGTTGAGAAACTGATAGGAATTGAAGTTCCAAAGCGTGTGGATTATATCCGGGTAATTCTTATGGAATTAGCAAGGATCGGGGATCACCTGATCTGTAACGGAGTAACTGGTATGGACTCTGGAGCAATTACCGGACTTACTTATATGTTCATCGAAAGAGAACGTATTTATGATATTTACGAACAGATCTGCGGTGCGAGAATGACAACCAATATGGGAAGAATCGGAGGTTTCGAAAGAGATCTTACACCGAAATGTCATGAACTGATCAAAGATTTCTTAAAAACTTTCCCTAAGAAGTTTGCTGAATTCTGCCAGCTTTTGGAAAGAAACAGAATATTCATGGACAGAACCATTGGTGCGGGAGCAATTTCAGCTGAAAGAGCTTTAAGCTATGGTTTTACAGGTCCTAATTTACGTGCTGCAGGTGTAGATTATGATGTTCGGGTAGCACAACCTTATTCTTCTTACCAGGACTTTGATTTTATCATTCCTATAGGAACAGCTGGTGATACCTACGACCGTTTCATGGTTCGTCAACAGGAGATCTGGGAATCTATTAAAATTATCGAGCAGGCATATAACAATCTTCCGGAAGGGGATTTCCATGCTGATGTTCCTGATTTCTATCTTCCTGAAAAAGCTGACGTTTATAACAAAATGGAAGCCTTGATCTATCACTTCAAAATTGTAATGGGAGAAACCGAAATTCCGAAAGGAGAAGTATACCATGCTGTAGAAGGAGGAAACGGAGAATTAGGATTCTACTTAGTGAGTGACGGAGGAAGAAGTCCTTACAGACTACACTTCAGAAGACCATGTTTCATCTACTACCAGGCGTATCCGGAAATGATTACAGGCTCTGTAATTTCTGATGCCATTGTAACCATGTGTAGTATGAATATTATTGCGGGAGAATTAGACGCATAAAATGTAAAAAGTATCATTGTAAAATGTATTTATGACTTTTTACAATGACCAAAATAAAATAAGTCATTAGTACATTGTACATTGTACAATAATACATTAAAGAAAATGAGCGAAACAATAGCTTTTAAACCGGAAAGTTTAGAACAAGTACATAAAATTATCGCAAGATATCCTGAAGGAAGACAAAAGTCTGCCCTTCTTCCTGTTCTGCATTTAGCACAAAAAGAATTTGGAGGATGGTTGGATGTCCCGGTAATGGATTACGTTGCTGAATTATTGAGTATTACGCCAATTGAAGTATATGAAGTAGCTACTTTTTATACCATGTTCAATATGAAACCGGTTGGTAAATATGTTTTGGAAGTTTGCAGAACCGGACCTTGTATGGTTCGCGGAAGTGAAAAGATCCTGAATCATATCAGGACTAAACTGAACATTAAGGACGGTGAAACGACTGAAGATGGTATGTTCACTTTAAAACCTGCTGAATGTCTTGGTGCATGCGGATATGCACCGATGATGCAGTTGGGGAAATTCTTTCATGAAAATTTAACGATAGAAAAAGTAGATGAAATCCTTGATCTTTGCAGAGAGGGACAAATCGCTTTGGATTAATTAAAATATACGATGAGTAAAAAACTTTTACTTAAAGATGCACATATAGAAGGTATTCGCTATTTCGAAACATACCGCAAACAGGGAGGTTACGAAGCTGCTGAAAAAGCCTTGAAGATGACACCCGATGAAATTTTGGAAGAAGTAAAAACTTCAGGACTTCGTGGTCGTGGTGGTGCAGGATTCCCTACGGGGATGAAATGGAGCTTTCTGGCAAAGCCTGAAGGAGTTCCAAGACACCTTGTAGTGAATGCAGATGAGTCTGAACCGGGAACTTTTAAAGACAGATATCTGATGGAATTTATTCCTCATTTATTGATTGAGGGAATGCTTATCTCCTCGTTCTGTTTAGGCTCAAATGTTTCTTATATCTACATCCGTGGAGAGTATTCATGGATCCCGGATATTTTGGAAGAAGCTATTGAAGAGGCTAAAGCAGCAGGATTTTTAGGTAAAAACATTTTGGGAACAGGTTTCGATCTTGAAATCTATGTTCAGAGAGGTGGTGGAGCTTATATCTGTGGTGAAGAAACAGCATTGCTTGAATCGCTGGAAGGAAAAAGAGGTAACCCGAGATTGAAACCACCATTCCCGGCTGTAAAAGGACTTTGGGAAAGACCTACGGTTGTTAACAACGTGGAATCAATTGCAGCTGTGGTACCGATCATTAATATTACCGGTGCTGAATTTGCAAAAATCGGAGTGGGAAGATCTACAGGTACGAAATTAATTTCTGCATGTGGAAATATCAATAAACCGGGAGTTTATGAAATTGATATGACGATCACTGTGGAAGAATTCATTTATTCTGATGAATATTGTGGAGGTATTCCAAACGGAAAAAGGTTAAAAGCATGTATTCCTGGTGGTAGTTCGGTTCCTATTGTTCCAGCCAACCTATTGTTGAGAACAGTAAACGGAGAACCAAGATATATGAACTATGAATCCTTAGCAGATGGAGGATTTGCTACCGGAACCATGATGGGTTCAGGAGGTTTCATTGTTTTAGATGAAGATCAGTGCATCGTGGAACATACCATGACTTTAGCGAGATTCTACAATCACGAAAGTTGTGGACAGTGTACACCTTGTCGTGAAGGGACAGGATGGATGTATAAGATATTGAAAAAGATTGAAAACGGACAAGGAAAGATGGAAGACATCGATTTGCTTTGGGATATCCAGAGAAAAATCGAAGGAAATACCATTTGTCCTTTAGGTGATGCCGCAGCCTGGCCGGTTGCAGCAGCGATACGCCATTTCAGAGATGAATTTGAATGGCATATCAAAAATCCAGAGTTATGTTTAACTCAAAATTATGGTCTGGCTAATTATGCTGATCCTATTCCGGCTGTTGAAAAAAATGTATAAATGAAGAAGTTGTTTGTGATCGGCGTAATGATGTCGAGTTTTGTTTTCGGACAAAAAGAAAAAGATACTTTAAGTGTGGAAAGAAATCTGGAAACATTTACAGGTGCAACTCCAAAAAAACAAAAACCAGACCCTCTATCCAAAAAAGGTCAGATGTTTGTTTTCTTTGGCTGGAACAGAGCTGCTTTCAGTAATTCTGATATCAATTTTTCAGGAAATGGTTATAATTTTCAGCTGAATAATGTATCCGCTCATGACAGACCTACAAAATTTGGAATTGTATATTTTGATCCTACGTGGTTTACAGTGGTTCAGTACAACTTCAGAGCTGGTTATTTCATAAAAGATAATTTAGCGCTTGTTCTTGGGATTGATCATATGAAGTATGTTATGGATCAGAACCAAACCGTTAATTTTAAGGGACATATTTCAGATCCTACATATGCAGGTATGGTTCAAAACGGGCAGGTAAACCTGGCAGATGAAAAGTTCCTTACTTTCGAACATACGGACGGACTTAACTATGAAAACTTAGGTCTTGAAAGATACCAGAGCCTTATCAATAAGAAAAATATTGACCTGGTATGGTCTTATGGAGCAGGAATTGGGGTAATGTTTCCCAAAAGTAACGTAAGACTTTTTGGGAATGAAAGGAGTGACCGTTTTCACGTTGCCGGTATGGGAACTGATGTAAGAACCAGCTTAAACCTTGTGTTCTGGAATCACTGGATGGCAAGACTGGAAGGAAAATTTGGATATATCAATATGTGGGATATTAAAACCACGTTGAATAATAAACCAGATAAAGCACGACAAGATTTCGTTTTTGGACAAGTCCTTGCCGGAATTGGATATACATTTAATACGAAAAAATATAATTAATAAAGCCTATTGCTTATTGCAGAAAGCTTAAAGCGTATAATATGAGCGAAGAAGTTAAAAAATTCAAAATAACGATAGACGGACAGACTACTGAAGTGTTGCCTGGGACTTCCATCCTGGAAGCAGCAAGACAAATCGGTGGAAAATCTGTACCTCCGGCAATGTGCTACTACAGCAAGTTGGAAACCAGTGGAGGAAGATGCAGAACTTGTTTAGTAGAAGTTTCTAAGGGATCTGAAGCGGACCCTCGTCCCATGCCAAAACTGGTGGCAAGCTGCAGAACCAATGTAATGGACGGAATGGAAGTGAAAAATCTTACTTCTGATAAAGCTCAAGAAGGTAGAAAAGCCGTTACTGAATTTTTATTGGTTAACCACCCGCTGGACTGCCCTATTTGTGATCAGGCTGGAGAATGTCATCTTCAGGATCTTGGATATGAACATGGTGTGGAAAATACCAGAACGGAGTTTGAAAGAAACACCTACGAAGCGGATGACCTGGGACCACATATCAAGCTGAATATGAACCGTTGTATTCTTTGTGCAAGATGTGTTCTTACAGCGAATCAACTTACTGAAACCAGAGAGCATGGTATTCTTTTCAGAGGAGATCACGCAGAAATCTCGACTTATTTAAATAAAGCTTTGGATAATGATTTCATTGGGAACGTTATCGACGTTTGTCCGGTAGGAGCTCTTACAGACAGAACCGCACGTTTTGCAAGCAGAGTTTGGTTTACCAACCCGATGAATGCTTCATGTAAATGTGACAAGTGTTCTGGAAAAGCAGTTGTATGGTTGAAAGGAGATGAAGTGGTAAGGGTTACAGCCAGAAAAGACCAGTGGGGAGAAGTTGAAGAATTTATCTGTGATACATGTCGTTTTGAAAGAAAAGAATTGAAAGACTGGAATATTGAAGGTCCAAGACATATCGACAGACATTCTGTGATTTCACTCAACCATTATGAAAAACCTAAGGATGAGCTAAGAGTTTTAGACAATCCTATGGCTAAAGAAATCAGTGAAAAAGACGAAAAATAACTTTAATAAGATTTCAGATATCAGACTACAGACATCAGATTAAAGATCTGAAATCTAGCATCTGACATCTCATATCTAACATCTATAATAAAAATGGATTTAATTACATTTAAATTGATACTTGTACTAGCGCTTTTCTTGCTTTCGCTAACGATAGCGGCCTACTCTACCTGGGCAGAAAGAAAGGTTGCTTCTATCATGCAGGACAGAATCGGGCCTAACAGAGCCGGACCTTTCGGATTGCTGCAGCCTCTTGCTGATGGTGGAAAGTTTTTCTTTAAAGAAGACTTTACTCCTGCCAATGCAGAAAAATTCCTTTTCGTATTGGGACCTGCTTTGGTGATGTTTATTTCATTAATTACAGGAGCTGTTATTCCTTGGGGGAAAAGTTTAAATATCGGAGGAATGTCTTACGACCTTCAGGTGGCTAACATTGATGTCGGTGTACTTTTCATTATCGGAATGGCTTCCATTGGGGTTTATGGGATCATGATCGGAGGTTGGGCTTCTAATAATAAATATTCATTATTGGGTGCTATCCGTGCTTCTTCTCAGATGATCTCTTATGAATTGGCAATGGGATTGGCGCTGCTTTCTATCATCATGATGACAGGAAGTTTAGATTTAAAAGTAATTACTGAAGCTCAAACAACAGGAAAACTGTGGGGACTTATCCACATTGACGGGATGAACTGGAATATTTTCTATCAACCGTTGGCTTTCCTTATTTTTATTGTTGCTGCATTAGCAGAAACGAACAGACACCCTTTCGATTTACCGGAGTGTGAATCCGAACTTGTGACAGGATATTCTACGGAATATTCCTCCATGAAATTAGGTTTATACATGTTCGGAGAATATGTAAATATGTTTATCTCCAACGCATTTATGGTTGTTCTTTTCTTTGGTGGTTATAACTATCCGGGAATTGAGTGGGTAACACAAAACTGGGGAGAAAATATTGCAGGAATATTAAGTATCGGAGCGTTTTTAGTTAAAACCATTATCGGAATTCTGATCTTTATGTGGATCAGATGGACGCTACCGAGATTCAGATATGACCAGCTGATGCACTTAGGATGGAAAACTTTGATTCCATTGGCTGTTTTGAACCTGATTGTTACCGGAGCTTTGATTTTAGCATTCGGACATTAAAAAATTGAACATTTGAAATGAGCTGATTTGAAAGTGAAATCAAATTTTATCTTTACTTAAGCAGCTCTATTCAGACATAAAATATTAAAAATTAAGATAAAAGACAGAATTAGTCTACCATCTATAATCTATAATTAAATGAAACTTACTAACAGATCAAAAGTTGTTTCTAATAAAGAAATGACCCTTGCTGAGAAAATCTACTTACCGGCGATTTTCAAAGGTATGGGGATTACATTCAAGCATGCTGTAAGAACCGTTGTAAAAGGAGCTCCTGCAGTATACTCGTATCCAGAAGTACAGAAACCAAGAGCAGATATCTGGAGAGGTCAGCACGTTCTGAAAAGAGACGAGGAAGGCAGAGAAAGATGTACCGCTTGCGGACTTTGTGCGGTGGCATGTCCTGCAGAAGCAATTACCATGACTGCTGCTGAAAGAACTAAGGAAGAAAAACATCTTTACAGAGAAGAAAAATATGCATCAGTATATGAAATCAATATGCTGAGATGTATTTTCTGCGGAATGTGTGAAGAAGCATGTCCAAAATCAGCAATTTATTTAACCGATAGATTGGTAGATGTGGAAACCAACAGAGGTTCTTTTATCTATGGAAAAGATAAATTAGTTGAAAAGATAAACGAAAGGATTGACATCACGACAAGACAATCCGAGAAACAAAAAAATGCGGTAAAATAATGGATCAGTTTTTATTTTTCTTGGTGGCTTTTTTAGCAGTGGCAGGTGCAGTATACTTTGTATTTGCAAAAAATCCTTTGTATGCTATCTTATCATTAATTGTTACAATGTTTTCCATTGCAGGGATGTACATTCTTTTGAATGCCCAGTTCCTTGCCATTATTCAGATCATCGTGTATGCAGGAGCGATTATGGTATTGTTCCTTTACATCCTGATGATGCTTAATCTTAATAAAGAAGACGAAAGTAAGAAGAACAATACTTTAAAATTTATTGGAGTCTTTACAGCCGGTCTGTTATTGATTGGTATTTTAGGAGTATTCAGAGGAGTTCAGGACAACCATATTGTAGTGGAAAATGTAGACAGGGGTGTGGGTCTTACTAAAAATCTGGGTAAACTTTTGTTTAATGAATATGTTTTACCGTTTGAGCTTGCTTCCATCCTTATTTTGGCAGGTATTGTAGGTGCGGTATTAATCGGTAAAAAAGATTTATAAAATTATGGGAGAAGTAAATACATTTATACAAAGCGTCCCTTTAAATTATTTCATTATTCTTTCATCAGTATTGTTCTGTTTGGGAGTATTGGGAGTGTTATTGAGAAAAAACGCTATTGTAATTTTGGGTTGTGTAGAGCTTATGCTCAATTCTGCAAATCTTTTATTGGCTGCTTTTTCAGCGTATAAAGGAAACAGCGATGGACAACTTTTAGTTTTCTTCATTATGGTGGTTGCTGCTGCTGAAGTAGCAGTAGGTTTGGCAATTATTGCTATGCTATATAGAAATACCCGTTCTGTAGATGTTAGTATATTTAATAAATTAAGAGGATAAAGAATGGAAAATTTAGTGTATGCAATAGTACTTTTACCACTTTTAGGCTTTCTTATTAACGGTTTATTCGGGAAAAATCTTCCAAAAATAGTAGTAGGGGGATTGGCAACTGCAGCGGTTTTCGGATCTTTCTGTATCGCAGTAAGTATTTTCATGAATTTCAATTCTGAAAGCCAGCCGGTTATCGTAAAAGCTTTTGAATGGTTCAGAGTAAATGGAGTTCAGATTAACTTTGGTTTCCAGATCGATCAGTTATCTTTAATGATGATCATGATCATTACAGGTATCGGATCATTGATCCACTTATACTCTATCGGATATATGAGCCATGATAAAGGTTTCTATAAGTTCTTTACTTATCTGAATCTTTTCATCTTCTCTATGTTACTTTTAGTAATGGGAAGCAATTACCTGATCCTGTTTATCGGATGGGAAGGTGTAGGTTTGTGTTCCTATCTATTGATCGGATTCTGGTTCACAAATGAAGAATATGGTAAAGCAGCAAGAAAAGCGTTTATCATGAACAGAATTGGGGACCTTGGTTTATTGATCGGTATTTTCATGATCGCTTCTCAGACCAATGCTATTGATTATCTTTCAGTAGCTCAAAACGCTTCAAAATTTGAATTGGACGGAACTGTAATTATCTTTATTACGGCGAGTTTATTTATCGGTGCTACCGGTAAATCGGCGCAGGTTCCTTTATATACATGGTTACCGGACGCAATGGCCGGACCAACTCCTGTTTCTGCATTAATTCACGCAGCAACAATGGTTACTGCGGGGATTTACCTGGTAGTAAGATCTAATTTCTTATTTACTTTGGCTCCAACTGTTCAGGGCGGAATTCTGTTGATCGGATTCTTAACTGCAGCTTTAGCAGGTTTCTATGCACTTCGTCAGAACGACATCAAAAAAGTATTGGCCTATTCTACTGTATCGCAGCTTGGATTTATGTTCATTGCTTTGGGATTAGGAGCTTATACTACAGCGATGTTCCATGTAATGACACACGCATTCTTCAAAGCATTGTTATTCTTAGGAGCAGGATCTGTGATCCACGCTATGAGTAATGAGCAGGACATGCGTTTTATGGGCGGACTTAAGAAAGTAATTCCGATTACCCATGCTACTTTCCTTATCGGAACACTGGCAATCTCTGGTTTCCCTTTACTTTCAGGGATGATTTCCAAGGATGAAATTCTGGTAGCTGCATTTGCAAAAAATCCAATCTACTGGGTAATGTTATTCATTCTGGCAGCTATTACGGCAACGTATATGTTCAGACTGTATTACCTTACATTTCACGGAGAGTTCAGAGGAACTGAGGAACAGAAACACCACTTGCATGAAAGCCCGATGAACATGACGTTACCGTTGATCGTATTGGCTATTCTTTCTGTTATCGGAGGTTTTATTAATCTTCCTCACTTTATCGGCCACGGTCATTATGCAAAATTAATGGAATGGCTGAAGCCGGTTCTTACTGAAGAAAGTTTCAAACAAATGGAAGCTACGCTTTCAGGAGTTGATTTTAATACTGAAATGATATTATTAGCAGCCACTGTTGTAATGTTCTTCGCGGTATGGTTCATCGTTAAAAACACTTATGTGAATAAGCAAAAGAGAGCCCTTCCGGAAGAAAGCTATACAGGCTGGGAAAAGCTGTCTGCTAAAAAATTATATATTGACGAACTTTACAATGCATTAATTGTAAAAACTGTTGAAGGATTAGGACGTGGAGGTAAAATGTTTGATAAGGGTGTTCTAGATCGTTTTGTAGACTTCGTAGGTGAAGGAGCTGAGGACAGCGGTAGATCTATGAAACGTATTCAAAACGGAAATGTTGAGACATACATTCTTATCATGTCTTTAGCTGTGGGAATTATACTGATTGTTAACTTTATATTACAATAATAATGTCTTGTTTATTATTAACATTATTGCTTTTACCTCTAGTAGGGTCGGGACTTGTTTTTGCCTGGAAAAATAAATCCAGCAAATATTTGGCACTAGGAATTGCATTGGTACAAATGCTTCTTACATTTTATATACTTTCGGATTTCGATTTTACTCCGACCGTAGATAGTGTATTGCAGCATGAGATCAATTATCCATGGTCACAATTTATTAAAAGCTCGCTTCATTTCGGTATTGACGGGATGAGTATGCTGCTTTTATTGCTGACCAATATCCTTTCGCCAATCATTATTTTATCTTCATTTAATGAGAACATCAATTACAGAAACTCATTCTATGGTCTTATCCTGTTGATGCAGTTTGGACTTGTAGGAGTTTTCACATCTCTGGATGGATTATTGTTCTACATTTTCTGGGAGGTAACACTGATTCCAATCTGGTTTATTGCCGGACTTTGGGGCCAGGAAAATAAAAGATTTGAATTCACCACGAAGTTCTTTGTATATACATTCGTAGGATCTTTATTCATGCTTGCCGGATTGATTTATGTGTATAATCACTCTGCATCATTTGCCTTAACAGATCTATACAATACATCACTTAATGAAACTCAGCAGACGGTTGTATTTTGGTTTATATTCTTTGCATTTGCTGTGAAATTACCGATCTTCCCGTTCCACACATGGCAGCCTGATACCTATACCTACTCACCTACTCAGGGATCGATGTTATTATCAGGGATCATGCTTAAAATGGCTGTGTATGGTGTTATCCGTTATTTATTACCGATCACTCCTATTCCTATTATGGGAATTTCAGGGCAGATCGTTATTATCCTTGCGATAGTAGGAATCCTTCATGGAGCATTGATCGCAATTATCCAGAATGATATGAAGAGGATCATTGCCTATTCATCTTTCTCTCACGTTGGATTGATGGTAGCAGGTATTTTTGCATCTGCTGTTGTTACACTAAGAGGAACATTTACTACTGAAGGTGCTGAAGGTGCTTTGGTACAAACTTTTGCTCACGGTATTAATGTCGTAGGTTTATTCTATTGTGCAGACATTTTATATAAAAGATTTAAATCAAGAGACATCAGACAAATGGGTGGTTTAGCGAAAGTAGCTCCTAAATTTGCCGTATTGTTTTTACTGATCCTTTTAGGTTCAATGGGCGTTCCGTTGACTAATGGTTTTATCGGGGAATTCATTTTGATTAAATCAATCTTTGATTTTAATGTATTAGCTGCTATTATTGCAGGTTTAACTGTGATTCTTTCTGCCGTTTATCTATTGAGATTCTACGGAAAGGCAATGTTCGGAAAAGGAGATGAAGCCGTATTGAGTACGGCGAAAGATCTTTCAGGAGTGGAGTTTTCTGTTTTGGCCAGTTTAGCGGTTTTTGTGATCTTACTTGGTATTTTCCCTCAACCGGTAATCGAAATGGTGAGTAGTTCGCTGAAGTTTATCTATGCATCTTTGATTAATTAAAAGATTGAAAGATTCAAAAATTTAAAGATTAATTTAATAATTTAAAAAATTAAGAGAGTATGAAATTGAGAAGTCAGTGTTTTTATCTTGAATCTCGAATCTCGAATCTCAAATCTATATTATGAGTGTTTTAATTATTGTTTTCCTAACTGCAGTTGCTGCGTTATTTTCAGGCGTTTTTGAACAAGGAAAATTCGCAAGGTACATTGGGATTTTGGGGTTAATCATTGCATTATATGTTAGCTTCCTGCCTGAATGTTCATTTTTCGAACATTACAGACATATGTATGAATATGGCTCTAATACTGCCTTATTTACAAAAATCTCAATTGTAACTACTTTACTATTGTTCTTTCTGGGTGGTTTCGCATTCAGTAACCACAGAAGCCATCAGTCCGAATTGTATGCATTGATGCTATTCGCTTTGTGCGGAGGTATTACTCTTTTCGGATATCAGAATCTGGTAACCCTGTTCTTAGGTATTGAAATCCTTTCCATCCCATTGTATGTGATGGCCGGAGCTAATAAAACTGATTTAAGATCAAACGAAGCCTCTATAAAATACTTCCTGATGGGAGCGTTTGCCACCGGATTCCTTTTATTCGGTATTACGTTCATCTATGGAAGTACAGGAACTTTTGATATCTATAAAATCCATGATTTCGGAGCTGCTCACCCAAAAGATGTAATGTTCATCTTAGGGGTGATCCTGATGCTTTGTGCATTGGCATTTAAAGTAGCATTAGCACCGTTCCATATGTGGAGTCCTGATGTATATTATGGTTCTCCATCATTGATCACAGCTTTCATGGCAAGTGTTGTAAAAATTTCAGGATTTTTCGCATTCTTCAGATTAATGAATATAAGTTTTGCAGGAGTAACCCACGAATGGATTAATATACTTGGAGTATTCATTATCATAACCTTGCTTCTGGCCAATGTTATGGGGCTTGCACAGACCAATGCGAAAAGAATGCTGGCTTATTCTTCTGTTTCTCATGCAGGATATATCGGATTGGTATTCTTTGGAATGACGAATCTTTCTACTTATAATCTGGCTTTCTATCTTTTTGCTTACTCATTATCTACTGTAGGAGTATTTATGTGTCTGATATGGGTAGAAAAATTGAAAAGAGAAACTTCTTTTGGAGCATTTAAAGGATTGGCAAAATCAGAGCCTCTTTTGGCTACCGTAGCTGCAATCTCCATGCTTTCAATGGCTGGGGTTCCTTTAACAGCCGGTTTTATGGGTAAATTTGCATTATTTTCCCAGGCAATGAACGGAGCTGCCTTTTTAGTGCTGGTTGCCGTTTTAGGTTCTGCAGTTTCAATTGCTTATTACCTGAGATTAATCATAGCCATGTTTTTCTTTAAAGAAACAACATTCAAAACTTCAGAAAAAGTAACAATTACGTACAATATTGTAGCGGTGGTAATTATAGCTTCTATCATCATTTTAGGAGTATTCCCTGACCTGTTCGCAAAACAATTTGGACTGTAATCAAAATCATAAAAATATAAAAGCACAACATAAAGTTGTGCTTTTTTTATAACTTTACTTTATAATTTTCAGCATTGTTACATCTTTACAAAAAAGACGCCCCTTTTCAAGTATCCATTTCATTCAAAAAATATTTGGATGTTCTTGAGCATATCCGGTACAATGACCGATTAGAATACCGGGTGAATTATGCGGAATCCCTTATCGAGAAAACAAAAAAAATCAAGGAGCTCAAAGACGGTTTCCAGGATGTTTCGTTATTGGAAAAACACGAGGACCTCATCAGGCTTCTATTGGCTGACTTGTTTCCAACGGGTTTAACCAATAATGAGATAAAAGCCGCCAGTATTCCTCTTTCAAAAACGACATTCAATTATACCGAACGATTCAAGAATATTTTAAAAGATGCCGGTAAGGATTTTGAAATTGAGCTTAGGAATATCAGTGATGATGAGTTCTATGTATTCTGCTGCTGTCTTATCCTCCAAAGTTATTTCAAGAGAGATGTGAAAAGTACAATGCCATTGTATTATGATATTCCCAATAAGCAGGGAATCATGAAGCATTATAAAATCACAGTAAATTCAGATTTCACAGATATTTATCCTACGGAAAAGGCTAAAATACCGGCGGATGATGTTATCGACATGCTTCTTGAAAACCTGGATGATTACAAGCTGTGGAAAAAACACTTCCCATCGAAATCATGGGTCTTAAAAGGTTTTACCATTGTTTCTCTGGTCGACTGTACATCTGAAGTTGCACTTTCCGATCTTAAATCAAGTATGATCCAGATTGATCCTGAAAACCTTACTCCGGATAACAACCTGATCGAGATATTTAAGTCTTATTTTGATGTCGCGGAATTGAACTTCGGGCTGATGCTTTTCAACAAAAAAGACCAGAGGCTGGAAAAGGTTCCGATTTACGAAAATCTTTTTACGAATCATATCCTTGATTTCTGGATCAATACCTTTGATGAAGAGACCCGGAAAAGCACCTTTGAAAATTTAAATAACAACTCCAGGGCTATTGTCATATCCAATGTCAATAATATGGAGCAGGAAATAAAAGATCAACCTTCCTTTAGCATTTTAAAGGAAAACAACATCAACAGTTTCATGGTAATTCCAATCATGAAAGATGGGGAATTACTCGCCATTATGGAGTTTACCTCTCCTATTCCCAATAGTCTGAATGGCTTAAAATTGAAAAAGCTGGAGTTTTTCAGTGATATGATTCTTTTTTCGCTGAACAGATTCAGTTTTGAAAAGAATTATCAGATTGAGGCAATCATTCAACGGGAATACACGTCCATCCACAACAGTGTGGTCTGGAAGTTCAGAAATGAGGCAGAAAAGTATTTTAATGCTTCGTTAGCCAAGAAGATCTATACCTTAAAGCAGATTTCTTTCAAAAATCTTACGCCGTTATTTGGGTTCTCTGATATCCGTTCTTCCTCCGAAAAACGATTCAATCTTATGTTGGAAGATCTTAACAGGCAGATTGATTGTCTTCATGATATTTTCACTCTGGTCAATTCAGATTCCGAGAAATATTTACTGGCTTTGGAAATTTTTGAAAATGAACTGAATAATGAGATCAAGGCCGATACGGAACAGCGCTTCCAAAGGTTATTAAGGGATGAAATCCATCCGTATCTTCAGGCAAAATTAGAGGTAAGGTCCACTAAGGAGGTAAAAACAATGATTTCAGAGTATTTTTCCCAGGTCTTCACTCAAACCGATCTATTTTACAACAGCAGAAAAAGCCTTGATGATTCAATTACTCTGATCAACAGGAAACTTGCCGATATACTTGATGAGAATCAGATCAAAGCACAAGCCATATTTCCTCATTACTACGAAAGGTTTAAATCAGATGGTGTAGAGCATAATTTATTCATCGGACCAAGTATCACTCCGGATCTTCATTACACATCCAAGGTGGTTCATCAGTTAAGATACTGGCAGCTGAAAACGATCTGTAAAATGGAACAGGAAATTAAAACCTTTAAGGAAGAGCTTCCCATTCCGTTGGATATCGCTTCACTTATTTTCGTTTATAATGAAAAAATAGATATCCGCTTCCGTATGGATGAAAAGCGTTTCGATGTAGATGGTGCTTACAATTCGTATTATGAAATTATCAAAAAAAGAATAGATAAGGCCCACATAAAAAATTCAACCGAAAGAATTACCTGTCCGGGAAAAATAACTATTGTTTACTTTGGAATGGAAAACCAGAAAGAATACCTGCAATACATCAGTAAGCTTCAGAAAAAAGAAATCCTTCAGTCTGATGTTGAGTTTTTAAAGGTTGAAGACCTCCAGGGGATAACAGGATTATTAGCTCTAAGGGTTTCGATTGCTTAAAGATTTTCTTCACAAAAAAACATCAGGCTTCCCTTTAGTTCATTTGTAAAATATAGTGGGAATAATCCTATTTCCCTATAGAATTATCCTATCATCCCGAACACGATTAAAGTGTAAGGAATGCATAGGCAAAAGAAAGTACGGAAATTATAATTCCTGCCATGAAAATCTGATACGTAATCGATAAAAGTTTATATTTTCTATCCAGGACCTTTCCCAGGTAATACAGGTCTTTTACCATCGAATCATAGATATAATCCCTGTCCTTGATCAGATCCTTCATTGCATTGTGGTAATCATCAAAGATCATCTGATGAAAGTTTCCAAAAAACAGGAGGTTTACTTTTCTATTGCTAACATCTGTGTTCGTAAATTTCGTTTTTGTCACATTCGGCTTTGTGGATAAGATGGCAAAAATAATGGTCATCACACTTGAAATAAGCAACAGAAAACTAGGTACAATCAGGTGGGCGTTTTTAGGTGCATCCAGCTTTGGTACCAGAACTGACAGACAAACCGAGATAATAATCGCATTTACAGAAAGTAATATGTTGGCCTTGCTGTCTGCAATATCACTAAGGCGGGTATGGTTATTTAAAGTAACCCTGAACAGAGTATCCACACTTCTGTCGGATTTCGGTTCTTTAGGTTCTTTTTTATTGTCTTTAGCATCGGAATTTTCCTTCTTCTCCTCTTCCTTTTCCAACTTCTTCTCAATCTTCTTAATATTCTTTTTCTTTAAAGGCTCCCAATTTTCTTTGGCATAATCGGTATAATATTTATGCTTGTTTTTCAGAAGCTCAAGGTTTCCGGCATTCCATTCATCATTAGAAAAGCATCTTACATTGGTAAGCTCCCACTCTTTCCTTAAAGAATCTGAAATATCATTATAATCATGGCTTGCAAAATGGCTGCAATCGGCATCTTTTGCTATTTTCTCCAGTAAATTCTGTGGTTCATAGTTGATCTTTGTCGCCAAAATCAATTTAGAAACGTCTTCGATATAATCTTCAGGATAATTTTCATTGATGAGAAAATTTTTCATAATCTCTACTCCCTTCTCTTCATGATCCTGAGCACATTCAATATATCCTGCATCATGAAACCACAGAGCTAATATCACTTTCTCCTGGTCTTCTTTGGAGACAGGAGTATTTTTCATTATTTCTTCGGCCTTGTTAACCGTATATGTGGTATGAATAAAATTATGATAGAAATATACAGAAGATAACTTATCTTTGAATAAGTTTTCAACATAATTTTTAGCTTTTTGTAAAATATCCATTACTGAATTTTTGTTAATGTAAATTTATGAATTTATCCTTTAAAACTCATCTAAAAATAATTTCAGTCCCATTTAGGTTCTTATTGGTATCAGGACTCTTATATTCTTGTGCTACCTATAACGTAAAAAAGGGAAAAAACTTACAGGAAATTAAAAATTCTGCTATAAATTCTGAAAACGACTTTAAAATTTTCCTGGTTGGGGATGCGGGCAACGCAGATGAGCCACAGGCGAAGCAAACGCTGGATATTCTTAAGGGTAAACTGGACTCAGCCGACAAAAATTCGATGCTGATCTTTTTGGGTGATAACATCTATCCTTCAGGAATGCCTAAAAAGAAAGATAAAGAGTATCCTCTGGCCAAAGAAAAAATGGAAAATCAGCTTTCCATTACAAAAAATTTCAAGGGAAGAACCCTCGTCATTCCCGGAAATCACGATTGGTATCATGGTTTAGACGGATTAAAAGCACAGGAAGATTTTGTGAAGGATTATCTGAATGATAAAAAGGCTTTTTTACCTAAAAATGCTTGTCCTATTGATGATATAAGCCTGACCAGTGATATCAAGTTAATCGTTATCGATAGTGAGTGGGTTATAGCCAACTGGGACAAATATCCGGGAATGAATAAAAACTGCAATATCAAAACCCGGGACGATCTTTTTTATGAATTCCAGGATCTGATTACTAAAAATCAGGGGAAAAGGATTATTGTCGCTTTACACCACCCTGTTATCAGCAGTGGAACTCATGCGGGATATAATTCTGCTAGGTCTCACCTTTTTCCATTTAAAGGAAATATTCCGGCTCCCGGAATTGCAACAATTATTAATATTCTCAGAAATACCTCCGGTGCCAGCATGGAGGATATCAACAACCAGCATTATGCCGACCTTGCCAACAGGTTAAAGAGTATCGTCCAGGATAAAGAAAATGTAATCTTTGTTTCGGGACATGACCATAACCTTCAATACCACACCGACAGGAATATCAAACAGATCATCAGCGGCGGAGGCTCCAAAGTAGATCCTGCAACCATCGCTGAACAGACCGATTTTTCCTATGGAGGAAGTGGTTTTGCTGTTTTAAACATCCGCAAAGATCAAAGCTGCGATGTTGAGTACTTTTCCACTAAAAATAGCAAGGTTAAAACATTGGCCCATATCGACGTAATATCCGAACCTGAAACCTTTGTCAACAACTACCCTAATTCCTTTCCGGCTACCATCACCTCAACGGTGTATCCGGCAAACTTAACAGAAAAAAGGAAGTTCTACAGATGGTTGTGGGGTGACCATTACAGAAAATATTACGGAATTCCTATTGAAGCTAAAACTGCCAATATTTCAGAATTAGACGGTGGATATATCCCTTTCAGAGAAGGAGGTGGAAACCAGTCCAACAGCCTGAGACTAAAAGCTAAAGATGGTCAGGAATTCGTCATGAGAGGCATTAAAAAAAGTGCCGTACGTTTTCTGAATAACATGGCCTTTAAAAAAAGTACCTTCGGAGAGGAACTGTATGACACTTTTCCGGACAAATTCCTGCTTGACTTCTATACAACCAGTCATCCGTTCACTCCATTTATTGTTGGAAATCTGGCGGAAAAAGTAAATATTACGCACAGTAATCCAAGATTATTCTATATTCCAAAACAACAGGCCCTTGGAGATTACAATGAACATTACGGTGACGAAATGTACATGATCGAAGAACGCTTTTCTTCAGATCCTAAAACGCTTGAATCCCTGGACAATGCAAGAGATATTCTTTCAACCGACGATGTCTTGAAAAACCTATCCAAAAGTTATAAATACTCTGTCGACAAAGAATCGTACATCAGAGCCAGAATTTTTGATATGCTTTTAGGAGATTGGGACAGACACTCCGATCAATGGAAATGGGCAGAATATAAAGACGGTGATAAAATCATCTATAAGCCGATTCCAAGAGACCGTGACCAGGCTTTCAGCAAGTATGACGGTGCTGCATTTAAACTGATCATGAACGTTCCGGCTATCCGCCATATGAAAACGTTCAAGGAAGACATTCAAAGTGTAAAACTCCTGGCTACAGAACCTTATCCTATTGATCTTGTTTTCTTAAAAGGTTCAACACAGGAAGAATGGGTTGCACAGGCAAAATATATTCAGGAGCACCTTACTGATGCTGATATCAATGAAGCATTCGATCATTTGCCGAAAGAGGTTAGAGATGAAACCAGTGAGGATATTCAGAGAAAATTAAAATTAAGAAAAGAAAAACTACAGGACTATGCTGTCCAGTATTATGATGTTTTACAGGAAAAAGTTCCGTTAGCAGGAACTGTAAACCAGGATAAATTTGTAATCGTTAAAAATGCAAATTCCGTTGATGTTAAACAGTATAAACTTGACGATAAAGGTGAAAACCCTGAATTGGTATTTGAAAAAACATATTACGACAATAAAACCAAAGAGCTTTGGATCTACGGTCTTGAAGATGATGATGTTTACGACGTGTCAGGAAACGGCAAACCTAAAATGAATATCAGATTGGTGGGAGGAGATAATCATGATGTATATAATGTTGCCAACGGAAAAAAGATCAGCATCTATGATTTTAAATCCCAAAAGAATACCTATAACGCAGGTTCAGCGGCCAAACATATTTCTGATGATTATGATGTCAACACCTATAATTACAAGCATCCGAAGTATAACTTCTTTGCCGGCTATCCCAATGCAGATTACAACCCGGATGACGGATTGATTATCGGTGTTTTAGCCAATTATACAGTAAACAACTTCGTTCGTGATCCATTTACACAGAAACATAGTTTAAAAGCCAATTTTTACACCAATACGGCAGGTTTCAGCCTTGCTTACAAAGGTATCTTTAAGAAAGCAATTTCAGGATGGGATTTCAATCTTGATGCAGCCTATACTACTCCGCGTTTTTCCGAAAACTTCTTTGGATTATCCAATGAAAGTGAATATGACCGTGAGGATACTAAAGCAAAGTACAACAGGGCCAGGATCTCAAAATTTAATTTTGCCCCTTCCATTTCAAAGAAGAGCTGGCTTAATTTAAGCCATCAGTTTCAGCTTACCTTTGAAGACAATAAGGTACAGAGAAAGGGTGACCGCTTTGTGGATCAATCTCCTGATGTAAATCCTGGTGTTTTCAAAAGTCAGCAATTCGGAGGAGCCAATTATACCTTTAGTTTCAAAAACCTTGATAATAATGCTTTTCCTACCTTAGGTCTGGAATTTGTCGCGAGCGTGAACTGGAAAACCAATCTCTCGGACTTCGACAGAAACTTTTTATTTGTAAACGGATCATTAAATATTCACCACAGAATTGATAAAAAAGCAAATTTTGTTTTTTCGAATTCCAATAATGTAATGTGGATCAACAACAATAATTTTGAGTTTTATCAGGCGGCAAGTATCGGAGGTAATAATGGCTTAAGGGCATTCAGAAATGACCGGTTTTCCGGAAAATCGTACTTCACTAACAACTCCGAGATCCGTTGGGACTTTGGAAGGATCAAAAATAATATTATTCCGGCTAATCTGGGTATATTGGTTGGATATGATCTGGGACGGGTTTGGAATGATAACGAGAATTCCAGAAAATGGCATCAGGCTGCAGGAGTTGGTTTATGGTTAAGCCTTGTCGAAATGTTTTCCGCAAGATTAAACTATTTCTATGGATCTGACGGGGGAAGAATTTCTGCAGGCGTAGGAATGAATTTCTAAAACGGCACTATCCATTTTTATTGTTAAAAATTTTACATTTTTCAAAACAAAAGAGAGCTTTAGAATACCTTATTAAAATAATAAAAGTCGCACAGAAATTTCTGCGCGACTTTTTTATATTATATATTTGAAAGATCAATTTAAAAGGAAGTGCTGATTCACACGTCCGCTTAACTGAAAATTATCTCTAAGGTTTTAATGTAAAAAGATAAACATTACCTCCATCCTTCTTATCCTTTTCATCAGCAATTAAAAGATTTTTATCATCCACAAAAGTAACCGCTTCTTTCTGCGAATTATGGTGTAATGAAATTTTTTGAACTTTAATTTTCGAAAAGTCATCAGGAGTAAAGCCTGTAACGATACGCACATTTTTATGATTCAGCAATACAATCTGATCCCCTTTACTATTGATTGACGCTGCTGTGATAGCTGCATCGGCATACTTTCCATCCAGCTTGAATTTACCCATTAGCTTTGCTTCAAAATCACCTGCTTTATTCGGTACACGGAAAATCAGAAAACTCCCGTCAAAACCTTTGCTTCTGTTTTTAGTAAAAAGATAAAAATTCCCGTTCATTTCAACAAAAGCTTCACAATCATATAAAAGATTTGACTTTTTAGGCGGAAACTCTGTTTGTCCTTCATAATGAAAGCTGGTCTTCTGGGTAACTTTTGTCGTTGTCTGAGAGGCATCTTTTAAATCAATTTTCAAAATAGAAAGATTGCGTCTGTCATTATCATTATTCCCGAAATCACCAATATAGATATTTCCGTCACGGTCGCTGGTAATTTCTTCCCAATCATTATTTTCAGCATTCTCCACCAGCACATCCGAAACAAATGCTCCCTTTCTGTCCAGTCCGTACACCCGGTTTTTATTTCCCTGGTCTTCTATAGCCCATATTGTCTTTTTATCCGGAGACAAGGTAATACCGGAAACTTCTTTTAATTTTTTAGGTAATGAAAACTCTACTTTTAAAGTATCTTCTTTAGTTTGTTCTGAATTTTTAGGATTACATCCCATTAATAAAAGAGAGGTTACCATACAAAAGATATACATTTTCATTAATTTTTATTTAATATTTTAACTTCATCCCAAAGCAAATCCATCTCTTCCAGGGACATTTCTCCTAAATTCAGATTTCTTTCCGACGCCATCTCTTCCATCTTCTGAAATCTTGAGATAAATTTTAAATTAGTTTTCTCCAGGGCAGAATCAGGATTAATTCCGGTGATCCGTGCATAATTAATCAGGGAGAAAAATACATCTCCCAGTTCCTGCTCTTTTTTCTCAAGATCCGTTTCAGCATGAAATTCTTCAAGTTCCTCATCTACTTTCTTCCATGCATCCTCCGCATCATGAAATTCAAATCCAATTCCTTTCACTTTATCCTGAACCCGGTAAGCTTTTACCATACTTGGAAGACTTTTGGGTACCCCTCCTAAAATGGATTTATTCCCTTCTTTCAGTTTTAGTTTTTCCCAATTCTGCTTTACTTCTTCTTCATCTTTCACCTCTGTATCTCCATAAATATGGGGATGACGGAAAATAAGCTTTTCATTAAGGGAATTGATGACATCTGCAATATCAAAACTTTCTTTTTCAGAACCTATTTTAGCATAGAAAACCAAGTGAAGCAATACATCTCCCAATTCTTTTTTGATCTCATGCAGATCTTCCTGTAAGATAGCATCAGAGAGTTCATAGGTTTCTTCAAGTGTAAGATGACGCAGAGATTGTAAGGTCTGCTTCTGATCCCACGGGCACTTTTCACGAAGGTCGTCCATAATATCCAATAATCTTCCGAAAGCGTCTAATTTTTCTTGTCTGGTATTCATAGGTCAATTGGGAATTCAATCTTATACAAATGTAAGGGTTATTTTAACTTGGGTACAAAACTTCGTGGGGAAAGTTAGATGTTAGATGCTAGATGCTAGATGCTAGATGCAAAATTAAGGAGAAGCCTTTGAATAGATTTTTTTTGGCTTTAAAAATTTTATCCGGTACTTTTTTTATTAAAAAAGCCTTGTTAAGAAAATTCTCAACAAGGCTTTATTTTAAATCAGGGCAAAGGGATTATCCCATTTTTCTGTGTGTACTTTTAGTAGCAGCTTTTGCTCCTGTTGAAGCTTTTGCTTTTGGAGTAGCAGGTTTTTCTGCTTTTGGAGCTGCTTTTTTAGGAGCTGCTTTCTCAGTAACAGCAACTTCATCCTGTGCCGGGTCTAAAGTTTCAGGCTCAGCTTTAACAAAGCTTTCAGGTGTAATATATCCTGCCTTGTGAAGGATATTATACCACTGTGCTAGTTTTTTGATGTCAGAAGCATATACTCTCTCCGTATCATAATTAGGAAGAGAAGCTGCCATAAATTCTTTCAACTCAGCGTCAGAAGATTTATGAGAAATTGTTTCTTTGTAATCCTGGTTTTTAGCAATATTTTCAAAAACCTCAAACAAAGGAACCTCCTTATCAAATGTAAACATAGCAATGTTATCCAACAAGCTCACCTGGCTTGAGTTTCCTATACTTACTTTCTTCTTTGTAGATACATCTTCAATAATAAATCCGTTTCTTAATTGAGAAACTAATTTAAAAAGTCCTGGCTTTCCAGAGATTGAAATTATTTTTTCTAACAACATAATTTTATTTTTTTAATTTTTAGTAATCAGTAGAAACCTTTTACTGTCTATTATTTTTTGTTTATAATTAAATACACCTGTTACTTCGGAAATCTCATTTTGTAGTTGATGCTTACATCCCCCTGAGATATTTTTGTTAATTTACCTTTTACCAGCTTTTTCTTTAAGGCACTAAGGTGATCGGTAAATAATGTCCCTTCAATATGATCATATTCATGTTGAATTACGCGGGCTCTAATATCGGAAAAAGTTTCTGTATGCTTCACAAAATTTTCGTCATAATATTCGATCAGGATTGTGCTCTTTCTTTTTACATCTTCTCTCACATCCGGAATCGAAAGGCAGCCTTCGTTAAACTTCCACTCTTCCCCGGATTCTTCCAGAATTTTAGCATTGATGAAAACTTTTTTGAAGCTTTTCAATTCTTCTTTGATATCTTCATAATCCTCATCATCAGCCAAAGGAGTTACATCTATTACGAATAAACGAATATCAAGGCCAATCTGCGGAGCTGCAAGGCCAATTCCGTTCGCACTATTCATAGTTTCGAACATATTATCAATCAGTTCTTGTAAATCGGGATAATTTTTGTCTATATCTTTGCCTACTTTTCTTAAAATAGGATCCCCAAAGGCTCTTATTGGTAGAATCATCTTGTTCTTTGTTCTAAAAAATTCTGCAATATGATGGTTGCACTTATTTTATCTATTAAACCCTTTTCCTCTCTCTTTTTTTTACTTTTCCCACTCTGGGAAATAAAAAATGATGCCATTTTGGAAGTAAACCTTTCATCAAAACGGTAAACGGAAATAGTTGGAAATTCTTTTTTAAATTCATCAATGAATTGTAAAATATCTGTTTCCACCTCGGATACGTTTCCTTTTAAATCTATCGGAAGTCCTATTACCACATCATCTACCTTATTTTCGCTGAAATATTTTTTCAGAAAAGGCAGTATATGTTTTGTTTCTACAGTATCAAGGCTGCTCGCTATAATCTGCATGTCATCCGTTGTTGCAATGCCACAACGGGCCTTTCCATAGTCTATTGCAAGGATTTGTCCCATAGGTTTGCAAATTTAGTAAATTTTAATGATTTTATTCACAACGTAGTTTTTTTTATAAATCATGTTTCATTCCATATTTTTTTTTATAATTTTAATCTTCCAAAAAACGAAATTATGAAGAAACTCATTCTTGTGAGACATGCAAAGAGCGACTGGCCGGAAGAAACTGAAGATTTTGACAGACCTTTGGCAGACAAGGGTTTGGAGGACGCAATGAACATGTCCAGATTCTTAAAAAACAATAGCATTTCTATAGATTATTTAGTGTCGAGCCCAGCGGTTCGTGCATTGAATACCTGTAAGATTTTCAATCAGACATACCAGTTGAATTATATGACTGATGAAAAGCTATACAACCCTTCAGAAAGGAATTTTGAATCTGTAATTTACAACCTGGATGACCATCATAATTCGGTAGCATTTTTTTCACACAACAACGGAATTTCCAATTTTGCCAACTCTATATCAGAGGATATTTTTCATTTTCCTACCTGCGGAGTTGCCGGTTTTGAAATAAACTGTGATTCATGGTCGGAATTTGATGGAGCAACGAAAAAGCTTTTATTTTTTTACGAACCTGGAAAAATCTAAAATTATTTTAAAAATTTATTGTTTTATTTTTTTTACAATCTCCTTTTTTATGCATAATGCATGAGAAAATTTTTATAAAGATCATATCTCCAGTTCCGCTTTTATACATAACAGTTTCTAATATATGGGCAAATATCATGTTGCCCTTTTTGTCATTGTATTCAGAATAAAATATTTTTGTTTTATTAATATTTATTCTAAATAAAAATAATAATGCAAAAACAATTTTATTTCTTACTGTTGATCCTGTTGCTTACAGGGAACACAATTTACGCACAGGTTTCGGCCAGTCCATTTATTACCAATCTGAATACACCCAACCCCATGATCATTGAAGACAATGAAATGTATATCGGCATTTATGCTTTGGATAAAGTGGTAAAGATAAACCTCGATAATCCTGGCGCCGCGCCAGTGGATGTGGTTACAGGAGTAAACAGACCTTATGGTCTGGCATTAAAAGATAAATATCTATATATCTCTGAATTTGGGGGAAATAAAATTTCAAGGATCAATCTCAGTATTTCCAATCCGGCGCCTGAAGTTATCCTGACGAATGTAAACAGTCCTCTAGGGCTTGAATTCATTGGAAATGACCTGTATATGGCTCTTGAGGGAGATAATAAGATTGCCAAAATAGATGTAAGCCAACCGATCCCACAATTAGTGGATATTACATCCGCAGCATCTCCATTTGAATTGGAAATAATCGGAGATGAAATTTTCTACACTGAACGGTTTGAAGGAAGAGTTTCAAAATTTAAACTCAATAGTTCTACTTCCCCAATAACAATAGCTCAGGGATTAAGTTATCCCTCCGGTTTAACCTCTCATGGAAATCAATTATATATTTCTGAAGCAGGAGCCTCTAAAATTTCCCAATTAAATTTCACCCTGGCTAATCCAATAGTTTCCGATGGTATTGTCTCCAGTGAATTCAGCTACCCATCAGGATTAGCCGTAAAAAATAACACAATTTTTATTACGGATTTCTTCGGAGGCTCATTATTAAAAGCTGATCTGGGTGCTTTGTCTGTTTCTGAACAACAGTACAAAAATAAAACACAGATTTATCCCAATCCTGCTAAGGATTTCATAACAGTTATGAACCCTCCATCAAAAGAATATAAAATATATGACATGGTAGGGAAACTTATATTGTCCGGAAAATTCGAAAGAAACAATATCGATATAAGTCAACTCATAGAGGGAGCCTATATCATTCAGACCGGAGATCTGATTAAAAAATTCATTAAAGAATAGTTTATTAATAATCCGGGCTCTAACAAATATTAGAGCCCGGATTATTATTGTATTTATATTACAGAATTCTTTTTAAATCCAGATCATCAAAATCAAAACTGAAGTCCGTCACATCAGAAATAGCTTTTAGCCTTGCTGATTCAGCCTTCCCGCTTTCATCATAATTAAAGATAATATAAGCATCTGCATCATAACTTCTATCATCCCATTTGATAATGAAAGAATTGTTGGAATAAGGAAGCAATTCTCCCTTTAATCTCGGAGAATTTTCACATGTGATTCTGTAAGCATTTCCCTGATGGGTAATTTCTACATCCCCAAACCAGATATCATTATATTTCCCAACAAACTGTTCTGCTTTTGGGTGTAGGTTTTTATTCTTTTTAAATGTTTCAGATTTTTCAAAAGCTTCCTTCTTTTGTTTATCGTATTCAGCATTCATTTTAGCCATTCTGTCTCCGTATGTTTTGAGCCAATTCCGGTCTGCAATTCCCAGATAAGAATCCTTTAAAGTATTGGTCACGGTATTAAAAGCTGCTCCGGACTGCTGATTGGTTAAAACGACAATCCCTAATTTCATATCCGGAATCAATGTAAACTGGGTTACGGTGCCGATCAGCCCCCCTGTATGCTGAATTTGTTTATGTCCTTTAACATCACTCAGGAACCATCCCATTCCATATCCGTAAAAACTTGTATCATAAGGATTTTTAGGAGCTACTCCGCTAGGTATCTGCAGACTCCATAACTGTTGTACCTGTTTGTCAGAAACCAGTTTTTTTCCTTCTTTCGTTGTGAAATTATTTAATAAGAACTGGGCCCAGGTCGTCATATCTTTGATATTACTCATAATCCCTCCGGCTGCATTTCCTGTTTCATTCCAGTCGTGGGGAACAGCAATTGCTTTTCCATCTACCGGAGCATGGGCATCAATTTTATTGGTTACCCCTTTTGCCCTGTTATAGCTTCCAAAACTGGAGTTCATACCGACAGGTTTCATAATTCTTTGCTCAATAAAATCTGCCCAGCTTAAGCAGGAAATCCTGTGAATAACCTCCCCTGCAACAATGAACATGATATTATTATAATCTAACGTTGTTCTGAAAGGATTTTCAGGTTTCAGATATCTTACATTATGGACGATATCATTTACCGTAAGACTTCCTCCTTCCGGAAAAAACATCAGATCTCCCTGCCCTAATCCCAATCCTGCCCTGTGAGTTACCAGATCCTTGATGGTTACATTTTGAGAAACGTACGGATCATACATCTGGAATTCAGGAAGGTATTTTGAAACCTTATCATCCCATTTCAGTTTTCCTTCGTCTGCCAGAATTGCCAGTGCCGTACAGGTAAATCCCTTAGAATTTGAAGCAATACCTACAAGGGTATTTTCGTCCATGGGTTGTTTTGAAGCCAAAGAACGAACTCCGAATCCTTTCGAATAGATCAATTGTCCATCTTTAATCACTCCAACGGACATTCCCGGAACATCAAAGGTTTTTAAGGTATTTTGAATGAGCTCATCCAGTTTTTTTTCTTCAACCTGTGCATTCATCAAGCCGACTGTCAAAAGAAAAATGAAAAAGGAAATTTTCTGTTTCATTATTTTTTAAATTTTCTCAAAGTTAATCAATTCGACATTTATTAAGTAAATTTGAACTTTATTTTAAACACGAAGAATATCCCTGAAAGAAAATGTAAGATAATGACTAAAATCCTTCTTCTTTCCGACTCTCATTCCTATATTGATGACAGGATCCTGGAATATGCCAAAGACGCTGATGAAATCTGGCACTGTGGTGATTTCGGTAGTCTTGAAGTGATTGAACAACTTGAGAAAATCGGTCCACTAAAAGGCGTTTACGGAAACATTGATAATGCAAAAATCCGGTCCGAATTTCCGGAGGTAAACAGGTTTTTCTGTGAGAATCTGGAAGTTCTTATGATCCATATCGGAGGTTATCCCGGAAAATATTCCGCAATAGCTAAAAAAGAAATTGGAGAAAAAGCTCCTAAGCTATTTATTTCAGGACATTCTCATATTCTGAAAGCGATGTTTGATGCAAAAAATAATTTACTTCACCTTAATCCCGGGGCATGCGGAAAACAGGGGTGGCACAAAGTGAGAACAATGATGCGTTTTGTGGTCGATGGTGAAGAAGTAAAAGATCTGGAAATTATTGAATTAGGTCCAAAATAGAAATACATATGAAGATTGGAGATCAGGTTTCTGTGGTAGATGAAGATTTAAGCGGGGTTGTAACTTCCGTAAAAGGAAATATTGTTGTTCTTAAAGATGAATATGGTTTTACACATCAGTATCCCAAGGAAAAGCTGGTTCCGAAAAATGCTTCCATATATGATAATATAAAAGTGGTAAAAAAGGCTGAACCCCAAAAAATCACTTCAAAGAAACATCAGAAAAATCATATGGTTCTCGACCTGCATTTTCATAATCTCGTTAAAAACCCAAATGATTATGACGGATTCGAGAGACTTTTCCTCCAAAAGGAAAAATTAATCGATACATTGAGCTTCTGCCGGAAAAATCATCTTAAACGATTGGAGATTGTTCATGGCATTGGAGACGGTGTTCTGCAAAGGATGGTTTTAGATGTTTTAGAAAGCCAGACCGATCTGGATTTTCACAATAAGGAAATACTTCATCATCAATCAGGTGCGGTAATGGTAGAATTTCACTAAATTTGCAGCAATAGAAATATGAACGTACTTAATTTACTTTTTACAAAAGACGGATTAATCTACCAAATTGCGAGGAATAAAAGCATTTTGGAAGAGAAATCTTATTTCGTTAATGAAGAGTCTCCTAAAAATTTTATCGCTGAGAAACTGGATGAAGTTTTAATAAAGCAAAGGTTCGATGAGATTTCTGTCATTTCAGCCTTGAACCATTTTACCCTTATGCCTGAAGGATTTTCAGAACATGAGGCGGGATATGATCTTATTGCATTCAATGCTCCTGTGGATAAGGACAATGAAGAGCTGATGCTGTCCCTTAATAAAAAGTTCAGGATTCAGTTCTATTATACTTTTCCTAAAAACTTTTATAAAAAGATAAAGGAGCTGGCCGTTCCCGTTCACTTTAATTTTTCAGGAGAAAAATTCCTGAATTCAATCAGCCATAAAAACAATAAAGAAATCCACATTAACCTTTATCATAACCAATGTGAATTTTTTGCCCTGGATAATAAAAAACTGATCTTATACAATAATCTGGATGTCAATTCTGAGGTTGATTTTCTTTATTTTGTAATGTTCACATTAAGTAAAATAGGATTTGGGATCAATGAAACCAACTTCTATGCTTATGGAGAAACCACTGAAAATGAAACATTCATTTCTGAATTACAAAAATTCGTAAAGAACCTGAAAATTGTATATGATAACGTTCCTAATAAGAATTTTATACTTAATTAGGTCGCAGGTTGCAGACGCCAGGTCTTACCTGACATTGCATCCATTACTAACAATCTAACATCTAAACAACATGTACAGAATAATTTCCGGCCGATGGAAAGCCAAAAAAATTGCCGCCCCAAAAAACTTTGATGTAAGGCCAACTACTGACTTTGCAAAGGAAGCTCTGTTCAGTATTCTGGAAAATAAATATGATATGCAATCGATCTCTGTTCTTGATCTTTTTGCAGGAATAGGCTCTATTTCATTAGAATTTGCCTCCAGAGGCTGTCAGGATGTAACTTCTGTAGAGATGAACCCCAAACATACAAGCTTCATTAATTCTACAGCATCCGAACTGGACATGTCATTACAGGTTAATGTGCAAAGAGGGGACGTGGTGGATTGGCTCAAAAAATTCAGAAATAAAAAATCTTTTGAAATTGTTTTTGCCGATGCTCCTTTTGAAACTGAAGAGAAGAAATACTATGAAATCATCTCTTTGGTATTAAACAATAAATACCTAAAAGAAAACGGAGTTCTTATTATAGAGCATCAGAGTCGCTTAAAATTTGAACACCCGAATCTTATAGATACCAGAAAATATGGAAACGTAAGTTTCAGCTTTTTTGAACCAACTCAATCAGATACAGAAAACCAGGAACTCTAATTCCTGGTTATTTTTTTGGAATTGGCAATGGCTTCGTCTCCCCATCTTGTAATTTCATTCAAAACAGGAAGAAGCGTCTTTCCAAAATCAGTTAAGGCATACTCCACTACTAACGGCGGTTTTTCCGTATAAACCTTTCTGCTGATAATACCGTCTTCCTCCAATTGTTTTAATTGAAGGCTTAATGTTCTTTCCGTAATGGTAGGAATATCTTTCCTGATCTCATTATATCTTTTTGCCCCCTCAATAAGATGGTATAAAATCACTGCTTTCCATTTCCCACCAATAAACTTCATGGTGATACTTGTACAACACGGGTACGTTTTATTATCTATTGTATACATTTTACTACTATCCTTTTTGACCGTTCTTGCAAATTTATTAAACTTAAATTAGTTTTGCAACTATAAAAAATATAGTACAAAATTATGAATTTTTTAAACAAAATGAAAACCAGGTATACTGTGAAAAAGTATAATCCACAAGGTAAAGTAAGCGAAGAACAAATTCTTGAATTAAAGGAAATCCTCAACCTGAGCCCTTCTTCTATCAACAGCCAGCCATGGAATTTTATTTTTGTAAATAATCAGAAAATAAAAGAACAATTGGCTGAAGCTTCTTATTTTAATAAGGAGAAAGTATTGGACAGCAGTCAACTCATTGTCTTCCAGGTGCTGAAAAACGTTGAAGATTTTGAAAAGCAAATTCAGGAAAATTTACCTGAAGGATCAATTAATTACTATAAAACGATGGTAAAACCTAAAGGTGACATTGCAATACGGGCTTGGTTAGCCCATCAGGTATATCTCTCTCTTGGTGTATTGCTTGCTGCATGCGCCGAAATGGGAATAGATTCCACTCCTATGGAAGGAATTGAAACGGATAAATACGATAATATCCTGAAGAATGATCTTTATGAAACTCTATTTGCTGTCACTATCGGAGAAAGATCCGGAACGGACACTAATCAACCGACAATCACCTCTAAGAAAAGACTGAAATCAGAAAAAATAATAGTAGAACTATAACTTTTTAAATGTTGATTAAAATAAAAGCTGCTACATTCCTTGTAACAGCTTTTTATATTATAATACTTTCAATTCCAGGTCTATACTTTTACCAAAGAACTTTTTGGATATCTTTTCGAAATTCTTCGTCAGATCCGAAAGATAAAAGTGATAACTTGGCTTGGCATTCAGATCGTTTAAAAGATTGTATTTATCAAGAATAATTTTCAAATGGCTCGCCACGATATTCGGAGAGTCAATAACACGAACACGGTTTCCGTAATATTGCTTGATCTCATCGATTAATAAAGGATAATGAGTGCATCCTAATATCAATGTTTCAATATTTTTCAGCTTGTTGTTACTTAAATAATTGTAAATGATAGCATGTGTAATCGGATGATTTTTAAATCCTTCTTCAATGGCAGGAACCAGCAACGGAGTTGCCAGCTCATCCACTTTGATCCATTTATTATGCTTTCTTATACTTTTTTTATACAGCCCTGAATTCACAGTTGCTTTTGTAGCAATCACGCCAACATTGGTGTGGATCTCATAAGATACCTTCTCTGCAACCGGATTAATAACATCAATAACAGGAACTCTTCCGGCAACTGTCTGCATCACTTCATTAAGAGCATTTGCTGTTGCTGTATTACAGGCGATAACAATTGCTTTACAATTCTGCTCCAATAAAAAATTTGTGATTTTGGTAGAGTATTCTATTATAGCTTCACGAGACTTTTCTCCGTAAGGAAGGTGTTTGGTATCACCAAAGTAAATAAGATCTTCATGAGGAAGAAGCCTTTTAATTTCTTTAGCAACGGTTAAACCTCCTACACCACTATCAAAAATTCCGATAGGTTGTTTAGCCGAAAGATGCGAATAATCTTGTTTCTTAGTTTTCAAAAGAGTTGAAATTTTATACAAAAATAATGAATTTCACCAGTATTACATCAAACTTTTACAATCAAATCAGGAACAGATCTGAAGCAATTCCATCCGCCATAAACCAGTGCTTTTCCGGTATTTTCAAATGATTATTTTCAATAACAAGTATGCCGTCAGCTATCTTTTGTTTAATCTCCTGATGAAATTTCTCAACTATTTCAGGAGAAAACTTATTCTTCAGTTTATCCAGGTCCACTCCCCATATCGTCCGTAATCCGATCATGATCATCTCATTAAACTGGTCTTCCTGCGATAGAATTTCAGTTTCTTTAGCCAAAGAATTTGAATTCAGCTTCTTTACATAAAGCTGATTATTAGCGACATTCCAACTTCTCACGTCAGCTCCGTTATATGAATGGGCTGAGGGTCCTAGTCCCAAATATTCTTTGTACTTCCAATAAGACGAGTTGTGCCTTGAATAAAATCCTGGTTTAGCAAAATTAGATACCTCATAATGATCAAACCCATTATCTTTTAAAAAGTGAGACAAATAATAAAACTCTCTATTTTGCTCTTCTTCTTTTGGTGTAGCCACTTTCCCTTTCAAAATCCAGTCATTCAATGCCGTCTTAGGCTCTACGGTCAGTGCATAAGAAGAGATATGAGGAACATCCAGGGCAATTGTTTTATTCAGATTTTCTTTCCAGATTTCCAAATTAGAAGTGGGAGATCCATAGATCAGATCAATACTCAGGTTTTCAAAACCGAAATCCTGTGCTCTCTTAATAGAATCCTCTGCCTGTGAAGCATTATGAGCACGGTTCATCAACCTAAGGTCATCATCAAAAAAGCTTTGCGTTCCGATTGACAATCGGTTAACCGGTGATTTTGAGAGATCTCTCAGGAAGGTCTTATCCAGATCATCCGGATTGGCTTCCAAAGTAATTTCTATATCCTTTTCAAAACTATAATACTTCAATACCTCATCAACAATTGAATTGATCTCATCTCCTGATAGGATTGAAGGTGTTCCGCCACCAAAGTACAACGACTGTAGTGTTTTATTATGTAATTCATCTTTCCTTAAAAAAAGTTCTTTCTTAATAGCAGAAAGCACCTCATCTTTAGACAGTAAAGATGTTGAAAAATGAAAATTACAATAACTACACTTTTGTTTACAAAAAGGAATGTGAATATAAATCATAAAAAAAGCTCTGAAAAATTCAGAGCTCAAATTTATTTAAATTAAATTGATTAATATCTATATCCTCTATGATTAATAAAGTTATCGAAGTTATAACCCAATCCGATCATAAAGCTGTTTCCTCCATAAGTCTGAATATCAGACAAACCTAAATTATAAGTTGCTCCGATCATAAACTTATTGAATCTTACTTTTACTAGTGGTGAAATACTTAATTGCTGGTTATCAAATCTGTTCTGAACTGATCTGTAACTTACCCCAAAAGAGAATGAATTGATATCATTAAAGAATGTGGCCATCAAGTTATAATCAATTGTTCTTGTAGAATTCGTATTCAAATTGATTAATGCAGATGGTGTAACGTACATATTATCTGCGAAATGCCAGTCATATCCTAAGTTTAAGAAGAACTTGATAGGAGAAGGCTCACGACCATTCACAATAGATTCGTCATTCGTCAAAGCAATATCATTAACCGATACTCCGGCAAAGATATTTCTAAAAGTCGCGGCTAAACCAAAGTTGGCATATGCCATGAAAATATTACTCTCCGTACCCTGCAATAAAGGATCATACCCATCTTCAGTATTGATTTTAGTATAATCAAAATTCATATTGTAAAAACTAACACTGGTACCGAATGAGAACTGATCTTTTCTCTCTCCTTCACTACTAAGCGGAATAAAATATGAAGCACCCGCTGTAATACCTCCTGCTGAAATAGGACCATTACTATCTCTAAAAACAGATATCCCTGCACCAACTCTATCAAAAATGTTAGCATTGATCCCTACTGACTGCACATTAGGAGACTCATTAAATTTTGAAAATTGCTGTTGATAATTGAGGTTGAGCTGAACATAATCTGTTTTACCGTATTGTGCCGGATTGAACAGGAACTCACCATCCAAAAGATATTGTTGATAATATGGTAGTGTTTCTTGTGCTTTGTATGCATTTGACAAAAGAGCCAAACACACTATAGCATATAGTTTTCTCATAACAAATCTTGATTTCAATTCAACAAATATAAAAAAAATCTCAATATATTTTTAGTTTTCCAAATAATTTCTCCATTTTTTTACAGCATCCGCCATATCTTGAGGCATTGGGCTTTCAAAATACAATTCCTGTTTAGTGGTAGGATGTATAAAACCTAAGGTATGTGCATGAAGTGCATGTCTTGGCAGGATTTCGAAAACATTTTTAATAAAATGTTTATATTTAGGTAAATTCACTCCTCTTAAAGGCGTATGACCTTCATATCTTTCATCATTGAAAAGGGTATGGCCAATATGTTTAAAATGAGCCCTGATCTGATGGGTTCTTCCCGTTTCCAGTTTACATTCTACCCAGGTCATATATCTGAACCTTTCCAAAACTTTATAATGCGTAACCGCATGCTTCCCGTGGCTTCCGTCCTCGTAAACCGACATCTGCATCCTGTTCTTAGGGTGACGCCCTATATGCCCCCGAATGGTACCTTCATCATCCTGTACATTCCCCCACACAAAAGCCCAATATAATCTTTTCGTCCTTCTGTCAAAAAATTGTTTGGCAAGGAAGCTTAATGCATATTCATTCTTGGCGATAACCAATAGACCCGAGGTATCCTTATCAATCCTGTGAACAAGGCCTACTCTATCCAGATCAGATTTCTCACCATTTTTGGCAAAATGAAATGCAAGAGCATTCACCAAAGTACCATCCCAGTTTCCAAATCCGGGATGCACAACCATTCCGGGTTCTTTATCTACAACAACAAGATCATCATCCTCATAAACAATATTGATCGGAATATCCTGAGGGATAATTACATTTTCTCTCGGAGGATGGGCCAGTAGAACAGAAATCTGATCTCCCGGCTTTACACGGTAATTCTGTTTTACAGGAGTTCCGTTTACGACAACGTTACCTGCTCTGCATGTTTGTGAAATTTTATTTCTTGAAGAATTCTGCCTGAAAATCAGTAAAAACTTATCTATTCTTAAAGGCTCCTGGTTTTTATCGACAGTAATATTGAAATGCTCATACAGTCCTTTATTTTCCTCATCAATATCAATATTGTTGGAATCCAATAATTCTTCATCAAAAAAATCCTCGTTATCTTCTGTCATGATTTTTTATTTTTTACACAAAAGGCCTCAACATGATAAGTTGAAGCCTGTATTTTTAATAATAAATGGTAACTACTCTACTACAACTTTCTTAGCTTTTGGCTTTTGAGCTGGTTGTTGTGTACCATTTGTTGCTGTTTTATTATTTCCAGCATTATTATTTCCCGCAGGAGTATTGATTGTTGTACTCTTCGGTTTACTTTCGGTTGTTGTTTTCGGCTTCGTATCAGCAGTCGCAGGTTTCGAAACCGGAGTTTTAGAAACTTCCGTTTTAGCAGGTTCAATTTTTTTATGAACCACTGGTGGTACAGGAACTGGTTCGTAAACAGGCTGCTGATGAACAGGAACTTCTTCATATTGTATAGGTGGCAACGAAGTATCTACCTTCATACGGTATACGGAGTTCAGCTCTTCTATTTTAGAGCGCAATTCTGCCGGAGTCTTTTTACTTGCCCAGAGGTCCATCTGCATTCCCTGATCTCTTACATCTCCTGCAGCAGGATCCTGATAATAGATAATATCAGATTCATCTTTACCTCCATCTTCATGTTCTACTAGTCCTACTTCAAACATACTTCTTGTAATTAATGCTCTGGCCTCTTTTACCGTTAAGCCAACTACATTAGGAATAGAAATATTTCTCATGGGTCCAGAACCAACTACTACATCTATCGTTGAGAACCTAGGAATCAGCGATCCTGGTTTCATAGGATTTCCTTTAAATAAAATTCTAAGTACTGCATCTTTCTGGATGCTAGGTTCGAAGATAGTATCTCCCACTTTCAGACCTACCTGATCTATCCTTTGGAAAGCCAGACCTGAATATTTGTTAATAACATCAGGAATTGCAACCGGAGCCCAGCTTCTCGGGTTTACGATCAGATAAATAGCTCTTCCATCCTTTACATGGGAACCAGGAGTAGGAGACATCTTTAAAACCTGGAAAGGTTTGTATTTTGGATCATAAGCAGCACTGTCTACTTCATAGCCCAGACCGGCATCATCTAATATTTTTACCGCCTCATGAACGGATTTGTTTACAACATTGGGAACCGGAATTTCCTGACCATGATTCGTATGGTATTCTAACCAACGAAATGTAAGCCATACCAACCCTATAAAAACACCGATGGCTATTAACAAATTCAGTAAAACTTTCCAGTTGAAAAGTGATTTAAGCATACTTAAAAATACTTTAATTATAATGGCAAATATAGCTAATAATTTTAGAATGTACTTTTTATTTATCACATTTCATATTTGGTTTCAAAATTTCGGATTTTCACCTGTTGCATTACATAAAATGATTAAATTTGCCTTAATTGATACTATTTGGTTATGAGCAAAAAAAGTGTTGCCGTAGTTATGGGCGGATATTCTGATGAATACGTAGTTTCCCTGAAAAGCGGTCAATTAATTTATGATTCGTTGGACAGGAATCTGTATGATGTATATAAAGTAGTTGTTTTAAAGGATAAGTGGTATTTTCTGGATCAGAACGAAAAGGAATATCCGATCAATAAAGGAGACTTCTCTGTAACATTGGAAAATAATGAGCAATTGAAGTTTGATGTATGCTTTAATATCATTCACGGAACACCTGGTGAGAACGGCATACTTCAGGCCTACTGGGATGCTATAGGGCAAACTTATACGGGTTGTGATTTTTATCAGAGTGCCTTAACTTTTAATAAAAAGGACACTTTAGCAGTTCTGTCCAAATATGGTATCCCATCAGCAAAAAGTATTTATCTGAGAAAGGGTGAAAATATTAATGTTGATGAAATAGTAGACTATCTTGGTCTTCCCCTATTTGTAAAGCCTAACCAATCCGGTTCATCATTAGGAATTACTAAAGTAAAAGAAAAGTCCGAATTACTTCCGGCGACAGAAGTTGCATTTAAGGAAGATCATGAAATTTTAATAGAAAGCTTCCTGGATGGAATGGAAGTATCTGTAGGGGTAATTGATTTTAAAGGAGAGACAATTGTTTTGGGGATTACGGAAATTGTTCCTACCAATGAATTCTTCGATTATGAAGCCAAGTACGAAGGTGCTTCAGAAGAAATAACCCCTGCAAGAATTGACGAAGAAACAACAAAAAGAGTTGAAGAAATTTCAAAAAAGGCTTATGACTCTTTAGGAATGAGTGGTTTTTCACGCAGTGAATATATATTGATGGACGGCATTCCTTATATGCTCGAAATGAATACAAACCCGGGATTTTCTCCGGCAAGTATTCTCCCACAGCAGGCAAAACATTACGGTATATCCATAATGGATCTTTGTGGAAATGAAGTTGAAAAAGCATTAGCGAAAAAACCAAACTAATTATGAAAATTGCTGTTTTTCCGGGATCATTCGATCCTATTACTCTAGGTCACTATGACATTATAGAAAGAGCTGCTCCCCTTTTTGATAAATTAATTATTGCCATCGGACAGAATTCCCAAAAGAAATACATGTTCCCGCTTGAAAAAAGAATGGAATTCATCCAGAATTCTGTTGCAGAATTTCCCAACGTAGAGGTTGACTATTTTGAAGGCCTTACTGTTGATTATTGTTTTGAAAAAAATGCACAATACATAATCCGCGGATTAAGAAATCCTGCAGACTTTGAATTTGAAAAAGCAATTGCCCATACCAACCGAACTTTGGCCCATAAGAAGCTTGAAACCGTATTTTTATTAACTTCATCAGGAAAATCTTTTATCAGCAGCAGCATTGTAAGGGAAATCATCAACCACAACGGAGAGTATGAACTTCTGGTTCCTGAAGCGGTAAGAGTAGAGAATACAAAAAAATAAATAACGGTTGATCAGTGATAAATGGTAAAGGATTTGCTTATGGAAGAATCATCAATCTATTATCAGCTATCATTCAAAATATATGCACGAACAGTTCAATTTTGCCATAGAAGTATTGGGGACAATTTCCTTCTCGATGTCGGGAAGCTTTGCTGCTATGCAAAAACGACTTGATCCTTTTGGAGTTCTCATTATAGCTTTCGTAACTTCAGTGGGAGGAGGAACTGTTAGGGATCTGCTTCTGGATATTCCGGTATTCTGGATGCATGATTTGCTGACCTGCGCCGTTATTATTATGACCAGCATATTTACGATGGTCTTTAAATCTTTTGAAAAAAACTTTCAGGTTACCTTATTTATTTTTGATAGCCTGGGACTCGGCTTATTTACCATTATAGGTATCCAGAAAGGTTTAAATGCAGATATCCATCCTTTGATATGCATCGGGCTCGGAACTATTACAGGTTGTTTCGGAGGGATTATCCGGGATATTTTACTCAACAGGATACCTCTGATCTTCAGAAAAGAAATTTATGCTACAGCCTGTATTTTTGGCGGAGCTGCTTTTTTACTGATGACAAAATATTCTAACTTTTCCTACACTTTTATCCAGATTTTTACGATCCTTCTGATAGTGGTGATCCGTACACTGGCGGTAAAATACCACTGGCAGATGCCTAAGTTCTACGGATATGACCACAATTCGGAAATGTAGATCAGACAAAACAATATAAAAAGGCAGAAAGTAAACTTTCTGCCTTTATTTTTTATGATAAGGAATCAATTATCTTATTTTCCCTCCTCTTTGTCTCATATTAGGGTTATGCATATGTTTCTGCATTGTGGGCATCTTCAACTGATCTTTCATCATTTTGATCTGATCTGTCATCATTCCTGCACTATCCAATCTTTTAGCTTCTTCCAATAATTTCTGCCCTTCCTGTTTTCTTCCTTTAGAAATGGCAGAAGCAGCAAGATTTAAAGTAGCCATTGCTCTGTCATGTTTCATATTTAAACCGTACTCAAGTGCTTTCCTCATTAAAGGCTCAACTTTGGTAGGATGTTCCTGAGCCAGAGTTAATCCCTGCAGATAATGGAAATAACCATATTGAGATTTATGAAGCTGTGTCTGATAGTTCCTGATATGGTCTAAATAAGTTACAGCTTTTTCCATATTCTGTTTTCTCAATTGCCAGAAAGCCAAAAGGATATATTCATTTTTAAAGAAAAGAAAGATCGGTAAAGCTGAAAGAAGAAAGATTACAATTCCCCAACCTAAATTTCTTGTGAAAATCATCATGGCAAGTCCACCCAATATAAGAAGAGCTGCGATTACAATTTTTATGTATTTATTCATTATTCAATTTTAGAAGTGCAAAGATAAAAAATTTAGAGGTTAGAAGCTAGAACTTAGCCGTCAGAATTCTAATCCCGTTTACTTTTAATCCTCTCAAACGTCTGAAAACAGAAATCATACGGGTTCTTTTCATCCTTTTCATGGCAAATTTCATTTGTTTTTGCCCAGATTTTCCCATCTATTTTTGGAAAAAAGGTATCCGCTTCAAGATCTGCTTTTACTAAAGTTACTTCAAGCTTGTCCACAACATCCATCGTCTGTTCATATATGTTTCCTCCGCCTATTATAAAGATCTCCTCATCAATTTTCTTGGCAAATTTTACAGCCTCCTTAATACTGCCCACGATCAGGATTCCTTCTTCAAACCAATCTTTTTTTCTTGAAATAACAATATTGGTACGGTTAGGAAGTGGCTTCCCGATGCTTTCATAGGTTTTTCTTCCCATGATTACCGGATGTCCGGAAGTTATATCTTTAAAATGTTTTAAATCTTTCGGAAGATGCCAGAGTAACTGATTATTAAAACCAATTTCATTTTTCTCCCCCATTGCTACCACAATTGTTGTCATTCAAATAATTTTCCACAAAATTAGCACATAATTTGTATATTTGATTAGCACAAAAAATTTAAAAAAATAAACTATGAAAAATAAAGGCTGTTTGAGCGCCGGAACTATTGGCATTGCTCTCCTTATCATTGTTGCCGTAATCTTCTTCTGGGGAAAAAGCGGATATAATAATTTCGTAACAAAAGAACAGAATGTTGACAGCAAATGGTCTAATGTAGAGACTGTTTATCAGAAAAGAGCCAACCTGATTCCTAACCTCGAAAGAACGGTAAAATCATATTCTAAATTTGAACAGGAAACTTTAACCAAAGTAATAGAGGCCCGTTCGAAAGCAACCTCTATAAATATTGATCCTACCAATATGACAGAAGCTGACCTTGCGAAGTTTCAGGCTGCACAGGGAGAATTATCAGGAGCTTTAAGCAGATTAATGGCTGTGGTAGAATCATATCCTAATTTAAAGGCTGATCAGCAGTACATCAATTTCCAAAGAGAATACACCGCAATTGAAAACAGTATCAGATCTGAAACGGTTTATTTCAATGATGCTGCGAAAGATTATAACACTACGATAAAAACTTTCCCAAATAATATTTTGGCGAATTTTACAAACTTTAAAGAAAAACCTTATTTCAAAGCAGAAGCCGGAGCTAATAAAGCACCAGAAGTTTTCTCTGAATAATGAGCAATTTCCTGACAAATCAACAAATAGCTTCCCTGGTGGAAGCTATTCAGTCTGCGGAAGAGAATTCTACAGGTGAGATCAGAGTGCATATAGATTCCCATACGGAAACCCAGCATGCCCAAACAGCGCTGGAAGTTTTTAAAAAGCTTGGTATGCACAAAACCACGCATAGAAATGCAGTACTTTTCCATGTTAATTTTGAACAAAAATATCTTACCATTATTGGTGATACGGGAATTCATGAAAAAGTACATCAGTATTTCTGGGACCACCTGCATGACTATATAACTTCTGAATTTGCCAAAGGAAATTATTACAAGGCTTTGAAGAGTGCCATTCTGGAGACTGGTATTGAATTAAAAAAATATTTTCCTGTAGAAGGAGAAAATCCCAATGAACTCCCCAATGAAATTACGTTCTCTTAAATCAGTATTTTCATTTCTATTGATCTGCTTTTACACTTTTGTATCAGCACAATATACCATTCCTAAAAAACCAGCTGTTTTATATCCTGTATATGATGAAGCTAACCTGCTTTCACAACAGGAAAAAGATGATCTTAATAATAAGCTGATCAAATTCGCAGATTCGACATCTACAGAAATTGAGGTGATTATTATTCCAAGCACAAAAGGAGAAGATGTCAATTTTCTGGCAACTATGTTTGGTGAAAAATGGGGAATCGGAAAGAAAGGGGTAGATAATGGAATTGTTTTTCTTATAGCAACTCAGGACAGGACGATGTCTATACAGCAGGGAAGAGCAGTAGAACAATACCTTACAGCCTCAGTTTCCGGACAAATACTGGATTATATTGTAACTCCTAATTTCAGGCAAGGATTGTGGTATGAAGGTATAAACCGCGGTACTTCAGCCATTATGGAAGCCGTTCAGGGGAAATTTAAGCCTGTAAATGAACCGGCAACAGGGGAAGGAAATGGAAAGGCATTGAGAGTTCTTATCATTGCTTTCGTCATATTTATTATTCTGGCTATTCTGTTCGGGAACCGAGGTGGTGGTGGCGGAAATAATGATGATGACGATGTAATCCTGAACAGAAGAGGACGCAGAAATTATCCTGGCGGATTCTTCCCTTTCCCGGGCAGCTTCGGCGGTGGAGGCTTTGGTGGCGGAAGTTCCGGAGGAGGTGGATTTGGCGGCTTCGGAGGAGGTGGAAGTTTTGGCGGAGGAGGTGCATCCGGAGGGTGGTAACATATACATTAACAAAATATAAAATCAGCCATATAATGACTGATTTTTTTTATTTAAAACACTAAAATAAGAACATTTTATTGCTTTATTTTAATAAAAAATTTAAGTTTTTGTATTAATAAATTAACAAAACCTCTTAAAAACTATCGTTTTTCTATTAATTTTTTAATATATTTACTGAAAACAGGATTATGAAAAAGACATTGGTGGTTTTTGCACATCCTTATCTGGAACATTCAAACTCGAATGTAGAGCTTATCAATTTCTATGTTCGTCATCAGCATTTCACGCTTCGTGATCTTTATGAAGATTATCCGGATTTTCACATTGCTGCCTTTAGAGAAAGAAAACGGCTGAAAAATTATGACCGTTTTATTTTTCAGTTTCCGATTATCTGGTTTGGAATGCCTCCTTTGTTGAGATTATGGATTGATGAGGTTTTTGATCGCGACTGGCTTAAAGAAGGGGAATATAATCCCCTTGAAGGCAAAGAGGTATACATTCTGGTCACAACAGGAGGGAAAGAACGGTCTTTTACCAAAACAGGAACATATCAATACACGATTGACGAGCTGATCAGTGGATTAATTGTTTCTTTAAATGTTTTTAAAGCCAATATCAAAAATATTAAAATCGTTTATGAAGCCAATAAGCTTACGAAAAAGGAAATTATTCTTCATAAAAAAGAGTTTATGGAACTATTGAATCAATGAAATAATATATGGAATCTTCTTTAGCAATTAACACGTTACTTTTTCTGGGTGTAGCCATTATTATGGTTCCACTTGCCAGGAAATTTGGGTTAAGCTCCGTCATTGGATATATTGCAGGAGGAATTATTATTGGCCCTTACGTACTTAAGCTCACAGGCAAGAATGTCAATGACATCATGCATGCGAGTGAGTTTGGCGTAATCATGCTTTTATTTTTAGTAGGATTAGAACTGGAACCCAGGAAGTTCTGGGAAATGCGGAAAAAGATTATAGGATTGGGATTAACCCAAATGGTTCTCACCATCTCCCTGCTCGTTCTGGTTTTCATCAGTGTTGGATGGAGAGCAGACCAGGCTACTGCTGTAGCAATGTGTTTCGCTTTGTCATCTACTGCTATTGTATTGCAGACCTTACAGGAAAAGAACAACCTCAAAACAACAGCAGGAGAAGCATCTTTCTCCACTTTATTATTTCAGGATATTGCTGTAATTCCCATTCTTGCCATACTGCCTGTAATAGCACATTATAAACCAAGAAACCATAACAATGAAATACAGGTGATTATTCAGAAACTTCCTGAGTGGCTACAGGCTGCAACGGTACTTTTTGGAGTAGCAATCCTTATTCTGTTGGGAAGGTATGTATTTGTTCCTTTCTTAAGATATGTTTCGAAATCCGGAATGACCGAATTGTTAACAGCCTCTTCCCTATTTCTTGTTATCGGAGTTGCCGAACTTATGGTTGCCATTGGTCTGTCTCCGGCATTGGGTGCTTTCCTTGCAGGTGTCATGCTTGCAAACAGTGAATTCAGACATGAACTGGAAGCACAGATCGACCCTTTTAAAGGTTTATTGCTCGCGGTTTTCTTTGTCAGTGTAGGATCAACTATGAATTTCAATATCATCCAGGATGATCCTTTATTTATATTCAGTACTGTTTTTGCAGTTTTGATCGTAAAGTTTATAGTTCTCTATGCTATCGGAAAATTCTTTAAAATAGACACCCCTCAAAGTCTGTTTTATGCGTTTGCCCTTTCTCAAGTCGGAGAGTTTGCTTTTGTCCTTATAAATTATGCATCTGATCTTTACCTACTAGGTCCTGAATTAAATGACCAACTTATGGCAGTAACAGCCATTACAATGTGTATTACTCCTTTTCTTCTGATTGTAAATGACAAATTTTTCACACCTAAATTTATCAAAGAAGAACCGGATACTGATCACGATTTTGATATTCTGGGGAGCGATGTTGCACAAAAGAAAATTATTATTGTTGGGTTCGGCCACTTTGGAAGTACGGTAGGACGGCTTTTAAAAGCCAATAAGATTTCAGCAACTGTTTTGGACAGAGATTCTGATCGGGTAAAATTGTTGCGTAGCTATGGTTTTAAGGTCTATTATGGTGATGCCACCCGTATTCCGATTTTACGTGCGGCAGGAATTGAAGATGCCGAGATACTGGTCCTTTGCCTTGATGATCCTAATGATAATATGTTTATTGCTGATCTTGTCCGTGAGCATTATCCCGATGTGAAAATTTTTGTAAGAGCTAAAAACAGAATTGACGCATACAGCTATCTCAATAAAGGTGTTGATAAAATTTACAGAGAAACATTGGGCACAGCTGTAGACATGGCTATAGACGTTCTTCATGAAACAGGCATGAGAAAATATGCTGCCAGACGTCTCGGACAGAGATTTATGGCCATAGATAAAGCATCTATCAGAAGGCTGGCAAAAATAAAAGAAGAAGATGAACTGCTTCTGTTTACGACAAAAGAACTCCTCCAAAGAGAGGAGGAGTTATTGGCATTTGATAATCTTAGTTTCGATAATAAAGATTGGGAAGGTGCCTCATCCGTTGAAGAAGAAGAGGATTCTGAAGATTAATATCTAGTGTATATTAACGCTTCCTCCACTACTTTCTTCTTTATTTACAGAAGTTACATTTCCTTTTTTGTGAACATCGATACTTCCGCCTGAAGATGCATTAGCATCTATTTTGGATGTAGCGCTTATCTCTACGCTTGCTCCGCTGGAAGCTTCTGCTTTTACATTTTCTGCAAGAACCTGCTCTGCAGATACGCTGCTTCCTGAAGAGGATGTAATATTTGCATTTTTAGATTTCCCCGTTAATGAGATGCTTGCAGCTGAAGAAGCATCAATTTCTAAGTCAACAGCCCAGATTTTTCCTTCAAAACTACTGCTGCTACCCGCTGAAATTTCAAAATTATTCGCTTCCAGATCTCCGGTAACACTTCCCGCGCTGGAAATTTCTATATCCGTTTTCTCCTGGGTAAATTTATCTTTAACTGTGATTTTTCCGGCAGAATTTGCGTCAAGCTTGGTAAAGTCCTTGGCATAAATTTTAGCGGTAACATTATTTTGATTCATCACTCTGATTCCCGGTTTATAATGGATATGAAGTTTCCCACCCGTATTATCTACAAGGATTTCATCAATAAGATTCTCTGGTGCAGAGATCACTACTCTTTCAGTTTCAGATTTTATAATCTCAGCATCAATAGCCTGAGAAACCTCAATTTCATCGAACTCGCCTTTAAATTCTTTCTCTCTGATAGGGCCGCTTCCTTTGTCCACTACCTTTGAAACCCAATCACTTTTTTCCTTGTTTTTCCTGTCATATTTTTCATTACATGCAGACACTGCTATTAAAGTTGAAAAAATAAAAAGAGTCGTCGTTTTCATATGTATTAATTTTTTAATTTAAGTTTTAGTATTCTTTTATATTAATAACAACTAAAGTATAAAAAATATTACAACTGTTTAGTTAATTACATTCCTAAAACTGACCAAAGGTAAAATCTTATATTTTTGATTTAAATTCTGCGACCATGTTATTTTCAGGAAAGACTTTACCGGAAAGCAGCTATTATAGTTTAGTTTTTAATATCTTTATGCTTCAATAATAAGTAATTTTATGAAAAATATTTCATCGGTATTATTAATTTCTGCCTTGGCATTTAACTACTCTTGTACTACAATGAAAAAAACCGATACTCAACAGGAAGTTCCTGTACCAGATTCTTCTCTTTCTTCAAATCCATTTATGAAAAAAAGTAAGCTTCAGTACGAGGCTCCGGAATTTGATAAAATTAAGAATGAAGATTTTAAACCTGCTTTTGATTTTGGATTAAAACAGCATGATGCTGAAATTGTTAAAATTGCAAACAATCCGGCAACACCTACTTTTGAAAATACAATTGTCGCTTTGGAGAAAAGCGGGGAGGTATTAAAAAGAGCGCTGATTGTATTTTCGAATTTAACAAGCGCAAATACGAATCCCACATTACAATCACTGGATGAAGAATACGCCCCGGTTTTTGCAGCACACTCTGATAAAATGTATCTTAATGACAATCTTTACAAAAGAATACAATCTATTAAAGAGGATGGTTTAGATTCTGAAAGTAAGAGATTATTACAATATTATAAGCAGAATTTTGAGATCGCTGGTGCTAATCTTTCTGCGGCGGATAAAGAAAAATTAAAACAGGTAAACCAGGAACTGGCCTCGCTTTCCACTCAATACTCCAATAAATTACTGGAAGCAAGAAAGCAGGGAGGTGTTTTCTTCTCGGACGCAAAGGAACTTGATGGCCTTTCTGCTGATGAAATTGAAGCAGCAGCAGCGGATGCAAAAACAGCAGGACAACCCGGCAAGTATTTATTAGCATTACAAAATACAACACAACAACCGCTATTACAGAATCTTAAAAACAGAGCTACCCGTGAAAAACTATTCAAGGCTTCATGGTTGAGAGCTGAAAAAGGAGATGCCAATGACACAAGGGAAACTATTGAAAAACTAGCTAAACTAAGACTTAAAAAAGCCCAGATCCTTGGTAAAAAAAGCTTTGCAGAATGGAAACTCCAGGATCAGATGGCTAAAACGCCGGAAGCAGCTACTAAACTGATGAATCAGATTGCAACTCCAGCAGTAGAAACTGCAAGACGTGAAGCAAAAGATATCCAGGACCTTATCGATCAGCAAAAAGGAGGCTTTAAAGTAGAGCCTTGGGATTGGAATTTCTATGCAGAACAGGTAAGAAAAGCAAAATTTGATCTGGATGAAAATCAAATCAAACCTTATTTTGAAGTAACCACAGTTTTAGAAAAAGGAGTTTTTTATGCTGCCGAAAAGTTCTATGGGCTTACGTTCAAAAAAAGAACTGACCTTCCAACCTATCATCCTGATGTGGTAACATATGAGGTTTTTGACCACGACGGAAAATCAATTGCTATTTATTATCTTGATTTTTACACAAGAGATTCTAAAAACGGAGGTGCATGGATGAGTAACTTTGTTGAACAATCTTACCTTTTAGGAACAAAACCTGTGATTGTAAATTGCTACAATTACCAGAAACCGGCACCCGGTAAACCTTCATTGATCAGTTATGATGATGTTTCTACCATGTTCCATGAATTCGGACATTCAATACACGGAATGTTTGCAAGCCAGAAGTATCCTTCTCTTTCCGGGACTAATGTCCCTAGAGATTTTGTAGAATTCCCTTCACAGATTAATGAACATTGGGCTCTGGATCCTGTTATTCTGAAAAACTATGCCCTTCATTATGAAACTAAGCAACCTATCCCACAAGCATTGGTTGATAAGATCAAAAAAGCGGGAACTTTTAATCAGGGGTACATGACTACCGAATTGGTTTCGGCAGCAGAACTGGATATGGATTGGCACACAGTAACAAATGAAAGTCAGCTTATTCCTGTTCTGGAGTTTGAAAAACAATCCCTTGCCAAGCATGGATTTAATCTGGCTACTGTTCCACCGAGATATCATACACCTTATTTTGCGCACATCTGGGGCGGTGGATATTCAGCGGGATATTATGCTTATTTATGGTCTGAAACATTAGATAATGATGCCTGGGAATGGATCAAAAATAATGGCGGCTTAACAAGAGAAAATGGAGACCGTTTCAGGAAATACATTCTTTCTGTAGGAAACTCTGTAGACCTGAACCAGGCATTCAGAGATTTTACAGGACATGATCCGGATATAAAACCTTTATTGAGAAACAGAGGGTTTATTAAATAATAATTGAAAAGCATTCATTAATTTGAATGCTTTTTATTTGTAAAATACATAATGTGAAATTTGTGGTATTATGATAAAAAATCATGATTTTTGTATTTTAAAAAATTGAAAAATGAATTGTCCATGTTGTTCGGGTAAATTATACGCTGAATGTTGCAAACCCTATCACACCGGAGAGAAGCATGCTCCAACTGCCGAAGCATTAATGCGCTCCAGATTTTCGGCTTTTGCAATCCCAAATGGTGAATATCTTATGGAAACTACTCTACCCGGAAAACGTAAATACCACAATAAAAAAGATCTGCAGGAATGGGGAGAGATTAATGAATGGGTACAACTTGAAATTATCCGGACACCTGCTTTGAACCATGTGGAATTTAAAGCCCACTACATTGATCAGGATGGAAATCCACAAGTTCATCATGAATTTTCTGTTTTCCAGAAAATGCACGATCGATGGTACTATGTTTCCGGAGAATTTTTAGATTAAAATACTTAGCTGAACTGATTATAAAAAAAATGTCCGAAAAATCGGACATTTTTATTTTTTAGTGAACATCTGTTCCGTCGATCCCATGAGAATGGCCATGTGATAACTCTTCTTCCGTAGCTGGACGTGTATTTAAAATTTCCACTTGAAAATCTAATACTTTTCCAGCCATAGGGTGGTTAAGATCTGCAATTACAACATCTGGAGTAACTTCTACTACCAATGCCTGAAAATTATTCCCTTGATTATCGGACAAAGGTAAAATAGCTCCTACAGGAGGTACACCGGATTCTTTAAACATGTCAATCGGTAATTGTGCAATGGCATCCGGTTGTCTTTCACCATAAGCTTCTTCAGGAAGAATAGTAAAGGATACTTTATCACCAGCTTTCAAACCAAGGATATTTTGTTCAAATTTTGGAATCATCATTCCTACACCATGTAAAAATGTAAGTGGGTTTTCTGCTGTTGTTTCTTCTACAAGAATTTTACTTCCGTCTTCTTCGATAGTGTGAAGTATATAACTTACAGCTACAACATGATTGTTTTCGATTGTCATATTTTTATCTTTTTTTCGTGAGTCCTTTCACGATTAACAGCACAAATATACTACTTTTGATTTACAGAAAAAGTACTGAGAAAATCTTCAATCCATATTGAGTTTTTCTAGTTTTTATTCCTTGTCTGATCCTTTTTTTTCTGCCTCAATACAAAGAGATACAGACTTTCAACTTTAGCCCTTGCCCAGTCCGTTTTTCTTAAAAACTTCAGAGAAGAGCTGATACTCGGATTATCCGTAAAACATTTGATGTTAATTTGTTCTCCAAGCTTCTCAAATCCGTTATAATATTCCACAAGTTCTTCAAGAATTGTATCCAGTCTTTTTCCGTGTAGCGGGTCTTTGGATTGTTCCATCTTTTTTTTACAAAAGTACTAATAATACTGTGAGATTTTGAAAGAGGATTCCTGACCTACCTTTTATATGGATCATTAATTCGGAGAAATAATTTACAATAGAAATAATTTTGTAATCAGCCCCCTCTACTAAAAAAAGTAAGATCAACCTGTTCAAATTATAGAATTCCTCTCTAAATTTCTCTTTCCCTTTTTTGTTTCTTACATTTGAGATATGAAAATTCTGCATACTGCCGACTGGCATTTAGGAAAACGTCTGGATCGGTTTTCACGTCTGGAAGAACAAGTTCAGGTAATGGATGAGATTGTTCAGATAGCCGATGCCCAAAAAGTAGATCTCATAATTGTTGCCGGAGATCTTTTTGACAATTTTAACCCAAGTGTTGAAGCAGTCGAGTTGTTTTACAAAACTTTAAAACGTTTATCATTAAATGGAAAGCGCCCGGTCGTTGCGATCTCTGGAAATCATGATTCTCCGAATTTAATTGATGCACCGGATCCACTTGCAAGAGAATGTGGAATTATTTTAATAGGTCATCCAAAGGCTAAAGTAACTCCCTTTGAATTAGAAAATTTTAAAATTTCAAATTCAGCCGAAGGATTGATTGAATTACACCTAAAGGACATAAGCTTTCCTGTTCGGATCATGCATACTCCCTATGCCAATGAGATCCGGTTAAAAGAATATTTTGGTGAAAATAAAGAGGAAGAACTTAATAAGATTTTAGCGGAAAGCTGGAAAAAGCTCGCAGAAGAATTTTGCGATGAGAATGGTGTTAATATTTTATCCGCTCATTTATACATAAATAAAAGAGGTGCAGAACTTCTGGAAGAGCCCGAAGGTGAGAAACCCATTAAAATTGGTGCCGCGGACCTCATCTATTCAGATATTATTCCTGACCAGATTCAATATACGGCCTTAGGACATCTACACAATTTTCAAAATATCGGAACAAAAGAAAAACCTGTTGTTTATTCTTCTTCACCTTTATGCTATAGTTTTAATGAAGCAGGGCAAACAAAATATGTAAATATCATCGAAGCAGAACCGGGTAAAGAGGTTTCTTATGAAAGAATCGCTTTAAAAACCGGCAAGCCATTGGTAAGAAAGGTTTTTGATTCTGTCGAAAAGACGGTTTCATGGTTGCTTGAAAATCCCGATATGCTGATCGAATTAACCCTGGAAAGCGATACTTTTTTAAAGGCGGAGGACAGAAAACGTATTTACCAATCTCATCAAGGGATCATCCACTTAATCCCTAAAGTAAAAAATCAGGATTTTAGTGAAAGCCAACCGCACGAAATTAATCTCAATCAGGATATACAAACTTTATTCAAAGATTATTTCAGGTCTAAAAATGCTGGCCAGGAAGCTAATGAAGAACTAATGAACCTGTTTAACGAAATCTTAAATTCCCAGTCATGATTCCAATTCAACTAACAATAGAAGGACTCTATTCCTATCAGGAGCGTCAGACCATTAATTTTGCCAACCTTACGGAAGCCGGGTTGTTTGGAATTTTTGGTTCGGTGGGTTCCGGAAAATCATCGATACTGGAAGCTATTTCTTTTGCTCTGTATGGAGAAACAGAACGATTGAATATGCGGGATAAGCGAGCTTACAATATGATGAATCTCAAATCCAACAGTTCTTATATAGCATTCGATTTCGTCAACCATGAAAATAAGTTATTTCGTGTAACCAGGGATTTTAAAAGAAATTCAAAAAAATTTGAAGATGTAAAACCCTCTTCAGTTACTTTTTATGAAAACAAAGATGAAAAATGGATCCCGCTCGATCATTCTGATGCAGAAAAAGTTATCGGATTAAGCTATTCCAATTTTAAAAGAACCATCATTATCCCTCAGGGCCAGTTTAAAGAGTTCCTTGAATTAGGTGCTGCAGACAGAACCAATATGATGAAAGAGATTTTCAATCTTCAAAGGTTTGACCTGCAAAACAATGTTTCGAATTTAAATGCCAAAAACAGGTCCGAACTAGATCAGCTTCAGGGTGAATTGAAAGGATTTGAGGAAATTGATGAGGAACACATACGTTTACAAAAAGAAAATCTTAAAACAGAACAACAAAAATTCAGTGACGTAAAAAAAGAGCACCTGCAAGTTTCTGAAAAATATCAACAGCTAAAAATTTTAAAAACAGACTTCGAAAACTTACGTCAAAAAAAAGAAGAGTTTGAAAAGATTTCAACTGAGAAAGCAAAAATTGATGAGCTGGAAAAGAAAACAGATCTTTATGATACAACCTTTCGTATTTTCGACCCTTTATTGAATGAAAAGAAGAAGCTTTCCGGTGAAATTTCTGAGAGACAAAAGGAGTTGGAAATCCGGACAAAGTCTGTTGAAGAAACGGAAAAAAGCTTTAACCTTATCAAAGAAAAGCTTGTTGCTCTTCAACCTCAATTTGATGCTTTAGATCAATCAAAAATCCAGGAAAATGATCTTGGCCTGATCTTACAGATGCTACAATTTTCCGAAGAAATTAAGACACTTCGGGAAAGAACACAAAAGGGTGCTGAAAAAGTTCTCGAAGTTGAGGAGAAACAAAAGCTTGGACAGTCAGCAATTAATACCCTTACTAAAGAAGCTGATAGACTGAAGCCTCAAAAGATCGAGGCTAATGTATTAGTCAGCGTCGGAAATTGGTTTGTCCAGAACAGAAACCTGAGAGAGCTGCAACAGAAACAAAGCCAAAAACTGATGGATCAACAGGATTTGATCTCTAAGATCCTTAATGATCTGATAGTTTACAAAATTGATACTGAAAATTTCAGAGAAGATTTCAAACTCAAAACAGAAAATTTAGAAAATAAAAAGAAAAATCTGCAGCAAAAACTGGATCACCTGAAGATTCAGAAAGAATTATCCCGTTTTGCAACAAAGCTCCATGATGGGGAGAACTGCCCTCTTTGCGGCTCTCTGGAACATCCTCATATTATCGAATTTCATTATGTAGATACTGAGCTTAATGAAGTTCAGGAAGAAATTCAATTAAATGATCATGCTATTTCCAAAATCCAAAAAGAAATAGCAGAAATTGAAAAGATTCTGGATAGAAAAAAGATCTTTGAAGATCAGCTGAAGGCGGAACAGGAATCTTTCGATCTGCTTCAAAAGGAAAGTCAACTCCATGTTCAAAGATTCATATGGAACGAATTTAGTGCTGATGGTGAAACTGATTTCGAATTTAAACGGCAACAATCCTTTGCCATAGAAAAGCAAATTGAAGAAATTAACCAGAAGATCTTACACGAAAGGACAACCTTTGAAAAAGAGCAGGAAATCCTTGAAAAATATAAAAAAGCTTTAGATGAATTCAAACTAGAAGAGGCGAAGAAGGAGGAGCAGATCAGAACGAACCAATCCAATCTGAAGAGCCTGGACTGGGATGACTATCGGGATAAATCTCATTCAGAAGTTATGAAGCTTCATCAAAAATTAATTGAATCCAATCTGACAGTTGAAAAAGAATATCAAGCCTTAATCAACCGGGAAAAAGAAATCGTCCCCAAACTCGCGGAAGAAAAAGCGATTGCGAGCCAATTAAACATCCGAATTTCTGAATTAACAAAAGAAACATCCTTAAATGAAGAGGCATTACAAGTTGCTTTACAGCAACAAGGCTTTGGTTTGCTTACCGACGTCCAAAATATTTTGATGATCGAAATTGATGTTCATAAAACAAGGACTCAAATCCAACAATTCCGTATTCAGTTTGAAACATTAAAAAACGGTATACAGGAGCTGGAGATCAAGCTGAAGGATTTTTCTTATGATCAGGAGATGTTTGAAGCTGCCGAGAAACAATTGAAAGACATTGAACTGCAATTAAAGGAAGCTAATGATTCTGTTGTAAAAGTAACTTCCGAAATTGAAAGACTGGAAAAAGAATATAAGAAAAAGGAGGCATTACTTAAAAACCTGAGTGAACTCCAAAAGCGGTCCGATAATCTAAAAATAATGACCAATCTGTTTAAAGGAGCCGGATTTGTTCAATATGTTTCCTCCATCTATCTTAGACAGCTTTGTGATCATGCCAATGTAAGGTTCCACAGAATGACCAGAAATCAACTAAGCTTGCAGCTTAATGACAACAATGATTTTGAAATTATTGATTATTTAAACGAGGGTAAATCGAGAAGTGTAAAAACTTTATCCGGTGGACAGGCGTTTCAGGTATCTCTGAGCCTGGCACTGGCATTGGCGGAAAGTGTACAGGCTACTACAAAAGCTGATAAAAATTTCTTTTTTATAGATGAAGGTTTTGGAACCCAGGATCTGGAATCCGTAAATATTGTTTTTGAAACACTGATGGGACTGCAAAAGGAAAACAGGATTGTTGGAATTATCTCGCATGTTGAAGAGCTTAAAGAAAAAATTCCGGTATCACTTAGTATTGTTAAAGACGAGGAACGTGGAAGTTTGATAGAAATGCTTTAAAATATAGGTTTATTGAGTCCTTTTGCAGTACATTTGACTTTTGAAATATTATGGAGAAACTTCCCGTGACTTTTTATCCCAGCAAGCTTAAGCAAAGTATACTTTTGATCATTAGTTTACTGTTTGTAATTATGGGCTTTTATATTGTTACCACCAATCTTTGGATTGGGCTTGCTAATATTATCTTTTTCGGGCTTTGTGTAATTGTGAATGTCATCATGCTTATTCCTAATTCTTCTTATTTAAGGGTTGACCGAAAGGGATTTGAGATGAGATCATTATTCAGGTCGACTTTCATCCCCTGGCATGTTATTAATGGCTTTTCCACTAAAAGAATTTTCATTAACAATATGGTAATGATTGATTTTGATTCTGAGTACATAGATATTTCCAAACTAAAATCGAGGACAGGAGCTTTTCCGGATACTTACGGAATGTCTGCCGGAAAGCTGGCAGAAATTATGAATGACTATAAAACAAATTCCGTGAATTCCTAGACTAAAAAATAAAAACTCCATTGAAAATTCAATGGAGTTTCTTTTTATAATAGCTTGACCTTCGGAAGTACTTCCTTACCAAACAATTCTATTGATTTCATCATCACGTTATGCTCCGGATCCCCAACATCCATATGTCCCACAAATCTGGTGATACCAAAAATCTCCTTCATATAAGCAATCTTATCATATACCTCATCCGAGCTTCCAATAAATAAAGCTCCTTCTTTGCTTCTCCCACCATCATATTGTGCTTTGGTATAGGGAGCCCATCCTCTCGATGCCCCTATTCTGTCCATCTGCGATTTGTAAGTATGAAAATAGCCATCAATAACCTTTTGGTCATCGCTCACAAAAGTATGAGAGTGAATAGCAATCTGCATCTGGGAAACATCATGTCCTGCTTTTTGATATTCCTGCTTGTAAAATTCCACGAGATTTTTAAATTGTATCGGCATTCCTCCAATAATAGCCACAATCAATGGCATTCCTAATTTTGCTGCGCTTAGAACCGATTGCGGAGTTCCTCCCACGGCTCTCCATATAGGAAGCTTTCCTCCATTCTTTGCCCTTGGATATACAGTCTGATTGTGCATAGGTGCACGAAGCTCTCCGGACCAGGTAACATTCTCTTCAGAATTGATTTTTAATAACAATTCCAATTTCTCATCGAAAAGTTGATCATAGTCATTAAGAGAATATCCATAAAGAGGAAAAGATTCTATAAAACTTCCTCTTCCGACAAATATTTCAGCCCTACCGTCAGAGATCAGATCCAATGTTGAAAAATCTTCATACACTTTTACAGGTTCTGATGAACTTAAAACAGTAACACCACTAGCCAATTTAATATTTTTTGTAATACTTGCCGCTGCTGCCAGAACCATTTCCGGAGACGATACTGCATAGTCCGGGCGGTGATGCTCTCCCATGGCAAAAACATCAATTCCTACCTCATCCATTAGTTTTACCTGCTCAAGAATTTCTCTGATCTTTACTCCTGCATCTTTATATTTTCCTGTTGTCTGGTCAAAAGCTAAGTCGCCAAACATTCCAATTCCTAATTCCATATTGTATTTTTTAATTAACATCAAAATTACAGGAATCAAAAATCAAAAACATTGATCAATGGTAAGATCGAAAAGCAGAGAAAATAAATTAAACTGATTTTTTAAGTTTCAGAAACTGCTTTTCAAAAAGATGATAAGAGAGATAGGCCAGAAATATGGTAAAAAGAAGTGCCGATATTATTACTGTATAATTACTTAGATCATATCTTTTCCCGATTCTATCGAATAAGACCAGGCAAATTGTATGTATAAGATAAAGACCATAAGTATACTTTCCAAGCCTTCCAAAAATAGAACGGTCGGAGATTTTAAATACATTCCTGTCTCCCAATGTAAATAAAATGAGTACAGAGAATAATATCCCAAAAATGATAATTCCTATCTGAATATGTTTAAAGAAAATAATATCGGGAAGCAGTGCTATGGCAAGAATAACTATAAAAAAATAAAGATATTTATATATTGAAGGAATTATGCTCAATTTCCCGATGATATGCTTCTTAAAAACAAACAGATAGGCAGGGATAGCACCGAAAGCAAAATAACTGATGTTGGTAAATATATCCAGTGAACTGATACCTAACATGTGATAAATAATCCTTGATACAAAAGAAATGAAGATGCAAACTACAATAAGCTTCGGAATATTTTTTAAAGAAATAAAATACATAATGCATCCCCAAATGATATAAAAATGCTCTTCTACACAAAGAGACCAGATCACCGGTAACGGAGAAACATTGGCAAGAATCCCCGTAGACATCATTTTGTAATTTTCAAGAAATGTAATCGTAAGGAGCCAATTGGGTTCATATCCCTTATTTGAAAAAGGCAGGTGAAAAAAATTAATGATATATGGTGTACAAAAAGCAAATATGACCATTGCATAATATAATGGCCATATCCTTAAGATTCTTCTTTTAAAAAATTTTTTAAGTGGAATTGTCTGATTATTTAATTTTTCAAGTATCAAAATGTACGTAATCAGAAAACCACTTAATACAAAGAAAAAAGAAACTCCTACTTCTCCTCTCGAAAAATAACGTAAAATACTACCCTCCGGAACAGGAGCATGCTGTATAAAGACCAGCAAAAAAGATAGAAACCTTAATGAATCGAAAGTATGAAAATGAATCCTCTTATCTTTTTCAAAGTTCATTCTACTGTAATAAGTGGTTTTTAGTATGTTGATTTGATTATTTTTTCAGGTTCTGATCAAAATAATCGGTAATCTTTTGCATCAAATGTACTCTGTCTTTTCCTATTACATTATGAGGATGACCAGGATATACAAAGTAATCAAGCTGAACCCCGTTATCTACCGCAGATTTAATAAATTTAATAGAATGCTGCCAAACTACCACATCATCTTGTGCTCCATGGATCATAAGAAGTTTACCTTTCAGATTCTGGACTTTGTCCAAGAGGTTTGCTTTTGCATATCCATCCGGATTTTCCTGCGGAGTATCCATATATCTTTCACCATACATAATTTCATACATCTTCCAATCGATAACAGGTCCACCTGCAACTCCTACTTTGAATACGTCAGGCTGACGAAGCATAAAGCTTGTAGTCATAAATCCACCAAAGCTCCATCCATGTATCCCCATTCTTTCCGCATCTACATAAGGCAGGGACTTCAGATAATTAACTCCTTTCATCTGATCATTCATTTCAGTAGTCCCCAGATTTCTGAACACGGCCTGCTCAAATTTTAATCCCCGGTTTGAAGATCCTCTTCCATCCATAGTAAAAATAATATATCCGTTTTGTGCCATATATTCATACCAAAGATTTCCTGAAGCCGGGAAAGAATTGGTAATCAGCTGTAGGTGCGGTCCATTATATAAATAAACAATCACCGGATATTTTTTATTAGGATCAAAGTTCGTCGGAAGAATAATCTTTCCGTATAAAGGAGTTCCGTCATCCGCTTTCAAATTCACATTTTTGATTTCAGGGCGCTGATAGTTCTTTAATGTATTTTCAGAGGTGAAAACATTATTGTATTTTAAAGTGGCTGTATTAATAATATTACCGACTCTGGGTGTATTGGCATTGGTATAGACATCAAATAAATAGTTTCCATCACTGCTCAGGACTCCTGTATGCATTCCTTCCGCATCATCCAGTCTCTGCATTTTAAAGTCTGTCCAGTTGATCTTATACAAATGTCTTTCAAGAGGGGTTTCTTTTGTTGAAACAAAAAATATTTCCTTTTTCTTTTCATTAAAGCCCAATATATCCGTAACCAACCAATCTCCTTTTGTAATCTGGGCGATCAACCCTTTTTCCAAGTTGAAATGAAATAAATGATTGTATCCTGTTCGTTGACTTTGCCAGATAAAATCAGTGTTGGATTTAGGAAAAAACACAAGCGGATGCTGAGGTTCCACATATTTATCATTTGTTTCTTCAAATAATGTTTTTACAAGATTTCCGCTTTCGGCATCATACTGATTCATTTTCATATGATTCTGTCCCCGGTTCAGCACAGCCACAAAAATATATTTAGAATCCGGGCTCCAGGTAACCGCTGTTAAGTACTGATCTTTTTCTCCGTCAATTTTTAAAAAAGTTGTAGACTGATTTTTGATATTATAAACACCAAGACTTACCTGATGAGAGGTATTCCCAGCCATAGGATATTTTATATTATGATTCACCGCAGGAGTTACAGACCAATCGATAACGGGATAATCCGCAACCATGGTCTGATCCATTCTGTAAAAAGCTACAGATTCTGAATTAGGGGCTGGAAAAATTCCTGTATCAATACCAAATTCATTTCTGTGAACGGCCTGACCGTTAATGATATTTTCATCAGTATCATTGGTTACGGCAACAGATTTTCCGTTTCTGTTAATATAAAGATTATTCTTTACGGTGTAAGCCACGGTCTGATTATCTCCAAAAACCTTTACATTGGCAGCATTTTCATTCAGTGCCGAATTCTTTTTTACCTTCCAGTCGTTTCCGGATTTTTCCACCCAGAACATTTGGTCATTGGCATTAAAATATGCATTGGTATTATTGATAAACTTAATCTGTGGAACCGCGTTCAGCTTATTTGAAGAGAATTGTTTGTTTAGCTGATTCAATGAAATAAGGGTATCCTGCTTATTGTTTTTTAAATCCGTAATTAAATACCCACCTTTTACGGCCTGAATATATGATTTGCCATCTTCAGACCATGAAAATTGAGAAATATTTTTAACTGCCAGATTTGTTCTTAGCCCATTTACAGCCTCCGCCATTGTAAATTTTTGGGTCTGAGCATATAAAGAACCGCCCAAAACCACCATCAGTAAAGTAAACTTATGTAATTTCATTATATAAAATTGAATCCATCAAAAATAAGAAATAAAAGTCAGCCGTTAAGAAAATGTTAAATTAAAAACATTCATAAAATGATATAATCATGTTAAGTGAATAATTTCTTACCTTAATATGGAAATTAATGAAGGAGTAATACGATTATGAATAAGAATAGAAAAAAAGTTCTGTAAGTTCAATTCACAAGCACGATATCGGATTTGTTTTTTGTGAAAAATATCTTGATCGCATTTTTAATACTAAATGGTAATCAAAAGGGATAACCATAGCCCCGATAGTAATGATTACCCCGCAGCAAGGGTATGGAAGAGATTTGGAGCGAGGAGTAAAAATGGATAGCGGGAAACAGCTCCAAAAGAAACTTCATTTCTTATCCTATATCAATGGTTTCTACTTAAGCCTTCATGTACATTTGCAATATAAATAACAAATAAAAAATACAACACAATGGCAACAAAATGGAATTTAGACCCGGCACACAGTGAAATTACTTTCAAAGTAAAACACATGATGATTTCCAGTATTAAAGGAAGCTTCACTAATTTCAATGCAGAAATCGAAGCTGATGATGATACGTTTTCTAATGCTAAAACCAGTGCAACGATTCAAACCAATTCTGTTTCAACACACAATGTAGACAGAGATAACCATTTAAAGTCTGAAGAATTTTTCAATGCTGAGCAAAACCCTACCATTACGTTTGAGTCTCAGGCATTGAATGGAGATATAACCGGAAATCTTACGATCAATGGAATCACAAAGCCTGTAACTTTGGATGTAGATTTCGGGGGTATCAATAAAGACCCATGGGGTAATACAAAAGCTGGTTTTTCTTTTGAAGGAAAAATCAACAGAAAAGACTTCGGTTTAAACTGGAATGCAGCTCTTGAAGCAGGAGGTGTAATGGTGAGCGATGAGGTAAAAGTAGCTGGTGAACTACAGTTTGTAAAGCAAGCATAATTGTATCATAATACTTATAATCAGGTTCAGGGATTTCTAAAAACCTTGAACCTTTTTCTTTTTTAAAAACCCCATTATGAACCTCAACGATTTACAAAACATCAGTGACCATTTCAATAACACAGAGAGAATGCCCGTATTATTTCTGGGGCATGGTTCACCCATGAATGCAATTGAAGAAAATCAGTTTGTTCAGGGGTTCAGAAAATCAGCTAGTGAAATTCCAACTCCCAATGCTATTCTATGTATTTCTGCTCACTGGTATACTCAGGGTACATATGTAACGGCTATGGATATGCCAAGAACCATTCATGATTTTGGAGGTTTTCCGAAAGCACTGTTTGATGTGGAATATCCAGCTCCCGGAAGCCCTGAATTGGCAAAAGAAACTATTGAACTTTTAGCTCCTTCGGTGGTCGTAGAAGATCACAATTGGGGATTAGATCACGGTGCATGGTCTGTAATTAAGCATATGTACCCTGATGCAAACATCCCGGTTATTCAATTGAGTATCGACTACACTCAACCTCCGCAATATCATTTTGATCTCGCAAAACGGTTGAATAAACTACGGGAAAAAGGCATCCTGGTTATCGGAAGCGGAAATATAGTTCACAATCTGAGATTGATCGACTGGCAGAACATCAATACGGTGGGCGCGGGCTGGGACTGGGCGATTGAAGCCAGGGAAAAAACCAACAACTGGCTCCTAAATGGTAATTTTCAAAATATAATTGACTATCAGAAACAAGGTACTTTTTTACAATATGCCGTCCCAACACCAGATCATTATTTACCTCTGATCTATACTTTAGGATTAAAAGATTCTTTTGAAGAACTTCGTCTTTTCAATGATGAGCTGATAGGTGGGTCACTGAGTATGACAAGTGTAAGAGTGGGATAAAAATTATAGTATTTTTACCTTTAAAACAGTCTGGTTTTAAGTGTATACTTTCAAAAATAAAAAAAGGAAATATCCGGTTAAGATATTTCCTTTTTTATTATCCTGTATGAGTTATTGAACCGCGTTGAGAACATTGATATTCCCATAACCATAACTGGAATCCGGATTTGGATAGTAAGTAGCAGACTGCCTCATTTTTGTAAGTACCTGCTCTCTCGTCCATGATGGATTTTTTGACCAGACTAAAGCTGCAATACCGGCAGTTGCCGCAGTTGCAACAGAAGATCCTCCTACATAGTCAGACTGTCCGTTATAATAGCTCAATACCGGAACATTACTTCCTGAAGATCTTTCCATCTGAAATGTAAAATCAATTTGACTTCCGGAGTGGCAAACATCACATTTTTTATTGGAAGTATTTTCCTTTACTCCTGTTATTGCTTGGGTCTCCGGCATCCAGGCAGGGAATATCACCCCCACAAAATTGGTAAAGCTTGTTGACGTTCCCCCTGCACAGAAAATAAGTTTTCCCTTAGAGTAGGCATATTTTACACCATCCTCAATTTTTCCTACAGAAAATATATGTCCCATCGACATTGAGATAATCTTTACGTTATTGTTATTACCCAGCTCAGTAAAAGCAATTTTAACAGCAGTTTGTTCACTTGAGGTTTCCAACACAACATTTTCTGCTGCCCTGTATGCGATAAGATTGGCATTATAAGCTACTCCTACAGGTAATCCGGCATTATTTCTTGGCGCAGTCATTACAGAAGCCATTTTTGTTCCGTGACCACACTGATCTGCTGAACCATCTGAGTTATAAACTCCGAATTTACTGATGGTTCTTCCTGAAGATGCTCCGTTATTAAAACTATTTCCCAACAAGGTTTGCTCAGGGGAAACTCCGGTATCAATCAAACCAATAGTTATACCCGCGCCGGTACTGTAATTCCAGGCATTCGGAATACTGTGTTTTGTAAAAGCCCATGGAATTTTTGCACTTGGGGTTGTGCTTGTATAATCAGCTGTATTGAGTGTTGTTGAAGAAAAGCCACATCCTGAAGAACCGCTCCCTGAAGATTTTGCATTTGTATTATATGCTGCTTCATATTCAAAATAATGATAATCTGCAGGCTCCAGATATCTGATAGTTTTCATCTTTCTGAGTTCAGTAAGTGTTTCCTGCTTCTCAATTACAACATCCATCTGATTAAGATACTGATCAGAAAGAAGAAGAAATCCTCTTTCATCTTTTCCTTCATACTTTTTGATGACAGATAAGAGCTCTTTCTCTATTTCATTGCTGTTAGGAGATTTACTTCTATCGAAGTCATCTTTGGAAGAACCAAATCCAATGGATACCATCCTGTTTCCACGAAAGACGGCGCTCCAGAGGAAGTGATCTGAAGTCTGGCTCCAATTGAAGGAACCTTTACTTTTAATGGATTGATTGATTTCCGCGTTAATTTGTTTTGCTGTCAGAGGATCTTTCTGATAAGCTTCAAGACCGGAAGTTTCATTTTGGATACTTTCTCTGTTACATGATACGATAAAGAAAAATAAGACTAAAAGGTAAAATACATTTTTTCTCATATGTTATACTTTTGATTGGTATCACCAATATAACACTTTATCGTGAATTGTAATTCCCTGAATATTAATTTACTATTTCCCGAATATTAATTTTCTCAAATCATCCTGTAATAAAGTAAAACCAGGATTTACATACCCTTGTTTTCTATATCTCTTTTTCATAACAGACACTATTTTCAATTCCAATGTATTGTCCGTAATTTGGTATTCTTTTATAACCCATTTTTTCATATAAAGCAATCGCTTCGGGCTGCATAATTCCGGTTTCTAAAACACATCTATCAAAACCGGACTCTTTAGCCCAGGTTTCTAATTCAGTTAATGCTTTTCCGGCTAGTCCCTTTCCTCTTTGCATCGGGCTCGTATACATTCTTTTGATTTCAACCGTATCTTCAGAAAAGATCTTAAAGGCACCACAGGAAACTGCAATACTGTCTACATACACTACAATACAGTTTTTAAGGAGATCAATTCCATTGAATTGATGGTAGAAAGCATGATCCTTACCGTCTCGAATAGCAAGATCTTCATCCAGGAACTTCACCAGATTCTGGAAATCGATATCAGAGGAATCTACTCTTTTTATAATCATTATTTTTTCAGCAAATATAAGAGATAACGAATTGAAAAAATAAAAAAGGCTTCCATTCAGAAAGCCTTTTTTAATATCCTGAAGATGCCATAATAGATTTTCGATATCCTTATTCAGCATCTATTTTCTTCATGAGTTCAGCGGATGTTTCTTCTCCCATTTTTCTTCCGGCTTCCATACTTTCCTTTAGAATCAATGGCATAACCTCCAGTACTTTTTTTCCTAGTGGCGTATTATAGAATTTTATCAGCTCATCAATTTCCGTTTCGGTGTAATACTTATTGTAAATCGGCACATAAATTTCTGCAAACTTTTCGGGACTCATTTCCTTTGAAAACTCTTCCCAAAATTTTCGGGGTACCCCCGGATATGCCTGTTGATATTTTCCTATATTTTCACTTACTGCTTGGGAAGCCAGTTTATCACCTCCCGTAAGAGCAACGAGTTCTTTAATTTTCGCTTCTTTTATTTGAGCAAAGGTATTTACTCCTAAAAACAAAATACTTACGGCAATTATTCTCTTCATCCTCACACTACTAATTCACAATGAACTTTCTATCATTGATTAATTCTGCAATAGCCAACATATCTTTACCGATTAATCTGTCATCTTCCAGTTTTGCTACTTTGGAACGAAGAATACTAAAATTCTCTTCAATAATTTTTGAGCATTTAGCCGGTCTTCTGAATTCTAGCCCCTGAGCTGCAAACATCAATTCAACAGATAGGATATTGACCAGATTACCAAGAACCTGATTGAATTTTCTCCCGGAAATACTTCCCATAGAAACATGATCTTCCTGTCCTAAGCTTGTTGGAATAGAATCTGCTGATGCAGGAAAGCAAAGTGTTTTATTTTCTGTAACCAAAGCAGCAGAAGTGTATTGAGGAATCATAAATCCTGAATTCAGTCCTGAGCTTTCTGTCAATAATCTTGGAAGGCCATATTTCCCTTCCAGAAGTAAATAACTTCTTCTGTCAGAAATATTTCCTAATTCAGCTGCAGCTAAAGTTGCATAATCCAATGGTAAAGCCATAAGTTGACCATGGAAGTTTCCTCCTGAAATGGATTCCTCAGCGCTCAATACAATCGGATTATCCGTTACAGAATTCAATTCGGTTTCTGCCATCATTTTCAGGTGTTCAAAAGCGTTTCTGCTTGCCCCGTGTACCTGAGGAACACATCGCATAGAATAAGGATCCTGTACTCTTTCACAATCCTCATGTGCTTTCATATTTTCAGAGTTCTTAAGGAATTTCAGCATTCTTGCTGCTACTTTTTTACTTCCTTCAAAAGGTCTGATCTCGTGAAGTTCTTTTTTAAAGGGGCTTTCAGAGCCTCTGTAAGCTTCAAGACTCATGGCAGCAGTCATATCAGCAAGGTCCAATAAGTATTCAAACTTCTCCAATCCTTTGATCGCGTGAGCCAGGATAAATTGGGTACCGTTAATAAGCCCCAACCCTTCTTTAGGTCCTAAAGCTAAAGGATCCAGATTATGTTTTTCTAAAATTTCAGAAGTTTCATAGATGGCATCACCTTCCCAAACTTGTCCAAGACCCAACAATGGTAAAACAAGATGAGCTAAAGGAGCAAGATCTCCGGATGCTCCCACCGAACCTTGTTCAGGGACAACAGGAATGATATCTTTTTCCAACATCAGAATCAATCTTTCAATAACCTCTAAAGAAACACCGGAAAATCCTTTTGATAATGCATGAACTTTTGCAATCATCATAATCTTTGAAAATTCTTTATCAATAGGTTTTCCAACTCCAACTGCGTGGGAAATGATTAAATTATATTGTAACTGAGCTGTTTCATCAGCTGAAATTTTCGTATCACAAAGAGGACCGAACCCCGTATTAATCCCATAAACACATCGATCAGATTCAACAATTTTTTGAACATTTTTCTGGGATTTTAAAATTTGTTCTTTTGCTGCTTTATTAAGTTTTGCTTTATTGGGTTTTTTACAGATTTCCAATACATCATGGAAAGTGAAAATATCTACACCGTATATCATTTCTAAAAAATTTCTTTAAAATTACACATTTAGCGACTATTGTAAAAGCTAAATTTCACAGCGTTAATTTTTTCGGCAGAAAGTAATTTAATTTGCTATTTTTACGTCCGTTAAAAATAACCAATGAAATCTAAAACTCTACTATTTGCATTATGCCTTATGGGCACAGCTTCCTTTGCACAGGACAAAGTGAAATACTCCAAAGAACAAATTAAAAAGATGGAAACTTACCTTTTCAACGAAGGTTTTAATACACCATCTCCCAGAAAAACCTCTACTATTATTTTAAAGGATGGAAGCTCTCATAAAGGTTTTTGCAGTAAAATAGAAACCAAAAAAGGACAGATCTACGAAGTTTCTATTAAAGACAGTATTTCAAAAAAGAACGAAATCTTCAATGCTGAGCAGATCAGCGAAATGTATGTCTATCCTAGCAACGTCGAAAAAATAGCAAAAGTTGCTAAATACATGGGAAATATCCGGAATTTCGGAACTAAAAAATTAACTAAAAACACAACCGGCGAACGAATTCACTTTGTCAATCAAACAGTATCACTGAAAAATAAAAAAGAGGATAAAGAATTTCTGATGCAATTGATCAATCCTGATTTTAGTGAAATCATCTCCGTGTACTATGATCCCAGAGCCAAAGAAACGGGAGGTTTTTCAATTGGAGGTTCTCCTCAGCTCGGAGGTGGTGTAATCAAATCCTATTATATTAAAAAGGGAGATAAAGTACTTTGGCTGCATAAGGATGACTTTGAAGACAATTATGATTTTCTTTTTGGTGACAATGCAGAATTCATGAAAAAATATCCTAAGAAATCTGCTGAATGGGATTATTTTAGCTTTTTGGTCAATGAGTATACTGAAATGAGCAACGGATAAAATATCTTACATAATACTTCAAAAGCTGTAGAAAATTCTACAGCTTTTTTGTTCTTTTAAATCCCGGATGGATTCCGTAATTTTGTTATATGAATCCTTCTTTAGAATTACAACTCAAAACTTTACCTTCTGAGCCTGGCGTTTATCGTTATTACGATAAAAATGAACAGTTATTGTATGTAGGCAAGGCTAAAAACCTAAAGAAAAGGGTTCTTTCCTATTTCAATAAAAATTTATCGGGGTACAGGATAAAAATAATGGTCGGAAAAATCCAGCGATTGGAGACCACTATTGTGAATAGCGAGTATGATGCCCTTCTATTAGAAAACAACCTGATCAAGGAGCATAAACCTTTTTACAATGTAATGCTCAAGGATGATAAAACATATCCTTGGATTTGCATTAAAAATGAAGCCTTTCCCAGGATTTTCCTCACGAGGAACATCATTAAGGATGGTTCGGAATATTACGGTCCTTATGCTAAAGTTCGCCCTGCAAAAATACTACTGGACACTATAAAACATATTTATAAGCTCAGGACTTGTAATCTGAATCTTGCTCCCAGTAAAATTGAAGATGGCAAATATAAGGTCTGCCTCGAATATCACATCAAGAACTGTGAAGGCCCTTGTGAAGGGTTGGAAAGCAAAGAAGAATATGATGAAAAGATTGACTCCATCCGCGGTATTATAAAAGGAGATTTCCGAAAAGCTAAAGATTACCTTATTAACCAGATGATGAAGCATGCTGCTAATCTGCAGTTTGAAGATGCACAGATCATCAAGGAAAGGCTGGATATTTTGGAAGATTATCAGGCAAAAAACACCGTTGTCAATCCCAATATTGACGATGTGGATGTTTTCGGAATGACCAGCGACGAAACAGCTGCCTATGTGAATTTCTTTAAGATCAGAAATGGAAATATAATCCAGAGTTTTACAACAGAAATCAAAAAGATCCTTGAAGAAACAGATGAGGATATTCTGGAAGAAGCTCTTATTGAAATTCGTCAGAAGTTTGGTTCCGACTCTAAAGAAGTTTTGCTTCCCTTTCATTTATCCGTTGAAATCCCTAATGTAAAACTTATTGTTCCTAAAGTTGGTGATAAAAAAAGGATCGTTGAACTTTCCGAGAAAAATGCTAAAGAATACCGTTTGGAAAAACTAAAACAGGTTCAGATTGTAGATCCTGAAAGACATTCCAACCGTATAATGGCTGAGATGCAAAAGCTACTGCGAATGCCTGTAGAGCCAAGACATATAGAGGGTTTTGATAATTCGAATATCCAAGGTACCAATCCTGTTTCAGCGTGTGTTGTTTTTAAAGATGGTAAACCCAGTAAGGCAGATTACCGCATCTTTCATCCGAAGACCGTAGAGGGTCCAAATGATTTTGCCACTATGGAAGAAGTGATCTATCGTCGTTACAAAAGAATGGTAGACGAAGGAGAGAGCCTTCCCCAACTTATTCTGATTGACGGTGGAAAAGGCCAGCTATCATCAGCCGTAAAAAGTTTAAAGCTATTAGGTCTTTACGGAAAGATTACTATTATTGGAATCGCTAAAAGACTAGAAGAAATCTTCTTTCCCGAAGATCCTATCCCATTATATCTGGATAAAAAATCCGAAACTCTTAAAATCCTCCAAAGGGTTCGTGATGAAGCTCACCGTTTTGGTGTAAAGCATCATAGGACCAGAAGGAAAAACTCTACCATCAAATCTGAACTGGAAGAAATTCCCGGTGTAGGAGAAAAAACAATTGAACTATTACTATCCAGATTAAAATCAGTAAAAAGGATCAAAGAATCCAACCTGGAAACATTAGAGGAAATATTGGGTAAAAGTAAAGCCAAGGTTATTTGGGAGTATTTTAACGACTAACAAAATTTAAAAATAAAAGCGCTCTTTTGTTACATTACAAAAGCGCTTTTATTTTTGATCAGAAGGTATTTATACACCTCCCATTACGTACATATTTTCCATAGTTGGCACATCACTTCCACCCGCTTTTTCAAGGGTGATAGCAAATGCCTGCGCTTTCGGTATGTTAGAAAGAGCAATTTTACTATCTTTTTCTTCTGTATACATTCCTGCACTTATGGGTTTACCGTCTGCAATGGCCCATAATTGATATTGCATTCCTTCCGGAGCTTTAGGCAAAGCCTCTGCGTTCAGATAGACCTCTTTGGTCTTTTTGTCCCAAAATACCATTGCCTTGGAATCTGCATGTTTTTCCACTCCTTTTAGCATAACCATTTGCATATCAGGGCTGGATATCATCGTCCATTTTTCATTCATCTTTTGCAGAGCCGCATCTTTAGATTGTTTTTCAGTTTCCAATTTTGCGATCTCTTTTTTGCTTTCAGACTGATTATTCATCCAAAACAAATTTCCGGTAAGGCTTACTAAAAATAAGACCGAAGCTGCGATTGCATAAGTTTTCCAGATGTTATTTTTTGTATTTGCAATTTCTTTCGATCTATTTGTTACATCTCCGAAAGGCTGCGTTGGCTGCGCTGCAGGTGTAATTTTTTCAAAAGTTTGTTCTTTTTGAATCTTTTCCCAAATCTTAGATTTTAACTCATTAGGTGGGGCAACAGCCTGAGCAGTTGCCAGATCCTCTAGTACTTTTTGTGCTTCATCAAAAGCAGCTTTTACTTCAGCATTATTTTTCATCACACACTCCAAAATGCCTGCCTCCTCGGGAGAAGCAAGTCCTAGAATATAAGATTCTATAATTCCGGATGATATGTATTCCTTAGTGTTCAATTTATTGATAATCTTTTAACAAATCCTTTAATTTTATTAATGCATTCCGCATCTTCGTTTTTACCGTACCCAGAGGTATTTTCAATTTATCAGATATTTCATTCTGTGTGTATCCCTGATAATAAGCCAGATCAATAAGTTCCTGTTTATCAGTTTCCAAACTTTCAAGCACATTATTAAAGCCAATAAAATCAGAGGTATTGTTTGTGGTAGAAAGTTCAGCACTGTTATATACGAAATCCGGAATTGGTTGGTTTTTTAATTCGTTTTGAAAACTTTTAGATTTTAGATAATCGATCGCTGTATTTCTTGCAATATTGATCATCCACGTATAGAATCTTCCTTTACTGTTGTCATACTGTTGGATAGAATTCCAGATTTTAACAAAAACATCCTGAATAATTTCTTCAGTATATTCTTTTGATTGTACGATTCGAAGTACTACACCATATAGTGCACCGGAATAATGGTCATACAAATAATGAAAACCAGCTTCGTTTTTATCCTTCAATAAAACGATAAGTTCTTCCTCCGAATAGTTTGTTTTAATAGCGAATATTTTTCGATTCAAATGTAATAAAATAAAACATATAATAACAAAAATCTAAAAGTTCTTTTACATCGTATATGAAATTAACAAATTACAAGAATATGAAAGGTATATTAAAATCAATTCCTACAGATCCATATTTTTTCACTAGTTCTGTTTGTTTGGATTTTTATTTCCGACTAAAAAAATAAAAATCTTTAAATCTAAAACAAGATGAATGTCGTAAATGATCATAACAAGAAATCAAATACTATTTAATTAAAAAAATCAAAGAAATGAACACAAGATCAAAAATCGCAGTATTCGGAATGGTTGTATTATCATTCGCATTTAGCGGAACGGTAACTGCACAAACGATGAAAGAAAAAACAGTAATGGTAGGTGGAGCCGCTATGTATCCATCCAAAAATATCATTGAAAACGCTGTTAATTCCAAGGATCACAAAACACTGGTAGCAGCAGTAAAAGCTGCCGGATTAGTGGAAACCCTACAAGGAGCTGGTCCATTTACTGTACTGGCGCCTACAGATGCGGCATTTGCTAAACTTCCAAAAGGAACAGTTGAAAACCTGGTTAAGCCGGAGAATAAAGAAATGCTTACTAAAATTCTGACATATCATGTACTTGCCGGAAAGTTTAATGCTAAGGAAATCTGGGCCGCTGTAAAAGCAGGAAATGGAAAAAGTATGATGAAAACGGTGGAAGGAGAAGATGTTACTTTCTGGACAAAAGGCAAAGACCTTTATGTAAAAGATGCGAAAGGGAACAGTGCAAAAATTACCATAGCAGATGTTAATCAGTCTAATGGCGTTATCCATGTAATAGATACGGTTCTGATGCCTTAATTCTTAGTTTTTTTTATGGTTTAATAAATAACCCCTTACCTATTTTTATTTTGGTAAGGGGTTACTTATTTTATGTAGTTTCCTAAAAACCTCTGAAGTTTTTACATTTTCTTATTTACCTGCATAAACATCTTTAGAATAACTACCATTTCCGGTAGGAATTTCTATTACAATGTTTCCATTTTCATAATAACCGATAGTATTATCTCCATTTGCAAGCTTCACTCTGAACACCTCTTTTTTTGTTGTTTCCTTAAAAGTCGCATAAGGAACAGAGCTATCCGATTTCACAAGTATAAACTGACTGTTATCAATCTGAATTTTCTGTAGGGTTACTGCTCCGTTACTATATTTGTTTACAGAACTTCCTGTTGATGAAGCTGTATTAGTGTTATCCTGAACTGAAGCAACCTGCACCTGCTCATTGGTCTTCGTTTCAGCCGGAGCAGCTATTATCGTTGGATAAGAAACAGGAATAGAAACAAAAGTTTGTTTTAATGCATCCTGAAATCCCTCTTTATAATCTTTAATATTTGATGCTCCTTTACCGGTCAGTAATACCTTATCATGACAGTCTTTAAACTGAACGACCACTTTATTTCTTAAGAACCCGCTATCATCAATGACATCGGCATTTACAATATTACAAGGATTTTCTTTAGCTTCAGCAGGCCATTGCTCCCGGCTTCCCTGAAGAACAACATATTTTTTACCTTTTAAAGCTTTCGCCAAAGCAATATCCAAATCGAAACTTTCTTTAAAAGTGCTGAATTTTTCAGGTATAGAAATATACTTATAATCAGATACTTTTTGTCCGAAAGCAAGTATCGAACAAACTGTCAATATAGCAAATAATCCCTTTTTCATATTTTATTTTTTAATCATTTCTAAATGTTCCCATATCTAATTTAAGAGAAAAAAAATTGGAATAAAAATTCGATCCTCCGATTCCTGAATTAGTAATAGCATAGTCGAGAGTAAGTCCCCGGTATCTGATTCCCAAACCTGCACTCGGCTGAAAAGAAACCTTTCTTTTCAGATCTTCAATATCCGTGATAGACTGAAAACGATTCACTCCCAAGCGTACAAAAATCATTTTCTGATATCCCAATTCCGCTCCTGCATATGGTGTTATACTGGCAAAATCTGTGGAAATTAAAGCTGCAGTTTTAGCGAAATCCACATTGATTCCGGCTTCCGGTAAAACATAAACGCTGCTGTTGATTTCAAACATTTTACTTGCTCCTACATTAAGTTTAGGCATAGTAAGCTCCATTTTATCTTTTGGAGCAGGGTTAAACTCTTCTCCGTTCACAACTGTTGATAACTCCTTCTGATTGATGCTCCAAAAGTTAACGGTGGTGGTAGCGTCACGAAGCATTCCCCCAAATTTCCATCCATTATCAGCTTTATAAATTGCCCCTACATCAAAACCAAATCCATATCCGCTGGCAAATTTCCCTACATTCCTGTAAACAATCTTGGCATTAACACCCACATCCAATTTTGTGTTACCGCCAGGATGAAATGCATAGGACAGAATAGCAGCATAATCTGACTGCGAAAACTTGGTGATTTTGTCATAGTCAATATTTCCCTCAGAATCGATCATTTGAGTCGTATTCAGGATATTATCTACCCCTAATCTCACTACTGAGACTCCGAAAACTCCCTCTTCCATCACTTTAGCATAGGCAAGATAATCATATTTTGCTATAGATTCAAAGTATTCGGCGTGCATCGCAGCTCCTTGCCAGTCTCTTTCGATAGACATAAGACCTGCAGGATTCCACATGGGAGAATAAACGTCATCCTGATTGGAAATAACTGCTCCACCCATCGCCAGGCCTCTTGCTCCTGCCCCTATATTTAAAAATTCATTGGAATATTTTCTAATGATCTGAGATTGAAAAAATCCAAATGCTAAAGAAAATAGGAATAGTAGATATTTTTTCATCATATAAATTTGATGCTTAATTAGTTTTTTTTTGTTTTCTGGCTTTTATCAGCCCATTAGCTATAATTGCTAATATCATCACCAATGATGCTATATAAAATATAGGGCTCATATGCTCCGATTCGCCAAAGATAAAAAAAGCTAGTATAATTCCGTAAACTGGCTCTAAATTAACTGTTAAAATAAGTGTAAAAGGAGAAATATACTTCATCAGATTCACTGATTCCAACATTGGAAAAGCGGTAAAAACACTTGCTAACAAGCATATTAACGCCAAATCCCTGTAGTTTATTTCGTTCATTTGAAAAATTTGCCCTGAAAATAAATAAAATATCAATAAAACTGACCATCCACAGAATATTTCATAAAAAATAATATTCCCTGAACTTGTTTTCCCAAACATCTTACCATTGAAAACGGAAAATATCGTCCCAAAAATAGCACACAAGACACCAAAAAGTATCCCTTCTTTATATTGAAACTCTGTTTTAAAAATCAGCAGGATGCAAGCCACGATAACAATTCCCATGATAACTTCCGAAATATCTATTTTTCTTTTAAAAATAATAGGCTCTAATATTGACGCAAAAAGAGTAGATAATGATAAACAGCTTAATGCAATAGAAACATTCGAAACTTTAATGGAATAAAAAAAACAAAACCAATGAGCCGCCATTGCAGTACCAATCGCCGCCAATTGGAAAAATATTTTCTTTGAGACTTTTATACTCTCTTTTTTATAAATTCTTATGTAAGCATACAGGAATATCGCGGCAAATAGCATTCTGTAGAAAACCAGAATCTGAGCATTGGCATGAATCAGTTTCCCCAAGATTGCAGTGAATCCCCATAAAAAAATTATTAAATGCAATCTGAAAAGTGCTAATTTATGCATAACCTACCTTTAAATTTTTAAAATGCAAATTTACAAATAGCATTTCCAATTCCTTTCATAAAAAATAGATTTGAATAAGAAAAACAGATATTATTATAATAAACTCCCATTTTCATTTACTAAACTTTCATGAAGAGCCATATTTAATGATGAGGAGATCAAAAAAATCTTAATATATCTAATCGCAAAATACATATACAAAAAACCCCGAAAATTTGGACAACTTTCGGGGCTTTCAAATAATAAACTATTAAAAAAATAAACTAGGAACAGAGTAATTAAAGAGCAATAATACTCCTCAATACTCTTACGTAAAGTTAGAAAAAATATCAATTAATTAAAAATAATTTCTTGTTAAATATTTCACAATTTTCTGTAAACCAAACTATTAAACACGTGTTTTAATAAAATTTATATTCTCTTTAAAAATAGTATCTTTAGGCGTAAAAAATTATAATTTTATGGATATCGAATTCAACAAACGAGAAGATCAAAACAGATTAAAATTATCCGAAATAAATCGTTTACTTGCCGAAATAAAAAAAGGAGGTGGAGAGAAAAAACTTCAAAAGTCACGTGAAGAAGGAAAAATGACTGCAAGAGAAAGAATTGATTATCTTCTCGATAAAGATTCAGATTCCATAGAAGTGGGAGCATTTGCAGGTTATGAGATGTATGAGGAACATGGAGGCTGCCCCGGAGGAGGTGTAGTAGTTGTCATTGGTTATGTTTCGGGTAGACAATGCCTTGTTGTAGCGAATGACGCTTCTGTAAAAGCAGGTGCATGGTTTCCAATTACCGGAAAGAAAAATCTCAGAGCGCAGGAAATTGCTATGGAGAATAAACTTCCCATTATTTACCTTGTAGATTCAGCAGGTGTTTATTTGCCTATGCAAGATGAGATATTTCCTGATAAAGAACATTTTGGAAGAATTTTCAGAAACAATGCCAAAATGAGTTCTATGGGAATTATACAGATTTCTGCTGTTATGGGTAGCTGTGTGGCCGGAGGTGCTTATCTACCCATTATGAGTGATGAGGCAATGATCGTTGATAAAACAGGCTCTATCTTCCTCGCAGGAAGCTACCTTGTAAAGGCTGCCATTGGTGAAAGTATCGATAATGAAACTCTGGGCGGAGCAACTACGCACTGTTCTATTTCAGGAGTTACAGATTACAAAGCAAAAGATGATAAAGATGCTTTAGACAGGATTAAGAATATCATGAAATCTATTGGAAGTACTGAAAAAGCAGGTTTTGATAGAATTGAAAGTTTTCCACCGAAAGAGAATCCTGAAAACATTTTTGGGATAATGCCGGCTTCAAGAGCTGAACAATATGATACATTAGATATTATTAAATGTATGGTAGATAATTCCGAATTTGAAGAATATAAGCCGGATTACGGAAAAACTATTATTTGTGCTACGGCAAGAATAGATGGCTGGTCCGTGGGAATTGTGGCCAATCAGAGAAAGTTAGTAAAGAGTGGTAAAGGAGAAATGCAGTTTGGAGGAGTTATTTATTCCGACTCTGCAGATAAGGCAACGAGATTTATCGCTAATTGTAATCAGAGAAAAATTCCTTTGATCTTTTTACAGGATGTTACAGGATTTATGGTAGGATCCAAATCAGAACATGGAGGGATTATTAAAGACGGGGCAAAAATGGTAAACGCAGTAGCCAACTCTGTAGTTCCTAAATTTACTGTGATTACCGGAAACTCATATGGAGCAGGAAATTATGCAATGTGTGGAAAAGCATATGATCCGCGACTCATTGTTGCATGGCCATGGGCTGATCTTGCCGTAATGGGAGGAGCTCAGGCTGCAAAAGTTTTAGCTCAAATCCAGGAATCAACATTAAAAAAACAAGGAAAAGAAATTAGTGAAGAAGAGCATAATGAAATCTTAGATAGCATATCCAAAAGATATCAAAAACAAACCGAATCTACCTATGCTGCGGCCAGATTATGGACTGATGCCATCATTAATCCTACAGATACCAGAAAATGGATCTCTATGGGTATTGAAGCTGCTAATCATTCCCCTATAACGGAGAAATTTAATTTGGGAGTAATACAGGTTTGATAATGATACAATTTTCAATATATATTTATTGCCCTATTTGAAAAAGTAGGGCTTTTTTGTATTTATTAACTAGCTATTGTTCATAACTGATAATTGATAAATAATGATTGATAGTTGATGAATGATCTTTTATCATTTATAATTCATCAATGATCAGTGATCATTGATCTTTTATTCCTATGGTATGGTGTAGTAGGTATAGATATGTATAGGTATAAAACAAAAAAGTCTCATACAAATTCATGTATGAGACTTTTAATAAAAACTGGCGGCGACCTACTCTCCCGCTTGTCGCAGTACCATCGGCGCTGGTGGGCTTAACTTCTGTGTTCGGAA
>NZ_JBVTMR010000005.1:0-231154 GCF_055762745.1 Chryseobacterium subflavum
CAGATCTTCACGATTTAAATAACCTCTTGCTAAACCCGCTCCCGCTATATACAATTCTCCATGAATTCCAACTGGTAACAGATGACCATATTCATCCAATATATAAATCTGTGTATTCGAAATAGACTTTCCAATATTTACATTTGGATCATTGACAATGGAAACAGATGACCATACTGCACACTCTGTAGGACCATATTCATTATACAGAATAGCATCGCTATGTTTTTGATGATTTAATACTAAATTTTTACTTAATTCCTCTCCTGCAACAATGACATGTTTCAGCGTATTTTCTCCTGAAATGTTTTCATTGAGATAAGGAAGCAAACTGGAGTAATAATTGGGAACACATAATATTCCCTCAATTTTATTTTTTATAATCCGATGCGAAATATATTCAACATCTTTAATATTCATATTGCTTTCAATAAATAATCTTCCGCCACTGCACAGTGTTCCAAAGATTACGGCTACCGAAGAGTCAAAAGAGAAAGAAGGGACAAGTAACATACTTTCAATATCATAGAAAGCAATTCTGTTGATCGTAGAATGAAATACATTCTGATGCTCAATCATTACCCCTTTAGGTTTTCCGGTAGTTCCTGATGTATAAATAACGTATGCCAGATGATTTCCTTTTATTGCACAACCACAGCTTTCCGCTGAATATGCATGTTTAACTTCATTAAACTTGGCCAGGAATACTTCATCTATATTCACTTTAGCTTTAGTATCAGATAGAATGTAGTCAATCCGTTCTTTTGGATAATCTCTATCGATAGGAACGTATGCTCCTCCAGATTTTAATATACCCAGTATGGATATGATCATCATTTCATTCCGGGGAAGTTGAATACAGATCAGGTCATCAGCCTTTATATCATATTGATTTTTAATATAATGAGCCAACCTATTGGATTCCATATCAAGATCAGCATAACTCAATGCTACATCTCCATAGATTACTGCAAGCCCGTCGGGATTTTTCCTTACCTGAGAATCAAATAAATCAATAATTGTCTGATCAGAGGGGTAATCAGTTGTCAAGTTAAACCTGCTAAGCATTTCTACTCCCTCCTCTTCTGAAACAAGGGCATAATCGGTGAGACTTGTATCTAGTAATTGATCATAATTGGAAAGAATATGCACTAAACTCTTCAATAAATTCTCAATTAAATATCCTCTATAAATATCTTTATAACAAATACTTAAAACAACCTTTTCTTCAGATTCGTTATACAAAAGAGAAAGATTATCCTGTACGGATTCAGATCCCTTCCCATACTGAATCGAAAAATTAGAGTATTTCGTTAAATCAAGATCATTGTTATTGTAATCAGAATGAGAAACAGCTTCTTTAATATTGCTGGCAAAACTCTTCAAAAGGTCTTTAAATGTTATCTCTGTATTTTTCTCAACATCCAATAATATTTTATTTTTTAATGGAATATGATCAGATGCAAACACCTTAATAACACCTTGAAAATCTTCACAATATCTATCAAGTAAAAAAGAAAAAACAGATGAAAGAATGGTTAATTTGGATAAAGAACTGTTTTTTGAAATTTTCAGAAAACTATCCAGATCACACTTCAAAATCTCGATTTCCAAAGATGCAGTGTTATCTTCAGATAAGACAACAATTTCTTTATTTTTTGTCTTATTTAGCCAAAAAATATTTGATAAAGAGGATGTGTTTAGCATTATATTAAATGATAAGGTTGGATTTCAGCGATCAGACTTTGTTGTAAAGAATCTATTCTTACACAAATCTTTTGATTGTTATTTATTATAGAATTTTACATGGATAAGACTCGAAAGGGCCGGATATTATAACTTTCTTTTTCTTCTATATTCAGTTCATGTATCCCTTTACACTCATAATAATGGTTCAGACATACTTTAATGCGATTTATTTCTTCATCTAAAATCCGGACTAATTTGCCTCCAGATCTGATAAATAATACAATCTCATCCATTATAAATGCTTTGAAATAATCTTTTATTATTTCCAGATAAATAAAGACATACAAATTAAAAAGAGGCTTTTCTACTTTCTTTTTACGGTCACTCCATTGTGACATTATTATATTGAGAGATAGATATATCGTGAAATCTCGCTCAGCTAAATTCTGAGCTATTTTTCTTTGGAGATGGGATTTGGTATAGATTACATACCAACCTTTGATAAAGTTCATAATGTTAAGCAATCACGGTTATTACAGCTTCGCCACTTAAGTCACAGTTTCTTGTGACAAAAGAGATATTAAAGAACTAAAAAAAAGAGAGATTATTAAAGAGACTTTAGATGATAATATTTTTAATCTTTGATTTTTCCGATTCTTAGTGTTTAGTTTTTCTGAGTTGCTAATGTAAAAAAAAAACATTTAAATTATGTCACTAAATTTTGAATTTAACAAAAAATTAATTTCTCATTAGCAGACAACACCTCTTATTATTCACTTTTTTACAGTAAGTTAGGTAAAATAGTTAAAATATTAATGTACAATATATCAACAAGTAATGAAATGAACAATCGAAAATTCGCCCCTAAATTAAATCAAAAACTAGTGACATAATAAGATTTAAGTAGACTTTATAAATTTCAACAAATTAACAAGATTAACAAAAAATTATTTGATAACAATCTCATCAAGGCCACAAGACCTCATGCGAAGATTACATTCTTCGATGCCGTTTTTCAATTTTAAAATTCGTTACTGTAATGACAGATTAAGCGACAATATTCATTTTGAGTTGATAACTTAAAAAAGTCACTTTTTTGCTAATCTCCTTACCATACCTTTAAAAATAATCCCATGAAATGGTAAAACAGAATACCAGTATAATCTCCCGGTCAGTCCATGCGGCCGGAAAACCGCTTTTTGCCAAAGCTTTCCTTTATAAGTTTTAAACATGAGCCATGCCTCACCGGGAAGTTTCATTTCTGCGAAGAGAATAAGTTTTCCTTCTTCTTTGTTTGCATATAAAACACGCCAAAAATCCAAAGCATCACCTTCGTGAAGTTGATCGGGATGTGTTCTCCCACGCCGCAATCCCGGTCCGCCAATCAATAGATCCAAAAACCCCCGTATTTTCCATAGGCTTTGCCCGTACCAACCGTTTGTTCCTCCTAAAGAAAAAACCCGGTTCAGACATTTTTCACGATCATCGTATTCTGCAGTTCTTAGATCCGTAAAGCATCCATATTTTGGGACATCAAGATAATTTTTCAGATTGGAATCACTTCTGCTGCTGATAAAGCTATCCTTCCAGCTTGATATAATTTCCTTATCCTGAATTTTAGCGAGAGTTCTTCTTAAGGCTGTATCATATGAAAATGGCTGAACACCCGTAATCTGTTTTATTTCCAGTAAGCTTTCTGGTCTGCATACCACCTCAATTTTCATACTTCCAACCAGTGCGGAAGCCAAATTATAGGATGTCGAAGTAATAAAATACAACCAATACGAGGACAGTTTGGGTGTCATTACGGGAACTGTAAAAATCTTTCTTTTCAGCCCTCTGATTTTAGCAAATTCCAAGAGCATTTCTTTATAAGTCAAAACATTATCACAACCTATATCAAAATTTCTGCGATAGGCCTTTTCTTTAAATAATGTAAAAATCAGAAAATCAAGAACATTGGCAATTCCTATCGGCTGACATTTTGTGTGAAGCCACCTTGGAGCGATCATTATGGGTAATTTTTCTACCAGATCTCTTATAATTTCAAAAGAAGCACTTCCTGATCCAATAATAATTCCGGCTCTTAAGACCGTGGCAGGAATTTTACATTGCATAAGAATCTTTTCAACCTCAAACCGGGAACTTAAATGTTGGGATAATTCTTTTTCGTTGACCAGACCCGAAAGATAAATGATGTGTTTGCATTCCGTGTTCTCAATAAAATTGGAAAAGTTAACAGCGCATTCTTTTTCTTTTTCAGCATAATCATTGCTATTGCTCATCGAATGCATAAGATAATACGCTCCTGAAATATCTTTCGGAATATTTTCCAGGGTTTCAGGTTTTAAAAAATCTACTTCCACTACTTCCACCTGACTATCGTTAATATCGACACTTTTGGAAAAACGATTTTTATCTCTGCAACAACAGATAACCCGATAACCCTGAGCAGCGATAACGTCGATCATTCTTTTTCCGATGTATCCGGTTGCGCCGGTGAGCAGAATTTTTTTCATAGGATTAGGCTTTGGTGGTTTGACAATGTTTGCCGGTGAAAGAAAAAATTATACCTTTTCTAAAAGATGTCCGAAATAATCTTTCTTTTTTGCCAGGTAACTTTCATTGACCTCATTCGACTCTATTTCCAGCGGAATTCTATTCTTTAGCTTAATTCCACTGTTATCAAGAGATTTCAGCTTTTCAGGATTGTTGGTCAGCAGATTAATTTCATTTACTTTTAAAATCTTCAGCACTTCTATCGCGATATCAAAATTTCTGCCATCAGCCGGTAATCCCAGTTTCAGATTAGCTTCTACCGTGTCAAAGCCTTTTTCCTGAAGTGCATAAGCTCTCAATTTGTTGATGATTCCGATATTCCGACCTTCCTGACGCAGATAAATAATCATTCCGCCGTTCTCATGCACATATTTCATAGCAGCATCCAGCTGTTGCCCGCACTCGCATTTTTTAGAATGAAAAACTTCGCCGGTGATACACTCCGAATGAAAACGCACATTCACCGCAGTACTAAAATCTGTATTTTCCGCCACCCAAACCAGATTCGGATTCCAATCATCTTCGAACTCTGAAAATGCATAAACAGTAAACATTCCAAAATCAGTTGGAATATTCGATTGCGCTTGTATTGTCAACATAATTTAAAAATTAAAAAATCATATAGTACAAATTTATACTTTATTTTAAATAAAAATAAAATTATTTACTAAATTTGTAGATAAATACATTTTCTTATGCAGGAAAATCCAATATCACACAGGAAAAAAAACTGAATTATATATTGAATACCAAAAAGTTATAATAAATGAAAGAGAAGTCCCGGATCAATGTTTCACTAATTACAACCTTTCGAAATTAATTTTTTTGACAAGGTGAAATAAAATAAAATTGAGCACTGATAAATAACAACCGGCCTTTTAATCCAGAGAACAGGCAAAACTTTACAACCCTAAGCAAGAATTCAGACGATTATGGCTAAAATAATAAAACATACCGCTCAACTGATTTTTCCGCATCAGCTTTTTGAGGATACTGATTACCTTATCCAAGATCAGCCGGTATTTTTGATAGAGGAATTCTTATTTTTCAGGCAATATGCGTTTCATAAACAGAAGATAGCTTTTCATCGTGCGACAATGAAGTTCTATGAACATACATTGAAAAAATCCGGTTTTGAGGTTGAATATATCGAAAGTTCATCAAAATACTCAGACATCAGAAACTTAATTCTGAAACTGGAAAACGACCATTTTAAAACTATAAAAACGACAGATGTTTGTGATAATTGGCTGGAAAAAAGATTAAGACAAACCAAATTAGATCTTGAAATTCATGACAGCTCTCTTTTTTTGAATACCAAAGAAGAGCTGAAAGATTACTTTGAAGGGAAGAAATCATACCATCAGACTGATTTTTACAAGCAGCAGAGAATCACCCGGAATATCCTGATGAAGGCAGGAAAACCGCTGGGAGGAAAATGGACCTATGATACGGAAAACCGAAGAAAATATCCTAAAAATAAAAAAGCACCTTTCATATATTTCCCGACAAACAATCAATATTATGAGGAGGCGAAAGAATATACCGAAAAACATTTTTCAAAAAATTACGGAATTCTTACAGATGAACAGCTTTATCCTACAACTTTCAAAGAAGCTGAAAAATGGCTTGAGCAATTCCTGGAAATGCGTTTTCCGGAATTTGGCATTTATGAAGACAGCATCGTGGAGAAAGAAAATTTTCTGCATCACAGTGTTCTTTCTCCATTAATGAATGTAGGACTTTTAACTGCGGAAAATGTTTTGGAAAAAGCCATTTCCTTTGCAAAGGAAAATGATATTCCGGTAAACTCACTGGAAGGTTTTGTTAGACAAATTTTAGGATGGAGAGAATTTGTCCGGGGTGTTTATCTTTATCAGGGTGTGCATCAGCGGAATAAAAATTACTGGAAACACAAGCAAAAACTTCCGGCATCTTTTTATACCGCTAAAACGGGAATCCAGCCAGTTGACAGCTCAATTCAGAAAATTCTAAAAACCGGCTATGCACACCACATCGAAAGGCTGATGATTTTTGCCAATTTAATGAACCTCTGCCAATTCGATCCTGATGAAGTATATCAGTGGTTTATGGAAATGTTCATTGATTCTTATGACTGGGTAATGGTTCCGAATGTATATGGAATGAGCACCTTTTCGGATGGTGGCAAAATGAGTACGAAACCCTACATCAGTGGCAGCAATTACATCAAAAAAATGAGCGATTATCCTAACGGAGAATGGGCAGAACAATGGGATGCACTTTTCTGGAACTTCATCAATGATAACAAGGATTTTTTCGCCAAAAATCCAAGGTTGGGAATGATGTTGAGAACGCTTGAAAAAATGCCGGAAGAGCAACGGAAACAGCATATAAAAAGAGCAAAAGAATTTATTGAAAATCTGAAATAATAAATAAAAATTTCAACATACGGGAAAGGGACCGGATTATCGAGATGGCCTGGGAAGACCGTACTCCATTTGAAGCTATAGCATTTCAGTTTGGGATCAGAGAATCTGAAGTGATTGAAATAATGCGTGCTGAATTAAAAGAATCGAGTTTTAAACTTTGGAGAACGAGGGTGAATTCCGGCGTGAGTCAAAAACATTTAAAAAAGCGAAATGAAGATATCATTCGCTTTAAATGCAGTAGACAAAGAACCATTAGCAACAATAAAATTTCTAAAAGATAATAGAGTAATCATGAAAAATATTGTCATCGTCGGATGTGGAAAAGGAATTGGACATGCAACAGCAGAAATCCTTTCCGAACAAAATAAAATCATAGGAATTTCAAGAACAATAAATCCCGGGGTAAATCATGCTAATATAACATTCCATCAAATGGATATTCTTTCCGGAAATTTAGATGAAATTACTTTTCCTGAAGTTGTAGACGGACTGGTATACTCTCCCGGAAGCATTAATCTGAAACCGTTTAACAGGCTTACCATAGATGAGTTCAAGAATGATTTTGAAATTAATGTGATAGGAGCAGTGAAAGTTATTCAAAAGCTTTTACCGAATCTTAAAAAATCTGAAAGTGCCTCTATTGTACTTTTCAGTTCTGTAGCGGCAAAACTGGGAATGCCGTTTCACTCTTCAATTGCTGCCAGCAAAAACGCTGTGGAAGGTCTTACCAAAAGTTTAGCGGCTGAATTTTCGGCACATAAAATCAGGGTAAATGCCATTGCCCCTTCTTTGACAGATACTGAGCTCGCCTCAAGCCTCTTATCAACTCCTGAAAAAAAGGAAGCATCCGCTAAAAGGCATCCTCTGCAAAGAATTGGAAATGCCGAAGAAATCGCGGAAATGACAGCTTTTTTAATTTCCGATAAATCTTCCTGGATTACGGGCCAGATTTTTGGAATCGACGGTGGAATGGGAAGTGTGAAACTTTAACGTAAAAAAGATATATTTTTAGATTAAATTTGTGCCATGAATACCGATTTTTTCATTGATTTGCTTCATCAGGTAAAAGAATTTGAAAACTCCGAAGCTTGTAAACCTCATTCTACCACTGAGGATTTCCGTCTTTGGCTCAATGATCAGAAATACAGAAAAGAAAGCCCTACAAAGCTTTTTAAAAATGAAGAGCATCAGGTTGCTTTTACCGAAAATGAAATCTGCAAACAGGTTCTGCTTTTGGCAAGATATTCCAAGCAACTTATTAGAAAGGGGCTGAATGACTTTCCTGAATTAGCCAATGAAGAATTCACCTATCTGTATAGACTGAAAGACGAACCAAACCTGACTAAAATTCAGCTCATTGAAAGAAACGGACATGAGAAACAGACGGGGACTCAAATTATCAAGCGTTTATTGGAATACGGTTTAATTGAAGAAAAAAACGACAGCGAAGACAAAAGAAGCAAACGTCTGAACATCACTAAAAAAGGAGAAGATTATTTCCACCGTTCTGTTAAAAAAGTAAATATCACTTCAAGAATTCTTGCCGGAAAGCTTGAAAATAATGAAAAAAATGAATTTCTGGAATTACTCAGAAAGCTTAATGATTTTCATTCTAATCTTTACTTTCAATATAAAAATTCTAATATTGACGAGATTACTGAAGCATTCGACTAGATCCAGAATTACGTGAAGTTTAAACCATGATCTCCTTAAATCGTCTATTCCCGGACCGACACCGGTTGTAAAGGCTAAACCACCAAATAAAGATTCTCTCTTCGAGGTTGCTTTTTTGTTTCTTTAAATGAGATCTTTTTCTCAATTTTCCTATCTTTAAATTTTCAAGTAAGAATTTTCTATGAGCAAGCCTTCTGATCCTAATGCAGAAATGATGAAACGCCTGCAGGACATGCAGAAAGAACAGCTTATCATTGCCCGTTTAGCCAAAGACTTTTCTACCGTTTTAAACAAAAAACAACTTCTTTCTGTTCTCAATACCTCTTTCAAAACTGAACTGGGCTTTAATGATTGTATGATTGTCAGGGATTACAGAGGGATTATTGAAATGCTCATCAGTGGGATTGAAAATCAAAATTACACTATAGATCATGCACTTGATACGTATTTAAAAAAATGCTTTGATTCCGCGGAACCCCTGTTTTTTGATCTTAAAGAATTGTCATCACTTCCTTCCTGTTTTACCGAAGTTAGAAATTCGGGAATGCGAATGGCTGTGGGATTAGGTCTGCCTGCTGTTAATGAAAATAAAAATGTGCTTTTCCTTTTCTACAGAAATTTTATCTCAAGAGATGCTATTCCGGAAAGGATTTTAAACGGCGTTTCTACCCAGGTTTCCATTACTCTTCATAATATTGATGTTCAGGAACAATTGAAAGCGTTTCAAAGAAATATCCAGAACTTTCCTAAAGAAACTGAAGAAGAAAAGAAAAGTGAGTATGGCTTTCATGGAATTGTAGGACAAAGTGAAGTAATGCAGACTATTTTTGAACAGATCTCGCAGGCAGCTCCATCACAATCCAATGTCATCATCTTTGGAGAAACGGGTACAGGAAAGGAGCTTATAGCAAAGGCTATTCATAAACTTTCAGAATTTTCGGGAAAGAAGATGGTCAGGATAAACTGTGCGGCCATTCCTGCCAATCTGATAGAATCCGAACTTTTCGGGCACGAAAAAGGAAGCTTTACCGGAGCAACCGAACAGCGGAAAGGAAAGTTTGAACAGGCGCACAACAGCACCATTTTTCTGGATGAAATAGGTGAACTTCCCCTGGAATTGCAAGCCATACTTCTGAGGGTTCTTCAGGAAAAAGAAATCGAAAGGATCGGGGGAAACAAAAGAATAAAAGTGAATGTAAGGATCATTACGGCCACCAACAGGAATCTTGAAAAAGAAGTCGCGGAAGGACGGTTCAGAAGTGATCTTTTTTACAGGCTGAATGTATTTCCTATCCATCTTCCTGCCTTGCGGGAAAGAAAAGAGGATATTCCTTTACTGGCAAACTACTTCCTTAAGAAACTCTATCCTAAGACAGGTAAAAAGATTACCGGTTTTTCTCAGAACGTGGCAAAAATGATGATTGCCAATCCATGGCTCGGTAATATCCGTGAACTAGAAAATATGGTTGAAAGAAGCATGCTGACGGCAAAAGGAAATATGATCAGGGAAATGGATTTTCCGAAAGTTATTAACTCTCAAAATACGGATCAGGATTTCCGGATCAAAACGCTCCAGGAATTCGAAAAGGAATATATTCTAAAAATAATCAAAAAATGTAACGGCCGTATTTTTGGTGAAACAGGTGCTGCAAAGCTGCTGGGATTACCGCCAACCACGCTGATTTCCAAAATGCAGAAACTCGGAATAGAAAAAAAACACTATTTCAAGGGATCTGAATAATGTTTGTCAAGCTCCATTTCTATTTTCCCGGAAGACAAAGCCCAGAAAATCCAAAGGCCTAAAATGATCAGCAGCGACAAGACCGGGATCCAGAACGACAGGATTAATGCAATCACATAAATCGGAAGCCCGTAAAAGTAATTATTATGGATCTTTTTTATAGCAGCATCGGTAATACCGGGACGCAAAAGTTTTTTATTCTGGGTGGCCAGAAACCATAATAAATTATAAGCAAGATTGATCAGAACAAAAATACCGGTATAAATTGCCACAACAACAGAGGAAGCTTCACCGTCAAAATACCTTGCCAGCAAAGCGGTAGGATAAGAAACTGCTGAAACCAGAAAAAGGATCAGTCCATTCGCAAACATAATTGCGGAATTCCGACTATAGATCTGTTTGAAGATCTTATGATGGTTTACCCACATGATGAAAATGCTGAAAAATGAAAGGATAAATGCCAGAAATGCCGGCCATTGATTCTTCAGAAAGACCAGCAGATCGTTCTCGTTCTGTATTGAATGCTCTTCAGGGAAATGAAGATCCAATACCAAAAGCGTAACGGCTATTGCAAAAATGCCATCACTGAATCCTTCTATTCTGAGTGTTTCTTTTTCCATAATTACCTGATTGATTTATTATTTGATACTCTGCGTAAAGGCATAATGATTTTGTCCTCAATTATTTGAAGAATTATGATTAAAAAAATGAATGAAAATATGGTCTCCGGTTAGCTTTGCCCGGGATTATTTATAGCCTTTGTCAATTCCTAATTTTTTCATTTTGGAATATAAAGTCTGAGCTTGTATTTTCAGCAGCTCTGCAGCACCGCCAGGTCCGGAAACTTTTCCGTTAGAAGTCTGAAGCGCACTTATAATATGATCTCTTTCCATATCTTCCAATGATTTCAGCTGGCCTGGCATTTCAGAAGATTTTTCAATGATTTTGGGCAGATCAAAGCTTTCTATTTCTGCGGTTTTGGCCAACAGAACACTTCGTTCGATCAAATGCTCCAGCTCACGAATGTTTCCCGGCCAGTGATAATTCAGCAACTGTTCTAATGCTTTTTCACTGATAGAAGTGATATTTCTTCTCGAAGCAGCGGCATATTTATTCAGGAAAAAATGGGCCAGCAATACGATATCTTCCTTTCTTTCTCTCAGCGGAGGCAGTTCTATAGGGAAAACATTCAAACGGTAATACAGATCCAGCCTGAATCTTCCTTCCGCCACTTCTTTTTCCAGGGAGCGGTTGGTCGCTGCAACAATTCTTACATTTACTTTAACTGTATTATGTCCACCAAGCCGTTCAATTTCCTTTTCCTGTAAAACTCTCAGTAATTTAACCTGTGAATCCAGTGGCAGCTCTCCTATTTCATCCAGGAAGACGGTTCCTCCGTTGGCTTGTTCAAATTTTCCGATCCTCAATGTATTGGCTCCGGTAAAGCTTCCTTTTTCATGTCCGAAGAGCTCGGATTCGATAAGCGCATGCGGCAGTGCGGCACAGTTGACTACAACAATAGGATGAGCGCTGCGGTCTGAAAGCTCATGAACGGAATGAGCCACTTTTTCCTTACCCGTTCCGCTTTCCCCGACCACCAGAACAGAGGTATCTGTAGGAGCGACTATTCTTATTTTTTCAACAACATCCTGAAGTACCTTACTTTTCCCGATAATTCCTTCAATCACTTCACGATTTCCGTTATCTGTACACAGTTCACAGCCTCTTTCCATATCATAACGGTATCTGGCAATGTCAAGCATAACAATCATATCACGCTCCCGGAAAGGTTTTACCATAAATCCGTAGGGCTGCGTTTCTTTCACTGCTTCCAGGGTAGACTGGTTGGTATTGGCTGAAATATAAAGAAAAGGCAGATTCATTTCACGCAGTTCCCAGGCAAGATCGATTCCTGTGAGGTCTCCTTTTAAGATGATATCAAGAAGTACCCAATCCGGCTTGCTGTCTGCAATCAGTTTTCTGGCCTGAACCACCGAAGATGCGATTCCTGTGATCTGGTAACCGGCTTTCATCAGCATCAGCTTCAGATCATTGGCTACAATAAATTCATCTTCTACAATTAATATTTTTTCTTTCATGATAGTCAGCCTTTAGTTGGAAGGAGTTATTTCTGTATTTCTTCTGAATGTAATTGTAATTTTTAATCCACTTTTATTTTCGAGATGGAAGGTCCCGTCTAACTGGTCAGTAAGCCCCCGCATCAGGTTCATTCCCAGAGATTCCGTTTCTTCAATATTGAAATCATTGGGAAGCCCTACTCCATTATCTGATATAATCAGTTCACAAAGATGGTCATCCGTATTTTTGAATGAGACGGAAACTTCACCTTTCCGGTCATCCGGAAACGCGTATTTTACCGTATTATTGACTGCTTCATTAACAATTAATCCCATAGGAACCGCCTGGGCGACGTCAAGTAACACTTTATCAGTATCCACTGTGAAATTAATTTTTTTGTCATATGAATAACATTCTTTGATATAAGTGATCAACTCATAAATATACCATGACATATCAATCATCGAAAGATTATCGGACTGATAAAGTTTCTGATGGATAATGGACATAGCATGCATTCTGTGCTGGCTGTTCTGGATGGCCATCAGGGCATCTTCATTATCCAGGTAAGCAGACTGCGTATTCAGCAGGCTGATCACAATCTGCAGATTGTTTTTGACCCTATGATGGATCTCTTTTAAGAGCCATTCTTTTTCGGCAAGTAATTTTTTCAGCTGTTCGTTCTGTTCATCAATCTGCTTACGTTTCAGTTCCAGGTTTTTATTGGCATTGCTTTTTAATCTTGATCGGTTATACAACAAGGCAGCAAAAAGGATCAGTGCGAGAATACTTCCAATGAAAACATATCTGATAAAGGTATCATTCGCAATCTTAATATCCTGTAGTTTTGCTTTCTGGGTCAGCAGCTGAATGTTTTTATCTTTCTGTTCTGTCTCAAACTGAATTTTAAGGCTGTTGATCTGCTTGCTTTTTTCGCCGTTAAAAACAGAATCTGAAAGTTTCTTGTACAGCTGATAATGCTGTATGGCATCCAGGTATTTTCCCTGTACAGAATCTGCTTTGAACCACATTAAATGGTTTTCCGAACGAAGCATATCATTTCCGTTATTTTTAGCTATCGAATCAAAAAGCCTCGCTTCGCGGTACATTTTATCAAAGTTACGGGTCTGGTAATGATAAAAAACAAAGCTTCGCAGCAATGAAGCCTGCTGATTGTTCTTTTCTGCATTTTCACCGTAATAGGCGACCAGTTTTTTGTAGTAGGCTTCGGCTTTATTAAACTGCTTTAAAATGGTATAGGTGCTGAACAGGATATAATTTTCTGACATTTCAAAATCCTGGTCTACGATAGGGTAACGTTCTCTATATTCTTCTATCATGGTAATAGCCTGCTTAAACTTTTTCTGCCTGATCAGCATCGTAGAAATATTATTGGCAACGGTTCTGATGTAGCTGTTATCTTTATTTTTTTTAGCAGTAGCTAAGGATTTTTCCCAATATCTCATGGCATCGTCGTTCTGGCGGAGATAGTAATACACCATTCCGATATTGCTGTAAATAGAACACATCTGCAAAGAATAATCATTTACGCTTTCTGCTGTTTTTTCTGCCAGAAGACCATAACGGAGTGCTTCCCCATAATCCGCCTTCTGAATTTCAACCTGGGAAATAAGGTTATAAACACTCTGTAATTCTCTGAATTTCACCGACTGATAAACAGAAAGGGATTGCCTGAGCAAACCGAGCGCTTTATCAGGATTTTCTTTGATATAATATAGTTCTCCAAGATCTTTTAAAACGCCTGCCTGATTCAGTTTTGATCCTGAATTTTTAAAAAGTTCCAATGCTTTTTCTTTCAATCTAATTTTAGTATCAAAATACTCGGGTTTATTGTCATACATATACGATAACTCGTTATATGCCTCTCCGGTCTGTTCCTTAAATTGATGGGTTTCAAAATAAGCAAGTGCTTCTTTCATTTTGGATAAAGCAATGTTTTTACTGCCTCTTTCTTTATCTAGTTTAGCATCCAGAAATATGAGCTTTCCGGCAGACATCGGATCTCCGGATTTTATATTCAGTGCTTTTGCCTGTCTGTTCAGAATAGCGGCACTGTCGAGATCAGCCTTCAACTCTCCTTTTTTACTAATATAATAGTTACTCAGCCGCAACAATAAAGTGGTTTTCTGAGTAGTATTGGGGGAAGAGGAAATCTGTTTTCTCAACAGTGCAGGATTTTCTTGGATTTGTGCTTTTATACTCCATGAAAACATAAAAACCAATGAAAAATATACTACCTTAAATAGATTTTTTGATAAAAAATAAAGCCTGAAATTCATTTTTTAAAGGTAATATTTTATACCGTATTTTGCCATAGTCCCGTACTAGTTTTTACGGTGATAAAAATAGCAGATGATCATGGCCAGCCCCGGTAAAATCAATGTTTCGAGTCCAAATTGTTTTCCCGCATATGCTCCTAAAAAACAGCCTATCAGAAATCCAAGTATGGTAACCAACTGCTTCTTCAGGCTTGCCCAGGCTTCAGGGTGTTGAAAGCCACTTGACAGAAGCGTTCCAAAATCCAGGGAAGCCTGGGTTACATTTCCTGTCATCATGGTAGTAGGACCATGGGTTTCCTTTGCATAGAGTTTCCCGAAAGCATTCTGAAGCCCCATCGCAAAAACGGTCATCATAGCCACAGTATACATCATAACTTCTGAAAACGTTCCGTAGTAACTGAGAACGGCAACAATAATTCCGGCTAAAAAAAGCAATGTTCCTTCCCAGAATAGCAGCGTGTAATGATTGATAACTTTCCCGGCAATCTTCCCTCCTGCCATAACCGCGAGAATAAAGACCGGAAAAGTAAGCAGCTTTACCCAGGCATGAATATCCGATCCCTTCACAAACTGATAGGCAAATACAATAAAGTTCCCTGTAACATGTGCCGAAAAAAGGGCATCTGCCGCTACAAATGTCACGGTATCACAGTATCCGGCAATCATGGTTAACAATAAGGTGACAAAACCGATATTATGTTTTACTTCCATTTTTCTATTTTAAATGTGAACGGAGCATCCAGGCCATTTTCTCATGGGCTTCCAGTAATCCTGTAATGTAGTCGCTTGTCCCTGAATCACGGAATTCCACAGCGAAGTTTTCAATATTTTCACGAAGATGAATGATGATACTTTCGTGGTCGGAAAGAAGCGCTCTGATGTAAGTTAGGCTGTCGTTCGATTCAAGATGGTGCTCAGACAAATGGGTTAATTCAAGATATTCCCTTAAAGTAGCCGGTGCATAATGTCCCAGCGTCCTGATTCTTTCAGCCAGATCATCAATGATGTCGTCCAGCTGCCCGTATTGTGCTTCAAAAAACAGGTGTTTATTGTAAAAATCCGGTCCTTCGACATTCCAATGTGCTTTTCTAGTTTTGGTATACAATACAAATTCGTCTGCTAAAGTGGTAACCAGTACCTCAGCAACTTTTGCTAAATTTTCGTTTTTAATTCCGATTGAAGTTTTCATTTTATAAAATATTTAATAAGTAATAATCAAGTGAATATCTTCCTGCACCCAATGCAAGAATCAGTAACAGGGAAAGGGTGTACATAAAAGGAACATCCCGCACTTCCAATGAATCCTTTCTATGAACCACAAAATATCCGATAGCCGTCACGCCGATTGTCGGTAAAACCGCAAGCCTGGTTCCCAGTCCTAAAATAATCAGAAACGGAACTACCAGATCAGCAAATGAAGCAACTATGGCATTGAGTTGATCAGGCAATCCCAGAGGGTTTGGAATGACTTCCCTTTGCCCGTTTTCCAGTCTGAATTTCTTTAAGCCATGCACTCTGAACAATTGAATCGCAAGGAGTACCCGGAAAACCAAGAATGAAGCATCATTACATGGTGAACCTAAATCCGATGAAAGGATCTGTTTTAAAATTTCCATATGTATTGATAGTTAAAAAGCAAAGCACGAACAGCCTAGAGCTCCCCAGAATGTGTGGTAATTATTAACGGGCACATTGCTCATTCTTGCCTGGTTATGGTTATGATGGTGAATATCGCAGCTTCCTGCACAGCTGTGAATTTGTGAGGTCAGCGGGGCTTTTAAATCCTGTTTCGCATTTTTCTCAATTTCTTTCTGAAAATGTCCGCCTGCAGGGTAATATCCGTTGTAAAGATTGGTGGGAGACCAGTCCGGAAGCACAGGAATAGATGGTGGTGCATAAGATGAGAATGTTCCTTTGGCATAGACTATTTTCCCGTCTACAATGGTCATTTCCGCTTCAATATTTTTGATATCTTCATCATCAACCGTAAAATAATCCTGATCAAGAACTGCCAGATCGGCAAACATTCCTACCCTGATATCACCTTTTTTCTGCTGTTCCTGAGAAAACCATGCGCTGCCTTTTGTGTACAGTTCCAATGCGGTTGATCTGTCCAGCTTTGATTCATGATACAATTGAAGTCCGCCAACAGTTTTACCTGCGGTCAGCCAATACATGGAAACCCACGGATTGTAGCTGCTTACCCTTGTGGCATCTGAGCCTCCACCTACAGGAACTCCCATTTCCAGCATTTTTTTTACGGGTGGTGTACTTTCTGCGGCGCCGGAACCATAACGGTCTGCAAAATATTCTCCCTGATAAGCCATTCTGCTCTGGATGGCGATTCCTCCGCCAAGCATTTTTACACGTTCTATATTTTTTTCATCAATGGTTTCTGCATGATCAAAAATCCATGGAAGACCATTAAAAGGAATATCCCGGTTTACTTTTTCAAAAACATTTAAAAAACGGGTGATGCTTTCATTATAGGTTGCATGAAGTCTGAATGGCCAGCGGTTTTCTACCAGTAAACGGACTACTTTTTCGAGATCTGCTTCCATGTTTTCAGGCAGGTCAGGTCTTGGCTGAAGAAAATCTTCAAAATCGGCTGCAGAAAATACCAGCATCTCTCCTGCCCCGTTGTGACGGTACATATCGTCCCCCTGATATAATTTTACCGTGTCGATCCAATCGCTGAAATCTTCAAATTCATGCTTAGGTTTCTGGGTAAAAAGATTATAGGCGATCCTTACGGTAAGCTGTTTTTTCTCATTCAGTTCGTTCACCACCTGATAATCATCCGGAAAATTCTGGAATCCTCCGCCGGCATCAATGACACTGGTAATTCCGAAGCGGTTCAGTTCTGTCATAAAATGCCTTGTGGAATTCAGCTGGTGTTCGTAAGAAAGCTTCGGGCCTTTTGCCAGTGTTGAGTATAAGATCATGGCATTGGGTGTGGCAATAATCAACCCTGTGGGTTCACCGTTAGCATCTCTTTCAATATGTCCGCCTGCCGGAGCCGGAGTATCTTTGGTAAATCCTACTGCTTTTAATGCAGCTCTGTTCATCAATGCCCTGTCGTATAAATGCAGAATAAAAACTGGTGTTTCGGGGGCGATAGCATTAATCTCTTCCAGGGTTGGCATCCTTCTTTCTGCAAATTGGAATTCGGACCATCCTCCTACGACACGAACCCATTGCGGAGAAGGCGTACGGTCTACCTGGTCTTTTAACATTCTGAGCGCGTCGGCCAGTGACGGAACCCCGTCCCATCTTAATTCCAGGTTGTAATTCAATCCGCCACGAATCAGGTGAATGTGAGAATCATTGATTCCCGGTACTACTCTTTTCTTTCTGAGATCAATAAGTTCTGTAGATTCATCTACAAACTGGTCTGCCAGTCCGTAATTTCCAACCGCGATAATTTTCCCGTCTTTAATGGCCACTGCAGAAACGTCCGGAGTTTCTTTATTGAAAGTGTGTATTTTTCCGTTGTATATGATAAGATCTGCTTTCATCTTTAATTATTTGGTGTTCAACTTTGAAATAGCTTCCTGAATTCCTCCTCCGGCAACGGTGAAAAAAGACGGTCCGGCCAGCAGAATCAGTTTTTTTAGTTTCATTGTATCGGATAAATGCTGAGCTTTTAAATAAGACTGTGTACGGTAGGCATCAAAAGCGCCCAAAACCACATTTTCTGCCACTAAGGCGGTTGGAGAATCAATTCCGGCATCTTTGATATCACTGGCAAAGGATACGGTATGTACCTGTAGTTTCAAAGCTTCTCTCATGGCAACACCTCCTACTTCTTTCATCAGTTCGGCATCGAAAGAGTTTCTGTTACCCAAGCCTATCAACAGCAATTTTCCGGAGGCAAGGCTTCCTTTCGGAGGATTAATTAATAAGGTTTCTAAAGCGTGTCCCTTGAACTGTCCTTTTTTACGGACTTCTGTAATAATTCCTTTTAATGCTTCATCCAGATGAACCATGCCGTTCAGTTCTTTGGGAAGCGCAGGAGGATTGAAAATATCTCCTTCCGTATACTCGAAAACACAGGCGATCTGTAAATCTGCTTTGGCCGCAGATGGCCCCTGTACCATACCTATGACAGAAATCCCGTCAACAGTTCCCCATGTTTTTGAGGTCCCGATAGCTGTTTTTCCTGCAACAGCCTGTGCTGAAACGAATTGGGTTCCCGCAGTTGCCAACACCAATACTGTAAAGATTGTTTTTGACCAATTGATGTATTTTGAAATTGAATTTTGCATAATAAATGATTTAGTAATGATTAAAATTTGAATCCCAGCCTTATATTCCAGAAAACACCGCTTTTTGCATCCTGAATGATATCTTCGATAAAAGGTCCTTTGTGGAAATACTGAAGTCCGCTCACCAAAGAAAAATGTTTGTTGAAATTATAGGTAAAGCTGGTTAAATAAGCCGTTCCGATATACCTTTTATCTGAGCTGCTTCCGGGACGGTTCAATGCTCCGCTTGGCCGGTAAACTCCGTCGTTCAGGGAATATCGCCAGTTGAAGACAACATCCATCTGCATTTTGAGTTTGGAAGTCAGATCAAGGGTCATATACGGATGAATATCAATTAAATTGACAGGACCCACCTGCGGACTGAAGCCGAAATACCCTCCTTTTGGATATAAAGGATTAAATGTACCGAGCTTTCCATCGTTTTTAGAATGATCTCCTGATATATAATCGTTTCTCAGATTGATGCTTGGGCTGAATCTAACGTTTTCAAAGAGATATCCTACATCCACAGAGCCCGTCCAGGCACTGATATTGTCGTTTCCAAAACGTCCGAACTGATAGGCCGCTTCCAGGTTATAGATAAATCCGCCGCCATATTTCCAGAGCCTTCCGCCAATTGTGTGACGCTTTTCTCTGGCTGTTCCGGCTTCAAAAACAGATTCATCTCTACGGATTCCGAGGTAATATAGATCCAGATTTCCGGTTTCAGGAATAATAATTTTGGAATAAAGTCCCCAAAGGTTAAGCTGCTTTGAAATGGTATTATCAAAAACGCCGGTCTTGATAGAGTCTGCCATCATCGCAAAAGCATCTACGGAAATATTTTTATAGGAATACATGATTTTGGCTCCTGTAAAAGACAACCTTGCATTCGGCCCTTCCCTCACAGAAATTAATCTTCCGGAACCGTAGTCCAGCTCCTGTCTTCCCAGTCTCACTATCAGCTTCTGATCTTCCATATTCACCAAACCTGCATCCAGAAAGAGGTTCTGAATATTCATCTGGTCTTCATCAATGCCTCTTGAACCGTTTTTTCTTCCGTTTTGCAAAGCACTTCTGATCTGTGAAAATATTCTGAAGTTTTTCCCGAAATGCCAGTCTGCATGAAGATCATAGCGTTGGAGAAAAAAGTCGTTGTGTCCTATGTTAAGCCTTCCCCAATCTTCGTTGTTGAAATCCACATATTCATACCTTGCCTCACCACCCAATGAGAGATAGATATCTTTCTTTTCATTGAGAGGGAGATATTTAATTTTATCATAAAAGCTTTTGGTGGAATCTTTCAGATATTCATAATTTTCATCATACCGCAGAAGTTTAAAGCTCTGGGAGGAGAAAGTTTCAGAACATAAAAGAACTGTCATGATAAAAGCTTTTAAAAACAGTATTGAAGGTGCAGATTTCAACATTGAAAATGGTATATGGATTTTAGTGATTCAGCATATGGTGAGCATAGTGGATTCCCAATCCGTAAGAAGCACCATATTTTTTCATAAGGTCAGTTACAGGACCATATGTTTCCTGACGTGCCCAGTCTCTCTGAAGTTCCAGGATATACTGAATGGAAGTCATAGGCTTTACTCCTGAATGGATCATTCTCTGTACAGCTCTTTCGTGTGCCTCATCGCTTACATCGCCACAGGCATCGGTAATGACGTACACGTCATAGCCTTCCTCAAGTGCAGATAATGCCGGCCCCACAATACAAACGCCTGTCCATAATCCTGCGAGAACCAGTTTTTGCTTCTTGGTTCCTGTAATGGCTTTATAAGCGGCTTCATCTTCCCATGTATTCATCGTTGTTCTGTCTATATAGCCTGAGGTTGCCATAGGATATGCTTCCTCGATTTCCGGGAAAACAGGACCTGAAAAGCTTTGTTCTGCAACTGTAGTAATGATGGTCGGAACATTGAATATTTTGGATGCCCCACACAGTACTGCTACATTGTTACGCAGTTCGTTCATAGAGATACTTTTGGTTGCAAATGCCATTTGTCCTTCAAAATCAATCAGTACCAGTGCATGATTTTCAGGAGAAAGTAGTTTTGATGATGGTTTCATAAAGTTTATTTAGATGTTATTGAGTTTGAATTTTATTGCTTAAGAAATTTTAATAATTCTTCATTGAATTTGTCTTTTTCTTCGAGGAACAGTGCATGTCCGCTGTTTTCAAAAGGAATAAGCTTAGATCCTTTAATAGCTTTGTTCATTTGCTCTGCTAAAGCATAAGCCACTATCCTGTCCTGTTTTGCCTGCATGATAAGGGTCGGAATCTTGATTTTCGGTAAATCTCCACGAAGATCTTCGTCTCTTAAAGCGATTAAAGCCTGCTCCATTGCATAAGCAGATGACTGCATTTCAATCCCTCCCAGCCAGGTACCTACCCCTGGTGAAACAGAAGTTGCGGATAAAACAAATCTTTCACCTATCGTATTCAGTAATCCCGGTCTGTCTACGCTTACAAGGTCTATCCATTTGGTAATATCTTCTTTTGTAAATAGCGGATAAGGATAATCAGGTTTTTTGGTATGAACAGGTGCCGCAGCAGCGAATAATGCCAATTTACTGACATGAGCACTGTTGTATTTCGCCACGTAATGCAAAGCAATCGCACCACCCATAGAATGGCCGCCCAACGTAGCATCTTTGATATCCAATTTGTCTAAAACAGTTTTGATATCAGAAGCAAACTGGTCATAATCATATTTTCCATAAGGCTTGTCCGACTGTCCGAACCCTCTCAGAGTGATTCCTATAACCCGATAACCCGCTTTAATTAAAGGAAGATACTGGTACTCCCATGAAGCATCACTTACCGGATAACCGTGGATTAAAACAACCGGCTTACCTTCTCCAAGGTCGGAAACATGAAGCCTTACATTAGGTTCCACTTCGATATATTCTGCTCTGGCTTTCGTAGATTTTGCCGTATTTTGTGTATTAATATTGGTAAGGAATACCGCTGACAATAAAACGGCAGTACCAAAAATTGTTTTTAGTTTCATAATGATGATATTTTTAATGGCTGATTTTTGACAGATTTATTGTAAACATGTCAAAGTGGTATTGAATCAGCTGCCTTCCCTAAAAGGATCTCCATTTAAAAAGAAGACAGCAGATTTGAAAAAGAAATTATCTTTTTAGTAAATATTTATGCTGCCCTTCCAGAACGAGTTCAGATTTTTGGTTATAGACTCTCACTTTTGTGGTCACTATACCTCTGTCTTCCTGTGGCGTTAAATCGGTGATTTCCAACGAAGAATACAACGTATCTCCTGAATGTACCTCTTTCAAAAAATGGCATGATAATTCTAAAAAAGCAATAAAAACACTTCCGAAGTAATGAGGCAAAAGAGTCGCGCCCGGTGCGGTAAAAGCCAATACCTGCAAACCGTGAACTACCGGAGCTTCATGGCCATATCTTTTTGCATATTCCACATCGTAATGAATCGGATGATTATCACAGGAAACCGTTTGAAAAGCTGAAGCATGTGCATCAGTAAGAGTTCTGCTTGGCGCCCTGAACAATTCACCTACTTTCAGTTCGTCAAACGTACGGGCAGGAACAATAGCAAAATCTTCAGGATTGAATTCCGCTTCGTGAGTTTTTGAGTTTTCCATATATTTTGGATTTGAATGGAATGATAATTATTCAGCAATAAATTCCAAAAGGTCTTTATTAATGGTTTGATGCTCTGTAGTGGGCATTCCGTGAGGGAACCCCGGATATGTGATCAGTTTTCCGTTCTTTAGTAATTTAATTGATTTTAATGCCGCATTGGCAATAGGGACGATTTGGTCATCCTCACCATGCATCACCAAAACAGGAATATCCACAGCTTTTAAATCTTCGGTTAAATCTGTTTCTGAAAAAGCTTTGATCCCGTCATAATGAGCAACAATTCCTCCCATCAATCCTTGTCTCCACCAGTTTCTCTGAACTCCGTCCTTTACACTCGCTCCTTCTCTGTTATAGCCATAGAAAGGGAAAGTAAGATCATAATAAAACTGGTTTCTGTTGTTCATCGTCTGTTCTCTGATATCATCAAAAACTGACATCGGAACACCGTCAGGATTATTTTCACTCTTAACCATTACCGGCGGAATGGCACTGATCAGAACCGCTTTCTTAGCTCTTCCGTTTGCATATTTGTTAACATAACGGATCACTTCTCCACCTCCTGTTGAATGCCCGATGTGTACAACATCTTTCAGATCTAAAAATTCAACCAGTTCTGCAGCATCAGAAGCGTATTGTTCAATAGTATGATTGTAGATATTCTGGCTGGAGCGTCCGTGGCCTCTTCTGTCGTGGGTAACCACTCTGTAGCCTTTCTGTAAAAAGAAAATTACCTGTGCATCCCAGTCATCAGATGATAATGGCCACCCGTGGTGAAACATCAAGACAGGTCCTTGTCCCTGATCTTTGTAAAAAATTTCTGTTCCGTCTTTTAATGTTAATGTGCTCATTGTTGTATTATTTTTTGAATTAAACTTATGAGCATAATGCCAAAAAATAACCCAAAACAACAAAACACCTGATTTACAGAATATTATTTAAAATATCATAATAAAAAAAACTACGATATTTCGTAGTTTTATGATTGCATTATTTAGTTTTGTATAAAGAAAGTTCAATGGAAATAAATTCCATTAAAATTCCGATCATAAATAAACAAAAGCCTTTGAGGTTCCAAAGGCTTGTCTATTGTTTGCTATTTGATGTTTTCTTATTGCTGTTTTACAAACTGTAAATCGCCCGCAAGTTTCACCTGATCGCTTACCATTACTCCTCCGCCCTCAAGCGCAGCATGCCAGGTAAGTCCGAAATCTTTTCTATTGATTTTGCCTTCAAAAGAAAATCCTGCTCTTGTATTTCCGTATGGATCTGCTTTAATTCCGTTGAAATCCACATCAAGAGTAATTGGTTTTGTAATGTGGTTAATGGTAAGATCACCCTTTACTTCATTGCTTAATGCAGAAGCTTCAAAAGTGATTACAGGATGTACTTCAACATTAAAAAAGTCTGCCGATTTCAGGTGATTGTCTCTGTCGGTATTGTATGTAGATATAGAATCTGTCTGAATAGTTGCTACTGTTTTTACATTGGTAAAAGTATCGTCTTCTGCTTCAAGCTGCACATCAAAATTGGTGAAATTTCCTTTGACATTTGAAATCATCATATGTCTTACCTTGAAAGTTATTTCACTGTGTGTCGGGTCTAGGTTCCATTTTGTAGCCATTGTAATTATATTTTAAAGGTTATTTATATCGCAAATTTACAGGCATCCAAGTCTGGAAGTTGTTGATATTTGATAATAAATATTTTGCATCAAAATGATTCAATGATTTATTTTGATAACGGATTTGATAATAACTTTTAATGACCAGATAATTTTCATTAAATTCGTAAATCAAGAAATCAGTTCAGGACCTAACTATGAATATCAATCAGGACAGTTTTTTAATTCTTTTCAGTTATATCGAAGCTCACAGCTCATCCACATTAAGTTCTGATGACAAAAAATTTATACGAGAGTTATTTGTTTACAAAAAAATTGAAAAAAAACAGTTTTTTCTAAAGCAGGGAGAAATTTGCAAATACTGTGGTTTCATCATTAAGGGAGCAATGAAACAATATTCTGTGGACGACTCTGGAAAGGAAAATGTCATCAACCTTTATCTGGAAAACTGGTGGGTAGCTGATCGAGAAAGTCTATTAGGCTCAAAACCGTCCATTTATACTATTGAAGCCTATGAGGATACTGAGATGTTGATGATTTCAAAAGAAGACATTAACGAAATGACAAAAATTCCGGCTTTAAATGAATTGACAAAACGATTGGATATGAACCACGGCATAGCGATGCAAAATCGCATCAATAATGCAATAAGCCTTTCCGCAGCAGAACGTTATCATAATCTTTTTAAAACTCATCCTGCATTTTTACAAAGATTTCCACAACATCTTATTGCATCGTATTTGGGAATTACAAAAGAAACTTTAAGCCGTATCCGTAAACAGAAATAGATTTGAGAAAAATTTAATAAGAATCACCAATTAAATAGTTAACGTTGTTTTGAGCGTTAATAATTAAATCAAGCAAGCTATGAATGTTTATCATGCTCTCCCATTCTTGACAGAATCACTCTTCTCAGTCTATCTTCATTCTCGTCGCCCCAACCGCCTAATACAGAAATTACAGGAATTAGTGTCTTACCAAAATCTGTGAGTGAATATTCAACTTTGGGAGGGACCTGAGCATAGATTTTTTTAGTGACAAGTTCATGCTCTTCAAGTTCCTTTAATTGAATATTTAATACACGCCTTGATGCATCCGGAATTTTACGCTGTAATTCACTTGGACGCAGATGTCCCTGATAGATAAACCATAGCAGGCGGATTTTCCACTTGCCATAAAGGACTTCACCAATAAGGTCAAGGCCACAGTTCAAATTCAAAGGTATTTTTCTTTCATGCATATACAAATGTAGCCCAATGTACCAAATTGTACAATAGGGGAATAAATTATCCCTATGCAATTCGATTTTCCGTTATTGCCTAAAATAGTGATACTTCGGAAATTTGTATCAAAGAATTAGACAATGGAAAATCAATTTAATTACAACAATGAACTTCAAGGTAAAATTGCCTTGGTAACAGGAGGAACAAAAGGGGCCGGACAAGCCATAGCAGAGAGATTGCTACAAGCCGGTGCAAAGGTTATTATTACAGCGAGAAACAAGCCTGAAAAAGAAAATGAAAACCTGCATTTTATTTCGGCCGATTTAAGTACAGCTCAAGGAACACAAAATGTCATCAGCGAAGTGCTGTCTACTTATGGCAGACTCGACATTCTTGTGAACAACCTTGGTTCTTCATCAACACCTGCGGGAGGTTTCATTGCACTAAACGATGAAGATTGGGAATCAACTCTTCGAGCCAATCTGCTTGCTCCGGTGAGACTGGACAGAGGGTTTTTACCACAAATGATAGAGCGCAAAAGCGGTGTTATTATTCATATTGCTTCAATCCAGGGTAAACTGCCATTGTATGATTCTACTTTGCCGTATGCAGCTGCAAAGGCAGCATTGATCAATTACAGTAAAAGTTTGTCAAATGAAGTAACCCCCAAAGGTGTCCGCGTGCTGACTGTTTCACCGGGATGGATCAATACAACGGCATCCACAGCGTGGCTGGGTGAGATTGCAAGAAATGCAAATAGTACAGAAGAAGAAGCCATGCAAAGTGTTATGGATGCATTGGGTGGAATACCTTACGGCAGACCCGCAGAACCGGGAGAAGTTGCTGAATTAGTAGGTTTCCTAGTTTCACCAAGAGCCAGCTATTTAACCGGAACTGAATTTGTAATCGATGGTGGCACAGTGCCAACAGTTTAATCATCTTAAAAAAATAAAAAATGAACCTACCAAAAGTTATCACAGATTTAATCGAAGCCCAAAACAATTTTGACAGTATTGCTTATGCCAATTGTTTTAATGAAAATGCAGAAGTATTTGATGAAGGCAAAACTCATAACGGAAAAACCGAAATTGAAAAATGGATTGATAAAGCCAACAAAGATTACAATGCTACTATGAAGCCTTTAGACTATAATGAAAATGAAAATATTTTATCGGCAGAAGTTTTAGGAGACTTTCCTGGCAGCCCTATTGTTTTGAAGTATCATTTTCAATTGTCTGACGGATATATTCAATCATTGAAAGTAACCGGTTAATATAATAACCGATACAATTAATTAAAGCTGGAGATTTCACTTCAGCTTTTTGGTTTATAAATACTGCTATTCATTCTCTTTTAATAAAAAATGGCTACCAGTGGTAGCCATTTTTTTAAATATTTTTATGATATTTCAATCCTTCTTGGTGGCTTCTGCTTTGCATCTTCCTTCTTAGGAATAGTAAGCATAAGCAATCCGTTTTCATATTTCGCGTTAATGTTATCCTGGTCAACAACATTCTTCGGAAGTTCAAAACTACGCTGGAAGGACTGATAACTGAACTCTCTTCGGGTGAAGTTCTCTTCTTTTGTTTCACTACTGTCCTGTTTCATGGATGAAATGGTCAGCAGGTTACCATCAAGGCTGATCTCAAAATCATTCTTATCCATTCCGGGTGCAGCAACCTGAACCTCATACGCATCCCCGTTTTCCTTTATATTTACCGATGGTACGGTTGTACTGGTAGATGAGTAATTGTTATTACCCCAGTTAAAAAGTTCACGACTAAAAAAATCATCAAAGATGTTTGAAATGCCTAAATTGCTGTTTCCGTTTCTTTTCATTAGATTATTCATAGTAATCTCTTTTTAAATAAGTTTAACAATTATTTAATAACAAATCAGCTGGCCAGCTGTACTTAAAAACCAGCAAAAAAAATACCACCGGATAAATGGTGATATTTTTTCAGAATTTCTGTCAAAATTTCATTTTTGTGACACAAAATGAGTCCTGATTTCAATCCCATATCTCTCATTTCTTATTTTAAGTGCGTACAGATTTACGAATCTTAACGAATGCACCGCAACTGATCCAAAAGGTGGATAATAATAGAGACAAACAGGTAATACCTAATCCGGCTTTATACAGATCATATCCTACCATATCGGATTTATAGGCAATAGAAAGTGCCAGGATCCCAAATTCCCCGGTCTGAGAAAGCAATGCTCCACCATAAAAACTGTCTTTCCAGCTGAAGTTCAGAATCCGAAAGAAAACAGATGACATAATACTATTGCTTATTAAAACGACCAAAGTACCGATACCAATCAGCATATAATTGGATAAAAGATAATTAATATCCAGTCTTAGACCAATGGATACGAAAAAAAGTGAAATAAAGAAGACCTTGAATGGCAATAAAGAATTTTCAAGCCAGTGGAATGCCTGTATTTTTCCAACCAGAACTCCTGCTATAAAACTTCCCAATGCGGCGCTCAGACCAATGGTTTCCGCAATAAGGCCAAAGCCAAGACAGATAAAAAGGCCAAAGAAAACCTGCAGATCATGGTCATTTTCAAGAAAAGTACTTGAAATTCTGATCTCCCTCCAATTTCTGACCTTCCTGAATATTAAAAAAATACCGATGCATAAAGCTAAAGGAAGCACAAAGTTAAAGATGTTGAATTCTTCACCACTCCAGAACTTTAGCAGGGTCAGTACCGGAGCAAGAAGAAGGTCCTGCAATAACAGGATATTGAGTATAATTATTCCAAAGGCGGTATTTAACGTTCCATGCCTCTTCATAAAATCGACAACAACTGCTGTACTGTTGAACATGAAAAGGATGGCAATCAGGAGAATACTTTTATAGTCCAGGTGAAGTATCCTTCCTAGGAGATAGGCAAATACAAAGCTCAGCAACACTTTAATACTCTGCGCCATCACAGGCTTAATAATAAGACTTCTTTTATTCGGAATATTGATTTCCATTCCGATGAAGAACATCAGCAACAATATCCCGATCTCGCCAATAACTTCTATTTCATCTGGTTTATCTACAATTCTGAAAACATAGGGTCCCAACAATACCCCGGCAATAATATAAGCGATAAGATAGGGCTGCTTAAGTTTTTTCAGCAAAAACATAAGACCTAAAATTGTCATACACAAAACACATACTGTCCAAAGCATATCTCTATAACTATTAGGGTTTAAATATTTCAATCTTTAGATTCAAACAAGTAAAATCCGTTTAAACGGCAGTGTAAAGGTAGCCGGCCGGCTATGTGGAAAGTCAACAAAAAAAATACCAGTCGATATGCTGTGATATTTTTTCTGAAATACTGTCAAAATTTCATGGTTCCTGGCTGCTAAGATTTATTGAGGGAGGCATCCGGTACATATTAATTAACTGATTATCAAAAATATATTCGTACCTTACACCCATAAATCTAATTGTTTGCATAGAGCGGATAATTTTATAATTCCAGCATATGCAAACCACCGCAGTACAACCGCATCCCTTATCCCACAAATCAGATAGTAACCCGTCTTCCCAGATCCGAATTGCTTATTTTATCATGGTACACCACAAGCCGGAAATATTTAAGGCAATGTTCGAAAAAATCTACACCCGAGATCAGTTTTACCTGGTTCATATAGACCGGAAAGCCAAAGAAGAGTTTACCGAGGAAATCCAGCAGTATCTGGTACATTTTCCCAACGTTTATATTCTGGAAAGCATAAATATCGTAGCTGGCGGATTCAGTATGATTCAGGCAGAACTTAATGCCATGGAATACTTACTTAATGTGAACGCAGAATGGGATTATTTTGTCAACCTAAGCGGAGAAGATTATCCGCTTAAATCACAAAATATTATCCGTCAGTTTCTCACAGTAAATAATGGCAGGAACTATCTTTTTTATTATGATCAGAAGTTTTACAGACCTGCTACGCTTCAGAGGATACAGAACCACTTCACTGAACTCACCCACAAAATCTCCTCAATGATTTATAAAAGGGCATTCATGGACGGTGTTACTCCTTATATCGGCGGAAAATGGTTTATGTTCACCCGAGAAACATGTTCCTTTTTAACCAATAACAAACGGGTAATGGATTTTGAGGATTATTATTTACATACGCTCTTACCTGCAGAATCATTTTTTCAGACCGTGCTCATGAATACGGTTTTTAAAGATATTATTGTAAATGATGATAAAAGGGCATCTATTGAAAAATCTTTTTTTAACAGGGATCAATCCCAAAATCATCTTATCGGTTTATTAAAAACTACTAACCAGCTTTTTATCCGAAAGTTAAATCATGAGATCCATCAAAATATTCTTAAATATATTGATGAAACTTACGACCTTCCACTAACTGAAGTGAACGAGGTGGAAAGAGAACTAAAAAGGGATGAGCATAACGATAAATGGTCATAATACATTGAAAAGCTAGTCGGAATGGTTGTTTCGTAAAAAATGCAGTCCGGGTTATAACTCATTTCACAAAAAATACAGGATTATTACATTATGATACAATGACTAGCTTTTGAGAATTGTGCGTACTTAATGATATGAAGAAGCACAATTGTTTCCCTGCCTATTGTTTTCCGGAATTTTCACCCTGAAATACATTGGTATTAAAATTAAATGTGCAGTTATTTGTTAAAATATGAATTTTAAGATTTTCCACATAAACAGGATTTCCTTTTTTGACGTTATCCGTATTTGTTTGTCCAATATCTTTCGCATCCATTATCCACACTGATCCCGATCCGAAACAGCTTGCATTAGCCCCTCTTTCTATAAGCAGAGCCGTGTCTTCCCCCAGACCGATCCCCCAGCAATTTTGATGTAAGATTATGGCATGTGCAAGCCTCCCGAAACGTGCCCGATGTACAAAATGTGTATCGACAATACAATTTTCTATAAACCCCAACCCGGCACCTAATTCAATATCATGTTCCAGAATAGCTTCCCCGTTGATGGCTTCGAGAATGACTATTTTAGGGATACACATTGCTCCTGCACTCGTTCCTGCAATCATAAAATCCTCCTCTTCAAAGTATTTTTTCTTTAGCATATCTGTGAGAACGGATTGTGTTAAATATTCACAGATACGGTTTTGATCTCCTCCGGTAAAAAATACAGCTTTGGCAGCCTCCAATCTTTTTAAGTAATAATCTGTATGGCAATGATCATCGGCTATATGAAGAAAATCAAAATTTGTGAATCCGATTTCTTGAAAGGTTTTCATGTACGTTTTCTTTGCATCATCCGGTTCAGAGGTGGCTGCTGTGATCACTTCTATCCGGTCATCTTTAGATTTTACAAGCAATTTAAGAATCTCATAAGGAGAAAAATCATTATTTTTTCCCTTCATTTCAGGATCATTTCCATCCTTATCTTCTTTACCGCCTATAATTAGTAATTTTCCTTTGGGTGTCATTTTAAACCGTATTTAATTAGTAGTTATTGAATATTATTTCTATTGATAAAATTTAAATTATAATGAAGTAAATCATCCTTTATCCGATTTCCACTAAATAAATTAAGTGTGGCTCCTCCTGTAAGGATATGTCCTTGTAAATTTTTGGCATAAACAGATGCTCCTGCTTTTAATCTTCTATTTTTTATATTTCTGGCATTGACAACCATTACAGTACCTTTACCTAAACATGAAACTTTGTAGCCTTTATCAATAATTAAGGCCATTCCTCTGTTTAAACCAATGCCTAAGCATTCCTTATTAGCTATGATTGCTTTTACAAGACCTTTACATCTTTCACCATGTTGAAACTTTGTATCTATGATACAGTTATGTATAAATCCAAGACCGGTACCAGTTCCTCCTTCACTTAATATAACCCTTGAGATGCACATGGCCCCGGCATCTATTCCCACAATGGTAAAATCCTCCTCATCATGGTACCTCTTAAGTAAAAGCTCCATTATTGCTGATCTCTTCATCATTTTCCATATTTCCGGCTCTCCACCGGCCAAGAAAACAACTTTAGCTTCACTTATCTTTGTATAATAATTGTGAAAATCTTCGGTATGCTGAACATTTATTATCCCAAAGTTGCTATACCCCTCTGCTTGTAGCATTTTAATTAGTCTTTCGTTAGCGCATCCACCAGAATTGGAAGTTGTAAGGATTTCGAGACGACTATCCTTTTCCTCTGGCAAGAAGCTGAAAATTTCAGACGGAAAATCTGGTGATGTAACTTCATTTTTAGCATCATGGAAAATACCCATGTCAGCACCTCTCATGATTATAAGTCTACCTTTTGGATTCATAATAAATAGTGATTAATTCCCTATCTCACGACAGCACTATCTTTTGTAAGTTTCGTAGTGTCTGAGATTTCGTTTAGTGTTTGGATCGTATCTGATTTTTTGTCGTTCACAGTCTCTTTTTTATTGGACTGATCAATATACTGTGTTTCAGATTTTGTACATGCCGACAAAACCGACAACAGGAATAAAAACTGTATCAAGTATTTCATAATAATGGGATTTGATAATAGCAAACCTAGCCATTGAAAAAAGAAAAATATATGATCAAAATCACAAAACAATTAAAAAAATTAACCAAAACAATAAACTACACATTGAAAATAAATTTATTATGACATGAATCATAAAGATGTAAATTAAGAACTCTATACCTTTGAATCACACACCACAAAATTTAATATTATGAAATCATTTTTTTTAGTAACCGTTTTGGCGGGTAGCCTCGTCGTCAGTTGTACAAAAGACAGACAACAACCTCAAGACACACAAACCGACAAAATCAATACCGGCGATAGTATGGTTTCCGGTACTGCTCAAGTCACCCCGGATTCAGGAGACCAGACACTTCCTATGGACAGTACAGCCTACGATGTAGATTCAATTAAAAACAGCAAATAGTTTTTTAAACGAGTATTTTATCTAATCAAAAAGACGTTTCATTTGTACTTGAAAAAAGTAACAGATTCTTTCATAATATCTTTTTGTTAGATAAAGAAATTATTTTTTCAATTAACAACCCGTAATAATATTTCATTATGGCAGAATCTTCATTATTCAATCAGACCGGTATACAAATTACATTATTATTAATGTTAATGATTATTATTGCAGGTTTAGTAGTACTTATCTTCAAATTTTTGGCTATTTACGGACGTATTTTAAGGAGGAAAGAATTGCTCGAAACTCAAAAAAAAATACAAAATATGTCTGCTGAAGAGCTCCATATTTATGAAGAAAGAGAAAAAGCCATCAATTTTCTGCCTGAGGAGAATCTACTTTCGGGTACTTTGCCTCCCAGGGACGAAAAAGGTGTCATACAAAATGTTAATTCTGTAGATGAATTACGTGTCTTTCCTACTAAAAGAAGGACATCTTCTTTTCAACAGTATATTTCACCGGAGCTCAGCAAATTGATTATTTATTTCTTGGGTACAGCGATCTTTTGGCTTGTGGCCGGGACTACTTTCGGATTATATGCAGGGATCAAGTATGTGGCACCTGATGTAGAGCATATCGGCTGGCTTAGTTTTGGGAGGTTACGTCCTGCGCATACCAATGCCGTATTTTGGGGATGGGCCTCCCTGGCCATGATAGGGCTTTCATACTATGTAGTTACAAGAGTAAGCAATATAGAGAATTACAATATAAAACAAGGTTATTTGTCCCTGATATTGGTTAATACAGCAGTACTTGCAGGAACTATCTCTTTATTTGCCGGGGTGAATAATGGTGGTGGTGAATACAGAGAATATATTTGGCCTATTATGATCACATTTGGAGCAGGTGTTGCAATTTCTGCACATAATTTATTCAAGCCTGTTGTAAAAAGAACCGTTACGGAAATTTATATTTCGAATTGGTATATCATTTCAGGATTCATGTTTATTGTCATTGTTATTCTCGTCGGATACATTCCCATATGGCAGGACGGCGTAGGGGAAACAATTACACAAGGATATTATATGCATCAGGCAATTGGAATGTGGTTTATGCTGATCAATCTGGGGCTGATGTACTATTTTCTTCCTCAACAGCTTAATAAACCTATTTATTCTTACAGCTTGGGTGCCCTGGCTTTCTGGACCCACCTTTTATTCTATACTTTAATTGGTACCCACCATTTTATTTTCAGCGCTATTCCATGGCGGCTACAGACTACGGCTATTGTTGCCAGTGTAGGTATGCTAATCCCGGTAGCTGCGGGAACAACTAATTTCTTACTCACATTTAATGGTGCATGGTATCAGTTAAAAAATAGTTATACGCTTCCTTTCTATTTTATGGCGATCATATTTTATTTTACAGGGTCGTTTCAGGGAACTGTTGAAGCGTTCAGATATACCAATCTGCTTTGGCATTTTACAGACTTTACGGTCTCCCATTCCCATCTTACCATGTATGGAATTATCACGTTTATGTTATGGGGGTTTTCTTACACCTTACTTCCAAGGCTCACCGGAAAAGAGCCTCCAAAAGTCCTCGTCGGCATACATTTCTGGCTGGCCTTAATCGGATTGCTCATGTATGTGATCGCATTAATGATAGGCGGAACTCAAACCGGAATGATGTGGATGAAAAAGAAGCCCTTTATTGACGGAGTGATCAATATGTTTCCATTCTGGTTATGGAGGGCTATTGGAGGAACTATGATGTGGGTTGCACATCTGATTTTGCCTACAATTTTTACAGAATGGTAAGGGTAAAAAATGACATTAAAATTCCAAGGACTCCTGCGGAAATACTGGCTGTCAAAAAACAGCTTACAAACAATGAGTTTAACACCTAAAAAATGAATGATGATATTTTTGAATGATCACAGGATACTTTTCGGTTCTGCACTTTGTCTGTTTATTTTTCTGACACTTTATATAGCTATTATTCCGGCTCTTGATAATCAAAAAATCAACAGACCCCTGCCCAGGCAAGCAAAAGTCCTTACCAATGAACAACGGGCAGGAAAAATGGTGTACATAGAAAATGGATGTGTTGCCTGCCACACCCAACAGGTAAGAAGTGTTGAGATGGATAATGTTTTTGGTAAGAGACCAAGCATTCCGGCAGATTTTGCAGTCAACCGCAGAACTGACTTTTGGCGGAACACTGCTAATCTTATGGGAACACAAAGAGCGGGTCCGGATCTTACCAATGTAGGAGAAAGACAGCCAAGTGCGGAATGGCACCTGATTCACTTATACCAACCCAGAGCTGCCATTGAGGCATCCATTATGCCTTCGTATGAATTTCTTTTTATCGAAAGAGATTACCTGCAACCGGGAGATGTGGAAGTAAAGGTTCCTGAAAAATTTCTTAAAAATAAAAGAAAGAAAATTGTTGCAACCGTCAAAGCTCTTCAACTGGTTGCATATTTAAAGTCTTTAAAGCAAACTGACTATACAGATAAGACCATTGTTCCGGCCTTTTTATACAAGCAAAAGAAAAAAGAAGAAGGCGGAGCTCAGAATGGTGAAAATCTGCCAGACGGGGCGGAGCTCTTCACTGCCAATTGTGCTTCCTGCCATCAGGCAAGTGGAGAAGGTGTTCCAGGAGCATTTCCTCCCTTGAAAGGAAGTCCTGTAGTGACAGGGGGTGATCTCGAATTATATGTCACCATTATTATGAAAGGTTACGATCCGAGGCCGGAATTTGCAACAATGCCACCTGTAGGTACTAACGCAAACTTTACCCCGGAAGATGTAACAGCCATTATGAACCACGAAAGAACAAGCTGGGGAAATAATGCAAAGAAGGTAACTCTGGACGAAATTAAAGTAATCATGGAAAAAATAAAGTAATATGAAAGATCTTCCGAAACAGATATTCAGTATTATACTGACTCTTCTATCAGTATATGTGGCAGCATGTGATGCATGTAAACTTCAACAACCTGAAGTGACACGTGAGTGGACCCATGGCACGGGTCCGGAAAGCGACTGGGACTGGTTTATTGTAGGTATAGTGATCCTGATAACAATATTAGCCTTTTATTATTCCGTAAAATACCTGATCAGGCCAGGAGAGAAAAATAAACACCACATCAAGTACAGTGTTTTCTCAGATGAAAATTAAGTGTTATGACAAAAGATAAAAGTAAAGTTTTCCTTTTCATAGATGACGATCTCAACCCAATTGCAGAGTTGGAAACCCCGATCGTTTTTGATCTGGATACGAAGAAACTGCCGGATGGTGAACACACATTGAAAATTGTAAGCCGATCCCCATCCGGAAAAGAGGGAATCAGAAAAATAAATTTTATGGTTTCCAACGGGCCTACAATAAAAATTGAAGGCTTAAAAAATAAAGACGTAGTAGATGGTACTTTATCACTAATGATTAATGCCTATGACAAAGGGAATCAGAAAAGTTTCATCATCAATGGAAGTGAAACGCCCCAAACCATTCCTTTCTGGATTTGGATCATAGTCATTTTGTTTATTGGATGGGCTATTTATTATGAAATAACAAGCTACAACATCCAGTAATAGTAGCTTACAGGTATTTATTTATTGATGGCGCAGGAGTCAATTTTATTATGAAAAGTATAAAAAACAATTAAAACAGACGTTATGGTTATCAATGAAAAGCTTTTATACTCAGCAGGTGCTGAAATAAAACACTATAATTCAGGTGAAATAATTTTCCAGGAAGGAGCAATTCCTATGTATTACTTTCAGGTAATAAAAGGGAGATTGAAGCTCAATAATTACACAAAGGATGGTAAAGAATTTATCCAAAATATAGTTTATGAAGGACAAAGTTTTGGAGATTCCATGCTTTTTATGGACAAGGTGTATCCTATGGAAGCAGTAGCACTGGAACCTTGCACCATTTTTAGACTGTGTAAAAACAATTTTTTCAGTATGCTTAATACATATCCACAGCTATACGATACTTTATGCAAGGCACTGGCTGACCGCCTATATTATCAACATATTATGCTACAGGCAAATTCAGCACAAAGTCCGGCACAGAGGATAATAGATCTGATGGATTATTTAAAGAGCGGCTCGGAATACAAAGATCCTTTTTCATTTAAAGTTCCTCTTACAAGACAGCAATTGGCAAACCTTACAGGTGTTTGTGTTGAAACTGCTATAAGAACTATAAAAAATATGGAAAAAAATAAAATTGTTAAAATTAAAAATAGAAAAATTTTCTTTTAAAGTGACTCAGGTCATAATACCCGTGAATTTAAGTTTATACATTCGCTTTGTTATTCTTTTTTAATAGTTATTAGAATATCATCTTTAATAACATTTTTATTCTATTTCCTTAAAGATTTAATTTAAACTTTTTGCAGATCCAATACTAGTCACGGATCTGTAAAACCATCACCAAATATTAATTTAAAAAATTCAGTTATGAACACTAGAAATTCAAACAACCGTAGCTCAAGGAGCAGCTCATCCAATGAAGACAGATCTACTTTGGAAGAAGTTTACCAATTAGGTTATGACCATGGTTATAATGATGCGTCCGACGACGAAGATTATGATGATGACTTTTCGGACTATGAAGATTATTATGATGATTATGAAGACGACGACGATGATGATTATGAAGACGATGATTATGAAGACGATGAAGATAGTGAGGATGATTATGATGAGGACGATGAAGATGACGACAGGGATCGTGGAGGCTCCAGAGGTGGTAACCGGGGAAGGAATTCCAATAACCAGCAAAGAGACAGCCAGGGAAGATTTACTTCAGGCAGCCGCGGAGGAAGAGGAAATTCAGGGGGAAATTCCCGTGGTGGTTCAGGTTCTGGATCAAGCTCTAGGTCAGGTTCCGGAAGAGGCAGATCCTCATCAGGAAGTGGAACATCAAGAAGAGGTTTTGCATCTATGAGTAAAGCTGAACGGACAAGGATTGCAAGAATGGGAGGTGAAGCTTCTCACGGAGGCGGCAGATCTTCAGGTTCAGGAAGGTCAGGATCCAATAGTAGCGGTTCCGGTTCAAGATCCGGAAATAGCAGCAGTTCAGGAAGAGGAAGAGGCTCAAATTCAGGAGGAAATAGCAGAAACTCTGGTTCAGGAAACGGAACATCAAGAAGAGGATTTGCATCTATGAGTAAAGCTGAACGGACAAGGATTGCAAGAATGGGAGGTGAGGCTTCCCATGGAGGCGGCAGATCTTCAGGTTCAGGAAGATCAGGATCCAGAAGTGGACGTAATTCATAATTCATCCTATATTTTAAGATTACCTCTTTTGTGGAGAAAGAGGTAATCCTTTTAATTATTCTAATAAATTAAATCATGGCAAAAACAGATACAACAACTACAGACAGTAATATTGTAGAAAAAATATTATCACCTGCCTCTTCTGATGAAAAAGGATCTTCTCTGAAAAAATTTTTCGTCGATGCATTAAAGGATATTTATTATGCAGAAGAAGCCATTATAGAAGCTTTGACAAAAATGCAGGAAGCTGCTACTACAGAAGAACTCGAAGATGCATTCGAGGATCATCAGTTGCAAACTAAAAAGCACGTAAGCCGTCTTGAAAAAGTTTTCAACCTTATTGGAGAAAAGCCACAGAAGAAAAAATGTGAAGCTATAGAAGGAATCATCAAAGAAGGCGAAGAAGTTATAAAATCTACAAAAGAAGGGAGTATGACCCGCGACGCAGCACTCATCATTGCTGCCCAAAAAGTAGAACATTATGAAATAGCCACTTATGGGGGGCTTGTTCAGTTAGCTCTCACTATGGGACATAACAAAGCAGCAGAATTACTGGAAAAAACGCTTGAAGAGGAAGAAGATACCGACTATAACCTGACAGAGATTGCTGAGACATATATCAATCTTGACGCTGAACAGGAAGATTAATGTGAAAAGAAGGGAGGTTTCAAAAATGGACAATATAATGCAGTGAAAAATCCAATATGACAACCAGTCAATATGGTTTTCATACTTAAGAAAGACAAAAGCAAGATTATATGGTTTTGAGACCTCCCTTATTTTATCATCGAATGTAAGTGATAACAGTATTTATATGCAAAATTTCCGCACAATTCCATTTTTCCAGACCGTATATTATTTTCTAACCGGAATATGGCCCTTGATCCATCTGGAAAGTTTCTTATTTGTTTCAGGTCCAAAAACAGATATTTGGCTTGTTAAAACCGTAGGCTTACTTCTTTTACCTTATTCATTACTTCTTGCGTACCTTACGATAAGTGTTAGAAAAAATAAGATAATTGCTTTATCAATATTAATTTGTTGCCTCAGTTTACTAATTATCGACCTATATTATTACATCCAAAAAGTTATTAAATGGGTATATCTTGTTGATTGTTTTTTACAAACTATCTTTTCAGCATATTGGTTATATTATCTGTGTATCAATTCAAACAAAAAACATCTCTGATTTTTTGATTCCCGTAAATAATGTGCTGAAGTAGAAGTGTTTATTATTAATCTTTCAATATATACTCTTCATATACGGTATTGATCAGCTGATCGGAATGGATGTTCCGTGAAAAAATGGGATAATGAAAGCGATCCAGCTTATTGAGAATACGTATAAGTTCCATCTTTTCATTGTAATTAAGGTTTCCTGCCACAATATTCGTGGCCTGGCGGATCTTTTCCATTTGTTTTTCTAAAACCGATAATCCTCTTTCCGTGATACGGATCAATTTACTGCGTTTATCGACCTCGGATTCCGTCTGCTCTATAAGTCCCTGACGCAGTAATCTTGCAATAATAAGCATACCTACCGGTTTATCATGAATATTTTTCTTGATAAGAGCCATCTTCGTCATTTCTCCGAACGCCTTTAAATTAATTAAATAAATAAAATCTTCCTGGGTGGAAAATTCAGAATCCAGAATAGCAGATTTTGAATAGGTTTTTGCATACCGATTCAGATGAACGAGCAGTGTACTGATAGCACTTTCCGGCGTCCTTCCGTTCTCTTTACCATCCCAATAAGGCTCCTCTAAAGAATTTGACCCCATATTTCCCTGAGCAGAAATCCATGTTTTAAAGCCCTGGATATTGCCCGGATATAAATCAGGATTGGAACGGACTTCCGTTTCAAACTCCTGTAACAGATCTATACAATCTTTAATAAGCGTGTAATTCATTTTAATTAAATAGTTTACAAATATACCAAATTCTTCATACAAGTCTATAGCTTACCATTATGAGCTAGACCAAATAAAATTGATTCAGCTGTTCTTCGCAAAGTGTCCGGATGACTTCGATCCACCGGTCTTCATCATTCAGGCAAGGTATATAATTGAAGTTTTCACCACCTGCTTCCAGAAAGAGTTCTTTTCCCTCAACTGAAATTTCTTCCAGAGTTTCAAGGCAATCTGAAACAAATGCAGGACAAACAATAGCAAGATTTTTAATTCCTTTTCCGGGAATCGTTTTTAATGTATAATCTGTGTAAGGTTCAATCCATTTGTCTTTTCCCAATCGGGACTGAAAAGAGACAATCACTTTATCTTTAGGTAATCCCAGTTTTTTGATCACCTGCTCGGTGGTATTAAAACACTGATGGCGGTAACAAAACGAATGGCTGGGAAGGGTATCTTTATAACAGCAATCATTCATATTGCAGGTTTTCGTTGGATCCGTTTTGTAAATATGTCTTTCCGGAACCCCATGGTAAGAGAACAACAAGGCATCAAAATTTTCAGGAAGTTTCTCCCGGATACTTTCTGCCAGACAATTGATATACAGGTCCCGATGATAAAAAGGCTGAATGTAATTGATCTTTATATGGGGAAATTTTTTCTTTCTTATTTCTTCAGCTTTTTCAATCACAGTTTCGGTGGTACTCATCGCATATTGGGGATAAAGCGGAAGTAAAACAATTTCTGTAACTCCCTTTTCAGCCAGGTTCCTGATGCCTGTTTCAATGCTGGGTTCAGCATACCGCATTCCTATTTCAACGGGAACATCCACGAGCTTTTGCAGCTTTTGCCGTATCTTTTTTGTTATAACAATAAGTGGAGAGCCTTCATCTGTCCAGACGGTTTTATAAGCTTCTGCTGATTTCGCCGGGCGGGTATTTAAAATAATTCCACGAACCAGAAGTGCCCGGAAAATCCACCGGTAATCAATCACTTTTTCATCCATCAGGAATTCATCCAGATATTCTTTTACATCCTCTACCGCCGTTGATCTTGGTGAACCAAGATTGATTAATAAAATTCCTTTTTTTGCCATGTCTTTTTCTTTATTCTGCTAATGCTTCCTTATAAGTTTTTAATGCTCTTTCTCTGGCTTTTGCATGTTCTACAATCGGTTCTTCCTTGTAATCTTCGGGAAGCCATTTTGTGATATATTTAGTGTCTTTATCAAATTTTTTAGTCTGCTCATATGGATTAAATATCCTGAAGTAAGGTGCGGCATCACAACCGCAACCTGCAGCCCATTGCCAGTTCCCGTTATTGGCTGCGAGATCATAGTCTAATAATTTTTCAGCAAAATAGGCTTCTCCCCATCGCCAATCAATGAGCAGATGTTTGGTAAGAACACTTGCAGTGATCATTCTTACCCTGTTATGCATAAATCCGGTTTGATTGAGCTCTCTCATTCCGGCATCCACAATAGGATATCCTGTTTTACCTTCACACCAAGCCTTAAACTCTTTTTCATCATTCCTCCACTTAATATCTTCATATTTCTTTTTAAAACAATGATGAACAACATCTGGAAAATGATACAGAATTTGCATGAAAAATTCCCTCCAGATAAGCTCATTAAGCCAGACTTCATTATGCTTAACAGCGTACCGTATACATTTCCTTACCGAAATGGTACCGAAACGCAGCGCGATCCCAAGGTGTGTGGTATGATCCATAGCTGGAAAATCCCTGTATTTTCCGTAAGAATCTATTATATTCTTTTTCAGCTCAGGTTCTTTAAATTCAAGGTCTGTTTTCTTAAATCCGATTTTTTTCAGTGAAATGATCTCCGAAGGCCCGTTATAATCTGCAAACTGATCAAATTGTATGGTAAAAGTTTCTACGTTTTTCAAATTTGCCTTCCATTTCTTAGAATACGGAGTAAAAACGGTATAAGGAGAAAGGTCATCCTTCACAATATCATTACCCTCAAACAGTACCTGATCTTTAAAATCTTTAAAATCAATATGACTTTTCAGCAGCAGATCAGCTACCCGTTGGTCCCTTTGTATGGCTGAAGGTTCATAATCCCTGTTGCAAAAAACCGTATCAATAGTAAAATCCTCCGTTAGTTTTTTAAAGGCATCGACGGGACTACCATAATAAACCGTAAGTCCGCTGTTGTATTTTTGCAAAGTCTGATGCATCCGTTGCAAAGCCTGATGAATATAATCTACTCGTTTATCATTTTTATCCGGAAGACGGTCCAGGATCTCAGTATCAAAGATAAAAACAGGAACAACCTTTAACCCTGAGGTAAGGGCATGATGAAGCCCAACATTATCTTCCAGCCTAAGGTCTCTTCTGAACCAAAAAATGTTTACTTTCTCCATGAGGTATCTTTTACAATTAAAGTATAGTATTTGTTTAATAGCTGGGAATTTTCTGTTCTTTACTTTCAGTCAGTTTTTTAAAGAAATAAATAATAAGCAAAAACTGACTGTAACCATACACAGCATCTTCGACAGGAATGGTCCCCATTCTGATTCCCATAAACTCATCAGGGTTATAATTCACCACCGGAGATTGAATCAAAGAACCAGTAAGTATTCCATTTACAGCAAAGAATCCCGGCATTAAGACCAGATACACAAAGCTTGCTTTCCCTATCCATTCTTTTTTACCTATAAAATGGAGATAACAAAGGGTGAAAATCGTAACAATGATTGTTACCAGGGTATATATTCTGTCATAAAAAAGAAGTCCTGTAACACTGAGGATAATAACGGCAGCAAATACGATCAGGTTATTGAAAGCATTAGCCCAGTCCAGATTAAAAAATTTGTCCAGACAGTAGTAGGTAAAAACACACGCAAAGGGAATGCAGAAAAAAAACAGCCACTCTTCAATAGGAAGTCCGGCCATCTTAAATCCCATAGTGTACCTGAGATCAAACCACCACACCCCTTTTGCAGTGAACCATATATCCCAGCCAATAAAAGGAATGGCTACAATAGCAGAGGAAATCAAAAACTTTCCGAAAAGCTTATGAAACTGTATTCTCTTATCAAAAGAAGCCAAAAAGCAAATGATAACAGTGAAAAAATTGATTAGTATGTAAGTATAAGGCATCATTTTTTATTGAAATACATTTTAAAATATTTTACAGGAACCCACAAAAAACCAAAGCACTCCCCGCTTTCCTTTCCCAGATGTTTATGATGCTGTTTATGGGCACGCCTGATGGCAAGGAAATACGGATTCTTTGTCTTAGTAAAGACCTTTGCCCTTTGATGAATAAAAATATCATGCACAAAGAAATAGGCCATTCCATAAAGGCTTATTCCAAGGCCTACAAAAAAAAGATAACTGAATTCCTGTTTTACTCCAAGGTATAATAGAGCAATGGCCGGGCTTGCGAAAATGAAAAAGAAGAGGTCATTTCTTTCCAGTTTTCCATCATGACTATGGTCATGATGATCGCGATGCAGGCTCCAGAGAAAACCGTGCATAATATATCTGTGGATGAGCCATGTTGCGCCTTCCATTGAAATAAAAACACCTAAAACGATCAGAAAATTCATGTTAATAATCATTATTGTTAAAAAGAGCATTTAAAACGCCGGACCTTAAATCGAATATACTTTCGAGCTTTTTCTTTATAAATAACCGATGGGCTATTCTTCCTATGATCCCCAGGGGAAGTTCATAATCTACAGTATCTTTCATCAATACTCCTTTATCATTTGGAATGAATTCATGAAAATGATTCCAATACTTATACGGACCTTTTTTCTGGAAGCCGGTAAAGCTTTTATAATCTTCTACCTGGCTGATCATCATTTCCCATTTGATCGGGCTTCCTAAAAAAGAAAAGGCCCTATACTCTATTTCCATTCCTTTAAAAACCGGCCGGTCCAGAATACCCGAAACAACCAGAAAATTCATTACTTCAGGAGTTGCTTCAGAAAAATGATCATGCGATGAGAAGAAATTCCAGATCGATTCGATAGTACAATTTAACTGTTGCTCCCTGTATAATCTGTGTAACATTCTTTTTATTAATTAGAAATAAGCAGCTTTGTATCTTATATAGCTTTTGAACGCAACAAAAAGTTTCTGTGAATTAGCGATCCTGACTCTTTGCTGTAAAATACGATGAGAGCTTGTCTTCTTTATTTTTTCAAACAATGACAGATAGTATCTGTATGCGAGATATACTCCGAACATAGAGGAACCTGGTAATTTTTTAATTCCCTGTAATGCTTCTTTAAATTCTCCTTCAATTTCTTTTTCGATCTGCCCTTTCACGGTGTTATCAAAGACAGACATATTTACAGACGGGAAATAGGTTCGTCCAAGGACCTGATAGTCATCTTTCAAATCCCTTAAAAAATTAACTTTCTGAAAAGCAGATCCCAATTTCATGGCAAACGGTTTCAGTTTTTCAAATTGCTGTTTATCACCTTCAGTAAAAATCTGCAGACACATCAAACCCACCACCTCAGCAGAGCCATAGATATATTCATCATAGAGTTCCGAGTTATAATCAATTTTATGAAGATCCATTTCCATGCTGTGTAAAAACTGCCTGATCAGCCTTGTATCGATATCATACCTGCGAACTGTTTCCTGAAAGGAATGCAAAATGGGATTCAGCGATATACCCTCTTCCAGTGCCCGGTAGGTTTCAGCTCTTAATCTTTTCAAAAGTCTCTCTTTATCATAGCAATGAAAACTATCAACAATTTCATCTGCCAGGCGTACATAACCATAAATAGCATAAATAGCAGGTCTGATGGATGGCTTCAATGCCAATATTCCTAGTGAGAAACTGGAACTGTATTTTTGTGTGGTGCTCTTACTGACTTCGTAAGACAATTCATCAAACAATTTTTTCATATTAATTTATTTTTAGTTTACTAACTTCAGCCGCTACAATTTTTCCCGAAATTACTGACGGAGGAACACCCGGTCCCGGAACAGTTAATTGTCCTGTATAAAAAAGATTCTTAATCTTTTTGTTTCTTATTTTAGGTTTTAAAACAGCCGTCTGGGATAATGTATTGGATAATCCGTACGCGTTACCTTCATAAGCATTATAATCTGAAATAAAATCGCTGACACAATAACTTCTTTTGTATTCAATTCTGGATAGGAGACCGCTTTCTCCCGTATGTTTTTCAATTCTTGCAAGCATTTTCATCAGATATTGCTCTCTTAGAGACTCTTCGTCATGTATTCCCGGAGCAAGAGGCAACAGCAAGAAAAGATTTTCGCCATCCTGAGGTGCTACATCCGGATCTGTCTTTGAAGGACAGCATACATAAAACAAGGGTTTTGACGGCCACTTCTTATCTTTATAAATACAATCTATATGATCATCAAGCTCATTTTCAAAAAACAGGGTGTGATGCTTTAAATGAGGAATTTTCCCTTTAACACCGAGATAGTAGATGAGACATGAAGGAGCAAAGGTTCTGGTTTTCCAATAGGCATCGGTATAGTTTCTGAGGGATTCAGGAATTAATGTTTCGGTATGATGATAGTCTGATGAGGCAATGACGGCATCAAATTCATGGTCTTCCCCATTGATCCTGATAGAAGTAACTTTGCCTTTTTCCGTATTGAACTGCTGTACGTTATGGTTAAAATGGAAAGTTGCGCCTTGTTTTTCTGCCACTTTCTTCATGGCAAGAACAAGCTGATAAAATCCTCCCATAGGATATTTTGTTCCCAGGACATATCCTCCGTAATTCATCAGGCTGTACAATGCGGGAATATGTTGCGGTGAAGCACCGAGGAATATAACCGGAAATTCCATCAGTGATCTGAGCTTCGGATCCGAAAAGTAGCCCGAAACATATTTTCTGAAATTACTTACAAGATCAAGTTTCAGAGCACTACCCGCTATTTTTAAAGAAGCGAATTCAAGCCAGCTGTAACATGGTTTTGTCACAAAGTCTTTCATCCCCGTTTCATATTTGAATTGAGCAGACTGCATAAACTGATCATAACGCCGGCCAGCTCCGGGTTCTATTTTTTCAAATAAATCCCGGATTTCACTGTTTTTCTCGGGAACTGAGACTTTCTCTTTTGAAAAAACCATTTCAAACTGAGGATCTAACGATACCAATTGAAAAAAATCGGATGCTTTATAATCAAAATCGCTGAAAAAGTCTTCAATGATATCAGGCATCCAATACCAGCTTGGTCCCATATCAAAAACATACCCGTTTTCCGTTTTAAATTGTCTTGCCCGTCCGCCAGGCTGGTGATGCTTTTCAAATACATGTACTTCATGTCCTGATTTTGCAGCATACGCAGCAGCAGAAAGTCCGGAAAATCCCGAGCCTATCACGGCAATTCTTTTTCTTAAGCTATTGGTATTCGTTATCATTTATTTAATCATTTTAACACAGACTTTTAAACTTCATCAGTTCAGCTTTTTATAGACAGCGTCCAGTAATTCCTGGGCTTCCAGATTCATACGGTAAAGGGAATGATGAAATTCATCCAATTTAGAGAGTATGGCAATGAACAGCATTTGTTCAGAATGGGTAAGGTTTCCTACTACAGCCCTTGAGGCTTTACGGATTTCATCCATATGCTCATTTAATACAGTAAGGCCTTCCTGTGTTAGCTGAACATGTTTTGTTCTTTTATCTTTTTGAGAAATCTCCTGTTTTACCCAGCCATTTCTGATCAAACGATTAATAATAAGAATGCCCGAAGATTTTTCATGCACATTACGTCTTATCAATTCCATTTTGGTCATAGGTCCTACAGACTTCAGGCTTATAAGGTAAATGAAATCATCCTGGCTTGAAAAAACGGAGTGGTAGGTTGCTGATCGCGAGTAAGATTTTGCATATCTCCCCATCCTTGTCAATAAAGTATTGATAATACTGTCGGTGCTCCTTCCTGATTCCATCCCCAGCCATCCAGGTTCTGATTCAGAATCCTCAGGATGCGAAATAATTAACCATTCCGCAAAACCCTGGATGTCGTTACTGTATAGAGCTTTGTCTTCATTTTGCTCCATAAATTGCTGAATAAGCTCTACCACTGTTTTGATAAGATCATAATTCATATCGAATAAATTAGTACACAAATATACTTATAAAAGAATATAAATATACTTTTATTGTATTTTATTTTTGTTCAAAGTCGTATAAGTCAATCGGTAAGAGCATTTAAATTAAAGAATATCATGTGATCATAAAATCCAATAACATTCTGATAAACAATTAATTAAACAATTTTAAAACACCAAGAAACAGAATAAAAAGAGAGAAAAAAAATGTATATTAATAAACTATAAACAAGCTTATAACCAAAATTTTATATACAAATCTCATAATTAATTAAAATCTCATTAATTTTTTAAGTTAAAAGACAAATATCAAATTCGGAATCTTTAATTGAGTAATTTAGCATTGGACAAATGCACTAAGATTTTTATGAAAAATATCTTCTTTTTAATGCTGATTTCAACGGTTCAACCCTTATTATCACAAACCAAACTGGAAAAAGCAATCACTAATCTTGAAAATAATTACGAACAGGAAAAAGTATACCTCCTTACCGATAAACTTCAATATGCAGCGGGAGACCAGATCTGGTTTAAAGGTTTTGTATTTGACGGTTACAACCGTTCGACATTATCCACCACCCTGTTTGTGGAATTGTACGATTCCGATAAGAAATTAATAGACTGGAAAACAGTACTTCTTACCAATGGCGAAGGCAGCGGAGATTTCAAGCTTAAAGCAGACCTTCCGGAGCAGGTTTATTTTGTAAGGGCCTATACTCCGTACATGACGAATTTCAGCGATGATTTCCAAATTGTTAAAACCCTTCCGGTTTACAATCCTACCTCAACTAAAGCATTAGAAGTTGCTAAAAATTCAGATTGGTCCGCCAAAGCGTTTTCTGAAGGTGGAAACTTCATTAATGGTACACCTACAAAATTTGCTGTAAGACTTTATGGCAATGTTTCTCTTCCGGAAAAATGGAGTGGAAAAATAATAGACGTACAAAATCCAGATGTTCCTATAACCACTTTCACCTCGCTTGATAAAAATGTAGCTTCTTTTAAAATAACGCCGGCATCAGGAAAAAAATACCAGGCCATCATTGAAGATAATACAGGAAAAAAGCAAACCATCAATTTACCCGAAGTTACAGACAGTGGTCTCCATGTAGAAGTTTCCAGCTCGAATGAAGGGATAAAATACAGTTTAAAAGGAGTCAATTTAAAACAACAGCTTCAGAATTATAAAATTGTAGGGACCATTAATAATCACTTAGCTTACAAGGCAAATATTACCCAATCAACCAGTGAAGTCTCAAGCACGATCCCTACAAAAATCAGCAATGGAGCCAATGGTGTTTTACAGCTGGCTATTTTTGATGAACAGGACAATCTGGTCGCAAAAAGACTTTGCTTTATCAAACCGAATAATTTAAAGATTGAGAAAGCAGAAATTGTTGGCCAGAATTTAAAAGAGACACCAAGATCCTTCAACAGTATCGACCTTTCACCGGAGTCTTATTTTAAAAATTATACGGTTCTGGTAAGTGAGGATGACGGAAGTAACACAACTGAAGAAGAGAATATCCTGAGCAGCCTTTGGTTAACAGGAGATCTTTCTTCAAAAATAGACAGTCCAGCCCAATACTTCTCTAAAAATGCCAATACCGAAGCTTTGGATGCCCTGCTTATTTCTGAAAACTGGAAAAGGTTTGACTGGAATTCAGTACTTAGCGGAATGGTTCCCGCCATTAAAGCCAATTCTCAGAAATTTCTTTCTTACAGGATAAAACCCCTTAAAGACAACGCCCTGATGAGAGATACCAATGTAAACGTAGTTCTGAAATTAGGGGAAAACGAACCCAGTATCAATCAGTTCAGAACCGATCAGATGGGATATATTTATTTGAACAATCTTAGTTTTGATGAACCCCTGAACGTTTCCGTATTTGCAAATTCTGAGAAGGGTAAGGAATCAGAAAATGATCATTTATTCGTGACGGTAGAACCCTTGGTTACCCCAACACCCTTTAAAGGAAGCTTGCCGGCTACGAAATACACATTGGTAACAGCCACTGAGAATAAAAAACTTCCTCCGGCCATTTCAAAAGCCATCAACACTCAGAAAAATATTAAAAAGCTGGAACATATTGATGTCCAAATTGAAGAAGTACAATTAACAGGAAAAAAGAAGGATCCCAAAGAAGAATTAAACAAACAACTATCCTCGGGAATGTTCAGTTCCGTGAATTCCACTATATTCGATTTCGTTAACGAGGACCAACATGTCGCCGGATCAACCAATATATTGGACTGGCTGCAGGGAAGAGCTGCCGGTTTAACATTCCAGAGAAATAACTCAGGGATCAATGTACCCTATATCCGTGGTCAGCAAGCCAAGCTTTACCTGGATGAAACCCCTACCGATGCAAGTATGATCACCAGCCTTCCGGTCAACAATATTGCCATGGTGAAAATTATTAAGGGTTCCGGACTAATCGGTAACGCAGTACTCATCTATACAATGAGAGGCAATATGAAATCTAAAAGTAACGAGAAGGATCCTCAAAAGAACAACCTATCGGTTATAAAGGGATACGACAAACCATCAGAATTTCCTATTGAAACACTGGATACGGATGATCCTGCAAAGAAAATTGAAAATGACACCCGGGAAACGCTTTACTGGAATCCTAATCTGTATGACAGTGATTATGTTCCTCCAAGAATTAAATTCTTCAATAACGACACCGCAAAACAATATAAGGTACTGATCATCAGTTTTGATGAAGATGACAATATTCTGTATGAAAACAGGGTGTTTAAATAGTATTTAACTATCTCCAAATAAAAAGATTCGAAAACGTGCAGTTTTCGAATCTTTTATTATTTGTTAATCCGTAAGATTAATAAAATAAAGCCACAGGATCGAAAAAAACGGTTCACACATCATTCTAAGATTTACGTTTCTTACAATTTGTGGCTTTATTTTTACTTTATTCCGGATTTTGTTTTTTGTGCTTCCATTAAATGGTGATCCAAGGTTGGCAAGGTTTTGCTTGCAAATGACTTCAGTGAAGCTTCCTGACCATCAGCAGCTTCTTTTTTGAACTCTGCAATATCTTCTTTGTGGTCACTCACCATAAGATCACTATACATACGATCGAATTCTGCTCCTTTTTTAGACTTCAGCTCATCGTATTTCTTTTGTTTTCAGCATCTAAACTTGTTGGTAAAGTATAACCAACTGTTGACGCCCAGCTTTTTAGTTCTTCATTCGCTTTACTGTGATCTTTTACCATCATTTCACCCAGGTTTTTTACATTTTTGTCGGAAGCATTCGTCGCGGCAAGCTTCCCCATCATTACCTCCATCAAACCTCCCTGAGCTGCCCCATCGGCAAATTTCTTATCCTGATCCGAAAGAGAGACTTTGGTATTGGTAGTGCCTGTTACAGTGGTAGAATCGGCCGTCACGGCTGGTGAATCAACGGAGGGAGCCACTGCTGTACTGTCCATCGGTTGATTAACTGTCGTTGTTTCGCTTTTCTTACAGGCCAACATCGTGGAAACTGCAAGAAGGGTTAAAATTGAATTTTTCATAATATAATTAAATTGGTTTGGTCAGTAAAATAAAAAAAATCATCCCTTACACCGGAGAAGATCATTTCTGTTTCACATCGAATTTAGAAAAGTAAAACCGGATACTTTATGACCTGAATCATATTCATCAATCACTTTTTATCTTTTTTATGTTTCTCAAGGGGTAAATCTTTCTTATGGTAAAACATTGTAAAACCAATACCTCGGTAGTCTAAAACCTATATGCTCAATTCATTAAGAAAAAAGAAAACAATACCCCAACCCAACACCTGATTTACAAAAAATAGGGGTATGCCCTGACCCACAAATTCAATTTTCATAGGAAATTAGCAATACAAACCTGGTTTATGGAGATGTTTCGGGATTCAGTTCAATAGAATTCCAGAATCATAATGTCCCATAAGATGGAAAATCAAACCACAAAAATGGAGAGATGGAAATATTACATATCGCTTAAGAAATAATACTATGAAAGAAAAACTTGTAAAGCAAAAGGAAGAACTATCTCAGATACGAACTATTTTACAAAGCCTGGATATTGACAACGATGAAAGATTTCAATGGGGTTCAGAAGGATCAATACAGGACTATGAATATGACTTAAAGGTTGTAAAAAAAGATGTCAGCTTTTACCTGAAAGAGGATTTGTATTACATAAACCGTATAAGGCAAAATTACATCTCATCTGCACCCGATACGGAAGAGCAAAAAATCTTAGAAGCTGAGTTAAGCAGAATGAAAAAAATGTACAATTATAAGATCAATTATCTGACTATTATGTCTCACCTGAAAGATATGGAGGATAAGCCTAAGATTGAATTGGCTAAACTTGAAAAAAGATACTCAGATCAGATTCGCCAGCTGGAATATGAACGTTCCAGACCAATACATTTCAGGCAACGTACCCATGAAGGATACAAGAGGAAAATAATCAGAAAGTCTGAGCGATCATATGATCAAAAGATAAAAAAAACAAAAAAAGACCTCGAAGATGAGAAAAAAGAAACAGCTATCAGGATAAAAAAAGAAGAAAAAGAGCTGTTCAAAGAAGTTACTCAGTTTCTGAAAATTGATGAACGTTATATATCGCTTATAAAATCCGGTGTTATGTTATTGCCTAGTGACTCACGCCTGGCAGCAATTTTCCCAAAAAACCGGTGGCTCACATTCAACAGTTTCAACAAAATTAACAGACATGAGATCATGCATCAGTATGCGCGCAAACTTTTAATGAAGCATAATTTGTTTACAGGAGAAACAGGCATATTACCTGGTAGCAGGAAAGGATGTATTTGTATTATGTACATTAAAGAGGGACATATGAAAGATCGTAGTGGAGCAACTTTCAGACCCGTCTTTGGAGCCTCTGGTATCAGGCCTTATGGTGAAAAATTTAATTTAGAAGAAGTACAGATTGAAAGAAATAGTTATATCAGCATGGGAGTCCCCGATCCCATAGATGCAGCCGGTAATTCTTATGAAAAAACAGTCGAAAGGTTACTTAAGCACGTGGATATTATGCAACGCCTTGGCATAAAACCACCTTCAATGCAATCCAGCTTATATTTCCTGCAAACTCCCGAATATAGGGACAATAAAAATAGACAAAACAGGATCACTATGCTTGAAAACTGGATGCCAAGTAACTGTGCTGAACCAGCTATTATGACGGCCATTTACCAAATGTACAGCCGGCCGGCTGATATTTACCTGTCAGTACCTTTTGAAGGTTATTTGTCTGAAGGGAAACTTTTACTTAAATATACCTGTGCGAGGTGTGCCCTATCGGAACCTGCTTTTATGTCACCAGTCGACACAAGCACAGGACAAAGGCTTACCGACATGCGCTTACAGAGTAATAGATCGTTCCTGATAAGCGATCGTATATTATCTGAAGGGCTAATGTATAATCATGCCAAGAAGAAAAACAATGAGGAGGACAAAGCTCATCCTTATAGTAAAAAGGATGTTGCTATAAAACGTACAGCTCTTCTCAATCAGGCATATGGTTTTGAACATGTAAAACGTGGACACGAGCAAGTCGCTATGGATACCACAATGATACTCATGATAGGTCTGAAATTTAAATAAAATAGATACTGACCATATACTGCGATAGTAAGATGCGGATATGCATATGGCTGCAACAATAGCATCGTTAAAGAAAATCCACATCAATTTTAGTACAATACGGCAAGTTTCGGATTTCTTATTTTTCTATGTAAAGCTAACTTTACTTCATAAAGATCATGATATGAAAGATATAGAAAAGAGGCTTGCTGCGAAGGATTGGCATTCAGTAAAAAGGGAATTGCACGATAAGGGTTTTGTGATTGTCCGGGATGTATTAACAAAAATGGAATGTGACAATTTAATTACTTTATACAATGCAGACAACACGTACCGCAAAACCATCAATATGGAACGATATCGTTTTGGCCGGGGAGAGTATAAATATTTCCAATATCCTTTACCTGAACTCATTACCACAATACGGGAACAGGTATATGCTGAAATAGCACCGGTGGCCAATCAGTGGATGCAGGAACTTGCTATTGAAAAAACATTCCCTTCCACGCATAAGGAGATGAAAAAACTCTGTATGGAACATAACCAGGAAAAGCCAACAGTATTAATATTAAAATATAGTGAAGGTGGATTTAACACCTTGCATCAGGATCTGTATGGTGAAATTTATTTTCCGATGCAGATCGTTTTTATGCTGGATCAGACAGAGGAGGATTATACAGGTGGAGAATTTGTTATAACAGAGCAGATTCCCCGTGCGCAATCCAAAGCTAATGTATTAAAACCCAACCGGGGCGATATGCTGATACTCACCACCAATTTCCGTCCGGTGAAAGGCTCTAAAGGGTATTACCGGGTTCATATGAAACATGGTGTAAGTCCTGTTCACAGTGGACACAGGCACAGCCTGGGTATTATTTTCCATGATGGATTGAGTTAAGTCTTACCTCCATCAAAACGGTTTAAAAGACTTTTTGAGATAAAAATAAATCTGGAAACCAATATCAAGCAATAAGATGATAAAGCATACCGATCTCGGCCAGACTTCCGAGGAAAGAAAAAAAGCGCTCAGCTCTCTGATCCGTAATGGCGTTATAACACTTGGTGGTTATAAAAAAGCAAAGATTTATGGTTTACTTTCGTGTTCTTCAGGTAAAAGAATGAAGACCGAAAACCGTGTTTTCTTTAAAAACGAAGAAGAAGCGCTTACATATAACTATAGGCCTTGCGGAAACTGCATGAAGGAAAAATATGAGGAATGGAAAAAGAAGACTAGTAAAGTGAGAACTACATAAGAATCATCGGATCATACATAATAAAAGTGAATATTAATATTGCTGTATCCATTATTAAATACTTTGAAAAGGAATTTACGGAATCCTCATTCGCTCCTCACATCATATTTTAATAAAGTTTATTTATGTATATTGGATATGTATTTTTTATAAAAAAATAAAAACTAAATACCAATTTATGAAAAACTTAAAAAACTTACCCCAAAAGCTCACCAAAAGAGAACTGAAAAAAATTACAGGAGGAAATGATCCGGATCTATCTTATCCGATGTGTACACCAAGACAATGCGAGACGCTTGATATGAAATGTGACCGCCTTAACAGCTGTCCACCACTCTATCCGGATCCGGACTAGTAATGAAATATTGTGATCCACTCACATAAAAAGCATCATTATTTTAATGATGCTTTTCTTATATTTATAGTATATCTGATTACTTAAGCCTGCCATTCATCTCCTTAACAAAGTCATCCCATTGCTTATTCAGATACGTCAATGACTGTTTCTTTTCACTCTCATTCAGAGACGAATAATTAATTGAATTAAAAACAAGCTTCTTCAGGGCTTTTACATCAAGTTCCCAATACACATACGCGACCCAGAAATCATATCCAAGACCTTCGTATCCGTAAACACTAGGATCATCACTGTTAATGGAACACTGTATTCCGTTACTTAACAAAACTCTTGCAGGATGATTTCTCAGATCACTCACATATCCTAAAACCTGGTTACTGATCGGGCTAACCTCAACAAGCTTATTTTGTTTTTTGATCAGTTCCATAGTTTTGGGAAAATAGATCAGATTCAAACCATGTCCGATTCTTGGGTTGTCCAGTGATGCAATATCGATCATATTTTTATTAAAGACAGAAACGCTTTCCCCTGCATGAAGGAAAAGAGGCATCTTTACGCCATACTTTTTACTGAGTTCATTCAGCTTCGCCCAATCTTCCCGAAAAGAGTAAATACTATTCCCGGCAGCCTCATCGGCCACAAGGTCAAAACCTGAAATAACATCCGGAAATTCTTTTTTAAGTTCAAAAGCTGTTTCAAGTTGTTTTCCTATAGCCTGTGGATCTAAAAATTTAAAACTTGAGTAAATTAATTTCAGACTGAATTCCGGGTACTTTTTCTGTATCTCTTTCACTACTTCCTGCAAATCTGTGACTGAAGTTTTCAGAGGGTATTTTCCATGCTGAAAATCGTACAATTCATCAAAAACATATCTTATCTCTACATGCTGTACTTTATTTGCCGCTAAATCTTCAAATCCTTTTTTATAATACTCTTTGAAAAAAGGACGATAAGGCAACAGGAGGCTTATCCTTGTAAAGCGTTTTTCAAATTCAATCCAGTAATCCGAGTACGTACAGAGTGATTCCCGCTTCAGCAGAAGAAGTTCTGTCAACTGTTTTTCAAAGCCGGGTTCGGAACTCAATTTTTGATCAAGGCTGACAAATCCTTTTGGGACTTTCCCATCTTGAAAAAATGCCAGCTGCCCGAAAATAAAGTCTTTGGTATCCGCCTGATCATAGATATAGCATTCTTTATATTTTCTTGCTGCAGTAATTACCCATTTAGCATCCGTGATCCCGCCACTATGTGTATGCAGTAATCCTCCTTTAGGCATTGATTGAAAGATCTCAAATAATCTACTGCTTTCAATCAGAGGTTTTAATTCATTAAATGAGCTATTATACAAAGATATTTTTTGCTTTTCCGCTCCGGCCAGGAAATCTTTTCTTATCTGAAATAACTTTTGATCCAAAGCAATTTCAGCATCGGATAACTTTACATCAGCATCGAAAGCAATTGCTTTATTCTGCTGTTCAAGCTGCATCCAGTTTTGTTGATACGTAGAATTTTCAGCCACTTTGCTTTGGCATCCAAATAAAGGAAATCCAAAAAATAACAGATAAGTAATATATTTTTTCATCATAATATCGAGGGTTATATGGCACAATTCGGCATGCCTAAGAATTAATTATTATCAAAAATATAATTAATTTTTTGAGTAAAACAACTTCAACCTGGCAGAATCTCAGATAAAATAAAGGAATGCAGTCGGTAAGAACTGAGTCTCAACGACTTTATTTTTGATACTCCTGATTTATATTTTGTTCTTTTAGGATCATCAAAATTATTTCAATCTGAATGAACCCCAAACAGCCTCTTAGTAATAAGGCTTCTGAGATTATACTTCAGAAGCCTTATTTTTCCATATTTTCCAAAACTAAAAAATTCCTTTTTTGTGATTTGCTATTTTAGCCGTCTGGGCTGGGGTAATTCCAAAATGATCTTCAACAAGTTGCGCTGGATTAGAGGCCAGCCAGTCATTCAAGGATATATCCTGATATTCGTCAGAGTTGAAAACAATAATCAATTTAAGGGTTTCAGTGCCGGTGTTTTCTATATAGTGACCGAAACCTTGCTTGATAAAAGAAACCATACCTTTTTTATAAGGCATTGTTTTTACCCGTCCATGTGAACCAAAAATACTCAGATTTCCCTGTCCGCTCATAACGTATTGCCACTCGTCGGCATTAGGATGCCAGTGCAGTTCACGGATTGCTCCTGGTTCGATATCCATCCGTAAAGCAGTTAAAGTCTTTTGAATAGGAAATTCCTGAGCAGATACTTTTATAGTAGAACCACCAGGATATTTTTCATAAACACCATCGGTCTCCATGCGAAATTTATGGGCCGCATAACTTGGAGGTATATTGGGATCTATGTTTTGTGGTTTTTTGGCTGTGGCTATTTTCCCCGTACCAATATAAAGCTCTTTATGAGGAGAGGATGCAAATGCATTTGCCGGTAATCCGGAATTGCGTGCCAGTATCTCAGGAGAGAGATGGTTGATCCAGTCTGTGGAACTGAAAGTTCCAAATTCAGAAAAGTGACCATTGTCAAAGACTAATAAAAACAGGCATGATTGATCACCAATACACTGCAGGCAATGTCCGTGGCCCTTCGGGAAATACCAGATATCACCTTTCTCGAAATCATCTGTTGCCGTAGTTCCATCCGGAGCAACAACAGTTGTACGTACACTTCCTTCTAACACATAAGCCCATTCTGCTGCGATTGAATGCCAGTGTAATTCACGGAAGCTGCCCGGGTTTAACCGCATAATTACTCCTGCAATACTTTGCGATACCGGAAATTCTTCTACAGTCGCTTCTTTGGCTGTACCACCGGGACCTACCCAGCCCTTACTTCCATTTTCAATGTCGTATACAAAATCTTCCAATTCTTCTACCTTGGGATCGTTTGACCCATTTTTTACTGAAGTTTCGGCCTTTTTTGGAATTAATAAATCTAGGCCTGTTGGTGCTGTTACCAAACCAAAGCTTGATAAAGATACTGCGGAAAGAAATCCACGTCTTGTTGTTGCCATATCTTTTTATATTAATATTAAAACAAATGTAAAATTTAAATATGACATCTCAAAGCAAAACATCATATGTTTTTAAAAAACATCATATGTTTAATTTTTATACTTATATAACTGTATTGAAAGGCGTTTGATGGTAAAATAATATTTTCAACGAGTCCAACTACCTCAGAATCCTAAGGAATTATATGATGTTTACCAGAAATGTCGTATGTTTGCTGTAAAGGAGTTAGCGAATCATGAAACTTTACGAAAAGGTAATTAGTCTGATAAAGAAAGATATTTCTCAAGGGAAATACAAAGCGGGTGAAAAGATACCTTCCGAGCCTGAACTGATGAAGTTATATGGCGTAGGTCGTTCCACGATCAGAGAAGCTATTAAAACCATGGCCATTTCAGGGATTCTGAAAGTACAGCAGGGATCAGGGACTTTTGTTAATAATAGCTTCCAGGAGGTCAGCATTGAGCAGCGCTTAAGACGTGCAGATTTTGATGACGTCAATGCAGTAAGGAGACTTCTGGAGAAGGAAATTGTAAAATTGGCCGCACAAAATCGTACGGAGGAACAACTTCAGGAGATCGAACAATATTTAGAAAATCGCAGACTGGCTATTCATGCTGAAGATGCTCAGCTTTGTGCCGATACAGATATTGCTTTTCATACAGCGATTGCCAAGGCTTCCTCAAACCCAGTATTATCTGATTTATATTACAGTTTCACCTTAATCATGCGTAATTTTTTTCTTGCAAGAGAAAAGCAAGGAATCAGCCGTTTTGCAATGAATCATCATTTGCATGAACAATTATTTAAAGCGATTAAGAACAAAAAAACCAACCAAGCCCAATTGGTTCTTCAAAGAATTCTGGACAATAACTATTAAGATTTTTGATATACACCAGCCGTTATTTGTGAATCTTGTGTACAACAATAGCTACAGCTAATAATTATTGGACAGTCTCACTCTTAAAGAAAACAATAGCCCCTCTGTATTTCAGAGGGGCTACCCTTATTGCATTTCAGCTAATACATCCTTCAGTTTTTTAAGGTATTGTCCAAAATATTTATTAAATGTGTATTCACTGATCAGATAATGGAATCCGAATATCGCCGCATATATACATAATCTGAGAGGAAAATCAATTTTAGCCAGCAGGTCAAGTCCCTGAATCCAATCCACCCTATTATATCTGAGTAAAACTTCCGAAGAAATGATCAGCAATAAAAAAAGGAACCTTGTTGCTATAAGATAACGGCCATTGCTTTTGATAAGTTTCCTGATCTTTATTTCAATATCTTTCTTTACCGGGCCATTAAACGTTTCCAAACCATTGATCAGTTTTAAATTGAAAAAATGATAAATGATCATTACAGGCAGAATGGCGGCCGCCACCCATATAAAAAAACTGTTTCCCGTTTTATTTGCATTTATGCCTGCAATTATTAAAAAAACGAAAAGAGCGGGTAAAATCATCAGCTGCTTTTTTGTTCTTTTTTTGAGGGCATCAAGTGGAGAGGCTATCCCTCTTCTAGTAGCAGAAATAATATCAAATTCGTTCTGATCTACATTTACTGAAATTGTTTTCCAGTTGTTTTTCAATACATCTAATTCCATCTTATTTGTTGTTTGTTAAGGTTCTTAATTTGTCTTTAATCCTGTTCATCTTTACTCTCAACGTTGCATTGCTGATCCCCAGAATCTCTTCCATTTCATCGTAAGATTTATCTTCCAGGTACAACATTACAACCGACTTTTCCACATCATTCAGTTGTTGTATCGCTACATACAACTGTTGATGCTGTTCTTCTTTCAATCCCGTATCTTCTTCATAGGAAACCTGAACGTACTGCAGTTCAATATCACTGATCTGAATAGAACGTTTCGGTTTGGAAAGACTCATCAGAACCGTATTAATAGCAATCCTGTAGAGCCAGGTACTGAATTTTGACTCACCTCTGAATTTCGGATAAGATTTCCACAACTGAATAATAATATCCTGATACATCTCCTGAATAGTATTTGGATCATTACTATACATCCTGCAAACCTTATAGATTAAAAGTTTATATTCTTTTAGCCTGAGCTCAAACTCTAATTCTAAATCTGTCTTTTTCAAATCTTTAGATTTTAGCTATTTGTTATACGTTGTAACAAAATGTTACGAAATAATTGATCAAAAAAAATAATCCCTCCTGATGTTTTCCGGAGGGATTATTTTAAATCTTTTTCTAATTTATACTAATCAAACTTAATGAACATCTGATCGAAATTCATCGTCATTTTATTAAATTTTCGGATAACATCCTGCCCTATATTTCCATACACGGTTTCTTTATTGATCTTATCTTTTAATAAACGGATATCCCTTACTTCGATTTCTTTTCCAAGGATATGGAAAGTATGATTTATTTTAAATCCATCGTATTCGGCTTTTCCACCAGCTCCTCCCATGCCGATCTTACTTACTTTATAATGCTCATCGATTTCTTTTTTATTCTCCTGGTAAAAGGGAGCATATAACATCGTCTGATCTGCTCCCGTATCAAAACTATAGTGTTTTCCATCTATAAAAATAAGAGGTGAAAGACCGTCGATCGCCATATTGGAAGGACTACTTATTTTGGTTTCAGCCTCCGGTACAATAAAATAGTCATCCTGTGTCAGCTGTACTTCACGAAGTGCTTCAATAACAGGAAATCCAAGAATGCCATTGATCTGGTATTTAATTTGCGGAAAGCTAAGCGCAGTATCTGCAAACACCAAAAAAACAGCATTTTCTATGATGATATTCCCTAGCTTAAACTTTTCACAAACCGCAAGGTCAGCCTTTACGGATAGACCGGTAATTGCATCCACATCTATGCCTGCGGGAATAATCCTCATTTTCAAACGCTTAGCCGCAGATTCTGAAATAGTAGATATATTAGCTCCCGTATCGAAAATAAAATTCATAAAATCGTCACCAATCTGCACTTTGAGATTTTTTAAATTAGCCACATCTTTTTCCATTTTCATGTTTGTACTCCCTTTCATCGTAACTTTCTGACGAGGCTCCTTTTCAAGTGCCGTCCAGATTTTCAGGTTATTCTTCAGATCACTCCTCTCTTCTTCTGTCAATATCTGATCATATTTTTTCAGGGTATTCTGTACCGCAGTTTTTGCTCCCGCATAATCATATTGCTTCATACTGTTATCCTCTTTAAGATGAGATATTTTCAACAGTAGTGAATCTGGTAACGTTATTGTTTTCAACTCTTCCAGTTTCAAAATCTTCAGGTTAGACTCCCGGGGCTTATTGAATGCATTGTTAAGAATCGCTTCCGTAAAGTATTGGTATTCTACCGGCAATTTTTTCCTGGCTGTTGTAAAAATTTCACGTGCACTAAAGAAGTTTTTTTTCTGTATTTGCGCATACAAACTATTAAATTCAGAATTATGGGTCTGGCTAAAACTAAAGCTACAAACCAACAGGAAGGTCATTACCATAATTTGACCAATAATCTTATTCTTATGAAACAACTTTCCTCTTTCTAAGTTTTTTCTAAATCTTTTAAACTTAATTTTATAATTTTTCATAATAACAAACTTTTCACTAATAATTTAAATAGTTAGTCCGCTAATTTATTAAATACAGCAACGCTGCACATATAAATTACTTAAAATTTTAAACACTTACCTTCAATCCATTTTCCCTGATCATCCCTATTATCAATAATCTTGTCATATTGTTGCTGCAACCCTGTTCAATTATCAGCACTTAAACTGACCAGCTTGGTACCAAATTATTGAAGCAATTCCTCGAATTGATTCTTATTCGTTTTGTAAAAAAGACGACGTTTTTAATATTATATTTTTGTAATACAAAAAACAAATCCCTACCCGTTGAAATATTTAATTTTTATTTGTACATTTGCGTGACGTTACCGGATAATTGTAAACATTTTACAATTGAAGTGACACAGATTGTACCCGTTTAATGACCGGAATAAAAATTTAAGAAACAGATAATTAGCATTATTTGGAGTATGGATTTTATGATATGGACGTGACCATCTTTATACAAAATCAACTGAATTTTCTACCAATTCAGCCTGCTCATTTTTTCCAAATATACCCCTATTTGTATGTTATCTTTTTGTAATATTAAAAAAACAAATCTCCACCTATTGAAATATCACATTTTTATTCATATATTTGCTTAATATTGCTAAATAATTATAAATATTTATAATTATTATCACATAGATTGTACCAGTTTTTTCATAAGAATAAAAATATAAGTTTCAGGTGTTTAATGATATTTGAAGGCTAAAAAGAGGCATTGTTAAAAAATCATTACCAAATCGCCTTTATTATTAAACATATCACAGAATTAATTATTTTTATTCCATCATAACAGACGATCGTTCTATATATCGGACGTTCAGCATCCTGCTATGACATTTCCCGCCGTTTATCTCAAAATTATAAATGTAATGAAAAATCTAATCACCATCGACTTAAAGCCCCATGAAAAGAGCAATGTAGAATGCATGCCATATAAGCACCGCTCAATAGCATTTTGGAAAACCAATTCTTTTAAAATTAAAGAATAATCATTAAATACTATTTATTATTGAATATATAATATAATTTTACTATTTTTATTCCTCCATAACAAAACAACCGGATATAACATTAAACGTTTTACCGATTGGTTATAGGAATCCTGATCACTCAATATAAAAACGCCATGAAAAACATAACTATTATTGGGCTTACTCCTTTCGAGAAGCCGGATGCCCATCTTATATTAAAACTACACCAGGCAGGTGCATTTGCTGTTTTAAGCTTGGGACATGAGTCAGCAATCGCCCAGGCAGCACTTCATCAATTAGACCAGACCGATATACCTTCTTACGGTATTTATTCCTCCAATGATAAATTCGAATCCCTTCAAATCTCTGAAAAAGTAGAATTTGTGATCCTTCCATTTGGCAGTTCCGCCAATCTCTTCCCGAATTTACCGATTGTTTATCAGGTAAGCAGTCTGAAAGAAGCCAAAGAAGCTGAACGTATGGAAGCTGCAGGTATTATTATTAAAGGAAATGAAGCAGGTGGACTTGTAGGATATGAGTCAACATTTGTTTTATTTCAGCGAATCATAAAAGAAGTAACCTCTATCCCGGTATGGATCCAGGGAGGCGTGGGACTTCATACCGCTGCCGCCGCAAAAGCACTGGGAGCAACCGGTGTTGTACTGGACAGCCAGCTTTCGCTGTTTCCGGAAAGTTCTGTTCCACAGGATCTAAAAGATCTCTGCTCAAAGCTTAACGGAACCGAAACAAAAATCATTGCTAACCATCGTGTTTTGGTAAGACCCAACTCACCTTCTTTACCGGAAAATACCACCGAAGAAGATCTTAAAGAATTTTTCACAGATCTTGACCCGGCTAACAGCTATATCCCAATGGGACAAGATATTTCATTAGCAACAGACCTCTTTGAAGACTTCAAAAACCTGAAGAAAATGGTCTTTGGATTTAAAGAAGCCATGTATGGCCACCTTAAACAGGCAAAAGCCCTACAGGTAATTGACGAGGAAAATGCTTTAGCGAAAGAGCTAAACCTTCGTTATCCTATTGCTCAGGGCCCAATGACCCGTGTCAGTGATGTTCCTTCGTTCGCTAACGCTGTAGCTGATGCAGGCGCCTTGCCTTTCGTTGCCCTTTCTTTACTTAAAGGAAACCAGGCTAAAGATTTGGTTATGGATACTAAAAAGCTTGCGGGAGAAAAAACTTGGGGTGTAGGAATTTTAGGATTTGCTCCCCAGGAATTACGAGATGAGCAAACCTCTTATATATTGGAGGCAAAACCTCCTGTAGTTTTAATTGCCGGAGGAAGACCTGCTCAGGCAAAAATATTTGAAAAAGCAGGAATAACGACCTTTCTTCATGTTCCTTCACCGGCTTTGCTGGATATTTTCTTAAAAGAAGGAGCCCGAAATTTCATATTTGAAGGACGCGAATGTGGCGGACACGTAGGACCGCTTTCAAGCACTGTTCTTTGGGAAAAACAAATTGAACGTATATTAAAAGAAGAACACCCTGAAAATATCAGCGTCTTTTTTGCAGGTGGGATCCATAATGCATTTTCAACAGCATTTGTTTCTATCATGGCAGCACCTCTTGCAGCAAGAGGTGTAAAGGTTGGAGTATTGATGGGTACAGCATATCTTTATACCCAGGAAGCCGTACTTACGGGTGCTATCCAGGAAGAATTCCAGATACAAGCCATGCAGGCAAAAGACACCGTTTTATTGGAAACCGCACCGGGACATGAAACGCGATGCCTGAACACGGCATTTGCTCAACATTTCAGTGCTGAAAAAACAAAACTTCTGGCAGCCGGAATGGATAAAAAACAGGTTTGGGAACAGCTTGAAAAGCTCAACGTAGGCCGTCTGAGGATTGCAGCAAAAGGAGTAGATCGTCAGGGGGACCAACTCGTTAATATTCCTAAAAATCAACAGCTGGATCTTGGGATGTACATGATTGGTCAGATCGCTACGATGCACGACCGAGTTATTTCTATTTCGGACCTTCATGAAGATGTTGCTGTAGATAATTTTAAATATATACAGGATGCCGCTTTACCGGAAGAACCATCTTCCCATGAAAAACCGCTTGACATAGCAATCATAGGTATGGAATGTATATTTCCGGGTGCAAAAAATCTGGAAGAATACTGGCGTAATATCATTTTAGGAAAAGACAGTGTAACAGAAGTACCCGATGAACGATGGAATAAAGAACTCTATTATCATCCGGATTCAGATGGACCGGATGTATCCCATTCCAAATGGGGTGGATTCATTCCGAAAATTGATTTTGATCCGCTTGCCTTCGGAATACCTCCTCAATCTCTCGCCGCTATTGAACCTACACAATTATTAACATTACTGGTGGCCAAACGTGCCATGGAAGATGCAGGTTATGGTGAGAAACATATCAACAGAGAAAATATCTCTGTAATCATAGGAGCTGAAGGCGGTAATGACCTTGCGAACAGCTACAGTTTCAGAGGGTATTACAAACAGGTTTTCGGGGAACTTCATGATGAAGTAAAAGAAGCATTCCCACATACTACAGAAGATTCATTCCCGGGTATTTTAGCCAATGTAATCGCCGGAAGAATCACCAACCGTCTGGACCTTGGAGGAAGAAACTTTACGGTGGATGCCGCTTGCGCATCATCTCTGGCCGCAATAGAACTGGCATGCCAGGAGCTTGTATTAGGCAAATCGGATATGGTGCTGGCCGGTGGAGCAGATTTGCATAACGGGATCAACGATTATCTTATGTTTTCAAGCACACATGCACTTTCCCGAAAAGGAAGATGTGCAACTTTTGACAGTGAAGCCGACGGAATTGCCCTGGGAGAAGGGGTTGCTATTCTTGTCCTGAAACGATATGAAGATGCCTTACGTGATGGTGACCGCATTTATTCGGTGATCAAAGGTGTCGGAGGATCCAGTGATGGTAAGGCTTTAGGGCTTACTGCTCCACGAAAAATTGGCCAGGTAAGAGCACTGGAACGTGCTTATGCCCAAGCAGGTATTAGTCCTGCAGCTGTAGGATTAATAGAAGCTCACGGTACAGGAACTGTAGTCGGAGATAAGACCGAACTTAATGCATTAACCAATCTATTCAGCCGCTCTGGAGCGATACCGGGCCAGACTCACCTGGGATCTGTAAAAACCCAGATCGGACATACCAAATGCGCGGCAGGATTAGCAGGGCTGATCAAAGCATCATTAGCAGTGTATCATGGTGTAAAACCACCTACCCTTCACCTTCAGCAGCCTAATGCTTATTATAATGCACAAACCAGTCCTTTTGCATTCTATGCAGAAAGCGGATTGTGGGGCGATAAAAACCGTTATGCGGGAATCAGTGCTTTTGGATTTGGCGGAACCAATTTCCATACTGTGATTGCCAATCATTCGAAACAGGAAGAGCCTGTGACCATGCAATCATGGCCATCGGAATTATTTGTATTCCGTGGAGATACTTATGAAGAAGCAAAAAGCCAGCTAAGCCAAATCACTTCTTTACTGGAAATCAATGATGATATCTCATTGAAAGATATAGCATACAGCTTAAGCGTAGGTTCTGAAAAGCCTGTCCAGTTGAGTATTGTAGCGGACACAGCTGAAGATCTGATGATGAAGATCGAGCTGATTCTGTCCGGCATCGAAACCAAAGACACTTTTACCGTTAATAAGAAAGCCGGTAAGGTAGCCTTTTTGTTCCCTGGACAAGGCAGTCAGCGTATCAATATGGCGCGTGATCTGTTTGTCGTATTCCCTGCAATGCGTAAACTTCTGGACCAGTACCCTGAGCTTGAAAAAGTAGTTTTCCCTTCTACGTCTTTCGATCCGGAAACTTTAAAGCAACAAAAAGAAACCATTAAAGATACCCGCCTAGCACAACCTCTTTTAGGAATTGTGGATTTTGCACTGGCTAAATTCCTTCAATCTCTGGGGATTGTTCCGGATATGCTGGCAGGTCACAGCTACGGAGAACTGCCTGCATTATGTTTTGCCGGTGTTTTTGAAGAAGAAAAACTTGTAGACCTTAGCAGACGCAGGGCGCATGCTATTCTGAACTCTGTGGAAGGCGGAGATCCGGGTACCATGGTAGCTGTAAGCATAACAAAAGAACGTTTATTACCGATCCTTGAAAAAACCGAAGGCTGCTATCCCGTAAACTATAATGCACCTTCCCAGTGCGTGGTTGCAGGAAGTACCAATGCAATCAATAACCTGATGACAATCCTTAAACAGGAAGGAATTTCTGCTAAAAAGCTGGAGGTTGCCTGTGCATTCCATAGCCCTGTTGTTGCCAAATCCAAAGATCTGTATACAACGGTACTCAACGATATTCCATTTGAGGAAATGCAAATTCCTGTCTGGTCGAATACTACCGCAACAGTATATCCGACAGAATCTTCAGAAATAAAGGAAAGGCTAACAGACCATCTTGTACAGCCGGTGAGATTTGTAGAGCAAATTCAGGCGATGTACGAAGACGGAGCGAGAATATTCATCGAAGTAGGACCAGGAAAAGTACTTACCGGATTAACGCAATCTTCCTTAGGTAAAGATCAGTTGACCCTGTATGTGGAAGACAACAGTCGTAATAAATTCAGCCATCTTCTGTGCATGCTTGCCCAATATTTAGGTACGGGTCGAAACTTTGACATCAGCAAGCTTTTCGATGGCCGCAATACCCGATTTATTCAGATTGACCAACCTGATCTTTATAAGAAAAACCCGGCCATCTGGCGTGTTAACGGACAAACAGCACACCCTACTACAGGTAATTTGCCTGCCAATGGTGCACTACCCATTTTAAACCCTATCCAAATGAACAACTTTACTAATAATCAAGCACCTGCAACCGAGAATTTACCCGCTGCCGAGCGTATGCTGCAGGAATATTTAAATAGTATGAAGATGATGATACAGGCTCAAAGGGATGTAATGCTTTCATTCCTGGGTCAGAATCCTCAAATTACTTCTGCTCCCGTGTATCACGCACCGGTAACAAACGGAACCAATGGAACCAACGGGGCTAACGGGGCTAACAACGTGGTTACTATACCAACTTCGCAAATCGTTACAGAAAAACCGGCAGTTGTTACTCAGACAAAACAAGCCCCAACAAAAGACGTTAAAACTTTATTACTACAGGTTGTAAGTGAAAAAACCGGATACCCGCATGAAATGCTGGGCATGGAAATGGATCTTGAAGCGGACCTTAGTATCGATTCCATCAAAAGAGTTGAGATCATAGGAACACTTCGAAGTGAGCTGGGTGCTTTATCTATGGACAGTTCTAATGAAGACACTGTAATGGAGCAACTTGCCTCTATCAAAACTTTAAACGGGCTGGTTTCCTGGCTTACGGAATTTATGGGAGCTCCTGCTGCAGTGAATACAAAAACTGAGGCCGTAGAAGTTGCAGAACCGAAAAATCAGTCTTCTTTTTCCCTGGAAGACCTTCAAAATGCAATCCTGGATATTGTAAGTGAAAAAACAGGATATCCGAAAGAAATGCTGGGACTAGACCTGGATCTTGAAGCAGATTTAAGCATCGATTCCATCAAAAGAATGGAAATTATCGGAGATCTGAAAACCAAAATAGGATTCGGACAGGATTTAGAGCAGGCAGATGACATCATGGAGAAACTGGCAGCAATTAAAACCCTTCGGGGATTGGCATCATGGATCAGTGAGCTTAATGGAAAAAGCAGTGAAGCCAGCCATGAAGCAGAAGCTAAAATTACTGAACAGATATCAGGAGAAGCTCAGGAACAGGCCATGTTATCACGTCTAAGATTTGACCTTACGCCAAGTGATGTTTCTGCAATACAAAATACAGAAACAATAAAAGGAAAGCGTTTCGCCATTACTCCTGCTACGATTATAGAAACATTAGCCATTAAAAATATACTTGAAAAATGCGGAGCCATCGGTGAAGTGATCGATATGGAAACGGACCTTAAAGATTTTGACGGGCTTATCATTCTTGACATCTTCTCTTCTGAAGTAAAAAACGGCATCATTGAATATGTTGACCTTATAAAGAAGCTGGACTTCGATAAAGTAAAATGGGTATACCTGATATCCGATATTCCTGCACATCTTCAGGAACTGACCGATATTAAAGTATTACGCCATTATCAGGGATATCCAGGCTTCTTTAAGAGCCTTGCCAGGGAGTATGAGCAAACTTCATGCAGACTGATCAACCTGAGTACTCCTCAGGATCTTGATCAAATTGCAGATATTGCCTTAAAAGAAATACTTACGACAGACAAGCCATCCGAAGTTATTTATAAAGATGACCAACGTCACAAGGTAGATATTATACCATCTCCTCTATCAACCAGCCTGGAGGAAGCACACATCCAATTGAACAAAGAATCTGTAGTGCTTGTATTAGGTGGTGGACAGGGCATCACGGCTGAACTTGTTAAACACATGTCCGAAGCCTACCCTTGCACCTATATCCTTGTTGGCCGGTCTGCAGATCCGCGAGAAGGAACGTCTGATTTTAAAGAATTGGAAACCCTGAAAACGAAAGAAGAAATCAGAAGTTACCTGATTAAAACAGGACAATTTACTTCTCCTTCAGAAATAGAAAAAGAAACGGTTAGGGTATTTAAGAACAATCAGATCCTGCGTACTATCAGAGATATGGAACAACTTGGAAGTACGGTAGTTTACCATTCCCTGGATCTTTGTGACGAAGACGGATTATGCGATCTTATCAATACTATTTATGAAAAATATGGGCAGCTGGATGGCGTGATCCACGGTGCAGGCCTTCTGGAAGACAAACTATTTAAACAGAAAACAACCAGTTCGTTCGGACGTGTATTTGATACCAAAGTGAAACCGTTACGTGTATTAGCAGAACAGCTTCGTCCGGAATGCCAGTTTGTAGTTCTCTTCTCAAGCATTGCTTCCGTATATGGAAATAAAGGGCAGACGGACTACGCAGCAGCCAATAGTGTATTGGATGATTATGCCAAAGCTCTGGATAAAAAATTAACAGGAAAAGTGATCTCCATCAACTGGGGACCATGGAAAGGTGCCGGTATGGTTTCCTCAACCCTGGAAACAGAATATGAACGTCGTGGAATCTCTCTGATTCCGTTGGATCAGGGAAAAGAAATCTTCCTTAATGAGATCAAGTACGGAACGGAAAGCCAGGTGCTGATCATGTCAGGAAATAATTGGTAAATCGCTGTATCAGATAACTATGAAAAAAACAGATATTGCTGTAATTGGCCTATCCTGTGTCTTCCCCGGAGCACAGGATGCCAACACCTTTTGGCAAAATATCATTAATAAGGTAGATTCTACCCAAACTGCACCTGCGGATCGTATTGATCCGATCCATTTCAGCGATACACCAGGTTCGGTTGACCGTTTTTATTGTCAGCGTGGCGGATTCATTCCCGATTACGAATTTGACCCCACCGCCTATGGTATTTTACCGTTAGCTGTAGAAGGCACCGAACCTGATCATTTGCTAACCCTTGATCTGGTGCAAAAAGCATTAGACGATGCCGGTGTATTCAAAAAACAGGTTTCGCTCGAAAAAACAGGAATCATCATTGGTAAAGGAAATTATACAGGCCCGGGAGCTACCCGTGCTATCGAAATCGTAAGAACCGGGGAACAAATATCTTCATTGCTTCAGGAGCTGCTCCCACAAATATCTCCTGCAGAAATTGAAAAAGTAAAACATGCTTTCCAGGAAAGAAAAGGACGCTTTGCTGCAGATACTGCAATGGGACTGATCCCTAACCTTGTTGCTTCTTTAGTGGCCAACCGGTTCAATCTGGGAGGAGCCGCGTTCACAGTAGATGCCGCTTGTGCCAGTTCTCTGATCGCAGTAGACCACGCTGTTCAGGAGCTTAACAGGGGCCGTTGTGATATGGTTATTGCCGGAGGCGTACACACCGGACAAAATGCAGCTTTTTGGAGTATTTTCGCCCAATTGGGCGCCATGTCACGCCAACAGCAGATCAAACCTTTCAGCATGGATGCCGATGGATTATTGATTGGAGAAGGCTGCGGATTTGTTGTCCTGAAACGTCTGGAAGATGCCATCAGGGATCAGGATAAGATCTATTCCGTGATCAAAGGAGTTGGTGTAAGCAGTGACGGCAGTGGCACGAGTGTTATGAGCCCATCTGCAAAAGGCCAGCTGAAGGCACTGCAACAGGCATGGATCAATGCAGACCTTGATGAAAAGAAAATCGGTTATCTTGAAGCCCATGGCACTGGGACACCGCTTGGAGATAAAACAGAACTTCAGACGCTCGCTCAGTTTTTTGGAAAAGAAGAATCTGCTCTTACGGCAGGTATTGGATCCGTTAAATCCAATATCGGACATGCCATGCCGGCAGCCGGTATTGCAGGTTTAATAAAAACGTGTATGGCCCTGCATCATGATATCCTTCCCCCAACATTATATTGCGAAAATCCTATTGCCGATATGCAGCAAACCAGATTCGCACCGGTACAGGAACCTACAAGCTGGTCCAAAACCGGCTTACCGAAAGTAGCAGCTGTTAATGCATTTGGGTTTGGAGGAATCAATGCCCACGTGGTTCTTGAAGGATACGATATGCCTAAAAAAGACCGCGTATTGCTACTGGCCAGAAAAACACATCAGGAGTTACTTTCAGCTTTACAGAATAACGAAAGTACAACCGGAGAAGGAAACTACAGGGTGGCCATGTTTGATCCTACTCCTGAAAGAATAGAAAAACTTATTAAAATTGTATCCAAGGACAAACCTTGGCGTAATAAACAGGATATCTGGTACACCAATACTCCGTTGCTTCATGATGGAGGAAAAGTTGCTTTTGTATTCCCTGGACTGGATGGACTGGCAAAAGGCGAAGTAGAAAGCGTAAGCCGTTATTTCGGATTAACAGAACCAATACAAACAGAGGGCGAAGGCTTACTTACGGATGCACTAAACATATTCAACAACTGCAGTATCCTGGATAATTCATTGAAAAAACTAGGCATAATACCGGATATGAATGCGGGACACAGTTTGGGAGAATGGCTGGCCGGCTACTCCTCTGAGCTGGCAGAAGTGAATTCTGTAAAAGCACTGATCGATGTTCTGAATCCTGAAACATTTGAACTAAAAGATTCTAAGTTTATTGCGATCGGGGCAGGTATTGATATCATCACCCCCATTATTGAAACAATTCCGAATATCTATATTTCCAATGATAACTGCCCGAATCAGGTAATCCTTTGTGGCAGTAATGCTGCACTGGAAGAACTGGTCCCTTTATTAAAAGCCCAGCAGATATTTCATCAGATACTTCCCTTCCAATCAGGATTCCATTCACCTTTTATCGCAGATAAACTGGATATAATCCTGCAGGGAATGGAAAAAGCACAATTCCAGAAAACGAAAATCCCGTTATGGTCTGCAACGACGTTGGAGCCTTATCCTTCGGACGAGGAGGCCATCAGAAAACTAAGTGCGGAACATTTGGTTCAGCCTGTACGCTTCAGGGAACTGACGGAGAAATTGTATGAAGAAGGAGCCAGATTCTTTATCCAGATAGGTACCGGAGGACTGATCGGCTTTATAGATGATACCTTGAAAGGGAGACCATTCAGTACATTAGCATCAAGTGTCGCTACCCGATCTTCTCTTGCCCAGCTACAACGTGTAGTTGCCGCATTATTTGTGGAGGGTAAAGATATTTCACTCGACTTTTTAGAAATACATCACGCTTCTAAAAAATCATCAGGTAAAGGTATTAAACTGGAATTAGGATCACCTATCATCCGTAATTTTAAAGAAGCTAAAACACTGGCTAAATCTTTTGATGTACTAGCACAAAACGGAACTTCCGCCATCGCAACGAAAAGCGGGCATCCTCTTGTGCAGGCTTTCCAGGAAAATATTGCGGATATGATCCGTATGCAAGAAGAAGTTTTAACGCTATTCCAGCACGGACCAAAGACGACAACTCAAAGTCCGGTAATTACTCAACCTAAAGCACCTGTAAGCAAGAATTTTTCAAAATCCCTGCATGTGAATCTGGATACCCATCCATACCTCATCGACCATAGTCTGCTTAGACAACCTGCAGGCTGGCCTGATGTAACGGATATGGAACCTGTGATTCCCATGACCATGATCTTTGAATTACTAGCAGAAATAGCCCAGGCTGAGATCCCGGAAATGCAGGTCCATAAAATAATGAACATTAGCGTATTCCAATGGATGAACGTAGCCAAACCATTTGAAAAAACAGTGAATGGAGAATGGCGCTCTTCAACCCACGCTTATCTTGATATAGAAAATTTCGCCAATGCTGAAGTCATATTAAGATCTTCACCTCCTGTCGTACCGGTTTTTGATCTTTCGATCGGAGATCTGCTACCCATCCATCGTACTCCTGAGGAAATCTATGATAAACATATGTTCCATGGAGATGCTTATCAGGGAATTACAGAAATTTTATCCGTTGGAAGTAAAGGTATTATAGGAACTATTAAAGGAAATGGCGGAAAAGGTTCCCTGTTGGATAATGCAGGACAGCTGTTTGGCTTGTGGCTGCAACTTACCCTTACTAAAGACAGGATTGCTTTTCCGGTAAAAATAAGGGATATTGAATTCTTCGGAAACATGGAAGGTCAGGACGGATTATTCGAATGTACCTGTATTCTTACCGATTTAAATGAGGAATTTGCCACCGCCAATATTATACTGAAAAGAGATGGAAAGGCGTGGTGTGCCATTACAGGCTGGCAGAACAGAAGACTTGAAATCGATGAAGCATTATGGAATGTTTCCATGTCTCCTCTTCACAACCGTCTTTCAGAAGAAATAGCACCCCAGGTATTTTTCTTCCATCAGGCTTATACCAGAGTGGCTTCCTGGGACTTTATCCTGAAGCGATATTTCAACCAGACGGAAAAACAATACCACCAAAAACTACTACCCAACAAGAAGAAAAACTGGATGGTGAGCCGCGTTGCCGTAAAAGATGCCGTAAGGAATTTACTCCGTGAACAAAAGAATCACGCCTGCTATCCTATTACATTTGAAATAGGCTCAGATGAACTGGGCAAGCCTTACCTCATCAGCGATTTCACACAGGATATCCACGTATCCCTTGCCCATAAAGGAAAGGAGGCTGTAGCTATTGCACGCCATGGTAAGTCCGTAGGAATTGATATGGAAACGATCGAGGAAAGAAGTTCCGGTTTCTATGATCTGGTATTCACAGATTCAGAGCTGGAATTATTAAAGGACAGGGATCAGGCGGAATGGACGACCCGATTCTGGGTTGCCAAAGAAGCCTATGGAAAGTTCCTGGGAAAAGGACTGCAAGGCAATCCTAAAGCATATGAAGTACAACTAATAAAGGATGATCATTTGTGGATCAACCAAACTGAAATAAAAACCATAAAACATCAAAATTATATTATCGGATGGACACTATGAACAACACATTAAAAATGAATCACGAGGAATTATTCATTCTTTTGAAAGGTTTTATCACTGAAGTTATAGGAGAGGAATTTGTTGAAGAGATGGATATCACTCCGGAGAGTTCATTTACTAAAGATCTTGAAATGGACAGTATAGAAATTGTCTCTTTCTCAGAAAAAATAAAAGCACATTTTGGAGATCAGATTGATTTTACAGGGTGGTTGTCTTCTATGGACCTCGACCAGCTGATCAACCTGGATCTCCGTATGATCATCAATTATATTTACGAATGCCAATAATTACAGTTGATAACAGGAAAATTCATATTCAGGAACTTAATAAAGGTGCCCGGGAAACGGTTGTGCTTATCCATGGGATGTTCAGCAATCTGTCCATTTACTATTTTAACATAGCACCCATCCTGGCACAGCATTACCACGTAGTAATGTATGATTTAAAAAGCCATGGAATGAGTGAACGTATACTCGATGGATACGATCTTGAAAATATGGCTTCCGATCTTCTTGGCCTTATTGATTTCCTTGACCTGAAAAAAGTTCATTTGGTAGGTTATAGTTTCGGGGGACTTATTGCTTTGAAAACAGCATTGAAATATGCAGACCGCATAAATCAGCTTGTAATTATGGAAGCTCCTGATCCCAGGGATGAAGAAACCCGGGGGATTATCGATCAGTACAGTAAGGAATTCCTGGAACATTATGTAGCCAATTTTACAGACACTACAAAAGTGCAGATGGGCAAAAGGCAAATGGAAAAAAATCACAGAATGTATGAATTCCTATTTTATGAGACCAGTATCAAAGCGGATATGATCAGAGAGAAAGATTTCTTTACTGAAACCGATCTTACAAAGATAAATGTTCCGGCATTGCTTTTATATGGGAATCAGTCCAATTGTCGTCCTACGGGAGAATGGCTAGAGAAAGAACTCGGCCAGGCAAAACTTGAACTCATTCCTGGAGATCATAATATCCCGATACAGGAACCCGCTCAGATCGCTGAGGCTATTGTGCATTTTTTATCCAAATCATTATCTAAATCTAACACCTTAACACAAAATCATGGCTAAATTTGTATTTGTTGTTCCACCGTTGACGGGCCATGTCAACCCTACCCTGAGTATCGGGGCTGAATTATTGAACAGAGGACATGAAGTGGCATGGATCAGTCTTGACAAAAATCTTAATACCAAACTTCCGGCAGGAGGAGAGCTCCTGCTTATCCAATACGATCAAACTGACGAAGAAAAAAGAGATAGCGAACAGTACCTGGATATTATTTCCAAAAAAGTAGTATACGGAATAGACAGCATCAAATTTCTTTACGATGATGTACTTATCCCACTGAACAGGCATTGCTATAATGGTATTGTCCATTTACTCGATTCTTATAAACCTGACCTTGTAATCGGTGATCATCAGCTATTTGCAGCTGCTATTGCTGCAAAAAAGCTAAACCTTCCTTACAGCACTACTGTTACTGCTCCCGCTGCCATCAAAATCATGGATGAATTACCAAAGGTTCATGAGTGGGAAGTAAATAAAATCATTGAACTGCAAAAGGAACTGGGAATAATGGAAGACCATTCTTTGGCTTCCTCAGACCTCTTAACAATGGTTTTAACGTCCAGATATTTCTTTGGTGAAATGGAACTACCCTCCAATTACCAGTTTACAGGTCCTGTTCTTACGGAACGCCGGATATCCTGTGAGTTCGACTGGGAAAGGTTTAACAGCAGAACTCAAAAGAAAATTCTTGTAAGTATCGGTACGACTTTCGATCATGATCATAAAAAAGCTTTTTTCCAAAAAGTAATTGATGCATTTAAAGATGAAGACCTAACGGTTGTAGTTGTTTCAGATCCTCAGCTTTTCGACAGCTGGCCGGAAAATTTCATGGTATATCAGCAGATTCCTCAATTGGATCTCTTGCCGCATCTTGATGGTGTCGTTTGCCATGGGGGACATAATACGGTATCCGAAACGCTTTCAAACGGACTGCCGTTGGTTGTTATTCCGATTGCCTATGACCAGTCCCATGTAGCAGGACGTGTAGTACGTACAGGAGCTGGTGAGCGTCTTAATTTTAACCGCTTCAAATCAAACCATTTAAAAGAGGCGGTACAGCAGATCCTTAACAATCCTGATTATCGTAAAGCAGCAGAAATCATCCGTCAGTCTTTTATTGAGGCCGGAGGTACGGTAACAGCTGCCAATTTACTGGAAAAAGCTATTACCGATGCCACACAAAAGATAAAATCCCGTTCGAAATTCCTGTTTGTTATCCCTCCTTTTTTTGGACATATCAGTCCTACTCTGAGCGTCGGTGTAAGCCTTATCGCAAGAGGACACGAAGTAAAATGGTTCGGGATTACCCCGCTAGGAGATGAACATATTCCGGAAGGAGGATCGTATTTCTACCCTGAAGAAGATCTTATTCCGTATCAGGATGAGATCAAACGTATTTTAAAAAGACAGGATGACGGACCCGCCTGTTCCGGGCCTGAAGTTATGAAACTGGCATTAGAGGAAACTTATGTTCCTTTTGCCAAAATGATGATGCCCGGATTAAGCCGTCTTACTGAAAACTGGAAACCTGATGTTATCGTTAATGACTGTATTACTTTCGGAGGTGCCCTTTTTGCTCATAAACACAATATTCCATGTGTAACAACTACTCCTGTACCCCCGGATGTTATGGGAGATACAGAAAAAAGTGCTCCGAAAATATTTGAATGGCAACAAAACCTCATCAAAGATCTACAAAAAGAAGTGGGGATTGATGATGATGGAATTTTCATCCATTCCCATAAATTAAACCTTGTATTTACATCTCAGGCTTTCGCAGGTTTTGAAACAGTACCTGACCATATGAAATTTGTAGGTCCTGTGAAAGGACGTCCCAATGATGCTCCTTTTGACTGGGATCGTTTGCATGCGGCTACTACACCCAAAATATTTGTATCATTAGGAACACTCCTTGTAGACATCAGAAAAGCCTTTTTCGAAAAGATCATTGCGGCATTCGCGGATCAGCCGGTAACTATCGTTGCTGCCACGCCACCGGATATTTTTGAAGAATGGCCTTCTAATTTCATTGTAAACAGTTTTGTACCTCAATCGGCATTAATGCCTCATATGGATATGGTAATTTGCCACGGAGGTTTTAATACAGTTAATGATACATTCCGTAACGGATTACCAATGCTGATCACACCGATTGCCTACGATCATTTCCACATCGCAAAGCTCATCGAACAGGCTGGTTGTGGCAAGAGTATCCGTTATAAAAGATTACGCATAGATTCACTCCGTGAAACGGTTTTTGAATTGCTGGAAGATCCTGCTTACCGCAATGCAGCAAAAGAAGTTCAGACAACATTCCTTACTGCCGGAGGTAATGATAAGGCTGTAGAGCTACTGGAGAATTTTGTACAACAAGAACAATCAACATTAGTTTCTGTTTAAATCATGAAAAGAAGATTGTTATTTGGTGAGCGCATGTTGCTGGGGGATGGAACGGAACCCTTCAATGCAATTATTCCCTTCCGGTTAAAAGGAGATTTCAGGGAAGAAGACGTGCGGCATGCCTTATATCAGATCCAGGCCAAGCACCCTTGGCTGAGAGCACTCATCATACATGATGAAAAGAAAGTACCGTGGTTTGAAGTACCGGATCCTATTGTTCCTATTCCTGTAAGAACTGTGGTCAGAAAAGGGGAAAACGATTGGCAGGAAGAATCCATAAAGGAATGGCAAACCGTTTTTAAGTATGACCAATTTCCTCTTATCCGGTTTGTATGGATCAAGGGAGAAGGAGTATCAGATATGCTTTTTGTTTTCCATCATTGTCTGTCTGACGGTGGTTCTGCAATGGCATTTTTAGATGAATTTCTAAAGGTATTGGATAATCCATTGACAGATATTGGAACAGAGAATCCGATATTGGGAATTGAGGATGTGGTTCCATCAGCTATTTTATTGAACCGGAGACAGCGTCTGAAAGCAAAATTTATCGGGAGAGTCGCTGCCACAGCGATAAAATACATGCCCGTGAACAAAAAAGCCATTGACCGGAAAAATGACTACTTTATCCACTGGAAATTTGATCGTAAGACAAGCAGCCAACTGATCTCTTACTGTAAAGCCATGAAGGTTACCGTGAATACTTTTTTGAGCGCTTCATTACTTAAGGCTTTTAAGAAAGTAAAAGGTCCGGCGGCTTTCAATAAAGTTTCCTGTCCTGTAGATATCAGACGTTTTGCCTCACAGATAAAAGAGGATCATATCTTTGCTTTCGGGCTGATGATTACCCTGTCATCCAATGAAAAAGTGAGCTTTGAAGACAATCTGACGCTTATGCAGGAAGATGTGGAACGTAAAACATCCAAGCTTAACCCGTACATGGTAATGATGGTAATGGAGTCCGGACACGATGCCCTGAAAAACTTCACCAGGCTTCTGAAACAAGGAAGGTCTACCAATGATTGTATGTTCTCCAATCTGGGAAGGATCCAGATTCCTGAGAACTATAAAGAATTTTCCGTTGAAACCATATTCAGTCCTTCTGTAATCGGTCCTCTGGGTAATACAACAACCATGGTAACATCTACCTACAGGGGAGAAATGGATTTTTCTTTTATGGGTAGTGAGGGATATTTACCATACACTGAAGCTTTAGCCATACGTGATGAGATGATTGAGTCCATTCAACTTAAACTGGAATATGCCGAAGTATTATGATCAGATAAAAATCAGTGATATGAACTAAAAGATTGATAAAGTTACTTCTTGTCCGGTATTATTCGGGAAGCAGATGAAGTAAACGGAATGATATAAAACTAAAGAGATCCATTTTGGATCTCTTTGCAGCAGACAGCAAGAATGTAGGTTGGAATGATCAGAAAGCTTTTTGCATAAAAAACAAGAAAAACATTAATTTGATATAACCTATGAAAAGAAAACTACTATTTGGAGAACGAATGATATTAGGAGATGGAACAGAGGCTTTTAATGGCATTATCCCGTTCAGATTAAGGGGTACGTTCAAATTGGAAGAAATTCAGCGGGCTCTGGCTTTGCTTCAAAATAAACATCCCTGGTTAAAAGCACATGTAACCCATGACGAAGAAAACCTTCCATGGTTTGAAGTGCCCCAGAAAGTTGTACCCATTCCTATAAGAATTGTGATCCGGCAGGGAGAAGACGACTGGCAGAAAGAATCCATGAAAGAATGGTATATGCCTTTCGATCATGAAAAGTTCCCCCTGATAAGGTTTGTATGGATCAAAGGAGAAGAAGTTTCAGACATGTTTTTCTCATTTCACCATTGTTTATGCGATGGAGGTTCCGCAATGACATTATTGTATGAGTTTTTACAGGTATTGGACAACCCTTCCGCCGATATTGGTGTAGAGAATCCTATCCTCGGAATCCAGGATATTGTTCCTGCAAACATCTTAAACAGCCGAAGGCATAAGCTTAAAGCAAAAGTACTCGGCAGAGTGGCATCTACCATCATTAAATATGCTCCTGTAAACAAAAAACCAATAGAGAGGCAAAACGATTATATGATCCATTGGAAGTTTGACAAGGAAATGACTCAACAAGTAATTTCCTATTGTAAATCCAATGGTTTTACCGTGAATACTTTTCTTTGTGCAATTGTTCTTCAGGCATTTAAAAAAATAAGGGGGAAAGCTGCATTGAATAAAATTTGCTGCCCTGTGGATATCAGACGTCTAACAACACAAATCAAACATGATCATATTTTTGCCTTCGGGCTGATGGTTGAAGTTTCGATTAATGAAAAATTGAATTTTCTGGATAATGTACGGAAGATGCAGAAGCACGTGAAGCGTAAGACCTCAAAACTGGATCCATATACCAAGATGATGATCATTGAATCATGGCATTATGCCCTGGATAATTTCACGAGAATCCTGAGAAATGGAAAAGCAACCAATGACTGTATGCTTTCTAATCTTGGCCTTATTCAGGTGCCCCATGAATACAGGAACTTTACCGTAGATACCGTTTTCAGCCCTTCAGCTTTGGGCCCTCTGGGCCAGACTACCGGATTTGTAGTTTCAACCTTTCAGGGAGAAATGGATTTTTGCTTTATCGGTAGTGAAGGATATCTACCTTACTCAGATGCACAGGCCATTCGTAAGGACATCCTTGATACTATAAAATTAAAACTTGAATATTCAGCAGTATCATGATCAAGAGAAAACTAATGATGGTGGAGAGAATCATGTATGTTGATTCCGGAACACCCCTCAATTGCGTATTTACAGCAAAGATCAAAGGAACACTTCATGAAGCAGATTTTAAAACAGCTTTAGAAAAAATCCAGAAAAAACATTCTTTGCTCAGATCCAGGATCGATACCGATACTGAGCAATATCCCTTTTTTATAGAAGAAAGAGAGATGGAAGCCATTCCCCTTCGGATCATAGACCGGGAATCCGATGAAGATTGGTTGCGTGAGTCTGAAAAAGAATGGTTCCGCATGTTTGAAGATCATCGGAAACCTTTGGCTCAACTGGTATGGATTAAAGGAAATGAGGTTTCCGAAATTCTCTGGGTACTTCCCCACTGCATTTGTGATGGAACTTCCCAGGTAACTCTGATGCGGGAGCTTCTCTGCCTGCTGGATGATCCAACTATGGAACTGGATACATACCAGGCATTCAGCTCAGTTGATGACTTCCTGCCTTCCGGTTTTAATACCAAAAAGAAAGTACGCAAAGCAAGGCTATACCTGCTTATGGCCAGGCTCTTCTTTCTGATGCAAAAGAAAAGTAAAAAAAGAAATCTTGGAAAAAACTATGTGATCCATTGGAAACTGAACCCGGAAATAACGAACCAGATCACCAGCAAGTGTAAAGCGCATGGTGTTTCTGTACACTCGCTGTTGTGTGCTTCATTCATGCAGGCATTTCAGGAAATCCGGGGAGCTGAGGCTAAAAGAAAAGTGATCAGCCCCGTGGACGTGCGCCATTTTATTCCGGAAATAAAGCAGGATCATGTATTTGCTTTTGCTCCTACCATAGAACTATCATTGAAAAAAGGAAATCATGGGATATTTGACCAGGCAGGACACATCAAAAAAGACCTTCTTGAGAAATTAGAAAAAATAGAAGCACGGGAACTTCTTTGGATGGGTGAACAGATGCACCCGCTTGTCGAACGCATGATCAGCATGCTTAAATCAACCCATGGCGGACATGATATTACCCTATCCAACATGGGAAAAATTAATATTCCGGATCAATATCAGCGTTTTGAGCTCGAAACGATTATGAGTCCCACCGTTGCTTTTCCTTGGCTCAATTCGAACACCCTGGTTACCACTACCTACAAGCAGGAAATGGATTTTACGCTTATGTCGAATGAAGATTTCCTATCCAGACAGAAAGCCACAGAAATTAAAGATAAAGCCCTTGAACTACTTACTGTATCTTTACAGAACTAAACATGAAAACGGATAAATCCCCTACTATAAAAAAGAAAACCACTCTCAAACGCTTTTTATTAACGCGGACGATCTACTATGTTCTTCCGAATGCATTTCTTAATTTTATTATTGCCTATGCAAGCTTTCACGAGCTGGGTTATACTCATTTCTTCTCAGGTACCCAGAATCTGGCCCGGCTAACCTTGCCAATGGCCATTTTCCTGCCGGTTATCCTCACGATCGATATCACCAAAAGAGTCACTGCCGCTGCAGAAGAGGGAACAATAGAATTCATGGTAGATAACAAGCTGAATACAAAAAAGTTCATGACGAAATTCAGTATATTACATGGTGTTATCAGTGGGCTTCTTGTACTTTCTCTTCTGGTATTTGCTCAGTACAAATTTTCAACAAACTACAAGCTCGATGCTATGGCAATGGCCATACTCGTAGGAGCACTTGCAGGAATACTGTCTGTACTTTCCGTCTATTTACCCGTTAATAAACTAAGGAAATACCTGTATAAACCTGTTCCAGCAAACACTTCAGAATAATTGAATAGTAAATTCCGTGCTTATCAGACTCATCTATTCAAAACATAAAGACCTGCCATTGTAGGGTCACTGTTCAAAAATTTTCCAAACTTTTGGGATAAATTGAATTAATTAAATTTAATATCATAGATTTGTCTTAGTAACACAATTAAAACACATGAAAAATTTATTTTACCCATTTCTTACCGGATATCTATTCCGGGTGATCTGTTCCCCGCAACTTTCTGTTATCCAAAATCATATTACTCTTTTACATTTTCGTGAACAGCCGGGTAATTCAGCGTGATTCGGAATAAACTCTTTTGCGTTAGAGTTAGATGTTGCGCATAACATAGCGCATATTTCAAAAATAAATATCAAAAAAAAATGTTACTTTTGCTTTAGGGACGAAGTTTTTAATGCTATCTGATCCCGGAATTGCAAGGACGCCATATTATAAAATGTTAAAAATCAATCCAATGAGGAAAATAATTTTACTATTTACTTGTCTGTTCGGTATTTCAATTTTTGCACAAATTAAAGTGTTAAAAAATGAGACTCTAGTGGAAATTGGTAAAGATAACTCTGTTGGCTTATATAAAAAGGAGGATAAATTCACTATCAATTACCAGGATCTTAATACCAGCAACCTCAATACTTTCAGATCTTTTTCTTTTCAAAACCTGAACGGAGATGTCTCTGATCTATATAAACTGATTACGGACGGGTTTATTTCCCTTCCAGAAGGAAACATCGCTTTGGAGCTTCCAAACGATATCATTGAACTCCATTACGAGAAAAACTATGGCCAGCCAACCGTTCAGTTTATCCAGTTCATTAATAAAAACCGAAAATATGTTGGAAAATCTCAATTCTTAAATAAGAAGCAGGTCGATAAAATCTTCGGAAAAACAAATGGGAAATCATCTCTGTATGAGAGGACTGCCATGATGAACAATGTTCATTCCAATAAGCCGGACACTTCAGCATCATCTTATAATTCCGGCAATAAAAATAAGAAAACGAAAAAATAATAATTATTTTTACAATATAGCAGAGCTCATTCCTAAGAATGAGTTTTTTTATTTTATTTTTGCAAAAAGATCATTACACCCTATGTCGCTTCAAATAATCAATTTAACCAAAAAATTTGGTGACCAAACCGCCCTTAACCTGATTAACATCTCCATTGATAAAAATGAAATCATTGGCCTTCTGGGACCTAACGGCGCAGGAAAATCTACTTTAATGAAATCCATTGTCGGAGCTTTAAAAATAGATGAAGGGCAAATCATCTTTAATGATAAAGAAATTTCGGAATATGAGATAGAAGCTAAGAAGAATATTGGTTTTCTTCCTGAAAATAATCCTCTGTATCTGGAAATGTATGTTAAAGAATATTTGCAATTTGTGGCTAATATTCATAAAATCCCTGAAACACGAATTAATGAAGTGATAGAGCTTGTAGGGATCACTCCTGAAAAATCGAAAAAAATCAGTCAGCTTTCCAAGGGATATAAGCAGAGGGTTGGTTTGGCACAGGCTATTCTACATCAGCCTGATCTTCTCATTCTTGACGAACCTACCAACGGTCTGGATCCTAATCAGATTATTGAAATAAGAAATGTAGTAAAAGAGATCGGTAAAGAAAAAACCGTTCTGCTGTCAACCCACATTATGCAGGAGGTTGAAGCATTATGCTCACGGGTAATTCTTATCCATAAAGGAAATATCCTTCAGGATTGTCCGATTGAAGAATTCAAAGGAAAATTAGGCAGCCTGGAAGAAGCTTTTGCAAGCCATACCAGCTAAGATTTAAATTGTATTGATTGTTTAATGGCTTTATATTTGATTAGATTCAGGTAATCTAATTTTAAAACCTATTGCCATGATCAGAACAATCTTAATGGGCACATTTATTATAGCATTAGCTTCTCCAGCTTATGCATACGCTGCTAATGAAAATCCGGTTATAAAAACTGAAAACAGTTCAGAATATATCCAGCAGGTTCCCAAAACCGTTATTATTAAAACAAAGAAATTTAAAATACGGATCGATCTTCAACCTAACGGAAAATACCTTTATCAGGCATGGGGAGCCAATTCAAAACTTACCTCAAAACCTAATATGATCATCAGTGACGGAGAGCTTGTTCCAGATGGTTCCGGAGGTAATTATTATTATGATTTCGTAAATAAAGGATTTCATTACCAGGTCTGGAGAAATTACCTCACCGATTCAGCAACGAAAGCACCCTATACGCTCGTTGTAAGTGATGAAAGTGGTAATACTGTGGTACAACAGGATGGAATCGTGGTAAAAAAGTAAAATAAAAACTCCCGCATTGGATGCGGGAGTTTTTATTTTATGTACCTAATTGTTTGATCTGGGTATAAAAATTACTCTCTGCAAAACTTTCTTTTGCCGAATTATAGCCTATATTGAAAATCTCTTCAAGACGATCCTTTTTCCTTTCAAAAGTTCCGTAATTGGAAAGATCCTGTGAGGTAATGAACCAATCACAATAATCGAACTTTCCTTTTTCTATTCTGTACGAAAGAAGGTCATAAGAGCGTGAAACAATAGCTTTAATGGATTTTAAATCTTTAATATCGATTTCATGGGGCGGAGATACAAAAACCCCGATCAGCTTATCACATTCCTCCCTGATGATATCTGCAGGAAAGTTATTTAATACTCCTCCATCACAATACATCTCTTCGCCGATGATATAAGGCGTTGTAATCCCGGGAATAGAACATGAGGCAATAATTGCATCTGTAACTTTAAAATTTTCATCAAAAATTTTCTGCGTCCCGGACACCAGTTCCGTAGCTACGATCTTAACCTCTTTATCCAGATCTTTCAGCTTCATATCCTGAAAAATGGGTCTTAAATAGTTGGTAAAAATAATGGAGGATACCAGCCCGGGCTGGTTGAATGTAAAATGCTTCCAGTTGAAAAAATAAACCGAATTGAAGAATTCCAGAATTTCTTCAGGTGTTTTACCGACTGCATACAGGCATCCTACGATAGAACCTGCACTGCAACAAGACAATACATCAATATCAATATTCTTCTCAATCAGGAATTTTAAAACTCCGGCATGTGCAATACCCTTGGTACCGCCACCTGATAAAACAAGCCCTACTTTCTCAAGATTCATAGAATAAAATTAAGAAAACAGGGCGAGAAAATCTGATTATTTTTTTGAAATATTCTAATTTTAAAATTATTTTAATAAATATTCCTGCATAAACTATATTGAAAAAGCCCAGAATAATCTGGGCTTTTAAATATTTCTGTATTATAGATTAAATGTGGATCACTTCTCCATAAGCTGCCGCAGCTGCTTCCATGATTGCTTCAGAAACAGTTGGGTGCGGGTGGATAGATTTAATGATCTCGTGCCCTGTTGTCTCTAATTTTCTTGCAACAACAGCTTCGGCAACCATATCAGTTACTCCGTCACCGATCATATGACATCCTAACCACTCTCCATATTTAGCATCGAAAATAACTTTGATGAAACCATCTGTATTTCCGTTTGCAGTTGCTTTACCACTTGCAGAAAGAGGGAATTTACCTACTTTGATTTCATATCCTTTTTCCTTAGCCTGCTTTTCTGTAAGACCTACAGAAGCAACTTCAGGGTGACAGTAAGTACATCCAGGAATATTGCCATAATCAATTTTCTCTACGTGCAATCCTTTGATCTTTTCAACACATGTAATTCCTTCTGCAGAAGCTACGTGTGCTAAGGCCTGAGTCGGGATAAGGTCACCGATGGCATAGTATCCGGGAACTGAAGTTTCGTACCACTCATTAACCAAAACTCTTCCTTTATCTGTCTGGATTCCTACTTCTTCCAATCCTATATTTTCGATATTGGCAGCAATACCAACCGCTGAAAGTAAAATATCAGCTTCCAGGGTAATGTTTCCATTAGCAGTTTTTACATTTGCTTTTACACCTTCCCCGTTGGTATCCACGCTTTCTACAGAAGCATTGGTCATAATCTCGATTCCTGATTTTTTCAAAGATTTCTCAAGATGTTTAGAGATCTCTTCATCTTCTACAGGAACAATGTTCGGCATAAACTCAACAATAGTCACTTTTGTTCCCATCGTGTTATAGAAATCGGCAAACTCTACTCCGATTGCACCTGAACCTACAACAATCATAGATTTTGGCTGCTCAGGAAGAGATAATGCCTGTCTGTATCCGATTACTTTTTTACCATCCTGTGGTAAATTTGGTAATTCTCTTGAACGTGCACCTGTTGCAATGATAATATGACTTCCTGCATATTCAGTCACTTTACCGTCTTTATCTGTAACAGATACTTTTTTATCTTTTAAAACTTTAGCCGTACCAAGGATAACATCGATCTTATTTTTTTTCATTAAGAACTCGATTCCTTTGCTCATTTTGTTGGCAACACCACGGCTTCTTTGAATTACGTTTGAAAATTCAAAACTTGGCTCTACTTTATTTAAACCATAATCTTCAGCATGATTAATATAATGAAAAACCTGAGCAGATTTCAATAAAGCTTTAGTTGGTATACATCCCCAGTTAAGGCAAATTCCACCTAAATTCTCTTTTTCGATAATTGCAGTTTTGAAACCCAACTGTGCCGCTCTAATCGCTGTAACATATCCACCAGGACCACTTCCGATGACAATAATATCGTAATTCATTAGCTTAAAATTTTTATGCGAATTTAAGGAAAAAATATGGGATGATTCACGTTTATGCAAATTCATCCAATAATGAATCATATAGAAAATTTCATTTGATTATAATTAATTAAAAACATAACACAACAAAATATTCATAACAAATATTATATTATACCAAAAATTTCACAATACAAAATCTTCTCCCGAAACAATTTCAATTTTAATAATCCTAAAAAATCCCTGTTATTTCAGCTTTTAAATAATCACCGGTACTTTCATAGTCTTAGCTAATTGGTGATTACAGGTTATAAGAAACAGGCAATAGAAATGCGTGCACTAGTTACTATCTTACAAAAGATTTGGAAGTTCCGTGCCGATTGGTTTAATTAATAACGATCCGATATACTGAGTTTTAAAATAACATAATAAAAAGAGCAGGTATTTCCTGCTCTTTTGAGTCGTATATAAATTCCGGAGTATTATAGTTTTTTCAGTAATTTTTTTTCAATCCTGTACTTCTCATCCAAAGCCTTTAACTGGTCTCTTTTCATCTTTTTGGTAGCCAGCGGATGGTTCAAAATAAGTTTCCTTTCCCGATTGTATTTTCTTTCCAGCTCTTGCGATTTCTTTTCTATCAATTCGGTTCTCGAAGGATGTGGCGGAGGTGCCGGGCGCCTCTGAGCCTGAACATTCATCGATAAACCTATTAATACTACTGTTGTTATAAAAAACTTGTTCATGACCTTTACTTTTATGAATGATTTTAATAAAAAAAATATAATTAATTAATTTCATTCAGGTTCGGAGTAAATATTACATATATCATACCACAATCTTAAATTACTGAACTTCAACATCCTGCTTTAAAGTCAGATTTTTGGAAGAGTTCCCAATCATAATACGGTAAGTCCCTTTTTCTACGATCCAGTTCATTTTCTCATCCAAAAACTTCAGATCTTTTACGGGAACTTCTATAGATACCTTCTTTAATTCTCCCGGTTTCAGATATACTTTCTGAAATCCTTTTAGTTCAAGAACAGGTCTGGAAACTGAAGCCAATTTATCTCTTACATAGAGTTGGACAACTTCGCTTCCACTCACCTTTCCGGTATTTTTAATAGTAACCTTCGCAATAATGGTATCGTTTGTGTGATATTGGGTCTTGTTCAATTGTAAATCCGAAATCTCAAAAGTCGTATAGCTCAATCCATATCCAAAGGGATACAATGGCTCGCCACTCAGGTCATAATAATCATTTCCCCTGCCGGTAGGATGATGGTTATACGTTAACGGAAGCTGCCCTTCTTCCTGTGGAAACGTAACCGGCAGTTTTCCGGATGGGTTTTCGTCCCCAAAAAGAACTTTTGCGATTGCATTTCCCCCTTGCTCTCCAGGATACCATACATCTAAAATAGCTCCGACCTCATCTTTCCACTTTGTTGTTTTTATTGCTGAACCTCCGACTAAGACCACGGTAGTCGGTTTACTTAACTTCGACACCTGATGAATAAAGTCTTCCTGATTTCCGGGAAGGGCTAAAGATGAGCGATCCTGAAACTCGCCTTCATGAATTCCTGCGGTGACAATAATATGATCTGCCGTTTTTGCCAGTTCCAAGGCTTCATTAAAATTCTTTTTCTGATCTTCTACACCATAATTCCATATCAGTTCTATATGAGCTTCGCCCCTGTTTTCTTTAAATTCGATCTGAAGATCATAACTTTTATTTTTAACAAAATCTATTTCTGTGGTTTGAGTGGAATAGCTTAGCTTTTCCCACTGATCTACAACCAGTTTGCCGTCCAGATATAATCTGAAACCATCATTTCCACGAAGGCCCAACCGATACTTGCCTGAATCCGGAGCTTTTAATTGCCCGGTCCAACGCACACTGTAATTATCCGGCTGAAGCTTTTCCACATCAGGAGAATACAAAGTCCATTGAAAATTAATCTGTTCATCCTGTCTTTCAAATGCAGGATTTCCTTTGAATTCACTATTTGAAAAATAAAATCCTTTCAAGCCCTTTTGATTTCCAAAAGATAAAAATTCAGCAGGAACAGTCAGTACATCTTTCACATTCCGCTCAATTCCTTTAGCATATACTACCTCAATCCCTTTCTTTGAGCAAAAGTTCTTAATGCCTTCCAATATACTCACCTTATGATTTCCCGGTCCTGAATACCCGCCTAATCTGGCTTCCGTCGCATCAGCACCTACTAAAAGGATTCTTTTTGCATTTGCGGAAACAGGGAGTGTGTTGTTTTTGTTCTGAAGCAAGACAAAAGACTCTATTGCAGCTTTTTCTGCAAGACTTGCATAATTAAGCTTTTTTAAGCCCTCAATATCTTTATCGGATATGTATGGATCGTCAAATAACCCGAGTTCGAATTTAGCCCTCAGTACCCGCGAAACAGCATCATCTATTCTCTCCTGAGATATTCTTCCGTCCAGGAATGATGGAATAAATAATCGGTAATGCTCGTAATCCGTCTGAAAAATTACGTCCAGACCTGCATTAATTGCCTGAGCTGAGGCATCCTCATAATCTTTTGCCGTAAAATGCAATACATTGGCACCACCAACTGCACTTGCATCACTGATTACAAATCCTTTAAAATTCCATTCTTTTTTCAATTTTTCTGATAACAACCAGTGGTTTGCTGTGGCAGGTCTTCCATCCAACAAATTATAAGAAGTCATTACAGATCTGCTTTTTCCCTCTGTAAATGCTTTAAAAAACGGAATAAGGTGGGTTTCTTCCAGATATCTTTTGCTCCAGTGGATAGGATAAGAATCTCTTCCTCCCTCCCCCACGTTCGCAAGAAAATGTTTAGGCGTTGTAATGATTCCTGTATTTTCGAATGAGCTTACAAAACCGGTTCCCATCACGGAGGTCAAAAACGGGTCTTCTCCATATGTCTCCTCTGTTCTGCCCCATCTCACATCACTGGCCAAATTAACTACAGGAGTTAAGATCTGACGGATTCCCCTCAGTTTCGATTCTTTTGCAATCGCCATGGAGACTTCCTTCATCAGCCCTTGATTAAAAGATGAAGATAAAGCAATGGCTTGTGGAAAGGCCGTAGCGCCTTCTCTCATTAAACCGTGTAAAGCTTCATCAAATGGAATAATCGGAATTCCCAATCTTGATTCTTCAATAAAATATTTCTGAATACTATTGATTTTTCTCGCCAGTCTCTCTGCATCCTCATCTGCATTATATTTTAGCATTTGTCCGGCTACACCATCTCCTTGATTGGTGGCACTCACCTGTAATCCAAAAATCCCATGCCGGTACTGATCTTTGGAAACATGATCCAGGTCTCCGGGAATCATAAAACACTGCCAGAACTTTTCTTCAGGCGTCATTCTTTTGAGCAGATCCTGAACCCTTAGCTCAACAGGTTGTTTTGAATCTTTATACAGTGGTTTTTGAGCGGAAACAAAGCTTAGACTTAATAGCAAAGCGATTCCTGGAAATCGAAAACGGAACTTCATTATTTCTGTAGTTGAATTACAGTTGAATATATGAGCTGTTTACGTTCTGAAGGCAGGTGCACCTCAATGCTGTTTCCTTTCTGCTTCCACTGTACCTTCGAATCAATACCCAGAATTTTCAGGGATTTAGGGGTAAAGTTTTCAGGGACTGAAAAACTCAGGTCAGAAGGAGCTGCATAACTTGTTTTTTCATCGGTATGGAATACATTCACCGTTTTTCCGTCTTTGCTCGTGGTGTAATAAAAGTCCCCTTCATGAAAAGGAGCCAAGGTTCTTGTTGCAAAAACAGCTGCCCCATTCTTATCCATCCAACCGGATATTTCTTTCAGCCTTTCATATACCACAGCATCATAATCCCCATTAGGACCGGGAGCAATATTCATCAGATAGTTTCCTCCTCTTGAAATGATTTTAATGAGGGTTTCAATGATCTTTTGGGAGGACTTATAATGATCATTAGGTACGTAAGAAAAAGAATCTCCCATGGTAATACAGCTTTCCCAGGGAATTGAAAGAGGCTGATCGGGCACTGCCTGTTCCGGAGTTACATAATTTTCCCATTTTCCGGGAACCGTACGGTCTACGATAATGATTCCCGGCTGGTTTTTCCGGGCCATATTACCAATCTTATCCATATCGATATCCTGTTCCACCTTAATGGTTTTTTGCCATTCTACAGCAGGATCAATTGTTTTAAAGGGGCGCACCCAGCCACCATCCAGCCACAGTATATCTATTTTACCATAATTTGAAGTAATCTCATTGAGCTGATTCCAGGTAAACTTCTTAAAGCGTTCCCATCTTTCCGGATATTTTTTAGGATCATAATTTACATTCCGGTCTTTTGGAGGAAAGTAAGGCCACCAATAATCATCGGAATGCCAGTCCGGTTTAGAAAAATAAGCTCCGATCTTAAATCCCTCTTTACGGAATGTGGTAAAAATTTCTTGTACAACATCTGCTTTGGGATTTTTAGAAAAAGGAGTTTTAGCAGACGTTATTTTGTAATCAGATTCTTTCGTATCAAACATGGAAAATCCATCATGGTGCTTCGTTGTAAAAACTACATATTTCATTCCCGCTTTTTTAGCTGCATCAGCCCACTTCCGGGGATTAAACTGAGTTGGATTGAATGTTGTCTGAAGATTTTCATAATTCTTCACATATTCATTATATGTTTCTCCGTGTTCAGGCTTACGCTGAGTCCACGATTCGTCTTCCGGGCATAGACTCCAGCTTTCTACAATTCCCCATTGGCTGTACGTTCCCCAATGCATAAAAAGTCCGAATTTAAGATCCTGCCATTCTTCCAGGTTTTTCACAACCAAAGGGTCCGTTGGCTTCTCATAGCCTTTTGAAACATTATGGGCCTGTGAAAGAAAGGTTGCCGATATGAAAAGTGATGAAAGAAAAAAGGTTTTAGTTTTTTGTGGAATCAGCATAAAAAAATACTTTTTGCTAATGTAATCATCCTGCTGTAAACTCGCAAAAATTACTTCCCTGTATGACTCCTGATGAGTAGCTTCAGAGCTTTTAAACATTCAGGGTTTTTAAAAATATTTTCTCCCCGCGGATGAAATTTCTGTTTTTAGCTTACTAAGACTAATCCTTTATGGGGTTTCAAACCTAGATAAGTTTCTGTAAAGCAGAATCAATATCAGGATAGAGGAATTGAAAGCCATTTTTCATCAGTATTTCCGGATATACATTTCTGCTTTTAAGTAATAATTCTGTTTCTGTATTGAGAAATACAGACGCCAGTTCCAGTTGCCACACAGGGGAATTAATTCCAAACGGAATTCGTAAACGTTTCCGTAGTTTTTTCATTAATTCTTCATTAGTTAAAGGCTGAGGAGCGGTCACATTAACACAACCTGAAATGTATTCATGATGTATGATCCATTCAATGGCACGACAAAAATCTTCAATATGAATCCAGCTAACATGCTGATTCCCTCTTCCCTGTCTTCCTCCTAACCCTAGTTTTGTAACCTGGCAAAGTTTTGGGAAAGCTCCTCCGTTTTTCCCCATTACTATAGAAGTACGTAACGCCACTTTCCTTATCTCATCATGATGCACGGCAAAGAATTCCTTTTCCCAGCTTTTACAGATATTCATCGAAAAATCATCTCCTATAACTCCGTTTTCTTCTGTATTCAGATTCTTTTCAGAGTGCACATAAATGGTTGCCGAACTTGCATTCAGCCATATTTTCGGTTTGTCAGTGCATTGGTCTACCGCTTTTTGAAGAACTCTTGTACTTTCAATTCTTGAGGAATAAATTTCTTTTTTGTTTTTATCATTATACCTGCAGTCAACAGATTTCCCCGTAAGATTGATCAGGACATCACAGCTCTCAAGCTTATGTGACCACTCGCCGATATGGGTTGCATCCCAATACATTTCGTGTTCATTTTTAGGATTTCTGGTTAAAATATAGACCTGATTTCCTTTCGCACGGAAATACTCTTTCAGGTTTTCACCAAGAAATCCTGTACCGCCTGCAATAATGATTTTCATAAATTTAGGGTTTTAGAGGGTTAATTATTCTGAACTCCGTTTCAGATAATATATTTTTTTATTTTTACTTTAATCTCGGAACCTTCTGCAAGCATTACAGACAGAGGATCCTGAATGTTCAAAAATTTAAAATCTTTTCCGTAGATTCTTTCAAAATCTATCTTCAACTGATGATCTTTTACCAGATAATATTTCCATTGAGGGTGGCAAACTTCATACTCGGAAGTCTTGTTATCATTTTTTGTAAATCCGTAATAGTGTTCGGTAATGAACTCAAATTCAGAATCAGATTCCATAGGAAGTGCCTGAAGATCTGCAGTAATTTCCATAGAATGCCATGTTTTATCTTTCCATGAATATGTAACCAACATTTCGTGTTCCTTTTTTGCTATTGCGTTTTTCATCGGCAGCGTTTTATAATTTTCATTATAGATAGCATTTGCAATAAAGCTTAAGGCCGGTTTCGGAACAATCTCTTTAATAAAGACCACTCCTCTTTTCCATGCATTATTTTCTCTTTTTTTCACATAAAACCTAAGGTTAACTTCCTCAAAGTTGCGGTGAAAAGGGATGCGTAAACCGAGTAATCTGGTATTTAAAAACATAAATCCGACAAGACTTATATAGCATTTCCCTTTATAGAAATCAAGTTCTGTACCTTCAGGAAGATATTTTATCAGTATTTCAGGATCTATTTCATAATTGATGATCGCCAGTTTGCGCCATTCAGCCTTTAAAAAGTTCATAATTCTGCATTTTTTTGATGATTTCATTTCTTTTTACTAAAAAATCTTTGAGGTAATTTTTAAGAAAAAAATAATTAAACAGCATACCGATCATTCCCAAAGGAGATTCAAATTCGAAAATATCGGTCATGATCGTGTAATTTCCTTCCTGTTTGAAAAGGTGCTGATGCTTTAATGATTTAAAAGTTCCTTTCAGCATAACATCAGTAAACTCCAGAGGCTTTTCCATACTGATTATTTTTGAAGTGTGCGTCTGATATATTCCCAGATGCTTTGCACGCCATGTTACCGTTTCATTCAGTTCAATAAGTCCGTGCATACGTCCGGCAATAGCTTTCTCCTCTGTACCGGATGTTGATTGCTGATGCAGATCAATATCCCTTGATAGATCAAAAACTTTACAGATGTCTGCCTTAATGATTGTTTTTAAATAAATTCTAGACATAGTAATACAATAAAGTGATCAAGACAATAGTTCTGTAAATAATCCAACTTATGGACGGAATAAAATTCAATTCCAATATTTTGCAACGTCTTATGTGCTCTAGAAGCATCATGAAAACCACAATTCCAAAGTAAAAAATATAAAATAGAGAATTGAATTCTGTAAAGAGAGCAGGCAATAAAAGCAGGGTCCCGATCAGGGAAACAGTCATCATATTTCCGATATAATCCCATATTTTATCTTTCAGGTAGGCCTTTAAAAAAACAGTTTGCCAAGCGATCTGCCCTAAACAAATGGCCAATTCCCTTAAAAAATTCCGGCTAAAACCTAATCCCGTTTTTGTAACAAATACACTTAAAATACAGGAGGAAAAAATCACCACAAACAGGATGTATCCGATCCTGTACTTCATGTTAAAATCGGGAACACATGACTCTTCTGTATAAGGTTTAGATGATGGAATAATCTGTTTTCTGTTATATGACACAAAAGAATATAATTTTCTGAAAAACCAGTAAAAAGGTTGTATTCTCGCTATCTTCTCCAATACCGGAAATGAGTTTCCAATAATAGCAAGCAGGCTGTCCAGACCGTATATCACTTCATTTGTGCTATGATCAATCAACGCAATTTCATTTTTTGCCCGCTTATAATCAATAACCGATCTGCTCTTAACACTCAATTCACTAAAAGCCTCTCTCCCATTTTCATCAAGCATTCCACATTGTATAAAACCTTTAGAGTAAATATTACACATAGGACATTCATTGTCGTAGATGAGGGTCTGGTTCTTTAGAGTTTTCATATCCTTAATTTTAAAATGATTTTCTTTTCGAGAAGTACAAAATCAAAAACAAATGAATGATTAAATTTTTCATAATTATTATATTTTCAATAATTTTTGAAAGTTTATTTGAAATAAAAAAGGAACACTGTCCTTTTTAGCCTTATTTTAATAGATTCGTGATCTTTCCTACCAGCCAATGATCATCACTTTTGATCGCGAGATCCATAATATTATTAATCTTCCCCGTAACCGAACTAAAATCTTCCATCAACTTAATAAACTCTTTGGCTTCATCAGAATCACGGTCTTCAATATTCTTTAATTCTTCTAAAAAAGAAATTACCGGTTCGATTTCCCTTTTTCTTCTTTCTTTTGTGATTTGCTTAAACAGAAACCACACATCTTTTTCAGCAATGAAATACTCTTTCCGGTCTCCTTTTACAAATTCCTTTTTTACAATTCCCCAGTCCATCAGAGCCCGTAAATTCATATTGGCATTTCCTCTTGAAATTTCAAGCTGCTCCATTACCTCATCTGTTGATAATGGCTTTCCACTTGCCAAAAGCAATGCATGAACCTGTGCCATTGTCCGGTTAATCCCCCAATTGGTAGCAAATGTTCCCCACGTCTGAATATATTTTTCCTTCGCCTCTGAAAGTTGCATATTGATCTCTTTTTGAATTTCTATTACAAATGTAATAATAATTTTCGAACTTTCAATAATTTTTGAAAATTAAATTTAAAGTTTTTATATTATGGTAACATAGAATTCCTGCTTTTTCACCCAAATAACTCCAATTTAAAATTTAACCTTTTCCTTTGTAACAAATCTTGTATTACAACGACTATTCAATAATAATCTTTTTAGTAATGAAATATAACAAAATTGCCTCATTACTTTTTGTTTTGTCTGCAGGAAGTATGATGTTCGCACAGGATGACTTGATCAACAAGTTGAAAAACAATCAATCCCAAAATGCTAACTTTAAATTTACGACTCTTAAAGATGTTGGTGCTACTTCAGTAAAAAACCAGGGATCTTCAGGAACGTGCTGGAGCTACTCGGGGAACTCTTTTCTTGAGTCTGAAATGCAGCGTATGGGTAAAAAACCTGTAGACCTGGCAGAAATCTTTACCGCAAGAAACTCTTACCATGACAAAGCAAAATTATATGTTTTAAATAACGGAGCTATCAGTTGGGGAGACGGAGGTGAATTGCACGATGTAATCAATATGTACAAAAAGTACGGTGCAGTTCCTCAGGAAGTGTATACAGGATTGAAAGCCGGACAAACCACCAACAACTTCAAGGAAATGCAGGGTAAATTAAAGACTGTATTAGATAGTTTGGTTCAGGCTTCATCTAAAGGAAAACTTTCCGACAACTGGATGTCTTCTGTGGATGTTATTCTGGATGAGTACCTTGGAAAAGTTCCGACTAACTTTACATATGAGGGGAAATCCTACACTCCGAAAACATTTGCTAAGGAGGTCGTAGGAATCAATCCTGAAGATTATGTAGAATTATCTTCTTACAAAGATTATCCTTATTTCCAGAAATTTGTAAACCCGATTCCTGATAACTGGAGCCATGATTCTGACTGGAATATTCCGATGACAGATATGACTGCAATTGTTGACAATGCAATTTCAAAAGGATATTCTGTAGGTTGGGCAACAGATGTATCTGAACCTTATTTTTCATATAAAAACGGAGTGGCCTATGTTCCGGATGTAGATCTTGACCAGATCACTCCTGAAGTAAAAAAAGAATTGTTTACAGAGCCTAAAAAAGACAAAGCGATCACAGAAGATATGCGTCAGAAAGCTCTTAACAACCTTTCAACCACGGATGACCATGGTATGCATATCGTAGGTTTAGCAAAAGATCAAAGCGGAAAAGAATATTATATGGTAAAGAACTCATGGGGTGTTACCAATGATTTTGAAGGATATATCTATGTAACAAGACCATACGTTGAATATAAGTCAACTGCTATTCTTGTACATAAGAATGCCATTCCAAAAAATATTTTAAGACAATTAAAACCTACCAAAAACATCGGTTTATAATTAACAAAATCACTTTGTCATTTGATGACAATTTTAAATATTTACTCGGTTAAAAAACAGCTTCTGTAAACCAGAAGCTGTTTTATTTTATGTATAAGAATTATTTGATTAGTCATAAATCCAATAAGAGTGAAACCAAAACTGTTATATTTGTAATCTAATCAACAAATTAAAGCAATATGAAAAATTCAAAAAAATTATCCAAATCTGAATTAAAAAGAATTAGTGGTGGAAATCCACCGGACTGCGCAGAAGGAATAGCTTGTTATCATCGTCCCAAAAACGGATTTCCGGGTTACTGGACATGTAATGCAGGATCAAGCAGTTGTCCTGAAGATTAATTGATTCTACAGCCAAAATCCCCAAATTTTCCGGGGATTTTTTGTATAATAAATTTCTGAATTAAAATTAAATGAAATCAATAATGCAAAAAAAAGCTTCCGGGTTACCCGGAAGCTTTTTTGTATATTTTTTTGTCCTTAGAATATCGCCGGATATTTTTGAGGATTGGTTTCATTAAACATCGCATAGATCTTTTCTACCATATCATCTGCAGAAGGTTTGCTGAAATAATCTCCATCACTTGCATAAGCAGGACGGTGGTCATTTGCGGCAATTGTTAAAGGATCAGAATCAAGATATCTGAAAGCTTTTTGCTTCTCCAAAATCTGCTGAAGAATAAATGCTGAAGTTCCTCCTTCCACATCTTCATCGATCACCACTAATCTGTTGGTTTTCTTCACACTCTCAGCAATTTCGTTTGTTAAATCAAAAGGAATTAAAGACTGAACATCAATAACCTCTGAAGAAATTCCTAATTTCTCCAGCTCTTCTGCTGCCTCCATTACAATTCTCCATGTAGACCCATAGGTTACTAACGTTACATCCTTTCCTTCTTTCGTTACTTCAATCTTCCCGACAGGAACAGTAAACTCTCCCAGGTTATCAGGCTGCTTCTCTTTTAAACGGTATCCGTTCAGACACTCAACAATTACTGCCGGATCATCACTCTGAAGCATTGTATTATAGAATCCTGCAGCTTTTGTAAGGTTTCTTGGTACTAGTACCAGAATCCCTTTTGAAAGATTAAGAATTCCTGCCATCGGAGAACCTGAATGCCATACCCCTTCTAATCTGTGCCCTCTTGTTCTGATAATTACGGGTGCTTTCTGCCCTCCTTTTGTTCTGTACTGAACTGTTGCCAGATCATCACTCATTCCCTGCAGGCAGTATAGGATATAGTCTAAATACTGGATCTCGGCAATTGGTCTCAGACCTCTCATTGCCATACCGATTCCCTGGCCTAAAATAGTCGCTTCACGGATTCCCGTATCTGCAACACGAACTTCACCATATTTCTCCTGCATTCCTTCAAGTCCCTGGTTTACATCACCGATGTTTCCGGCATCTTCTCCAAATACAAGGGTTTCAGGATATTTTTCAAAAATTTTATCAAAGTTGTTTCTTACCACTACTCTTCCATCCACATCTTCTGAGCTGTCTGAATATACAGGCTTGATCTCTTTAACGTTTTCGGCCTTCCACTGAGACTGAGAATACAGATGAGAAGAATAGTTGTCTTTTTCTACTTCCAGGATCTCATTGTACTTCTGTATTAGCTGGTTTCTTTCAGGAGTATTGGTTCCTCTTGTTGCCAGTAAAGACATTCTTACCAAGTGGAAAATATCTTTTTTAGCTTTTGAGACTAATTTATTAAAATGAGTAATGTAATTTTCTATTTCTGCATTTTGACCTTTAAGGTTTTCCACCAAAGGTAAAACTGCTTTTGACAGGTCTGAAATGGTTTTCTGATAGTTTTCCCAAGCCAGTTTCTGTCCGGCTTTTACTGTCTTTTTAGCCTCGTCATCGATAGCATCCAGTTCTTCTGCGGTTGCAATCACCTCTTCTTTACCTTCAATTTCAATGGAATAGTTGAGAATCCACTCTCTGAACTTGACCAACCCGTCAAAATCTGCTTCCCATGAAAGACGTTCTTCATTCTTATATCTTTCGTGAGATCCTGAAGTAGAGTGCCCTTGTGGTTGCGTAACTTCAATGACGTGAACAACTACAGGAACACTTTCAGTTCTTGCAAAATGTTCAGCTCTTGCGTAGGCATCCAATAATGCAGGATAATCCCATGCTTTTACCTGAATGATCTCGCATCCCTGGTTTTCTCCTTCTTTTCTCTGGAAACCACTTAGCATTTCAGAGATATCCGCCTTTGCTCTCTGGTTTTTAGTAGGAACAGAAATCCCGTACCCATCATCCCAGATCGAAACGATCATCGGAACCTGAAGTGCACAAGCCGCATTCAGAGTTTCCCAAAAATGGCCTTCTGCTGTGGAAGCATCGCCAATTGTTCCGAAAGCTATTTCATTTCCATTGTTTGAAAACTTTTCAGAACCTTCAAATTGTACTGATTTATATATTTTAGAAGCCTGAGCTAACCCTAATAATCTAGGCATTTGTCCTGCTGTAGGAGAAATATCAGAAGAAATATTTTTTTGAGCCATAAGGTTTTTCCAGCTCCCGTCCTCATGTAAGCTTCTCGTTGCGAAATGCCCGTTCATCTGTCTTCCTGCTGATGCCGGCTCTCTTTCTACGCTGGTATCTGCATATAGCTGTGCAAAAAAGCTTTCAACCGTTAACGCATTGACGGACAAAGCAAAGGTCTGATCCCTGTAATATCCTGAACGGAAGTCGCCATTTCTGAAAACTTTCGCCATTGCCAGCTGTGGTAATTCTTTACCGTCACCGAAGATCCCGAATTTAGCTTTTCCTGTAAGAACTTCTCTTCTCCCCAGGTAAGACATTTCACGAGAGATTCTCCCTAATTTATAGTCTTCAAGTATTTGATTTTTAAAATCTTGAAAGGAAATCTTCTGTGTTTCAATATAGGTTGTTTGCATAGCCAAATATAAAAATTTTTAGTTCTAGAAGTATTTTGCTAATATACACTTTTTAAATTAATTTTAATTTTTAATAATCTTTTTTAAAAATTTGATAATAAGGCAAATTGTGTTTTATTTTAAATAAATTTGTATAAATGGAAAAAAAATCACCTCATATATTAAATGCATCCAGCAATCTTTTAGGATTTTCTCTGATTATAATCACTTCATTGAAAATCACTAAAATCAGTGGTAGTACGTATCTGGACGAATTTGCAGGTGTTGCTTGTATACTTTTTGCCTGCAGTTGTTTTTTTTCATTTCTGGCTATCAGAACGAAGAATGAAAAAAGAGAAACCAAGTTTGAGAACATTGCGGATTATTTATTTTTAATTGCTTTATTCTGCATAGTCCTGGCAGTTATCATCGTAACCATAAGAATAATGTAATCATTTATCCCGAATTGAAAGATAAACATTAAGTAGAGTTGAATATAAATGAATATTTAGGCCATATAATCAAATTCACTTTATTTTAAGATAATCTGATTATAAAAGCATTTATAGAATTTCCCAACGGATGGCAATTACAGAGAACTATAACAGGAAAAACCGCTTTAAGGATTAATTATTTACGGGAGATAAAAAAAGTACCGGCACTTTTAGAATTTTCTTTCGATCACATAATCCAGCATGCTGTGGAGTGATCTTTTAGCATCTGAATCGGGGAATTCATTAAGCAGGTCTTTTGCTTTTTGCTGGAAATCTTTCATTACACTGATAGCATAATCCAGCCCACCTGAGCTCTTAACAAAAGCGATAAGCTCTTTTACACGCTTCTGATCATTATTATAGCGTTTGATCGTATTGAGATAGTATTTTCTGTCTTTTTCACTTGCTATTGTAAGGGTATGGATCAAAGGAAGTGTCATTTTCTGTTCCTTAATATCAATCCCCACCGGTTTCCCGATAACATTTGAACTTAGATAATCGAACAGGTCATCTTTAATCTGAAAAGCCATTCCGGTATAAGTTCCAAAGTCCTGCATTCTTTTTGCAAGCTTTTCATCAGCGTTATTTGACAAAACACCTATTTCGCAACATGCGGCAATCAGGGTTGCTGTTTTCTGACGGATAATTTCATAATAAACATCTTCAGTAATATCAAGCTTTCTGGCTTTTTCCAATTGAAGAAGCTCTCCTTCAGACATTTCCCTGATGGTCCTTGAAATAACAGAAAGTAAATCATAATCTTTATGGTCGGTAGACAACAGAACTGATTTCGATAAGAGATAATCCCCAACCAATACTGCAATTTTATTCTTCCATAAAGCATTAATAGAGAAAAAATTCCTTCTTTTAAAACTTTCATCCACTACATCATCATGGACCAATGTTGCGGTATGGATCAACTCTATCATCGAGGCTCCGCGATAGGTCTTTTCTGTAACTTCACCTACCAACTTTGCGCAAAGAAATACAAACATAGGACGCATCTGCTTCCCCTTGGTCGTAACAATGAAACGTGTCACTTTATCCAGTAAAGGAACTTTACTTTGCATAGATTCATAAAACTTTTGTTCGAAAAGTTTCATTTCTTCATTGATCGGTTGCTTGATTTCTTCTACGATGTTTGCCACAATCTGTGAGTGATGGATAAATAATAATTAATATTCACAAAGATAATTTTTTTCAGGCAATTTTAGTAGAAAATTCAATCTTTGAATTCTTCTTTTGGAATAAAATACAGACTCTGCTTTACAGTTCCGAGTGGATAACGGAATTTCTCCCCGGAAATATAGACTCCTTTTTCATCTACGGCAATTCCTTCGATCTGCCCGATTGAGGTGGCACTTCCCAGATAATAGTGCTTTAATCTCTCTTTAAAAAAGATTCCCGGTTCAGTTTCATTAAAAATATCAAGGAAAACTTCTGTTTTTTTGGTGTATCCAACCAAATAGAGTTTATGATCAAAATAAGCAGCATCGGTTACTACAAAATCTGTTTTATAAGTTTCTATTTTTTCGGCTTTCTGCAATTCATCCGCTTTTGGATCGATGGTATAATGTGAGGTTGCTTTTGCGGACCATTCTTTGGTAAAAATATGCAGTTTACCATTCAAATAAATCATAGCTTCCGCATCGAAATCATTATTGGTGTTTTTGGGGACAAATTCTTTTTGTTCAGGATAATAAAAAGAAAGGGTTCTAATAGAGTCATTTCCCATCCTGCCATTAGAAAAAGGAACTTTATAAATTTCAAGGTCTTTTCTTGTTCCTGTATTATTTCCAAAATCTCCGATATAGAAATGAGAGTCATCATGAGTAAGCGCTTCCCAATCTTTATTTTTAGCTTTAATTTTCAGGATACTCAACACCTTTCCTGAGTCCTTGTCTATTTCAAAAAGCTCCGGGCTATTACCACTATCATTAAAAGTATAAAGTTGACCATTAAAGAAATCCAATCCCGATGTTTCTTTAACCTCATCTTCTAAAAAGGCTGTTCTGTACCTTTTTATTTTAAGAAAATCTGTCTGTTGGGAAAATGAAGTCTGAAAAAACAGAAATACAAAGATGAGGATAACCTTTTTCATTGAATAAAAATACTAATTTACCGGTTTAGCATAGCAAAATTGATGCTGTAAACGATGCACTTATCATATTGCTAAAATAAAACGGGCTTTTGGGCCCGTTTTACTGATTAAAAAAGTTGTTTGAAAAAATTTATGCTGACTTTTTATGTTGTTTGCGGATTTTCCTTGCAAAGTAATCTTTCTGATATTGCCTTACCGTCTTTCCTGTACCGTCATGTCTCCAGCCGGGAGAATTGAAAATATAATTGATCCTGTCTGAGAATTTCAATCCCGGTTGTTTGATATCTTTCCATATTTTTCGCCATTCATAGAACAGCACCGTATCAGGTCTGTCATCGGGCATTTTAGGGTATATCCCGTATTTCACAGGAATATTCGGATCCTCTTTTTCAAAAGTTCCGAACATTTTATCCCAGATGATCAGGCACATTCCCATATTTCTATCGAGATATTTGATGTTGCATGCATGATGTACACGGTGATGGGATGGAGTCACCAGAATATGTTCCAGGAAACCCATCTTTTTTACCGTTTGCGTATGAACCCATGTTCCATATACCTGTCCGATAGCGTACACTACCATAATATGCCATGGATTGAATCCTAAAAAGGCAAGCGGAGAAAAATAGAGGTACCGGTACAACGGTTGTAAAACAGGACTCCTGAATCCCGTTGTCAGGTTAAAGTATTCGGAATTGTGGTGGGTAATATGAACTGCCCAGAAAGCCCTGGAATGATGATCTACATAATGAAGCACATAATATGCAAAATCCGTGATAACAAAGCAGATCAGCCAGTACCAGATGGTGAAATCCCAAGAGAAAAGACGGTGATTGTAAAAGAAAAACATCACCCCCATTGCAAAAACCTTCATTACCAGATCCAAACCAAAATTCAGAAGAGCTAAAAAAACGCTTGTTGCTACATCTTTTTTATTATATAGTTTAGCCTCAGAAACGTGGCTATAAATCATTTCAGCTAAAATTACGGTGGCATGAAAGGGAATTGCCCAGGCATAGACATTTTCTAGTCCATCTTCGCCCAAAAAGTAATTCATCGTTACTAATTTTTGTACAAAGGTAGGACATTCTGAAAATCAGAGTCCCATTTTAGATAATTTTTTAAGGAAATTTTAATCGGTCGTCTTATTGGCCAATTGTCCGCATGCGGCATCAATATCTCCACCTCTGCTTTTTCTGATCATTACTGTAATACCCGCATTTTCAAGCTGACGAACATAATTTTCTTCTGCCTGTTTATTGCACTGGTCATATTTACCATCACCGATCGGATTGTACTGGATAAGATTAACTTTGGAAGGAACCTGCTTGCAATATTTGATCAGCGCTTTGATATCTTCATCACCATCATTAATGCCTTTCCACACACAATATTCAAAAGTGATCACGTTGCCGGTCTTTTTGTACCAGTATTGAAGAGCCTCCATAATATCAGTTAAAGGAAACTTATCTGAAAAAGGCATGATTTCGTTTCTCTTGGATTCTATCGCAGAGTGAAGCGATAATGCCAGTTTTACCCTAAGGTCATCATCAGCAAGCATCTTGATCATCTTTGGAATCCCGGAAGTAGAAACCGTAATTCTCCTTGGAGACATCCCCAAGCCTTCAGGCTGGGTAATTTTCCGGATCGCTTCTACCACATTTTTGTAATTCATCATTGGCTCTCCCATTCCCATAAAAACGATATTGGTAAGAGGGCGGTCGAAATACATTTTGCTTTGACTGTCAATAAGTGCAACCTGATCCACGATCTCGGCGACTTCAAGATTTCGCATTCTTTTTAGTCTTGCGGTAGCACAGAATTCACAGTTTAACGAACATCCTACCTGTGAGGAAACACAAGCGGTAGTTCTTGTTTCAGTAGGAATCAGAACAGATTCTACCATAAGACCATCGTGAAGTTTCACCCCATTTTTAATGGTTCCGTCCTTACTTTTCTGAAGCAGGTCCACAGATACCGGATTGATGGTATATTCTGCTGAAATTCTGTCACGAAGCTGTTTTGAAAGATTGGTCATCTCATCAATAGAATGGAGGTTTTTACTCCACAACCAGTCATAAACCTGTTTCGCGCGAAATGGTTTTTCTCCTAAAGTCAAAAAGTAGTCTTTAAGCTGGTCCAGTGATAAAGTTCGAATATCTTTCAAAATAGAGTTGAGTATAGATTTTAAATTATAAATTTTAGATTAAAATCCTCAAACGAAGTTAGGACTTAATCTAAAATTTACAATCTATCATTTAAAATTATTATAAAATAAGCATTGCGTCCCCGTAAGAATAGAACTTATACTTTTCTTTTACGGCTTCTTCATATGCATGCATTACAAAATCTCTTCCAGCAAATGCCGCAATCATCATAATTAATGTAGATTTTGGAGTGTGGAAGTTTGTAATCATTGAGTTGGCTACTCCGAATTCATGAGGCGGATAGATGAATTTATTTGTCCAACCGTTGAATGCAGAGATTTTTTTGTTGGAAGAAACAGAAGTTTCCAATGCTCTCATTGTTGTAGTTCCTACAGCACATACTCTTCTGTGTCCTTCTACTGCCCTGTTGATGATTGCAGCATTTTTCTCATCAATGATGATTTCTTCAGATTCCATTTTGTGCTTGGAAAGATCTTCAACCTCGATCGGATTAAATGTTCCCAGACCTACGTGAAGAGTTACTTCTGCAAAATCGATTCCTTTGATCTCCAATCTCTTCATCAGATGTTTGGAGAAGTGTAATCCTGCAGTCGGTGCTGCTACTGCTCCTTCTACTTTTGCATAGATCGTCTGGTATCTTTCAGCATCTTCAGGCTCTACAGCTCTTTTGATATATTTTGGAAGCGGAGTTTCTCCTAATTCTTTTAATTTTGTTCTGAACTCTTCATAAGAACCATCGAATAAGAATCTTAAAGTTCTTCCTCTTGAAGTGGTATTATCGATAACCTCAGCTACCAAAGATTCATCTTCTGTAAAGAACAATTTGTTTCCAATTCTGATTTTTCTTGCAGGATCTACCAATACGTCCCAAACACGTGTTTCTTTATCAAGCTCTCTTAAAAGGAATACCTCAATCTTAGCACCTGTCTTTTCTTTATTTCCATAAAGACGCGCAGGGAAAACTTTAGTATTATTGAAAATAAACAAGTCCTTCTCATCGAAATAATCCACTACATCTTTAAACAACTTGTGTTCTATAGTTTCGGTTTTTCTGTTAAGAACCATAAGTCTAGCATCATCTCTATGCTCGGACGGGTGTTCTGCCAATAGTTCATCAGGAAGGTCAAAATTAAAATCGGATGTTTTCATTTTTTTAAATTACGGTTTAAAAATTATTGAAATTACTGGTGTAATTTTCGGTGTGCAAATATACGACATTGAACACCCCTTTGTCAAGCTTTATTTGATAAAGCTGTCAAATGGTTAATAATTACTATGTATTTTGGTCTGAAAAAGATGTAATTTGGTCGCACAAAATTGATTAATTATGAGCAAATATTCGTTAGAATCATTCATTAAAGAAACCAAAGAAAATCCTGAAGAGCGGGACTATTTTGAACTTGAAAAGCCTCAGCTTTTAGAGATAAACCTTACCAATCAATCGGTTTGGACTAAAAGGGGAAGTATGGTGGGCTACATCGGAAATATAAATTTTGAAAGGCAAGGCATGCTTGCAGGAGGTATCGGAAATCTTCTGAAAAAAGCAATCAGTGGTGAAGGTACGAGATTAATGAAGGCAGAAGGCACAGGAAAACTGTATGTGGCTGATTCAGGAAAAAAAGTACGTATCCTTTACCTGAATAATGAAGCATTGTGTGTGAACGGCAACGATGTCCTGGCCCATGAACAAAGTATAAAAAGTGATATTACCATGCTTAAAAGTATTGCAGGAATGCTGTCGGGCGGATTATTTCAGGTAAAACTTTCCGGAACGGGACATGTGGCTATTACAACCCACGGAGAACCTTTAACGCTTATGGTAACTCCTGAAAACCCTGTTTTCACAGATCCTAATGCCACAGTTGCATGGTCCGGGAACTTAACTCCTGAACTTAAAACGAATGTTTCTTTTAAAAGCCTTATGGGTAGAGGAAGTGGTGAAGAATTTCAGATGAAGTTTTCAGGAAACGGATGGGTTCTTATCCAGCCCTATGAAGAAGTATATGCAATAGAAAAATAATAATACCTATAATGGGCTATTAACAAAATTAACTTCATATTTTTATTAAGCTTTAAAGCCGAAAATAAAATGAAAAATCTTTTAAAAATATTTTTTGCACTGATTCTTCTTCCCAATTTGGCAACTGCCCAATCGTCAAAGAAAAACTATCAATACAATATCGATCTTATTCATACGGATAATGACCAGGTGACGGTTTCTTTTACTCCACCCAAAAATAAGCTGGAAAAAGGTAAGTTTATTATACCCAAACTCGTTCCCGGATTTTATCAGCCCCTGAATTTCGGGCAATATGTTTCCGATGTTACAGCAATCGATAAAAAAGGGAAAAAAGTGGTTACGGAACGCTTAGATACCAACAGCTGGTTAATCCACGATCTCAGGCATGTAAAAAAGATATCCTATCGTGTTGCCGATGGCTGGGATTCCCTAAAGGAGCATACAGAAGGAGCAAAGTCAGCAGGAAGTACTTTTAAAAAAGACAGTGTTTTTGTGATCAATTATAATTCATTGGTAGGTTACTTTGAGGAAATAAAGGATAAACCATATGAAATCAGCATTAAGAAAAATAAAGATTTTTATGCTTCTTCTGCGTTGGATTATGAAAGAAAAAATGACAGTACAGACATCGTCCGGGCAAAAGATTACAGAAGCCTCGTAGATTCTCCTGTACTGTATTGCGTTCCTGATACGACCTGGTTAAAAATAGGTACCACTGAGGTGCTTGTATCATTTTACAATAAAAAGGAACGGCATTATTCCAAAAAAATAGCAGATCATATAAAGACGATTTTAGAAAATCAACAGGCCTACCTGGGTGGAAAATTGCCTGTCGAAAAGTATGCTTTTCTGATTTATTACGAATCTTCAGATAAAAAAGGGTTTATGGGAGATGGCCTCGAACACTCCAGGTCGACCGTATGTCTTTATCTTTCCGGGAATATCGGCTATCTGCCGGATGCATTGGACAGGGTTGCCTCCCATGAGTTTTTCCACATTATCACTCCGCTTCATATTCATTCAGGAGAAATCCAGCATTATGGTTTCTTAAATCCTTCGATGTCGAAACATCTCTGGCTGTATGAAGGTATGACGGAATACGCAACGATACACATGCCCATAAAGCAAAAGATGATCGGTATTCCTGAATTCGAAAAAAAGCTGGAAGAAAAGATAGCCGGTATGAAGGAGTTTGATCCTCATTTGTCCTTTACCGATCTGAGTAAAAACGCTATGGAAAAACAGGACCAGTACATGAACGTTTATCAGAAAGGCCCATTAATCGGGTTATGCCTGGACATCAGATTGCGTGAGCTTTCGGGTGGAAAAACGGGAACCCAGGATCTGATGCAACGCCTTATGCAAAAATATGGAGAGGATCGCTATTTCAATGACAATGATTTATTTGATGAAATTACAAAAATGACTTTTCCGGAAATCCGGGATTTTTTCAGGGATTATGTAGAAGGAACAAAACCACTTCCCTTAAAAGAATACCTTGCCAAAGCCGGTTTTGCCTATGATGACACTACGGGAAAGGTTACCGCCTTAGCTCATCCTGATCCGAAGCAAATTGCATTGAGAAAAGCCTGGATCGGCCAATAAGTTGTATGTAGGTAGCTCACTGAAAATACTTTTCCTCATGGATTAAAAATATTGAGTTTCAAAAATTGTTCTTTATTAAAACTGTTTACTATGAAAAAAACCTTTACCACATTTCTTTTATTAGCAATAAATGTGGTCTATTCTCAAATTTCAAATGTGGAAAAAGTAATTGATTCCAGTGTGAAGAATGATAATTTCAACGGAGCAGTTCTGATTGCCCAGAATGGCAGGACCGAATTACTTTCGTATAAAGGATTATCCAACAGACATTATAACATCAGCTTTTCAGACGAAACCAGATTTCATATATTTTCTCTCACCAAGTCATTTACTGCAGTCCTGATCATGCAGCTATATGAAAGAGGTAAAATCAACCTGGACGCTCCCATTGCAACTTATCTTCCGGATTACAAAGGGGAAGCCGCTAAAAAAGCAAGCGTAAGAAACCTTCTAACCTATAGCAGCGGGAGATTTAATAAGGACATCAGTTCTCCGGAACTCATTCACGAGGCATATGACAATACAATTTGGAACCTGGATGATTTTATCAAAACCTTTCTCTCTGAAAAACTGATCGATAAACCCGGAACAAAATTCAGCTATAACAATGGTGATTATATCCTGCTTGGAAAAATTATTGAAAATATATATGGTAAATCTTTTGAAGAAGTTCTGAAAGAGCAGATCCTGGTTCCTCTTAAAATGAATAATACAGGTCTTTTGCACCACAATGATATTATCCAGAATATAGATGACGGATATTCGGAAACAGATTCGGACCCATTTGCTCTTCATATCCCAACCAACACCTATATCGACAATTTTTATACGGCCGGGGGCATATACTCCACTCCCAAAGATCTTTTAACCTTTGACCAGGCCGTTTTCAATCATGTTTTATTAAAAAAATCAACTGTAGACACCATGCTTACTCCTTATAAGGAGCTTGGGGATACTGCTTTTAGCTTTTGGGTTTATCCTAAAAAATTCGGAAATATGACTACCCTATTTGTAGAACGTCAGGGTGAAGGTTACGGACATAGTGCGAACTGGGTGCATTTACCTGAAAAAAACCTGACGGTGATTATTCTGTCCAATACCAAAAACATCAACTACCTCAACAAAATGAGAGAGAGGCTAATAAGTGCATATTACGGACAATAAATAAAAATAAAATCAATTTTAAGAGTAAAATGATTCACTGGTTATTGATATTTTAATATCTTTAAATTTAAATAACATATTTAATCAAAAATATCATTTATGGATAATTCACGTAGAGACTTCATCAAAACAACTGCATTAGCTTCATTCGGAGCACTTGTTTTACCTCATTCTTTATTTGCCTATTCAAAAGGTTTTGTATCTGATAAAAAAGTAAGAGTTGGTTTTATAGGAGTCGGATTACGGGGACAGGAACATGTAAAGCTATTGGCTAAAAGGGACGATGTTGAGATCGTTGCTTTTGCAGACCCTAGTCCAATTATGTTATCTGCCAGCCAGAAAATCTTAAAAAGCAATGGTAAACCGGAAGCCCGTGAATTTTCAAATGGAGAATATGATTACAGAAATCTCCTGAAACTTGGCAACATCGATGCGGTTGTTATCGCTACTCCGTGGGAATGGCACCTTACACAGGGAGTTGAAGCGATGAAGGCTAAGAAAATTGTTGGAATGGAAGTATCCGGTGCCATTAAACTGGATGACTGCTGGGAATTCGTAAAAACTTATGAGGAAACAAAAGTTCCCATTTTTATGATGGAGAACGTATGTTACCGTAGAGATATCATGGCTATCCTGAATATGGTCCGTAAAGGAATGTTTGGAGAATTGGTCCACGGAAGAGGAGGTTATCAGCATGATCTTCGCGGGGTTTTATTTAATGACGGTGTTACGCCTTACAATTCCGGAGCCGAATTCGGGGAAAAGGGTTTTAGCGAAGCAAAATGGAGAACGGAACATTATGTAAAAAGAAATGGAGAACTTTATCCTACCCACGGCCTTGGTCCGGTTTCCGTTATGATGGATATTAATCGTGGAAACCGATTAACACGCTTATCTTCATTTTCTTCAAAATCCCTCGGCTTGCATCAGTATATTGTGGAACATCCGAAAGGTGGAGCCAACCATCCTAATGCCAAAGTGAAGTTTAACCAGGGTGATATCGTTACGACACAAATAGCTTGTGCTAACGGAGAAACTATTCTTCTGACACACGATACCAGCTTACAGAGACCTTATGATCTTGGATTCAGAGTGCAGGGAACTGACGGAATCTGGCAGGACTTCGGATCAGGAGGCGCAGATCAGGGACATATTTATTTTGAAAAGATAATGAATCACACCCATAAATGGGATAATACCGAGAAATGGATCAAAGATTACGACCATCCGATATGGAAGAAATTTGAAAGCAAAGCAACTGGCGCAGGACATGGTGGAATGGACTTTTTCGTTATGAACACCTTTATTGAATGTATAAAACGTAATATAGAATTCCCTATGGATGTATATGATCTTGCCACCTGGTATGCAATCACACCGCTCAGCGAAAAATCAATTGCTAAAGGAGGACAGGTTGTTGAGATCCCTGATTTCACAAAAGGACAATGGAAAAATCGTAAACCTATATTCGGAATGACAGATGAATTCTAAAAAAACACTTCTCATAGTAGCCGGAGGCTTAGGCACCCGCTATAAAGGCCTTAAACAAGTAGATGGAATATTGGGCAATGGCTCTCCTATTCTGGAATATTCTATTTATGATGCTCTAATGGTCGGCTTCAATAAAATTGTGATTATTATTAATCGTTTCATCCCTGAAAGCTATATAGAAAGGCTGGAAAACATTTCCAAAACCAACAACTTTGAGTTGCAATGGGTCTATCAGGATATGGATAAATACATTCCTTCAGGGTATGATTATTCGTCCCGGGAAAAACCTTGGGGAACAGGCCATGCCGTACTTTGTGCAAAAGAATATATTAGTGAACCTTTTGTAATGATCAATGCAGACGATTTTTACGGTAAAGAAGTTTATCAGTTAGCATCGAGTGAAATCGACAATCAAAATGTTTCTGATTCCCAATTTGAACTCATTGCCTATCCGCTTTCTACCACGTTAAGTAACAATGGTACGGTAGCCAGAGGTATTTGCACGGTGGATGATGATCATTTTTTGCTAAAAGTAGAAGAGCAGACTTCCATCCGAAAAGAAAATAATACTATTGTCTATACCGATGAAAACGGGAAAGACATAGAAGTAGCACCAGATACTTTGGTTTCTATGAATTATTTTATTTTCCATCCCATTATATTCGATTCATTAGAAATCTATTTTAAGGATTTTATTACATCCAATCCACAACCAAAAGAAGAATTTTATATTCCTACTGCTCTGCAGAAAATGAACGAGGAGAATACAATCAAAATTGCAGTCAGAACCTCGCCATCTCATTGGTTGGGAATGACCTATCCCGATGATAAAATTATTCTAAAAAGTTACCTTGAAAAAGAAATCCAAAACCAGCGATACCCTGAAGATCTATGGAGCTGAAGAATATTATCTCAAAATTTATAGGCACTGACAACTGTACAGTTACTCAGATCAATAACGGTTTGATCAATACTACCTATTGTGTAGAAAATAATCAAAACCGGGAAAAGTATATTTTACAGAAGATTAATACACAAGTCTTTAAAAGGCCGGAGCAGGTTATCAACAATCATTTGAAAATAAATAAGATTCTTAAAGAGGGTCAATATCATTTCAAAATGACACAACCGATTGCTTCGTCTTCAGAGGAGTTTTTAATCAGGGATGGAAATGGAGATTCATGGCGAATGACCAGCTTCATTGATAACAGCATTACCTTTCTTACTGTTCCTTCAGCAGAAACAGCTTCCAAGGCAGCAAGGGCTGTGGGTTATTTTCTTAGCATCATTAACACGCAAAGTCTTCCCATCATTGAAGATCCACTACCCGATTTTCTCAATTTTGAAAAGAGACTTACCGACTATAAAATTTCATTAGAAAGCGGATCATCTTCTTTAAAAGAAAATGCAAAAGCTGAAATAGAAATGATGAACCAATTGTTGTGGTTACCTGATCAATGGATCAAAATGCAAAATAATGGCCAACTTCCTAAAAGAATTGTTCATGCAGATGCGAAAATCAGTAATATTCTTTTTGATCAGAACCATGACCCGATGGCTATAATTGACCTGGACACAATCATGACTTCTACTATTCTCTATGATTTTGGAACCATGATCCAATCATACACCAATACCACTAATGAAGATGATGGAACAGCTCAAAATAATTTCAATTCAGAAATTTTCGAATCGGTAAAAGAGGGCTTTCTATTTCATCTTAAGGATCTATTGACTCCAGACGAGTTTGAAAATCTTGATTATTCCGCACAGGTGGCTATCTACATTCAGGGGCTTCGTTTTCTTACAGATTATTTAAATGGAAGCACTTATTATTCTACAACCTATCCGGAGCATAATCTCGACCGTACGAAGAACCAGCTGGAGCTTCTCAGGGGTTTACGCAGTTATTTAAAAGTAGATTAAAGTGCACATCTTATGATGATGTTGCTGGAGCATAAAGGAAATAAGGAAGGAGGTTATTTTAGAAATTCCATGATCTTTGACCATCCTTCTAATTTCTTTTCCAACGAAATGGTATGCAGCGGGCTTGTCGAAGGCAGCAGAATCACAGGAAGCCGATAACTTTTTCCTAAAACTTTCTGTAGGTTTTTATAAGATTTTCCTCCATTACAAAATATGGCAGTGATATTCGGATATTGTTCTAAAAGTTCTTCAATCTGATTGGCTTCTTCATTTCTGATCTCCGAATCAAGACTTCCTTTTCGCTCACAGGAATCAATCACATCCCAAAGTGCGATGTGATGTTTCTTCAATGTTTCAATCCTTACTGTATAATCTTCCGTAAATTTTTCATGAAGCAGCTCAAAAATAATCTTCCAGAATTTATTTTGAGGATGTGCATAATATTGTTGTTTTTCCAATGATTTGACCCCGGGAATAGAACCTAAAATTAAAATTCTGGAATGGACATCAATAATAGGAGGAAATGAAGAAATACGGTTTTGCATAATTCAAATATAAAAAAAACGGGCCAAAAGCCCGTTTTCGTTTTTATTGTTTGTTATAAAGTTTCTTTTAACCAGTCAAAGAATTCTCTTTGCCATACCAAACCATTTTGCGGGTGAAGCACCCAGTGGTTTTCGTTCGGGAAATACACTAATTTTGTTTTAAGGCCTCTTAATTTTGCTGCCTGGAAAGCCTCTTGTCCTTGCTCATAAGGCACACGGTAATCTATTCCTCCTTGGACAATCATGATCGGCTTATTCCATTTTTCAACAAAATTGCTAGGGTTAAATTCTGTATAAGCTTTTGGAAGCGGCTTCTCCCATGGAGACCCTAAATCCCAGTTGGCAAACCAGAGCTCTTCAGTGGTCAGATACCATGATTTCATATCAAATAGCCCGTCGTGAGCAATAAAGGTCTTGAATCTGTTATCGTGAATCCCCGCAAGCATAAATACACTGTATCCTCCATAACTTGCTCCTACTGCAGCTACTCTTTGTCCGTCCACATAAGGTAATGTCTTAGCATAATCTGTAGCGGCAAGATAATCCCTCATAGGTTGTCCACCCCAGTCTTTAGAGATTTCTTCATTCCACTTTGTTCCCCAGCCCGGCATTCCTCTACGGTTCGGCGCAACTACAATGTATCCGTTAGCCGTCATAAGAGCAAAATTCCATCGTACACTGAAAAACTGAGTCAATGCAGATTGAGGTCCACCCTGGCAATATACCAAAGTAGGATATTTTTTATTCGGATCAAAATTCGGCGGATAATGGAACCATACTCCCATTTCTTTTCCATCCGATGTTTTCACCATTTTTAGTTCAGATTTCCCTTGAGCCAGTTTGGAATAAGTATCTTTATTGGCTTCCGTAACCTGTTTCATTTCACCGTTTTTAATGTTTACAGAAAATAAATCTGTAGCATGGTTGACATCGGTTCTGCCTACCAATAAGGTGTTTTTATTATCAGCAAAGATTTCATTTACATCAAAATCTCCTTTTGTGATCTGTTGAACCTTTGCATTTTTAGGATCTAAGGAAAACAATTGTTTTGTTCCTCTGAATGCCGCTGTAAAATAGATGGTTTTGGAATCACCACTCCAGAAAACATCACCGGAAACACTTTCGTCCCAGCCTTTTGTTAGGTTCTCTGTTTTTCCGGACTTCCAGTCCATGATTTTCACATCATTTTTATCCGCTTCATAGCCATCTCTTTCCATGCTCTGCCATACCAGTGATTTTCCATCCGGACTGAATTTAGGATTGACATCGTAGCCTTTATTTGATTCTGTAAGGTTCTTTGTAGCACCGGAAGCAAGATCATAAGCAAAAATATCCGTATTTGTACTTGTAGCATACTCTTTCCCGCTTTTAGGCTTGGTAACATACAAAAGCTGAGAAGAATCAGGACTCCAGATGAAATCCTCAGCTCCACCAAACGGCCTCTGCGGAGAATCCCATGTCTTTCCTTCCAGTAAGTCTCTTGATGATTCCACTTTATCTGAAGTATTTACTACAAAAACATGATTGTATTTTCCCTCATTGAAATAATCCCAGTGTCTGTGGTTCAAGTCAGTATACACCTGTGCTGTTGTTTTAGGAGTATCGCTGTATTTATCTTTCCCCATTACCTTCTCCACTAAAACCTGCTTGCTGAAAGCGATTTTCTTTCCATCAGGGGAAATTACAATATTATCAACCTCACCGATGGTATAAAACTCCGTCCAGGTTTTTCCGTTATCTTTAGAAAGGAATATCTTATCTCCTTCCTGTGCGTAAATTCCATTCTTATCCCACTGAATAAGAGCTTTTTTACCTAAGTCTAATTTTGAAGACTGATTATTGATAACATTAAGGAAATAGTTTTCGTTTTTCGTTTTCTCTGTTTTCAGATCTACTTGTCCTACTTTATAAATAAGTGAAGACTGATCAGGTGAAACTGCCTGTACTCCCACTTTTTTCAAAGTCCAAAGAATTTCAGGCGTCATTAACTGTTGTGCATTCATTAAAAGTGGGGCTGCTAAAGCCAGCAGGCTGTACTTAAGTTTCATAAATTGCTTTTTAATTCAAAGATTGCCAAATTTAGTACTTAAAATAAAAATATGCGAAGGAATTAACAATTATCTTGTTTTTTGTTAAAGTGATGAATTGATTTACCTGTGATACATTTGATGATAAGACGCTTGTACAGTTGCTATTTATGTTATTTATATCCTTTTTGATGGACCCAATAAAAAATCCGCCAGCTCAACTGACGGATTTATATTGTTATGCTATACTTCTGTAAGCTTAGTCCCCATCTGAGAACATAGAATTGGCCAGTGAAGTGATCAATGATAAGGCGATACTAAAAATGAATGCCCACCAGAATCCATCTACAACCATACTGTCTATGAAATAATCTGCCAGAAGGATGATCAATGCATTAATGACTAAAGCAAATAATCCTAGGGTGATGATCGTTAAAGGAAGTCCCAAAAGACTTAAAACAGGTTTTACAATTAAATTCAAAAGTCCCAAAACAATCGCGAAAATAATCGCAGATGAAAAGCCTTCAAAATGTACTCCCGGTAAAATTTTCGTTAAAAGAAACGCAACAAGCGCAGTAATCAGTAAACGGATAATTAAGTTCATATGTTAATATTTTTAATAGTTTGTATACAAGTATCAAAACTCATTCCATCGGATCTCGGTTTGAATGATTAATAAAAGTCTTTATCCATCATGAATTGCTAAAGTTTATATTTTCAATACAATAAGGGAAAACACTGATTTTTCAAAAATGGGTATTTTCCCTTTGGGTTATGATCTTTTTATTCCTGAATTTTAAGTCTGCAAACCCCTTAAAAATTATGATCATGGACGCAACACACACAACCAATCTCACCAGAGTTGATGCAGGAAAAGATTCATCCTGGCATATTCACAAGGATCACCTGAAGTATTCCAATATTCAAAAAACAAGAGTGGACTTTAATGGACGGAGCCTTGAAAAAATTATGCAAAAAATTGCAGACAACGCATTTATTAATGCACCTTATCTACAATCTGATGAGCAAAACCGCTATTACCAGGAATGCCTTAGATGGATTGAAGAGAATTATGATTAATCATTTTTTTTAAATGGACAAATTGCCTAAGGTATCCTTAGGCATTTGTTTTTTTGGCAAGTAAGACGGCTGAAGTAAAAGTTACGTGTCTTTTTTTTAATTTTATAACAGCTAATAATCTTATATGAAAAAAGAATACACCCATTATTTCAGATATATTATGCTTGCTTCTATCCTACTATTAATCATATCAATGATAGTGCAGGTTAATCTGTTGGTCATTAGTGCTCTTTCTGTGGTTTTTATTTTATCTCTTATTCTTGTGCTTGACCAAAGCGAGTAGATTTAAATAACGGTGGATGCCCTGTAAATCAATTCGGTTTCCATAATAACCGTCTGATCCGGTGATGACGCATTTTGTATTTTTTCCAGCACGAGACGGGCAGCGGTTTCTCCCATTTTTTCTAATGGCTGCTGTACTGTTGTCAGCTGCGGATGCACAATAGTTGCTAGTTCTGTTCCTGAAAAACTTGCAATCGCTATCTCTTCAGGAATTTTTATATTCTGCTCATGAAGATAATTCATTGCACCAATAGCTAATGTATCGGAAAAGGCAAAAATACTGTCGAAATGGATGTTTCTGTTTAATAGTTCCTGTACTGCCTTTCTGCCATCTTCAAAAGTCATTCCCTCTGTAGAAACAATCAGATCAGGATCAGTAAGACTATATTTCTCCATAATACGCTTGTATCCGTTCACTCTTTCAGTTACGTTCCTTATCGTTAAAGGCCCCATAATGTGTGCGATCCTTTTTCGTCCCGTATTAATCAGATGCTCCACTACTAATGATGCTTTGATCTGATCATCTACGATCACCCGCGAAGCCTGTATTGATTTCCCGGGTATCCTGTCAAAAAATACCATGGGAATATCATTATTGATCAGCTTTTTGTAAACTTCTTCATTAAGACTTTCATGACAAAGATTAATAATGATCCCGTCCACATTAAATTCTTCTAAAAGCTTAAGATTCTCTCTTTCTATCAATGGATTTTCATCCGATTGTGTTATGATAACACGATACCCTAACGGATCCAAAATATTCTGAATCCCCTTCAGAACTTTTGAAGAAAATGGTGTGATCATTTCCGGTACCACCAATCCAATATTTTTGGATTTCCCATACTTTAAATTCAAAGCTGTTGCATTGGGTTTATAGCCCAATTTCGTTGCTGCTTCCAATACCCTCTTCTTAGTTTCCGGGTTGATATTTTTATCATTAAGCAGTGCTCTTGAGATGGTAGAGGTAGATAATGACAAAAATTTCGACAAATCTTTAATGGTTACACGCTTCATCAGGGACTCTTTTTTATCAAAAATAACAAAAAAATAAGCAAATGGGAACGTTCCCAAATTCTGGGAACGTTCCCATTATCAATTTCATAACAAAAAATACCGCGCAATAGATTTATTAATATAAGTTTAGCAAACGATTAACATTCAATTAAAAACTATAATATATGACTCCCAATTCTTATCCCTATAACCGTGAAAATATTAAAACCGGCATTGTACATATTGGTGTCGGAAATTTCCACAGGGCTCATCAGCAGTATTACACCCACCTTCTGCTGGGAGACAAAAGTCAACAGCAATGGGGAATCTGCGGAATTGCCTTACTTCCTTCTGATGAAAAAATAGTACGTGATTTAAGATCCCAAAATCTGGACTATACCCTTACGGTTTGTGGAAGGGATGGAAAAGATGAAATCTATACCATAGGTTCACTCACAGAGTTGATATGGGGAGTAGAAGATCCCCAGGCAGTAATTGCTAAAATCGCTGATCCGGCGATAAAGATCATCAGTCTTACCATTACGGAAGGAGGATATAATCTCAATAAAGAAACGAATGAGTTTAATCTGAACGACAGCCACATACAAAACGATTTAATGAATCCGGGTACTCCTGAAACGGTTTTTGGATTTATAGCAGAAGGTCTGCGATTGCGTAAAAAAAATGGAGCCGGAAGTATCACGATCCTGTCTTGTGATAATCTTCAGCATAATGGCAATACCGCAAAAAGGGCATTCACCAGTTTTATAGAATCTCAGGATAAAGATCTTGGAAACTGGATCAAATCCCACGTTACATTTCCGAACAGTATGGTGGACAGAATTACACCTGCTACCACAGCCAAAGATATTGAAAGGCTTAATGAAAAAAGCGGCTGGAATGATAAAGCCCCCGTTTATTGTGAAGATTTCATCCAATGGGTGATAGAAGATCAATTTATCGCAGGAAGACCTGAATGGGAAAAATCCGGCGTAGAATTCACGAATGACGTCACTGCTTTTGAAAACATGAAACTCAGTCTCCTGAATGCTTCGCACACCCTATTATCCTACCCTTCTTTCTTAAAAGGCTACCGCAAGGTAGATGAGGCCATGCAGGATCAAAGTATTGTAAAGCTAATCAGGGATTTTATGAATATAGATATTACACCATATGTTCCGGCACCTGCCGATACTGATTTAGATCTTTACAAACGTACACTGATAGAAAGGTTTTCCAATCATAGCGTAAGTGACCAGGTGAGCAGATTATGCTTTGACGGTGTTTCTAAATTTCCGGTATATATTATGCCCAATCTCGCAAAAATAATCAGTGATGGAAAAGATCTTATGCGTCCGGCATTTCTTATAGCTTCTTACAGGCATTATTTGAAATACAAGACAGACGATAAAGGTTTTACATATGAAATTGGCGAGCCATGGCTGGCTTCGGAAGATGAAATTTTAATCCAAAGTGATAACCCCATTGATTTTTTAGATCTTTCTGCCTTTAAAAGCATCGATTTGAGAGAGGTAAATGCATTTACCGGTCTGTACTTACAGTTTGTTGATGATATTAAAAATCAGGGGATCGCACCTGTTTTAGAAACTATTGTAAACTAAAGTATTATGCAAACAAATTCCGAAATAAAAGCTTTGAAAATAAAGTCTGACAGCAGTATCCTTCCTTTTGCTATTATTACTTTCATTTATTTTATCGTTGGTTTTCTGACAACTGTTAATGAACAGTTGCAGGCTCCTTTAAAATTTACTTTTCTGGCTCATGCGGGAGGTCTGAAAAACACCTTCACCACGCTCATTTCTTTCTTTTTCTTTTTAGGATATTTGTTAAACGGCACTTTAGGAAGCAAATGGGTCAATGCCTTTGGATATAAAAATACGATCCTAAGAGGTTTGTTTTTTATGATCTCCGGATTGATGATGTATTTATGTTCTTCGTGGGTGGGTTATCAGTTTCCTTCGGTGGATTTCAGGATCGGTGATGCCATTATTCCCTTTGGGTTTATCATTTTTGTAGCCGGATCTTATTTAATGGGAACTTCTGCAGCAATTATTCAGGTGGTGGTAAATCCTTATGCTGCCTCTTATCCTTTAAAGGGGACACAGCCCGTACAACGACTGAATATTTTAACAGCCATCAATTCTATTGGTACGACCTCAGCACCTTTCTTTGTGACCATCGTGATGTTCAGTGGTATCTCCATTGAAAATATTGAAATAAAACAGCTGCTACTACCTCTCTCTGTACTGATCATCTGTATTGTTACGGTGATGGCTATCACCAAGAGACTGCATCTTCCTGATATTGAAAATACGAGAGCCGTTGCAGGAGAAAAACTGGAAAGAAGCATCTGGTCATTCCGCCATTTTGCTTTGGGTGTGGTTGCCATTTTCTTTTATGTAGGAACCGAAGTTGCCATCGGAGCCAATATCAACCTGAATGCTTTTGAGCTTATGGAATCGGGAAAGCCGATCACTTTCTTCGGAAAAACGGATATTATTATCGGCGGAATGGACCTTGGAATTCATGCATTATTATCTACTTTATATTGGGGAGGCTTCCTTGTTGGAAGATCTATTTCTAGTTTTTTCAATAAGATCTCAGCGAGAACACAGCTTGCAACGACAACAGTTCTTGCTACCATCCTGGCGATTACTTCAATGATCACCCAGAACCTTTGGTTCCTTGTTGCCATCGGGCTTTTACATTCTTCTATGTGGAGCTGTATTTATACACTTTCTATAAAGGGTCTGAATAAATATACCTCAAAAGCATCCGGTGTATTCATTTCTGCTGTATTTGGCGGTGCGGTATTTACTTTACTTCAAGGAGGACTGGCTGATCTTTTCGGCTCATGGAGATGGACCTGGATATTAACGGTCATCTGTGAACTGCTTATGCTTTCTTATGCACTCTTCGGATCTAAGATCCGGGAGAAAGATATTATTAACTAACCATTCATTTCTTTTATACATTCCTTTTTTCCGGTATTCATTTACCGGACAGGAATGTTGTAATCAAAAAGACACTCAGCATTATGATTAAAATTAAAAAGTTGATGATTATTTCCATCATCATTGGAAATTCATGGGTTTATGGCCAGAAACTGCATTCTGCATTGCAGCTCAGAAACAGTCATTTGTGGCGAGGTCAGGAAGTTTCCTCAGGTTTCATATATACCGGTGATGTTCATTTAGATGGTAAGAATTTTTACGGAGGATTCTGGGCCGGAGGAAATGCAGATGGCTCCTATAAAGAGTTTGACAATTATATTGGATACAAAAATAAGCACCTTATGGTGGAACTCTGGGATATTTATAATTTTTCACCTGGTGCCACTTATAACAACAAAGAATTTTTTAATTACAATGCAAGTGAAACAGGGCGCTTCTGGGATTTCAGGTCATATTATACAATAAGTGAGAAACTACCCTTAGTCTTAAGCTGGAATACGGTAGTCTTTGGCCGGGATAGGGATAGGGACAATACACACAATAAATATTCTTCTTTTGTTTCAACAGAATATCCTTTCTATACAAAAGAAAACCTCGCGGTACGAGGGAGGATCGGATATGCCTTTGCCTTACATAATCCCAAAGGTGAAAAAGGAAACTTTTTTGCTCAAGAAGCAGGTTTTAATGAGATCAGTCTGATCATTACCAAAACATTTTCCATTGCGGGTTATCAGCTTCCGGTTGGAATCTGGGGAATGTTTAATCCTGTAGGAAATAATGCTTACCTGCAGTTTTCTGTTCATGCTTATTCTTTTTAAATCTTATTTAAGTCTCATCATCGTCACCAATGATGTGGCAACATGAGTTTCGGATGATCCGTTTTCGTCCACTGTATAAATTTCAGTTCTGATCACGCTGATCTTCCCGCCTCCTTTTACTACGTATGATTTTGAAATCAAAGCATCTCCCATTGCAGGCCTTAAATAATTAACCTTAAGTTCTATGGTCACTACGTAACAATCATCTTTATAATTGCTTACCGCAGCATATCCCGAAGAAACATCAACCAGAGAAGCGATCATTGCCCCATTAAACATTCCTGCCTTACGGGTCATCATTTCCATCTTTGGGATTTTAATGGATATGAAATCGGTTTCTACTTCAAGAAGCTCAGCTTTGTAGAATTTTAAGGTTTCGGAGCGGTTGAAACTGTCTATGATCAGTTGTTTTTTCTCAGGTGTCATGGATTGAAATATGATTCTTACAAATGTAATAAAAGGATTGAAAATCCCAGCAGCACTTTTTAAGGTAAACGCATATAAAATATCAAATCACAAAAATCAAAGATCAGAAAGATCTTGTCCTCTTGTGATTAATCAAAAAAAACTTCAGTTCACAATGATAATGTGAGTTAACCTAGTTGCACCGTAAAATCATCAGATAATGACAGGACACCTTCCGTAAGGGCACCCGGATGCGTACTGAAACCTTTTAATTTAGATGTTTTTGCCTTAAGAATAAGATCCAGAAGTTGTTTTTCGGATAACTTTTTTCCAAAGAGCTCAAACGGTATTTTAAAACCACAATTTTTAAAATCTGAACATCCAACTGCGGTTTTCCCCTTAATCAGATTGTGTTCTTTGCATTTCGGGCATTTTGTTTCCTCAAAAGACTGAAGTTCCTTTTTAGGAGCAGGTTCGCGTTTTTTCTTTTCAACCACTTTCTCTTCTTCCTGTAAAGTGATCACTTTTCCTTTCCCGTCCACTACTTTTCTTGTAAGCTCAGAGACCATCTGGATCAGTTCTTCTTTAAACTGATTGGCTTCATATTCACCACTTTCTATTTTCCTAAGCTTTAACTCCCACTCTCCTGTAAGTTCAGGGCTTTTCAGCAATTCATCTTCAATAGTATCAATTAGTTGAATTCCGGTGTGCGTCGCAATAAGATTTTTTCTTTTCTTCTCAATATATTTTCGTTTGAAAAGAGTTTCTATGATATTGGCCCGGGTAGAAGGTCTTCCGATCCCGTTGTTTTTCAGCATTTCACGCAGCTCTTCATCATCAACCTGCTTTCCGGCAGTTTCCATTGCCCTTAACAACGTTGCTTCGGTATATGGTTTTGGAGGGGATGTCTTTCCCTGATGGATTATTGGATCATGCGGCCCCGTTTCTCCTACTGTAAATTCAGGAATGGTTTGCTCTTCTTCTTTTTCTTTATCCTTATCTGAAGACTCTTCTTTCGGTTCTTTGGCATATACAGCTCTCCATCCCGGCTCTAAAACCTGTCTTCCGCTTGTTTTAAAAGGAATAGTTCCCACTTTTCCTTCTACCAATGTATTGGAAATTTTACATTCGGGATAAAAAACAGAAATGAAACGCTTGGCGATCAGATCATAAATAAGCTTTTCCTCCCTGCTCAGGTTCTGGGATGGTGGAACTTCGGTGGGAATAATTGCATGGTGATCCGTTACCTTCGAATCATCAAAAACAGCTTTGGATTTCGGTATAGGAGCTTCCAATAGTGGAGCAATTAAATCCTGATAAAAGTACATTTTCCGAAGGATTCCTTCTATTTTAGGATATAAATTTTCAGATAGATACGTCGTATCCACACGCGGATAAGTCACGTGTTTTTTTTCATAAAGGCTTTGAATATAATTAAGCGTATTTTCGGCTGAATATCCGTATTTTTTATTCGCTTCCACCTGAAGTCCCGTAAGGTCAAAAAGCCTCAGGTTCTTTTCTTTTCCTTCTTTGATCTCAAATGAAACGATTTCAAAGGGATTTACTTTAAGATATTCCAATCCTTTTTCAGCTCGGTCCAGTGTCTTTAAACGATCAATCGCAGCATTGAAAATAACATCGCGGTATTTCGTTTTAAGTTCCCAATACTCTTCTGTGGTAAAAGCGTCAATTTCTTTCTGACGCTGAACCAACATTGCAAGGGTTGGAGTTTGTACCCGGCCGATAGAAAGAACGGCTTTATTCCCTCCGAATTTTTTCGTAAATAAGCGTGTTGCATTAATACCAAGCAACCAGTCTCCGATAGCTCTGGCATTTCCAGCCAGGTACAGATTTTTGTAATCTTCCGCAGGTTTCAGGTTAGCAAATCCTTCTTTAATCGCATCTTCGGTTAGGGACGAAATCCATAATCGTTGAATCGGCTTATTGCACTTTGCCTTCTGCAATACCCAACGCTGGATCAATTCTCCTTCCTGTCCGGCATCCCCGCAGTTAATGACCTCATCACATTCTTCCACCAGTTTTTCAATTACTTTAAACTGATTTTCAACTCCTTTATTCGGAATCAGTTTTATTCCAAAGTTATTGGGAATGATCGGTAATAAAAACAGATTCCAGGATTTGTACTGCGGACCATAATCATGCGGTTCTTTCAGCGTACATAAATGTCCGAATGTCCAGGTTACACAATAGCCGTTTCCTTCCATATAGCCCTGTTTAGGTGTAGTAGCACCTAAAACTTTGGCGATATCTCTGGCAACACTGGGTTTCTCGGCAATACAAAGTTTCATGAATGTTCGGGATTATTGAAAGGGTTGCAAAAATCGGGATTTTTTTTGACTTTAAAAAACTTATAGCTAATCAATACCGGGAAAAGATTAAACATTGGTAACTGATCATTATAAAGTACAAAAAAAGCTCCCACAGGAAGCTTAATCAATTATTATATTTATTCTTTCAACCAGACATCATTATATTCTTCCGGATGTCTTTTGAACTGCGCAAAAACATAAGGACATAGAGGAACTATTTTCAAATTATTTTCCCTGGCATAAGAAACAAGTTTCTCCAATAGTATTTTAGCAAAACCTTTTCCTTCATGTTCAGGATCTACCTCTGTATGATAAACGGTTAATTTTTGTCCTATAACTGAGATATCCATTTTTCCTATCTTCTGATCATCAGAAAATAACTGAACTTCTCCCCTGTTGTGTGTATTAATAATTACTTCTGTTCTTTCCATTTCTATATTTTTTATCTGTTTTACTATTTAATAAAGTAAAGATAGAATGATTGTTTGTACTACGTCATATCCTATGATAACTTCTCTGTATTTTATATTTATTGTATTCCAAATGGGTTTACAAAATCAAAAATCCCTTTTAAACCGAAGTTTAAAAGGGATTGGGTTTATCTTCTAATAGAATTTAGAATTAAGGTTATAGTTGTGGAGTATTTGTTACAATCAGTTCCAGATCTCCTTCCTTAATAAGAGTTCCGTTTCCTACACGCATTGAATCCACTTTAAAACTGGAGTAATACACGTTCGGTAACTTAAACCAAAGATAAATATGGGAATCCGCTCCTACATATTGCCCCGCAGTAATCGCGGTACTTGTATCAAGACATAGATAACAGTTTATAAGTTTCGAAACTAAGCTTCTATAGCCTCTGAAAATCTTGTAATAGAATTAATGTTAACAGATAAGTTAGCGTCTGTACTACTTGCAACTACTTCTAGTATATATCCATTCGCTGAAGAGATTGAGGCTGCATCAGCAATAGTATCATAATATAAAGAAAACTCGCCTGAACTTTGTTGTGGAGCAACCGTAATTACTCCCATTAGAGAAAATCCACTCACAGGATTTTTCAGTCTGATTCCAAGGGTTAATGTATCTGATAAAGCATTTGTTCTATCAGAAAAACTACCCATAATTCTCCATCTATGATTCTGTCCGGGAATTGGATTTTCTATTAATCTACCGGAATAAGTTGTTGATCCTCCATTTCTTCCCGAATCAAAGATTCCTTTATAATTATTTGGTGTACTATTGGGATATTTTGTGACGGGTGAAGATACAATTGTTGGAGTAGCAATATTAATATTAAGTTGCTTATATGTATTGGCTGTAAAATTAGAAACAGACAATCCTGCATAACTTACTTTTATCTGCCCAGATTCATTTTTTCTGGCGAATGCAACATTCCAGTTGTTAATATTTTGCTGTGAAAAATCATTTGAATCCCAGTCTTTTGTCCATGGTGACCATGTTCCATTATAATAATACCTTCTGTAGGAATCATTGTATATTGAATACGTGATATACTCCTGAACGATATGAGTGCTTGTTGCAAATACTTTTAAAAGTCCAGCGAGCAATACGGGGTGATTATTTTCAGGAGTAGCATTAGCAGTACCTCCTTGTATCCGAAATCCAGTTGTCGTAATAGTATTAAGGTCAACATTACCAACTAATCCTCTGTATATCAACCCCTGTGTGAAAGCATTGTTCCATTGAGAGGAATCTCCGTGATTTAAGGTAGTAATAGTACCTGTATTATTAATCTTAACAACTTCTGTTAAAGACACCGAACTCCCGTTGGTTCCAGAGTTTGTTGCATAATTAAATGAAAAATTCTTATGATTGTTTACTGTAAATCCCCATGATGCTAAACTTCCTCTGGGCTGAATAAAGTTTGTTCCATTGAACTGCAAATTATGTCCCATCCATAAACCATATCCTGGTGTTGCACTTGCTACATTAGTATGAAACAATGCAGATCCAGTAGTCGTCTGGGTACCAAAGTTTAGATTGTAAGCATCAACATATTGTGTGCCAGCTGAACTAAGAATAACCTGACCTGCACTGGTACTATCGCCCTGTGGTCTTAAATATATGTTTCCTGCGGCTGTCTCTCCAGAAAGAATCAAACTATATGTATTGGTTCTCACTTTATTTGTACCTTGCCTTTGAAGAATTAATTCTCCGGTGGTGCTGTTTATGTTTCCACTTAAATCAACATTTCCTCTCGTATATTGATTTCCTACAGTGTCTAGGGCATATCCCGTAGTTGGAACAACAGAAGAACTGGCTCCGACAACGACACGTTGGTCAGAGGTCCATCTGATTGCATTTTTACTGTTATAGGCTGATCCTCCAATATATCCCCAACTCAAATTTACAGCTCCGCTACTTGTAACGGTTCCGTAGTATCCAAATGTATCTATATCTCCGTTAGAACCTATTAGCTTTGTAAAATATCTTGAAAAATTAGAGCTAGTTGTTACACCGGACATATCTCTGGATATTCCGTTTGTATTTGTTTGCCCAAGATTTATGCCGCCCGTCATTGTTCCTCCTGAAAGAGGTAAATAAGGTGCATTATTTGAATCTAGGTGCACATAGCTATCTATAAGGTCTCCAAACTGACTTTCAGTTGGTCTTTTTCCTGACTTAAAATAATTTTTTAATTCTGTGATGGATTTCTTTGCCATGATTTATTTAATTTATTAAATTTTTTAATCTCTCAATTTCTTCATTTTGAGAAATCATATAAAGAGTCAGTTCTTCAATTTTCTGAAGTAATTTCATCTGGAAATCTCCGACTTTAATTCCACTTTCTATAATATTATCTCCAGATGGAATTTCCGGAAGGTGTTTATTTTTTTTTATAAATGATTTCAGCTCATTTAACGTAGGCATTTGATAATCCGGTCTGATGGAAGAAGTATTATCAAAATACTTTTGAAATACATAGTCGGCAGGAACATTGGTATCTACAATTACATCTTCTGCATGTATTTTTCCTTTTACAGTTAGCTTTTGATCCGGATTTTGGGTTCCAATTCCCACATTACCCGCATCTCTGTTTAGCACTAAGGTATTTCCTAAGGGATTAATATGCAATTGAGATCCGGCATGACTCTGAATCCAAGTGTTCTGTGTATTATATCCCATTCTTAAGTTAGGTAATGCGGTATCTCCAATGATAACTGCGCCTGGATCTTGCGGTTCACTAAAGGAACTGATAACCTGTAATCTGGATTGAGGATTCGCGGTTCCTATTCCAAAATTATTGCTATAATAAACATAGTGTTTGTTCTGACCTGCAACAGGCTTGGCATATATTCCTGAAACTTTTGCATTATCTACAACTGCTGTTCCTTGGGATTGCTGCACGATCCTGATACTGTAAGGATTCCCTGTCGCTCTGGTATGATAGATACTTAATTTATATTGATTTAAGGTAGCATCCCAGATAATATCTCCTATATAAATATTGTCAACAATGGGTCCTGAAGCTTCCATAACCCTGGAAACCGATGGATACCAAATATTGTTATCAGGATTTCCCCCGAAAATAATCTGTTTTCGGATTATTCCAATCGTATTTTCATTACTGTACGAGCCTACAATCTGAACTTCAAATTCACCATTGACATAACCATTTCCCAGTAAGATATCAACGGCAAGGTCATTCTGCTGATGAGGAAAAAAAATGAAGAAATCCTTGTATTTGTAATTTTCAGAAGATAATCTCGGATCGTCCAAATGTAAATAACTATCAATGAAATCACTAAATTGACTTTCAGTTGGCCTCTTGCCCGTTTTAAAATAATCCTTTAACTCTTGTATATCTCTTTTTGCCATAATTAGTTTCGTTGTAAAACACCAATTTCTTTTTTTAGAGAAATGATGTATAATGTTAATTTTTCTATTTTCTGAAGTAATTTGAAATCTCCAAGCTGGCTTTCTGTCGACCGCTTTCCAGCTTTAAAATATTCGTTTAAAGCTGCTATTGTTTTTTTTATCATAATTTTTATTTTTTCATGATCAGTTCCTCCTCCCATAAAGTAGGGAGGAACTGATTCATTTTTATTAATTACAATTAAGGGTTAATTTGGACTAACGATAAAAGTTTGCTCTATGATCATTCCATCTGTTCCATCTGAAGAAATCCCTCCAATATCTGTCCAACTTCCAGCATCATAAACAGTTAAAACCTTATCTTCCTTACTTAACATACCTGCCGTATTTTCAGTGATCATTTTAAAATGATGATAAATTGGATTTCCATCCGGATCAGCAATTGAAAGAGGATCTAGGCCAAGTTTTTCTAATCTTAGGAATAAAGTATGATCATTAACATCAAAAACTTCTTTAGGCATCCACATTGGTATGTTGGTGACAGGATCATTTTCAAAAAGATAGAGCTGAACTTTAGAAACATTATCCGCAAGAATATTCATTCTGGCAATTTCTTTCCAATTCCCTTGATTATTCAATTTATAAAGATGGTATTTCCCTTTATAACATTGCTCTTTCCAGTTAAGTATTGCAGACGTAACCTCATTCCCGGTTATCGCATCGGACTCGAATTTTAACTCGGGAGATGAAGGCAGTATATTTTCAGTTATTATTGTTATCATAAGCTTAGATGCTTCCGAAGGTGCATATTCCGTCACAATCACATCAGCAGAGCCATCGTAATTTGCATTAGCATACTCTACTTCAGCTTCTACAGTAACTTTATAATATAACGGATCACCAAAAGGTACCTCCGGCAGATCGGAAAAATCATCTTCCATTGTCCAGATTTCGCTATTTAATACTCCCTCAGCTTCAAGATCAAGTTCCTTTACAAGAGTCATCGTACGTATGGAGGTTGCATCGGCCATATTAAGAGCGCGATAAAGTTTTGCTTTCTTAACATTATGGATTTTGTCATACGGATTAATATTCACCTGCATTTTCGCTGAGCTGCTTAAAATAGTGTTTTCCAATACCGGAATAACACTTTTAATTTCCGGAGTTCTTAATGGGAATGAGTTTACCATCTTTATCGGTCCGATTGCCGGACTCGGCTCACTCTGAACCATTTGTGCATTGGTTTCTCTTACCGAATAAAAATAAACACTCGTCGAAGCTCCATCCAGGGTATAATCTACAAAAAGGGTCTTATGACTAGGAGTTGTTGATAACACTTTCATCATCGGAGCCATATCAAACTCTGGAGATGTAGGGTTAAGGAGCGTACCATTTCTGTCTCTAATGACTTGTGCTTTAGGAATCGGCTGATAGCTTCCACCTTTGATATGTTGGTAAATAACAGGTATTTCCGTTAATGGAACGTAAGTATTCTGAATGGTCTGCTTTACGAAATCATAGAATTTCAGCTGACCATACCTTCCATTAGGATCGGCTGGAATAATAATATGATTCATTGAATTGACCTGTGAAGAAGAAACATCTGGTAAGTTTTCCTGATAATGCTGATTATGTTGGCTGATAAACTCATTGATTCCATCAAAAAGCCTCGGATTATTAGGTATTGGCAAACCGTATCCATTATACGTTTTAAACTGACCAGTTCCTAAATCTATTGTCGAATTGGCTAAATCCGATAATCTTGAATTAAAAAATTCATCTCCGTTCTTCATCCTGATATCTTCTACAGAGTTAAGCTCAGGTACTACCCCATAATCTTCAGTATTTTTATATAAAGATGTTAACAGAATATCATCATTACTTCTTAAAAATGTTACACTGAACGGCCTATGGGCATATTCTGTAGTAAATGCATAGCTTGATCTTCCAAAATAATCCGGCCTTGTTGCATATTGGGCACCTAGTGGCAACTGAGGAACCATTGGGGCTTCTATTTTTCTTCCAAATAACAATGACGGTGTAGATATCCTTGACTGATAGGCATATTGCAGATCAGAGCTTCGCAATCCGAAAATGGAATATTTTTCAAGCGTATCCGCATCTTGTGGAAGAAGATGACCTTCAGTAAGGCGGCACGGAGCATTATAATAAAGGTAAGCTCTATAGCCCGGATAAAAATTAACATCTACAGTTCTGCTCACTGAAGCCTGCAACGGATCTGTTGCAAAAGTTTCATCCTGTGCATATACTTTTAATTCTCCCGTTCCAATATTATCAATCCTAAGAACCTTTAGCGTCTTTCTTTCCCCTCCCGGATCATTATCTCTGGCAATACGAACACTTCCTCTATACCATTGTATACTATCAGCACCTGGAACATTGGAATACTGCAAGTGATTATTTAATGTGAATCCAGGAAATGTAATCTCATACACCCCAGAAAAAACAGGTGTAAATTGATCCGTATATTGCTTAACAGATGCATTTCTGTTGATGCCTCTGAATTTCCTGAAATATGTATTTTCAGTTATATCCGGAGCTTGCCCTGAAGTAATGTTTATCTCTTCTGTATAAATAGGCCAGTTATTCCCTATTTTCACTTTTACCTGATGTGGATTAACAGATCCCCATGTACTTGTGTTCTGCATGTTTTCTACAATCATAAAAGCTTCATCTACAGATGGGGTCACAAAATTCAAAGGATCAAAAGGAGCTGTTGTACTTTGACCAAAAGCATTTCCTACCTGCTTTTTCAGAATATGAAACACAGGATAAGTAGGATTGGATCCTGAAACAATATCATGAATAAAATATTCATCATTTCCTACTTTAAATACTCCTCCTATGTAATTCTGAAATTGCCCGGGAGGAATGGTCGGGGAAAGGGACTGATTAGCACTCGTTAGGGGAAGGTCTTTTGATTGAATAACCGAAACCAAAGGATTTCCGGACAGATCAGAGATCGCATCAATCATCCCGAACACCTGTTTCGGCATTTCTGGCCTGAAGAAAACTTCTATTTCATCTGCAAATAATTCCTCGTTATCAGGAAGCGGATTAAAATCAACCAGCTGCTCACCATTGATTGCTTTTTGATAAGAGACCATATCCTGAGCAGCATCATATTCAAAAGTCAGTCGTACAAGGGTTTTATCGTTTCCTGTGATCTGGGCAAGCAATTCCTGCTCATTCTGAGAGGTCAGCAACAAAGGTTGTTCTTTCTGAATAAGGAATGCATTAACACTTGAAGGAGGCAAAAGTGTATTAGCAGGCTTAATATCTGATTCTATTTCCCAGGTTATGGATGAAACTTGTGATCTGGAGAACCAATTGACTCCATAGGACCCATATACATGTTTTCCTGATTTTGTTTCTTTGTGCAAATAGGCAGGCACACCAAAGTCAGGAATACCGATAGCAACCGTTTCATTTTTAGAATCGTTTCCATTATTGTCTACATTAACGAATCCAGGGTCATGAGGAAGTTCAGGAACTCTCCATTGACTTTCGCCAATATCCCTGTATTCAATACCCACATATACCGGATACGTAAATTTAGACATATCAAATTCTGCATTCGAAAAATAAAACGGACTGTCTTCCGGCTCATCAGGATTGAGTTCTTCAGCTAATAAGCTAATATACCTTCCTGTACCATCATGAGTATAGCCTTCAGCATCAATAATACCTGAAGCTGAACCTCCTACTGTAGGATCTGCAGAAAAAATCCCAGGAACAGGTTCCTTTAGATCAACTGGTAAGCTAGGTCGTTCATCCTCAATGGAAGTTGGTAATGTGATATAGGCATGATGTACTTCTTTTATTCCTTGTCCGTCCTTAAGATCTGCAATAGTAGTATATTGAGCAGCATATATGAATTTCTCCCCTTTATACACCTGATCATTAAGATCGAGACAGCCCAATCCCAACATCCTTGCCACATGATAATCCAATGACGCCATCTGTAGAATGGCTAAATGTGAAACCTCCAAAGGGGTGTTTGGGTCGCTTGAATCATCATTCAGATAATAGGACTCCAGTGCCTGAGGGTTTGCAGGATCATCACTTAATTGTAAATATTGTTTTACAGAATCTTTGATTGTATTCCTAGGATCGGGTAAATTACTCCACTTCTCATGATAGTTTCTTATGTTCACATACTCGCCGTCATTATACCTGGACCATGTTGCATGGACAGGACGGTTGCCAGGATCCGGCTCCAGCCTTCGGTCTATTACCTCACTATCATCCAACGAAAGGCTGTACTTTCCTATTTCCTCCCATTTTGTTCTCAGGGAAACCTGATCATAAAATTCAAAATCAATTCGTTCTATTATACAATTGGCAGGTACAAAACGGATACTACGTCCATTTTCAGCAAATATTTTTTCTGAAAAATCAACAATGTTTTTTCTGAATGTTACATTCTTAGGAAGATTCAGTTTATTGGTTTCTACAGAAAGAACTTCTGTTTTTGAAGAACCATTGGAAGATGGATATAACTGTGATGCAAAAAACAACATTTCTTTACATTCAACCTCTATAACATTACTACCGTAGTGCTCGAAAAAAGCAGCAGGATCTGAAAAAGGATCAATATTAGCGCGTACTTGTTGATACTTGCTGGTGTTTCTGAAATATACATAAAACTTTCTTCCTTCTTTATTTCCATATAACCATAAGGCCTCATTGTCAATTACCGTAGTGGGTTGTTCTTTCAGAAAAAGAGATGTTACTACCGGATAATATGGTGCCCTGAAAATGGAGATAAAATCGTCTGGTTTATTAAAACCTTCAGGAGCATTTTGAAAATGATCTCCTTTTGGAAGGTGTTCAGCAGCTGGGCCTTTTAAGGCCCATCTGAGGTGAATTCCTGCTGTACTGTCATTTCCTAAAGAACCTGCAGACTGAATATAAAGACAATCTGATTGTAAAAATGAATCATTGATAGGAGATGCAGCAATCATGCTTGTATTATTTTTAGTTGATGACATTATTAATTTATTTTGATATTGTATACTATTCTTGAATCCGATATTTCATAGATGGTTCCGTTCCACACCCTGTAAACAAATTGGAAGTTCAATTCTTCTGCAGTAATTGATTTACCTGCATTCATAACTATTGCCTGGGCATAATCTTTGGAATAGATCACCTTATAATTTTGATCTACAGCTGGTTTTCCTCCTCCTGCTGCAATTTTCATTACATCTATCATCCCATATTTATTATTTATACTCCTATTGATATATTCTAAAGGAATTTTAGGATGATTAAACGGTTCAGGATTTCTGATCAGTAGAGCAACTACATTGCCTGTAACAGGATCCACAATTTTATTAAATTCCGTAGTAGGAGCATCTTTTAATGGGGAAATTCCAAATAATCCCTGAAGTATCCTGTCAAAAGGATGCTGGTATTGAAGAGCAATAGCCTCACTCAAAGGATTAGAAACTCCCTGAATAACATTCCATGCTGCTTCAAGTTTGTCTGCTGTAATCGATTTTTCAATTTTATAAACTGCCTGTTTGGTTGCCTCATCTCCATTTTCATCAAAATATGGTATAAAGCAGCTTTGTACCTGCTCATTAAAATCTTTGTAACGGGAAGTCTGGAATACAAACTTGTGAACTTCTTTAGCATATCTAAGCTTAAGATCTTCCGTAATTTGAGAAATATTTACCTGTTGATCTTTCCCCCAATAGAAATTGAGTACCTGTGCAGTATATAATTTCTGAGGCTTAAGTCTCTTAGGAGTTACTATACGATAGAAAGACTTTGGCTTTACCAATGTTACAATTCCTGTACAATTCTCTCCACTATTCAGCATATTAAAATACTGATTCAATACCGGTGGTATGGCCGGATTATCATCTTGTGACCATTCTTCGATAGTTTGTGGTATATCTACCTGTGAAAGCTGAATATTTTGTTCTGTTGTATCTAATCTAGGCGGATTAACAATAGACACCCCTTCTACAGGATCTTTAATGATAATCTTCATGGTTCCTCCAAGCTTTCCTAATCCCTGATAATCTTCCCAACCGTCAAGTAACTTAGATACATAGCTGGAAGTAAAATACATAGAAATTTTAGTCGTTACATCGTCGTAAAACAATGGTTTGGCATTCACAATATTTCCATCCGCGTTAGGATACGATCGCTGATAATCAATATAAGCCCTCAATGACGTATGCGGATATAAATCAGGATGTGGTGTAAGATCGTTTTGAACAACATTGCCGTTAGTGTCTCGAATGATCCCTACGGTATCTTCAAGAATATGACTAGAGTTGGCTACCGGAATATCTCCATAGGTAGAATCTTTATCCAAATGGAAAAATCCAAGTGGACCTCCTGTACGGAATGCATAAGCATAATCAAAAGTCTGCTGTCCTTGCCCGTTATCTACTGTATCTTTTAGTTTAAATCTTACAAAATAAGATGTATCGGGCCTCCAGATAGGCTGAATCGATTTGGTAATCGCATCAACTGCCGCTTGGGTATCCTGTGTGATAGCTCCTTGTGAAGGGATACTGATATTATAAGCATAATCTTCTACAGATAACCATTTTATTTCATGAAATAAGGTAAAACAGCTTTTATTTGCGGAACAGTTTCCGAGATCCGCAAGAGTTGAAATAATTTCTTTACAAGCATTATCGAAAATTACTTTAAAGTGATTATAAGTACCCCAGCCTTCTTTGATAATAGTTTCAAGAGTAGCTATCTGCCTATGTAAAATTTCATATAAATAGTTATACTCAGGATTTTCCTCTATAAACTTGTATAAAGTCTCTAATAGTGGAGAACGGCTTACTGGAGGTTTTGGACTGAACTCTCCAAATTCCTGATAGGAAAGGGAATCACTTAAATTACAAAGCTTTCCATCTTCACAAGGATTCATATTTTTCAACAGGTTATTAATCTGTTTGAATTTCGTTCTCAAATTATTAAAACGTCCAACAATCTCTTCTAAATTATCAGGATTCTGATCAAGATACTCCTTTAAATTCTTTAAATAGTCGTAATACTGCTTTACATAAAGTTCAAATAAACTTGACGGAATACCTGCTGATGCCAGAATGTTGAAAACCTCTTCAAAAATTCCCGCTTCTATATTTTCCCTGATAAGCTGTACATAATTGTATTGTTCTACTCCCGGCGATACCCCTTTGGTATTGAAAGGCAGGAAGAAATTGTTATTGTAATACCTTACCAGATCAGGAAATATTTTACAGACAATTTCATATTTTTCTTGTCTGCTTTCACCACCACATCCCTGAGATTGTAATTCCTGAAGCTGTTTCACCAACTCATTATATAAATCCGGGTTACTCGGTTTCACATCATCAATAATCCCTCCATGAGCTAAGGCATCCTGATATCCCTGATCCATAAGCTGTGCCATCTGTTCTAATATCAGATTAATTGCAACACTATCTGCTACATCAGGAGTAATTACAATTTTAGTAATCCCGTTTTGTAAACCACCTGGTGCTGTTACAGGATTGATAAGTTCATCTCTGTAATAATATTTTTCTGTAATATCATATTGTACAAAGGACTGGCTATCATCGATTATCGGACTATAGAATGCAACAGTTACCCCGGAACTGTACGTACTTAATTTAAGTTCAATATCAGTAGAAGGTGCCGGCAACATGATTGTCAACTTAGAATGGTTTTTAAACTCTAGTGATTGTATGAAACCATAACTATTGATAGCATCAGATACTTTTGCAGAATCTCCCTGCATCGTAATACTTCCATCAGGATTTACCGTGTACTGTACATCTCCTGAAATCTGATATGACGCTCCTTTACTTTGAAAGAAATTATTTGTAGATGCATAATACAGGGTATTCAATGGTTTATCTAAAAAATCTGAAACAGAGTTTTCTACATGCTGTCCCTCGCAGAATAACGTAGATGCATTTACTCCGTATTGCTCAGGTATAAACCATCCAGGATTTCCTTGCTCCGTATAAGTGAAAGGAGTGGTTGCCAACAATCTGATTGCATTATATTGATTATCTTTTTTCTGCCACTGTCCGGCTTTAAGATTATCCAAAAGAGAGTTAGCAGGTTCTATTGCCTTGAAAGGATTATAGTTGATCCATCCGGATCCGTTATGGGCTTTTATTTCAATATTTTCCAGAGTATACTGATGTTTTACCTGTCTTAATTCCAGACCCTTCATTACCTTATCGGGTGGAACAAGATCTACATAATAGTCTGCAGGGTTTGTAAATCCACCAATCACTGCATTTGTAGCCGCAGCCGGCAATAAGCCTTTTGTGGTTTTGATATCAATGTAGGTATCCAGCGGAACTACATTATGAATCGTATTAGGATTAAGATTATCTGCACTGGCGGCATTCACTTGCAACAAATCAAAAGTTTCATTTGTTAGCATACTGATTCCTTTTACAAGTCCTTCCACCTGTTCTGGTACTTCCGTAAATGGATTGACAGGCGTTCTGTCTACATCCTTATTAAATTCCCATTTTAATTCGATCTTCGCTTTGAATTTAAGTTTAAAGAATAAAATTTTCACTTTAAATTCTACTGTAAATGCACCATAAATCATAAATGGCCGTGGAGACTCTACGGCGAGCAAGATAGTTACTGCTGCGTAAATACGAATGATCTTCACATTGATATCAATGGCCAGTCCTGCTTCAAAATAAGCTCCCATCTGAGGCTTTTGGAAACTGATCTTTCCTCCCAGTTCAAGGTAAGCCAATACGAAAATACTTACAGGTCCGAACTTTCTGTCAAACCTGAACTCTCCTCTTGCTCCGGCCTGGATTCCTTTTCCTGAAATCATCAAAAATGCTTTCAATGTAAACAGATCCTTTAATAATTTCGCAGAAATCGGTGCCTGTTGTGTTCCAAAATTAATATACCATGCAGAAGGATTATTAAAGAAGAAACCAGCCTGAATCTCCGCGTAGATTTTAATGATATCCCCTGAACTTTCCGGGAACTTATAATCAGCCCCAAAACCGAATTCCAAAGAATTATCCCCAAAAATAAAGAAGGCAAAGAACGGTGGATCATCTGTGAAGGTTACCCTTTTTGATAAAAGCTTCATTCTTGCATCTACCATCACCATGGAAGGTAAGGATAATAAAAGCATAGCATTTGCTGAAATAATACTTCCGTTCGCTACGGTATCTCCCAGTAGTGCGCCAACTCCAAGAGAAAACGGAAAACTGTAATGTTCCGTCTGATCAGGTCTACTGAATTTATTAACGTTTACACCTCTTTGTGGTGCTGTATAATATTGATACCAAGTGTTTTGAGAAGTCATTCCTATCGCCTCTTTTTCAGCTACATAACGGTATCCTAATAAGCCTCTGAATCCGAAAATAGAAACGGGACCTAATGGAATCGGATTAGGAAGTTCAATATTAGCATCAATAAGGAATCCAGGATATTTAGGAGCTAACCGCATATCTACCCCTCCGGCAATACGTGGATTTTTTACTTTTAAGCTCACTCCCCCTTTATATTCCTGGAACTCTCCCGGTTCAGGAATAGATAACCAGCCTTTAATGGCTACATTCGGATCACTGGAATTTGCAGGAATAACCATATCCACGTAGATCGTCTGAATATGAAGATAAGCATCATGCGATTTTCCGGGACCATCATCTATGGTATAATAATATTTAATCCCATCTCCACGGGCATCAACACCGGCTATACCTATACTTACGCCGCCATCGAAGCCAAAATAGTTATATTTACGGATCATTCCCCCTTTCTCTCTTTCATGCGACCCAAAGTGAATCGCTGTAACAGATACATCAACAGGACCAATCGGGATCTTAATAGGTTTAGGTAATGTCAGATTTCCACCATTTACACGGAAATCAATATGACCATCACTATAGATTCTTAGGGTAGATATACTTAGAGTTTGACCTTTTAATAAATCACCAAGGAAACCTAAAAACTCCACATCCGCAGAAGCGCCAATGAAAAGTTTCCCATCTTCTTTCCCAAGTTCTACAGACTTTAAGTGAAGTTTGAAAACATTGGGTAAAGTTAAAGTAGGATCAAATGGTGGTACTGCCGCAGCAGTTAAAAGAAAGTCTCCGTTTGCATCAATATGCCCCAGAACATCTATTTTAGCCCCATTCCCATTAGAATCCGTGAATCTTGGAATATCCAGTTGGGCCCTGATATTGGAAGAAATCACATCATTTTGTTTGAAAGTAATATCAAAAGAATTAAAACCAATTCTCCAGCTTCCCATATCTGCATACAGATAATCATCACTTGTAGTAGGAGTACCGTTTACAGCTTCCAGGCCAATTGTCCCGGAAATACCTCCTGTTCCAACCAGCATGTTATATCCTGCAATACGTAATGTTGTATTATTAACATTATTAAACCACTTAGAAGGAAGTGTGATGGCTGCATACTGTGCATAAACTCCCATGAAATTCTGAGGTCTTCCATCTAAATCTGCTTCCAGAATATTTTTATTTTTACTCAGATCCAGCTTTGCTTTAACGATATCTATTCCCAATCCTGTGTTTCCGATCTGTGAGGGATGATTTAAGCTAACAGCCATTTCTTCCTGAAAATTAATTCCTCCCTGAGTACTGAAATCCAGGTTTCCTACATCAAATACCAAAATACTTTGTTCCGGTTCTGGGATAGCATTTCCGGAATTATCCACAGGAAGTAAAATATTTCTCGGGAAAGCAAGACCAACTGATAAACCTAAAGAGGCTTCAATTTTTGGAACAATAATTTTTTTGATGTAATCCTGAATACTTTCTCCTGTTACGCTCTGAGCCAGGGTATTTAAGTTATCAGTATAGGTGGAGTTGTTACCGGATAAGATATAAGCCTGATTGATTACCTCCTGAATATCATCTGTAATGAAAGTATTAGCCTCTACTGCCAAGCGTATATCCTCAGCCATGTTTAAAGAATCATCTTCAACAGGATAAGGAATTGAATTACTTCCTGAAAGTCCATAATGCAGGTTGATTTTATCAACAAGATTTTTATAAGCCTGAAGATCCTGATTTCCTTCAAAAACTCCTACTGCAGTCTGCACTAAATCAGAATCACTCAGATTCAGGGTTTGATTAAGGATACTTTGTAATTCGGCCGGTAGATAGGAAAAAGTTTCGAGATTAAAGTTACTGATCAAAGCCAATACAGGCCAGTTATAATTTAAAGTAAGCGGAATCAGGGTTTCACCTGCGCTTCCGGGATTGATCACAATAGAAAAACCTGATCCGAAAAGATCTAATTTCAATTGCTCTCCGGTAACCAGGACAATGTTATAATAGCCCTGGGAACCGTCATTGCTTTGAACATATTGCAGTTCTTTGTAATAAATTTTGTCTAATACATTTTGTAGTCCGTTTTCCAGAAATTGTAGTTCTTCCGGAAAATTGTCAATCGTAACCAATGTACCTATATTGGGGTAAAAGGATTTTGTTGCCATGGTGTTTTGGTATTTGTAAGTTTAAGCGACATGCTTATTTTGTTAGTTTGTTACTTGGTTTGATAAATTCTATACGATCTATTGCATTGTTTTAGTTTGACTGAATATTAAAAAATTAAAAGATTTTTGCCCCTGAAATAAGGCACTGGGAATAATGTACTACTGAAATGAATCAATAATAAATTGTATTCCGGATTTGAAAAAATGAATAAAAGAACTAGAATGAAGAAATGATCGGAATTATTTATGATGAAAGATCTCTATTACTCTGAAGTTTCAATAATTGTCTTATTTCATGACATTATAATACTCTCCACAGAAATCCCATGAATGTAATTCTATCCTATAGTTAGAGAAAAAAGAGTAGACAGAGCTATTCTGTATTTAAGATAAAGTACTTAAATTTTTGATACTATCACTAATCGTCAATAATCAAGTCAGAAATGATATTAATTGATCTTACGGAAGATATCACGTAATTTTTTCGCGGATATCATTTTCGCATTTGAAAAAGGAAGCGTTACAACCTTCTTTCCGATTTCCTGATGAGTATAATTAGCTTGTTCTTCAACCTTTAGAAAGTAGGTACCCGGTACAAAATAAAAATGATCCAGGTAAATGACTTCTCCTTCCGATAAATTACGATTAAAAGAAAAATAAACCGTCATTACTTTGTCATTATGAACTATCTTTAAAATACTTACATCATTGCTATTATTATAATTAGGGTATAAAGGAACGTAAATATATTCTGTTTCTCCCGAATTATGGTTTTTATAATTGTTTATCGTTTGCTTTGTTTTTGCTTGCTCTTCATCATTCGAAAGTTTATATGAATAAGAATAAAATGAATAGTTTTGCTTAACCGATGGCAAATCCGAATTCATATCTGAGATTTTTATCGCATATCTTTGAGGTACAAATTGTGCATGGAGAAAGCTGGTTATAAAAAGTCCTAATGCTATAATGTAATTTTTCATAGTTTATAAATTTGTAATGACCTGTTTTAAAACATCTTTTATTATAGGTACATTTGATCTCTTTCACTTCCGCTAACATCACCTTTATTAAAGCCAACATGAATATGCCCCGTTTTAAGACTTGGATTATATTTTGTCCTTAAAAAGGCAACTCTATAATAAATTTCATTTGATAAATAATCTCCTCCCGTACCTTCCAGTGCTTTAAGTTGATCTGCGGTACCAGCCCTAAATAGAGAGGTATTATTCTACCTGATAATTATTTATTTTATTTTCTGGGGTTGTAAAATTTATTCGTTCAATTTTATTCACTCCGTTTAATAGATATTTTAATTTATTTAAACTATTTTTATTTGCACAGATATCTTCGACTGATATAAATTGATTGGATTTCTTAAAGCTGCGCATCGATTTGTTATTTATTTTTAAAACAAAATTTGAAAACGGTGCTCCTCTTTTCACTCTAGGAATCCATGAATCTGTAATCCATTGGTAGTATCCTATGAAATAGTCATTTCTGTTAGATATATTTACATCCAAATTTACCAGATCGGAGGAATCATTAGTATTTGTTTTTTTTGAATTTGAAACTTTAGCGAAAGATGTTGCATTGATTCTTATTTTACTGTCGATTTCCTTTTTATCTTCAAAAAAATTCACAAGGTAGGTTCCTTCTTCAATATCAGCTGTTTCTATTAAAAACCTGTTGATATAGAAATCTCTTAATAACCAGTAGTCTTTATGCAGATGTATATAAATGGCTGTCTTCTCACCATTGTTCTTATTTACAAGTGTTACCAGATAAGTCTTAAGAAAATCATCATCCCTGTCTATTAAGAATAATTTCAAAAATTTTTTGTCCTTTAAAATTTTCCCACTAGGAGATGAACTATTAAAATAAACAGGTTCCTCATTACTTACTTTGTATTTTTGGATCGAAAGTAGATGTTCAGCCGAATAAGAAATAATTTCTATGTCCTTTAATTCGTACTTATTATTCTGTTCGAGTAAAAATTCATAAGGCTCTTTGGGAAGCTGGCTTGGCTGTGAGTATAATTTTACTGCTATCAGCAACATGCAAATTAAAATAGTATTTTTCATGCTTTATATAATATCATTAAACTTTTTAATCATTTCTTCAATATCGGCTAACATTAAATTTCTCTGATTTGCAGTAAGCCATCTTGGATCATCTTTCAGAAAACCAATATGAATATGTCCCGTTTTTATACTACTGTTATGTTTTTTTCTTAAATAAGCAACCCTATAAAAAATCTCGTTGGACATATAAGTTCCGCCTGATCCATCCCTTCCTTCTATTCTTATATCATTATAAAGTAAATCTAAGTTATTTTGTTTATAATTTGTCCATGTTGGATGAGGAATATAACTCGAACTAGATTGTTTAAAGTATTTTGTTTCAACATTATCGCAGCCAAGAAGCCCCTGATAGTAGAATGGCTTGTCAAGATCTAACTTCTGGGTTTCTTTTACAACAAAAAGTTTTTGCCCATTTGAAGTAGTAATAGTACCAGTGGTAGGCTGTGTAAATGGAGGGAATAATCCTGCAGGCATGCCCATTGTCAGCTGATCGGTAATATTCACTTCTGTACCTGAAGCATTTTTTCCAAAAACTTCCCACTCCAGAAAACCGTAATAAAAATTATATTTTGTTCCATTCACCGTTTGTGAACCAGCAAGCTTCGCTCCGCCATGATTTACCACAGCATCGTAATTCGTTACCTTAATCTTGCCTGTAGTCCCTACTTCCAGCTTATCAAAAGGTAATGTAGATTCGATAAATGTCCAATCCCGTTCATCTGTGCTTCCCGGTGCAGGAGGAACTTTTGGTAAATTAACAATGTAAGACGCATTATCTAAATTTGATCTTGTCGTTTCCTGGAAAGAATTGGTTGAAAAATATTTCGATGAATTATTATTATCTCCACCATTGCTTCTCCAATTACAGGCAAATCTTTCAAGATGATAATCATGAGGCATATTCTTATCATAATGAATACCGTAGCTTATTGTTATAATCATATGAGGTTTATTAGGATCGTTATCCGGTAAATCGATATAACTTTCAAAAAAATCCTCAACAATGTTACTATCAAAGTCTTCCCAACGAACAGGAAAAATACCGGATCTGATTATTCCTTTAACTGTAGTACCGGACTTCAGTTCTTTCCCGTCTAGTGCTAAAGCAATATTCCCACTCGTATTAGAAAGATCTCCATCCTTATCTATACCATAGTTTCCTATCCCTAGATTAAATGGGTCGAATCCTGAGATTAATACTCTTTTCAGATTCTGAGGATATGCGGAAAAATTCGCTTTTGAATCTCCTTGTAACCCTCTACTGGTCTTTTCAAAATGCCCAACAAAAGTTTTTATCTGTGATGATAAATTAGTAATAATCTTTGGATGATTTTTGATAATAACCTGCATTTTCAGTCTTACCAGGTATAAAATCCCATCCTTATTGGTGTAGGGTTTATTGGCTTCGCTAATTTTTTGCTTGGCAAGGACGTAGAGTTCCGTTCCTTTTTGTTTTAGCAATGTAGAAATATCGTCTGCATTTTCAGCTACCAAATTAAGTTCAGTCCGCAATTCTGAAATTAATCCTGTCAATTCTGTATTTTTCGCCAACAATCCTTTATTAATAGTAAATACCTGTGAGCTTTTATGTAACATATTCATTTCTTCATAGGTATAGTTTTTTAGCTTTGAAATATCATTTTGATTTAAAAACAGATCTAGGGCTTCATTTGCCTTTTGTTCTGAAATAGTTTCACTTTTTGCATATTCCGGAGAAGTAAAAATCATACCATCTCTTGAATAAATCTCTTTAAATGTTGTTGTTTCAGCGTAATTACCAGCATTATTAAGACCCGCTACTACAACATTATATTTATAATAAGCTTCATAATCCTGATCTCTCAGCCGGTTTCCCTGAGGTTTTAATTTTAAAGTCTGAATATGGTAGGGAGATAATTGTGTAGCTGCCGCAGTTTTCAGATCTTCAAATTCTGATTTTTTAAGACCCAAAATGAGAATATTTTCCCGCACATTTGTCGCTGAATTATAAGCTAGTGTAGCAATAAAATTTCCAGCAGTTGGTTGCAGGCTATATTTTTCAATCTGAAAGTCTGAAGAAAATTTCTGAATGGCTTTAATAAAAGACTCATTTTTGCTGGTTGCTCCCTTGAAGTTAAATGCATTATTATTTTTGCCTCCTGTATTTTTAAAATAATATTGCGGAACTGCATAAAACAATACATTATCGTTATCCGGAGGATTAGGCCCGGTAGCAAGATCGGTTTCTACAGCCATTCCTGTAAGCATAACACTTCCAAAACCTTGTTTATCAAAATTATTTAAAACAATCTCTGTATTTCCACTGATTAAAGAAGAGCTTACAATAGTTTGAATTGTTTCAACCGATTTTTTAACCATCAACTTTACTTTTTTCCCAGCTCCAAAAGCTGAAACATTGGAAAGGTTGATATTTTTTGCAATAACTTTTTTATTCTGATAATCAAAGATTACGGCTGCTTCGATAGCAAATGCTAATTTATCTCCTGTCTGTAAAGATGATGGAAAGCTTTCAAGGACTGTAATTTTTGTACTTGTCAACGTCGGGTTCTCCACTTTAATTACACTGTATTCTCCCACATTCTGCGTATTTGCAGTATTTACAATGTTTACTTTATTGGTAATCTGAGCATCTATTTTTTTATTGATGGTAATAGTTTTCAAAGAAATGTCGAGAGCGCTGATGGTTTCTTCCATTGTTCCGGAAATAAATCCCTGGTTCAAACCATCAAAATACTTATAGTGATCGCTTCCTATCCATTGTACACCATCCTGGCTATTCCAGGGAATACTTATATTGATAGGACCAAACAAATAATCGGTGGAATTTTGTTGAGGAAAAGCATCCACTCCGTCGTTTATCCTTATCTGTTTAATGTAGTCTAGTTTTATGATCGTTGCCATCTGCTCAGCGGTAGAACCAGGCACATTAGGGATCTTAAAAGACACAGTATTGGTAAATTCGGAAGCAGAAGCAGCCAGTAAGTTGGTTTCGTCCGCAAAATAAACCCTATTAGTAGTCGTATTACCTAAAGGTGGGTTTACTACCACATTAGGAGTAAGAGGAATATTCCAACCCGCAAGCAACGGTTTTTCATTATCATTAACTCTTAAAGCCAGAAAAACATCATTTTCAGCTGTTGTTCCGGGAGTGACAGCTACCATATGGACCGCCCAACCATCCGTATAATATTCCTTATTGGTCATGGAAGCAGCAGACTGTCCAATCTTAATATTCTTAAAAGCATCGGTTCCAGTTCCTTTATAATTATTGTAGTAATTATAAGAATATCCGTTTTCATTTCTTATATCGAGATATACTTTATTTTTAGTAGAGAATTTCTGTACAATATTTTGAAAAACTAAAGCTGGCGTATTGGCTACTAACTTTGCATTAGTATTTGATCTATATTCTATTCCGCCATCAATATTGTGATGGAATCCGTAAAAAGCGGCAGGATCAACAAAATGCCTCGCCAGATCCTTGATCCATTTTTTTTGTACCGGATCAGAAATAGAGGTTACGTCTAATTCGTGATTTCCTCTTTTTGCAAGTTCTACTGTTACAAAAAATTCAGGATTCTCAAGAACAATTTCTATACTCACGTTATCTGTAAATTTACCGAGGTCTGTTCCGCAATCAATAGTAAAAAGCTGAGAAGAAGGGGCCAGATTTTTAAAGAAGAATTCATCAATATTCTTTGTCGATGCTGGAGCGAGCTCATTTCCAAATAATGCTTCTACCGGGATTGCGGTGCCTGCAGCTCTTTGAGCCTGGATGGCCTGCATTTTTGTTAGCAATTCACTACCAGATGTTTTTACTTTATTAGCAGTATCAGAAATATTTGTACTGTCTAAAAATTCTGAAGTTTTTAAACCCCTGTAAATAATATATTTAACAGGCAGCTTGGTATCTTTTTGATCGTGGGGACGCAATATAAGGTTAACCTTATTGATATCGGTTTGTTGTTGTAATAAAATCGTTCCCTTCAATACGGCATACACATTCTGATCTCCGGTAGCTGTAAAGGGACTGCTGACTTTAAACTTATCCGGACCAGAGGCACCATACGACTGTCCAGGTGTCTGGACAGGAGCTGGGGATGTAAAATAGGCTAATGATGGCATATTATAAGTTTTTAATTAGATATTATTTTATAGGTTAAGTTTGAAACAACTTCTCAAAAGTTGAATCACAAGAATTCATTGAACGCTAAATACCGTTAAATCCTTATTGTAAGGCGCCATTTACAATGAAGTGATCTATAAGCCGGTCAATTATTCAGTTCTAAGATGAGGGCAAAAAAATATGGAAAGTCATTAGAGTATTCATGATTAATAATAATTTTAGTGATTAGTGGATGTATTGCTTTGTTGAAGGTGAATAAAAGATCTGCAGATCAATTTCAATCAGCAATTGATTATTGATTTTATAATGTTTAAACTTTTACAAATCTATCAGGCTGTAACGACAAAAACTGACGTGTTTTTTATTATTTTTTATTCTTAAAAGTTTTCATTAAAAATCAATAATAGCTTTTAATTTTTATTATTCTTTGATTCTAAAGCAAAGCTATTCACCGAGGACGCCAAAACTCGACGTATTAAAATTTTGTTTAACTATTCGTAAGTGATTTGAGGTAGTTTTTATAATAATTTCAGGTATACCCAATTTAAAACACGCATATAAATAATTAAAAACCAAACATATACACATTAAAGCAAATTAATTTTATAAAAAGTCTACTTTTTTAGTAGACTTTTAAAAATTTATGTTCTATATTTGCAAACGTATTCAGGAAATAAAAAAATGAAACCGGAATTTAAACATACCTATTCGCTAAATAAACAAGCCATCACTTCTGTGATGATGCAGTGCAGTATGCCTATGTTCCGACATTGCCGTGGTTGACCTTACTTTTATTATGACATATTTTATAAGGCCTTACCACATTGTAAGGCCTTTTTTATTTACATGAACAACATTAAAAAAACATACAATGAGTACAACTAGCTCTAAAAATAATTGGTTGATCCCAATAGCATTTACCAATATTTATGTAATCTGGGGGATTACATTTTTGGCTATTTCTTTCGGATTACAGGGGTTTCCTCCCTTTATCCTTTCAGGTTTCAGATTTTTGGTTGCCGGAATACTTATACTGGGCTATTTGTCGGCCAAAGGAGAAAAAGCCAATTCTTTGGGTAACTGGAAAAAAAACGGTATTACCGGAATTCTCATCCTTACCGGTGGAACAGGGCTTGTGGCCTGGGGTGAACAATATGTGACGGCTTCTGAAGCAGCCATCACGATAGCAACGGGACCGTTTTGGTTTATTGCTATCGATAAAAAAAACTGGAAATATTATTTTTCAGATAAGTTTATACCTATTGGACTTATTATAGGCTTCATCGGACTGATTTTATTTTTAAAAGGAAGTGTTAGCGCTAATGTTCATCATGCTGCCGTCAGTGATTCTGTTCGGGTTACGGCATTTGTTGTACTTGCATTAAGTTCGGTTGCATGGGTTCTAGGATCGTTATATTCAAAAAAGAATCCTGCCAGTCAGTCTACTTTTATGAATATTGCCCAGCAGCTTATTATCGCAGGAGTAGCTTCCTTTGTTATTGCATTTTTCAGAAATGAATGGAATAATTTTTCCTTAACAACAATTCCGTTATCGGCTTGGTTGGGAGTTTTATTTCTGATTTTCTTCGGATCAATCATCGCTTATCTTTCGTATATCTGGTTATTATCCGTAAAACCTGCGGCTCTGGTAAGTACGCATACTTATATTAACCCAATTGTAACGGTATTGGCCGGATGGATTATCGCTAATCAGACCATCAACGGAAACCAGCTGTTTGGACTGACCATTATATTAGCCGGCGTCCTGCTTACCAATATCACCAAGTATTTCAAGCTTTCAAAACGATCAAAAGTAAAGATCAGGAGGGTGTTGCGATTTGCAAAAAGGAACAACAGGCCGTATCAGCCCATATAAAATTTCAAAGTAATTAAAACTATAATGATAGAGATCAAGAACATTTCAAAAACCTTTCACAAGAAGAAACAGGCCTTTAAGGCACTGGATGATGTCAGTCTCAGTATTGAGCAGGGAGACATTGTCGGAATCATCGGATTTTCAGGAGCCGGAAAAAGTACATTAATACGAACTGTTAATCTGTTGGAAAGGCCCGACCAGGGACAGATTATTATCAATGGAAAAGATTTCGTTCAGCTAAAATCTAAAGAACTGGCTAAAGAGCGGAAGAAAATAGGAATGATATTCCAGCACTTCAATCTGCTTTCTTCAAGGACTGTTTTTGAAAATGTAGCGCTGCCACTGGAACTGGATCATGTGAACCGGTCAGAAATTCAAAATAAAGTCAACGAACTTTTGAAAATTGTAGGGCTTGAAGAAAAAGCCAATGAATATCCTAAAAGCCTTTCCGGAGGACAAAAACAAAGAGTAGCCATTGCGAGGGCATTAGCTAATGATCCGTACCTTCTGCTTTGTGATGAGGCAACAAGTGCATTAGATCCCGCTACAACCCAGTCGATCTTACAATTATTACGCGATATCAATCAACGATTAGGAATTACTATTTTATTGATCACTCACGAAATGGATGTAATCAAGTCGATTTGTAACCACGTCGCTGTTATTGATAAAGGAAAACTCCTTACCAAAGGAACCCTGCAGGAAATTATTTCGGATAAAGAACATCCGGTTATTAAACAATTTATAAACCCAGGCATCATGACTATACCTCAGGAGCTTAACAAAAAGCTGCAAAAAGAGCCAAAAGACGGTCTGTTTCCGCTTGTGGAAATAGAGCTTAATGAACATATTACAGTGGAAAAACTGCTTTCAAAGATCTATGATGAATATAAAATTCCATATAAGCTGTTGAAAGCTGATGTAGAATATTTGGGAGATTCCAATTTTGGGAAGCTTCTTCTGCAGCTTCAGGGAGAATCCGAAGAAAATCAAAAGGCGATCTATTATTTTAATCAAAATAAAATTCAAAATACAGTAAAGGGCTATGCTTAGTGATTCGGTAATTTCCCTTTTATCAAAGGGCATTTGGGAAACAGTATATATGACATTTGTTTCCGGTTTTTTTGGTTTTGTTTTAGGTCTTCCGGTAGGGATTCTTTTGTTTCTTACGAGGAAAGGACAGCTCCTTGAAAATAAGATCTATAATAGAATTGTATCCATCCTGGTTAATATTTTCAGATCCATTCCATTCATTATTTTGATTGTATGGATGATTCCTTTCACAAGAGCTTTGGTGGGAACCTCTATTGGAGTTAATGCTGCATTGGTTCCGTTGAGCATAGGAGCGGCACCGTTTATTGCCAGATTGGTTGAAAACAGTCTTCTCGAAATCCCTTACGGACTTATTGAAACAGCAAGAGCTTTAGGAGCTACTCCACTTCAGATCATCAAAAAAGTACTGCTGCCGGAAGCGCTTCCTTCACTGATCAACAATGCAACCATCACGCTGATCACTTTAGTAGGCTATTCTGCCATGGGAGGAGCTGTTGGTGCCGGTGGATTGGGACAAATTGGTTATCAGTATGGATACATCGGCTATGATGCTGTGATCATGAACCTTGTTTTGGGGCTTTTGGTCACTTTGGTTTTTATCATTCAGTTTTCTGGAGATAAGCTGGCAAAGAGATTTGATCACCGATAAAGAGTTGGAGCGTGTTTGTGTTGGAGAGTATATGGGTTCAATGGGACCAAAAGTAACTCCACTCCCACAATTAAATAGTTTTGCTTTAAAAATTTACTAAAGAGTTGGAGAGAATATGTGTTGGAATTCAATGCGACCAACAACTCCACTCCCACAATTAAACAATTTTGCAGTTCCGCAATTCGCGATTCTGCCTTTAAATAAAAAATAGTATATAATGAAGAAATTAAAAATCTTAGGACTTCTTACAGCAGGTTTGCTGGTATTTAATGCATGTAATTCAGCTAAAAAAGATGATCCTAATTACATCAAAGTAGGAATTACCTCAGGACCAGAGCAACTGATCGCTGAAACAGCGAAAAAAGTAGCTAAAGAAAAATACAACCTTGAAGTTGAGCTGGTTGCTTTTAATGACTATGTAGTTCCAAATGAAGCTTTGAACAATGGTGATATTGATGCCAATGCCTTTCAGCATGTTCCATACCTGAATGAACAGTCCAAACAAAGAGGGTATAAACTGGCCGTTGTAGGAAATACATTTGTCTATCCTATAGTTGCCTATTCAAAAAAGATTAGAAATATCAGTCAGCTACAGAATGGAAGTACTGTTGTAATTCCCAATGACCCGACGAACGGAGGGCGTTCATTGCTGTTACTACAGAAAAATGGTTTATTAAAACTAAAAGAAGGGGTGGGACTTCTTCCTAAAGTCACTGATATTACAGAAAATCCAAAGCAGCTGAAAATCCTGGAAATTGAAGCACCACAATTACCAAGAGTGCTGGATGATAAAGAAGTGGTGATCGCAATCATCAACAATAATTTTGCGGCACAGGCAGGATTGGACGAAACAAAATCCGGGATTTTTAAAGAAGATAAAGATTCACCTTATGTAAATGTAGTGGTTGCAAGACATGACAATAAAGATGAGGAAAAGGTAAAAAACTTTTTAAAAGCTTACCAGTCTGATGAAGTGGTGAAAAAAGCAGCAGAGATCTTTAAAGGGGGTGCTGTGAAAGGATGGTAATTTTGATTTAATAGTATAGCAATTGAACAATACAGCGATGATATAACATCCTAATTTTTCAATTGCTACTATGGCATTACAATTTTTAGCTTTTATCCTTTCCGGGTGAAAAAAAATCATGTATCTTTTTTCAGTAGCAAAAACCCTTACAACAGGGAGCTTTGTGATTTGTTCGTTTGGATAAGAACCTGATATAATTGATTATTTCTTAAAAATTTTCATTATCTCAATTTGAGATAATAAATAAATTTCCTATTTTTGTTACGAATCAAAAAAAGGTTTTATGTTTAAGAAAACTGCCATAGTAAGTTTATTCACTCTTATTTCAATTTCTTCAATGGCTCAGAATACTACCCTCCCGATCTATTTAGATGAATCGAAACCGGTTGAACAACGTGTTAAGGATGCTCTTTCCAGAATGACACTGGAGGAAAAAGTAGCCATGCTTCACGCACAATCAAAGTTCAGTTCACCAGGTGTTCCAAGATTGGGAATTCCTGAATTCTGGACAACAGACGGACCTCATGGGGTACGTCCGGAAGTTATGTGGGATGAATGGAATCAGGCAGGCTGGACCAATGATTCAATTATTGCTTATCCGGCATTAACTGCTTTATCCGCTACATGGAATAAAAAAATGTCATGGAACTACGGTAAAGCATTAGGAGAAGAAGCCCGATACAGAAAAAAAGATATCCTTCTCGGACCCGGAGTTAATATTTACAGAACTCCACTCAACGGAAGAAACTTTGAATATATGGGGGAAGACCCTTACCTGACGTCCAAGATGGTAGTTCCTTATATCCAGGGAGTGCAATCGAACGGAGTGGCAACGAGTGTAAAACATTTTGCCTTAAATAACCAGGAAATGTTCCGCCATACCAGCAATGTTACCGTGGACGACAGAGCCCTGTATGAAATTTATTTACCGGCTTTTAAAGCAGCAGTAACCGAAGGGGATTCATGGACGATCATGGGCGCTTATGATATGTATAAAAACCAGTATGCCAGCCAGAACCAATACCTTTTAAATGATATCCTGAAAGGAGAATGGAAGTATAAAGGAGTGGTCATTTCAGACTGGGGTGCGGTAAACAATACCGAACAGGCGATTCATAACGGACTGGATCTTGAATTCGGAAGCTGGACCAACGGTTTATCGGCAGGAACAAAAAATGCATACGATAACTATTATTTAGCAAAACCTTATCTGGACCTTATTAAATCCGGAAAAGTAGGAACTAAAGAACTGGATGACAAAGTGAGCAGACTTTTAAACCTGGCTTATAAAACAACAATGAACCGAAACAAACCTTTCGGAAATATTGCTTCCGCTGAACATCAGGCTGTAGCCAAGGAAATCGGTGAAGAAGGAATTGTTTTATTAAAAAACCAGGGGAACGTATTACCAATCGATCTCACCAAAACTAAAAAAATAGCAGTGATCGGCGAAAATGCGATTAAGATCATGACTGTTGGTGGTGGTTCTTCATCATTAAAAGTAAAATATGAAACATTACCCTTAGACGGAATCAAAAAAAGATTCGGAAAGCAGGTTGATGTGCAGTATGCAAGAGGATATGTTGGAGATATCGGCGGAGAATACAACGGGGTAAAATCCGGACAGGACCTGAAAGATACCCGCTCTGAAACCGAATTAATCAATGAAGCTGTAGAGCTGGCAAAAAAATCTGATGTTGTTATTTTCATTGGAGGATTAAATAAAAGTGATTTCCAGGACAGCGAAGGAAATGACCGTAAAAGCTATGGACTTCCATACAACCAGGATCATCTGATCTCTGCGTTGGCAAAAGCCAATAAAAATTTTGCTGTTGTTTTAGTTTCCGGAAATGCGGTAGCGATGCCTTGGATCAAAGAAGTACCTACCATTGTTCAAGCTTGGTATCTGGGTTCTGAAGCAGGAAATTCGATTGCTTCTATCTTAGCAGGCGACGCAAACCCTTCAGGAAAATTGCCATTTACTTTTCCGGTTAAGCTGGAAGACAATTCCGCGCATCAATTAGGGGAATATCCGGGCCAAAAAGATCAACTGGCAGCAGGAAAAGGAAAAGATCAAAAGAATCCTATCAACATTACTTACAATGAAGGAATTTTCGTAGGATACCGTTGGCATGATACAAAAAACATCAAACCTTTATTCAGCTTCGGGCACGGACTAAGCTACACGACTTTCGAGTTTGGAAAAGCTAAAGCGGATAAAACGACGATGTCTCAGGACGATAAGATAACATTTACGGTAACGGTAAAAAATACAGGTAAGAAAGCAGGTGCTGAAGTCGTTCAATTGTACATCAGTGATCTTAAATCCTCTGTTCCCCGTCCGGCAAAAGAGCTCAAAGGTTTTGAAAAAGTATTTTTAAATCCCGGAGAGCAGAAAGAAGTAAGCATTAGCATTGACAAAACAGCACTAAGCTATTTCGATGCCGATAAACATGACTGGGTAGCTGAACCGGGAGATTTTGAAGCCTTGATTGGAAATTCTTCAGATGCCATTAAAACTAAAGTGAAATTCACTCTAAAGTAGATAATTTTTTTTTCATCATTTGTGTTTTTTGACCTCCCGAAAGGGAGGTTTTCTTTTTATATAAAATCAAAGATTTTGTATAATAAAACCCTCCAAAACCATCAACTTATTACAATCAATATTAAAATAAAATGCCCAGACTAATCCGGGCACACCTATAGCATTTATAAGGAAAAAATTAAATATGCTGTTTTATTCCTTCAAAATAATGGATCACTCCAACATCAGGCAGGTTTTGTTCCTCATCAGTATAAAAATTACTGCTGCTCTCTGTACTTTCAAGGAAAGAATTGCTGAATAAGGCATAAGAAGGTTGCTTTGCAAAATCGTTTTTCAACAGCTTATGAGCTTCCACCACAGGTGCTCCATACAACTTTCTGAAATTTCCGATTTTATATTGGGAAAACTTTCCGTAATGAACAATAAATTTTAACGATAGATCGATGGAAATGCTTAATGCTTCATTGAGCTCAGCTACTTTTCTGCTAAATGCATTCTGCATATTCCGAAGCATATTGGAGATTTTTTTAAAAGATGGGTTTTTATCATATCTGAAAAATAAAATGGCATCCCCTTCAATTTCAGAAATTTCAAAATACCTGTTATTAACATCGATCAGAATGGATAATAATTGTCTTACAATATACTCTCCCGTGTATAATTTCGTATTCAATACAAATTCGGTAAATCCATTGAAATCCGGAATCAGTATAATACCCTCTTGTATATTTGCATCCATGATGTTGAGTTTAAAAACCTGTTGTATCTAAAGACGTAACAAGTTTCATTTTACTTTATTCACCCGCCATATAATGATCGGGGTAAGACAACAATCAGAAAGCAAGGTTCAATTCCACCTGAAATTTATCTACTCATGTGAAATCACCTACAAATAAATTATCAAATTATTTAAGTATTACATCAACATTTACAATATTACACCTCAATAATCAGCTCTTTCTCATACCCGTTGTATTTCTCGTCAATATATCCATGCGGATTACAAATAATTTCAGTTTTTTCAAACACATATCTGCAAGGCGTGTGAATATGGCCATGAATCCAATAAAGTGGCTCATATTCTTTAATCATATCTTCCAAATCGGAAGCATACGCTGATGTTAAAGGATCATTCTTATATTCTTCAGGAACTGATTGAATACTTGGGGCGTGATGAGTAACTATAATATTTTTTAATCCTTTTGAATTTTCCAGATTCTCTTTTAATGTTATTTTCGAGAGCTGATGAATTTTAAAAGTATCAATTGTTCTCAATTTTGAATAAGAAGGATCCCTGCGGATTTTAAGGTAATCATTCATTCTTGGCTGACAGAGCATTCCATACTTTACCGGATTTCCAAAGATCGAAAAATCTGTCCATAATGTGCAACCATGAAACCTGACTCCTTCAAAGTCTACAAAAGAATCTTCGAGCACAAAAACTGTAGAATCCTCTGCTGCTTCTTTTATCTTATTCAATGTTTTTGGATAAGAACCTTTATAATATTCATGGTTCCCAAGCACATAAATAACAGGTTTATCAGGAATCTTACCCTTAATCCATTCAATACCTTTAGTCCCTAAATTAATATCACCAGCCAATACAACAATATCTGCTCTGTCAAAACATAATTCAGTGGAGCCAAATTCCTGGTGCAGATCGCTGATGATTTGTATTTTCATATTTTTCAATTGAGGATAACATAGTTTGCAAGCAACAAAAATACTACAATATCAAAAACTATATTTATCTTTATCCCTTTAATGCAGGGTACCCCATGAAAACAGCCATAGCCATTCTTTTTGCTTTTCTTCTGACATCAAATTTTTTAAAAGCTCAACAAAAACAATATATTTTCTTTCTCCATAACAAGTTTCTTGAGGGGCATTCATTGACCGAAAAACATCCGCAATACGGTATTGCTGAATATACACCGATCCTGAATAAGCTGAAAAGCAAAAACACTGTAGTGATCTCAGAAAAAAGAGCTGATCAGACCGATCCGGAAGTCTATGCCCGAAAGGTCATTGCTCAGATTGACAGCCTGCAGAGAAAAGGAGTTTCTTCCCGTAACATCAGCATAGTCGGAACATCGCAAGGCGGCTATATTGCACAATATGTTTCTTATTATGCTAAAAATCCGGATCTTAAATTTGTAATTATCGGCTCGAGCTTCAAGGATGATTCATTAAATAAAATTGCCGGTTTCAAACTATACGGTAAAATACTTTCCATCACGGAAAAATCTGATGAGGGCCATGTCCCTTTATCTTCCGAGAAAAGATATCAAAACTCAAAATTAGCGGCATTTAAAGAAATAGAACTTAACACTGGAATGAAGCATGGATTTTTGTTTAAAGCTTTAGATATTTGGCTTAACCCTACCAAAGAATGGATTTATAAGAATTTTTGATCCAGGTTGCCGGATAACAACATTGCAGCATATCCAGTAACAACAAAACCATCAACTCACAATTCTCAACCTTCAACAAATTTCCGCTGTGCCGCCCTCATTCCGAAGAAAAACATCAGAATGACTGAAATTCCAAGAAAAGCAAATGAGTATTTCCAAGACGGATCCCAATCGTGTAGCTTTCCAAAAACAGCAGGCCCGAATGCAGCAATCAGATAGCCTACAGACTGGGCCATTCCTGAAATTTTAATGGCATTGGCACTTGATTTTGTCCGTAAAGAGAAAAATAAGATCGATAAGCTAAATGATAACCCATTCGATAGCCCCAATAAAATTGCGGTCGCATAGATCCATTGTGACTTCAGCAAGGCAAACATGACAATACTTGCAAACATTAGGACACAAAGGAAAATGATCATTATTCGCTGATCTTTCATCTTATTGGCAATGATCGGTCCTACAAAAGTAATGGGAATCATGGAAATCTGAATGACGAACAATACCCAACCCGGAGCATTTCCATTCATTCCATAGTCATTAAGAACAGCAGGCAACCAGGAAATTAAAGAATAGTATACCAAAGACTGTAATCCCATAAAAATACTGATATTCCAGGCCTGAGCCGATTTGAACATGTTAAAATCAGACTTTGCCATTGAGCTGTTAGCTTGTCGTACGCTGTTTTTATTTAACAATAACTCCAAAATAACGACCAATAAAGCCAAAAGGGCGATCACCAGCCATATTCCAAGGGAACCACGCCATCCATATCCTGTCCATTCTCCAAGGCTCACGCTGTATCCCGAAGCCAAGGCCGCAGTAAGATTCATTGCCACTGCAAAAATACCGGTCATTAACCCGATCTGTTTTGGAAAATTATTTTTGATATAACCGGGTGTAATTACATTCCCTACACAGATTCCTAAACCGATAAATACGGATCCTGTAAATAGGGTCCAAACCGACCCGAAGACCCTTAAGAATAATCCAAAACTCAGAATAACCAATGCGTACAATAAAAACCTGTTGATACTGAACCGGTGTGAAAACCGGCTTACGATTACAGAACAACTTGCAAACATCAGCAAAGGTATTGAAGTAAGCAGGCTGCTTTGAAAATTATCCAGGTGTAAAGACCGGCTGATCTGGTTCAGTACCGGTCCTACTGAAGTAATAGGTGAACGCAGGTTACTGGATACCAGAATAACCACCAAAACATTGATTAGTAATAGGATATATGATGCTTCTTTTCTTGTTTCGTTTTTCATAATGAGGATCAAAATTGTTACAGCAAAATTAATCATGTTATTTTGCATACATTTGCCATAATATTAATCTAAAACGACATGATGTCTTCCAAACCTCTATTGAATGTCGATGATGTCAGCAACCCGTATTTTGTTTGGTTTGAAGATAACTGGCGGCATGATGATGTTCTTCATACTCATGAGAAAAAAGGACAGCTTGTGTATGTTGAAAGCGGGTTTCAATATCTTACAGTAGAAGGGAAAATGTATCTTTTACCCCAAAACCATGCGGCCTGGATTCCACCGAAGGCTTTGCATAAAACCAATTCTCATTCTGAAAGTATTCGGCTGATGATTATGTTTTTTGATGTTGATACAGAAGATCCTTTTTACCATCAGGTTCATGTATTTTCAGTACCAGCTGTATTGAGAGAAATGATCAGGTACGCTGAAAAATGGTCGATGAATACTACCGAAAATAACGATGAAAATATTTTCCTAAAAGCATTATACAACGAGCTTCGTAACTTTGTGGCCGATTCTATTCAGCTTCACATCAGCCTTCCTCAGGATAAAAGATTAACGCAGGCGATCAATTACCTGAATACCCATTATACCGAAGATCTTAAAATGGAAGATCTGAGCGATATTGCTTCATTGTCACTCAGGTCCCTGGAAAGAATTTTTAAAAAAGAAACAGGACTTACGCTGATCAAGTATCAGCAGATACTTCGCATCATTAAAAGCATGGAATTACTAAGTGCCAATGAATGGACCATTTCTGAAATTGCTTTTCAGGTCGGATATAAAAGCCTGCAAGCCTACACCAACAGTTTTCAGTCGGTCATGCAATACAGGCCCAGTGATTTTATCAAAAACTTATGATCACACCTCATCCTTAGAGATCCATTTTTCAACATTTGGAGCCTCGTAATTCTTCATTTTCATTAAAAGGGTATCAATGTTGTCATCTACGATCAGCATCTTTTGATTGGTTTCTTTTAAAAAACCTTTATCAACCATGTTCTGAGACATCTGTAACAGGTCATTATAGAACCCATTGACATTCAGAACAGCAATTGGCTTTTGATGCAGCCCAAGCTGTGCCCAGGTCATCATTTCAAAAAGTTCTTCCAGTGTTCCATAACCGCCCGGCAGAGCAATTACCCCATCGGATAATTCGTTCATTTTCGTTTTACGTTCGTGCATTGTTTGTACCAGAATGAGTTCACTTAATCCCAGGTGGGCAATTTCTTTCCCCTGCAGAAAATGAGGAAGTATCCCTATTGCTTCCCCTTTGTTTTCCATAACCCCGTTAGCTACTGTTCCCATCAATCCGCTGATCGCACCGCCATATACCAAACCTATCTGCTCTTCCGCAAGCTTCTTTCCAAGCGCATAAGCTTGTTCTTCATAAACCGATTCGTTTCCAAAACTTGATCCACAAAATACGGTTAGTCTCTTTATCATGATTTCTCTTTTTTAATAATTATTATCTGTACAAACACTTCTTATAAAACGGCAACCTGCTCTCTTTTCACTTTATGTTCCCTGATGATCAAATATACCAGAATTCCAAGTGCACATACTGCATAAGCTGATAAAATAATGATACTTAAACTGCCAACTGCCAGATCTGACGGGAACAGCTGCCCCATTAAAGTCATAAATGAGAGACCGATTCCTGCTCCCAGAAAATAGTTGGTGCTCGTTAAGCTTGAAGCAATCCCATAATGCGATGCATCCACATCCCGGATTCCCAGAATGGATAAACTTGTAAAGCAAAAGGTCATTCCTATTCCGGATATGCATGCGGCACCCAATAATACGATCGTTAATGGATGTCCCCAATAAATAGCTCCCAACAGAGATAAAGCTCCTGCCAGCATAAAAGACCATCCGAAAATTCCCATTTGTGCAGGATTCAGCTTTTTGGAAATCGCAGGTAATACAAATTTAGCCACTAATGCAGACATAACACTGAAAGGAACCAACATCAATCCTGCGGAGGCGGCACTGTATTCCATATCTTTCTGAAGCATCAAAGAGATCAGGAATAAAAATCCAATGAAAAATGCACCCAGTGTAAAAAAGGCAATATTGGAAGCCATGAGTGATCTGTGTTGGAATAATTTAAGATCAATCAACGGCTGTTTGATGGTTCTCAGACGGTAGATTACAGAACCTAAAAGTATAACCGCAACCACAATTGATCCGATGACTAAAAAAGGCTGTTCCATAATCAGAATAAGCTCGTGTGTTCCATACGTAAGGCTTAAAAGGCCTAAAACCAGCAATATTCCTGAAACGGCATCTGTTTTCTGCGTACCTTCCGATTTTTCATCTGCCGGAAGATATTGATAAGCAAAAATAAGCGTCAGCAAAAGGATAGGTACATTGATCAGGAAAACCCAATGCCAGCTTAGGTAAGTACTGATGATCCCTCCTATTGACAAACCGCTTCCAGATCCGATCGCAGCAAAAGAGCTGAAAACACCCAATGCTTTATTCCTTTCCTGATTTTCCGTAAAAGTATGGGTTACGATAGATAATGCTGACGGCATGATAAATGCCGCTCCAAGTCCCTGTAAAGCCCTGAATATAGCCAGCATTTCGAAATGAGTGGAAAGCCCTGCTCCCAATGACGTCAACATAAAAATTAACGCTCCCAGTAAGAACATTTTTTTACGTCCGATCTGATCAGACAGTTTCCCTCCGATAATCAGAAAGCCTCCGAAAAATAAAACATACAAGGTCTGAAGCCACTGAACAGTTTCTGCCCCGATATTGAACTGTTTCTGAATAGCAGGAATGGTAAGATTAATGATAGCAATATCCAAAGCCTCCACGAACGTTCCGATCGATGCGAGTATTAATATTAAATTTCTTCTTGTTCCCATACTATTCAAATTTCCTGCAAAATTAAAATTATTAGAACGTATGTAAAAATTTAGTTTTAAATTTGGAACAAAATATTTATACAAGACAAATAAAAGAACAAATGTTCTTTTAAGATAATATTACCATAAAAAAACAGAACAAATGCAACCCGAAAAATATACCCTCGACGAAAAAGACCTCTCTATCCTGCGTTTGCTACAAAAAGATGCCAAACTAAGTGTAAGGGATATTTCCACACGCATCAATCTTAGTCCGACACCCACCCATGAACGGATTAAGCGTATGGAAAAATCAGGAATTATTAAGGAATATACCACTGTTTTAGACCGGAAAAAAGTCAATAAAGGGATGATGGTCATATGTATGATCGCTTTGAACGCCCATAATAAAAAGATGGCTACAAAATTCATCGAAGAAGTCTGCAAATTAAAAGAAGTTGTTGAGTTTTATAACATCAGTGGTGATTTTGATTTTATGCTAAAGATCCTGGCTCCCAATATGGATGAGTTTCATGAGTTTTTTGTGAATAAACTTTCGGAGATTGAAGGGATCGGGCAGACAAAAAGTATTTTTGTGATGAACAGTATTAAAGAAAGCACTCAGATCGTTTAAAGTTTTGTAAGCACAAAGACATCCTTTTTTGAAGGTCAGGTTTTAAATTACAAGGTTTCAATCACCGGTACATGTATAGAAAAACACATTTTTGTATAAAATGCGGATCCTAATTAAGCCATCTTTCACCACCTTTAAAACCAACACATAAAAATTCTATTTTAAAAAATACTATAATCAACGGTTTCCATTTTAATTTAAGAAAGTTTTAATCAAATTTATCCTCCCATTTAATCAGGAATAACTAAATTCAGGTGATCAATTAAAAACATTTTTTATGCCTTGGAATCCTGACATTTACAATCAATTTAAAAATATCCGTTTCAAACCTTTTTTCGACCTTGCGGAACTCATTACCGGGGAAACGCCGATGAAGGCCATAGATTTAGGTTGCGGAACGGGGGAACAAACGGCTATTCTCACAGAAAAATTTCCCCAAGCCGAGTTTATCGGAATCGACTCCTCTCCGGAAATGCTTGAAAAATCCAAGACCCTGGAAAATGACCGGCTTCATTTCAGAATGTCCACCACGGAAGAGATGCTCACGAGTGATGAAACCTGGGACCTTATTTTCAGCAATGCAGCCCTTCAGTGGTCTGATGATCACCCTCAGTTATTCCCCAAGCTGATCTCAAAACTTAAAACAAACGGACAGGTCGCCATCCAGATGCCTTACCAACCGGGAAACACATTGAATAAGATCTTAACGGCTCTTGCCGGAGAAGAACCTTTTAAAAGCTATTTACAGGGATGGAACCGGCCTTCTGCAGTGCTCACGATAGATGAATATGCTCAGATCTTATTCGAGAACGGAATTGAAGAGTTAAATCTTTCTCAAAAAGTGTATCCTATCATTGCGGAAGATCATGATACTTTGTTCAATTTTATTTCCGGTTCCGCTTTAATCCCCTATCTGGAAAGGCTGGATGAAGAACAACAAAAAGAATTTACCCACGAGTTTAAAGCCCGCATTGCTACAAGTTTTCCCAAGCTTCCTGCCATTTATGCATTTAAAAGAATCTTACTCTATGGAAGAAAAAAATAAAGAGCTCCATCTGCGCAAAGTAACCTTCGGCGATTTAAAGACGGTTATAGAAATGCTGGCGGATGATGTACTGGGAAAAAACAGAGAAGAAGTTTCGGATCCCCTGAACGAGCAATATATCTCAGCCTTCAGAAGCATCGAACAAAACCCTTATCAGGATTTACTGGTTCTGGTCAATCGGGATGATGAGATCCTGGGAACCCTGCAGGTCACGTACCTTCAATACCTCAACCACAAAGGAAGTAAACGTGCATTAATCGAATCTGTCCGTATCCATTCGTCGATGCGGGGAAAGGGTTTGGGTGAAAAAATGTTTCACCTGGTGATTCAACGGGCTAAAGAAAACGGAGCTGATGTCGTACAGCTGATGTCGGATAAAACAAGAACTGAGGCACTCAGGTTTTATAAAAAGCTTGGGTTCACCGCTTCCCATGAAGGCTTTAAAATGAAAATTTAAAATAAATCCGAAACTTTATAATTATCGTATATGCTTATGGGACACCGTATTAAAAAATAAATTAAATCAAAAGACAAAAATATTTTAAAACAGATGCAAGATTTTCGGATTACCGGATTTAAGATATAAACCAACTAATGTTACTTCGAAACCTGCTTTGGTATGGGCTTTGAACAAGAAAACAATATAATAAAACAAGGTTAAAAACTTAAAATAACAACAAAAAGCTATCATACAATGAAAAAAATACTAGCATTAGCGATTTTAACATTAGGAATATTCAACATGACCAGTTGTACGGTAAAGCCATCCGCACAGTCAGAAAATCAGGAAAAAGATATGACGATCGAAGCAAAAGGAAAGATCACGAAAATTGAAAATGGAAAAGACGGCTATATGGCCACCATTCAGGATGCTGACGGGAAAGAATACGTGGCAACGATCAGTATTGTGAACCTTCAGAAAAGCGGCAGTACCTACAAACGTTATGAAGTAGGTGATTCGATCTATGTAAAAGGCCCTTCCTGGAAAGATGATCAGGGCAAAGTATATATCAAGGCTGAACAGCTTAAACAATAAAGCAACCATTTTTTTAATAATTCTCTATCATGATATCCTTCAAAAAAAATTTGAAGGATATTTTTGATGATCAGATCCAGGCCAATAAGCTCTGCATCGTAAATATACAGATAATTAGATGACATAAATAAATAGAATAGATATTAACCATAATCCAAAACAACCCTTTCAGTACTAGATTCCAAACACTTACACCTATAAAATACATCCCACAAAAGTGACTAAAATATTATTTATGCCATAATATTTCCTAAATTAGTGATAACTAATAACCATCAAAACTCAAATTTATGAGAACATCACTATTATGCGTGAAAAATAGCATAGCAGCGGCTATGGTATTTCTAACGGGTATGGCTGGCGCCCAACAATGGCTGGTCAATGGAAACAGCGGAATTGCACCCAACAATTACGTAGGCACCGTAGACAGCAGAATTCTGTATCTGAGAACAAACGGCGCCACTTCAAATCCCAATCAGGCACTTCTGAATGAATTCGGTTCGTTTATCGTAGAAACAACGAATAATACCAATGCCTCAAAAGCCAAAGGAAGCATTATTGCAGGAATATCCAATACTTTGGGAGGCCAGGCCGGCAGCAGCATTGTTGGTGGATGGACCAATAACCTCAGTAATGCGGGAGGAGCTAATATCGTAGGCGGACAGGATAATGCTGTTTTGAACAATGCCAGCAAATCGGTTGCACTGGGTTGGAAGAACATCATCCGGAACCATAACGAATTTGCATTAGGAGTGGGGATCGATCTTACCGAAGAGTATTCCGGAGGATTTGGAATCGATCTTGCAGCCGCAGGTAACCGTTCGTTCGTTATCGGCGCCGGAAGCGGCGGAGCCAAGCTTACCAATACCATCCCCTATTCTATTATGCTGGGAATGTCCGGTAATTCAACAATGCTGATCAAAGACCAGAGTGTAGGAATACGGACCAACGCACCTACAGCTAATTTCCATACTGTAGGAACCGTAAGGCTTCAGGATCTGCCCGTAGGAAGCGGACGCGCATTGGTTGTGGATTCTAACGGCAACGTCATGGTATCCAACTCTATTCTCTCCAGAACGGCCCCTTCTGATGAAACTGTTCAAAAGCTTGAAGACCGTATCAAAACCCTTGAAAATACCGTTGAAGAACTCAAGCAACTTCTTGTAAGCAAAAATACCATCACTGATATTTCCCTTTCGGATACCCCTTTCCTAGGGCAAAATGTCCCTAACCCGGCAAAGAATGAAACAAGTATCCGGTATTTTTTACCTCACCATATAAAAAACGCTTCACTGGACATCTACAATATTTCCGGACAGCTTATTAAATCTGTTCCTCTTCGTGAGAAAGGAAACGGAACGATACGACTTTCCGGGTCAGAACTTCAGTCCGGCACTTATGTGTATAAAATGACAGCAGATGGCAAAGTAACTGATGCCAAAAAGCTTATCATACAGGATTAAATTCTTGATATATTTTTTTCAAAAAAGCGGTCGCTGAGGTTATGCCTTCAACGACCGTTTTTTATTTCTCTGTATTTTTCAGATTTTCTTCGAAATACCGTCGGATTGCATCATTTACGTAGTCTTCACTTTCTATATCATGTCCTTTTCCGGGAACCAGGATGAGGTCATACCTTTTTCCGGCTTTCGTTAGCGCATCAATCATCCGGATGGTTGTTGAAAGCGGGGCATTTATATCGCTTGTTCCATGTATAAGAAGCAATTTACCTTTAAGGTTTGCGGCATGATTGGTATTCGTTCCCCATTCGTATCCTTCTTTATTATCTTCCGGCAGTCCCATATAAGGTTCATTAATTTCTGCGCCTTCTGTCAGTTCACCCGGTGCCGAAGCAATGCCGACCTTGTACAGGTCAGGCGCCATCTGCATAGCCCGGATGGCAAAATAGCCACCCCATGAATGGCCGCAAATACCAACACGCTTCATGTCCATATAGGAATATTTTTCCCCAAGCTGCCTGAAAACAGCCACACGATCTGCAATTTCATATCTTCCGATATTCCTGTAAACAGCATCCTGGAAAGCTTTGCTTCTTTCAACCGTTCCCCTTGTGTCCATCATTACTGTGATATATCCCAGTTGAGCTAATGCTTGCGCCTGAACCGAAAGTGATGTTGTAGGCCCGAACCGATGAGGTACAATATTGATAAAAGGACCGGCATACACCATTTCTACGACAGGATATTTTTTAGATGGATCGAAATCATAAGGTTTGTACATGATTCCATAAAGATCCGTAATTCCGTCAGCTGCCTTAGCTTTAAAAATTTCAGGAGCCCTGAATCCTATTTTCTGCAGCTTGGTGATATCAGCCTGATGAACCTGTTGCAACCACTTTCCATCCGTTGTCCTAAGCTCAACGGCGGGAGCTGTATCCGGAGAGGAATGGGTATCCAGAAAATATTTCCCGGAAGGTGAAAACTGGGAATAGGTATGGATCCCGGGAGCGGGCGTTAGTCTTTTACTATTTTTTCCGTTAAGACCGACACTATATACATTGGTAGAATACACTTCTTTTTCGGCATTCGCCGTGAAGTAAATCAGTCCTGATTTTTCATTCGTTCTGATCACACCGGTGACCGGAAAATTTCCTGATGTCAGCTGGCGGACCAGTTTTCCATCCATACTATACAGGTAAAGATGTCTCCATCCGTCACGTTCCGACATCCATATAAAAGAAGGGCGCTCCTTCAAAAGGGTGACCTGACGTTTCCAGTTGCCGGTCAGGAAATCCAACCCGGCTACAAAGGTTTTAGCCTCTTCGCTCAGAATTGTCCTGCCTGCTCCGGTGTCAGGATTCGTGGCCAGAAACTCCAGCTTTTTCCCAAGACGGTCCAGGCGCATAAAAAGAACTTCCGAACCCTCCTGTGTCCATCCTACCGGAAATACATATTGGGGAATGCCGGAACCTTCTTTTATGGTAATGCTGTTTCCGGAATCAATGTCCAGTACATACATTTCTGGAATTTCAATAGCGCCGCCTGTTTTTGCATAGACAGTGTATGTAACAGATTCCTCAGGTTTCGAATAATCTATGACAGGCAAGTGATGAACCTTCCTGCCATCAGACCTCTTCAACAGCAGCCTTTTACCGTCTTTTGACCAGCACCCATTCTCGACGGTCCAGGGATAATCATACGTTCCGCCGGTAGTAAGCTGTTGTTCTCTTTGGCCGGAATGGCTAATAAGCCAGATATTGTGATCTTTCATAATAACAGATTGTTTTCCGTCAGGCGACAAAATGCCTGCCAACGGCTGCCTTACTTCTTCCTTTCCGTCAATTTTTAAGATCTTATAATCTCTCAGGTACAGTCTAAACTTTTTATGCTCAACAAAAAATTCCGCAGCATTATCATCCTCTACAAAAACAAAATCACTGAACGGTAACCCCTTATTTTCCGGTTCCTTATCTAACCATGGAGTGAGTGCTTTCCTTAAACGGTCCTGATCAAAAAAAGGACGCTTTGTATTGTGTTCCGGATCCACTTCATACACCATCGTATTTTCAGGAACTCCCACAGCAAACCAGAAGCGGCTTCCATCCTTGTACCAATGCGGAATAATGTAGGTATCCCGGATTAGGGAATGGAACTTCAAATAATTCCGGTAACGGCCTTTGCTCGTTATGGTATCACTCACTTGTGCATGAGCAAAGGAAACCAGAAAAACGATCATAAGACCCACCTTCAGGATAGCATATTTACACAAAATTTTCATGGAATGGATTTTTATGTGGAACCTTACAATTCATCTGTATTTTTTCAGCTTTTGCAATTAGCTGTAATCTTATTAACAAGCTTTCTCAGCAGTTCAATCTCCTCCGGAGAAATGCCTTCAACTGCTTTTTTCCTGTTTGCATTCACGATGGGCTGAATATCGTTTAAAATATCTTTTCCCTCCCCGGTAAGGATGAGGTTAAACCGTCGTCTGTCTTCTTCAAATGAATCTCTTTTCAAAAAATTCCTTTTCACTAATAGCTCGATAATGCGGGTTACCGAAGCATGATCCTTAAAAGCCCGCCTCGCAATATCTTTCTGGGCAATTCCCGGATTTTCATTAATTATACTCAGGACCAGTCCCTGATCGATCGTAATGTCAAATCCCCTGTCATTGATCTGCTTCTGGGCAAACTGACGATAAGATTTGATCGATTCCTCTATGCTGTAAAAAATAGTATGTTCCGATTGAGCCATCATAAATTATTTAATTGATATAAATATAATTGATATATCAAATATATAAATAAAATGAATACCGGGTAAAAAAATATATAAAAATTTAAAAGCCTGCTACTGCGGGCTTTACACTGGGTTTATTATTATCCTTTTCGGGACTATTCTCCATTCACCGGGTTTCCATACAATACTTCTCCACCCTCAAGAGACATGATAATGGCTTCGTTGCTGTATATTCTCATTGCATCTTCATAGTTTTCAATCGCTAAAGCAAGCTCCGTATTGCCGAAAACGGCTTCACTGATATTCGCTGTCAATAATGCGGCATCTCTGAATGCTGTATTGGCTCCTACTCCGCCGGCGGGGCTCATTGCATGCACGGCATCCCCTAAAGCGGTAATATTCCCGGACACCCATTTTTCTTTAGGCAATGAAGATCTGATCGGACCCATGACTAAAGACTGCTGATCTCCGAAGTCCAGGAGGGCTTTTAATTGGGGATGCCAATTATCGGTAACCCTTCGAATATGATTAAAAATCTCCTGTGAAGAAAGCGTATAAAAATCCTGCAAAGGCCATCCAAAAGCAGCCGGCTTTCCGATAAAGGCCCAATAGAAATAATCCTGCAACGGACTTAATGCATCCCATGAGCTATTGTGTTTCGAAAAATCAAACTGCATCGCATCGGCAATTAATGAAAACTGATCTCCAAGAATCACGGAAGTCCCGGTCCGCAATTCGGCAGCAATTGCTTCGCGGTTTTCATCCGTTAGGAACGTCCTTCCGTAGATGGTTATATTTCCGGTATTTACTTTTTGGTCTCCGCAACATTCAGTGCCGATCCGGGAATTTACGCCATCTGCCGCAATAACAAGATCAGCAGTATAAGTGCTTCCGTCAGCAAAAGAAAGCAATACTTCCCCGCTTTCCAGCCTGCGATAATCTGTTACCGCTTTTCCAAAATGGATCTTCTCTTCCAGACCATGTACCAGTATCTCCCGTAAAGTCAGCCGGTTGGGTTTCAGATCGGGAACTTCCCGGATGCCGTCACTCCAGGAATCTACCAGGTCTTTTCCTGTTTTTTCAAGATGGGAAGTAAAAACTTTCAGTCCTTTGGTACGCGCAGCACAAGTTTCCATAAATAGCTGATACAGCGATTCCGGAAGACAATCTTCCAGTGCCTGCCTGCCCTGCTCATTGATCCTGATCCGGTATCCCTGGGTTCGTGTGTTCATCGCTTCGTCCTTTTCAAAAAGGACACATTGGATTCCTTTCTTTTTCAGTCCCTGGGCCAGGCATAAACCTCCTAATCCTGCACCTGCAATAGCAATTCGTATTTGCTTCTGTACCGGTATTCTATTTATTGTATCCATCGTTCTCTTTTTTTGATGATTGACGGATACAAAATTATCGGGTAATAAAGGGGATTCCTATAGCGGATTAATGGTCTTTATGAGACAAATCTTTGTGATGGGACCTGAACTGAAGGGCAGTCATCCCTGTTCCTTTTTTGAAAAACCTCGAAAAATAAACAGGATCATCATAGCCTAATTCAACCGCGATCTGCTTAACGCTCATTTTCGTATAAAACAAAAGCCGGCGGGCTTCCAGCAACACCTCCTGCTGGATCCAGTAGCTGGCAGGATAGCCGGTTACTTCTTTGATCGCTTCGTTCAGATAAAGGGGTGTAATGACAAGGGATTGTGCATATTGCTGTACCTGCCTGATTTTTTTAAAATTTTCTTTCACCAGTTTTTTGAACTGCCGGGTAATGGTATACTTCTGTCCGGTACTGGTCTGCTCCGAAACCTGAAATTTCATGATCTGGGAAACCATCATTCCAATAACCGATTCCACCAAAGACTGTTTCACGGAAACCGTATGCAAGCTATCTGTTTCATCAATCTTTTCAAGTATTCCCGGAATATCAAAGACGACATCCCTTTCATTAACCTCCACCGATTGGCGGATCCATTGATAGGTTTCCAGAACTTCCCGGTAATGCTGAGGAATGGCTCCTGTATCTACAAACAAAAACCAACCTTCCGTATCCTGCTGATGCACATACCGGTGAATCTGTCCCGGAGCTACAAAACACAGGAAAGCCCCCTTCAAATCCAAAGTGTTGAAATCTACTTCAAGCGTAAAATCTCCTTTTTGCTGAAGAATAAACATATAATGATCGTCCCGGTGAATTCCGGTTTCCTTTTCAGATAAAACCGATAAAGGCATCAGCTTTATTCCAAAATCCTGCAGCTGACGGTGATGTAGCGATATGTTGGAGTACTTTTCCAAGGGATCGAGTTGTGAAACTAAAGATAGTAATTATTCGTATAGGTCCGGTTTTTTATGACCGGAAAATACAACAGATCATTCTTTGCTGATCACATGATCAAACAAAAGCTCAGCCACATCTTTATCACTCAACTCCTGATGATCCCTGATTTCCTTAAGCACATTCAAAAAATAAGGAAACCCAAATAAGCTGTAATACCTTATTCCATCTTTCACAAACTCCAAACTTCCTTCTGTCGTCTCAATCTCAAAAAATGCCAGATTATTGTTCAGCTCTAAAGGTTGTTCCATATAGACTTCGATCGCTTCGGAAGTCTGATCCAATGATTGTTCCTGACAAAAGTCTCTATAGGATCCTCCCTTGCGGAAGTAGTTGATTAATTCTTGTAGATTCATGTGGTTTCTTTATTTCATTCTTCTTATCATAAAAAATACCACTTCATTGAAGCAGTATTTATTCTTTATGATCTATTATCCTTAAATAAGGAAGATTACTTTTCTGACTTTAATTTCTCAACTTCCTGTTTCAAAGCTTCAACTTGTTCTTTCAGGAGTTTAATGTAGTCTTGTAGGTTGTCCATGACCTGATTGGGAACATTATAGTATGTATTATTAAAATTTATACTAGCTGCATTATCGCTAAAAGTAGAGTTGTCATTATTTTGAATTGCATTGGCTGGTCTTTCTTCTTTGATTTCCTCTACAGGAACATCTAAAGCTTTGGCCAGCTTTTCCCATTCATCATCAAATATTCTTACATCTCCACTTTCCTTTCTGCAATAATTGGAAACATCCGTTGATAGGATGTTAGACATATATTCCTGAGTATATCCTCTTTTCTTTCTTAGACTTCTTAACTTTTCCATAGTGGTTGTGTTGTGCTTTGTACAAATATAGAGAAAAATGGTATTGAATGCTATCTAGAATTATACTTGTTCTTCAAAACCCAGATCTTGAGCCTTTTTTAGTAAACTTAATGCATTTTTCGCTTGTTTTAATGTTAATATTGTTTTCCTGTTTGAAAGAATACCAATATTATATGATAATTTTCTTTCGAAAGGTGTAAATCTATTATATGCCTTTGCCCAATTTGCTAATGCAAACCAAGTTTCACTTTTCACATTACCTGCTTCCTCTATTATTCTTAATTCATGGGGTGAAAGTTCTTGACCAATTAAATCATTTTCAATATACGAATCTACATTTTTAATTTCCTCATTTATTATACTAATATCAATAAACTTATCCTTAAGCGTTAGCCAGCATTCTGGTTTTTTGCACCATTCTCCAATATTCATACCTACTTTTAGAGGATTATTCAAATGATCCCAAACAATACTAATCATCTGTTCAACTATGTTATTCAGAATTTCATTTACTCCTTGATTCTCCCATATTGTATCAAGATTCAGTTTTTTGTTAGATTTAAAAGATAACCATGATAAAATATATGATACCATATTTGCTTTGTAGCCACCAAGATTTTTCCTGGCTACTATTCTATCAATTTCTTTAAACAAGATTGCCTTTGCTACAAGCCTTTGATAATATCTTTTGCTCATTTCATTTCTTTGGTTTGCGAGCTCTTTAGTAAAGAGCTTAAAATTATTTTCAGCCCCTTTGCTTACATCAAAAGGTCTCTGTAACCAACTCATTTCATATTTTGCTAAATCTGTTTTTGTAAATTTTTGTTTTTTGGGATATTCACGATCAAATATTTTTGCTTCTCTAACAGTTTTCTTAGATCTCTCATCAAGATATTGTCCTCTCGTCCTTTCATAAAACCATTTGTTTGTTGCCTTACCCCCTGTTTTTGTTGGCATCCATTCTGTTCTTGAAAAATTTTCTATTGCAATATGATATTCGTTATTAGAGCTAAAGTCGGAATCTTTAATAATTGTTTGCGTATTTGCAAAACGTGAAATTTTTGCAACAATATCTCCCATTTCATCCTGGTGCCGAACAACAGAAATTTTCATTTGTACAAATACTTTTGATAAATCAATTTCCTTTTCTGTTGATGTGGCGAAAATTGACGCAGTTGTTTGGCCTCCATTCACAACCTGCCAATTCTCAATCTTTGTTATATAAGGTATATTATCTTCAAATTCCATCTCAACATTTGCAGCTGTTGTTGAAATACCATTATTATATGCAAAAAACATATCTGGCTCCTTACGTATAGTTTCTCGTATCCCTTGATTCACTCTCGCTCTAAACTGTAAAAATGTTCTAACATTTTTCTCAAGAAGTCCTTGTCTATATTTTTCATAAACAGAAGCTAAAATTCTTCCCGGAATGATAGCGATATATACATCTACCTTTTCACTTACCTTTTCCATATGCAGACATTTTAGTTTATGGTTAAAATCATTCAAGAAGTCTATTTCAATTTTCTGTTTACCTGCACGTATCAAGTATTGTTGATAAACCCTTTCCATATCCCACAATTGGAAGTCAATATAAACACCATTTTGTTCAAATGCATCCGGAATAATATCAGCTGAAGCTTCTCCATTTGTAAGAACAAAAATTCTTACATTTTTCACTTCGCTTTTTGACTGTTCAATTATTTGAACTAAATCAAATACATTTATATCGGATTCATCAATTTTTGCAGAAAGTTTACCATCCCTAGCTTGCCAAAAAAAATTTTCGGCTTTATTAAAAGCATCCAAAACATCCTTGTCAGAAACTTTAGTCAATCTTTGTTCTCCTTTAAAAATAGTTACAAACAAATCAATTGATGTGTTTTCGTCATCGTAATTCCATGCATTTATTTTAAGCCCTCTCACTTTATAATGACACAATTCATGTGCAATTACTTCACCTGAATCAATCGCATATTCAAGTATATCATTAGTAATAGCATCTTCCTGTGAAATTTTATCTTCTTCTACAGTAATTAATGCACTTTCTAAAAAATCTATTCCAAATTCTGACAGATTCATAATTTTACTATATATAATTTAAAATGTCTGTTGTTATTTCAAAATGAGAACAAGAAGCAACTACGATGGAGTATTTCAAGTCTCCAACTCCATTAGGTAGGTTTGCTTGAAGTAACCTAGGAAAACCTTCTTTCACATCAAAAAATTTGCTTTCAGAAATGGAAAATCCAACAGTGTATTTATCCGCAAGGGCAACATTATATCCATACTTCAAAAGTTTTATATAAAACTGAAATGTTGCAATGGGGTCATATTGTATTTGCATACAGATTTCATGTATCAATGCCGGTAATGTGCAGTTTGGCAAGTTGCTATGAAGATTCACTGAAAACAGTGAAAGATAAAGATAATCAACGCCTGTATTGTCAAGCTGTTTTTCAGAAGCTATATTAAATTTCTTATGCTGTTTACACGAAGTAGTTTTTATTTCTATAACTTTGTTCATTACTTGGAAATCATGAGTAGTTTTATCTGAACCTGTCCAGTATAAAACCGATTCAGCAAAAGAATACTTCTGAAACAGATAATCTTTTAGGAAATAAAGTTCACCAAAAAGCCCTTTCTGTGCGGAAATAGAAAGAATTTTATTTTCATGTTTTTCAAAAAACATTCTCCATTCTAACAGTGTTTTTATTAATATACCAGAAAGGTTATTTTTATTTTGTAGTTGAATAACCTTATCACATAAATCTGAAATAACAAACTCAAAAATATTATCAGTATTAGGTATCGACTGGGTTAATCTTAAAAAAACTGTATTGGAAAATTCACCAAGATTTTGAACAATTACAGAGATGTCAAGTCCTCTAAACTTAGGCAAAGAATCAATTAAAATATCTTGATCGCTATCAAGCTTAATATATAATATACGAATCTGTTTTCTGAAATCTGTTGCCAGAAAAGAACTAAATAAACCATCTGACGGAATTCTCCTTGCAATCTGAGATTGCATAGGATTATTTTTGGATTCATTATTAATTGACTCCCAAATTTCTTTATAGTTAATCATAATTTGCCAGTTCTAACTCTTCATATACACTGTTTATATCGTAAGTTGATTGTTTAAGATTGTCATTGTTGGGCCAACTAATTGCAAATCCAAATGGCATCTTATCCAGAGATAATAATTCAACAGGATCTTCACTAGTTTCTCTATAATTTTCAATAAGTAAAGGATAAATAGTAATAAGTGGTCTATTTAATCGTGGTAATAATGCTCTCAGGTCTTTGCTAGTAGCTGTTGTTTCAATCTCAAAATCTATTTTTTCATCATCAGGACTGACTAATCTTTGAATAAATAGTCTATTGTTAATAAACTCTTCTTTAATCGATCTTGTAAAAGGTTTGATATCTAATCCTGCAATCTGCACTAAGTCTTCATGTGTACTTCTTATAAGTGATGCCAAAGCCACATTCCATATGTCAAGAATATCATTCGGACTATCACCTTCTTTTTGTTTTTCAATGAATTCAATTATTCTTTTTGTATTTGATGCTGGCGCTCCTCTGTATGAAATATATGCATCCAAAAATGAAACAATTATTTCCTTTGGAACTCCAGTCCATAAATAAGTGTTTTCTTTTTGTTCTATTGGAAATGGACTTAATGCCTGAATAAAATCCTCAATAGCATTAAAATTGTTTATTAATATTGATTTGTCACCAGAAAGAGAAGATGTTTCTGTAAGTTTTCCTTTATATGTTAACGGTAATGTTGTGGTATGTCTCATTTTCATTGCATTTGTTGCCATCATATCCGGGTGAGATAAGACTCGTAATCCAAATTCGATCGGAGTAGATTTTTGACGACTCATTTCCATAAATTCCTTTCGTAAAATTTCAAATGCAGTTGAAATATGCCTATACCAACTAAACAAATCATCAGTTGTGTAAATTCTGCACAGATCTTCAAATCCGGTTCTATATCCAAACCATCTTCCCATTTGCATTAAAGTATCATATAATGTACTCGCTCGTGTAAAATAACTAACTGTCAAGCCTTCCAAAGTTAATCCCCTCGATAGTTTATCTCCTCCGATCGCTATAACACTCAGTCCAGCCCCTTCTCTGTTCTTGTAATCAAGAATATCCCCAGCTGTTCCATTTATAATATGTGGTTTTCTTTCCATTTTTAGAACAGCGGGTTTTAAATTACCTCTTACTTCATCCCAATTATTCAATACCCCCTCCATTTGGGTTGTTATTCTTATATAATCTCTTTCAAATAAAATTTTGAATTCTTGAATGATATCATTGTCATCATTAGCAATTCCCTCTCTTAGACGATTAAACTCATCTTCAACAAACCTTCCTACAGCATTTTGTATATCATTAAATCTTGTACAATGTATTAACATTGTATTATGCTTATTACCCTGTCCTCTTAATCTTCTGACTGCAGAACTTATTATGAAAGACTTGATTGCCTCTTTCATTGATTCAGGTATATGGTCAGGTATATCTGTAGCACGATGACGCAATGGAAGAAAATCAGAATTAGGCATTGAAGCATCATCAACAGTTATATGAATTGGCAAGCCCTGTTCTGTTTCACTTTCATTTAAACCAAAAACCTGAACAGGTCCAAAATAATTAGATGGTGCTTCCATTGAAATAATAAAAGATGATGGAAACAAATCTTTACCATACAATGAATGTTCATTATCATGATGCATAAAAATATTCGCAAAAGGAGTGGCTGTATACCCTACATAAGCCTTTTGATTAAAAATGTTTAAGAGCTGCCTTATATTTCTGTTGATTGACGTTGGATCAAGCTCCCCCGTGTCGTTTGCAGACGCTCTTGTATTAGGTGTTGCCTGGTCTGCTTCATCATCTATTAAAAGTAACGGAAGATTATTTAATATTGATTCGCCTTCTGAATTCTGTAAAACGTATTCATCACCAAGCGTATCCAAACTCTCGCGAAAATATCTTATAAGATTTCCTAGTACTGAAACATTTTTCTTTACAATAAGAATCATTGGTCTGTCAGATCCGGGTTGAACTCCTCCGACCTGTTGAGCAAAGCTTCTGGAAAAATCACCACCGTCATTTTGAGTAGTAAAGGTATCTACATTGATGTACCCTTCACCCGGTAAAGTTGTAACACCAATTCTTTTTAACTGTGCCTGATCACTTGTATCTCTACCAATTACTTCTTCATCAATTCGCATCTGGGTCTGACTTCTTAAATTTTTATGCATTCCACTAAGAACAATTATCACTTTATATCCGGAATCAATTGCTTTATTAATTAACCCGGTAAAGTTTGCCGTTTTTCCTGATTGAACATATCCAACCACCAAACCTCTTCTATCAAATGCTCTATCTTTTACTGTAGGATCTTCTAACCTCTCTATGATATCATCAGTAATTTCATCAAGTCGATCTACGGTTGATACAGGCCATTGCTTTATATTTAGAAGATATTTTCTGTAACGTTTCCAAAATTTAAAATCAATCTTATCTGTTGCTACTTTATCTCGATACCAGGGGATATGCCCCGAATCATCTGTAAGTGTGTGATATTCTCCAGCTTCAACACCTTGATTTATATTTACTTCATACTGTAATTCCGAAATCAAAAAGTCTCTGATTTCTTCTTTAGAACTGAAAGTAATTGATGGGTGATCAACACTTTTAACATCCAATGGCGTCAAGACATTCGACACTGCCATATCCATTGCTTCTTCATAAGACATTGAATCTTTAAAAAGCTCATAGTTATCCTTAACAATACTTTTAATAAAATTGTAGGGTTTGCTCATTTTTAATTCATTTTAATTGTTGAAAGCACTCGATACTGTTTACTTTTTCAGTTGCTTCTTTTTCTGAGAAGCCAGCATTAATAAGTGCTGACAATGTATTTTCATATATTAGTTTAAGTTCTTTTTTTGAATCTTCAAAGAAGTCTTTCATTACAATTGAATGATCAGAAAAATCTGATACTATAAAACTGATCGGCAATGATTCGCCAACTAATTTCATATAATCATTAAAAATATATGCCTCTTCTTCAAGATTGTCTGCAATAAGATTATAAATCGGATGCTCTTTATTTATTTCATAAAATCTTTTACCCTTTTTTTGTCTAGCCTTCCATAAATAGACAATTTCTTTTTTGAGTTCTGTACGTCTGAGATACGCCCCTCTATGGGTATAAACCTTTACTGCTTTTTCTATAGAAATAATACATATTGTCTTAATTCTTTTGCGAATGACATCCGGGATTTTAGCAGAAGCTTTTTTTACATCAATTTGCCATTCAGGATCAAGAGTGTTTGGTATGTCGATTCTGATTCTACACAGACGCTGATTTTCTTTTTTCTTAAAACCAAGGTCAAGCCAGGTTCCATCTGCTATAAGACGTTTATTTCTGTAGAGATAAATTCCCTGGTGTTCTATCCATCCTTTTGTTATCTCAAGATTATTTCTTTCAACATTAGAAAGTTTTGATTCATGTGGAAGTATAAATGGCTGTATATATATATTCTGCTGCTTTATTGAAAGTTGCTCTTCCGCAAGTTCTACTGAAGGATACTCATTAGAAATATTAAAAGGATTAATAGCATGTAACTCTTCATCGAAAATAAAAATTCTGATTTTTTTCTCTTCAATAAAACGATGAAATACCAGACCCAAATGCTTGCGAACATTCACAAATTTTCTGTAAAAATGTTCTTTATCTGATTTTAATTCCTCAGACTCAACTAGTCTGTCAAGTTTTTCCCAAAGTACTATTGTTCCTGAACCAATATCTGGAAATTTACCAAGAAGCTTTTCAGAGTTTTTATCTGCACAGTTTCGAAGCAATATCCAATCTTTTTTTTCTTTTACAATATCCAAATCCCAACAACGAATAAATTCATTATTTGATTTATTCCTTGTTTTTACAGTAAGTCGTTTACATTGAGAGAATGATGCGGTTTTTAGCCCCAAACCAAATCGTCCTAAATCATTATTGTTTCTATTATCAAGAGGATTAAAACTACCCATTTTCATTGCGTTCAGCAATTCTTTTTCATTCATCCCCTTTCCATTATCTTCAATTTTTATATATGAAGAATAGCGATCAATTCCAAAAGTAATTTTTATATCCTTTGCTCCGGCTGTAATACTATTGTCAATTAAATCTGCCAGAGCTGTTTCAACAGAATACCCAAAAGATCTTGCTGACTGAAGCAAGCTTTCTGGCTGCGGTCTTACAATATCATATTGATGATTCTGTTTTTTCATTTAGTTTTTTTTATTAGCTTTTTTAAGTCAGAAGCATAAAGAAGTCCAAAATTTTTGTCCAACACTTTATGACAATTGCTGCAAACAATTATTGAATCATTTATTTCCGTCGAGTCCAATGTTGGTTCATTTTTAAGCTCAAAATGTACTTCCATCAAGTCGTCTCCTATTTCTCCATAAAAAGATTGTGAATTAAAACCACAAACTTCACATTTAAGCTGATTTGTAGTAACCAATGCCATTTCTTTTTTTATTTTTATAAATAATGGATCTGTTTCCCTATTTTTATGAAAATGAAACAGAAATTCAGATTTATATTTTACTTCAGATTGTATTTTTGATTTTGGTTTTAGATAAATCTGCCTAATAATGTCTGCCTCATTATTAAGCTTTTCTCTATGTTTATAAAATTCATTCCATATATCTTTATCCATTTTCCCCCCCATCTTCATACCCTTACCTTTAAAATTCCCATCTAATCTTTTAAAATTTGCTAATTTGAGAGAAACACTATTTATACTTCTAAAAGTATTGATATTTGCAATATTTTTATGTAAGTCCAACTCTCTCAAATCTTTACTTAACTTTATAATTGCTGGATTACTACCATGCATTTGGCCATAGTCCATTTTAAAATATAAGTCTAAGCAAAGTATAAGTTCTTCTCTACTAAAGTTGGGATTCTTTTTCATATTTCTTGAATCTTTAGATGTACAAATAAATAATGAAGAAGAGCATATCCGGTATTTACACTTAGTGCATTTCCTGCCTGCTTATAAAGTTGATGTTCACTAACTCCAGCAGCTATAGCTTTATTATAGAATGTTTCATTAAATCCTTGCAACAGTAAAGCCTCTTTTGGGGTTAATCTTCGAACTGGTTTTTTAAAAAGAATCTCTTTTGAAGTGTTTTTATGAGATTCCCCATTGATAATAAAATCATCAGAATAATAATTATCTTGACAAGCCCTATGCATTTTCATCATTGTTGCTGTCAGTGTTCTTGCTATTTCAAGATCTATTTGTGATTTGCTTTTAAAATTTTTAGAACCATCAGCAAGAATAGTATGTTTAATTTTTTCTGAAAGATAATATTTTTTATCAACTGATTTTTCCAGTATGTCTAAGACATTATTATAGGTTTTAAGAGAATGTTTTTTTATATTTCTAAAATTCTCAATAATTGCTTCTTCGGTTAAATCAATGTTAATTTTTCTTGCACTACAAACAAAAAAAATCCTAGCTCTTTTTTGTGGTAATCCAAAATTCTGAGTGTTGAGCACTACGTAATTTACATAGTTATATTTATGTTCTTTAAAATATTCAAGAATCTGATTTAATGTTTTACCTTTATCATGACTAATAATATTTCTTACATTTTCTAATACAATGAATTCTGGTTTTTTTGTTGTCAAAAGTTTATCAATACTAAACAAAATTCTCCCTCTTTCATCTTCAAGTCCTAGTTTTTTACCTAGTAGACTGAATGATTGACATGGAAATCCGCCAAGTAATAATTCAAAATCTTTAAGCTGTTTAAGTTTTTCCTTATCTTCAACAAATTCTATGATATCATTCATTCGCATTTCTCCATTCAGATTATAATTACTATTATATGTAGAAACTGCAAATTTATCAATCTCAGAAAATCCTACACATTTCAGTTTAATATCAGTATCACTCGAAATACTTTCTGCTGCACTTCTAAAGCCTCCTATGCCTGAAAATAATTCTGCATATTTCATAAATAATATTTTTTTATTTCTTTAGCAATCATTTCCGCAAGTTTTACTGGTACAGCATTACCTATCTGTTGGTACCAAGCGTTCAAAGAACCTCTGAAAACATAATCATCTGGAAAAGTTTGAATCCTTGCTGCCTCTCTTGGGCTTAACCCGCGAGCTTGTATCGGATGAATATACATGTGACAATCATATTTCATATGAGATGTTATTGTTTTACAAACTTCATTTTGCTTTAGCTTATAATATTTATCTTTAAAAATGTGATTACGGTTATTATAATTACTTAATTTTTGAACACTTGGGTGAAGTGAATTTTCGCCTTCTGGTAAGGTTTTGAATATTTCCAGATCGTTCTCATTATTATATCTTGATTTGTGATTAAAAACATAATTAATTTCTTTATTTCCGTTTATTCCTTTCAAAAACTCATTTTGTTCTGTTTTTAACTTCCTGATTTTGTAGCCATGAATATTACTTTCATAATCAACTCTCAGTTTATATGGATTTGTAAATATTTCAGGAAGACCAAAAAGAGCATCGATAAGTTTATATTTACTCGTGCGATTTTTTTTGCTGTAAATAGTTTGTTTTACTTGCTCAATAAACATAAAATCTTTTCCTCCAATAAGAATATACCTTTTTCTGCTCTGTGGAATATCAAAATTTTGAGAATCTAATTCGAGAGGAATAAAAAAGAACTCCTCATTAGTTTCTTTCTGAATATCTTCTTCGATCTGTTTTTCAACCTTCATCATACCTCTTACATTTTCCATTATGAAAAAATCAGGTTGAATCAAACCTAACAATTTTACAAAGTATTTATAAAGAACATTTCTTTCATCCTCTATAAAACGTTTCTTTTGAGTTGATTCTTCAACTTCAAAATTCCACCTGTTTGCGTTCGAAAATCCTTGACAAGGAGGTCCTCCGCAGATAATTTTCACATTTTTAAAAAGATGTTTATAGTCAGAAAAATTCTCTACCAATATTTTTATATCCCCATTATAAAAATTATCAAGAGGGAGAGTGTGGTTAAAATAATAAGTTTCTAACGCATCAGTTTTATTATCATTAACAAATGCAGGATAGAACCCAGCATTAATTAGCCCTTGACTTAATCCTCCTGCACCACTAAAAAAGTCCGCAAATAAAAGCCCTTCAGGCTTTTGTCTTGTTTCTGGTAAATATTTTTTTAATAATGGATGATTTAATCCATTATTTTGTCTAATTGTAAAATAAATATTATTTAATCTGATAAATAAATCTTCACCTAATTTTTCTTTATATTCAATTGGAAGATCGAGTTGCTCTGTTGCTATTATTTTTATTTTTTCATTTTCTAAAACAGATGCAAGTTCATCTGCAATCTGTTTGCATTTACCTTTGAAAGATTTCAAATGAAAATTATAATAAAATTCAAGCATCAGTTTATTATTTGTTTTAAAAGTTTTTGCATTCTTATCTCGTTTTTTATTTCGCATTCCCAAATTATAATGACGTTCCATCCATCTTTTTTTAACGCTTCTATATTTTTGTTATCGTTTGAGATATTTGTTTTAATTTTATTCAGCCAAAAATCAGTTCTAGTTTTTGGGATTACAAATTTTTTACATCCATCGTGACCGTGCCAAAAACAACCATGAACAAAAATAACAGCATTATACTTACGTAAAACAATATCAGGTTTCCCCAGCAATTTTTTGTCATGCAGTCTATATCTAAATCCATGTGCAAACAAAAACTTTCTCACCAAAATTTCAGGTTTTGTATCTTTCCCCTTAATTTTGCTCATATTATAACTCCTTATTTCTTTGGAATGTACATCCATCATTGTTTTTTTTAGAATACCCCTTTTTAACAAATATAGAAAAACTGAATAACTATATCAAGTCCTATTTTGATATTCAAAGATTTTGTAGTAGAATATAATATTAAAATGTAAAGAAAAGGAAAACGAAAGAAAAAATAATACGGATAACCGTAAGCAAAGGTATTTGACATTACCTTAACCTTAAAATAATTCTTTTCTCATTACTTTAACCAGGACAAACTACTCCACTCCCAACATCTTTGTAATAGAAGTAACATTCTCTACAGTATCCAGTCTATAATCTGCATCACCCCTTTATTAACATCAGCTTGAGCCTGTACATTTGTTGGTCTTGATTATTTATAGCATTTTCAAACATAATTCCTGTAGAATATGCCAGTAATTGATATACAGTTATCAAAGCAATATTAGTTGAAAGCAGTCATTATAATACAAGATTTCATTTTCTAGTTTTTCACTCCAGGGTATTCCTAACAAATGTACTCAACAAAACAGGAACAGCAATCCGTAGAAAAACTGATTTTTTCAGAAAGAAAACTAGCTCTTTAGCCGAAAAACAATTAAAAAAACAAAAATAATTCACATTAGAGCTGGAATTCTTAATATTTACAAACAACTATATATCAACACATTAATCAACACAACACTGTTCTCAAAGCTACCTCATTCGACCGGTAATTCACAATCCTGCAACACAATTTCTCCTATTTCTTACCCGCGTGATTTAAAAACCATTTTTTTTGTAAATTTCAAAAATAATTTATTATTATTTACAAATAACTAATACCATGACAACTGAAAGTATTTACCAATCCATTAAAAAATGGAAAACTTTAATTGACGCTTACAAGAGCGGAATTGACGGAAGCGAGGCGGAAATCCTGGGCTACCTCAACCAGGGTACCCACTTTTCTGTTTCCGGAAAGGAGATTGACCAATGGAAAATTAATCTTGGAAATTCAGAAGACCCAAAGATCCATGCGTACCTGGGTATTGATGAGGACCGGCTTAAGTTCTTCCTGATCGATTCCGAAAGCGATAAGACCGCAGATTTCAATGATATTGTTATCAGGGAATTCACCCGCGATTCCCCCAATGTCACTGTACAAAACACCACCAACCTGGAAGTTGATCCGCCGATCACTTCGGAATCAGCGATCAACCGAAATTTCAGATGGAATATGTATTGTACGACCTGGCTGAAGGCCCAGAAAGTTCAGGACTTCGTCCAGATAGTAGCAATTCCGTTTGCAGATTTTGACCGCCTGGGACTGGATGGTGATCAATCCGGCACCTGTTTCTTCGGACTTACGGATGATCCTGAGAATGCCTCTGTCTTCGCTTATCATGTGGAGATCATTACCGTAAAAGACCTTACGATCAGCGAAATGAGTAAAACCGCAGAGAACTACTCTACTCCGCGACCTCCGTTTACCGCTGCCGATCCTGTTGACAATTACCAACTTTTGAAAAAAAGCGGTGCTTTCTTATAATGACCTATCCCTCTGTTTACAGGTACTGATCAACCTCACCCTATTCACCGGGCTGATCCTATTGGTAAGAAGGGGGATAACCTCCAAGGAAGCGATCCTGCTATTCCTGCTGGGTGAACTGGCCCTGGAACTGACGGACCTCGTGGACCGCCTGCTGAAATTAAACACACTGAACACCTACAACTATGCATTGAGCCAGTCTTTTGGCCTTATAATGCTCACCGAGATCTACAGCAAATACTGTATCAAGCTTCCCCAACCGCTCAGGTGGATGATCTACCTCTATGCTGCAGTATTCCTGGTCATCAATATCGTGAATGTCCGGGACCATACACCCGCTACCTTTTATTCCAACATCATCAGCAGTATTATCATCTGTAGTTTTGCGGCAGCGTATTTTGTGAAGGTATTGAAAAGAGGAAGCGTAAAAAAAAGCGTGTTGATCTTCAACATCTCTGTTTTTCTTTTTTTTTCTGTTGAATGCCTGATCTCCACTACTTTTGATTTCCTGATCAGCAATCACCTGGAATGGGTGGCTCCGATCTGGCTTTTCAGAGGGATCCTGTTATGGTGTTTTTATCTTGCTCTTATTAATCTGGGATGTTGCAGTGGGAAAATCCGGGCCTGGTAGTTGAATGGATATGGATTGGCATTGGTTTATTCCTTTTAACAACAATACTGATCACCGTATTGGTGGTGAACTACCTGAAAAGCATCAGGAAAAGCAGGCAGAAAGTAATGCAGCTCGTCCGCAACACCCAGACGGAATGCTGGGAAAACACCCTGCACATCCAGGAAAAGGACCGGGAACGTCTTGCGGAAGAACTTCATGATAACATAATCTCCAACCTGAACCTGATCCGCCTGAACATCAATCATAAAAACAGGGACGAACTGAACCTGGATCTGAAACAGTCGATGCAGCTGATCCGGGAATTATCCCATAACCTGACGCCTCCGGATCTGGGGGAGATTACGTTAACGGATCTGATCGCCGATTACCTGAACCAGATCAGTAAAACCATAGAGATCGATTACCGTCACAGGGTTACCGATGCATCGATCAGCAGTCCGGTAAAATTAAATATGTTCAGGATCGTCCAGGAGCTGGTCACCAATACTTTAAAACATGCCAATGCCACCCGGATTGATGTATCACTAAGGATATCACTGGAATACCTGATGCTGACCATAGAGGACAACGGAAACGGATTCCGCCAGGAAAACAATTACAACGGGATCGGCCTCAGAAATATCCAGTCCAGGGCACAAAAGATCAGCGCGGCGTATAAGCTGAAGTCGAAACCGGAAAAGGGGACAAAGTTTATAGCGTGTGTGGTAATAGAGTGATGGGAGTTGAGGGTGCGAGTTCTGAGGTTAGAAGGTTTGAGAGTTTGGGGGTTTGAGGGTTTTGGAGATGGCGGGTGAGAGAGTGAGGAAAAGTGGAAAATTGAAAGTGGGAAATTGTGAAAAGGCAGAATTGCTGAGGGGTTGAAAGACTAAACTGCGGAAACGTGAAATCGTAAAATAGTAAAATGGCTGAAAAGCAAAGGGGCGAAATGACTGAAAGAGGAAAAAAGAAATCCGCCTATTTGCCCATTTGCCTAAATAAAAATTAAAAAATGAAAAACTTAAAAATTAAAATTGGTATCGTAGATGATGACCTGTTGTTTGTACAACTTTTAAAAAACTACATCGATCAGGATGATCGTTACGAAGTGGTAATGACCTCAACAAGTGGTCATCATTTTCTGAATGAAACGAACATTGATCTGCCGGACGTCCTTTTGCTGGACCTCAGAATGGCTAACGGGGACGGTATTGAAGTTATGTCCGCCCTGCCACAAAAGGAAGCGGAGGTAAAAATCATTGTCCTCTCCAGCTTTTACCGCCGGTCATTTATGGGACAAATGCTGAAAATGGGAGCCCATGCTTTTTTATCCAAGGAAATTGAGCTTGATGAGCTTTTAAAGGTGATCGATGCAGTGCATCATCATGGCCATTATTTTTCCGATGAACAGGTGGATGTGATGCGCGGACAGCTGTCCAATAAACTTCCGGAGTTTCATGCCTACTCTAAAGACGATCTTACGGAAAGGGAAATTGATGTGTTGCGATTGGTTTGCCAGCAGCTCAGCACCAAAGAAATTGCAGATCATTTATTCATCTCTCCCAAAACAGTGGAGACCCACAAAACCAACCTGATGATCAAAACCAGTGTGAAGAATATGGCCGGGCTGGTGATCTATGCGGTACAGAATAATTTTGTGAATGCTCACGAGATCGTACTGCTGGATAAATAGCTGGAAAACGGTGGTTGAGAGTTGAGAGTTGATGAGTGATGATTGATACTGAAGAGAATACAAATTTGTGAGGGTTATTTTTACCGGTTATATAATTTGTATTCTTTTTCAGTATTATCTGTTTTGAAAGATCATTTTTGAAATTTGCCCTGAAATTATATTGCAGGAGCACTAATTATTGATTTCTTCAACCGTATGCTTTATACGGGGAAGGTTACGGTATTCTCTGTATGCTTCTATATTGGCTCTTCCCATATTCGGAAATACCCAGCTTCCAAAACCTTGATTTATGGTAGAAAAATTATTGTATCCACCTCCTTCAAGGATAACATATGTATTCCCGTCATTCTCATCTACAAATGCCAGATCCAAATACCCTTCACTGAAAACGTGTCCCGGCTCAGCATAATTTCTCATCGTCATGTTTTCATCATCATGAGTCATTCTTACCTGTCCACCGAACATAGCCGTTGTGACTACGTTCTGACCTCTTCTTCCCATGAAGACCCCTCCTTCCCCTCTCATCGCACCTGGTACTGTTTGCCCTACAAAATTCTTTGAATGTTCAAAAAGCAAACGTGCATTCAAATCGTAATCCGTAGGTCCTGCCAGTATTTTAAATTTAAATTTATGCTCGTCGTAACAGATCTTCCAGCTCAGGGCTCTCCCGAGAATACGGAAAGGTTCCATGAACGGTGATCCCACTCTTCCTGCGGGTGATACGATCTGATCAACAAAACGAAGTTGAGGGGCAAATTGCGGCAAACGCAAGATGTGTCTGTAAACCGGTGTTGCATTATCCCAACGGACGCGCATAGCTCTTGTTACCAGCACCACTCCATCTTTTAAAAATCCCATATTAATTTTATTTTAGGTTATTAAGGTTTTATCCTATTAAAAAAATCAGGGAGAATCAATAAAGCATTCTCCCTGAACAATATAATTCTAAAAACACGCTCTGATTAAGATGGATTCAGCATCTTAGCGATGGAAATAGCATCCGCTACGGTATCCACGCTATAGATCTGCATCACGCCTTGTGTAGTCGCTGCCTGACCTAGGATGTTCTGTTGATTTTGCGTATTTACCGCATTTTCAAACATGATCCCGGTAGAGTGCGCTGCTGTCTGATACACATTCCCTAGAGCGATAGCCGGAGCTTCTGCCACTACTTTTACGTTGGACTGCGTTACAGCATCTGTGATTTGTTCATTAACTACTGTTGCCATAATGATAATTGTTATTAGATTTTATACGGCCGGACTCTCCGGCCGTGGTTGTATTGTGTTTCCCGCTATTGCAGAAATGAGGTATTAAGATCCTGCGTTAAGCATTTGAGCAATAGAAATCGCATCTGCTACGGTATCCATGCTGTAGATCTGCATCACCCCTTGTGTTGTTGCAGCCTGTCCTAAAATATTTTGCTGGTTTTGGTTATTTACCGCATTTTCGAACATAATCCCGGTTGAATGCGCCGCCGTTTGGTATACATTTCCTAAAGCGATTGCCGGAGCTTCTGCTACTACTTTTACGTTGGACTGGGTTACTGCGTCTGTAATTTGTTCATTAACTACTGTTGCCATAATGATTGATGTTGATTAGAGTTTTAAAAAATGATCAGTCGATCCGATCATGGTTATTGATTTTTAAGAGTTCGGGTTAAGCATTCTTGCAATAGAGATTGCGTCCGCTACGGTATCCAGGCTATAGATCTGCATTACACCTTGTGTAGTGGCCGCCTGTCCTAAAATATTTTGCTGATTTTGATTATTTACTGCATTCTCAAACATGATTCCTGTTGAATGCGCCGCTGTCTGGTATACATTCCCTAAAGCGATTGCCGGAGCTTCTGCCACTACTTTTACGTTCGTTTGCGTTACCGCGTCCGTGATTTGTTCGTTAACTACTGTTGCCATATTATTAATTTTTAATTTGATTTTGAATAACAACCGGATGATCCGGTTGTTACAAGATTATTTTGCTTTTACGCATCGGGACTTTTATGCCGGATTCAGCATCTTTGCAATAGAAAGAGCATCTGCAATGGTATCTATACTATAGATCCTCATTACGCCCTGCGTATTAGCCGCCTGTCCTAAAATATTTTGCTGATTTTGCGTATTCACCGCATTTTCAAACATAATTCCCGTTGAGTGAGCGGCAGTCTGATACACATTACCCAAAGCCATAGCCGGAGATTCCGCCACTACTTTCACATTCGCCTGGGTAACGGCATCCGTAATTTGTTCATTAACTACTGTTGCCATAATGATTGTTGTTGATTAGAGTTTTCTTTAACCTGATATTCCGGTTATGGTTATCGTTTTTCTACTAAAGCAGAAACAGGTTATTAAGAATTAGGATTCAACATTCTTGCAATAGAGATCGCATCTGCTACGGTATCCAGGCTATAGATCTGCATTACTCCCTGAGTAGTTGCTGCCTGACCTAAAATATTCTGTTGGTTTTGCGTGTTCACCGCATTTTCAAACATGATTCCCGTAGAGTGAGCCGCAGTCTGATAAACATTACCCAAAGCCATTGCAGGAGCTTCTCCTACTACTTTTACATTCGATTGAGTAACCGCATCTGTGATTTGTGAATTAACTGTTGTTGCCATAATTGTAATTTGTTTTTTTTGAGATTTAAATCCCGGTTAATAATTATTTGATTGTTAAACTAGTTTTCTGTTTCTTTTGATCTTTGCGATCTTTTTTTTCCTATCTCACCGATCAGACAGATGGAGCAGATCTTTTGATTATCTGCTATACCTGCTGAATCAACAAGAACTTTACAATCACCATTTGTGATGAATCTTATCTGCATTATCCGCGAAAACGGCAGAAATTAAAATTCTGTGTTGGTTTGATAAACACGTGGGTACTAACTATCACGACCTGATGTGTTTTTTATATTACTTTTATTTTTTTCCGCGGATCTTGCGGACGGGGCAGATAGTATATATACATTGTTATTTAAAAAAAAGGATGCGGTCCCTTCTTTGGTTCTTACCTCTATATGAAAGAAACCATTCTTCTCCTGCAGGCTGTTGTACAGTGTTTACATTTTGAGCGAGAGATTGCATTTCCACATGATATTTGCTCTTTGGGGGCATCGGCAACATTCTAAAAGCGGGTGGGAGGATGAAAAATTTTGACTAATATATATGTTGAGGTCACCAGCTTTTATTTCTGCAGGGAAGAAAACCGCATCCGTAATCTGAGTATTCAGACTGATCAGAAATTAAAACGTCCTTTTCTGAAATTCAGCAGCTCTTTTTTTAATTTCCGGGAGCCGATTTTTTTAATTCCCATAACTGAATTGCTTAAACCGATCAGGGCATCCCTTTGTTGGTGCGATACAGATTGCTCGTACATCAATCCTGTAGAGTGCGCATTCACCTGCATAGATATCGCCGTAGGTACAGTGGGAGCCATTCCTACAATTTCCAAATTGATTTCATTTTGATTGTGTATCATAACTATTAATTTTTGGTTATTTGGTTATTTGATTATTTACGGATATTGGCAAATCTTGCCTGCAGCTTGGTCATCCTTTCGGCGATCTTCAGTTCTTTCTCTTTTAATTTTCCTGTGGAAGCCTCCTGAAGTTTTTTCAGCTGTTCTTCATAGGTCATCGCAACCGGATTTCCTGTGGCCGGCGCTGCAGCCTGATAAGCCTGCTGCTGTTTAACCGCTTCCTCAAGCTTTTCCAGCAAAGGAGCTAAAGATTTCAACGTTTCCTTGGTTGCTTTCTCCTTGATGTAATTAATGATCTCATCTTCGTTCGTGATCACAAAAGGCATTAAGTCTTCTTCCACAATTTCCGGCTCAATGGTCTGTATAGATTCGATGATTTCTACAGGTTCAGTTTCTATCGGAACCGGGGCAGGATCAGGGGTACGCGCAGGTTTGGAAGACCTGTGATTGATTCTTCTTCGCATAGGTATTATTTTTTGATGGTGAGTGAAAAGAGACAGCCGCGCAGGAATGATCTCCTACAGCAAATAGCCGAGAAAAGCGCCTGCAGTCGTCCAGTCCCTGTTAAGGTCCAGAATCACATTGGCTCCGATAATTTCCAGGGCAATACATCCCGTGATCGCACACGCTGTCATCATTTCTTTGATCTGGTCGTTGGGAAGGCTCAGGATATAGTCGTCCGGAATTACCGGCGGCTTGCCATGCACGGGAACAGCTTCATTAAGGATAATATCAAGGATTTCCTGGAAATAATGAGCCATTAGTTTTGATCCCTGGAATTCCAGCTCCCTTTTTAATTCTATAATTTCCTCCGGAGTCACCAGGTTAGCAATTGCGTTCACATCTACATCATGCACTGAATAAAGGGCTTCACCTGTATTGGATGCGGTGATCGTAATATCGGTCTTGAGAACACATTTCGATTTTTCAAGATTAATGGTAAGAAGCCTGGAATCTACTTCCGGTTCGGTAATATCTGCCAGGGTGCTCAGAGGAAGGATCCTTATATTACAGAAAAAAGTCTGATTTTCTTCCAGTTTGATCATCACCACTACAATTCCGGTCGCTTTGTCTTTAGGTTCGATAACAAACGACTGATAGTTGTTGGTTCTTTTGCCTTTCATACTAATGACCGGCCTTACCGTAGGCTGAATGGTGACATTGGAGGTTTGCAGACCGAATATATCACGATCGCTGTTATTTTCCGGCTTCTTTACACTGAAATAGGCATTGTCATCCGTTCTGGTAAGATAAAGGCTTTCATTCAGCTCCCTGAGGGTACGCAGGTTTAAAACCTTCGCTGGTTTTGGTTCAATTGAATAATTCATCTCTTATTTTTTTAAGTTTTTCGATTAGTTTTGTTAGTATAGTTTTTTTGGTGTGTTCACTGATGTGTTGTTCAACAGGAACTACCGCTTCTTTGATTTCCGGTTTTACTAATGGCTCCGTTAATTTTATAGATTTCAGCACAACTCCCCCTCCCTGCTCGTCAGCCACGGTAAAGTTCTTTTTCATAGGATCTTCCGGTATCGGGGTTTCTTCCGCTGCCGGCAGCGTTACTCGTTTTTTTTTTCGGAATCCTCACTTTCCACGGTTACATCTGCCAAAGGGGGAAGGTCTGTGTTTCCGTTTGAAAAAGGAGTAATGTTGCTGTTGTAAATGGTCCCGGAGAGCTTTGTCTTGGCTTCTGCATAATCACTTACTATTTTGAAAAGGTCCTTCATCATTGCATTTCCGTTTCCTCCTGCCGGATCATATTCCGGCACTTCCATATCTTCATCATCTTCTTCCTTTGGACTCTTTTTTTTCCCGCCGGGATAGTAATTTCCATATGTTAAATAATTGAAAGCCAGTTTACTCAGAGCTACCAGACCCACCTGTTCAAATCCTTTTAAAAATGACTGTAAATCCTGCACCATCATCCCGGTCGACTGATCAATCATTATTTTCGCAGCGCCTAACATCGGGTCGGTAGGTGGCGGCGATAAAACTTCTGTGTTCACAAACACTACTGCTTTCTCCTCCGGAGTGGTAGGATCAGCTTTTGCAGCTTTTTTTGTTGCATCTTTATCATTCTCAGCCATGGTTGTAAGGTTTTAGGTTATCCTTTTAAAATCTTTATGGCATCCGCAACAATCGCAGGGTTTAATTGATTCAGGTTCTGCTGATTGGATACCGAGTTCTGGATAGAAATCCCGCTGGCGTGTGTGGCCATCTGATAAAGCATACTCATGGCCTGTGCCGGAGACTCACCAAGCACGGTAACATTCGTCTGCGTAACTGCATCTGTAGTCTGGTTGTTTACTGTATCTGCCATATTTTTCGTTTAAATGGTTATTTTAGTTTTAGTTTTTTTTGACATTCTATAAGATTTCTCTCATCTCCATTCAGTCTTTTGTTTTATATTGCGATTGAAATGGTAAGTACTTCGTTACTTTCTCTCTTTTGTCTGATACAAATTTCATAAACTAAAAGAAGTCATCGTTCAGGGAAAAAACTGATTTTTAAAAATGAGGGTATTCTCCTAAAGGTGAAATTAAAAGCACAATACATTGCATAAAAAGCCCATCCTATAAGCCTTTTGATACTGTTTTAGGATTATAAAGTTCTTTGAAAACATTTAAAAAATTTCAATTTTAATAGTAAAATCCATTTAATTTCTTTCTTCAGGATTTATTAACCGGTATTCAGGATGAAGATTCTTAATTACGCATCTGTATTTTTACCTCCTGTTCTCCATGTATAATAACCGACACCAGATACACTTCGGGAAATATCGTCAACACCGCGGGAAATGCAGGTACCACTTCTGAACGGATGTCCCAATATCTTTGCTTTGTAATTTAAAATACTTAAGCAAATGAAAATGAATAAATTAAAATCCAGTTGGCTGACATTAGCTGCAATACCTTTGGTCCTGCTTTCGTGCAATGACAATGATGACAGCCCTATGGAAAATGGAATGCCATCAACGATCACAGTTGAAAATGTTCTGGACTCAAGACCCTTGGTGGAATCCGGAACGTTTAAAAACAATGGAGCCTCACCGGTTATTATGCCCGGAGAATCTATCTCTTTCCAGTTTTCTGCTGCTAAAGGACAAGCTTTAAGCTTTGCTACGATGTACGGCTGGTCCAACGACCTTTTTTTCGCACCGGAAAATCCAGGAATCAAATTATATCAGGATAACGGCACTCCTATAGAAGGGGATGTTTCGGCCCAGATTAAATTATGGGATAACGGAACAAGAATCAACCAGACACCGGGAGCAACCCTAATACATCCGGGAACGGCAGAGACGACCGCCAAAAATATCACGGAAGTAGCAGGAACAGATGCCCAGGGACACACCTATGCACCGGCTTCTTCTTTAATGAAAGTATCTTTACATTACGATGGAAACTCAACGTTCACGGTAACAATTGCCAATACATCCGGAAATACCACCAATCCTACTCCTTTCAGTCCCGGCGTTTGGGCCATCTCTTACATTGCAGGGGGGAATCTTCTGAATCCGGAACCCCTTTATAAAAAAGGAATGCCATCCGTTAACGGGCTAACCAAAATCGCAGAAGCCGGCGATCCTACTGATCTCGGAAATTACATCAAGGGACAAACCGGAATTTTCACTCCTCTTTCCCCTATTCTTGTAGTCGTTTACAATGGTATAGACAATCCGATCTACAAAAACGGAGAAAATGACAGAGGGCAGGGATTAAAAGAACTGGCACAAAAAGGAGATGCAAGTATTTTGGCAGGATATCTGAAAAATGTGCCCGGAGTTAAACAAGTCTATGTTTTAGCAGCAGCCGGTTCAACCGTATTATTGCCTAAAATAGGTGGACAAGCAGGCGGGAAAGTTTCCCAGCAGCTGAATGTATCACCAGGCGATAAAATTGCAGTCGCTACCATGTACGGCTTCTCTAATGACTGGTTCTTTGCAACCAAAGGAAGTGGTGTGGATGCTACGCAAAAAGGTAATATTTCAGCTTCAATAGCTCTGTATGATAATGGAACAGCCCTCAACCAGTTTCCGGGTGCAGGTATAACGCAATTCAACCTGGCAGGTACTCCGCTTACGGAAAGTAAACCAATACAGGAAGTACCTAATCCGAATGCATTTACAACGTTACCATCGATTTCCAATATCATTAAGGTAACCCTGCAATAGATTGAGCTCTTAGAAGAAATAAAAATCAATAAAAATTGGACACTTAAAGGTGTCCAATTTTCCCAATCAAAAAAAATAATCCAACGTGAAAAATTTAATACAGCGTACGATCATATCAGGAACATTAGGCTCATTGTTCTTTCTTATCCCTTCATCATTCCATGCACAGAAACAACAGAATCACATGGAAATGACGGAAAGTGAAATGCAATCACCCGCTTACACCATTCCTCAAAAACCTGAAGATATCAGTCCCCTACTTAACGGAGAAAAAATTCCTGTAGCCACTTTACCGGACGCAAACGGAAAGCGTTTCGATCTCAATGCTGCAGTATCCCAAAAACCGACTGTCCTGATATTTTACAGAGGAGGCTGGTGCCCTTATTGCTCCAAGCAGCTTTCAGGATTACAGGAAATTGCACCCGATCTTGAAAAAACCGGATACCAGATCATAGCGATCAGTACGGACCAGCCTGAAGGACTTATGCAGTCTGCCACTAAGGAAAAATTAAGCTATACCCTATTATCAGATGCAGACCTGAAGCTTTCCAAACAGTTCGGGATTGCTTTTAAGGCACCGAAAGGGTATTGGGAAATGCTTCCGAAAACGACAGGTGGAAAGAATACCGAACTGCTACTTCCCGTGCCATCCGTGTTTATTTTAGACAGAAAAGGAACTATTCATTTTGAATATATAAATCCCGACTTTAAACAGCGGCTTAATCCCGAACTATTAAGATCAGCAGCCCATCACCTTATAAACGATTTATAGACATGATTACCCATAAAAAATATCAATTACTCTACAGCCTTCTGGCCTTCTTATTCACGGTAAACTTTTGTACGGCTCAACAAAAAACAGCCAAAGCCAACATTTCTCCGGAAGAAATCAATTTCAGAAACATCAGCTGGAAAGAAGTCAGTGCCGAAGCAAAGAAAAGTGGTAAAACCATTTTTGTAGATGCTTACACAAGCTGGTGTGGTCCCTGCAAGCTATTAAAATCAAAGACTTTCAAAGATAAGATGGCAGCCGGCTATTTTAACAGAAATTTCATCAATTATACAATTGATATGGAAAAAGGAGAAGGTATTGAACTGGCAAAGGACTGGAAAGTAAACTCTTATCCTTCATTACTGTTTTTTGATCCTAATGGCAAGCTTGTGCTGAGGCAAATAGGATATGTAGATGGTAAAGGCCTTATAGAATTAGGAAAGGAAGCATTAGAAAAAAAATAATTAATTTTAGTAACCAGGATTACCTATATAAACAGAGTACTGATATCATAATGTAAAGATAAAATGATCCGGAAATACGAAGACAAATCTACCCTCGCCCGTTTTATTATGCATATCAATAACGAGGAATTAAAAGGGATCGGATTGCGAAATGGCTCACCAGTTCCTATCAACACATTTGTTTACAACAAAGGCGAGGCACAAACTGTGACCATAGATGAAATAGAATATACGCTGCCGGAAGGTTGTATTTTACCATTGGTTGCCAGTTTACATTTTGTTTTCGAACGTCCGGATCAGCTCGTTGCGTGGCAGTTCAACCGTGAATTTTACTGCATTGTAGATCACGATGCTGAGGTGGGCTGCGTAGGATTTCTTTTTTATGGAATACAACATCCGATGTTCATCCGGCTGAATCCTTCCGAAAAAAGAGCGATGCTTCAGCTCGAAAAACTATTTCAGGAAGAATGGGAATCTACAGATAACTTCCAGGGAGAAATGTTGCGAACACTCCTCAAACAGCTAATTATTAAAACAACCCGGATTGCAAAACAGCAATCTGAAAGTTATCAGTTGTTTCCCGATGAAAAAATGGATTTGGTAAGGAAATTCATGCTGGTTCTTGAAGCGCACTTCAAACAGGAACACGGTGTCAATTTTTATGCAGCAGCCCTTCACAAATCTCCCAAAACACTAAGCAACATCTTTGCTATCCTGAAACAACCCGCACCGTCAAAGATTATACAGAGCAGAATTATCCTGGAAGCTAAACGTTATCTTCATTATTCAGATAAATCCGTAAAAGAAATAGCTTACGAACTCGGATTTGAAAGTTCAGCTCATTTCAGCCGGTTTTTTAAAATCTACTCGGGAAAAAATGCTTCCGAGTTCAGAAATTCTTAAGAAATATTCTTTTCTTCTTCTCAAATCTCCCGAAATGCCTTCTATCAGGGCAATCATCATTTATATCTCTAGCCATTCAGTTTTGTCGGTACTTTTATGCTTTGGATGAATACCATTTTTCCACTGGAAAAATCCTCATTTTAAAATATCACAAAGAAGAGAATTAAAAATAAAATAATGCCTATTTTAACCTGAAAAACATAGAGTTACGAACCGCCCGTCATATAAAAAATATTTTCCATTAAAGTTTTACAATTTAACATATTGTAAATAAAATAATCTTATTATTTTTACAAAATAAACAAATTTTTAAGATTAATTAATAAAAACAAACATGGTCGTAACTAATCGAAAAAAAGTCATTTTCAAGATGAGAATTCTGATGGCTTTATTGATAATTGATGTATTCTTAGCCATTGGCAGCTACATCCTAAAATCCTTTATGGAAGAAAGTATTTTATGGACAATACTGTCTGCTTCTCTTGTTGTATTCGTGCTGACTTTAACCAGTATCATCAGGTTAAGAGTTTTTCATTTTGAAAACACCGGAGCTGTCTTCTCAATTAAATATTATCATCCGCTGAAAAAAGGAGTCATATTCCCTAGTGTTGATTATCCGGTCAACCGTCTTCGTGCATTTAAAATTGAAGAATCCTTAATGGCAAAAAAGATTGTAATCGAAGTCAACAGCCAGCAGAAAGAATCTCCGGTTCGCATTAAAGTGAAGGCATCCAATATCAGCGATAAGGATTATCACCGTATGATCAAATCATTTGCATAAATATCCCAAACGACTATCAATTTGCACAAATAGAGATGTGAAAAACATAACAAATACATCTTTTAACGCATTTAACCCTACAATATTTGGCATAAAACTACACTTTTAATTCTCCTACTGTAATTCAGAAAAATCATTAATATTACAATACACCATCTTAATCTTCAATAAAAACTAAACAATACATGTTAATATCCATCAATAAATAGACAACAGTTAAACAAATATAAATTTTAATTTTTTTTTAATTTTTTCATTCTATTCATTTTGTGCTGAACAATTAGATTTGCGGTGTCAAAAAAATTAAAACTATTAAATTCAAAATTATGAGAAAAGCATTTCTATTTGTATTTGCGCTGGCAACTCTGGGGTTAACATCATGTGGACAGGATGAAGAAAATGTACAACAAAAAGAAAACAAGGTCGTAAAGAATGATCTTAGTGCCAAATTTAAGGCTTACATTCAATCTAAAATAGGAGATAAAAAAACATCTAGAGTTATAGACTCTACTGTTTATGATACGGATAATGTGTATTATAACAAGGAAGTAGATGCTTATTATTTTCTGCAGAGGGATTTCAATTTTGATTCCAAAGAAGAGCAAATGGCCATATTTGCAGTTCCTGATGATCAGGGAAATTTCGGAGGAATTTTAGAAACAGGAATGAGTAAGGTAGATGATGAAAACTTTACTGTTAAGTATTATGATGGTGAGGAATTAATCAATTCTGTTGATTACGTTTTAAATAAACAGGAAGGGCGCATCTATTTCAGAAATGTTCAGGATCTGAGCACATCCGGCACAACAAGCAGAGGATGTGGGCAGGCAGTAGCTAATTGCATTGCGGGGACTTATGTGAACCACGGCTGGATGAGTGTAACACTGTGGGTTGAAACAGCCTTTATTCCCCAGACTTCTATTGCAGTTACGGCGGCTTGTGCCATCAAAAATTGTTCACTATGAAAAATGCATTAGTTTATTATATTGTTATATTGATGCCTCTGTTAGGGCTTCTTTTTATCAACAGCTTAAATTCTGTCTATTTTGTAATTTACCTCTTCGTTTATGTCATCATTTACAGACCTGTCGTTGATATTGCACGTTTGAAAGAAAAAAACATTCATGTAGCGTCCATCAAATCACTGATTCCGTTTTATTTACATGTGAAATATTTCAAGCAATTATATACTTAGTATAACATCCCATTAATAAGCTAACAAACATAAAAGCAGGTTTTAAAAAGCCTGCTTTTTCATGTACTATTATACCAAATCGATTAGGTAAGATTACCTATTCTGTAAATCGCATGCAAAGTATGGGGTAAGTATTTGTACGGAAAGTTATATTTGGTTATTTCTACTCTACAATTCATCTCTTTTTGTTTGTTACTTTGAGCTGTTCATCCGGAATAAGACAAAAATGGTAAGAATCCATACATGCTCCTCTCATGCGCGTATGCTCTTCCATCAACACCCTTTTCAATCATATCATTTATACCCGTAAGGTGAGCTTCACAGCTCATCTTTTTGTTTTAAACACATTATTATATGCGTCCATATAATCAATCAGGGTATACCCCCAATTTCTAAAAATGGGTATTTACTCTCTTTTACAGGCTCACTATTCCTTCGAACTTTGTGATGTAAATAAGATCATAGATCATCACCAAATTATACAAAATGTTAAATTACCAGAAACTATTAGAACCGGGCGAGAAAAAAGAGATATTACCTTTAAAGGCTTATGAGTATGGGATAAAAGTAATGCATCTTCTGCCCAGAGATTTAAATATAACCTATCTTCAGGAAACGTTTAATGAATGGATACGGTCTGAGCCATGGCAACTGCCTTCAGGAATCATGCTTGGCTCCGTAAAGCCCTCGATCGGATTAGACGACGACCAGCCTAAAGCTTACTGGAAATCATTTCCGGACAAGCCATCTTTTTACAGGCAGCTCATTTACGATTCACATCCTTCTTTGCGGAAAAATAAGCAAAAGGAAACTGAGCTCGCCATAAAAATTTTAAGTAATGAGAAAATTGCTGCCGTTCTCAATGAATTACGAAGGGCCATAGCAGCTGAATTATGGAAAAAAGAAAGTATTAGTGGAAAGCTAAGTTATTACCTGACCACAAACCCTATTGCCAACCTGCTCCCGAATATGGGAGGCAGCTACAACCTTGCCAATTCCTATCCAAGATTACGGACCGAACCTACCATAGATAATATTGGAAGCATACAACCACTATTAGAAATGATGTTCATAAAAACAGACAGGATCAGTCTGGCTTTTTCAGAAAAGGATTTTACCGTGAGTGAAAATATTGCTATCCTTCATGATATTAAAGAACTGTTTAGCCCCCGGGGAAACAGCAGAGCGCTACCTACGGCACATCCTGTCTTAATCCCACATCCTTACCAGGGTAAAAACAGCCCACCCAGACCCATGAGATGGGAATTAAATGAGGATTTTGATTACGAACGCGTAGCAGTACTCCAAAAGAATCTTACTCCTTTTTCAAAAGACCCTAAAAAACACAAAGGAGAAATCAAATGGGATCAGGGAAGATTAGGAGCAGGAACAAGGAACGAAGCTTCACCGGACACCATAATGGCAAGAAGAGCAAGAATGCCTATTGAAACAGGCCGTTCCCATACGGCTGCAAGACTCTTTGAAATGGTTTCTCTTTTAAAACCTGCATCAAACGCTTCAATAGAAGAACATAAACTTTTCAAAAGGAGAATACAGGCAATAGCCTATGGAATATTCGCTTATTGGAACGCACCAAACGAATATGGCGGTTATCCTAAAAGTCTTACCCCGATTCATACCTATCATGAAGTCATGGATCCTGCAGAAGATTACGCACCCGGAATATACAGTCAGCCATTTTCCTATGAAGACCTGAAGGATTATCTTCAAAAATCAAGCAGCCATGGCTACGCAAGACTTTAGAAAATGAGATAATCCAGATTGTAAATTTATTAATTACACATGCGTATACCTACTGGTGACCTTTCTTCAGCATTTATACAACAACCTAAATAACTATATCATGAAATTAAGCAACGAAGAAGTGGCCTTACACGATAAAATGGCCGAAAAATTACCCGAACTTATTGAAGAATATTTCCAGAGACCTGAAATAACCTCGGTCGGGGTTTCTCTGAAAACCGTTAACGACAGCCTTACCAAAACACTGAGCTATACCTTTGGAGTGAAAAATAAACTCCCTTTGTCTGAGGTTTCACAGGCTATTCCCCTGACCATCTTTGGGTGCCCTACAGATGTTATTGAACTGGAAGTAGATCCTGAACCTTTGTCTTACGAAGTAGCTGAGGTAACCACCCGAAATGAAAAAACCGATCCCCTGATAGGCGGAATCAGTATCTCAGCCAATGGGACACTCAGACAAAACGGTAAAAAAATGGCAGGCAGTGGTACTTTAGGGGTAATGGTAAAAAAGGGACCCGACGAACATCCATATATGCTGACATGCGCCCATGTTCTTGCGGGTGTCGGTACCGAATTGGATTCTGATGTTTGTCAACAGTCTAAATGGAGAACCGCTTTAAATTACTGCCACAACTGTGCAACCCTGAAGGATTATTATTATGAAAATGTTCTGGTACCACGCGGAGACTTTAAAACGATCAATGTTTGGTTAGATGGTGCCATTGCCAGAAAAGGAAAAGATAGAAATGCCACGATAGGAAAAGTATTTGGAGCAGAGGAAATCATTAGTGGATTTGCACAGATTGACGCATTTCTTATAGGAGCGGAAGTTCGTAAAAGCGGGATCACCAGTGATATCACCACCGGAAACGTCACGAGTATTACAACCTCCCTTAGACTAACAGACTTTAACGGAGATCAGGTGATTGCCAATAACCTGGTGATGATTCAGGGAAATTCAGGACTCTTTTCAAGACCGGGAGATTCAGGATCTGCTATTTTTACTACAGGAGATAATCCTCAACTGGTTGGCATACTGGGAGGAGCAACTCTCAGCGGCAGCCCAACTTATGCATCTGCTGCAGATGCTATTCTAAGTAAATGGCAGGACTTAAGCTTTTAACAAAACTAATTAAATTAAAAAATAACTTTGCCCTTATTATTTTCAGGGCATTGTTTATTCTATTGATAATTTCACCCGGAATGATCAGGAAATCTCAGATGAAATGATTTCCTCCTTTCCCTGATTTGGCAGCTCTTTCCGCTTCCTCCAGAAGAAATAAGCCACCACCACTGTCGCAAGCGGTACCGCAATACCAAATTCATCGATATAGTAATTGGTGTTCCCGTTATCCACTGTAAGAGGTGTAAAAATCGATTGTATAAAAAGATTATGGCTGGCATGCATAATGGCTGCCGTCCAAAGGCTTCCCGACTTCAAACGGATCCATGTAAAAATAAAGCAGCTTGCAAATATCATAACGGTAAAACAGACAAGTGCCAACCATTTAGGCCCTCCCGTATTGTAGTTTGAAAAGAGCAACAATGGATAGTGATAGAATGACCAGATTAGTCCCATCCAGAGTGAGGTAGCGGTATAGGAATTGATTTTTGCCAGCTGAGGAGTGAGAAATCCCCGCCATCCGATCTCTTCACCTAAAGCAGAACCGACAGATCGCACCATCCCAAAACTGCTCATCAACAGGATATACAAGACGAGAACCGCTCCATCTGGCAGGTCCCAGCCCATCCCTTTTCCTGTTTCATCTATAAACTGATGATTATAAAAACCTCCTGCCCCGCTGATCCAGATGATCACGTAGGGCACAAACGAATATAAAAACGGAACTCCGTACGCCAGCAACTGGTATTTTGTAAGCCCCCATTTCCAGCCCAGTGATGAAATGGGAATACCACGTAAACGACATGTAAGTAAGGCAGCGATAGCCGGACACCACATAACAATGGTAGCATAAGATATGATTCCTCCGCCTAATTTACCTGTACGGATGCACATATAATAAACCGGCAAACAGAATAGAAGGGTAAATCCAAGATAAGTAAGGATGTTTTTCCTGATGGAGGACGTGGTGTTGAAAGTATTTTTCATAAACAAATTGGGAATAGGTTAAAAAATGACTCCCACACCATAGACCATACTCATGATGAATCACTTAGATAAAATTACACCTATTTTCCATATTCCAATGAATATTTTTTTGATATAAATACAATCAGAGTTGGATACAAATCAACGTATTGATGATAGGCCATCCAATACATGATAAAATATTTTTTAAAATATACTGAGATGATATTGCCTCACCAGATCCAAAATCATATGATAACCCGCCAATGAGTTACCATGCTGATCCAAGGCAGGACTGAAAACCCCGATACCCATTTTTCCGGGAACGCTTATCGCGATACCTCCCCCAACTCCTGATTTACTTGGCAAGCCTACGGTTCTTGCATATTCCCCACTGAATTCATACATCCCCGCAATAAGCATTTGGGATTCTATCAACTGGGCTATCTCTGCATTTTTATACTGAGAATCACCATCAAAACGAACACACCCGTTCGCAAAAAAATAGCCTATTTTGGCAAGATCTTCTGCTGTGAGTTCGATGGAGCATTGTTTGAAGTAATTATCAAGCTGATCTTCATTTCCTGAAATCAACCCGTTATTTTTCATCAGATAGAACATTCCCCGGTTACGGTGACCGGTAGATCTTTCCGATTCATACACGGATTTGTTATAGTCCAGTGTCTGATTTCTGGTAATGTACCGAACCATTTCTAAAATCTTAAGAAAAGGTTTCTCTCCATCCCCGGAAATTAAAGAAGTCGTAAGAATGGCTCCTGCATTCATCATAGGATTAAGAGGTTTTCCAGATGTTTCCAGATTGGAAAAGGAATTAAAGGGCTGACTTGTCCCGAAATATCCCATCTTATCAAAAACATGAGCTTCTCCCTTTTCACTAACTGCAATCATTAATGCTATGATTTTAGAGATACTCTGCATCGTAAATTTCTTGCCTACATCTCCTACATTCAATACTTTTCCGTTTTTTCCGACGATGGATAAAGCAATAGACTGAGCATCCATTTTTCCCAATTCGGGAATGTAGTTTGCTACTTTTCCCTGTGTATAAAACGATCTGTTCTTTTCTAAAATATGGGTGAGATCTTTTTCTGAAATGGTGGAAATATCTTCCGTTTTCTGGGCATTTACACCGATGTGTAAAGAAAAGAAAAGGGCAAGAAAAATTCCCTTTCCGGGAATTAAAGAACTATTTATTTTCATATCCTGAAAAACCTTATTTTACTTTTTCCAAAAGATATAGTTTAGCTCCGGTAAATGCCAGTTTAGGCATCAGGTTTCCTTCCAGAACCATTGTTTTATTATTCACGTCAATAACTGAGATATAATTATTGGAATTATATTCTATATAATTTTCTTTTTCTTTGGTTACAGGATTTTTCCCGAATTCCATTGAATATTTCACCCAGTCTTCCTTCTCAGAGCTGCAGTGTACCGGCTGAAACTTAGATTTTTTAGCTTTGAAAATGATCTGATCAAAACCATCTGTACATTCTGATGTAAATGAGCTTTCAGGATTCTGATCTTTTGAAAAGTCTTCAAAAGAACCTTTGTAAACCCCTACTACTTTCCAGGTACCATCCAAACGGTCTTCATCAATCTTTCCTTTTGCTTTGCTCACTGCCCAGCTGATTCCGTTTACTGTTCCTTTTACCGCTTTGTAGCTTACATTTACAGCTCCCTTCACCACTTTTGCCGCAGTAGAAACGACACAAGAATTGAGTACAAGAACCGCTGAAGCCAGAAATATTACTTTTTTCATCATGCTATTTTTATTGTTCACAAAGATAGTATTTTTAGAAAAAAGACCTCCGGGAAAAACTATCAGGATTGTTGTTCTATCAAATTTAATGATTTTCTATTCTTCTCAGGAACTATTGACATCTTTTAAAAATTTCCTTTACACTTACTTAAATCAATTATCGTATTGTCTCGTATTGTCTTTCTCAGACATTATTTGTAAGCTTAAAATTAAAGAAGAAAACCCTACAATGGGTAGTTGATCACAAATTTAATTCCCAAACTTTTTAACCCTGATGTTTTTTTCTTTCACCTTAATAATGAACGGTTCCAGACTAACGATCTTTCCTGCCTCCACTGTAAAATCAGCGGTCATTCGTTCACAATAAGTATTGGCGGGCAATGAATTCCCATTAAGTTCGATCCTGTAACTTCCTGATTCAAGAAAAGAAATAAATTCTCCGTTATCATCAGTCATTACCCGTTGCAGGAACTGATCATTATGAATTATATTAAGAATAATCCCTCCGATTTTAGGACTGAATTCTAAAGCTGTTTTTGCATCAAACTGATAGATAACTTTTCCTTTCGAAGTCCCATTCTGATGAAGAGGAATTTCCAGGGAATAATGGTGTTTATCCACCTCAAATGATGCCTCATCATAGTACCAGCCTTGCTGGATAATCTGTTTTAAAGCATACTTTCCAAAAGGAATTGATTGATACCTGATATTCCCTTCTTGATCTGTTTTGAATGAAATATTATTCAGCATAATTAAATAATCCTTTGCCTCCTGGTCTTCCCCATCATATACATTGTTATTATTACGGTCGTAATAGACAAATGCTTTTATTTCTCCTTTTTTTCCGGGATTTAGTGTACTGGTCTGAAAATTTATGGTAACACCTGCTTCGATCGTTAAAAGGTTATTGGTAAAATGGTTAGAAGAATAGTTAAACCATGAAGAGTTGAGATACAGCCCGTAGCGTTCCTTAGAATATTTCAGGTTGACAAAACCGGACGGCGACCTTCCATATAAAACATCATGGGTATAGGATACTCCTGAACTTATATTTATTTTTTCCCGGAAAAGATTTTTATTGACAAAAGCAGAAAGAGAAAGCTTTTCATAAGGAGTATTTACATTCATCATTTTTGAAAAAGCATATTCTGAAAGAAAATAGCTTCCATATTGGTACGTACAATTTACATTAAGCCACTTATAATTGTAGTTCCCATTAATTTTCATCTGATAATCCGGGTGATCTGCATTAGGGTAATTAACAAGTCCGGTCTCAATCCCAATAATGGAAGAATGCTTTTTATCCGGACTTAACCACGTTATATATTCAGTAAGCCTCTGTGCTTTCAGCTGTTTTGACTCCTGGTTACCCGGAACATTAAAAAAGTTATTATAGGAATTGGACCTTTCTTCCTGATACTGATATCCTACCCCTAACCCAAAATTACCTTTTTTAGGAAAATTGATTCCGGTATCCACTCTTATATTATCAGACTGCATGGCTGTATTATAAAAATAAAATTTAGGAGAAAAATCAGACACCGTTACATTAGCATACACATAATGATCGGTAAAAATATGGGTGGAAAAATTCTGCTGAATCTGTAGCATTCCCCTCCTGTTTCCAGGATAATAATCGGTACTGTAAAAATAATTTCCGTTCAGGTTCACCTTCTTTATCCTTCCTGAATACTGAGATTCCAGTGCTAAAGAAGGCTTAGTAGTATTGATATCTTCATAAAAGCTAAGTCCACTGTACATTTTAGCATTCATTTTCCAGTCCTGATTGAAAGCATATTGTACATCTGTACCTGCAAGATGATGCCTTGCTTTGTCATAAGGATCGTTTCTGAAAATATAAGTTCCCGATATGCTTCGAGATGCATTTTGTGCTCCCAGGGTTCCTCTGGTATAAAAACCATAGCCGTTTTTTAAAAATGAATTCCTTTCAATCAGACTAAAGCTTTGATCTACAAAACCTACCTCTATTTTCTTATCTTTATCAGAAGATGTAAATGCATACTCTGCTCCTCTTCCAAAGAGGGAAAGTTCAAGTAATTTGCTCATGTTACCCAGGGTAAATTCATTATTCTCCCGGTGGTACGATATATAAGTATTATTCACAACGGGATCACTATGATTGTTCATTGCATAGATGTTCCCTCTTATATAGAGATATCCCGAAGGAAGATTAAAGCCTCCAGACCCGATCATCTGGTACATATCCAGGTTTTCACCCACACGCCTGTAACTGGCTGTAATACTGTTCTTACTGAAATTTGAGAAAATATCGGTTTCCCTGTCCTCATAACGTTGGGTGGAAGATATATTCTGAACCGAAACAGAAGTATTTCCGAATATTTCCTTATCCGGCTCTCTGAAGCCTGCAATCTGGACTGTAAATTGTGAGCTCCGCATCAACACTTTAGATGGGAAAAAACGAAACACAAATACTGAATCTTTCTCCACTTCAATGGTACCGCTTTTTTCGATAAAAATACTTCCCTGGGAAACTTCCGGAATTTTAAATACCAGCGTGACGTTTTGCCTTTTATTACCAAGATTAGAAACCCTTGCTTTCACTTCTACAGAATCATTTACATTATTCATATAAACTACCGGGTTTTCAGGAGTGATCCGCATCATATTATTTTCGGACACCACGTAGGGTATCTCCTGCTTTGCGATCACAAAATTTTGTCCATCCGTAAGTTTACATAGAATATGAGATTTTCCGGCAACAACATTGTTATTTACCAGGATCTTTACCGGCAGATATAAATTTTCACCCGGCTTCATATGTACTTCCGTTTTGCCAGGTGAGATGTTCCTGAACCCTGAAGGTGTGGTGATTTCAACCTTCCCGCTGAATGGATCGTTTCCGGTATTTTTTACCACTACGATAAGATCTATTATATTTCCTTTATCCGCCCTGGATTCATTACGGATCTCCAAAATAACCCCTGCATTATTCTGTGCGGAAATCAAAACAGCAATAAGTATCAAAAAAACAGAAAATGTCCTTTTGAAAAGATTATATAGCATGGTTATTGAGGAATTATCTCGTATTGAATTGTAGTGGTATATTCTTCCGATCTGGCATTAATCAACCGTTCATCATTAGCATTCGTGGAATATCTGATATCGTAATAAACATTGGAGCCTTTTGTAGAACCTCCCGTTGCGATCAGTTGAGGTGTGGCACTTAAAGTAACCGGATATACATTTCCTTTATTATCTGCAACAGGCGTAAGACCCATTTTAACGGTTCCCAGAGGAATCGTATTCCCTGTCGGAGAATTAAACTGCCCCTGAAGAGACTTCATCCTGATCTGATAATTCGTATTACTGCTTACAATCAAAGCATTGGTATACAATACACTCACGCCCTTTATGTAATCTTCCATACTTTTAAACTCCAGCGATCCATTGGTTGCATTCGCAGAAAATTTTAGTGAAAGTTCCGGAACTTCCGTTGGGGTTCCTGAAAGAACACCGATCTGAAACTGGAAATTATGATCCGTTTTTCCTATGATATTATTGTATTGATCATAGGCCGTGAACTGTACAGGTGCCGTAAAAGTGATCCATGAAGGGTAATTTCCAAGGTAAGATCCTCCCGTTACATTCAGGCTGTATTTCACCTGAAGATTATAATATCCGTTAGGCTGTACAGGCTGATTATTCAATGGTGCATTGGACTGGGGGATTAAAAAAACCTCCTGTCCTTCCTGAAGAAAAACATGTAAAGGCATTCTGATCTGGGGAAGCGTGGGAACAGGTCCGGGATAGGCCTGACCTGAGGAAGATACCGGCTGAAAAGAAATTTTATTGGCAGGCATTACATATTTTCCGTCATTGGAAGTAATGGGTTGCTTTAGTCTCATGGATACCCTCCAATGAGGAATATTGAATTGACCATTCCCTGCCAAAGTAAAAGTATAGGCATCCGGATTGGTATTACCGCCATAAGAATTGATCTGTAAATAGCTGTTTATCCATGAAGTATATGTTACTTGCGAAAAACAACCCACAGAAATCAGCCCAAAGAAGAGGACGAGCTTTTTACTTTTCATAAGTGAAGCTTAGCTCTCCCAGTTCAAGATTGTTACTGTCCCCATAATCGATCATTACAGAAGCAGTGTATTTTCCTTTTTCGAGGGTGGAAGGCAAAGAAATATTCATTTCCCTCTTATTTCCCGGCATTGTATAAAAGATAACAGGATCAAGTGCCGTTTTCTTACCGTTTTCCATATTCACAAGGTCCGTATATACTTTTCCGTCAATCCACACATCTCCCTGGTTTTCAAAAAACAGATCCAGCTTGTTGCTCAATTTCCCGTAGACAAGATTCTGAATTTCAATTTTTTTAGTCCCCGGTAATGGCAGCTTATGAAAAAGCTTGATTCCGGATCGTATGCTGACCTTTATATGAGCCCCCTTACTATCTACATCATCCACAGGATTCATTTGACTGACATACAACACTGCAGTATGAGCTTTTAAATTATCCGATAAGGTGGTGGGAGCAGTAATGGTAACATCAATGTCTTTTTTTTCGCCCGGAGCGAGCGTAAAATAATTTTCTTCTTTTTTCACAGACACCCAGCTTGCACAGGATGCAGGTCTTGTATTGGCTCCATAGGTCATATTTTCCCCTTTTTCATCATACTCCCAGTCACCGAGGCTTATGGCCAGATCCAGAGAGTTCTTTGCGCTTACATTCGTTACAGTTACTTTTTGAGTATTGCTATGTCCCGGATCAGATTCGAAATACAGCCGTGGTGGAGATACAGAGACTCCTGTTTGTGCAAAAATTGTAGAAAACAAGCCGCAGAACAAGGAGCAAAAGAAGAAAGAAAATTTTCTCATTACAGATACTTCATATTAAGAATAAAGTGCAGCAATAGACCTGCAACACTTTATCCTGTAATCGTATTTACATTATCTTATTGGGAAATAATAGTATACGTTAGCTCTGTAGTGTATACTGTAGGATCCTGACCCGCGATATAATTATCAAGATATGCGTTAGCTCCGGCTCCTTTGTATTCAATATTGATTTTCTTATCCACTCCTCCGTTAGAAGATGTTACCAATGTTGTTTCATTCGCTGATAGCTGCACGTTTTGTGCATATTGAGCTCCGTTTACTGCCTCAGAACCAGCACTTGCTTTGATCTGAATGGTATTGGCCTGGATATTTTTACCCGCATTCTGTAAAGCAGCATTGGCACTTTTTACTTTTACCTGAAATCCACCGGTGCTGTAGATGCTCAGGTGATCTGCATTCACAGAAGAAACTCCGTTTACATAATCGTCTTTGGTTACATAGTCTAGGTTAACAACCTTCTGTGCATTATTCACAACAAGGGTCTGAATAGGCTTCAGTCTTACGTTTAGGGTTACATTCTGTTGAGCTTTCAATGTTGCAAATCCTACTAAAGCAAAACAAGCTAAGACACATTTCTTCATAGTTTAAAATGATGTTTGTATTAATTTTTAAAATTCGCTGCAAATGTATAGAGAAAGAAAGCCTGCATTCTTGTGAAAAAACACTTATAACTTGTAATTTTATGTAGTGAATTATTCACAAAAAGAAATAGCCTTTTATGAAAAAATCATAAAAAGCGTCGAATAATATAACGATAGAACCGCTATTCCGTAAAAGCGCTATTATTTTAATCTCAAATAATTCACTTTTACATACATATCGGTAAAAAAGGCATTTTAAAAAAATACCATATATTCAGTAGTAATTTTCACAAGTCTTATTAAAATTTTACTGAGAAATTAGCGTAAGCACGACGTGATCAGCTTTAAAACCCGAGTCACAACCTGATTTTTTTAGTACAGCTTCTAATTTTTCATGTATTTTATATACCTTCTGAATTACTCCCTTTTGACGATCAATCAGATTATGTTCTTTGTAACAGTTATCATTGTTTTTAAGATTTGCACTATCCTCATTAAAGGTCTCATGATGTACTTTTACTTCAAAACCTGAGGGACTCGATACGGTCACGGATTTAAATTCCGGTAATCGAGACGTTGTTGCTCCGGAATCTTCTTCATCATTATTGATAGAAAATATCTGTGCCGGATACAACCGTACATTTAATCTCAAAGCATCAGAGTTCTGAGCAAAAGATTTTGCACAAGCAAAAAATAAAACAATTAATAAAAACCATTTAAAAAGCATATTGCCTGGATTTTTCACCAATCGGTTACATAGGTAAATATACAATAAATTCTATACCCACCTACAATAAATTCGATAATTATTTCATTTCGGAGGGATTTTTACCGGTATGTTTTTTGATAAAGTTGCTGAAATTCCCTTCATCGCTGAAACCCAGCTCATAAGAAACTTCGGAAATCGTACAATTGGAAAACTTCAGGGCTTTTATACATTCGTTCACCAGTTTTTCAATGATCACCTGTTTTGCAGTTTTTCCCAGCATGTATTCAGTCATCTCCGTCAATCTCCTTGAAGATATACTGAGTTCATTGGCATAGTAAGAAACCTTTTTTGCCGTTTTATAATCCCTTTGCAAAATCACTTTAAACCGATTGACATAATACATATAATCGAATTTAAAATCATTTTTTATTTCTTCGGTAGGAATATGCAAGAAGGCATCCAGTATAAGCCTTTCAATGGCATTATGGGCGGCGGAAATATATAAGCTTTTATCTTTACGCTGAAAGCTTTCCATTCTTTCCATAAATACCACACGCATCTGTTCTATATTGATAAAAGGAGCAACAAAAACATCTGAATTATAGTTAAAGAAAAGCTGGGAGTTGATAAACAGGCTGTCTTTTGTCGATCTTTCATAAAAGGTTGAAGAAAATACGATCGCGAAGACATCGGATCTTTTTGTCTTGCCAAAAACGATTTTCTTCTGGGGACCTACAAATGCAATATTACCGGCTTTAATGCCGTACGCAACATCTTCCACCGTTAATGTAATATCTTCTAAAACAATATAAATACAAAAGTATTCCAGCGTGTTCATCTCCCTTTTGTTGTTATTTCTTTTTATGATATAATCCAACCGGTTGATACTAAACCCATTATCTTTTAACTGATCCGTTATTATATACATATTCCTCCCAATTCTGTAAACGAAAAATTCCTTTTAAATAAAACGAATATATAGATATAAAAATTTTGCCAAAATGGCTTTATAAAAGGAAAAATTATTAAAAATAATTTATTATAATTTAGTATATCATTACAATATCCATTAAAAACTTTCTGCAAATCAAAAGAGAAGCACGAAAATATCTGTACCGATTATATTTTCATTGCTTATCACAGCCATTAGTATTTTCTATTTTCCAACAGATATGTTGAAATGATATTTTCATAACTTGTAGTTTTTTAAATTCAATAAAAAATTAAGGAATATTGCAAATACATTTCGCTTTGATTCAGGACTGAAACAATCACTTGGTTCCTTTATTACATTACAATTTTACTAAACAAAAAAAAGCAGTTAACCGAAAAACCGCAATGTCTTATGACAAACAAATATTTAAATTTTCAAAAAGGTTTTACTTTCAGTAAACATATTCCGGAAGAAACATCAGATTTTGACCGGGTCTTTGATGTTTTTAAGGATCTGCTCACCCACACTTCCGGAGATATCGAGGAAGCTTTTCACTGGCTTGATCTTCTCGATAAGGAGTATGATATTTTCAATGATGAATATACGCTTCAGGACTTTGAGGAAGATCTGAAAAAGCGCGGGTACATCAAAGAGGAAGATGATCCGAAAGACGGCAATACAGGATCCGGTAAAGGGAAAAATATATTAACCGCCAAATTAGAGTCTGCATTAAGAGAATATGCACTGGACCAGATTTTCGGTAAACTGAAGAAAACGGGAATCGGAAATCACCGCACTTCAAAAACGGGAATCGGTGATGAAAAAGATGGTGAGAACCGATCTTACCAATATGGAGACGAACTATCTTTGGTTAATATGACAGAGAGCTTAAAAAATGCACAGATCAATAATGGCATTTCTGATTTACGCATGACGGAAGATGACCTCATCGTAGAGGAAACAAAACATAAAGCTCAAATGAGCACCGTATTGATGATTGACATCAGCCATTCCATGATTTTATACGGTGAAGACCGCATCACTCCTGCCAAAAAAGTAGCCATGGCATTAGTTGAGCTGATCAATAGAAAATACCCTAAGGATTCTATTGACATTATCGTCTTTGGCAATGAAGCCTGGCCCATTAAGATCAAAGATCTTCCTTATTTAAAAGTGGGACCGTATCATACCAATACGGTGGCAGGTCTGGAGCTTGCGATGGATATTCTCCGCAGAAAAAGAAATACCAATAAACAGATTTTCATGATCACCGACGGAAAACCGAGCTGCATTCAGCTGCCTAGCGGTGAGTTCTATATGAATAGTGTTGGTCTTGACGAAAAAATAGTTACACAATGCCTGCATAAAGCGGCCCAGGCCCGAAAGCTGAAAATTCCCATTACAACCTTTATGATTGCCCAGGATCCCTATCTCCGTAAATTTGTGGAAGTATTTACAGCACAGAATAAAGGGAAGGCATTTCTTACAGGTTTGTCTGGTTTGGGGCAGATGATTTTTGAAGATTATGAAAAAAACAGGATAAGGAGAATATAGTTTGATGCTAGATTTTAGATCTTAGAATTTAGAGGTTAGAGGTTAGATATATAGATTCTCATCCTTTTATTACAGTATATAGATTATTTATTTAAAAAAAACAATGAAAAACGATATTACATTCAAAGAGTTAAAAGATTCCGGATATACCCATAAAACGATTAGTCAGGAGATTCAGGCGAACCTTATTGCCAGGATTAAAGCTAAAGAACCCGTATTTAAAGGGTTACTGGGTTACGAAGACACCGTAATCCCTCAATTGAAGAAAGCCATTCTAGCAGGGCATCATATTAACTTACTGGGCTTACGCGGACAGGCAAAAACAAGAATTGCGAGAAGCATGGTAGACCTTCTGGATGAATACATGCCTGTTGTAAAAGGATCTGAAATTAATGACAGTCCATTTCATCCGATCTCAAAATTCGCCAGAGACCTTATTGATGAATTGGGAGACAACACCCCTATTTCATGGGTACACCGATCAGACCGTTTTTTTGAAAAACTGGCCACACCGGATGTAAATGTTGCCGACTTAATCGGAGACATCGATCCGATTAAAGCTGCCACTCTGAAGCTTCCATATTCTGACGAACGCGTGCTGCATTACGGAATGATTCCGCGTGCCAACCGTTCGATATTTGTTCTCAATGAACTTCCTGATTTACAGGCCCGCATCCAGGTTTCGTTATTTAATATCTTACAGGAAGGAGATATTCAGATCAGAGGTTTTCAGTTGAGAATGCCTCTTGATATTCAGTTTGTATTTACTGCAAACCCTGAAGACTATACTAACAGGGGAAGCATTGTAACTCCTCTTAAAGACAGGATCGGTTCGCAGATCTTCACCCATTATCCCCGAACCATTGATCTTGCCCGTCAAATTACGGAGCAGGAAGCTCTTATATCACCTGAAGACAAATCAAGGATACAGGTTCCGGGTCTTGCAAAAGATCTGTTGGAAGGTGTTGCCTTTGCAGCACGTGACAGTGAATATGTGGATGAAAAAAGCGGGGTAAGTGCCCGATTGACCATCAGTGCAATGGAAAACCTTGTGGCTGCCGCAAAACTGCGCTTAATAGAAACCGATGCAGAAAAAACAACGGTTCGCCTGCTTGATTTTATGTCCATCATTCCATCGATCACAGGGAAAATCGAACTTGTCTATGAAGGGGAGCAGGAAGGAGCAGATTATGTAGCGAAAATATTAATCGACAGAGCCGTGATGGTACAGTTTGAAACGATTTTCCCACGCATTTCCAAGCTGGAGAAAGAGGGCATCAAAACTCCTTATACTGACCTGATCAAATGGTTCAACAAAAATCAGCTGGAACTGAACTACACGGATACGGATGAAGAGTTCTATTCCAAGCTTAACAGTATTGCTCCTCTGGTGCAGGTGGTTGAGGAAAACGCCTCCGAATTAAGTGAAGAAGATCAGAACTTCTGTAAGGAGCTTGTTTTATGGGCGCTTACCATTAACAAAAAACTGGACAAATCTGAAAATCAGACTGCCTTTACTTTTGATTCTTCAGGGGTAAGCCCTTTTTTCCGTAACTAAAGCTTTCGCTTATTCATCTTAAGATAAGCGTATCAATAATAAATCCTCCGTTTCGGAGGATTTTTTTTATGATCAGGTCTTTTCGATGACAAATGCTTTCAATTCTGCCATCTTTCCATCACGGAATCGCCAAACATCACAATAAGAATAATCAACAGCTCTCCCTTCTTTATTCTTCATGCTTATTGTTCCTATAGCCACCACATAATCATTTTCAGCTACTAATTTTTCTACTTCAAATTCAGGTGGTTCTGTATAAGCAACTGCCATATATTTTCGCACTTCTTCCTTTCCTTTCAAAACCTGTTCACCTACAAATGTCCACTGTGTATCATCGGTACAGTAGGAAAGAAAACCTTCATAATCTCCTTTAGCGATAGCTAGATTTGCCTTTTCAAGTACTGTTTTATTGTCCATATTCAAATTACTTTTAAAATGATGCTCTGATAAATAATAAGGTGACCGTACAGCAGATGAAAAATCAGTTGATCCCATCATCAATAATGTTATAAATACCATTTTCATGCCTATATTACTTTAGATCAGGATATTCCTGACTCATCACAGACAAAGGTAAAACAGAGATTCGGGATCATGGATAAGAAAGGCTAAATGTAAGATACTAACAATAATGTAAGGAACAGACTTATTTTACCTTAGGTCTCAGTAAATCGTTACAGGTCCTGCTAGTCCCAAAGATTGCAGGGGCTGGTCTTTCTTTTTCTGGTTGGTCCAGTACTGAGCCACTTCATTATCTTTAAGCGTTTTCATATAGTTTACCATAACGGTAATGACCTTGATTTCGATTTCATTTTCACCGATATGGAGCAAGCCATCGAGAGGATACACCCTTCGGCCGAACCATTGGGTTCCGGCTTCTGTTCCATTCAACTTTACTTCACAGATTCCATATACACTTCCAAGATTCAGGAAATCCTTGGTATCATGATCTCCAAGTTGAAATGTAGTACGGTAAACTACAGTTCCGGCAAAATGATTGTAAGAAGGCAGCTCTTTAAGATCAGTAAGACGATCCAGCTTTTCTTTGTTGACGGTCCCGTCATAATGCCAGAACTCCACATCCCATGCAGTGCTCAGTTCTTTTACTTGAATTCCTGTTAACGGATGAGCTTTCCACATGGTTCCTTTTCTATGATGATCAAAAACAATCAGTTTTGAGTCTGCAGGACCTAAATTTATATGAAAAAGCCCCTCTTCTACTGCCAGCTTACTTCTCCTGCCTGTTGTCGCATCCCATAACCACGCCTGTTTACGCTTAATGATCTCCTGATCAAATTGAATATCCAGTGAAGCACTATGCCTGCTGCTCGAATTGGTAAGTAAGAATAGCTCTGCATCTGTTGTCTGATAACGCACTTGAGTTATAAAGGACTCAGGTTTCCGGATTTTCATATAGGGCTTTAGGTTGTATTTCTCCTGTACCGTTTTATACCACCCTGAAAAGTCAGCCGTCGGTTTATGCAATACAATGAAACGGTCAGGATAAGCCTCCATCTTTCTCACCCATTCCTTCACTTCCTGATCTCTTTTTTCATAATTATTCCAACCCGTTGATCTTTTGGGAACCGTTTCAATACAAAAGACTCTTCCACCCTCCCTTATAAAATCATACAGTTTGCTTGCTGTAGCTGTATCAACACTACGCACTTCAATTAAAAAAAGAGTATGGTATTTTCTGCTTCCATACGTAAGGAATCCTTTTTTCACTTCCGAGTCTTGGATCACGCGTTCAGAAACATAATCACAAGCGTTACCATTCTGATGAATGGATTCCCAGATCAAAGCCTGATATGCCGGCGATACGATAACCGGAAAAGGTTCCATCTGGGCCCCGTATTCCGACCACTGATCTGCAAAGGGAGCTAACAGCCCAATGTCGGCAAACATGGTAGCCCGCTGCAATACCGCCGATAACCTGGCACGATAATCTGTGTAATGTTTAAAATAAGGCCACATCGTATTCTTTTCATTAAAATATCCACCATAGGTAATCCAACCCGGAAAAGCTGATTCCGGCGGAGAATAATTAAATCCATGAAAAACGGGATGTGTAACTCCCGATATCGTACTCTGATCCCCCGCTATTTTGAAAATTTCCAGAGACTCATTGAACACCATATCAGTATTGGTAAGCTCTTCGGAACTGATCATTTTTTTATTCTTCAGATGGGCTGCAGAAGAAACCAATTTATTGATCATCGTGTTTCCCCTGCCAAGATGCCAGGGATATTGTGTGAATTTCTCTTCACTGATATCTTCTCCGATACCGTATTTCAGCCAGGTTTCACATTCTGGAATATCAATTTCAAAACTTCCTTCCAATGGAAAATAGCCTCTTCCATAGGCCTGCGCTCTCGATTGTATTTTATTCTCTTTGCACCAGTCTACATAGGGAGTAACAAACCTTTCTTCAAAAAGCTCTGCTTTGGTAAGCTCAAAATCATACCGCATACGGTCTGTCATTTTTTTGAACACTTCGCCCGTCTTTACGGGATATTGGATATTCTGCCCCGTGGTATTTCCCATTGCTCCAATTTTAAATAATACAAAGGGCAAATAAGGATAAATATCATATCCTCTCCTTCTTTTAAACTCTGTGATCATATCCTCACTCCAGTTGGCCCCCTCTATTTCCAGACTATCCACAAAGAAAGAGCGGACATAGCCTGCAAGAGGTCCTGTTTTTCGCTGAATGCTATCACTCATCCTGTTGAGGTATTTTTTCACGGCAGCAGAATTATAATGATTCAGAACGGGTCCCATCCCACCCGGCGCCCCCTGGATCACCCGCATAAAGCGTTCTATTTTCACCAATCCATAAACCGCATAATTACCTTTGGGTATAGAAACTTTTATCATTCCGCTTTTAATCTGATCCGAAAGATCCATCACTTCGTCTATCCTATTGAGCGGATCCGGCACAAGTTTTACGTCCAGCATTTCCATCGTCCTTCCGCTGTATGGGCTGGTAATCGCCGGATCGGCTTCTTTATAAAGATCAAAAAGAGAAAATTCCGTGGTAAGAGGACCCTTTAATTTTTTTACGGCGATCACCACTATTTGTGAGCATTCTTCTTTTTCTAAAAAATCGCCCCCCATGGGAAAACCCGTACCCACCAATATATCACAGGTCATCTCCAGAGATTTAGCTTCTTCCAGCGTAAATTTCAATAAGTCTATCCATTCGTCACTTAGCCAATCAATACTTTGCTTCCCCATGTCATCCGTACGCGAAGGAAATGATATCGGATTGATCTCAACCCCTCCTATTCCCGCATCCTTTAAAATCCTGAGCTCCCTGGCAAGTTCTGATCTTTCAATTTTATTGCCATTCCACCACCAACGTACAAATGGACGGTACCGATTTTCCGGATTACTGAAAACTTCAAACAGTGATTTACCTGACCGTAAATGTTCTTCCCGCAACATGGCACTGGCGTAGGATGGTAGTATATTCGCAAGAACCAAGCCGGATGCAGCAACTGAACACTGTTTCAAAAATTCTCTTCTTTCCATGGATCGTTTTTATATTAAAATTACACCGGTGTAATGACTACATAGGCTATGTCCTGTTTATGAGAGAGCAGGATTATCAAATTTAAAAGATTTGCCTATAATATAACAGTTTTGTAAAAAATAATAAAAGAGGATATCTCTGGAGATATCCTCTTTTATACTTCACCTTTCCGGTGTAACATCCGGTAAATACTAATTTTAATCAAGCTGATCTAGATTCTGTTTAATTACCACGGGGCACCATTTCGGGCACATAAAGTAGAGCACTCTTCAAGTCCTCCCGGATCAGATGGTGAGCTGGGTTGATTTGAGGCCCAAGCTACACAGCAATTAAAACAAACATCATAACTATCATTGGACCAGTCATCACAAATCCCACCACCAACGGCTTTTTTTGCGCCTGTTACATTTTTCAATTTAGTTCTGCTAAGTAATTTTGCATTTTTCATATTAAAAGATTTAGTGTTATGCCATTCAATCATGCAAGAACGGCTTTTGCAATCAGTGATTATATCTATATTTTTTAAACATCATCCTTCCTATTTAGCCCTTTGGTAGGGTTTTAATAACTCTTTCAACGAATGTATTTATAAAATACTTCTTAAAATTGTAAAAATGTAACTTACAAATAAAAAATCCAGGAAAGTGATTCCCTGGATTAATTTATAGGTTAGGATTACAGTATAATGAAATACTGACTTTTTATGTTTTAAATCAGAAACTAATTAGTTAAAAACCTGTCCTTTGATGTAATCAACATCCACATCCCTGATATAATTGATAAGATTGGTATATTGGGAATGGAAATGGTAGCCTCCTTCTGTCATTTCTTCAGTGGCATCCTCTTTACTCCAGTTCTGGAAAATAATACGGTACATCGCCATCGTAACACCGGTTCTGTCACTACCATGAGCACAATGCACATCAATAGGTTTCGGGGCGGTTCTTATTATCCGCAAAGCTTTAATGATCTCAACATCTGATACCGATGAAGCATTCATGGGAACATTATACAGGTTACCTGCATAGTTAGTTCCTCCCACATGATCTGTATGACCTTCCCTCAGATTAAGGATCGAAGCAATATGTTTTTGCTCAAGAAAATTAAAGCCCGCATTGTCAGGCTGCTCACTTCTATACACATCATTATTTACTTTATACAGATTATCAAAAGGAGAACCTGAAACTTTTTGTGCCCAGGTCTGGGGCCTTGAGGTTTTGGATGTGACGGACAAGTCGGAACTTTGGAAAACATTACCCGATTTTACCAGTGCATCATCAGAATTTTCAGGAGCACAAGCCAGTGTACTTAATGCTAGCAGGATAAAAATTGCTTTTTTCATGTTTTATTTTTATTATTAAAATGATCTGTTTATTGGCTACCATCATGACGTGACCGGAATTCCAATGGTAAGGAATCTTCAACGATCTGTCATATATTATAGGAAATAAGCGGGTACAATCGGGATGAAATAATGGAAACAAAAGTATAAATAAATCACAATATATCAACACATAGAGAAATATAATACATTAAAATATTATTAAATTTTCTTTGTGTAGGTTAAGATCTCTTCGTTCAATTTTGATTTGGCGCCAATTATAATTAGCTTTATATATTAAATATAGAATTATCATTATGAAATATTCAAAAGAATATGTGACTAAAGAAGAGCACATTGATGTACAGGGAATTATGGACGGTTTATATTATCCGTTTTATATGGAATATTGCAGACACCAGTATATTGATGAGGTTTTGGGATTTAACCTTGAAAATGAAGCAAAAAATGGGGTTAATATGGTTTTATCAGGATACACGATCAGTTTTCTCAGGTCTCTGAAAAAAGGAGATACCTTTACGGTAACCTGTGAACTGTTCAGGGATAAAGGTGACGCTCCTAAGATTCATTTTAAGCAATCCATTATCCTGAATGGTAAGGTGACGACAAAAGCAACTTTTACCGGAACTTGTGTGCCTTCAACCGGTGGCAGGCCTTTTCTTCCTGAATCTTTAAAAGCACTTATTGAAGAGGCACCTGTTTTGGAAGACTAGTGTCTTTTCCATCACATTATAAAAAGCAGGTATAAAAACCTGCTTTTCAATTTTCATATCCAGTCCTGTTGAAGACAAGTCAATTTAAAGTTATCTCCAATTCCTTACTTTTGTAAAGTATTAAACGGCTTAACAGTTTATTCCATCATATGAATCCTATATTTTCCAGCAGCAAACAAATTGAAGTGGTATCTTCCTTTTCAGAACTCATCGATACCGATTTTTACGGAACTATGAATGCAATCTGCTGGCACAGGAATTTAACCGGAGACTTTAAAGAAATTGTCTCTAAGCTTCATTTAAAAGATCATATTACGGAAGTTTCCACTGACGATCTTTTGGCATTACCACTTTCAGAAAAAGGAATTAGTGCGAGGGAAACGATTCTCAATGATTTACGTTTATTGGAAGACTTCGGGGCATTGCCCTCCCTCAACCTGCTTAAAAATTATGACCGGGACGAGGAGCTGGATTTTATCTCAACCGATGTGTATTCATATCACGTAGACCGTTCCCCTATTGGTACCGATACTTTTTTGTGTACTTATCACGGTGCTCCCAGTGAAATTATACCCAATGACCAGGTGGAGCAAAAAATTCTGATCCCCGAGATCAGGGAAAAGCTTAGAAAATTACATAACGGTCCGGAAGCAGAATTTGAAGATTTCCTGAAAGAGTACTTCTTCGACCTGCACTATCAGCCAAAGCTTAATGCTGAACCGGTCAGTCTCGGATCAGGGCATCTTTGGCGACTGGCAGTAGATCATCCGGAACAAAAAGTTCTTCCTTGTGTTCACAGGGCCCCCATTGAAAAAGATGGCGAATACCGCTTACTTCTTATTTGCTGAAAACGTTATTGATATTGACGAATCTCTTTTTATGATCCCGAACATATAATGATACATACTGAATTGCTTGCAATGCTGCTTAATTTTTGGTACCTTGAAATCCTATTTTATCCATTAATCATGACCTCAAAATGGCCGATACCGTAATATTATCTGAAGGAGCAGAATTTGACCACGTTATACAAGAAGTTTCAAAGTATATCCACCTGTATGTAATGGCATTCCAAAAAGATGAAAGAACCATTACCCGCGTTGATAAACGTGAAGGTATGTATGGCGGAAAAGGAACCGTTTATATGTTACAAATGTTCGGCGATAAAGAGCTGGCCAATAATCGCCTGGCTGCTTATATGGTCTTGCTGAACAAAGGAGATGAATCCGGATATCATACCCACCATGCAAGAAATGAAGAAGAACTCTATGTCGTTGTTCATGGAACAGGAGAATACCGGGAAAGAACAGGAACTCACGGACCCGAGCGTAAAAAAACACTTCAGAAAGGTGATATTACAGCCATCAGTTCAATAGGTTATCATTCCATCGAAAACACAGGCGATGAACCTTTGATCATGTTTGTTATTACGACTAACAATCCCTAGATCAATGTGCTAAAGCCGGAAATTCCTCCTATGATCAGTAATAGGAACTATACTCTTTTCTTCTTTACAAATACAAACTCCAGAAAGCAGAAAAACTTGCCAATATTTTTATAATATCGGACTCAGTATTCCCTTGGCTATATTTAAAATACCATCTATTTCCTTTTGCATAATCATTTTCTCGAATTATTTTCCAAATGATCTACCATGATTTGGGATCATATTACACCAGCACAACTAATACAGTACAAACGGTTTTGTTCACCAATTTATTTCCTATATTTTTGGTATATGCCTGTCATTATGCTATCAATACCTTATTCTATTTCGTAGAATTACTTACTTACATTACAGATGAAATTGGTAAAAGAAATTACTTCTGACACAAAATTGGAGATTTATAATACTATTATCAATTGTTTTTATCTCTTTCTCTAAACAAAAGGTTCAGTGATATAATCAATGTAACTGGTATACTTTATTATACTGGTAACAAAAGTATATCATTTTTACTATAAATTTGTCTGAGAATTATAAAATATAAACAATGAATATAACACATTTAGAAAAATTAACAATCACAGACGATATAAGAACAGTCATGGCAAAATATGTCCGTCATGCCGACAGCAAAAACTTCACTGAACTTGCAAATTTATTTACGGAGAATGGAATATTTACTCCATTAGATGTTAACGGTGAAACACTCGTCCAAATGGCAGGGAGAAGAGAAATAGAAAATAAGATTTCGGAAAGTGTGGGAAATGCGACAGCAATTCATCATTTATTTTCTTTTGAAATAGACATCGAATCTAAAGAAATGGTCCATGCAGTATTTTCTATGGAAGATCATCTCATAAGACCGGAAAATGAAGAAAATATATTATTGAAAGACAGCAATGTACCAGTATTTAGAACATTACATGGTTTTGGACATTATCATGGTGATTTTGTTAAAATCAAAGACACATGGTTTATAAAAAAACTCATACAAACCAGATTAAAATTAGATTTCACATATTAAAAAAAGAAAAATGAATACAGACTTAAAACCTTTCGAAATTAATGTATCCGGGGAAATCCTTAACGACCTGGAAACCAGATTAAAAACAACACGTTGGTCAGAGGATTTAAATAATGAAGATTCTTATTATGGCATCAGTACTGCATACCTCAAAGATATTGTTCATCATTGGATTAATAGTTATGACTGGGAAGCAGCACAAAAGGAACTAAATTCTTTTAACCAGCATAAAATAGAAATTGATGGCCAGGCTATCCATTTTATTTACGAAAAAGGTAAAGGACCAAATCCTACACCGATTATCCTATCTCATGGCTGGCCTTGGACTTATTGGCATTGGAGTAAAGTCATTCGCCAGCTTACCGATCCGGCTTCCTACGGTAGAGATCCTGAACAGTCATTTGATGTGATTGTCCCATCGCTTCCTGGGTTTGGTTTTTCTACGCCTGTAAAAGATGGAGAAATGAATTTTTCGAAGATGGCAGAACTTTGGCATAAACTGATGACAGAAACTTTGGGTTATAAAAAATATGCTGCTTCAGGAAGTGATTATGGAATGCTGGTAACCGCTCAATTGGGACATAAATATGCAGAAGAGCTTATCGGTATCCATTTGGGACAGGAAATGCCATTAACAATTTTCCAAAGCGAAAGACCATGGGACTTAACAGAAGGACAGATGATACCTAAGGAAGCCTCTCCCGAGCTACGTGAAGGCATCATCAAGTTCCAGCGTACCTATGCTTCCCATGTTGCAGTCCATATGCTTGATGCTCAGACCATCACACATGGATTAAATGACTCTCCTGTTGGAATGTTGGCATGGATACTACAACGTTGGAAAAAATGGAGCGACATCCATGGAAATTTTGAAGATGTTTTTTCGAAAGATGATATCATTACATTTGCCATGATCTACTGGGTAAATCAGGCTATTGGTTCTTCTATACGTGTTTATTCGAATGCTAACAGATATCCCTGGAAGCCATCACATAATAGAACTCCAATAGTAGAAGCTCCAGCGGGATTTACTTTCCTTACAGGAGACGCTTACCCGCCTCTGGGTACTGAGGAAAACCGTGTTGGTATTTTCGAAAACGGTCCTATGGCATCACAATTTAACACAATCTATGCTAAAGCATTTAAAAAGGGTGGACACTTTGGTCCATGGGAAAATCCAGAGGCCTTTATTGAAGGTATAACAGATACTTTTAGATTACTTAAAAATTAAACGTACACGCAAGGCCTACTTATTCCAAATCCTTGTAAATACCCAAAATTCTTAACCCCAATATGTGTTGGAATCAATTCATAAGGGGTTATTTTTTATTATCATGACTAAACGCCATGAAAGATGCCTGTAATTCTTCTTCTGTTTCAGGTAACTGAACTTTTAAACCCCATTTAATGCGAGACTGAATGCTTTCCGCAAAAGGTTTGAAGGTTTCATTGTATTTTTTGAAAGCAGTTTTATAATCATCATTTGCATCAAGCTCCTTTGCTAACAAAGTTGCGCCTTGCAATGCGAGGCTTGTCCCCATTCCCGTAAAAAAACTTGGCGCGTGCGCAGCATCACCAACCAGGGCTACACGTCCTTTAATCCAGGTCGGCATATGGATCTGATTCGCTTCATCAAAATATAAATCGTCGGAATGAAGCATGGAATCTAAAATTTCAGGAATTTTCCAATTCGTATTGTTCCCAAAATATTCTTTCAGAATTTGTTTTTGTTGTTCTGTATTTCTGTAATTCCAATCCAGTTCCGGAGCTCTGAACATCAGTATTGCATTAGCTCCATCTTTGAAATGGTATATTACTGCCTGCTTGCCCAGCTCCCGATATACGATTCCCGTATTTCCTGACCTGCCTGTTTGTATATGATCTGCTTTGGTAAAAGCAAAGTAAACACCGAAAAATTTTTTGAAATTTTCTTCAGCACCAAATACCAGTTTTCTTACTATTGAGTGGGTGCCATCTGCCCCAAATACAAAATCAAAACTTCTGTTATCCCCTTTTTCAAAGGATACCTCAACACGATCTTCATGTTGGACTAATGTCTTTATGCTGTTTCCGAAAATAAATTCTACCTCATTCTTAGGGACAATATCAAAAATAAGTTCTACCAGGTCACTGCGGTGGATTTCAATATCACCAAGATATTCTTCCATTGCATTTATTGAAAAACGACTCAATGTGTCGCCTTTAGCATCCACGATTTCATCGGTATGGATAAACTCACGGTCCTTAATTTTTTGTAATATTCCCATTTCTTGTACCACATCCAGTGCTTTACCCCGGACATCGATGGGTGAACCTCCTTTCCGAAGACCTTTACCTATTTCTACGACAGTTACCTCATAACCATATTTATTTAACCAATAAGCCAAAGTTAATCCGGCGAAACTTGCACCTGATATCAAAACTTGTTTTTTCATAACTTAAGAATTTAATTGTTCTATAACATTTGTTATATCAAAATTACCGGTAACTTTACGATTAAAATACCTCAATAACAACTAAAAATAGTCGTAAAAATATGAAAGACGAAGATCATAAAGCTATAGACAGCAGAATTCTTGAGTATGCAAGCAAGGTAGGACTGACGACAAAAGATGAGCTACAGCATTTCGAGGTCAAACTTTTTAAAGCTTTTATTTTTTTACCCGATATGGCGCTGCACTTTGGTTCAATGATCGCTAAAAAGAATTTTACACGACAAACTGCAACATCCGTGATTAAAGACAGTATTGGTTTTTTATTTTACAACATCTTTGAAGATCATAATCAAAATACGTCCGGTACAATCAAACCGCCTTCAGATGCCACATTTGTACGTATATTTCCATTTACGATACCACAAAAAATTCAGTTCATAGAAAATACACAGGCTACCTATGTTTCAATTAGCATCAGTGCCGAGTATTTGAAGAGTTTTTTAAAAGAGGAATCCGAATATTTTCAGTTTCTTTTCGATAATACCAACAGCTTTCTGATTGAAGAATTGATGACCGATGATATTTTGCGCACCGTAAATGATATTGTAAAAAAAGAAACTCCGGCAACAATGAGAAGCTATTACTATAAAATCAAGGCTATGGAGTTGCTTTTTTATTTATTTGAGAGTTTACGAAAGCGGGAAAATTCTACCCATCAAAAACTAAGTCGGAAGGAAATACAATCTATTTATCAGGTACGCGACAAAATTGTTTCCTCATTAAGCCAGCCAACCAGTATTGCAGAACTGAAACAAATGGCCGGAATGAACGAACTTAAGCTCCGCCGGATATTCAAGCAGGTCTTTGGTATGGGAATTTACGATTACTATCAGCACCTACGTATGAAAGAAGCTGCACGGCTTTTGCGGGATGAAAAACTGTCGGTATCAGAAACAGGCTATCAAATGGGGTTTGAAAACCTAAGTCACTTTTCAAGGGTATTTGAAAAGCATCTGGGTAAAAAACCGAAAAAATATAGTCATGATATGAAATAGAGGAAGATGTTAGTAGTTTGAGATTGTGACCAATATATATATGTGTGTAAATAAAAAATATTAATCAAACAAACTAATTGTTTATACACATTTCGAGAAAAGTAGTATCATGATTAGTGAATGATTTTGTTATATTTTAGCAAATAAGAGATTTCCAAGTGATCACAAAAAAACAGGAAGGAAAAATTCCCTCCTGATTATAAATAATGTAAAGTTCAAAATTAAAGGCAGAGCATTTATTGTAATATTCTGTAATTAGCCACTTGTTAAATTACATCTTAAATATCAAATTTTTATTTACTTTTTTTTGTCATAGAATATCTCCTTACAAGAGAATTAATCATATTTTCTTAAACTATAATAACCAACATAATCATTTAAAGTTATTATGAATTCATCTTCAAACATTCTGTACAATATTGTATATCTCTCAGATGAATTTAAATTTGTTAAAAACAATAAAAACTGTCCATTTTTCGCTTTTAAATACTCTTTTTGGATATCCTCAATGTTTTTCAAATTAATATTATTATCAATTTCACTAAAATTGATTAGATAATCTGCTCCTTTATATTTAGTTAAATTATTAACTTTTATAACCTCATTATGGAGAAAAAGAGCTTTTAAAAAATCTTTCAAACTTGAATACTTATTCGAATACTCATCTTTATAAAGCTCAAACAATAAATCAATATTAGTTTCTAAAATTTTATTATTATCAATTGCAAAATATAGCCTATAATTAAAATATGGGGACGGTAATCCATTTTCAATAGAAGATAATTTATCAACTAAAATTTCTTTTTTAAATTCACTCTTACATGAAGAAAACACTAGTAAAAGTAATAGCAGTAAATTTTTTAGAAATATTTTCATAATTATCTGCGTTTTTTATCTTGATTAGCAGGTATTATATAATTTTGAGGATTTGGATTAATCTGCACTTCTCCATAGGTAGTTCCTCCGTGGCTCGAGCGTCACGCTCGTTGCCATTCACATCACAAATTTAAATCTATTTCCAGAATTTTCTGATCATCATTACAGTAGTTTATTACACTACCATATTTCCATTTGTATATTTCTGCTACAAAGCTACTTTCAGGTCCATTAATCTTAAATACTAAAAATAAAAATCCAAGAAAGTGTACCTTCTCGGATTTATATATAGATTGTTAATCTTTATTCGGGCACGAGCGTGACACTCGCTCGAGCAGTTGGCTCTAATATTACAGTAAACTTTTATGGTTATTACCGAACAACCATAAATTAACTATCGGGTTGTTATTTTTTTCAATTCAATAAAAGTTATTTCCCAATACAAAAAATTGACATTCCCAATTTTAGGGCTATAATTTCTTTTGGGGGACAAGACGGTACCAATCTCTCACAAACTGATAATTTTCAAAACTAAGTTACACATTTGTTTATAAATTATGAAGCACAAAATATTCACAAAACCAAGATTATGTATTTCTTAACGCGCATCTATTCTATGATTAACACTGAGCCTACCTTGTTAACACTGTAAACTCATAGCTACTTATTAAATTGCAACAAATTTCAACAGATACAGAACACTTACAAAAAATTTCATTTATTTGTTTTTTGTATATTGGTTATCTAATAACCATAAATGAAAAGAGCATTTTTATACATAGATATATTAGGGTTTGAAAACCTGGCAAGAAGCAATCCCTCGAAGATTGACAAAATTTTCCAAATTTTTGATTCTCTTAAAGTTCATAGCCATCATGCACTCCAGACTGTTGTCTTTTCCGATACCATTCTTGTTTTTAATAAAGATAATGACTGGAGTACGGACTATTATTGTACCTACTTAATTGAATATGCGCAGGAGCTTTTCTATAGACTATCCTTCATTAATGTTTATTTCAAAGGATTATTGACTTATGGGGAATTTAATTTTTCACAATTAACCAACATTCAGGCATACTATGGTAAAGCCTTAATTGATACCTACCATGATGAGGGAACTTTGGAGGGCTTTGGGCTCTACATTCACAAAACTCTCACGGAGTACGTCGTTATTTTTGATAATACCCAATTTACCGAAAATTATGATTATATCTTGCTCTGTCAGTCACTTAAAAACCTTTACGATTACGCAAATGGTATATTGCCCGTTTCCTTGGAAGCACTCACAGAAACAGACACTTTCCACCGAGTTGACGAAGATCTCAGATTTTTGCGAGAAATAGCATTTATAAAAGATAATCATCCTATTGAGAGGGTTCGCAAAAAATACAAGGATGTATACGATATTTATAAAAGGGAGCTTCCGCTGTTTTTTGATGCATTTGAAAAGGAAGGTTTTTTGCCGTGGCTCATTAATGAAAATTATACGGGAAGTTTTAATCCCTTTGACCTGCTAGCTGAAAAAGAATTGTCCCAAAATAAAAAATATGAACTTTGATAGATGCGCACTAACTGGCTATGCTTTGTTCGCTGGAGATATTAAATCGACCGTAGGAACGTTTATTGAATATGAAACAGATTATGTCGGAAGAGTCAAAATTCCCATTTCCACTTATGGTCAACTTATAAATGGGAGACATGAAAATTATCTGCTAGCTGGAATATGTAAACAAAGAACTATAGATAATCAAGAGCCTATTATGCTAGATACCGCTTTTATTACTGAAGGATATAAAAATACGAATCCGCCATCCCAGTTTGAAGAAAAATGTGTTCATCTGTTGAAACATATATATGAGAATTATGGCAAAGAAAACAGGGAATTCGAATTCAATTCCACGAAAGATTTTGCTTTAGCGTACGCCAGCCCAGAGGAATTTGTAAGAATTATTAATCAACTTAAACAGGATCACTTTATATCAGTTCGTAAAGATCATCGACTGGCTGGGGGTGCACGGCTATACATGGGAATAACAATGACAGGTATAGGAAAAGACAAGGCTAAAAAGCAACTTCCCAAGATGCCAATGTTTGGCCTTGTCAGTCAAGAAATCACAAGTGGCGACACAGCGATCGATCTGAAAATAAACGAAGCACGTCAGCGATTCTTCTCTGAACCACAATCAATGGAAAATATGAGGTCCGCCTGCGAAACATTAAGTTATGTCCTTGAGCCACTAAGAAAGGATATTTCTACCGTGCTGCCATCAAGAGATGTATCAGACTTCTTCCTGATTGTCAACACCTTTGATATACGACACAATAAGGACACTACAAAAAATCTAATCTATCCCGAACAATTGGAATGGGTATTTTATACCTTACTAAACTCAATAAATACCTACATAAAGCTTAAGAAGATATTATAATTTTTACAGGTAATCGATTTTCTTAAACCAAAAGAGAGCTGCTAGAAAATTCTCAACAAAGTTAAATCGCATTTAAATAAAAGATGTAATTAACTGCGCTAAAGTGTTTTAGGCTCATTGATTATAAATCATTTGACTACCGGATATCTTTAGATTTTAGCTATCTGTCTAAGGAGTTCTACTGTTCATTCTCTCTGAGTACCCAAATCTATCATGTATTAACCTAGGTTCAGTCTAGGCAAAGCAATCTAGCATTTCTTTTCTTTTCTCCCAGTCGGGCATCATCATAGTCAAAAGATTAAAAAAATTTTGATTATGATTTTTATAAACTATATGACATAACTCATGCATAACGACATACTCTATACAGCGCTTAGGAGTATGAATTAATTTAGGATTAAAGATAAGCTTATTGCTAATGGTGCAACTCCCCCAACGCGTAGACATATTTTGAAAGAAAATATACTCAGGCGCTTCAAATCGCTCAGAGAATTTATCAATAATAGGTTTGGCGATCTCGGTTATTTTACTCATAGCCCTATCTCTCAGCCACTTATCAAACACACCTCTAGCCTTATCTTTACTCTTAACATTAATCAGGAACAGATTACCTTTATAGAAGACCTCTACCTTATTCGATTGTTCGACTACAATTTTATACTTACGCCCCAAATAATATACCGAATAGCCAGATTTAACTTCATAGTCCACAAGATTTGAGTCCAAATTTAACATAAGAGATTTTTGCTTGATAATCCAGTTAGCTTTTTTTAAAAGCTCTTCTTTAATCTTATCAACACCCAAACCTATCGGCGCAGTAACTTCAACAGAAGAAGTCGGTAAAACTTTTATCCCTATACTTTTTCGTTTTGAATATTGCAACTCAAATTCTATAATCTGCTTTCCGTAATGAATACTATCCACCATCACACTATCTATTTGCAACTGCTATCTCTATTAATTTCTTAGTCAATTCGTCCGCCTTTGCTATTGATAAGTCGAAAACATCCATTAAATAATCTCCAAAGTCCAATTCTATCTTGTTGATAATGTCCGTCCGCTTGTACCAGTCCACAACTTCAAAATTGGATACAACCTGATCAAACATCCTGGTAATCTCTATCTCCTTACCATCCAAATCACCATAGGCCTTTAAAAGATTATAAATCGACACATTTCTCTTTTTATCCCTGACTTCCTCTGGAATCGTGGATGTATGCCCATCCAGGGCCTGTTCCTTGAATACAGTCAGCTTTTTCAATGCTTCTAATTCAGACAAACGATTTGCGCGCATTTCGGCAATAGTATCGCTGATCAATTCGGATAATCTCTTAAATAGCGCTGGGTTTAATTCCAAATTAATTGACAAATATCTACTTGTAGCAGCTGCAATTTTCTCAGCCTTAGCTCTTGGACCAACCAACTTTTCAACTTCTTCCGCAAAAGCATCAACATCCATGATATTCAAGGGTTCAACCAAACGGATTATTTCTTCAGTGACCACATGTTGGTCTAGTAATTTCTGAATTTGCTTTTCATACTGTGCAAAACTGATTGTGTCCATATAGACTGAATTTGCAGCAACACGAATCCCAGCATATTTTTTTAATTCCTCCTTATAATGATTTATTTCAGTTTCCGATATTGAATTATGAAAATCTATTGAAGACAATGCTACTTTTAAAATTCTTGCAAAAATACTAAACTTACTATAGAATTCTTCCCTGATTGCCTGGTCAGATAGAAATACAACGTATTCATCAATGTTGAGTTTATTAGTCACGTCCTTAAAAATATTTACGACATCTTTATGTGCATGAGGCAATTTTTCCACTTCTACTGAAATATTTGTCAAAGAACCCACAAGATCATCAGGATCAAATGAATCATCACCAGCATAACTTTCCAACGCCTCTTTGAGATCTTCCATAATACCCGCATAGTCTATGATAAATCCATAATCCTTTCCTGGATAAACTCGATTAACACGTGCAATAGCTTGTAGTAATGTATGCTCTTTCAACTTTCTACATAAATACATGACAATAGTCTGTGGTACATCAAAACCAGTTAGTAGTTTATCGATTACGATCAAAAGTTCGATATCCTCCCCATTTTCATAATGCTGGATAATATTGCTATCTATATCAGGTCCATATTTTGCCTTAAGCAATTCATAATACTGCGTGACTTCAGGCGCTTCGGAGCTGTGGATGTCCTCATTATTTTCTCGTGTATCTGATGCCGACATTACTACCTCAGTTTTCACTTTGCCAATAAGATCAAAATTCTTTTTATACTTAACGGCAGTCAATTTATCCGGACAAACTACCATTCCTCTGAAACCGGAATGCCCTTTTAACCTATCGTTTCCCCAATTTGATTGAAAATGTTTGCTAATGTCAAATGCAATCTGGTAAATATTCTGTTCAGTTTTCGAAATCAGTTTCTCCCTGCTCATTTTATTTTTAAGATCACCACGATGTTTTTCACTGAGATCTTCAATTACCATATTAACCGTATTGTCAAGAGCTTTTTTATTGACATCCTGTACAGCCAATCTGCCCTCGTATAGAATCGGAACTATTGCACCATCTAAAACAGCTTCCGATATAGGATAGGTATCTATGATTCCACCAAATTTATTAGCTGTATTTTTTTGCTTTTTCATTAGAGGAGTACCGGTAAATACAATAAAACATGCATTAGGTAACACTCTTTCCATGTTAACATTAAATATTCCATGTTGAGTCCTGTGCGCCTCATCAATGAGAACGAAAATATTGGGGCTTAACAACTGATTGTCCGATAGACTTTTTACAGCTGCATCAAACTTATTTATAATCGTAGTAATAACCATATCACCATTTCCTTTTAGTAAACTAACTAATTGCTTACCGGAATTTGCGTTTATCACATCAACCTCAACTTTTTTTAAGGTGGCAGTAATCTGCCTGTCAAGGTCAATCCTATCCGTAACTAAAATGATTTGGGGATTTTGTATTGTATTCTGGATTTTACGTGCAAGCATTGCCATTGTCAATGACTTTCCGCTACCCTGCGTGTGCCAGATCACCCCACCTCTTCTTTTACCATTACGAATAGGTTTAATACGATCCATTATCTTGTTAATTGAAAAGAACTGCTGAAAACGTGCAATCTTCTTCACGACTCCTCCTTCAAACAGAATAAAGTCTTTTACAATAGACATTAACCGATCAGGGTTAAGTAAACCGTGTATGAAAATATCCTGTTGGCTAGGGGCGATATATTGACTATATTTTTCTCTGAACAACGTGAGATCGGATGAAGTTCTCAAATCGGGGTCGGCAAAGAGTTTTTCCTCTACGGCTTCTGGCAATGCCGTATTCACTAAAACATCTAATTCTTCTAGGAAATTAGGATCCTTTTCCTTCCATATCGCCCAAAATTCTTCCTTTGTATTGGTTGTTGCATACTTCGTACTAACTAAAGAAGTAGCCACTAGAATCTGGCTGTAAACATACAGATTAAGAATACCGTTTTCCTGTTGATTTCTAATGTGCTGAGATATTGCCTTTTTCAGAGAATCTTTGATAAGTGGACTCTTGCACTCAATAACAGACAATGGAATACCATTAACAAAGAGAACAATATCCGGACGGTACGTATCTTTACGACCAGTTCGCAGTACAGAAAACTCTTCAGCAACGTGAAAATAATTATTACTTGGAGTATCCCAATCAATATATTTTAATGTAAAGCTCTTTTTGTCGCCATCTATAGATTGCTCCAAAGAATAACCAAATATGAGTAAATTGTAAATTTGATTACAGGCATGTACCAGCCCCTCGGACAACGGAATGTCTCCTAGCTTCTGAATTGCTTTTTCAATATTAGAAGAATCGAATTTCCTTTTCTTTGTACCTATCTTAATTTCATTAATATGCATAAGCCGCTCACGCAATATATGTGTTAAGATTACATTACTTTCCTTATTATCACGAAGTACCAAACCCTCTTTTTTACTCAGATAAGTATAACCTGAATTGACTAGTAATTTAAGTGCTGGAATCTGTGATATATTATTTTCTGTAAAAGCCATGGTTAATCGGTTTTTGACACTTTGCCATCTTTATTTGCTATACAATGCAAACCTTAACAATATGTTTAACTAATTTTTAGTACTTAGGCAAATTACGGAAATAAATGCGAATTACGGGCAGTTAACCCGTAATTCAAGGTATGGAAATTATCGAAGTGCTTTAAACATCTGCTCGATTGCTTTCTTTTTCTGTTCCATGTTTGGATGAACATACAAATTTAACGTAGTACTAATATTGGAATGGCCCAGTAAAACACTTACAGTTTTATAGTCACAATTACTTTCGATACACCTGGTTGCAAAACTATGTCTTAGTCCATGAAATTTAAGATCTGGCATTTGCAATTCGCTCATAAAGTTTTTATAATAGCTCCGGTATGTCCTGGGCTCTGTAGGCTTGGCATCATTAGTCAACACAAAATATGAGGAATTAACAATTTTTTTAAATGGCTTTAAAATTTTTAGCAATTCTTTACTTATTGGAATATCCCTGATAGAGTTTTTTGTTTTTGGGGTATCCAAAATTAATTCAGTCCGCCTAACACCATCTTCTATCACATAAATACGCTGTATCGTCTTATTAACACTGATAATTGATCTATCGGTATCAATATCCTCCCAGCTCAGCGCGCAGATCTCCCCTATCCGCATCCCTGCAGTTAGACAAATGTAAACGCCTAAGTTCCTAAAAGTAAAATGCTCCTGAATATGACTCATAATTTTTCTCTGATCTGACCTGCTAAGCACCTCAATATTGCTCTTTTCCCTTTCTGTTGGAAACTGAACTTCAAAGGGAGTGTACTCAAATAATTTCTTCTTAGCTCCAAATTTTAGTACCATCTTCAAGACTATAAGAATATCTTTGATCGTCTTATGGCTCAGGCCTTTTTCAAGTTTTTGAAATACAAAACCTTGTACATCTGGCTCTTCGATCGAATACTTATCGCCAAAAACGGGAATCAAATGATTTTCTATCAATAGCATATAAGCGGAATAACTTGATTTCTTTACATACTGCTTTTTGTCCACTTTCCATAATTCAATAACTTCTGCGAGTTGTTTTTGTTGATTCATTATAATATTATTTTTAACGATCCAAAGAAAGCAATTAAGGATTCTAAATCTTCGAGATAATTTTAAATTAAGGTTCCAAATTTGAGATTTCCAGGATTTGAAGGGGAGTGGGAAACTAAGAAGTTGGGCGAGATTGCTAAGTTTTCAAAAGGAAAAGGAATTTCTAAAAGTGATATAGAAGAAAATGGAGTTACTGAATGTATAAGATATGGAGAACTCTATACGCATTACAGAGAAGTTATTAACGAAATAAGATCTACGACTAATATAGATAAGTCTACATTAGTTTTAAGTGAAGAGAATGATGTGATAATTCCTGCTTCTGGTGAAACAACAATCGATATTGCAACTGCCTCTTGTGTACTGAAATCCGGGATTGCATTAGGAGGTGATTTGAATATTATCAAGACTAAGATTAACGGGATCTTTTTATCTTATTATCTAAATAGTAAAAAGAAAATAGAAATAGCTAATTTAGCACAGGGTATTTCGGTAGTGCATCTATATTCGAGTCAACTCGCATCTCTTTCTTTAAGTTTACCAAAGCTCAATGAGCAGAATAGAATTTCTTCCTTTTTGGCCTTACTTGACAAAAGAATACAAACCCAAAACAAAATAATTGAACAATTAGAAACCTTAATTAAAGGACTAAGTGAAAAACTATTTTCTCAGGGTAGTAGATTCAAGAATTATAAAAATGGGTGGAAACTGAAGAATTTGG
>NZ_JBVTMR010000006.1:0-209483 GCF_055762745.1 Chryseobacterium subflavum
TGTTCCCATTCCGAACACAGAAGTTAAGCCCACCAGCGCCGATGGTACTGCGACAAGCGGGAGAGTAGGTCGCCGCCAGTTTTTATTAAAAGTCTCATACATGAATTTGTATGAGACTTTTTTATTTTATAACTATACCTATACACATCTATACCTACTACACCACACCATAGCAATAAATGATAAACGATAAGGGTCAGTGATCATTTATCATTGATGAATGATAAATGATAAAAGATCATTCATCAAATATCAATCATCATTTATTATTAATGCTATCTATCTAAACTCTTTTCGAAGAAACAATCCAACATTGGTTTTGGTTACAGGGTTTAATCCATACTGATCAAAATCTATAGCAAGTCCATATTGAAAGGCTTTGTTGTCCAATCCTATCCGAAATTGTTGCTGACTTCTACGGTGTAGTTTAAAATCTAACCAGCTGGTAGTGGCCAGTAGCTGGGTAAAGAGCTGATAATCTCGATTGATTGGATACCGATAATTGATCATTACAATAGCTTCCCGCAAAGGAATATTGATTACCATGTAAGAAAGAAGTATTATAGCGGATAATCTTGGAGTACGTTTGGAATATTGTACTGTTAGAAAAGGAGTAATTCCGGTAGTATTAACGAATTTCATTCCGGCACCCGCCGCAAAAGGACCTGCGTAATTATAGGTTACAGCCATATTACTAAATACTTCATCAAAACGACGGTCATCTTTAGTATAGAAGCTGTGTACAGCTGTTATGTTAAGAAGATTAAATTTCTTTTGTCTATCAATTTTTTTTGTAACAATTGTGGACAGCAGTATTTTTCTATAACCTGCATCAATCTCTGTTTGAATTATCGGTGGAGATGGGATACTATCATTGGTGATTTGTGCGTGAAATAAGTATGATAAAAGTAAAAGGCAATAGCTGAAATTTTTTTTATACGAATAAAGCATAGAGATATAAGTTTTAAAATAAACAATTAAAATAGGTTGTATCAAAAACAGTAAGAATAAATCTATCTTTATTCTATTGTATTAATGTCTTTTCTTAGAAGCCCTGAAGCTTTCCAATAAATGATACTTGCTAGCAATGCTACACCTGTTGCAGATAACAATGAATAGCGTATGGCATTAACACTATATGTTTCAGACAAAAGATCATTGAAAAAGCCTGGGACAGAACTGCCAAATCCATGACCGATAAAGTTGCAGGAAATGGTTAATATTGCGGCAGCCAGTGTACGTACTTCAACACGTGTGACTGTCTGAGCTACACCCCACGATACTCCAATATGAAATGCGAGAAAAAATGTTGTCATACCGAGTCCTATAATGGCCATAGCAGCATTTGTGGAAAATAGGAATACAAGAGAAAAGGCGGCACATAAAAATGTTGCTATAGCTGGGATTTGTAAGATATATTTATAATCTTTCTTTCCAAAGGTATTGGAAAGCCATCCTCCAAGAAAGGCACCTGCAAGACCCGTTCCCCCTTTCACCACTCCTACAATCAATCCTATTTGTTTTCCATTAAAGTGATAAATTCTTCTGAGGAAAGTTGCTTCCCACGTACTTAATGCATAAATCACGAAAGCTCCCATAGTGGTTGCGATGAGTACAAGAAGATAACTTTGCCGGCTAAAAATGTCTTTAAGGGCTTCTTTTAAAGGAATTCCAAGCTCTTTTAGTTTGTAATGTTCTTCTGAGCTGCCTCGTAATGGTTCTTTCATTGTTAAACGGATAATGAGAGCAAGTATAAGTCCGGGTGCTCCGGCAAAAAAGAAGGCATAACGCCATCCCAACATTTGGCCTACAAGACCAGCAATGATATAGCCTAACAGTATTCCAATGTGAAGACCTCCGGAATAAATGCTGAAAGCTTTAGGACGCTTTTCTTTCGGGAAAAAATCGGAAAGAAGAGAATGACCAGGAGCAGACCCCATTGACTCTCCAAAGCCAACCATGATCCTGGCAATAGTAAGCTGAAGAGTATTAGCCACAAGTCCGCTAAAAGCAGTCATGGCACTCCATATAGTAAGTCCTGTAACCACAATATTCCTTCTGTTATATCGGTCGGCAAGTCTTGCAACGGGAAAGGTCATGGCAGAATAAAATGCAACGAAAGCGAAGCCTGATAATAAACCCATCACAGTGTCTGATAGGTGGAATTCCTCTCTGATAGGGTCCAAAAGTACATTGAAAATAACCCGGTCCAATAACCCTAGCGCAAATACCAGAGTCAGTAATAGTAGTGCATAATTAGGCTGGGTTTGCCCCAGCCTTTTATGCTCAGAAATTTGAGAGTTCATATAAGTTTTATTTTTTATGTGAATATATTATATCCCTAGTTGATCTGACTCACGACCCTGTTAATTTGAGCAACGTGGATAGCATCATGCTCAACGATAAAATGATCAATAAAATCCCTAAGTTTCATTAATCCGAATTTATGATTCATATGCTGAATTTCCTTTTCTAGGTCGGAAGGGGTCAGCTTTTCAAATAAACGGGTAATTTCGGTATAGCTTTTTTCCAATCTGTCCCGGATTTCTGCTGGTGATGGTTGAATTTTATCCGCTTCTTCTATATTGGCTAAACGAATTGGATTATCCATTTTTCTACCAATAGAAATAGAAGGATCATCCAATACTTTTTGGATTTCGTTTACAAAGAAAATCCGGGCTTCACCAATATGCCAGAATACAATACCAGAAGACCATTCTTCGCTCGAAGGCCTTATATATAGCTTTTGTGTGGGAACAACTTTGTCTAGTAAATCCAAGAATTTTTTTTGGGAATGTTGAAGAGATTCCTTGATCTCCTCAAGAGTTAATGTTGTATTGCTCATAATTTATGTTTTAAGAATCGTATTTATTTAATAGTATTTTGTAGCATGCCGATATTGGTAATTTCTACTTCCACTACATCTCCTCTTTGCATGAATACTTTTGGAGTCCTCCCAAATCCGACACCAGAGGGAGTGCCAGTGGCGATGATGTCTCCGGGATTCAGGGTCATGATTTCTGATATAGCTTCAATAAGGGTGGGAACATCAAAAATAAGATCACCAATAAAAGACTCCTGCATTACTTCTCCATTGAGTCGAAGGGTAATTCTGGAAGCAGCAAGATCTTCTATTTCGTCGGGGGTTACCAGCATAGGGCCTATAGGTCCATGTCCATCGAAGTTTTTTCCCTGCATCCACTGAATAGTTCTAAATTGATATTCACGTACTGTTACATCATTAAAGCATGAATACCCAGCTATATACTCTAAGGCATTCTCTTTTTTTATATTTTTCCCTTTTTTACCGATAATAACAGCCATTTCTGCTTCATAATCTAAAGAGTTAGAGAGGTCTATATACGGAACATCTTGTCTATGTCCGTTTAATGTCGTTGCCATTTTAGCAAATAATACGGGTGTGGAAGGCATTTCTCTTTTCATTTCCATAATATGGTGCTTATAATTCAGTCCCACACATACAATTTTTTCGGGAGATCCTACTATAGGAAGCCATTCAATCTGATCTTCTTTCCAAATCGCATTTTCCGGAAGTTGATTCCAGTTTGCCACAGTATATGCGATAACTTTTTCAGCATCTGATAATCCGGAACTGCTTTTTAGAGATTCTTGTATACTGGGAGGCAGGGAAAGCTTTGCCAGGCGGGCAATTTCATTAAGATCAATGATTTTTTCCTGAACAAAAGCCCCGAATTTGGGCTGTGAAGAGCCCACGGTAAACATTAATAATTTCATTGGATGTATTTTAAAATTTTAAATTGATCAGAAGAATTAGAGAGGACTTTTAAAGACTTCGCGAACGGTTTGATAACCATCGTTTTCGAGATAAGGTTCTTCTCTGTATTTATCGAGTGTCTGCATCAGCGGGGTATCATTTACGGAGAATAGGATTGCATCAGAATCCTCTGAAATGTTACAATGTTCATGATAGGCCCAGGTAGGAATCACAAAGAAATCCCCTTCCGACCAGTTAAATTGTACCCCATCTATCACTGAATAGCCATTCCCTTCAAAAACATAGTATACATTGCTGGAAACATGACGATGGGCTTTGGTATGTACTTTAGGACGGATCATTTGTATTGATGCACCAAAGGTTTTCATGACTGCCTTTCCATTGAATGAATTGACGTATTCCAGGGCAACATCATCATAAGGACTCGCTTCATCTGCTTCTTTAAGATCATTAAGTGCTTTTAGGGTGTCTTTCCATTTAAAAACTGATACCGGAGGATATTCATTATTAGAAGGTTCCCATAAAGGACGGTAATTACCATTGCCATGCTTCAGTACAGACGCATTCATTTTTTTGGTTATTTCCTGTTGATCCAAATGGTAGGATTCAAAAAAATTGGCATTGAGATAGTTGGTAAGCGGAATGTCTAAAGCGTCTAACCAGATCGCATGTTTATCATTGGTAGAGCCATGGTCGTGCCACAGCATGGGGGGATTAAGTACATAATCTCCTCTTTCCAAAAAGATTCTATTTCCTTCAACTGTACTATAAGAACCCTCGCTTCGGATAATGAATCTTGAGGCCTGTGAAATATGGCGGTGTGGAGGAGCGATCTCTTTACCATTTAACCATTGTAATGCCATCCATAAAGTTTCAGTGGCATAAGGTTTTCCATTAAGCCCTGGATTGCTTAATCCTAAAGCACGTCGGTCCCCTCCTTCTTCAAGATTTACGAGCTTTCCGGAAGTTGCTGCCAGTTCATAAAGTTGATCCCATTTCCAAAGCCAGGGGATTGCAGCCGGATTAGGCCGTAGCGGTAATACATCTTGCTCGACAAGCCAAAGAGGAACTAGATTTTGTTCTTTTAGTTTGGAGTATAACGCTGCTTTTTCTTTCATAATATAGTATTTATGATATTATTTTATTTTGTTTTTGCAAAATATGGATTATTGCTTTTATGATGTAAATAATATGGTGATGTTAAATTTAGATATAAATAAATGAATATTCCAAATTAAATTTGAATAAATTTAAATATTTTGATAATGCATTCTTTTTGTATTATTATTTTTAAATAGTATTTAAAGTAATATTTTGAGGTTGATGAAAAAATAGAATTGTAATGAGTATATTTGTATAAAACATCTGTATGTCGACCAAACACATCATTATGTCTATGTTGGAAATAGCCCCTATGACAGGCTACGAAATTGCTCAAAATTTGAGTACTTCAGTAGTTCCGTTTTGGAGTGCTACAGCTAGCCAGATTTATAATGCTCTTAAAAGTATGAAAGAGAGCAACCTGGTAGAAACTGAAAATAGTATCAGGGGAGAAAAAATGAATGTGGAGCAGTATACCCTTACCGACACTGGTCGAAAAGAGCTTGATGATTGGATTCAGGATGATATTCAATATATCCCCATTCGGGAGCCTTTTTTACTTTGGTCTTCTTACATGGAAAAGTGTACTTTAGAACAGGCACTTTCTGTGATAGATAAACATATTGAAAAATTTGAAAAAAGAGCACGCCAGCTTGAAGAAGCTACCTATAAAATACAAACCAATGAGTACAAGCTGATGAAAATGAGATCGGAATCTACTCCAAAAGAGAAGTTTAAAAAAATTCAGATGGCGCGTGCTTTTGCTTATGGTGAAATTGCTGCCAAGGCAAGGTTTGAGGTTGAACAGGCAAAACGAATTCGACAATTTGCCTATTCTTTTTTTTCAGAAAATGATTTGTAAAAGCCTGTTAGGTAAATATTCTGATTTTCCTAATTGTTATAATGCAACAGAAACACGATATTCCGGTTAAAATATAGTGGAATATTTCACTTTGTCGTCATTTTTTTGATTTGAATATAAATGTGTTAGATTCAAATTTATACATTAATTCCTCTTTTTAGATTTTGCTACTTTGTTAAATAGTATTAAAATATTATGTTTGTGTCACATCACATTAATATAATATGAATAAAACACTATTTAGGATTGGTCTACTACAATCTGCATTCTTTTGTTTCAATGGGCTTTATGCACAATCTACAGATTCAATTAAAACTTCAAAAATTGATGAAGTAGTTGTTACTGCATATGGTGTGAAAAAAGAGAAGAAATCTCTGGGATATTCTTTCCAGGATGTTAAAGGACAGGCTTTAGTAGACGCGAAGGAAAACAATGTCACCAATGCACTAACAGGTAAGGTGGCGGGACTTCAGGTTGTAAAGGGCGGATTTGGTCCAGCTTCATCTTCCAGAATCAATATCAGGGGATTCAATTCCTTTGAAGGAGATAGCCAGCCTTTAATTGTCGTGGATGGTATTCCCATTAATAATTCAGCCGGAGTAAAAGGCAGGAGCCAGGACGGGGCAAAGAATAATGATTTGTGGAACCCGGATACTGATATGGGAAATGGTTTAAGTGATATTAACCCTGACGATATCGAAACTATTTCTGTTCTTAAAGGAGGAGCTGCATCGGCATTATACGGAGCAAGAGCTGGAAACGGGGTTATTCTCATCACAACGAAATCCGGCAAAAAGAAAGGAGGAGTAGGCATCACGTACTCCACAAGTTTAGGTTTTGAAAAGATATTTATGAAGCCCGACTTGCAAAGTAACTTTGCTCAGGGAAGCAACGGACTTCCAAATCTGCCAAGTAATCTTGATAATACAAACAGCTGGGGACCTCAGATCGATGGAACAGATATGAAAGTCTATGATAACCTTAAAGGTTTTTTCAGGACAGGTACGAGTGTCCAACATACAATAAGTTTTCAGGAAAACCTGGGCGAGGGAACAAACTTATATACTTCCGGAAATTATTTATACGACAATAGTCAGGTTCCCAACTCGAAGTATGAAAGATGGAATTTTATGGCTAAAATGAATTCTAATTTCGGGGCACAAAAGAGATGGACAACTGATGTGAAAATCCAGTATATAAGTACCAAGGCAAATAATCGTCCTAATGGAGGTTTGGATAATAATACTTATGGTAGTGTCTTATTAATGCCGAGAAATATTGATATAAGAGATTACAAAGAAGGAATGACCGAGAATAACGTTACGCAGAGATGGATAACAAATAACGGAGTTAATCCTTATTGGGCTTCTTACAATAGGTTGAATGAAGATAAAAAAGACCGCTTCTTGCTAAGTGGCTATCTTAAATATCAATTCAATGACTGGCTGAGTGCGGATGTTCGCTTAGGAACGGACTTTTATTCTTTGGATGCCAATGCGAAAACATGGACGGGATCCAGGCTGAATAATTCTTATAATACAAGCCAGGAAAAGTTTTATGAGAATAATTATATAACGAGTTTGAATGCCAAAAAGGACAATATTATTGGAAAATGGGGTGGTTCCTTATCGATATATGGACAAATGATGGAAACAAGGACAAATGCGATCTATCTTTCAGCTCCCAATCTGACTTCTCCCAACTTTTTTAATATCAATAATTCTGTAGGTAATCCCGACATACGGGAAGTTATTTTAAATAAAAAAATCAACTCAGCTTTTGCAGCGGCAGAGATAAATTATGATGGATATTGGTTTATTAATGCTACAGCAAGGAATGATTGGTCATCAACGCTTACGGTAGAAAACCGGTCTTATTTTTATCCTTCTATAAGTACTTCATTGGTTATTACCGATATGCTTGCAAAAATAAACGGGACTAAGCTCAAATTTTTATCTTTTGCTAAAGTAAGAGCTTCTTATGCTGTAACTGGGAACTCGCTGGAAGCCTATGAACTTTACAATACTTTTGAAGTTAAAAAAGATCCTAACGGAAACGTAACAGCAGATCGGAAAAAGATTTTATATGATCCGAACTTAAGGAATGAAAAACTTAAAACATTTGAAGTTGGTCTGGATCTGCGATTATTTAACCGGATTTCACTGGATGTCAGTTATTACAATACCAAAGCAACTGATCAGCTGATCAACCTGCCAATGAATCCTCTTTCAGGGTATGAGAAAAAAAAGATCAATGCAGGAGGTCTGCAGAATCAGGGAATTGAAGTAGTATTCAATACGGATATTGTTAAAAAACAGGATTTTACGTGGAATACGAATGTCAATTTTTCCCAAATGACAAGCAGAATTGATAAGATCGATGGAGAGGTTACTAAATATTCGCTTGGCGGATTTGATGATGTAAGCATATTCGCAGAGGTTGGAAGAAGATATGGTGCTATATACGGCTCCAAATTTAAGAGGGTTGAAGATACAAGCAGTCCTTATTTTGGTAAACTGATCGTAGATGGAAATGGTGCGCCTCAAAAGGAAACCGGTCTTTTCTATTTGGGAAATCAGTCTCCTAAAGCATTATTTGGTTTTACCAATAGTTTTGTTTACAAAAATTTTGGTCTTTCCTTTCAGATTGACGGGCGTATCGGTGGAGAATTTTTCTCAGGAACACAATTAGCATTGCAAAAATCAGGTTTAGCGAAAGATACTGCACCTGGCGGAAAACGCGATAATTTTGTAGTGGACGGAGTCGTTGCCGGAAATAATGGAGGCTTTACAGCCAACACTAAAGAGATTACACAGCAGAATTACTGGGAAGCGGTTACCACAGGAAATTTAGGTATTACAGAACAGAATATTTATGATGCAACGAACATACGACTAAGAAATATTCAGGTTTCTTATAACTTTCCAAAGACAATGTTTGAAAAGTTTGTGATAAAAAGCGCTAAAGTGGCATTCACAGCAAATAATGTTTGGATGATCTATAGTAAGGCAAAGGGAATTGACCCCGAATCAGTGTTCGCTATAAGTTCAAATGCGGTAGGTTTTGAAAACCTTGCCTTTCCGACCATGAGATCATATTTATTTACCATAACCTTAGGATTTTAATACAATACCCATGAAAAAATATATAATTACACTTCTCGTATTAATTTTTGTAGCATTTTCAGGATGTAAAGATTTTGAAGAAATTAATACAGATCCGTTATCTGCCAATATTGATCAGGTGCAGCCTGAATATTTTTTAAACAGTTCAATCTTAGGAGCACAGCAAGATCCCAATATTGCAGAAAGAGTTTTTGTGTTATACTGGAAAACAGCAGCAAGGCAGCATCTCAGTACGGGTATAGCCGGCGGTACGGATAATGATGCGTGGAGTGTGGAATATTGGAAGTATATCTCACAATGGCTGAATAATGCCAATGCTACGATTCAAATTGCCAATGAAAAGAAAGCTAAGGGTCAGGGGCTGCCTCATTATGACAATTTGATTCAGGTTGCCCGTATATGGAGAGCCTATCTAATGAGTGAGTTTTCGGATAATTTCGGACCTCAGCCGATCCAGGCATTTCAGGCAGTTAATCCTGATTTTAATTCTGAAAAAGAAGTATATTACTATATCCTGGAGGAATTAAAAGATGCTGTGGGCAAAATCGATCTTAATCAGCCGGTGCCTGCGGACAATATCTCAAAATATGATCTTGCCTATAAATTAAAATGGAATTTATGGGTTAAATATGCCAATTCGCTTCGCATGAGAATAGCAATGAGAATTTCTGAAGTAGATCCGGCTAAGGCAAAATCAGAATTTGAGGCGGCTGTGGCAACTAATAATTTTATAAGCGTAAGTAGCGAAAATTTTAGTGTCGCAGAAAAACCGGGATGGGATGCTCTTACCGGTGTGATGTCGCGTGAATGGAATTCACAGTTATTATCTGCTACTCTTAACAATCTATATGTTGGATTAGGAGGTATAAATTCTGCAGATCAACTTAGCGCTGATAAGCATAGTGCAATACGGGACGAAGATTATATTGGAATAAGATATGATGAGCAGTTTACAAAACTTACTAATGATCCATCCGCAGGATATTGGCTGGATGGAATTCCGAACAAAATGGATCCTAGGGCATACAAAACATTTTACATTCCCGGTGATTTCAACAATCCTATTTATTCTCTTTATCCTACTTATACCAACGATGCGAAAACCAATTATGGAGAACTGAAATTTTCAGATAATACGACCATTACTGTAAATGCAGTCAATACCTGGAATGCATTTACTATTGGAAACTGGGCCGAAAAAGGACAAAGGAATGGATTACGAGGATTAATTGGCCGTGCACCGGCGTTGGGTAAGCAATACAGGGAAAGCGCTAATTCCAGGATATTTTTTGCGAGCTGGGAATCTTATTTCCTGATTGCAGAAGCTGCTTTGAAAGGATGGTCAACTCCAATGAGCGATGAAGCCGCCTATAACAAAGGGATCCAGGATAGCTTTACTTATAATGGGGTTTCTCAATTTTACGGTCAGTATATTGCTTCTACCGATTATAACCGTGACGGAACTTCTGTTGCATACAGTCATATTTCGGAACCTGGAGCAACACACATAATGAAGTACAAAGATCCGGCGACCAATAATTTGGTCTCAGTCTCTGTTAACTATCCTGTTAATACGATATACAAAAATGGAGCATTTAAAAATGATAAATTAACTAAAATCATTACGCAAAAGTATTTGGCTAACATGCCGTGGCTTCCGCTTGAATCATGGAATGACCACCGAAGGCTGGGATTGCCGTTTTTTGAAAATCCGGCTGTGGAAACTCCCTTAGTTAACTTACCAGCTATTACAACAGGTAATTATATGACGAATTCAATTAAGAATTTTCCTCAGAGACTAAGGTATCCAAGCAGCTTCCGTAATTCGGATCCCGATGGCTATCAGAAAGCTGTACAGCTTTTAGGGGCAGAAGATGCTATACTGACTCCGCTATGGTGGGCAAAACACTAATAAAAATAATTCTTTTTATCCCTGTTCAGACCTTGAGCAGGGATTTTTATTTAAATTATATCGGTCCTATTGTAAAAACTATCCTTGCGTTATAAGTTGCAGCCGGAATTGTTACAGATACTCCTGTTAATTCCAATTGAAGAGGAATATTGCTATATGAGGCAAGAGCTAATACAGCAGTAATTCTGAATAATTCAAGATCAGCTTGGGTAATAGCCTGGTAAGTTGTACCTCCGGTGATGGAGCATAATACGCAAACTGTGGTTCCGTTACCTGTTCTCCTTATATTTAAAACCAGAGAATTATTCCATGTGGGATCCGGTATATAGCGTACCGTTACCTTAGCCGTACCAAGTAATAAAGGGACACTTGCAGCCAGAAGAATTTGATTGGTTGCACTTTCATACGTTCCGGCATAATTTGTTCCTGCTTCAGTGATAGGAGGGATGCTTACGGTCCAGTTGCTGCCACCTACCGTTAAAGATTGTGCATGAGCAGAGCCCGTCAATATGATTAATAAAAAAACACACAGACTACTTATAGCGTGTTTTCCTTTCTTTAAAAAATTCATATTGTATTCCATTTCTTTTTTTTATTCGGTGATGGTATAGGTAATGACTACCGGAGTATTGGTACTCGTTATGCTTCCATAAGTACTGGGAACTAAGCTAATGCTTAGTCTGTGTCCATTGTTAGCTCCGTTTCCGGTAAATGCACCTCCTATGCCTGTAATGATATTAACTGCTGTTGTGGTTAAGGTTACCTGTGCAGCTGGAGTACCCAATGTGCCTCCACCCGAGCCGGATGCAGCAGCAGCTTGTAATCTTATATTGATTCCGGGAATTACCTGGTTAACAGATGCTGTGACTCTCCTTGTGAGGCCACCAGCAGCGATGGCCGAAGTATAGTTGATCCATTTTGTTGTATTTACTGCTGGATTTACCAAAGGCAGGCCTGCTTCAGTAGGGGCTACAAAACTTAATGTGATATTTCCTGCAGGTTCGATATCCAATAATGTTACAATAGGTAATGTCGCAGCAACTGAGATCTGGGAAAAAGCTTTGCCAGATATTGAAATTATTGAAATAAATATCACATAAAATAAGGCTGATAGTGATCTCATTTTTGTTTTTTTATGGTATTATATCCTACTTTTATGCTTTCTTTTTGATACTTAATTTCGGTTTGCTGCTTTACGACATCAATAACAAGGGATTTTGTTTCAGAAGGATGTAAGGTAAAATGAAAGGCATCCATTGATATTTTGTATCGTTTGTCAAGGCCATTTCTATACAACTTAATGTCCCAATCTCCAGGGCGTAAATAGGTGAAATCGAAATTTTCTCCTATATAAGCTATTTTACGATAGGTCTGGTCTCCATTGGAAGCTTCAATAATGATGCTTTCTTTTCTTTTTTTCTCTTTCTTAAGCTGGAACTGAGCAAAACTGAGCTGATTGGGATCCGTAGTTTCCTTAAATTGAATAACTCCCTGAATAGCGGCAGCAGTGGTTAAACCAAAATTAAATATATTCTCTTTATTTGTTAACAATACGGTAGCAGGAAGGCTGATATCCGGAATATCATTAATGTCAGTGGTTGAACGGTCGATTTCTAAAATATAGTCTCCCGGATTTATATTTTTAAAAATGAAATTTCCGTTTTTATCTGTAATGGATAAATGATTTCCCATAGTAAGTCTTATGCCCTCCACTTTTTTAACTCCCAGATTTCCGATATTTCCAGATAGCGTTGTGTACTCTGCAGTTTTTTGTACCGGCATATTCAGACGCCAGGTGTATCGTAATGAAAAAATAAAATCTTTGTTTCCTAATTGTCCTCTCTGCAAAGCATATCTACCTGATACATCAAATTCATGGCCCGGAAAAATCTGCTGATGAAATAAGACCTCAAAAAGGTTGCGGTCATTAAAATACTCTTCAGGGATATAGTTATTCTGATAGAAAATACTAAGATTTGTTTTCGGTGAGAATCTACTTATAACACGGGCACCATAGTATATCTGTTCCTGGTCTTGTAACTGATACCGGGGAGTTATTGCGTAACTTCCAAATACATTGAAGGAGGTTTTCAGCTTTTCAAAAGCCAGATTTACGGTATAAAAGCTGGAATTTCCAGTAAATCCACTCAGGTAATTATCTGTCTTTCCAAATTGCCCCTGAAGATTAACCTGAAAAATACCAATCTGCTGATCAATACTTACCCTTACGAATCTTTCATAATAGTCAAACTGTCTCGGTTCAAGACGATCTTTATATTTCTGATATCCGTTGTATAACATGATAGAACCATTTTTAAGATACCTGTAGCTTATTCCATATTGAAAATAATTTCTGTAAGGAGCTGCTAAAAACAAAGTATCTCTTTGAAAATTTCGGGCATCCTGAACATAATTGGCAAATGCATTGAGCCTGGAGGAGATCTTATACTGGACGTTACCGTTAAATGTGCTTGTATTGCTGAAATATCCTGCAAAATCAGGACTTGATTTCATATACATCAGATTTCCGTTGATTTTCGTGTAGCTGGCAAGAAGCTGAACCATGTAGGCATTTCCTTCCATTCGATCTGTTTTGCTATAGGCTACTTCACCGGAAACATCAAGATTTTTATTCAGTTTGAATTTTCCGGTAGCATAGGGAAGGTGAGCGTTAGAATCTAATCTCAGACCACTGAAACTTAAACTTGTTTTACCGGGTCTTGGAATCTTGTACAAATAACCTGCTGTAATTTCAGATTCTTTATGAAGCCTGAATGTGGAATATACATTGAATTCATCTTTGATATCCCGGAAAAATCTAGGGTGATTGTAAAATCCTCCGATACTGACCTTTTTGAAATTATAACGAATTTCAGCTCCACGGCCATATCGTGCATACTCGGTAAGATAAGAGGAAGAATAGGTCTTGTCTCCCAGATGAACGAAAAATTCATCCCGTCTGTAGTTAATAAAATATTCCTCATATTGGGTGAAGGAATTGAATTCAACCGGGTTGGAAGTTACAGCGTGAAATTCCAATGTCCCTTTATTTTCTTTATCCAGCGTTCCTTTACCATACAATTCACCCTGGAAGCCATCGTGGTATTCTCCTCTGTTTTTCATTCCAATAAAAGCCATCGAGGCGGAAACCGGTAAACGATGGTATATATCATCTTCATCAGGTTTAACAGAAATAATTTTCGTACTGCTGTAAGCCGTTTGGGTTTCTGCCGGATGATCCACTGAATACACGGACAGATTAAGATTTTGATATTCATTTTTACCCAGATCCGGATTTGTGACCTTACTGATGTTGATTACTTTTGCTTCGCCTGGAGGTAAAAGGAGAGTTGCATCGTGATTTACCACGGCATTTTTACTTTCCAGGATCAGTTTTTCAGTAACATTTCCACTGTTTTTAAGTAGAAAAGAGGAGGTGATGGTTTCACCTGCTTTTACGAATTCCGGAGAATTGATTGCCGTTACTGAAAGCTTTCTGACCGGGAGAACATTTATTTCTGCCGTTTTAATAAATTGATCGGTTTTATCACTTCCCAGACCTCGTAATGTTATGGTATATTTTCCCTGCGGTGTTTCTGTGGCTATACGCAATGGGACCAGATATAGGTAAGTTTCGTCGCCTGCAATTGAAACTTGATTCTTCTTTAAAATGGGAATAATGTATTGATTTGAAGTTTCAATGACAATATCATAAACCTTATTCTGAGAAGTCGTATTTTCCAGGGAAAAAGAAATAGAAGAAGCCGTTCCCGGTAGTATACTATCTTTTTTATTGACAATTTCTCTGGATTGTTTTTGTGAAAAAATAAGTACTGGGAATAGTATGAAAAGATATAAGGCCCAATTTCTAGTCATTTTTTACTTCTAGTTCCACATTGATAGCAAATGCGTTTTCATCTTCATCTGTTGCAATGATGACTGCAGTATATTTATCGGGAGGCATTTTACTGATATCAATAGGAAAGGATTTGGAGGTTTGCGGTAATAGTCCCATTGCCTGTGATGAAAATGTTCCTATTTTCTCACCATTCTTTCGGTTGTATATCTCAACGGAAGCCGTTGATCTGCAATAGATTGCTCCCTGGTTGGCGATGGCAATTTTTAATATTTGTCTGCCCTCTTCTTTTTCAACTTTAATATTTTCAAACTTTAGATCCGGTTTTACCTTTTCGGAATCAAAATCAGTTATGATCTGGATGGCATACCTTACAACAGAAGTAATATTAATTCCCTGCTTACTATCACTCGGTTTTATTTCATCTACAGGTTCAACGATGACAACACTCCAGTAACTACCGGGAGAATTTAATTGATTAGGAACGGTAATTTCATAAAAGACCTCTGTTTTTTCTTTAGCCTTTAAAGTAAGAAAGGTTGTATTAAGCCTTATCCAATCCGTATTGGTCCTTTCATTCGTATGCGGAGTTGTATAGTAGATAGAACCATTTGACTGGTAACTGAAGTCCTGTAAAAATATTTTCACATTTTGAGGTTTGTCACCGGTGTTTTGCAAGGCTATTTTTCCTTTGTAAATCTGTCCGTTTTCTACCTTGTAATTATGCGAAAGCCCATTAAGCACAACGATACCCGCATGCAAAAATAGGTAAGGTAAGATCAGGAAAGTAAGAAGAAAGATTCGCTTTGTCATTCTTATTAAAAATTTTAAGTTGAAGATCATGCAATAGATGAACAAGAAGAAACTGACAAAGCGATTTCTTCTTATTCAAATATGTATTTTCAGATATTAATTGTCCGAAATAGTATAAGTCACAGTAGCAACAGTTGTCGCTGTAGCTTGTAGATCAGCGTAAGCTGCAACTCCGCCAGGTCCACTTCCTGCTGCAAGGGCATACGTAAGATTATGGCCGTTATTAGCTCCATTTCCGGTATAAGCACTTCCGATCCCAGAGATAATTGTCTGGTCTGCTGCACTTAATGTAATCAGAGCTGATGGCGTTCCTAATGTTCCCGCACCAGCACCTGTTGCCGCTGCTGCGGTAACTTGAATGTCTATCCCGGGAACTAAAGCATTTAATCGAACGGTAACATTACGGGATGGATCTGCAACTGATTTTATTGAAGAGTAGTTAAGCCAAAGTGTTGTATTGGCAGGGCTTGCAACAATAGGTTGTCCAGCTTCTGTAGGAGCTGTAAATCCTAAAGTAATATTTTTGGTAGCCGCAGGTTCAATATCAACAAGCGCAACTTCCGGAACGGAAATCGTAATGGTGTGATTGTCGGTGTTGGTATCTTGTGCGTTTACATGGGCTGAAATGGCCAACGCAACTAAAGATAATGATAATGGAAGTGTGAATTTTTTCATGGTAGTTAGTTATTATTAATTTTCAAGTGAAGTTAATAAAATAAAGAGAAAGTATAAAAGATTTTATCTTTTTTATGACTCCTTACCTCCTCATTTCTAATGCGAAACATAATGAATTTTTATCACAAAATAGAGAACTATTTGATTGTTGTTATTAATAATAATGCCTAATTTTTTTATATCCGATTAAAAAATAATTCAATATTTGAGAAAATGAAAAAGAAAAAAAGTCTCACAATGCTGTAAGACTTTTGTATATTTTTTTGAAATTTCAATTGAAATTATGCCCAATGTGGATCAGAAATAGAAACTTTTCCTGTCTCTACTCTTCCTGAAAAGTGCCAGATGTGATCGGATGAACTTATTTTTATGTCATACCAGCCTTTGTTCTTTTTCAGGTTAAGGGTTATTTTTTCTTCATCTTTACTAAGCGCAATTTTTTTATAGGTCTTTTCATACAGATCTTCTATATCCATCATGATATTTCCATTTTTCTTCTTTTTAAATATCAATTGAGCTTCATTATTTTTCGTATCATTAAGCATTTGTATCTCTACTTCCGGTTTCTGCTGACCTTTAAATTTCCTGAAGAAACCATTGGGTCCAAAAACTTCATAATCATAATTATCCAGATAAACAGCGTGTGACAATGTTTGTTTTGAGTATAAAGCATAGGAAAAATAATAATTACCATGATCATCTAGCTTTGTTCTGTCGTAGATTAATAATGGAACTCCTGCCTCCTTCAGGTTCTCCATTTTAATACTGTTATCTGCGAGATTAACATGGTAATTGTAAGGGAGTGCATTGGATGGCTTTATCCCTCTCTCCTGAATTTCCAGTAATGCATGAGATAGCTCATGTTCAGAATGCCATTTCAGATCAGGAACAGGCTTATTCTTGGCTGCATTAATGGTTTTGGTATATTCTTTTTGATTCAGATAATCCATTTTTGGGACCGTCACATTTGAATCATTAAAAGCAGAAGTCAAATCTCCACAAATGGCTCGTCTCCAGTCACTGATATTGTCTATGGTGACATCTTTACTGAATTTTTTCCTGATGAATTTCTCAAGAAACTGTAATACAGAAGTATGATCGGAAACCTCAGAATTTACAAAACCCCCTTTTGTCCATGGGGAAGCAATGATCATCGGAACCCTGTAACCAAGTCCAACAGTTCCTTCAATACGTTCATAATCTCTCAATTGAGATGACAGCATATATTCCTGATCTTTATTAACATATTCTACTCCTTCTTTTCCATTCATGTCTACCGGCTGACTTGGATTTAGTGGCGGAGAAAAGGGTAAAACATGATCAAAATATCCGTCATTTTCATCATAATTGATTATAAAAATGGTTTTTTTCCAGGTTTCAGGATCCTTCGTCAAGATATTTAGAACTTCAGAAATATACCATGCCCCATACCAAGGTGATCCCGGATGGTCCGAAAAGTGTTCCGGAGCAACCAGCCATGAAACCAAAGGAAGCTTTTTCTCTTCAACGTCCTTACGGAACTGAAATAATACATCTCCTTTAGGAACTATTAGTTTTTCTCCATGTTCATCATTTCCTGTTTCCAGATTCCAGAAATCAGGGTCTCCTGAATTATTGGTAAATGCTTTTTCATGAAGGTTTTTTTCCATTTGGGATAATTTTGCATAGTTATCAGGATGATACTTTACCTGATCTTCCTTCAGTTCAGCTATAAGTCTCTCCAACCTTTCTTTCTGATTAGGATTCTTCTCGATTTCCTTCTGCAGGTAGCTGATCATATGGGGAATATGCTTATAATATCCTTTAGAGAATTTTACGTTGAATGCCGAAAACCATTCAATGGGATTGTCTGTAAAATTGCTCAGCCAGGCTTCCTGTTCTCCGGACATTCCTTTTGGAAGACTGATTTCATTCTGATATATTTTCCATGAAACATTTTGTTCTTCCAGTATTTCAGGGAAGCTTTTCCATCTTGCCTGTCGGTTACTGTCATAATCAATATTTTCATTATAAACATTTGCTTTTACTTTGCCGTTTTGTTGCTCTCTTAAAGTACCTGACCAATGAAAAAGCCTGTTCGGCGTTGTGCCGGTAAGCGATGAGCAGAAATATTGATCGAATACGGTAAATGCATCTGCAAGCTGGTAATAGAAGGGAAGATCCTCACGATTATAATACCCCAATGTCAGGGGTATATTCTTGTAATCTTTATTTCCAGAAGCCTTAAACTGTAACCATTGATCATATTTTCCTTTGTTAAAAGCTTTCTGCTGGTCGGACCAGGAGTGAGGTAATGAGCTCATCCATGTGGATTTCGTATTTCTTAAGTCTAAACGTGCCGGAGCAGCGTACTTTCCGTCATTTCCTTTCTGAAAAAAAACAGAATGCCCGTCTTGTTTTACAAATGCTTTTTTATCAAGGAATCCTCTTACCCCTTTCAATGATCCAAAGGCGTGATCAAATGAGCGGTTTTCCTGCATCAGAATAACCACATGTTCGGCGTCATAAAATGTAGACAAGGCAGCGGGTTCTATTGTGAGCGCTTTTAAAATGGAAGGGTGCAAAACACTTGAAGTTCCTAAACCTGCCAGTAACAAACCTGATTTCTGTAAAAATTCTTTTCTGTTCATGCTGAAATAAAATAAGAAAGAAACCGCAAGATAAAAGTATTTCCCGCGATTTCTTTCAAGTAAATTAAAAATGTTAGAGTTTTATTGTAACCACCAAGGTTTGGAATTGATATTATCTGTTCCTCCATATTGAGCTGCTAATGCGGCTTTCAGGTTTACACTGTTGTAGTTATACTCACTTTGAGGATATCGGAATCGTAAAGGTGCAGCGACCCCAGTTTGTAAAGGATAATTGGGATAGCCGGTTCTCAGATAATCATAATAAGATGTCCATTGTGACTGGTGGAACATCGTCATGTACTTCTGGGTCATAATTCTTTCCAGTTGGCTGGATAACGATGCGGAATTATCATATGCCACTAAAGGAGTAGCTAAATAATTATTCACATTAAATCCTGAAAAATAAAGATTTGGATTTTTTACATATGTCTGATAAAAACTGAAACTTGCTTTAATCCCATTGTCATAATGTGTTTTTGCAGATCCTGAAATCCAGCCTCTTGCAGTGGCCTCTGCCAGAATAAATTCCAGCTCGGAATAACTCAATACCGAAGAAGGTTCATTCGTCGGATCTTTATAAAACCGATCATTGATTTTGGAGATATTTTTTGCAGCCACTAATGCAGCATTATCAGAATAGGGGGAAACAGGATTTCCTCCATTATATCCTGTAAAATCAGTAATAGGTTTTCCTGCCTCTTTTGCTGCGGTAGTTTGGGCAGCAAATGTGAATAGTCTTGGATCCTGTCTGTTTTTAAAGAAATTAATAAAATAATCGGCCATATACAAACTTGAACCGTAACCACTGTTATTAAACATTGTGTATCTGCTGTCAGCGGCATCTGCAAATTTAAGCTCTCCATTATCCGTAATAGAAGACATCAAAGGCTGGCTTCCTGCAATAGAGGCAAATTCTGTGGCAATATTATAATTCCCTACAGTAGTTTTTTTAGAAAGGGTAATTAAAATCTTAAGACGAAAAGAGTTAATCAGTTTTTTCCACTTCGTTGCATCTCCCTGATAAATAATATCACCTTCTATCTTATCGTTGCTGTTAATAAGGTCATTGGCCTCTTTTAATTCTGTTAATATTCCGGACATTACGGCTTCCTGACTATCATATTTAGGCTGGGTAATTCCAGACTCTCCTTTTACTGCTTCAGAATAAGGGATGCTTCCGGACTTTAAACTTAAGTTGAAAAAATAATAAGCCCTGAAAAATTTACCGATCGCGATATAATTTTTATTATTGATTCTCTCAGCCTCCTGCATCATTTTAACCGTATTAAGAAGACCATTGGAATAGACCTCAAAAGATGAGTCGTTCCATTTCATGTATTGATAAACATTTTCTCCGTCTATTCCGATCATCATCCTTGAAGCATACATATTATCACCATTTACCTGGAAAGCAGACTGTGAAACGTAAGTTAAAAGAGATTTAGGATCAATAGTAGCCTGATCATTTGGATTTTCATTGATTTTATCAAGGTTGCTTTCGCATGATGTAAGGGCGAATGCTCCTATAACAATTAATGATTTTATAATATTTTTCATTTTGACTGAAATGTTATTTAATTAAAATTTAAGGTTAAATCCAACTCCAAACCATCTGCTCGATGGATCCTGGATATCATTTCCTGTTTTTATCTGGAAATCAGGGTCAGAGTATAGATTTTTGGATTTTTTCCACATTGCAAGATTATATCCGGATATATTTACCGTGAAGTTTTTTACAAATCCTTTTGGATTAAGCAAATAAGAGAAGTCGTATTCCAGAACCACAGATCTAAGCTTTATAAAGGTCCTGTCAAAGACATTGGCGAATTCTTCACTTTCATCCTGTGTCACCCTTGCCTGATACGGATAGTTTTGTGCCCAGTCCTGAAAACTGATAGGTTTTGTGTGCGGAGTATAAGTGCCGGTAGCTGCATTATAATTTACACCGTCAGGAATAAAATAATAAGTTCCCGGATTTGCATATTCCTGGTCTCTGTAAGCTACAGAATTCGGATGTTTTCCTCCCCACCACATTTTCTCAACCACCTGAGATCTCATTACTCCGCCTATACTTCCGTCAATACCGATATTTAAACTCAGTTTTTTGTATTTGAATGTGTTATTAAAGCCGAACGTCCAATCCGGATTGAAATGTCCTAAATTCGTAGGAGTGGTTGCTTTAGTTGGCATTCCTGTTTCTGCATTCAGGATTACTTTTCCATCCGGAGACTTTTGCCATGTATAGTCATAGTAAGAATCCATTCTTTCACCTAGCTTAATGTTGTTATAGTTAGGCATGTTGTCATAAATAGATGTTAGTTTTTGTTCATACTTACTCCAGTTGATCAAAGATTTCCACATAAAATCTTTTGTCTTTACAGGTATCAGCCCTAAAGAGATTTCAACTCCTTTTGTAGTATATTCATTACCATTTACATATTGAGATTTGAAACCTGAAGATTCAGCACTCGGAAATTGTAGGATATTATTGTAATCCAAAGTTCTGAAATATGTTGCATCCAGTGTTATTCTATTTTTAAATAATCCGGCACTAAGGCCTAGTTCATAAGATTTAGTCTGTTCAGGCTTTAGTGAGTTTTCATAATTTAAAGTTGTAGGATAATAATTGGTTGGATTACCATTAAAAGTAATTCCATTGTTATTCATATAATAGTTTCTGATCGAGTAGGGCTGGAAATCGTAAGCCACTTTCGCCCAGGAAGCGGATAATTTCAGAAGGTTAATGGCTTCAGGCATTTTTACAAGATTCGAAATCACAGCGCTTAATGATGCAGAAGGATAAAAATAAGACCTGTTCGCTTTTGGTAATGTAGAAGACCAGTCATTACGTCCGGAAACATTGATGAAAAAGGCATTATACAATCCAATATCTACAGTTGCATATGTACTGTAAATCAATTTTTCTTTGAGGTAATCATAATACTTTATAGCTCCGATGGAATTTGATAATTCGTACAGTTCAGGAATCTTCAAACCGTCTGTTGAGGCATTATCTACATTATTTTTATAATAGAATGTGGATGCCCCGGCATTGATGGCAAAATCGAAATTTTCAGAGATCTTTTTCTTATAAGTTGCTAAAACATCAGAGTTGAGGTTCCAGGTTTTGGTGTCGTTCAGAATGTATCCGCCACTTCGTGGAGCACTGTAATTGAAATATGAATAAGGACTTAATATTTCCTGCTTATTGTGGTTTTCAACAATAGATATCTTACCTTTAATTGAGAAATCTTCCGTTGCCTTATACTCTAAACCTGTCTGTGCGTTAATAACATTGGTCCTGTTTCTGTTCTTGTAATAGTTGGCTCCAAACCACGGGTTATTATACCATGCGTAATTCCAGTTGGCTTGTAAAGTCCCTTCCTTTCCGGGCACCCACATGTGGTTTTTCAGATCCCTTCCGTCTACGTCACCTCCCATCCAGATAAGAATAGTGTACATATGGCCACTTGGGTTATAATCGTAATTGGGAATGTTTGGGGTAAAAGTCTGGGTGAAATTAAATTTTGTATCAAAGATTAATTTGTCCGTCAGGTGGTTTTCTGAAGAGAAGTTGATCCCATAACGCTGTAAATAAGCTTCGGGAATTCTGTCGTCATAGTTCATGAAGTTCCCGGAAAGCCTGTAAATATCTTTATTATTTTTATAGCTTACGGAAAAGCTGTTGTTGTTTATGACAGCTGGCTTTAGAAATGTTTTTAAATTATCATGATATTCCCAATCAATAGGAACCCTTTCATATCTTGATTTATCATTGTACTGACTTCCTGCAACGGTTCCATACCACGGAATGACCTGCCCTGTAACTTTGTCCCTGATCGGACTGTTCCATTGCGCTATTTTTAGTCCGGGAACAAATTTCGGACCCCAGATCATGTCTCCGTCATTCACTCCTCCGTCTGCTCCATCCCAAAATTCATACTTTCCGTGAGAGCCGTTTCCATATTGAGTCTGGGTCTTCGGAAGATTGGTAAACCCGGAAGTAATCATTGTGTTTTGAGAAAACTCTACTGTAAATCCTTTCTTTTTAGCACTTTTGGTAGTGATAAGAACGGCTCCGTATCTACCTCTGGAACCATATAATGCAGAAGCTGTTGCTCCTTTTAATACGTTAATATTGTCAATATTGTTAGGATCCAGATTCTGAAATACTTCCTTTTCTACAATAACCCCATCTATAACAAATACCAGATTGGAATTTCCTCTTAATGTAAATTGAGGTGCCTGCTGCATTCCCGTAGGATTGGAAACATTCAAGCCTGCAACCTGGCCGGAGAATAAATTTCCAATACTCGGAGTGGTGATGGACTCAAATTGTTTTGTCCCCACTTCCTGTGTGGAATAGCCGATTTTTTCTTTCTTTTTGGCAATCCCTAAGGCAGTGATCACAACGCCTTCGATTTGTTTTTCATTTACTTTTTTTAGAACAATGGAATATTGTCTTCTCGAAGAAACTTCTATAGTGTAGGATGAATAATCAGGTGAGAAAAACTCCAGAATATCTTTTGGATTTGCTGAAATGGTGAAATTTCCATTTTCATCTGTAATAGCTGTTTTCCCAGTGTTTTTATCGGTGATGTTAACACCGGAGACTGTATTGCCGTTTTCGGATTTTACATTTCCGGAAATGTTGACTTCTTGAGCAGTTAGATATAGGGGGAGCAAAAAAATTGCAAAAGTAGCTAAAGTCTTCTTCATTTTTTTGAGGACAAATTTAGCGCTGCATTGTTACCTATATCTTAATGATATATTAAGATAAAAATATCATTTGGTGATCTGTATCAAGAAAAGTTAATATAATTATAAAACAGAAAAGCCAAGTATATCACTTTTTTACTTTACTATAAATGGTTGTTTTTTTAAGTAATAAAGGCATTTTTCATTAGAATCTGCTTAAGATCCCCCAGTGGATTTTAATGTCATTAAACTTGAATGGATTTCCGAACTCATTACCGTTTGAAATCTGGAAGCTCATGAGCCCTATCGGAATAAAGAAATTAAATCCTAATCCAACACTATATAGCTTGGGTTTTACATTTAAGGATTTGTTGTTAAGCTGCCCATATTGTCCAAAGAAATCAAAAAAAGCCTGGCTTCCGATCAGATAGCGGTATTCTAACCCGGCATAATAGTAAAAATCAGCGGCAAGGGATTTTTCATTAAACCCGCGCATGGAATTCCATCCTCCAAAACGATACAATTCGTTGGCTGAAAATTCTATTTTTGAATCCATCATGGCGCCCTCTGCCTTTATGTTGAGGAAGTGATTGCCTGAAATGTGATAATTATGTTCCCCGAAAAAATAGAACTGATTTTGGTTGGCTTTAATATTATCTTTAGTATATGTTGTCGTAAGGAAATCGTAACCGGCGTTTATTTTTGTTTTGTAGAGGAAAAGATCGATGTCAGTAGGCTCTGTCATATCAAGCCATACTCCGATCCCCTTTTTGTTGTAATCTTTTCCCTGAACATATAAAGTGTCGATAATACTTGATGTTTCAAAAGTTCCTCTGAGACCTACTTTATACCTGTTGTTGATGTGATAGTATAATGCAGGCAGTAATTTTACATTCGCAAATGTTGAATCCTGCCGGAAGATATTGACCTTCATATTGAGGCCGACATTCGATTTAAATAGATACGGAATATCTGTTTGTAAGTCAAAAGTTTGTCCTTTGTCAGGATTTCGCTGCCAATATAAATTGATCGTTTCAAAACCATTGAACATATTCCTGAAGTTCACATTCAATGTTCCGTTCAATGTGAACTTGTTCGTTTTATCATTCCCGAAACCAATAACCCCATCAAACGTATTGGTCTTTTTCTTTTCCATGAACAAGTAGATCTGGGTGGAATCTTTTGTAAAGAGCGTTTGAGGAGGACGTTCCAGTGAAACAAACGGATGACTCTGAAAATTTTTATTAATGGCAATCAGATTTTTATCATCATAGGTTTTTCCTTTAAAATCTTTTTCAAGGTTTTTGATAAATCGCTTAGGAACTCTTTCATATCCTTTTACAACAAAACCATCGATCGTTCTTTTATCATTCTTGTTGATTTCAAGTTCAACCATTGGATAGCCGTTCTTCTGGCCTTTGTATTTGGACTTGATCCGGCTGAATGAATACCCGTCATCAACGTACCTCTTATTAATGCTCTTTTTGGTTGAATCTAAATTTTTAGTAAAAAAATCTTTTTTGATCTTCAGTTTATCTACAATTGAATCTGAGATACTGACATATGTTTCATTGAAGTTTTTTCCTTTATCATAAATGATCTCCGTACTATCCCCTTTTACTTTCACCTCCTTAAGCTGGGTGAAAAAATAGTTGTTCTGAGCCAGAGAGTCAAGGAATTTTACTGCCGAAGCGGAATCTTTTACTTTTTTTGTTTGTTTGGTTTGGGTATCTGTAAGCCAATAGACTTTTTTTTGCGCTTGCACAAAAACGCAAAACAATACAAAAAATATTTTCAGAAATAACTTCAATACTCCATTTATTTAAACCATTCAGAAATCCGGTGAAGTGAAAATTGCCGCTCAATCACAATTTTGCAATTATAGATTTAACGATTTTATTATTTTTCCTTTCCTCACTCAATACTAACCGGAATTAATCCAGTTTATTGTATTTTTTCATTAAATTTTCATAAGTTCCCTGTGGAAGAATCCATTTCAAAGGAACTCCTATTTTCTGACCGAATTTTCCAAAATAATAATGGGCTTTCCACTTATTTTTTGTCAGAAGGTTTTCAATATATTCTGCGACTTCTGATGGTTCTGTTCCGTCACCGACATGAGAATTCATCAATGCATACACTTTATCAAAGACACTTTTATAAGGTTCGGAAACTTTAGTTCTCACCCTGTTTTCTGCAATATTGGTTTTGATGTCTCCTAAATGGAGAGAGCATACATCGATGTTCCAGGGATATACCTCATAACGTATTGCCTCAGTAACCTTATCCAAAGCCGATTTCGAAGCCGAGTAAAATCCTCTGAATGGCAGTCCCATTTCACTTCCGATACTCGATATATTAATGATTTTTCCGAATTTGTGTTTACGCATTACAGGCATTACTGCACTCATCATCTGAACAGAGCCTACCAGGTTAAGGTTGAACAGCTTCAGGATATCTTCTTTCGAAGAATCTTCTACAGCTCCTACCATTCCCATCCCGGCATTATTGATCAGCACATCAATTCTTGTTTCTGTTTTTAAGATTTCAGTTATGGCATTGCCCACTGCTGTGTAATCTGTAATATCGGTAGGAATAGACTTGAAATATTGACTTTCAGTATGTTTTCTGCTCAATCCATATACATGATGTCCTTTCTTTCCCAAATATTCTGCTAAAACGAAACCAATTCCTGATGAAGTTCCGGTGATGATAATGGTCATTTCTTTTTATTGCTTTTAGAATTGTTGTTATTCATATTTTCCGGATACTGATTATTGACAAGTTTTTTATATTCCTCATCAGACAGCACCGGACTCGTATTTTCAGCAAATGTAAAAAAAAGAATAATGAACTCTGTAACTTATTCTTCCTGAAAATACAGACTAAAGATAAATACCAATAGGTGGATAGATTGATACACACTTTTGTTACAGGGATAAAACTTAAAATAAACTTAACCTTAATGATGTAGGGAATACGTAATTAATGTTTATTTTATCAATATTTATTTGATATGTAGTGTTTTATGTGCGGGTTTTAACCGATTGAAAAACTATTTCTTAATAGAAATATAAAAAAATGTTAATAACCCTAAGGAGTATGCTGTTCTAATTTTGCATCCGAAATCAAAAGCATGAAATGACTGTACTGAAAACTCCTGTCTCGGTGGCCTATTTAACAGGCCGCGGACTACTAATCGGCGCACTGTGTATGTCTCCGGTGTTGCTATCTCAGAAAAAAGACAGCTTAAAAGAAAAATCAATCGATGAGGTCGTCGTCGTAGGATACGGAACACAGAAAAAGAGTAAAGTATCCGGTGCTGTTTCCGAAGCCTCATTAGATAAGCTCACTTCAAGATCACTATCCGGCATCGGTGAGGTCCTTCAGGGAAAAGCTCCGGGAGTAACCGTTGTTAACGAGGGTGGAGATCCAAACGGCTCCCCGAAGGTAAATATCCGTGGTTTAGGAGGAATCAACGGTGAAACCCCACTTTATGTGGTGGATGGTGTGGTGTTTAACGGAACTCCGGCTATTAACCCTAATGACATTCAGGATATATCTGTACTTAAAGATGCTTCTGCAGCTATTTACGGAGCAAGATCTTCCGGAGGAGTAATTCTTATAACCACAAAAAGGGGGAAGAAAGGATTGCTGACCGTAGATTTTGATGTGAAGTATGGTGTTAATAAAGCGTGGAGGTTGAAAGAATCATTAAATGCTGCTGAATTTCAGGATGTGATGCGTCAGGCCTTTGAGAATGCAGGTAAACTAAGCAGTTTACCTTTGGCATTTAATGCGGATAAATATCCGGATGGAAGAGTAACAAGGACCGACTGGATGAAAGAAATTTTTCGTACGGGAACGATCCAGGAATATAATCTTAACGTAAGTGGGGGAAGTGAAAAATCCCGTTTTTTTGTTGGGATGAACCATAGGAATCTGGAAGGAATATTATTGAATACCCAGGCAAAACGATATAATTTCAGAGTTAATTCTGAGCATAAGATCAAGGATTGGTTAACCATCGGAGAAAATATGTATTATAATTACTCAGATGGAAATACCGCGGATACCAAAAGTGGATATACAGGGGCATTGGTAGCCGCGATGTATTATCCGCCAAATGTTCCTGTATATACTCCGACGGGAGCCTTTTCAGGATTACCAATTGATGTGGCTGGAGGTTACGGAGATATGATCAATCCAGTAGCCTATCTGCAAAGAATCAGCATAAGAAATCCTACCCATGAAATTCTCATCAATCCTTATGCTGAGGTTACTTTAGCTAAAGATCTTAAGTTCCGGTCGAATTTTTCTCAGACATTTAAAATAGGGACCATTAAGAATTTTACGTACAGAGTTTTGGAAGTAGGAAAGATTTTCGATACCAACAATCTTGAGTATCAGTCAAACAACTCTTCGACAGCCCTTGCAGAACAGCTTCTTACGTATAAAATAGCTCTTGACAAGCATAATTTTGATTTTCTGGGCGGTTTTACATTTCAGAAAACAATCGATGAAGGTTTCCTGGCGAAAGCCTATGATTTCCGAAGCGAAGTAGAAGTTTTTCAACACCTTCAGAATGCTGCGGATACCAATAAAGATGTTTCCAGTTATAAATACCAGCAATCCCTGGTATCCCATCTTGCCAGGATCAACTATGACTATGCCGGTAAATATGTGATCAGTGTATTGGGAAGAAGGGATGGATCATCCTTAGTTGCGAAGCAAAACCGATTTGCCAATTATTATGCTCTTTCAGGAGCCTGGGTAATGTCCAGGGAAAATTTTCTACAAGACATTTCCTGGCTTTCAAGCTTAAAATTAAGAGGCAGCTACGGGATACTGGGAAATCTAGGTGGGATTTCACCTCAGGCTGTTAATCCTTTAATGATCAGGGATAATAATGTGATTTTCGGGCAGGACCCTTCTCAAAACATTGCATATTATGCTACTACCAGACCCAATCCGAATTTGAAGTGGGGAAAATCGGAACAGACGAATTTTGGATTGGATGCTTCTTTCCTTAAAAACAGCCTTTCTTTACAGTTTGATTATTTCGTCAAAAATTCCAAAGACCAGATATTCAATGTAAGTTTACCAAGTACTGCTACCTATAATAATCAATATGTAAATGCTGGTTTATTTCAGGATAAAGGCTATGAGTTGGGAATTAATTATAACAGCAGAAGTACAGGAGACTTTTCCTATTCAATAGGAGCAACATTCAGTCAACTAAAAAATACGGTGAAGCAGCTGGCCGATGTTAATGAGATTTTTATTAACAGCAATGGAGTGCGTGGAGTACTGAAACCCACCCGTATAAGGGTAGGAGAGTCTTTGTATTCCTACTACGGATACAAAACCGGAGGCATTTTCCAAACACAGGAAGAGATCAATAATTATAAGGATGCGAACGGAAATCTCATCCAGCCCAATGCTAAGCCGGGAGACATCAAGTTCCTGAAAAAAGAAGGAAATACAGGAGTGCTGAATAATGATGATTTTGTAAATCTCGGAAATCCCTATCCCAAGTTTTCGTACGGACTTTCCTATAATATGACCTGGAAAAATTTTGACCTCAATGTATTTTTTCAGGGAGTGTACGGGAATAAAATTTTCAACGGACTGAAGTTTATTTCATTAAATCCTGGAGGAACAGGACAGAACTACAATATGGACAGGGAAATTCTTAACGCATGGACACCACAAAATACCAATACGGATATACCTAGACTCGTTCAGGGAGATCCAAGCGGGAATTACTCTAAAGTATCGGATTTCTACGTAGAAAATGGGTCCTACTTAAGACTGAAAAACCTTACCATCGGTTATTCCTTGCCTAAAGAATTGTATGGAAAGCTTGATGTGACAAAGCTGAGAATTTATATAACAACAAATAATTTGTTTACCATCACCAAATATACAGGCTTTGATCCGGAAGTGGGGATGGATACGTATGGAGTGGATACAGGAAGATATCCTCAGGCTCGCTCATTTATTTTCGGGGTGGAAATAGGATTGTAATTTTTTAACACTAAAAAAAGAAAAGATGAAATTTTTAAAAAATATATTTTGGATATCAGGGATTGCAGTCGTGCTTTCATCCTGTACAAACGAGTTAGATGTTCAGCCGGAAGGGACACCTACCGAGGCGAGTTTTTGGAAAACAGAGAATGACCTGATCACCGGAGCTAATGCTATGTATAAGCCTTTGTCCGATAGTGAGTTTTATGGGAGAGGTTTATTCTGGTTCATTAATGCCAGCGATGATATGGTTACAGGACGATCAAAAAGTGAAGCCGATAATGCAAAGAATTTCAGCAGTAATTATATTGCTGCAGGTGATCTAGAAACTCAGTGGAATAAAAGATATAATGTAATAGGTGTTGCAAACCGTGTCATTCGGAACATCGATAATATTCAGACTACAGCTGCCGTAAAAAATAAATATCTGGGAGAGGCTTTATTTATGAGCAGCCGGATGTATTTTGAATTGGCATATAACTATGGAAATGACAAAGCTGGAGTTCCTATTATCGATAGAAATAAAGAAGCCGATCCTAATCCGATCCCGAGAGCGGCCAATGTAATGGAGAACTACAATTATATTGTAACCGATCTTAAGAGGGCCGCAGAATTATTGCCTGCACAGGAAGAACTGCTGGCAAAAGACTTCGGAAGACCTCACAAAGTGGCTGCGTGGGCACTTCTGGCGAAAGTGTATTTATTTATGAAAGACTGGCAAAATGCTGCATTTTGGGCGAATGAAGTAATGACAAAAGGAAACAGAAATCTACTGAATAATTACGCTGATGTTTTCAAAGCTGAAAATAATTATAGCTCGGAATATATATGGTCTATACCGAGTACCCCTAAATTTAATTCGGTAGGCAGTATTCTTCCTGGCGTTATGCTTGAAAATAAAGGATGGGGATTGTATAATGGTTGGGGATATTTTCAACCTACCAAAGAATTATATGATGAATATGAAGCCGGAGATCTAAGAAGAAGTGCAACAATTCTGAAATTGGGAGATCAGTTCACATTTAACGGAAGTGTAAGAACATATGCTTCTATCAATTCCCTTACCGGATATCAGTTTAATAAATATATGGATGCATTTAAGTACGCATTAAACAGTGGGCATGTAAGCGCTAATGGAGATTATCCGTGTACCGACCTTGCTGTTCCGATTATGCGTTATGCTGAAGTTATTCTGATCAAAGCAGAAGCAAAAATTATGATGGGACAGAATGCGGATCAGGAAATTAATATGATCCGTAACCGTGCAGGATTGGCTTCGAAAAACGGATGCGCATTGGCTGACCTGAAGCACGAAAGACGTTGCGAATTGGCAGGTGAATGGGCTGACAGGCACCGGGATCTTGTGCGTTGGGGGGATGCTCAAAGTACTTATGCACAGCCTTTACATGGAATTAATGGACAGGTAGTATGGGCTGCCAGAAATTTCAATCCTTCGGTTCATAATGTGTGGGCAGTGCCACAGGTTGAAATAGTGAACAGTCACGGGATCATCAAACAAAACCAAGGCTGGTAAAACTTTAGTTAATAATGATAAACTATACCATTGCTGAAACTATGCAGTGGTATAGTTTAAACTTTTATTTTTTATGGTCATCATTGGTTTCAGATTGAAACGAAGGGATATTGAATTTTTTATCTTGATAAAGATGAACAATGCAAAAATAGAAATCACAATTTAACAGATTGCCTTTTTGCTTTCAGTCTCTAAACCCTTTAAACAGGTCTTTTTAAAATATTATGAAACAAATAAAAATATGGGCTTTGTTAGCCACCGCCATTTTTTCACAAAATCAGGCACAGAATTATCTGAACTATACTGTAAGTAATGCACACTCACATAATGATTATGAACAGAAAGTACCATTCTGGGAGGCATATTATGCAAACTTTGGTTCTGTTGAAGCAGATGTTTTTCTTGTTAATGGCAAGCTGTGGGTAGCCCATACAGAAAAAGAATTATCTCCTGACAGGACATTGGAAAGCCTCTACCTGGACAATATTTCAAAACAAATCAAACTCAATAAAGGAACGATTTATCCGGATTCTTCTAAAAAACTACAATTGCTTATTGATATTAAGCAAGATTATAAAACAAGTCTCAATGCTTTGTTAGCAACGTTGAAAAAATATCCTGAGATTACGGGTAATTCCGGAGTCAAAATTGTAATAACCGGTAACAGGCCTCAGCCTGCTGATTTCAAAAATTATCCGGATTATCTTTTTTTTGATGGGGATCTTGATAAAAAATATACTTCTGACGAGCTTGGAAGAGTCGGACTATTCAGTGCAGATTTGCAGGGGCTGGTAAAGTGGAATGGAAAGGGAATCCCCAGGGATGAAGAAACCGAAAATATAAAAAAGGCTGTGGAGGTTGCTCATGCCCGGCAAAAGCCAGTACGTTTTTATGGAGCTCCGGATTTCCCTAATGCATGGGTGAATTTTATAGATTTGGGAGTGGATTACATCAATACCGATCACATTCCCGATCTGAAAAAATTTCTCAATACCATTCCTAGGAATTTTTATAAAAATACTAAAGAATACACTACATATGCACCTACCTACAAAACGGATGGTGTAGTTAAGAATGTTAAAAATGTGATTCTTTTAATTCCGGATGGTACCTCTTTGCCCCAGTATTATGCTGCCTTTACAGCGAATAAAGGAAAGTTAAATGTATTTAATATGAAGGCTACCGGATTGTCTAAGACCAATTCGTCCAATGCTTATATTACGGATTCTGCTCCGGGGTCAACAGCATTTGCTACGGGAGTGAAGACGAAGAATACCTTCGTTGGAGTTGATGAAAGAGGCAATTCTATTGCACAAATTCCGGATATCATTGCCGGCCAGGGAAAGGTTTCAGGATTAATTTCTACCGGAGACGTCACAGATGCTACACCCGCGGATTTTTATGCACATTCAGATAACAGAAATAGCTCGGAGCCAATCCTGAAAGGCTTTGTGAATTCCAAAACCAAGATTCTGATTGGCGGTCCTACCAGTGGATTGACGCCGGATAATGTTTTGAAAATTAAAGAAGCAAAAATAGATACTTACCAGGATCTAAAATCTGTGAAGAAAATCAATAACCGAACATTGATCATTGATCCTCTGGCTTCAAAAAGAATAACCGAAGGAAGAGGAAATTGGTTAGCCGATGCCTTTGACCTTACCCTAAATGATCTAAAAGAAAATAAAAATGGATTTTTCATGATGGTTGAGGCATCCCAAACAGATGGCGGTGGACATAGTAATAATATTGAGCAGCTTGTTACAGAATTATTAGACTTCGATCATGTGGTAGGAAAAGCCATGAAGTTTGCGGATGAAAATAAAGAAACATTGGTGATTGTTGTAGGGGATCATGAAACCGGAGGACTGACACTGCTTGACGGAAGTCTTAAAGAAGGATGGATTTTCGGAAATTTCAGCACCAATGACCATACTTCCATTCCATCTACTGTATTTGCTTATGGCCCCAATTCTAAAGAATTTACAGGATTGTTTGAAAATACTGAGATCTTTAGTAAAATACTCAGCGCGTACGGAATAAAAAAGTAAAGCTTTTATTGGGAATAATGTAATAATCATTAAAAAAGTCGCAGCCTTTAATCAATAAAGGCTGCGATTTTATTTTTCAGTTTTTTTAAGAAATCTAGTTGAAGTTAGTTTTAATAATCAATTCTGAGAGTTCCGCACTGACAAAATCTATTGGCATTATTCCGTAAGTTCCCTGTGGGCTGTTCTGAAATAAAGTTTTAAGTTTAGGATTAATAGTATTGGAAACTGTAGGAATACTGGGAATTCCAAATATTAAGGGTTTGTAACCACTTGTAAAATTAATAAAAAGTTTACTGCTGGTATCATTTTTAGCCTCATTGTAAAGAGCAGAAATCTTATTCCATTTATCATCATTATTACTTACCTGATAATAATCCTGAACTTTTAATGAAGCATTGGAATTATTAATTTCAAAGGTTGTATTATCTGCCCATGATGTAGCGTCAATTCCTTTAGCTGTTTCTGCTGAAAACCTTCTTAGTAATTTTATTTTTCCTCTCACAGATCCTAAAGTAGGAATATGAGTTCCAAGATCCCATCTTGAAGGGTTTTTCTGGATGTAAGAATCAAATGTTTTCTCAAAGGTTCTTGTTGTATCCGAAGCATTATATTCTTCTTTTACAGACATGATGATGGCCTCTGTAGGATGACTGTCTAAAAATGAGTAGCATGCATTAAGAACATCATCAAAATTTAAATTCTGATAAATAGCACCATGATGGATAGCAAAAGAATTATCAATATGTCTGCAACGGACATCCAGAAAACGGACTCCTGCATTGAGTTGCTCGCTGATGGTAAGGTTTTGGGTCTTTGCCGTACCACTGTTCGAAGGAACCTCTCTCATTGCTCCTGAATCGTGAGTGCCGGGGATAGAAATTTTAGAAAGGGAAGTATTATCCTCTAATCCGGACATCCAGTTGCTGATACCAATAGTGGCCAGAGTAACTTTACCGGTATTCTTTGCCTGAATACTGAAGTTCTTATCATCAGAGTTCATAGCGGTTAGATTTTCTGAACATGAAGAAAGCATCGTTGAGGTAGCTGTAATACCGAGAAGGAGAATCGCAAGATGTCTCACATTAAATTTGGACATAGTTTAAGTATTTTTATTTAAACCTAAAATAAGCATATATCTATTATAAGGGAGTTAAATGAATTTTAATAGATAATTAAGTTATGATGTTTAAATGTAGAAATTCTCCTAAAAGGCAAAAATTACAGAATTGCTGAAATTGCAAAAATCGTCTGTTTTCTAAATTAACTTGAGTAGCGTATTGTCCATATAAACACAAAACGACGATCTGATGAAAGGACCGTCATTTTGTGTTGTCGTTTGAAATATTCTTTACATTACGATATAAGAATTGTGGAAAGATCTTTCCAGAACATAGGATACGATTTTTCAACCACATTTTCTTCCTCTATAGTAAGCTCTTTGATCAGGCAGAATGGAGCGAAACTCATGGCCATCCTATGGTCCTGATAAGTTTTGATCGAAATATTTTCTTCCGGTTCTCCAAAACTCACTGATTCGATTGTGAAATCTGTAATTTCAGTGTCGGTTCCTATTTTTTTTAGTTCGTTATATAAAGCCTGTAATCTGTCTGTTTCCTTAACCCTTAAGGTTCCAAGACCTGAAATGGCGAAAGGAATTTTTAATGCAGCTGCCGTTACACAAAGAGTTTGCGCAATGTCGGGGCAGTCGTTCATATCCAGTTCAATTTTTTCCGGAAAAGAAAAGTAAGGGTCAGCCTTTAAAGTAATTTTATGTTCTTCTTCCGAAAAAGTCGTTGTAATTCCAAAGAACTTCTCATAGATGTTTGCTATTGCAGAATCTCCCTGAGTGGATTGTTTATAGAAGCTTTTCAGATGAATAGTCTTTCTTCCCAATGCACAGATAGAGTAGAAGTATGAAGCAGAGCTCCAGTCACTTTCTACTTCATAATGGATAACAGAAGATGGGTTTGCAAAAGGTTCTACTTTAATCACATTGCCTGTAAAAGTAGCTTTAATGCCAAATCTGGTAATAATATCAAGCGTCATTTCAATATAAGACCTCGATGTGATATCGCCGACAAGATTGATCTCCAAACCATTTTCCAGCTTCCCTGCAATAAGAAGTAAAGAAGTAATAAACTGGCTGGAAATATTGGCAGGAACATTCACCACAGATTGTGTGATCCTCTTACCCTTAATTCTTAAAGGAGGAAAACCTTCGTTCTCCATATATTCAATATCTGCTCCCAGATCACGCAAAGCATTGACCAGGTTTTTGATAGGCCTTTCTTTCATTCTTCCGGATCCGGTAAGGATAGTATCCCTGCCCTCGAGGATAGAAAAATATGAAGTAAGAAAGCGCATGGCGGTTCCGGCATGATGAATGTCCACCACTTCAGAATTTTCTGATAAGGCTTTCGTAAGCATTTCTGTGTCCTGGGAATTGGAAAGATTTCCGATTTGTATGTTATTAAACAGGCTTTCCAAAATCAACAAACGATTCGAAATACTTTTCGAACCGCTGATTTGTATGGTTTGATCTCCTTCTAATTTTGATTTCTCTAACTTCATTGTTTCTATAGGTTTCAGATTTAAGTCATCAGATTTCAGACGGTTATTGTCTGTTATCATCAACGTAGTCTCTGTTTCAATTTTATTATTCTGATAAGACTCAGTCTTATAAAAGCAGATGATAAGCTAAGTAAAGTCCTTTGTATATATTATATCTGAAATCTTTACTTCAGTTTTTCATTATTCTGATGGCGGTCTTTATCGCGATCCGTTTTTAGCTTCATTTTTTTGTCGAAAGCTTCCTGTAGATTTACCCCTGTTTGATTGGCAAGGCATAAGGTTACAAAAAGAACATCCGCCAATTCTTCACCCAAATCTTTGCTTTTGTCACTTTCTTTTTCACTTTGCTCACCATATCGCCTCGCGATAATTCTGGCCACTTCACCTACCTCCTCTGTCAACATTGCCATATTGGTAAGTTCATTAAAATAACGGACACCAATTGTTTTTATCCATTCATCAACCTGCTGTTGTAAATTCGTTATTTCCATTACTGATAAGCTCCAAGAGTTGGTTGGGTAGTTCTCGATACATTGGCTATATCTGTTGGAACCGTTGCTGCTACTGCAACATTTCCTTTATTTTTAGCCGGGGAGGTAGTCTTTACTCTTAAATTCTGATGAGCAATAAAATAATTGACAAATTGCGGGTCTTCATTTTTTAAACTCTGAATGACATTAGTATTGCTGTCAAAGTTAAAGCCGGCTTCCGAAGTGTTTGAATACTTTAGCAGGCAGTTTTGGAACTGAAAATTAAATAACTGTCCTGGAGTTTGTTCAAAATTAATTGAATTATCCCTGTCGGAATATACAATACTGTTTCTCACATTAAGTTGTAATGCGCCTTGTTCTGTTTGCCCAGCATCATTTTTCCATTCATTGGTAGCAAAAATTCCGTTACGGTTGGAAGAAGAAAGCGTTTTCGAATAATTGGCTATGGTAACGTGTGTATAGTTATGGTTTCCTCCTTTAAAAATACCTATTGCAGATTCCCCGCAGTTATTCATAACAAGATTTTTTCCATTCACTGTTGAATTTACAGCATATATACCATATTCCTGAAATGTATGAATAAATGAATTGCTGATTGTGGCATTCGTCTGCTTCATCTCCAGTCCTCTTGTTCCTCCGAAAAGTCTTCCGTAATTCATATTGAGGGTAGATCCTGCTTCCATACGGATTGAATTCCAGTTTTTAGGAATAGTATCATAGTACGGATCATTCCTGTCACCCCGAAGAACAACCTCATTGTTCAAGGTTCCGTTTATATTTAATGTAGCACCTGTGCCTACTTTCATTCCGCTGTTTTTATGGAAATATACTTTAGTGCCGGGTTGAATATCCAGAGTAACATTCGGATTTATCGTAAGGTTACCATAAATAATCTTCGCTTTTGTGTTACTCCAGGTTGTATGATTACTGATCACATTAGGGTTGGTTGGAGTCTGGATAAAGAATTCAGCATCCTGAACTACAGAAAATAAAGTGACATGCTGTTGTCCCGCTGGACTCGTAAATATCACACGGTCTTCAGCAATAGCCTCCGGACCGGTAGCTTGTGGGGCAATTTCAACAAAAATATAAAGACTGTCTTTTTTTCTCAGGGGAACATCTTTAAAATCGTATCCTGCCTTTCCGTCTACATTGATTTTATATAAAGAAGCTGCTCCTTTTTCAAGATTAATTCTGGGAATAGAAATATCTTTGTCTTCATTATTATATACTTTTACAACATAAGTTTCAGAGCGTACCTGGTGATAAACCGTATCACAAAACACAGTGTCCCTGGAAAATCTTAATTGCTGTGAAGGAGCATCAAAGCTGATATCATCTTTATTACATGATACCGCCATCAGAAGCATCCAGAAAGAAAAAGCCAGTAATAATTTGAATTTCATCGAAATTAAAGTTTAATATAGATTCCAAATTTAACGAAAATACTTTAAATTTCTTATCAAGAAAAAAATATTGGACTAGCTATTTGGATATTAGAAAAAATATTGTATTTTTGCAGCCTAAAATTAGCAGAGAAATATCCATTACTATTTCGAAAGCAAACTTTAATTTTTTTAAAAATTGTATTATGAAAAACGGAATTCACCCAGAAAATTATAGACTTGTTGTTTTCAAAGATATGAGTAACGACGAGGTGTTTCTTTGCAAGTCTACTGCAGAAACAAAAGACACTATCGAGTATGAAGGACAAGAGTACCCTTTGATCAAAATGGAAATCTCTTCTACTTCTCACCCTTTCTACACTGGTAAAGTAAAGTTAGTAGATACTGCTGGTAGAGTAGATAAATTTATGAACAAATACAAAAAATTCGCTAAGTAATTTTTTGACATTTAAAGATATTAAGGTCTTCCAAAATTTTGGAAGACTTTTTTTTGAGGTGAGATTCTTTTTAGGAGCTTTTTCCCGCTATCCACTCTTACTCCTCACGCCAGGGCAAATCCAATACTTGTTGCGGGGTATCCGCTTCTATCGGGGCTAGGTTTTAATGATAATTGATAAATGATGAACAGTTGTCAATATTATAAATTCACAATCATATTTTTACAAAAGTCTACAAGGGTTCATGAAACAAATGCAAAAATCTGTATGAATCTGAGAAGATCAGAGGTCTAAAATATAATATATAGTAAGTAACTAATAATGCTCACTTTGATCATTAAAAAAACAGATTTCTACCGAAATTGCAGCGGTCATTTATTAAAAGATAAGATCAGCATTTACGCTCGCACTTCATACCTCGGATCCCGCATCCCCGAAATACCTTTTCTAATTTCTCATATGTTTTTGTATTTTTGTTCTGAGTAGAAATAAGGAGCTCATATCCGGAAAATAACACCACCACAAGTACGGTATTACTTCCAGTTTCAAGCCTTTGATTTCTAACTTCTAACCTCTAACTTCTTAAAAATGCAATTAGTATTTTCAGATGCACAATATTGGGAAGACTTTCTTCCCCTTACTTTTACCCGCCCCATTGCAGAAATGCGTTGCGGAATCCTGACATTTTCAGAGAGATGGCAGAAATTATTGGAAAACTCTGAAGTTTCCTATTTCACAGAAAATTACCTTCAGGAAAAATTTAAAAACCCGGAAGAAAAAGAAAGTCTTTTTCTCGTTACTAATTTTCTACCTACTGAGCAGGTCCTGCAACAAATAAAAGACCTTAAGCAAGGTGAAGCTTTAGTATACGAAGACGAATTGATTGCGGCAAAAATCAATATGAAAGGGTTTTCCCTGAATCAGATTGAAAAAATGACTGATATCAAAGAAGAACTTGTTTTCTTTAAAAAACCTAAAGACCTGTTTACCTATAATCATAAGGCGATTGATTTTGACTTTGATCTCCTTACCAAAGGAAGAACCTCTCAGGAACTTTCCTCCACCAATGGATTCTTAGGAGATAAAAAAGATTTATTTATTGAAGAAGGGGCACAGATAGAATTCTCAACACTCAATACAAAAACCGGAAAGATTTATATCGGAAAGAATACGGAAATAATGGAAGGCTGCCATCTTCGTGGTCCTATTGTCCTTTGTGACGATTCTAAATTTAATCTGGGGGCAAAAATTTATGGTGCAACCACCATTGGACCTCAGTGTAAAATAGGAGGAGAGGTTAATAATATTATTGTATTCGGGTATTCCAGTAAAGGTCATGAAGGATTTGTCGGAAATTCGGTAATCGGGGAGTGGTGTAATTTCGGAGCGGATACCAATTCGTCAAATATGAAAAATAACTACGGAACAGTAAAATTCTGGAGCTACAGGACGAAGGCATTTGAAGATACAGGATTACAGTTTGCCGGGCTGATCATGGGAGATCATTCCAAGACAGCAATCAATACCCAGCTGAATACAGGAACTGTAATTGGTGTTGCTTCCAATATTTTTAAAGAAGGTTTTCCTCCTAATCTCATAGAGAATTTTTCCTGGGGTGGATTTAAGGGAGATGAACGATTTAAATTGGATAAAGCTTACGAAGTGGCAGAAAGAGCAATGGCCAGAAGAAAAGTGGCTCTCACAGACGAAGATAAGAGGATTTTAAAATATATTTTTGACAGCTATTAACCCTGATTATAAAAAAAACTTCATTTTTTTGAAGTTTTTTTATTTTGTGATGTAATAGAATTTAATTTTTGATTGTCTTACTCATAGAAACAAAACTTATGACCCAAGAGACCTTTAAGAATACGGTGTTTATTCTCAAAAACGAGATGTATCGTTTTGCGAAGAGGTTTGTCATGAGCAGTGATGAAGCAGAAGATGTGGTGCAGGATCTTATGGTAAAGTTTTGGCAGAAAAGAGAAGAACTGGAGCAATTCGGAAATTTAAAATCATATGCATTAAAATCCGTTCGGAATGAATGCCTTAACAGATTGAAGCATCATGATGTGAAGGCTGGTTTTGCAGATATGCAGATTCACCGGTCGGAACTTTACAGTATGGATATTAATAACCTTAAAGAACATATTATAGGATTTATTAATGAACTTCCTGAAAAACAAAAGATGGTTATCCATTTGAAAGATGTAGAGGAATATGAAGTATCTGAAATTTCAGAGATGCTGGAAATGGAGGAAAATGCAGTAAGAGTAAATCTTATGCGTGCAAGACAAAAAGTAAAAGAACAAATCTCACAACTGATGAATTATGAACAACGATCAATTTCAAGATAAGTACGACGAAATCTTCCGTGATATGAAGGAAGAAAAGATGGATTGGGATTTTGAAGATTTTCTTCAAAAAGCAGAAGGTATAGATAATGATGATCATAAGATCATTCCTCTGGAAAAGAAAAAACCTTCTTTTCCCAAATGGTTCTGGATGGCTGCAAGTGTAGTATTGCTTGTAAGTGCAGGATTGATCTTCAATTACTACCAAAATGTTCCGGTAGCAGACCAGTCAAAATTGGTAGAAAACCAGATCAAGCAACAAAAGCAGGATTTCATTGAAGAAAATCATGAACCAGAACGGCAGGTCGCTGTAAACAGTGCAGACAGTATTGCAGCAATAAAAAGTGATTCTGTCTTTCAGAGAAACACAGTTGCGGAAAAAGATGTTCTGGATGAGATTCTTCCTAAAAGAGGAAGACTGAAAAAAGAAGTAAGACCAAAATTTACAGATAATTCTTCTTATAGAAAATTGAATGTTGCTTCGAAAGATTCTACAGGCTACAATAACAATTATGTTATTGTAAACGGAAAAAGGATCGATAATGTTGAAGAGGCTATTAATGTGACTAAATATTCATTTCAAATATTTGCAAATAATGTTAGCGAAAAGTTAGTACAGCCAAAAGTAATGGATGATAACTATTAACAAAAAAAGAGATTACTCCCTGATCAGGTATTAATTATCAGCTTAAAATTAAAAATTGACTCATGAAAAAAATATTGATAATATTCGCACTTGCCTTCTCCCACTTCTTTACAGTATATGGGCAGGATGACAAATTCGATAAACTTTTTGAAAAATACCAGCAGGTAGAAGGTGTAACTTCTATTAAAATTGCAAAACCCATGTTTGGGATGCTTAGCAGCCTGAATATCGATGATTCTCAGCTGGATCAGATCAAACCATTATTGACAAAGATTAATGGATTAAAGATTCTGATTACAGAGAGCCCTGAAAACGTAAACTCTCCGGGAGGTAAAAAAATACAAAGTAATATCTCCCAGATCAATAAAGATATTTCTACCTATTTAAATAACCTGAACTATAGCGAAGTGATGAGCGTGAATAGTAAGGAAAGCAAAATAAAATTTCTATCTTCAGGAGCAAAAGAAGGAATATTGGATGATGTCCTGTTGAGTATTGACAGTGGTGATGGCGGGAATGTTTTAGTAATGCTGGATGGGAAACTATCAATGGATGATCTCAGTAAGATTATAAAATCCAGTGAAACAAAAGTAAGCTCGAGTACCAATACTACACGAAGCAGCTTTACTTCAGAGAGTAGTACTTCATACCTTAATGGTGAAGCAAGAAATGTGGGTGAGTTCTCAGGAATTCAGGTGAGCACGGGAGTAAATCTCGTTTATAAGCAGGAAAGCCCGACAAGTGTAAAGGTTATTGCAGATGCGGATAAGCTTCAATATGTAATCACCAAAGTAGAGAATGGTATTTTAAAAGTTTATGTTGACAATAAGGGCGAACGAAATGTCAGATTTAAAAACTTAAGTGTAAATGTTTCTTCTCCAAGAATGAGTAGTGTGAAAGCATCTTCCGGAGCAAACTTTACAGCAGTAAATCCGGTAAAGGAGAACCGTATGGATATTGATGCTTCATCAGGATCTACAATCAAAGGAAAATTTAATGTTTCTGGTACCACAGACGTGAGTTCTACTTCAGGAGCCAGTATAAAAATAAGTCTTAATACTTCGTCCGTCGTTGTTAAAGCTTCAAGTGGGTCAGATACCATACTTGAAGGGCAGGCAACTTCCGGAGTTATTGATATAAGCAGTGGTGCATCTTGTAAAGCAGAAAACTTAAGATTAAGTGAATTGGAAGTGGAATCTACATCCGGATCCAGTCTTACCATCAATGTAACGGATAAGCTTAAGGCTAAAGCATCTTCCGGAGGATCCATTAAATATAAAGGAAATCCGAGAATTGATTCCAATATCAGTAAGGTTTCCGGTGGAAGTCTGAGATCCATAAACTAAACCTGATGACCATGAAAAACTTACGAACCATTTTGCTTGCAGCTTGCACGGTATTTTTGCTTCAGTCTTGTGTAGTGTCACACAAACCTAATATGGAATTCTTTTCGGACTCAGGCTATGATTTTAAAGGAGCAAAGTTTGAAAGCGTCAATGTACCCATGTTCCTGGCAAAACCTTTTATCAGAAAAGCATTAAAAGAAGAAGAGGATGGTGAGGCTACCGCTCAGTTGGTAAAGAAAATATCAAAAATAAAAGTATTGACGGTAGAAAACGGAGATCAGGAGATGTTAGCAGATTATGCAAGATATCTTAATAATAACAATTATGAAGACTGGGCGACCATAAAACATAATGGAGATAATGTAAATGTTCGTGTAAAGCAATCCGGGGAAACCATAAAAAATATGCTGATCACGGTAAATTCAGATAGAGAATTGGTATTCGTGGGTGTAAAGGGGAATTTTACTCCGGATGATATTTCAAAATTCATTAATTCAGCTTCAGATAAATAATTTATTTTTAACAATAAATTATTTACATGGAAAAATTAATCAGAGAAGTGCGCATGCTGAAGATATATGCAGCATCGCTTACAGTAGCTTTTGTTCTTTTGTTTTTTTTGGCTTTTAAAAGCAGCAATGATCACCAGAGGTTCGAAGAAATTGATGTTGAAAGAATTAATATTGTCGAAAAAGACGGAACACTCAAAATGGTAATCAGTAATAAAAAACGACAGCATCCAGGATTACTGAATAACAAACCTCTTAAAGCAAGAGAAAGGGAAGCCGGACTGATTTTCTTTAATTCTTTAGGTGATGAATGTGGAGGATTGGTATATGATGCCGATGAAAAAGGTTCAGGAATGGTATACTCTGTAGACCAGAGGAAAACGGATCAGATCATGCAACTTCAATATAGTGAAGGTATTGGGGCGGATAAAAAAAGATCATACGGACTCAAACTTTGGGACAGACCGGATGATTTCCCGCTCGAAAAAGTAATAAGGTTTGATGATTCTTTACAAAAGCTTAATGACCCAATAGCGCTGAAGAAAGCTTTTGCCAAATTGAAAGAAGAAGGAAAATTGGGGAGTGAGCGTTTTTTCGCCGGAAAAACAGCGAATGGCGATGTAGGACTTTTTATACGGGATGATAAAGGACGCATACGTCTTAAGATCTATGTAGATAAAAACAACCAGACGCATATAGAGAGTGTCGACGAAAAGGGACAGCTCACGGCTAAATAAAAAATATATTATATTTAGTTCATATAACTCATTTTATTTTGTACAAACCGCTTTTTATATAAGGGCGGTTTTTTGATTTAACTTATTGATTATTAATTTTTATTTAAACTATTAAAAAGGATTTTCATATCTCACTAAAATAGCCTAATTTTGCAAAGAAAGTAAAGATGTCTATTCATAACAAAATTGTAGAGACAGCCATCACTTTCGATGACGTTCTTCTAGTCCCTTCTTATTCAGAAGTTTTACCTAACCAGGTATCATTAAAATCAAGACTTACCGATAAAATTACCCTGAATGTTCCGATAGTATCTGCTGCGATGGACACAGTTACTGAAGGTGATCTGGCTATTGCATTAGCAAGAGTTGGTGGACTTGGTTTCATTCACAAAAATATGACGATCGCAGAACAGGCGGCACAGGTAAACCGTGTGAAACGTTCTGAAAATGGAATGATCTCTGATCCAGTTACCCTTTCAAAAGATCATACTTTAGCTCAGGCTAAAGAAATGATGTCCAAATATAAAATTTCTGGTTTACCGGTTGTAGATCCAAATAATGTTCTTATTGGGATCATCACAAACAGAGATGTTAAGTATCAGGAAAATCTTGATATGAAAGTTGAGGAGATCATGACGAAAGAAAACCTGATCACTTCCGATAAAAACACCAATCTTGAAAAGGCTAAAGAAATCCTTCTTAAGAACCGTGTTGAAAAACTTCCTATTGTAGACAAAGACAATAAATTGGTAGGATTGATTACGATTAAAGATATCGACAATCAATTGGAGTATCCTAATGCGAATAAAGATCAGAATGGCCGCCTTATTGTAGGTGCCGGAGTAGGAGTAGGAGAAGATACCATGGACAGGATTGCAGCGCTCGTAAAGGCAGGTGTTGATATTGTAGCGATTGATTCGGCTCATGGACACTCCAAAGGAGTTTTAGATAAGATTTCTGAGATCAGAAAAGCATATCCGGATCTGGATATCGTGGGAGGAAATATTGTAACTGCTGAAGCTGCAAAAGATTTGATCAAAGCAGGAGCAAATGTTCTTAAAGTAGGTGTTGGCCCGGGTTCAATCTGTACAACCAGAGTAGTAGCAGGAGTTGGGGTTCCTCAATTATCTGCGATATATAATGTCTACGATTATGCTAAATCTAAAAATGTAGCAGTAATTGCTGACGGTGGAATTAAACTTTCTGGGGATATTGTAAAAGCTATTGCGAGTGGGGCAGGAGCGGTAATGCTTGGATCTCTTTTAGCAGGAACTGATGAAGCTCCGGGAGAAGAAATTATTTTCCAGGGTAGAAAGTTCAAGTCTTACCAGGGAATGGGAAGTCTTTCGGCAATGAAAAGAGGAGGAAAAGAAAGATATTTCCAGAGTGAGGCTAAAAAATTCGTTCCTGAAGGAATTGAAGGTAGGGTTCCCCATAAAGGAAAACTGGAAGATGTGATTTTCCAATTAACCGGTGGACTTAGAGCAGGAATGGGTTACTGTGGAGCAAAAGATATTGAGGCTTTACAGAAAGATACAAAAATGGTCATGATCACAGGAAGTGGATTGAAAGAATCTCATCCGCACGATGTGATTATCACACAGGAAGCTCCTAATTATTCCTTATAATTGTAGTAATAATAAGATTAATATAAAAAAGATACGGCTGGCTCATTATTGAGCCAGCCGTATTTGTAATTTAATAAATAAAATAATTTTTGAATAAAAGGACAAATTACTGTGCAATACAAGATCCTGGTGGAAGATCTGCTATTCTTCTGCAACCGCCAGGTCCACAGCAGAAAAGCTCTGCATCACCACAGCCGAAATTAGGTAACTCAGCATTACACATTTTAAATCCTCCCTTAATTGTTTTCAAGCTTTCTCTTGAAATTTTTTTTGAATTTTTCATAATAAGTTAATTGTTTTAGGTTTTGTACAACGTATCAAATGTAAATTTTTTTTTCACAATTTGAATGAATTTCTTAAAAAAAGAGAGTTACTAAGGAAAATAATAATTTAAAAATCAATTGTTCTATGCGATCATTTCAGTGAAGAAAATATATGATATTCCTCAATATGGCTTTTATCCAAAATCTATTCGGAAAATAGTATAGTTAAACTAAGAAACTAGGTCAATGAATGAATCATACGTTCCGTCATAATCTTCCCATTTTTGTCCATTGACGAAAAAAGATGGAGTGCCGTTTACTCCACTGCGTACACCGCCTTCAAAGTCAGCCTCAATCTTTGCCTGAAGTTCTTCGGTGTTAATTTCATTTTCGATTTTATTCACATCCAGTTTCAGAACTTTTACACACTCTTTGAGTAGTGCTTCGTTCAATATATTTTGATTATCATAGATGAGGTCGTGCATTTCCCAGAATTTTCCTTGTTTTCCTGCTGCCTCGGCAACTGTTGCGGCTGCCATGGCATATTCATGGGCATCAGTCAAAGGAAAGTTCCTGAATACAAATGCTACATCATCACTGTTTTCCTGAACAAATCTTCTTATTAAAGGAAAAGCGTGTCCACAATACGGACATTGATAGTCACCATATTCTACTAAAACTATTTTCGCGGTATCTGGATTTCCCTGAACATGGTCGTTAGGACCAATGGGAATTCTTAAAGTAGACATAAATATTATTTTTGTTTTAAATTTTCTAAAGCATCAATGATTCCGTCAGCTCCCGGATTAATTCCATCGGGTGATAAGTAGCTCCACTGGATGATTCCGTCAGGATCAATAACAAATAGTGCTCTTTGTGAAGTTCCGTTATCTTCATTATAGACGCCGTAAGCTTTTGAAATTTCTCCCTTGGGGTTGAAGTCTGCCAACAGGGGGAAGTGTAGTTTTCTGTTTTCCATGAAAGCATCATGGCACCAGGCGCTGTCAACAGAAATACCCAGGATATCTGCATTATATTTATGAAAAATGGAAAGCATTTCATTATATAGGCTCACCTGATCACCACAAACCGGACTCCAGTCTGCAGGATAAAAAACTAAAATCAGGTTCTTTCCTAAAAAATCAGAACGTTTTAGTTTCTGGTCGGGTGTGGCATGGAGCTCAAAATCCGGTGCCGGGGTTCCTTGTTGTAGTATCATATTTTTGTGATTGGTTGTAAATTCTTTGAATGAAAAACTAAAATTAGGAATAAGAAATTAATTCATAGCCGATAACGACTTAAATTATTGTTAAAATAAGACGCAGAATGTTATTTTATTCTGGTATACTTAAATTTCTTTTTGATAACCTTATTAAGAAATGTCCCTTTAGAAGTAAAAGCTTTGAATTGATCAACAATGATCTGGGGTACTTTCAAATAATCATAAACTGCTCCCGACTGATATACAATTCTTAGTATTTCAGTTTCCGGAAAATATTCATAACTATGTACAACTGAGGAAGGCATGGTATAGGAACTGCAAAAAATATTCCTATTTAAGGATATAGAAAACTGTTGGATTATGATTTTTAGGGTGTACTGAAATATTCGAAAGGTATTTTAAAATAGAGATCCGAGACAATTTATTTTCTTGGATCTGTTTATAATCTGCTATTATTTTTTGAGTAAATTTTTATATAAACTGTGTTACTTGATGTAAATGATAGTTATTTAATTTGCAATAAAGTGTAAAGCGTTATTAATACAATGCATATAGAACTTAAAAAGAATAACACCCATTTTAATTTACCGATTTTAAAATAATATAGAAGGGCTAGTATTATGACATCAAAAATAAATCCGACAAAGAAGTACCTCACACTAAAATAAAAGATATAAGCATATGTCTCGGTTCCATAGCCTTCAAGAATAGAAATTATTACAAGAGGTATTAGAAATAACAAAATATGATATATTAAGGTAAATAATATTATTTTTTTCACTCTGGATTATTTTTAGTTAATGGTATTTTAACTTGTTGTCACATTATAATAGACAAATAAAAATAAAAATAATGACAGCCCCGAGAAATTAAGTTTCTAGTAGCTGTATCTTTAATTTACTTTTTATGCAAAAAATACCATTTAATTAAAGGCAATGTAATTATTTGATCTGAACTTGTTCAAATTTGTTGTTTTTTTCCTCTTTATTTTTCGTTAAATCTTCAAATAACAAATAAAAGGATATTAATACTATAACACTTCCGATGAGCATACCCCCTAAAGTACGCCAGTATGTCATCCTTTTTAAATTATTATTAGGAGTAGATAATAAACTTTCTTTTTTAAAACTTTTAGATAATAGATATGAAATTACGACAGTGCCAATACCTACTATTAAGAGAAATAGAAATTTAATTATGAAATGCTTATCTAAATACTCTTCCATTTTGAATTTATTTAAACTGTTCTAATCTGATTGCTTCATTTAGCGCTTCTTGTAATGCCTAGTTAGGAAATCCTGAGAATTGGATTTGATATCTTTTTGCTATATCATTTCTTGTGATAATTTGATAGTTATTGTGCATAGAGTCAATATACTCAAGTAGAGTTTTTTTATTCTTTTGTATTTTAAGATTTTGCAAATTTAACCTTTTTTAAGAGTACTTGATTTCACTTTGAAAAGAATTAATAAGAATTACATCTTTAACTCCAAGGCAAAAATACTTTTGAGTAACGACAGAATATAACGTTTTAAAATAAAAAAGACCTTTCATAAACATGAAAGGTCTTTTTTGATATAATTTAAAATTATTTATTCAGATTCTCTTTAAAATCATCGATTCTATAGTCGGTAAGGGCATTGCCTTTTTCAATTTTTTCCTTGGAGTACAATCGAAAATCATTTTCTGTTTTTTCCAAAAGATGATCATAGGGACCAACATGGGAAATTAACTTAACCAATACCGGAGAAATTTCCAGACAAATGAAAAGCCCCATAATAAAGGCTGCAGCTAAACCTATGATTGCGGAATTTTTTCCTAACTCATCCAGCGCCTGCAAACGGGCGGCAAATCCATTGAACTTATCCTCAAAGGTTTCAGTAGATTTTCTTTCGGTTTCCAAATTAGTGTATACTTTTGAAATTTCTTTATCCAGATATTCCAACCTTGGAGCTACTTGTTTTTGGTAACTCTCAAGATCCTGACGTCTTTGCTCCTTAAGCTCCTGTTTTCTTTTGGCATTAGATCCGAAACCTACTTTTCCACTCGTTAAGCCTGATTGTTTTCCCAGGATTTCTTTTTCTAGCTCTACAGCTGCCGAATCATAAGACTTTTGGTATTGTGCAATCTTTTCTGATATTTGTTTTTTCTCAGTTTCAAAAGGGCCGCTTTGCTGAAGAATTCTGCCGGTGATTTCACCCTGAAGCTGCTTTTTATTTCGCTGGATGATCGTGTTCAGCTGTTTATTGACTTCCTTTTCAAAAATTTTAAGCTCTAAAGGTTTTGAAATGATAATTCCTAAAAAAGTAGCCAAAACCAGACGTGGAATAGCCATGAGTATCTGATTCCACCATGTTCCCGTTTTTTTGATGGAGGAAACAATGTAACGGTCCAGGTTAAATATCATTAATCCCCATAAAATTCCAAAACCAACAGATGTCCATATATTATCAAATACAGTATACATGGCATAACCTGCGGAAAGTGTAGCGAAAACTGCAGTAAATAAAACGATACCTCCGATACCCGAAAATTTATTCCATTCACTTGGTGTTTTCCTTAAAATATGGATGTTTCCTCCGGAGCATACCATCAGAAACTTCTGGAACCAATTTATTTTATGATTCACCTGATTTATAGTTTGTTGTTGATTTTTCATTATTGAAAATTTATACAAAAGTAATACTAAAAATCATACCAATGCTAAAGATAGTATTATGTTTTACCAAGTATGTTTACTTGTTTTATTTATATTACTGTTAGACAATAAGTTATGATTTTTACATATTAACATAATAAAATTCTTTACGTTTTTTCAATATATTTTGTCAATTTGTTAAAATAAATAATAGTTTTGCATCGAATAAATTAAAAAAATAGTTGAATATGAAGAGAATAGTTCTATGTTTTGCGTTGATCCTTTGGGTTAATGCATTTTCTCAAAATGTGCAAAATATTTGTGGTTTTGATCAAATCATGTCGCAAATGGATGCTAAACACCCTGAACTAAAGAAAAACAGGGAGATTGTAGAAGCCAGATTAGCTTCCATGAATAAGCAGTCTTATCTTAATAAAGTTGGTGCCAGCACTTCGTGGAATGGGCTTTATACCGGACAAGTTTATGAAATCCCTGTTGTAGTACATGTTATTGAATCTCAGGCAACTGCTAATGCAAATTTACATGTTACTGATCAGGAGATTATTGACTGGATCGACAGAGCTAATAGTATGTATGCTACAACTTTTGGCAATGGATTTTACCCTGAAGGTTCCGGACCAACTGGAGGAGCAGTAATTCCTTTTAAGCTCGTATTAGCTAAAAGATCACCTAGCTGTACTCCTACTACCGGTATTGTAAGATATAATGGAAGTACTATTCCAGGTTATGATACAAGGGGAGTTAAGATGCAAAGTTCAAGTGGAGCCAGCGATAGCCAGATTAAAAATGAGTTAGCGCACCATTGGCCGGAAAATTCATACTTTAATATTTATGTAGTGATCGGTTTTGATGGCCAGCAGCAATTATCTTATGGATTAATGGGATACGCAAAATTCCCGGATTCTTATGCTTATGATTATGAAAGCTTTATGAAGGTGGCAACCATTAAAAATCAAAATGATACGACATTAACTCATGAACTTGGACATGCTTTTGGACTTTATCATACATTTCAGGGAGTTTCATATACTGATCAATCAAGTTGCCCTCCTAGTAATGATTGTGCAACAACAGGAGATAGAGTATGTGATACTTCACCATCTAGAAGCATGTATGGTGTTGCTGTTCCTAACAATACTGCTATTGATCCATGTACCGGACAAAACTACGACGGAACTCAATATAATGTTATGAATTACACTAATTCTAACCGTAAATTTACGGAAGGACAAAGAGACCGGGCTATTTTGTTAATGATGGAGTATAGAAAAGATCTGCTTAACTCTACAGCGGGTAAAGATCCGTCGATTGTTATTCCTTCGCCAGTTTCTGTAGTTGCAGCCCAATGTAATCCGCCAAGTACAGCGCACCCTACCAATAATAATTTTGCGATCGGTGCTACCAACGTTAAATTTGGAACTATAAACAGTACTACTAATGGCTACGATTCAGATGAAGCAACTCCTTCATATTATGATGATTTTGCTTCTGCAAATTGTATCAGGCCTGCATACTATACCGAAATACCGTCAACTACAGGAACGGAGCTGAAAGTAACTTATGCATATACTTTTAGTCAGGCAGAAAAGTTTAGAACAAAAGTCTGGATCGATTATAATAACAATGGGTCTTTTGAAGATAGTGAATTGGTCGTAAATCATTTATCAGGCAATTTGACCGGAACAGGGATGACCGTTACCAACACCATTACTCCTCCTGCCAATGCTGTGAAAAATACTTATTTGAGGATGAGAATTGCAGTGGATGCTGCGACGTATAATTCAGTAAATCTTCCTGATCTTACCCCTTGCTCTCAGTTACAATATGGGCAAATGGAGGACTATGCAATTAAGATTTTAGAAGCATTAGGAACATCTGAAGTTAAAGGAAGTTCGGAAAGTAAAATTGTTTATACAAAATCAGAAAATAAACTTCAACTGATAGGAAGTAAAAATGTAAGTTTTGGAGATTACCAGATCTATGACATGAGTGGAAAAGTATTGCAGAAAGGTACTTCTAAAACGAATGAAGTTCAAATCAACCAAACATTACCGAAAGGAGTATACATTATCACTTACGGTGATAAAAAAGAATCAAAGAAATTTATAAATAACTAATAGAGTAGAAGGCCCTTTAAAAAAAGGGCCTTTTTTACTAAAAGATGCTAAACAATGAAAAGATTAATTTTCTTATTATGCTGTAGTTTTATGCTAAGTTGTCAATCACAATCTCCCGCAGTAAAAAGAAAGAGTCCGGAGAGTGATCAATATTACTTTATCGGAAAATGGAAATTAGTTGAAGAAACCTATAAAGATGGAGAGATAAGTAAAATGTATCCACTTCACGAATGTACAAAGAAGACCACTTTATTATTCGAAAAAGAAAATGGAAATATTTTTTTTATTAAAAAGTATGCAAATGGAAAAAACTGTGAGATAATAAGTTCGTCAGCAAGAAATTTAGTGACGATTAATAAAAATTCATTCTCATATATGGATGCAGATCTAAAAGAAAATAAACAATTTAGAATCATTTCGAAAAACAGATTTTCCATTCTTTATAATGATATCATCTATGGAAAGGTTACTGCTATAGAAGATATTTATGAAAGACAGTAACGCTTATTTTAAACGGTCAGGATTCTGCTTTAAAAAACTTTCCCATCCGGAATAAGATTTTGTATCAGCAATTGTTCCTGAATTAAAATGATGACAAACAGCTACGGCAAGACCATCAGAAGCATCCAGATATTTTGTTGGAAATTCTTTTAGCTTCAGAAGGTTTTGAAGCATCCCTGCTACCTGTTCTTTGCTGGCATTCCCATTTCCTGTAATAGCCATTTTTATTTTCTTAGGTGAGTATTCGGTAATCGGAATATTTCGATGAAGGCTCGCTGCCATTGCTACCCCTTGTGCACGTCCAAGTTTTAGCATACTCTGAACATTTTTTCCATAAAATGGAGCTTCCAGGGCAACCTCGTCCGGATGATACTCATCAATTAAGGCTAAGGTTTTATCAAAGATGTATTTTAGCTTTGTTTCATGGTTGGGATATTTTTTCAAAATAAGCTCGTGGATGGAAACCATTTCCATCTGACCTTTTTTAATGGAAATAATCCCAAAGCCCATTATGGCAGTTCCCGGGTCAATACCTAAAATTATCTTTTCTGCAATCATTTCGTCAAAGATATGACTTTCTGAATTTTTTCCCTTAGAAAAAAAACAGTAAAAATAAATCTTATTTTGGTGAAATCTTCTTAACTTCATCAAAAAATGATTATGAAAAATTTACTAACCTTTTTAATTCTTCCGACTTTTGTGCTGTATAGCTTTCTGACAGTGAAAGACTTAAGATATGGGGGGTCATCTGAGAATGTTAATTGTCAACAAGACAAAAATCAAATTGTGTACCTGTTTTTTAAGGTAGAAAAAACGAAATCCGGTCCTGAAAAAATTACCCTCGAATCAAAGAAAATTACTGAAGGAAAGTTGAAATCCATCCCTTCTTTTGACAGAAATTCAGCAGGTCTTGGTGATTTTATTATATCACTTACTGATGCCAGCGGAAAAGAAATTGTGAAACAGCTGGTGGAAGATCCTCTGAATCAGAATCTGGAAAGTTTTGATAAAGACGGAATCGGAAGACACAAAGTTTCCTCGGATAATGCTGAATTCAGTGTGCGCTATCCTCATTCCGGAGAAATCCAGATCGTGAAAGTGGAAAAAGTTACCCATGCAGGAAATCAATTATTATTTAACCAAAAACTATAGCCATGAAAAAAACTTTATTTCTCCTATTAGTAAGTTCATTGTGCTTTTCACAAACCTTTCAGACAGTATCTCTGCTTAATAACGGTTCAAACTCTAACCGGATCAATATCGCAGTATTGGGTGATGGATTTACTTCTGCTCAGCAAACTAATTTTGTGAATTCTGCACAGTCTACGATTAACTATCTCTTTACGAAAAGCCCATATACAGAATATAAAAATTATTTTAATGCGTATGCTGTAAAAGTAGTGTCAACAGAAACAGGTGTAAAACATCCTGGAACAGCAACGGATGTTACAGAGCCGGTTATTCCTGTTTCCAATCCCAATAATTACCTGGGCTCTTCATTTGACTTTGGTGTACACCGCTGTATTTACAGCAATAGTACAAATAAAGTAGCGCAGGTTCTCGCAGCTAATGTTCCTGATTATGATATTACGTACGTTCTGGGTAACTCTACAGAGTATGGCGGATGCGGAGGTGCTTATGCATTTGCGTCGCTAAATGGCTCTTCAAATGAGATTGTAGTACATGAACTTGGGCATTCCTTTGGAAAGCTTGCGGATGAATATTGGTTTGCAGGAACAGGGGAATCACCTAACAAGACACAAAACTCCAATACATCAACCATCAAATGGAAAAACTGGTTAGGATTAAACAGTGTGGGAGTGTATCCTTATACCGAAAGCCCTTCATGGTACCGTCCACATCAAAATTGTGAAATGAGATATCTAGACAGACAGTTTTGTTCCGTTTGTAAAGAGGCCATTATTGAGAGAATACATTCATTAGTATCACCGATTGACTCTTATACACCAGCCAACAGCAGCAATGTGAATGGTAATGCCGCCGTAACATTTACTGTAAATGAAGTTTTGCCAATCCCTAATACATTGGTCAATTCCTGGACTCTCAATGGAACGGCTCTTTCTTCAACGAGTAATACCTTAACAGTTTCTCCGTCACAACTGAATAGCGGTCTTAATACCCTTATTTTCTCTGTTACCGACAACAGTCCTTTAATAAAAGTTAACAGTCACAATACGGTTCATTTTGCCACGGTAACCTGGAAACTGAATAAGACCTCAACGTTAAGGATGTCTGAAATTAAAGCAGAAGAAAGAAGATTCGGAATCTATCCGAATCCGGCAGAGAATGAATTCTACATCAAAGGTAACCAGGACTTTTCAAAAAATGTAAAAGTAGCATTGTATGATGGATCGGGTAAATTGATTCCTGTCAAATTTGAAATAAAAAATGCTTCTACAATCTTTGTTAATATCAGTACTATTCCTTCTGGAATCTATACTTTAGCTGTAAGTGAAGATGAAGGTCTGATCATTTCACAAAAAATTGTAAAAGAATAAAAGTAAACGAAAATATACATAAAATTATGAATCGGCCCAGTGGCCGATTTTTTATTGTAGTTTCTTTTCTCTGATGGGTACCCATTTTCCGTCATATCTCAGAAGCAGAATTTTATCAACGGTAAATTTATTTTTGTAAGGTTTGTTTTGATACACCTTCCAGGCTTTCAGGTAATTTTCAAAGCTCAAATCTCTGTATCCAACGGTCATATGAGGGTTGAAGGAGCCTTTGCCAAAGCTAAACTGTTTTTTTACACGATGGTAAATATCTATAAGACCCGGATTGTATTCAGGATGTACAAAGATCACCGGATTTTTTGGATTCGGAAAACTTCCAAAGCCATTGAGAACGATTTCGAATGGAGATAGGGAAGTATCTATTCTTTCAAACGCTTCAATAATATCATTCTCAAGCTCTGTCTCTCTTGAAAATGGAGGTAACAAGGTGATATGAGCATCATTTTTAACCGCTTTTGAATTTTGATAATGGTAAGCAAAGTCTTCTTTGAAGAGTTTTATTTCATCAATGATCCGTTGAGGAGGATAAATAGCAATGAAATATAATTTTTTCATTACAATTCATTTTTATTATTACTTGTTCTTATCATTTGTTGTCTTAAGTCGATAACCGTGTTTTCAATAGCATCTGTGATTTTTTTTACCTCAATATGCGGTCTGAAAACTGAAGCTTTGCCCTTTGCCTCATCAGCAATATTAGACAATATAATGACTGAAGTTTTAGTGTATGGGTAATAAATGTTTAGGGAAGGAGAACCCATAACATAGCCACTGTGGAAATAGGCTGTCGGTTCGCCTATATTGAGCATTATACCATATCCGTAACCCATTTTTCCTAAAATATCATGATGTCTTTCGGAACTTTTAGAGATGAATTTCTGAAGGGTTTCCGGTTTCAAAACTTTACCACCATATAGAGCGTTATTCCAGCGGCGTAAATCATCTATGGTAGAAAGAATTCCACCTGCAGGGATCCCAATTTCTTTTCCTCCCAATCTGCGCGGCATATTAGGAACCCTTTCCGCATTCTTCTTATTTCCAATATAAGCACTTGCGAAATTCTTTCCCTCAAAAACATCTCCTGTTGAAGAATTTTTCATTCCTGCCTTTTTAAACAATTCCTGGACGTTTTTGTCATAAGAGTTTCCCGATACTTTTTCAACGATTTTTCCCAATGCATTAAAGCCATCATTGGAATAGAAAAAACCCGATCCACTTTTGAATAAAAGCTTACCTCCCAGCGTATTTAATCCGGAGGTATGGTTCAGAAGCTGACGGATTGTAATATTTTCGTATTCTTTTGTTTGAAATTCCTTGAGGTATCTGGAAACCTTATCTTCGATATTCAGCTTGTTTTGTTCCATTTCAAGTAAAACAAGAACTGCCGTAAATTGCTTACTTACAGAGCCGATGGCAAAAATAGTACTGTCGTTGATTTTTGTTTTATTTTCAAAGTTAGAGAGCCCGCTTTCTTTTTTATATAATTGGGTAGAATCCTTGAAAACAGCAATACTTCCGTTAAAATTAAATCGTGAAAATACAGAGTCGATCTGTTTTTCCAAAAGTTTTTTCTCGAAGGCAGTAATGGTGGAGTCTACAATTGCATTCCTGTCAACCGTTTTTATAGATTCCATCGAATTCTTGCATGCGGTTAATGAGAGTGTAAAAATGATTAATGGGAACAATAAGTGGGAAAATTTCAGCATTTGTTTTTTAATTTAAAGCTACAGCATCAAAAAGGATGCAAACCATGCCAAATAAATAGAAAAAATGATGTGAGAGCTCCGGGACCGATTTTTAAATTATTGTAATCAAGGGAAAAGCTCTGCCAAATTATGAAAGACCTGTAAATTATATAAACTAAATTATTACAGAAAGTAATATTTTTGAATAGATTATTAATTCAAAAATGGAAAAACATCTTGAAAATGATTTGTCGGAAATCGGCAACTTATTAGAAACTATAAAAAAGCAGGGGCTGGCTTATCTGGATGCTTTACCCGATAGAAAAACATCCGTTGATTCAAAGGAATATGCTTCCGAAGACAAAGTACCAGAGTCCGGATATGGAACAAAAAAGGTGTTGGAAGTTTTTAATGAAAGATTTGAACCGGTTATGGTTGGATCATCAGGTCCCAGATATTGGGGCTTTGTTACAGGAGGTTCCACTCCTGCTTCTATTGCCGGAGACTGGCTGGCTTCTGTTTATGACCAGAATACCCAATCAACAAAAGGGCAGGGAGGTATTTCTGCGATTATAGAGCTGGAAACCATACAATTAATGCTCGATCTTTTGGGGCTGCCGAAAAATTTTCTCGGTGGCTTTGTAACCGGAGCAACAATGTCTAATTTTACCTGTCTTGCAGTAGCAAGACAATGGTTAGGAAGAGAAAAAGGAAAAGATATTGCAAAAGACGGCATTTCGATACCCATAAAAGTGCTTACCGCGACACCCCATTCTTCAAGCCTTAAATCACTATCACTTTTAGGGATAGGAAGCGGAAATATTGTGAAAATTAAAACAATAGAAGGGAATAGGGAAGCGATGAATATAGATGATCTAGAAAATCGTATCATTGAATTAAAAGAGGAGCCATTTATCCTGATCTCCAGTGGTGGAACTGTGAATACGGTAGATTTTGATGATTTTAAGGCAATAGCTGAACTTAAAAAAAAGCATAACTTCTGGTGGCATATTGATGCTGCATTTGGAGGATTTGCCGCTTGCTCAGATGAAACCAAACATCTTTTGGAAGGCTGGGAGCAGGCTGACAGTATTACTGTGGATTGCCATAAATGGTTAAACGTTCCTTACGAAAGTGCAGTGTTTTTCGTAAAAGATCAGTACAGGTTATTACAGGTAGAGACATTCCAGAATTCCAATGCTCCATATCTCGGGGATCCATTGGAAAACTTCAGTTATCTGAATTTCCTTCCTGAAAACTCAAGAAGGTTAAAAGCCTTACCTGCCTGGTTTTCAATAATGGCCTATGGAAAACAAGGGTATCAGGAAATAGTTGAGAATAATATAAGATGGGCCAAACAGCTTGGTCATTTTATAGATAGCAGTTCGGATTTTAAACTTCTGGCACCTGTCCGTCTGAATACGGTGTGTTTCACTTTGAAAAATGAAGCTGATCAGGATAAGGTTAATGAATTCTTAGAAAAATTAAATAGTACAGGAAAAGTATTTATGACGCCTACTTTTTATAATCAGCATAAAGGGATCAGAGCTGCATTTGTAAATTGGAGAACCAATGAAAATGATATAAGTATGGTTTTTGATCTCATGAAGGAGATATCAAAGACATTGAACTAAAAAATAACGCTGTAGAACCAATCGTTCTACAGCGTTTTATTTTTGATCAGATCACAAAACCAAAAGACATATTCATCACCATTTTCATGATCCTCTGCATTTGGTTTTGGATAGGTTTTTTTTACAATATCACCAATTTCAAACTGAATTGATGTTTTAAAAATGGGACCATCAAAAGTAAAAGTATGGAACTCGCCATTTTCTCCGCAAGGGTCTACATTTTCAGGTAAGTCCGAGATGAAATTTTCATCAATAATCCTCCCTGCAAAACTTTTATCTAAATAGGTTTCATTGACGCAGGTTACGATCGTTTTAAAACCCAGATCAAGAAATTCATGAATAAGTTTTTTCGTATCTTTTTTCCAAAGTGGAAAAACAGCTTCCATCCCGATGGATTTCAATTGGTCTTCCCTGTATTTTCGCAGATCTTCGAGAAAAATATCTCCAAATATGGAATGGGTGACTCCACGGGACTTTATACCGGTCATCGTTTTGTTCATGATGTCGCGGTATTGTTCCATAGATGGTTCTTTAGGAAGTTCCATTTTAATTAAAGGAAGTCCTATGCTTGAAGCTTGTTCTTCCAATAGAGAAACATGGACCCCATGCATGGAAATCCGCTGATATTCCTGATTGATACTGGTAAGAAGACCAATTATATCTAATTTTTCCTCTTTAAAGGTTTTATATAATCCAAGGGCAGAATCTTTTCCGCTACTCCAGTTGAATAAGGCTTTGGGTTTCATGTATTACTATTTCAGATGCCTATTTTTGGATTTCTTTAATCGGAATAAATGCACCATTAAGGTAGTCAATCTTTAGTTCAAATGGGTAAGCAGAAGATGAACTGGAAGCAATTAAGCCTCCGACAATCCCAAAAAATATAGACGCTGTGACCACATCTCCCATTTTTGCGCTTCCTTTTACTTTACCGGTAAAATAGAAATCACCATCCTTCTTTTCAGCTTTTGAGAAAGCATTTTCCATCGGGACATAGATATAAGGAGATCCTTGATATACCAATGCATAATAGTCATTTTTTTTGATCTCCTTTTCTTTTGTATCAATAGTTTCGTATACCTTAATGATCTTTGGAGATTTGCCATAAAATTTGGCATTGGCAATTTGTTTTTCAGGTTCCTGATTTTTAAACGAATTATAATCTTTATATAAACCTTCCTTGAGTTGATCAGAGCTGTACAGACTCAGTTTTTGCTTTTCAATCGCATCAAAATTCTTTACATCTTCCAGAGTATAATGATCTGTTGCGGTTGCTTTTTTTGAAATATTTTTGCTGATAAAATTACTCACCATCTCACTCCCTTTTTTCATCGTTGCTTTGGTAACGTCCATTGAGGAATGATCAATAACAGAGTCGATTTTGTCAAGATAGGAGTAGGTTCCATCATCATTTTTTGCAAATAAAAATGCCTGAAAATAGCAATATCCATGTTCACTGAACGCTCCTGTTACTTCTGCAAAGTATAATTGTTTAAGATACATAACGATGGTGCCATCTTCTACATTGCTTCCATTAATATGGTTCAAAAGATTTTGAAACTGATTGGCAAGGCTTACTACGGGAACAACCTTAGCCTTTGCGTTGAATGCTCCTTTCTGTACAATCCCCAGTGAAGTGGTATCTGTCCTTATGTCAATAAGCTTAATGGTTTTATAATAGCTTTTCTCCAGTTTTTGATCAGGAAAACTGATTGAGAAATCTTCTGTGCGTTTTTGAGAAAATAGAAAGATAGAGAACAATAGCATTGAAAGAATGCTGATTTTGTTGATGTATATTTTCATGACAATGAATATAATGATGATGTTTTATTTGCGAAAATAAAGAATCTGCCTGAGATTTAATAGATTTTTTATTCGTATAAATATTTCAATCAATGATGAGAAAAACTTATTAAATTTAAGAACGAAATTTATTAAATACTATGAAAAACTTACTACTGGGGACAGCTGTCCTATTTTTTACAGGAACTATTAATCCTGTCTTTTCACAGAGTACCGAGACTCCTAAATTTATTGGCAATACGGAAGGTATTAAAGAGTATACTCTTAATAATGGGATGAAAGTTCTTTTGATTCCTGATCCTTCCCAAAGCAATATGGTTGTGAATATTGTGTATAATGTAGGATCAAAAGATGAAGGATATGGTGAAAAAGGAATGGCACATTTGCTTGAGCATATGTTGTTCAAGAGTACCAAAAACCTTGGAGATATTAAAAAGCAGCTTTCTGATAAAGGTGGGCAGGCTAATGGGACAACCTGGTATGATAGAACAAATTATTATGAAATTTTCCCATCCAATGAAGAAAACCTGAAATGGTCTTTACAGATGGAAGCGGACAGAATGATCAATGCTACGATTTTACAGAGTGATCTGGATAAAGAGTTTTCAGTGGTTAGAAACGAATTCGAAATTGGAGAGAATAATCCTACAAGAGTGATGATGCAAAATGTATTTTCTAATGGATACGTTTGGCACAATTACGGGAACAGTACAATTGGCAGTAAGGAAGATATTGAGCGTGTAAAAGCTCCGACCTTAAGAAAATTCTATGAGAAATATTACCAACCGGATAATGCAACTCTTATTGTTGCAGGAAAATTTGATGAGAAAAGCGCATTGAAATATATTTCTGATTATTTTTCAGTAATTAAAAAACCTTCACGTGAATTAGGAGGAACTTATACCGTAGAGCCAGCTCAGAACGGAGAAAAGTATTTTGAAATCAAGAGAAATAATGATCAGCAGATTATAGCTGCAGGTTATCATACTTCTGCCTATGCAGATAAAGATTATGCTGCCTTATCTGCACTTTATGAGATCCTTACCTCAAATCCTTCCGGATATTTGTATAAAACTCTGGTAGAAACTCAGAAGGTTTCCGGAGTCTGGACATTCAGCCCTGTTTTAAGAGATCCGGGGATGGTGTATTTTAATTTTGATGTTCCAAAAGATAAGAACTTAGACGAAACCACCAAACTCGTAAGGGCAGAACTTGATAAAATCTCTTCCATTCAATTTACTCAGGATGATCTTAAAAGAGCGAAAGCGAAACTGATTAAAGACATCGAAAACCAGAAAAATAATACCATTAATTTTGCAATTAATCTTACCGAAATTATCGGAGCAGGAAACTATAAATTAAATTTTCTGTACCGTGATCATGTAGAAAATCTAAAACTGGAAGATATCAGCAAGGTTGCTCAAAAATATTTTAAAAACAACAACCGTACGATGGGTGTTTTCCGGCCTTCTCCTAATGAAGAAAGGGTATTCCCTACAGAATTCAGGGATAACCAGATTGCAGATCTGGTAAAAGATTACAAAGGAAGAGCTTTGGAGAAAGAACCAGCCCCTTTCGAAGCTTCGATTGCAAATATTAAGAAAAACCTTACTGAAGGAAAGTTGTCTAATGGGATGAAGTATGGGCTTATCAATAAAGAGCTTAAAGGAGAAAAAATTCAAGCGAATTTCCGTTTAAGAATCGGAAATGAAAAAGACCTACAAGGCAAAGAAGCTATTGGAAATATTACTGCTTCTTTATTGAAATCGGGAACCAAAACCAGAACAAAAGAGCAAATAAAAGATGAATTAGATCAAATGAAATCTTCTGTGTATGCTTACGTATATGACCAGAATTTAATCATTGGAGTGAATACTTACAAACAGTATTATTCAAAAGTAATGGCCATCGTACAGGATATACTGACAAATTCTACTTTCCCGGAAAACGAAATTGCTAAAACTATTACTGAAGTAAATACTCAGTTGGAAGGACAATTAAAGGATCCTCAAGCTATTGCAGGTAATGAGTTACAGAGACTGGCATCCCCATACCCTAAAACGAGTATCTTCTATGTAGCTTCCCTACAGGAGCAAATTGATGAAAATAAAAAAGTAACTAAAGCCCAGATTGTTGATTTCTATCAGAATATTATGGGAGCATCCAATGGCGTAGGTACTGTAATCGGGAATATTGATCCAAAAATTGCTTCTTCTGAATTAGAGAAAACATTTGGAAAATTTACTGCTAAATCAAAATTTGTAGAGGTAAAACCAACATTCTTTGAAACTAAAAAACAAGATAAAAATATCATAACTCCAGATAAAGAAAATGCAGTTGCCCTTGGAACTTCAAGCTTCAAGATGTCGCAGGATCATCCTGATTACCCGGCTTTAGTGATGGCAAATGAAATTTTAGGAAGTGGAGGATTCCTTTCTGCAAGATTACCAATGAGGTTGCGTGAAAAAGAAGGGATTTCATATGGAGTTGGTTCATATCTGGATGTTCCTGTTTCAAATGATGTTGCTTCATGGAATTATTATGCTTTTTTAAATCCTACAAAAAGAAATGCTGTAGAAGCTGCTATTAAAGAGGAAATTAACAAAGCATTAGCTTCAGGTTTTACGCAGGAAGAACTTGATTCCAATAAAAAAAGTTATGCTAATGAAAGGAAAACCAGTTTAGGCTCTGATGGAACATTGGTTAACCTTGTAAATACTCAGCTTCTTTTTGGAGTTTCATTGGATAAATTTGATGAACAAAATACAAAAATTCAGAACCTGAAATTATCCGAAGTGAATGCTGCTTTGAAAAAATATCTTTCTGAGAATAATATTATCTCTGTTTTCGCCGGAGATTTCAATAAAAAATAGAAGTCTTATCAGATACAATTCAAATAAAAAACCGCAGAAATCCTGCGGTTTTTTATTCATAATATAATATTGATTACATATTACGTCTGTATTTACCTCCTACTTCAAATAAAGCATTAGTAATTTGTCCAAGAGAGCAATATTTTACAGCATCCATCATAACAGCAAAGAGGTTTTGCTGATTAATAGCTGCATATTGTAATTCTTTTAAAGCTGCCTCAGATTTATCAAGATTGGCTTGTTGGAAATTGTGAAGTGTTTCAATCTGAACCTGCTTTTCTTCTTCAGTAGATCGAATAACTTCTCCCGGACGAACAGTTGGTGAGCCATCTTTACCCAGGAATGTATTTACTCCGATTATAGGATATTCTCCGGTATGCTTCAGCCATTCGTAATGCATGGATTCTTCCTGGATTTTTGAACGTTGATACATGGTTTCCATCGCCCCAAGTACACCTCCTCTTTCTGTAATCCGGTCGAATTCTGCATACACGGCTTCTTCAACCAGATCCGTTAATTCTTCAATGATGAATGAACCCTGAAGCGGATTTTCATTTTTCGCCAGACCAAGCTCTTTATTAATGATCAGCTGGATAGCCATTGCTCTTCTAACGGATTGCTCTGTAGGAGTTGTAATGGCCTCATCGTAAGCATTCGTATGAAGTGAATTACAGTTGTCATAAATGGCATATAAAGCCTGAAGAGTTGTTCTGATGTCATTGAAATCAATTTCCTGCGCATGCAGTGAACGTCCGGAAGTCTGAATGTGATACTTCAGCATCTGACTTCTTTCATCTGCTCCATATTTTATTTTCATGGCTTTTGCCCAGATTCTCCTTGCAACACGCCCGATCACTGAATATTCGGGATCAATACCATTTGAAAAGAAGAATGAAAGGTTAGGAGCAAAATCATTGATGTCCATTCCTCGGCTTAAATAATATTCTACATATGTGAAACCATTAGCTAATGTAAATGCTAACTGGGAAACTGGATTCGCCCCGGCTTCAGCAATATGATACCCGGAAATGGAAACAGAATAGAAGTTTCTTACTTTTTCTTTTATAAAGTACTCCTGAACGTCGCCCATTAATCTCAAAGCAAATTCCGTAGAGAAGATACAGGTATTTTGTGCCTGATCTTCTTTTAATATATCGGCCTGTACAGTACCTCTTACAGTGGCAATCGTATGAGCTTTAATTTTTTCATATTCTTCTTTAGGAATAATTTCATCTCCGGTAATTCCCAGTAATTTTAGTCCTAATCCATTGTTGGAAGGAGGAAGCTCTCCATTATAATGGGGCCTTTGCAATCCTTTGTCATCGAACTTGGCTTTAAGGACAGCTTCTACTTTATCTTCAAGTTTATGCTCCGCAATATATTTTTCAACATTCTGGTCTATCGCTGCATTCATAAAAAAGGCAAGCAACATAGGAGCAGGTCCGTTGATGGTCATAGAAACCGAAGTCATTGCATTAATAAGGTCGAAGCCGGAATACAATTTTTTAGCATCATCCAGTGTCGCAATAGAAACTCCTGCGTTTCCGATTTTACCATAGATATCTGGGGGTAAGGCAGGATCCTGGCCATATAATGTTACTGAATCAAAAGCTGTAGATAAACGCTTAGCAGGCATTTCCGCAGAAACGTAATGGAATCTTCTGTTCGTTCTTTCCGGGCCACCTTCTCCCGCAAACATCCTTGTAGGATCCTCTCCGGTTCTTTTGAAGGGATAAATTCCGGCAGTGAAAGGGAAGCTTCCCGGAAGATTCTCTTTACCTTTCCATAAAATAAGATCTCCCCAGTCATTATATTTTGGTAATGCAATTTTAGGGATCTTCAGATGAGACAGGGATTCTGTTGAGGTTTCTACCTTAATTTCTTTTCCACGAACAAAATAAGAATAGAATTCCTGATGAAATGCTTTTTTGGTATCATCCCAGTTTTTAAGGAAATCAATATTCTCCTGCTGGAGGTCCTTTTCTGCCTTTTGGTATTCGGCATCTAAAGTTTCGTTAGAGATAATTTTTTTCACACCATCAATATGATACATTTTTCTGGCAAGCTCAGCCTGCTTTTCAATGTTTACATCATACTGCTTATTGTTTTCCACGATCTCTGATAAATAACGAACTCTTTTAGGTGGAATTATGGTCACTTCATCTGTGATTTCCTGCTCAACGAAAGTATTGAGGTTTAGCCCCGAAAATTTGTCGTTAACTTTAGAAATTAATCTGTTGTATAGTTCTGTAGTACCGTGATCGTTAAACTGTGAAGCCTTTGTAGCATATACCGGCATGTCATCCAATGGGCTCTCCCATAAAAGATGGTTTCTCTGGAACTGTTTTCTCACGGCCTGTAAAGCATCCAATGCGCCACGTTTATCCGATTTGTTTAGAGCTACAAGATCTGCATAATCAAGCATGTCTATCTTTTCCAGCTGTGTAGATGCTCCGTATTCAGGAGTCATTACATACATGGAAACATCTGCAAAGTCTGAAACTTCAGAGCCTGATTGTCCGATACCGGAAGTTTCAAGGATAATAACATCCGGGTGGGCAAGTTTTAAAACATTCAAAGCGGAATGAATAAATGGAGAAACGGATACATTGTTTTCTCTGGTTGCCATGGACCGCATATAAACTCTGGGATCATTGATCGCATTCATACGGATTCTGTCTCCAAGTAATGCTCCTCCTGTTTTCTTTTTAGATGGGTCAATAGATATAATCGCTATTTTCTTATCTGTATTGGAACGCAGAAAACGTCTTACCAATTCGTCAGTCAATGAGGACTTACCGGCACCACCGGTACCTGTAATACCAATAATGGGAATATTTAGATCTTTTGCTTTTTCATCGATAGCTTTAACAAGCTCCGGTTTTTCATCAGAGAAGTTTTCAACAGCAGAGATAATTTTAGCAATGCTGGTTGAATTTTCGAAATTGATAGAGTCCAGATCCTGTGCTGTTACATCTTTTCCTGTGGCAAAATCTGATCTGTTAACCAGATCATCAATCATTCCCTGAAGGCCAAGCTCTCTTCCATCATCCGGGGAATAAATTCTGTCGATTCCGTAAGACATAAGATCTTGGATTTCTTCCGGCAGGATTACTCCTCCTCCTCCTCCGAAGATTTTGATTTGTGGCGAATTTTTTTCTCTCAGAAGGTCATAAATATATTTAAAATATTCATTGTGTCCTCCCTGATAAGAGGTTAAAGCTATAGCATTTGCATCTTCTTGGATGGCAGTATTTACAACTTCTTCAGCTGATTTGTCATGTCCAAGGTGAATGACTTCGCAGCCGGTTCCCTGAATAACACGACGCATAATATTAATTGCCGCATCATGTCCGTCAAATAATGACGCTGCTGTTACAATTCTAACTTTGTTTTTAGGGGTATATTTTTGGGTTTCCATAAAAAATCTAGAAAATTTCTGAATTTCCAAATATAACAATAATACAGAACATAATATTGAACTTTATATTCCTTTAATTCAAGTGTTTAGGTGTTTTTGCCGAAATTAAGGTTCTCCATTTCCTTTGCATTCTGCACGGAAATAATAGGTAAATTAATTACTTTTGCATCATATATTATTATATGCAGAAAGCTTCGATTTATTTTGCGATAGGAACTGTGATCAGTTTTCTTATTAACTATTTCTTCTTAAGCAGTCAGAATATCGGGCTAGACCTATATTATGCTGTTGCTTTTGGTTTTGCGTGGGGATTGGCTTATTATTTAGATACGCCTAATTTTTCACTGCCTCAAAAGTTGGGATTGTCTTTCGCGGCAATGGCTGTTTTGGTGTTGGTGGGATCTGTTCTTTTTGATTTGAAACTTGCGATTCCTTCTATTCTTAAATTTTCTACTGTATTTGTTGCTTATTATTTAATTGCGAGTTTTAGAGGCAGTAAGTCTTTACGTAATTAATGCATCGTTATAAAACTGATGTAGCTTAATATCATTAGCATAAAGAGTAATCCGATACAGTTGATGATAAATAGCAATGAACCTTTTAATATGCTTTTCCTCTTGCTGTTTTCATAAAGCCTGTGGTGGGCAATAAAGAAATAGGCTGAGGTATAAAAGAATAAAGCACAATAGAATAATCCAAAAATAATTTTGATAGGGGTATAGTTGGGCAGTATTGCTGTAAGATGGTTGGTGAGAATGAAGATCAGGGTAGTTAATAAGAGAAAAGAAAAGTAATGAAGGGTAAATATTCCATGATCAAAATACCACCATTTTTTCTTATTGTGAAATACCCATAGAAAGAATGCAAATATAGGTAAGTAAAGAAAAAGGGCTTTTGGGAAAGAGTGGATGAATGTATCTACAAAACGGCCTATTATTTCTTTTCTTTTCAAACCTCTGTCCTGTAAATGGAATATTTTTTTAGCAAAAGGTCTTAAAGATTTATAATTCCCTCCTCCTTTTTTGCTTAGCGAATCATATTGTTTCATTGATGTCGCTCCTAATATTGCAAATTGGTCTTTTTCAGAACTTAGCACTTCTTTTTTGTCAATAAGATCCTCAATTTTTTTTATTTTGGATATGCTTTTATGTACAATGCTGTCATTTTTATTATACCCTTCTGCAAGCATTCCGGATTTTACACTATCAATTATTTTTGCAGTCAGTTCTTTTTTCTGCTCTTTTTCTTTTTGTATGGAATGTTTTTCAGTTGCTTCATCATCTGTATTTTCTGGCTGGGGGAAAAGGGTAGGGACGAAAAAAGTTATAAAACTCACAAATATGTAAAGCTTTACAGGGGCCACGTAAATTTGTCTTTTTCCGGATAGATATTCTTTGGTTAATTTTCCCGGCTGGAATAGCAGGTACTTTATCGTTTTCCAAAATTGTCCATCATAATGAGTAAAATCTTCAATGAAATGGGTGAAAAGAAAATAGAAGGGTTGTCTCGGTTCTGTATTTTCCTGTCCACAGTGTGGGCAGAATCTCTCTTCTACAAGGTGTCCGCAGTTGAGGCAGTTTTTTTCTTCTCTTATTTTTCCGTGACTCATGACTATTAAGGCTTTGCGGCAAATATAATTATTTCGAGAGTGAAAAATAATTTTTTACATCAAATTAATGTAAAATATAATTTCACGGATAGTTAATTGATAATAATAATGGGGTATCTTTGAATAAAAGTTAATAAAGTAAGAGTTTAGTGACTAAACTCTTTACTTTATCACCTGTGTTTTTAGAATCTTCTAAAACTTTTTTTTCATCGAATATGATTTTGCAATATCTGTGCCAAGAATATTTTCCATAGATGAAATCTGTCGAATCGTTTAAGCTAAACCCATAACCTGCATATTAAATCAAATATGTTTTTCCATTACAAATTTAATTTGTATCTTTGCACACCCTTAGAGGGAAAATTATGTTTAATCTTTAACTAAAACGTGTGAATACATTAAGTTACAAAACTGTTTCAGCGAACAAAGCTACTGCTAATAAAGAATGGGTTGTGGTAGACGCTGAAGGACAACCGTTGGGAAGACTAGCTTCTCAGGTTGCAAAGATTTTGAGAGGTAAGCACAAAACAAACTTTACACCTCACGTAGATTGTGGTGATAACGTTATTGTTTTGAATGCTGGGAAAATTACGCTTTCCGGAAACAAGTGGGAAGATAAGACTTACATCTGGCATACAGGATATCCAGGAGGTCAAAAATCTATGACTGCGGCTGAACTTCAAAAGAAAGATTCTTTGAAAGTATTAGAAAAGTCTGTAAAAGGTATGTTACCTAAAAACAGATTAGGTTCTGCTTTGTTCAAAAACCTTTACTTATATGAAGGAACTGAGCACAAGCATGAAGCTCAACAGCCTAAAACAATTAATATTAACGAATTTAAATAATTAATATGTCTACAGTTCATAAAATTGGTAGAAGAAAGACTTCTGTGGCAAGAGTTTACGTAAAGCCAGGTACTGGTAACATTACAGTAAACGGTAAAGATGCTAAAGATTATTTCTCTACAGACGTAATGGTTTACAAGTTAAATCAACCATTTATCCTTTCTGAAACTGTTGGTCAGTACGACGTTACCGTAAATGTTTTCGGTGGTGGAAATACAGGACAAGCAGAAGCTATCAGATTAGGTATTTCAAGAGCTTTATGCGAAATCAACGCTGAGTTCAGATTAGCATTAAAGCCAGCTGGTTTACTTACAAGAGACGCAAGAATGGTGGAAAGAAAGAAGCCAGGTCAGAAAAAAGCAAGAAAGAGATTCCAATTCTCAAAACGTTAATTTTTTTCAGACATCAGATTGGAGACATCAGATTTCAGACTTTTTCTTATCTGGTATCTTATATCTGAAATCTATTAATCTAAATTTTAAATTGCCCGTTACGTTTAGCATCCAAACGCTTCTCCCATCTAAAGAAGTTGTTGATTGTTTAAAAGACGGAAAGTAAACTAACAAAAACAGAAAACATGGCAAAAGCAAATGTAAAAGACCTTTTAGAGGCTGGTGTACACTTCGGTCACATGACTAGAAAGTGGAATCCAAATATGGCTCCATACATTTTTATGGAGAAAAATGGTATTCACATTGTAGACTTACATAAAACAGCAGTAAAGTTGGATGAAGCTTGTAGCGCTTTAGAAAAACTTACTTCTGCAGGTAAAAAAGTTCTTTTTGTAGCTACTAAGAAGCAAGCAAAAGAAGTTGTTGCTAAGCACGCTTCAGAACTTAATATGCCTTATATTACAGAAAGATGGCCAGGAGGAATGTTAACAAACTTTGTTACAATCAGAAAGGCTGTTAAGAAAATGAACTCTATCGATAAAATGAAAAAAGATGGAACGTTCGAAACTTTATCTAAAAAAGAGAGACTTCAGGTAGACAGACAAAGAGCTAACCTTGAGAAGAACTTAGGTTCTATCTCTGACATGGTTCGTCTTCCTTCTGCAATATTTGTTGTTGATATCTTAAGAGAGCACATCGCTGTAACTGAAGCTAAAAAATTAGGTATTCCAGTTTTCGGTATCGTAGATACCAACTCTGATCCTAGAAAAGTAGATTTCGTTATTCCTGGAAATGATGATGCTTCTAAGTCTATCGATATGATCTTAAATGTTGTTTCTGATTCTATCAGAGAAGGTCAATCTCAGAGAAAAGCTGACAAAGAAAAATCTAAAGAAGAAGGAGAAAAAGTATCTGCTGATACAGATGCTGATTTCGATGCAGAATAATTAAAGATTTTCTTTATTATATAAAAGGCCACTAATACAATTAGTGGCCTTTTTTTATGATATAAAAACTTTAGTTGGATAAAGTGATAGAGTAGGAGTTTGTAATAAATTTTGTCGATTGATATACAGAGTTGCAGACCATCCCGGAAAGCTTATAACTTTGATTTTTGGGAAGCATTACGTATCCTATTTTGTTTGCTCCAATCGGTATTTTTCTGTAGTAATTGTTTCCGCTTATTGTAAGGACCATATTACAAGGAGATTTATTCTCTACAGAAAAAGAGGTTTGTGTACTCCCTGATGAGTCATTTAACAGGTCATTTAATACTTCAGTTGTTTCAGGCTTATAAGTCTTCATTAATTCATTATACTCACGTTCCGTACTTACGCGTGATGATGTTGCAGAAGTGGATGGAAAAGGATTTCTCCTGATTGGATAATTATTATAATTTACACTACAGCTGATCATTATTAATGAGAGAATGATGCCAGGTAAGAGTAATTTCTTTTTCATATATATTTTTGAACAGTAAATGTATGATTTTACTTTTTATCTATAAAATTCTATTTCCCTATCTATTCGCATCCTATTAAAGTCAGAATAGTTGTTTTCATCAAATGTGTGTACATATAAAACTTAACTTATTCTAAACTTTATATAAGTAATAGTCTTTCCTTTTGCGGAAAAAAGTGCTTCATAATATGTTTTTATATCCCTTAAATATTTTGTGTCGGGATCATACTCCGGAGCTCCGTAAATGTCGTGATGGGCAGTGATTATTTCATAGCCGGCTCCCTGTAGAAAACCTAACGTATAGCCATGTAAAAATTCGGAATCTGTTTTCAAATGAATGATTCCGCCTGGTTTTAAGAATTTTTTATACCGATCCAGAAAGTCAGGATGAGTCAGCCTGTGTTTTGTACGTCTGTATTTTATTTGAGGATCCGGGAAAGTGATCCATATTTCATCCACTTCATTTTCTGCAAAGAAGTGATCTACAAGTTCAATCTGAGATCTTAAAAAAGCAACATTAGGCATATTGTTTTCAACAGCCTCTTTAGCTCCGAACCAGAACCTTGCTCCTTTAATGTCTATCCCTATAAAGTTCTTTTCTGGGAATGCTTTTGCAAGACCAACAGAATATTCTCCCTTTCCACACCCTAACTCAAGAACAATAGGATTATTGTTTTTAAAGAAATCAGTTCTCCAATTTCCTTTAAGTTCGAAACCACTTAAAACTTCTTCCCTTGTCGGTTGAATGACGTTAGGTAATATTTTGTTTTCTTCGAATCTTGCTATTTTATTTTTACCCATGACTATAAATGAAAATCTGGCAAAAATAGTGATTTTTATGCATAACTGGCTCCTTTTGCTCTTAAAAAGAAAAGGTTAATTTTTAGGTTCCGAGGATCCCAGTGCAACCATAATCGGTTTTTGAATCGTTTTTTGAGAGGCATATTGTGCTCCGCAAACAATGCTTGTAAAAAGATAATCTCCTTTTTGTACAACTATGGAGTTTTCATTATGTGCCGGAACAGCGAGTCTGTATTTTGTAGTACCAACACCTTCCATTCTCACGATCATGTTACAGTCTGATTTGTTTTCTATAAGCACGATACATTCTTTGCTCATAGGATCATTATCAAACAATGAATTTAGGATCTGTACTGTCCTGTTCTTATGTTCCGTGGGAGAAACTGCCATCAGCATATTGAATTCTTCTGCTTCAGCATCTGGAATTGCTACCGTTGTTGAAGATGTGTTGACTACAATTGCATTTTGTGCATTACTGGGCGTATAAACGATTGAAGATTGTTTGGCAGCTAATTCTGCTTTGTATTTTGCGATCTGCTTTTGTTTAATGATAGCATTCATTTCATCAAAAGTGATCTTGGTAGATGGCCTCCTTTTAAGCAAAGCAAGCATTTCCTGCATTTCTTTTACTTTTTGATCTGCCGGGTGAGCATTCTTGATGTACTCCCTCATCATATCCATTACTTTAGGTTTTAAAACTGATCTACGGGGATCATCCGGATGGGCATCTCTAAGAAAAGCATTGATCTCATAAATGTTTTTACTTTTTAGAATATTCGTGTAGTCCTTTCCTCTTTTCTGAGCAGAAAGGCTAATAAATAATAGTGTACTAAAGAATAGAAGTAACTTTTTCATCTGACAAATATTAGGTTAAATGGTATCTCTCCTTAATTTGTATTCAGGTCAGTTAGTCTTTAAAAAGATAACGTACCAATATAATTTTTATTTTACACTAGTACGTGAGATAAATTTAAGAATATATTGTATATAAATACAATTTTTTTGTAAATATCTCAATAACTGTATGTTATTTTACAATATCTTGCAGATGGGAGTTCTTTAGCCTTCTTTGATAGATGGGTAAATATTTTTCAATTGGAATTTTTACAGCTTCAAAGTTACCTGCCTGTACATAAGGTTGTATATTCTCTGAAGAATAAACAAATTGTAAAAAGTTATCAATTAAATTTTCAGGAATTTTAAATTTCAGGAAATAATCTTTACCCAAATAGTTCTTTATTTGAGTCACCGAATTATTCATGTTCTCGTAAGCAACATAACGTTGTTTCTTTTTTCTTTCTCCAGATAAAATATCGTAAATGCTTTCAAGACTAAATGTTAAGCCACCGTCACGAAGTCCCGCTACCGGAAGCTGTGGCGGATTGCCATCTCCCTTAGGCTCCGGAAGCCCAATTACTTTTTTCAGCTCAAGGGCTTTATCTTTCTTAGCTAAGGCATTAACATCATATCGTAAATTTCCTGTAGGTTTAAATCTGCTGATGACAACCTCCTGGATATCATGATAGGCAATTTTCAGCTCGATCAGGCTTTTAATGCCGAACATCTGAGGGGTAAGGCGGATATCTTTTCTTTCTGTAACGATTGAAGTAAAACGTATAACATCTCCAGGGTTAGCCTGAATGTTAAAATCACCATTATAATCAGTAAGAACGGTTCGCTGAGTATTCAGGTTTGTTACATAAACCTGATTTAAATATAATATGGAATTGTCTCTAAGGAATACTTCCCCGGAATATATTTGAGCATTGATCTTTGCAAGAAAAACCAATAGCAAGAGCGTTATAAGTTTCTTCATATAATGTGGCAAAATTACATAGAATTACATCAATTTATACCTAGATAGATAGTGAAAACAGGTTAAAGTTATATTAAACTTTAGTTCATAAGTGTTAATGAATGTTATAACGTTGATTTTTTAGATCATTTTCTTCTGTTGATGTTTTGCTATCTGTTTTTTACCAAAAGCCAGCTAGAATATTTTACGACAGTACTTGCCCCGTACTCAGTCCAGCTGATGGTATACCAGTATGTTGCTGTATTCACAGGTCTTCCTCCCAACTTCCCATCCCAGGTATAACGATTACTAGCAGTGCCTCTGAAGATTTCCGCGCCGTACCGGTCATAAATTCTAAACTCAATATTATCTTTTGTCATCAATGCGGAATAATCTATTCCATCATTATGACCATCATCATTTGGAGTGATGGTGTTGATCAGATTGATGATGGTAAAAGGCCTCTGAACTTCATTACATCTTTTGGAATCCCTTACATAAATAATATAGCTCCCTCGTGGCAGGTTTTGAAAAACGTTTGAAATCTGCCAGGTCGTTCCATCGAGTGAGTATTCATAAGGAGGAGTTCCTCCACTTGCCCCTATAGTTACTGTATTCCCGTTAATCTCTATGGAAACAATGGCTGGAGATTGAGATTCGGTAACATTTACAAACTGTCTGTAAATACAACCATTGTATTGCAGGTCTACCCAATAACTTCCTGCAGGTACATTGGAAATAGAAGATGTTGTTGCCCCCGTGCTCCAAAGGTAGCTTTCAAAGCCGGGACCTGCATCTAAAGTTGTTTTGGTATTAGGGCATATAATCTGATCAGTAAGTAAGTCTGATCGTTTAGGCGTTTTTATGGTTATGATTATCTTTCCTATTTCTGCACAAGCTCCCTGCTTTTGAAATCTTACGAAAGTAGTTTGTGTGCCCGTAAGGATTACGGGGTTATTGATTGGATTGATGTTATTCTGAGCATCTGTAAGAGTTGCAAAAAAAGTAGCGTTTACTGAAGGGTCTGTTGTAAATTGTGTGATATACTGACTTAAATTTACTTGTTTTATTCCGTCCAGATCATCATCACAAAAACTTTCCGTTACTGTATTTTTAAGTAAAGGAACTCTTGCACCTAGTGTAAATGTAAGGGGTTGGATTACCTTTGCACATCCGTCGGGAGAATCTACCCTTATGTAAATGGTTGTGGTAGCACTGTAGCTCCAGGTGTTGGGTAAATTATTGGCATTTCCGGCATCAGCATCAGCTAGATTTGCATAATATCTTACGTTTGTAAAATAAGTACTGTTTGAAAGCACCAAGGGAGTAATATTTGATAGTATAACCGTTACTATACCATCAAAATTATCATCACAGAAAGTACCATTATAATTCTGCAGAACAATTGCTACCGGGTACAGATTGAGTGTGATCTGGGCAATGCTTTTACATCCGGAAGGGTTTTTTACCACAGCATAAATGATAGTTCCATTCGGAGCTGTATAATTATTGGGATTTGTAATCAGAGCAGTGGCATTTTCTGTTTGCGCATCAGTCAAGGTAGGGTAATAGGTAATGGTTACAGGTGTACTGGTAGTAACATTCGCTGAAGTGAGATTGAAGGTGCCCTGACCGTTGATATCGCAGGCAGATAAAGTAGCATTAGTTACCGTTAAAACCTGAATGTGTATCGTAACAGTCACAGTTTCGCAATCAGGAAAATCCGGATCGTTTCCACAAAATGTGTAAGTAAAGGTATCTGTTCCGGCAGTTCCCGGATTAGTTACATTATATGTGATGGCCCCTGTAGTAGGATTTATCGTTGCTGTTCCTAATGTAGGGGGCGTTAAGATGGCTATTGTTGAGATTACAGGTGTCTGGGTAGAAGAACTAAATACAGGATTAATTGTATGGCTTGTACAAACATCATATGAGGCGGTGCTGAGTTTAGTACAATTTAAGACTTTATAAGGCTCGGTAATTAATGGAGCACAGCTACCCATTGTAACGGCGCAATTATAATTTCCGGACTGGGTTGGGGTATATGAAACATTCGTTGCTCCCGGAATAAGAATTCCATTGCGATACCATTGATAGGCGTTATAAATAACAGGGTCTACAGTAAGAACAATTCCCGGAACACAATCGCCCCCTGATTTTAAAATAACAGGTTGGGTCGGGAAGCCTGCAAAAAATCCTCCATAACCAACAGCGTCACTTCCGGCATTGATTCCGGCCGTAATTGCTTTATCGGAAACAACGGTAATGGTTCCCGTAACATTGGGAATTCCATAAGTTACCCAGTTATTTGTTCCTGTCATATTAAACGGTCCCGTTGTAGCAGGTGGTGTAATGCCGTTCACTGTTACATTGGCTCCTTTTTCGGTGATAAGATTAAGTTTTGTTGGAATGCTGAGGATTCCATTTGGATTATTATTGGAGTGGACAAAATTTTCATCTATAAATCCCAGTTCATTAATTTGCTTGGGAAGATAACAGTTGAGGGCAGGAATAAAATTAAAGCCCCCTGTAGCCACCTCATTTCCTGCGGTTGCATCCCCGGCTAACATCTGATATACGTAAGTATTTTTTGTCGTTTTAATATATAAATTATAGTGACCGTTTCCTTGCAGCTGGTACTTGGTATCTGGAATAATAAAGTATTGTCCTGTATTTAATGTAGCAATAGGAACGACTTCGTTATTTACACGGATTTGGGTATTATCTTCTGTTGCAATTACTAATGCCTCCTCCATATTGGCGCCGATATTTCCGTTTCCTTTGACGAGCGCAAATTCATTTCCAAGCCTGTCAACGGGGACAGCCTGATCCATTAGAATATCTGAACTGGTGGGGTAATTCCCTGCATACTGGCCATTAAAATTTCCATTGGTGATATTTACAGGTTTATTAGCGGTTATTTTCGCTCCAATAAATCCGTCAAAGTTTCCGGCAATATCTCCGATACCATCTATAATGTAAGATTTCCCCTTATTAAGTGTAAATGTAATCACAGGGTTAGTAGCTCCTGTTGTTCCATTTGAAAACTGGACAGTAGGCTTATATCCAGATATAGTAACCGTTGTATTGTCCTCAGTGGCCAGGATACTGGTCATAAAGTTTAAAATAATATTAGTAACACTGATCGGAGCATTGGCTGCGTAAAAAACTTTTCCAGTTGAGGGAATACCTTTTGAAGTGATAATTTCAGCATGGTTGAATACGGAAAATCTCAAATTTGCGTAAAAAGGAAATTCTGCTTTTAAATAAAGGCCTTTAGATGTGGGAGTAAATAGGTCCGTTTGCTGTGTTGTGATGATATAATCCCTTAATACATCAAATTTTTGAGGATTATTCTTACTGATGTTTACGGTACCGATTAATACATTATTATTATAAATACTTACAGGGAATGATGTTGTCCGGTTGGTAGAAAGATACAGTTTCTGATAGGGATTCGGATTTCCGGTTCTGTCTACCATCGGGGCAAACCAATGTTCTCTGTCCAATTGGGCAGATACAGACGAGAAAATATAAAATATAAATAAAAAAGATAGAATTTTATTCATTTAGTACTAGCTTTTAACGCAAATTTAATAATAATAAGTAGTAATATGTTGAAAAAATAATAAAAAAACCACGATTCGAAATCGTGGTTTTTATTATTATTCAAGAAAATCTTATTCTCTGTTTTTTACAAGGATCCAGCCGGAATATTTTATTGGTGTTTGCTTTTTATTAGGCTCATTCCAGCTAATATCAAACCAATAGTTTCCTGTAGATACTCTTTTACTTCCATTGGTTGTTCCATTCCATTTATAGCCATTGGTTTTATCTCCCTGATGGATTTTAGCACCATACCTGTCATAGATATTGAATGTTAAATTTGGTTTGTATGATAATGACGAATAATCAATTACATCATTTACACCATCATCATTTGGTGTAATTACATTAACCAGGTTTGGAATAGTAACGGAAACAAAAATAGGATCACAGTCATAGGCGTCTTTAACATATACAACAGCATCTCCACGTGGAATATTATTAAATACATTAGAGTCCTGCCAGTTTATGTTATCAATAGAATATTTATAAGGAGGAGTGCCTCCTATAGCATATACTGTTATGGCATTGCTCGTTATGTCAACATTAGAAATAACAGGTTGCTCTGCGGGATATACATTAACCGTTTGTGTTGTTGTACATTCACCCGTTTTTAATTGGACAGAATAAGTACCGACTCCCACGTTAGTAATAGACTGTGTAGTAGCTCCTGTACTCCATAGATAAGAAGCAAATCCGGGGCCTGCATCAAGTGTGGTTTTATCTTCCATACAGATGATTTTATCAACCAGTACTGTAGATTTTACAGGTGCCAGAACAGTCAGGGTAACTTCCGCAACTCTGTAACATCCATTGGCATTGCTTACTTTAATATACACAACTCCGGTTGGTGCAATGTAGGTAGTAGGATTTGTAATTTCATTTGTCCCATTTACTGCATCAGTAGGTGATGGGTAATATTTTTTTGTAGTTCCAGCCTGTGTGGTTACTGCAGCCAAAGTAAGATTAAATAGTCCGGTTGACGGATTTTGCTCCAGGAAGCAGGCTCTCAATGCTGCATTGGTAACAGTTGGCGTTGAAGAAACTGTTAAGTTTAACGTTACCTGTTCGCAATCAATAAATTCCGGGGCATTTCCACAGAATTTATATACAATAGTATCCGGACCAAAGTATCCGAAATTCGGAACATAAGTGATAACACCGGTTACAGGATCAATTGTTGCTGTTCCATTCGCTGGTGGAGTTACAATGGTTACCGTTCCCGGAACATAAGTTTGGGTTGAATTTGTAAATTCAGGGACAATCGCCTGGTATCCCTCACACATGATTAGAGATTTTGTAGATTGTTCAAGGCAAGAGAATACTTTGTATACAGGTGTTGTAGCAGGAGGGCAGCTTCCTACGGTAATTCTTACGGTATAATTTCCCGCCTGAGTTGGAGTGTAAGAGTTGGAAGTTGCACCCGGAATTGGATTTCCGTTTAGAGACCATTGGTAGGTTTCAAAACTGTCGTCTACCTCTAAAACTATTCCTGGAATACAGTCTCCTGTTTGCTTCGCGATTACAGGGATTGATGAGAATCCTGCGAAGTATCCGCCATAACCCGCCGTGCTATATCCACCGTTGATTCCGGCAGTTACGGCTTTTGTTGATGTAATGGTAACATTTCCTGTAATTCCTTGTATACCATATGTTACCCATTGTGTATTTCCTGTAAGAGGAAATGGTCCCTGTGCTGCGGTTGGAGTAGCACCATTTACAGTAACTGCTGCACCGGCTTCAGTTAAAATATTAAGTTTTAAGTTAACGGTACCTGTATAGGTTGGCATTTCCTGAATTTTCCCGATTTCATCTATTTTTCGGGGAAGGAAACAATTTAAAGGGGGGATGTAATTGTAACCTCCCGTATTATTGGCAGAGCCGGCACCAATTAATTGGTACAAATAAACATTTTTTGTAGTACGGATATAGATATTAGAGTGACCGCCCGCTTGAGTAGCATAGTCATTGGCCATAATTCTGTAATAGTCTCCCTCGTTGATGGTAGCAACTGGAGTTGTTCCCGCATTAAGATAAATTTCAGTATTGTTTTCTGTGGCAATTATAATTCCTCCTTCCATATTGTTCTGGCTTGTGGAAATACTTTTTACCATGGCAAACTCATTCCCAAGTCTGTTCGTTGGTACGGACTGGTCCATAATTAAATCCGAACCATCAGCAGATGTTGTTGTTGCATAAAACCCATTTGAATTACCATTGGTAACGGATATAGGCTTATCAGCAACAATTTTTGCTCCAATAAATCCCGTCTGGTTAGCAACGGTATTTCCAAGTCCGGCAAGAATATAGGATTGTCCCTTGTTTAATGTCGTCGTAAGTGATAGTGGAGGAGTGGTATTATTAATGAATTGTATATTGGGATCATATCCTGAAATGGTAACGGTAGTATTATCTTCTGTTGCCATTATTCCCGTTGTGAAGTTATTAGATGTGGAACTAACAGTCATAGGAGTCGCTGCGGCATAAAATTGAGTTCCAATTCCAGCTTTCCCCTTAGAAGTAACAATTTCTCCGTGAGAAATATTATATATTCTTAAAGAAGCGAAATAAGGCTTGTCTCCTTTGGTATAAACTCCAAGATTTGTGGGAACGGCAGCACTTGAAGAGCTTGTTGTTCTGATGTATTGAGCACCCAAAGTAAAGGATTGTGGGCTGTTTTTACTGATAGTAACGGTCCCGATTAATGCATTATTACTATAAATTTTGACATCAAAAGGAGTGACAGAGTCAGTAGAAAAGTAAAGCCCGTGTGCGTAGTTTGTAGCTGACGAAGATGAGCTATCAAAATAAGGAGCAAACCAGTGGTCTGTATCTCTTTGTGCAAAAAGGCAATTATAGGATAATAAACATAGGAATAAACTAAGTAAAAATCTTTTCATAGATATGGGAATTTAGGATTGTTGCAAAAATAGGAGATTATTTGATATATCATCAAGTAATTTAAAAAAAATGCAATAAAATAATAAAAAGAAACCACAATTCTAAGATCGTGGTTTGGAAATATTGTCAAATTTAATTTCTGTTTTTTACCAAAATCCAACCCGTATATTTTACAGGTGTTTTTTCTTTGTTGGATTCATTCCAGTTAATGTGATACCAGTAAGTTCCTGTGGAAATTTTTTTGCCTAAATGTTTTCCATCCCATTTGTAATTATTGAATTTATCGCCGGTGAATATTTTATTTCCGTACCTGTCATAGATAACTAGAATAAGATTCTCTTTATATGACAAGGCACTATAGTCAATATAATCATTATGTCCATCATCATTAGGAGTTATGGCATTAATAAGATTGACAACTGTAATCTCTACAGAAATCGGTTTACAATTATTGGCATCTTTTACATAGAATGTATGTTGACCTCTGGAAAGGTTGGTAAATACATTTGAATCCTGCCAGTTTGATGTTCCATCTACGGAATATTTGTAAGGTGGTGTACCACCAGTTACAATAACAGTTGCCGTATTGTTAGAGATTTCAATCTGAGTAATTACAGGATCCTGAGTTTTGATAACCTTTACAATCTGTGTAACAAAGCATCCGTCTTTTCCAAGAATAACGGTATATTCACCAACTCCTACTCCCTCTATGGATTGTGTAGTGGCACCCGTGCTCCATTGATATGAATCGTAACCAGGGCCTGCATCAAGATTGGTTCTAGAATCAATACAAATATATTTATCAAGCAGAGTAGAAGATTTCTTAATAGGTTTTGCAATTAGTGTAATTTTTGCAATTCCTGTACATCCTTCATTACTTGTAATTTTAACATACACAACTCCTCCTGTGGATTCGTAATTTTGTGGATTTGTGATCTGATTGGTATTAGCGTTCAGGTCAGCTAAAGTGGGGTAGTATTTTTTTGTTACTAAATTGAAGTCAATAACGTTTGCTGTTGTTAAATCAAAATAAGCTTTGTCTTCATATTGACAAGCTTCAAGGGTGGCATCTTTTACGATAAAAGGGACAACTGTCAGATTTATAGTTACTGTTTCGCAGTCGATGAATTCCGGAGCATTTCCACAGAAAGTATAAACGATTACATCTGGTCCAAAATATCCCGGCGCAGGATTGTAAGTAATTATTCCTGTAGAAGGATTTAGGATTGCTGTTCCGTGAATAGGTGCTGTTAAAATTGATACAGTACTCGGAACAGGTGTCTGTGTAGAGCTTGAAAAGGTTGGGGTTATAATTTTAGTGGCACATATATTTATACTGGTTGTTGTATTTTTCATACAGGTAAAAACCTTATAAATTGGAGTTGTTACCGGACAGCTTCCCATTGTTACTTTTACAGTGTAGTTTCCTGATTGTACTGGAGTATAGGTGCTATTTACAGCTCCGGGAATGGCGACTCCATTTAAATACCATTGATAAGTTTCATATCCATCGTCAACTTCCAAAACAATACCAGGGACACACTCACCGCTTTTTTTCGTAATTACCGGGACAGATGAAAATCCTGCGAAGTATCCTCCATAACCTGCAGTGCTATATCCTCCATTAATTCCTGCAGTTACCGCTTTTGTAGATGTGATGGACACATTTCCTGTAATCCCTTCAATGGCATAGGTTTGCCATTGGGTATTGCCCGTCAAAGGGTAAGGTCCTTGTGAAGGAGTTGGGGCGACTCCATTGACAAGGACGGCTGCACCTGTCTCAGTGAGAATATTCAATTTCAGTGTTATTGGACTGTTTATATTAGGCATTTGGTTAATATTTCCAATTTCATCTATCTTCCTGGGCAGGAAACAGTTGAGTGGTGGAATGTAATTAAATCCACAGGTCGCGTTGCTGTCTCCTACAGCTACAAATTGATATAAATATACTTTTTTAGATGTGGAGATAAACATATTGGAATGTGTTCCTGCTCCGGTTTGTGTGACATAATTGGATTCATTAATTCTATACCACTGTCCCGCATTTATGGTAGATATTGGATTTGGAGAACCATTTAAAAATATATCAGTATTATCTTCTGTTGCAATAATAATCCCGCCTTCCATATTTTGAGATGGGGCTGTGGACCTAGTTTTGACCATGGCAAAAGTATTGCCAAGTCTTTCAATAGGAACAGATTGATCAAGAACAGGATCAGAGCCCCCCGAGCTGAGTATTCCGAAATTACCATTACAGCTTCCGTTAGTAAGAGCTACAGGCTTATCAGCTACAACCTTAGCACCTATAAAACCTGTAAGGTTGGCGCTGGAATTCCCGGAACCTGCAAATATAAATGATTGTCCTTTGTTTAATGTGAAAGTATGTGAATTTCCTGTAGGTGTTCCTCCATAAAAAGTAACGCCTGTGCTATTCCATGAGACAGTTACGGTTGTGTTATCTTCTGTAGCAAGAATTCCTGCTGTAAAATTATAAATTGCACTTATTGCGCTATTTGGACTGGATGCTATGAAAAATTCTTTGCCAATACCTGCTTTCCCTTTACTGGTGATAATTTCACCATGTGCGCTTTGTGCCATTCTTAAGCTGCAGTAAAAGCGTTTATCACCTTTAAGATATAATCCTTTATTAATTACTTTAAATCCATCAGCTATATTAGTTGCAAGTATTACATTGTTATTTAGAGTGAATGTTTGTGGATTTCCTTTGCTGATTATAGCTGTTCCAATTATAGAATTGTTGTTATAGATTTTAACTTCAAATGGGATTACTGAATCTGTTGATAGGTATAAGGCATTAGTATATCCTTCAATAGTACTGTAATAAGGCGCTATCCAGTGGTCTGTATCCCTCTGGGCAAAGAGTGTATTAATTATAAAAAGAACCAGAACTAGACTAAAGAAATATTTTTTCATGGTATTGGGAATTATAATTTTATACAAAAATAGTAGATTATTTGATATGTTTTAATAATAATCTATTACAACAATAAAAAACCACGATTAATTAATCGTGGTCTAATTATTTAATAATTATTTAATGTTAATTTCTATTTTTTACTAAAATCCAACCCGTATATTTTATAGGTGTTTTTTCTTTGTTGGATTCATTCCAGTTAATGTGATACCAGTAAGTTCCTGTCACTATCTTTTTATCGAAATGTCTTCCATCCCATTTGTAATTGTTGAATTTGTCGCCGGTGAATATTTTATTTCCGTACCTGTCATAGATGACAAAGCTAAGATTCTCTTTATAACCCAGTTCACTGTAATCAATATAATCGTTGATATTGTCGCCGTTTGGAGTTATTGCGTTGATTAAGTTAGGAACCGTAATTTCAACAGAAATAGGGGTGCAATTATTGGCATCTTTTACATAGAATGTATGTTGCCCTCTGGAAAGGTTAGTAAATACATTTGAATCCTGCCAGTTTGATGTTCCGTCTACGGAATATTTGTAAGGTGGTGTACCACCAGTTACAATAACAGTTGCCGTATTGTTAGAGATTTCAATCTGAGTAATTACAGGATCCTGAGTTTTGATAACCTTTACAATCTGTGTAACAAAGCATCCGTCTTTTCCAAGAATAACGGTGTATTCACCAACTCCTACTCCCTCTATGGATTGTGTAGTGGCACCCGTGCTCCATTGATATGAATCGTAACCAGGGCCTGCATCAAGATTGGTTCTAGAATCAATACAAATATATTTATCAAGCAGAGTAGGAGATTTCTTAATAGGTTTTGCAATTAGTGTAATTTTTGCAATTCCTGTACATCCTTCATTACTTGTAATTTTAACATAAACAACTCCTCCCGCAGAACCATAGTGTTGAGGCTCTGTGATCTGATTGGTATTAGCGTTCAGGTCAGCTAAAGTGGGGTAGTATTTTTTTGTTACTAAATTGAAGTCAATAACATTGGCTGTTGTTAAATCAAAATAAGCTTTGTCTTCATATTGACATGCTTCCAGGGTGGCATCCTTTACGATAAAAGGGACAACTGTCAGATTTACAGTTACTGTTTCGCAGTCGATGAATTCCGGAGCATTTCCACAGAAAGTATAAACGATTACATCTGGTCCTAAATATCCCGGTGCAGGATTATAAGTTATTATTCCTGTCGAAGGGTTTAGGACTGCTGTTCCGTGAGTAGGTGCTGTTAAAATGGATACAGTACTCGGTACAGGTGTCTGTGTAGAGCTTGAAAAGGTTGGGGTTATAATTTTAGTAGCACAAGCATTTATACTGGTTGTTGTATTTTTCATACAATTGAAAACCTTATAAATAGGCGTTGTTACAGGAGGGCATGTTCCCATACCAACTTTCACGGTATAATTTCCTGCCTGGGTAGGCGTGTAAGTATTGGTAGTAGCGCCAGGAATGGCAACCCCATTTAAATACCATTGATAGGTTTCATATCCATCGTCAACTTCCAAAACAATACCAGGGACACACTCCCCTGTCTTTTTACTGATTACTGGGACTGATGAAAATCCTGCAAAGTAACCTCCATATCCTGCGGAGCTATATCCGCCATTAATTCCTGCAGTTACAGCTTTTGTAGATGTGATGGATACATTTCCTGTAATCCCTTCAATGGCATAGGTTTGCCATTGGGTATTTCCTGTCAATGGATAAGGTCCTTGTGCGGCCGTTGGAGCGACTCCGTTCACTAAAACAGCTGCTCCTGTCTCTGTTAAAATGTTTAGCTTTAATGTAATCCCACTTGAAATACCCGGCATCTGATTGATGTTTCCAATTTCATCAATCTTTCTGGGCAGGAAACAGTTTAGAGGTGGGATGTAATTAAATCCACAGGTAGCATTACTATCTCCTACAGCTACAAATTGATATAAATATACTTTTTTGGATGTGGAAATAAACATATTGGAATGTGTTCCCGCTCCGGTTTGTGTTACATAACTTGTTTCGTTGATTCTATACCATTGTCCTGCATTGATTGTTGCTACAGCAGTAGGAGAGCCATTTAAAAATATATCTGTATTATCTTCTGTGGCTATGATGATTCCGCCTTCCATATTTTGAGAAGGGGCTGTGGACCTAGTTTTGACCATGGCAAAAGTATTACCCAGCCTTTCTACTGGGACAGACTGGTCGAGAACAGGGTCAGAACCTCCGGATCCTAATATCCCGAAATTTCCATTGCAGCTACCATTGGTTAATGTAACGGGTTTGTCGGAGACAACTTTAGCACCGATAAATCCGGTAAGATTTGGGCTGGAATTCCCGGAACCTGCAAATATAAATGATTGTCCTTTGTTTAATGTGAAAGTATGTGAATTTCCTGTAGGTGTTCCTCCATAAAAAGTAACGCCTGTGCCATTCCATGAGACAGTTACGGTTGTGTTATCTTCTGTAGCAAGAATTCCTGCGGTAAAATTGTATAGTGAACTTGTTGAAGTGTTAGGGCTGGATGCTACGAAAAATTCTTTACCAATACCCGCTTTTCCTTTACTGGTGATGATTTCACCATGTACGCTTTGTGCTAATCTTAAACTACAATAAAAAGGCTTGTCCCCTTTAAGGTATAGTCCTTTACTTGTTGCAGTAAAAGCATTTGCCGTAGTGTTGGCCATTATGAGGGCATTGTCCGTGATGGTATAGACCTGTGGGCTCCCTTTGCTGATTGTAACAGTGGTAACCACGGCATTATTATTATAAATTTGTACATCAAAGGGAGTGACCGAATCCGTAGATAAATATAATGCATTGGTATATCCTCCAACGGTATCATAATAAGGGGCTATCCAGTGCTCAGTATCTCTTTGTGCGAAAAATAGGTTAATTGTAAAAAAGAACAGTAATAAACTGAGTAGAAATCTTTTCATAAACTTGGGAATTAGGATTTCTACAAATTTAAAATAATATTTGATATATCATTAATAAATTACGGGCTAAAATAAAAAATAATTCATAATTATATGTCAAAATCTTTTGAGTGTATGAAAATTATAATCGTAAAAAGAATAATTTTTACCATGGCGATTTTAAGTTCAAAAATAATAGTAAGAGCATAAAAAAATCCCGATGAATTTTCATCGGGATTTTATTTATCTTAAGAAGACAAGATTAGTTAAGACTTACTCTTACAAATCCTGTAACTTTTAAATCTCCATTAACAGATTTTACATAGTCTGCAACAGATTGGCTTCCATCTTTAATAAATGCTTGGTGAACCAAAGTGTTTTCTTTGTAGAATTTCTGCATTTTACCTTTAAGGATATTGTCGATAATGTTTTCAGGCTTACCTTCTTTAGTAAGAAGTTCTCTTTCGATTTCTAATTCCTTGTCAATAGTTTCTTGAGAAACTCTTGTTTCGTCAAGAGCGATAGGGTTCATTGCAGCAACCTGCATAGAAACAGCTTTAGCAGCTTCATCAGCTCCTTCTACTTTAGAAGAAAGAGATGTAATTGCAGCGATTTTGTTTCCAGCGTGGATATAAGCTCCTAAGAAAGGACCTTCTAGTCTTTCAAAAGCACCGATCTCAATTTTTTCACCAATAACTCCTGTTTGCTCGATAAGTTTTTCAGCAACAGTAATTCCGTGGAAGTCTGTAGCTAGAAGTTCTTCTTTAGTTGCAGCAAAAATTGCCATTTCAGCTAACTCATAAGCTAACTCGATGAACGCTTCGTTTTTAGCAACAAAGTCAGTCTCACAATTTAAAGAAATAACAGCACCTAAAGTGTTATCTTCATTTACTCTTGCAATAACAACTCCTTCAGTAGATTCTCTGTCAGCTCTGTTAGCCGCAACTTTTTGTCCTTTTTTTCTAAGGATATCTACTGCTTTTTCGAAATCTCCTTCAGCTTCAACTAAAGCTTTTTTGCAGTCCATCATACCTGCACCTGTTTGGTTTCTCAATTTTGCTACGTCTGCAGCAGCTGGTGTATAAGACATAATATCTATTATTTTTTTTATTAAGAATTAGTTTTGATTTTTTAGTTTATTTTTGAGCAGTGCAAAGATAATGATTTTAATGACAAACTAAAAATTGACTTTTCACGTTATTTATTTGTTAATAATTTTAAAATGCTTAGTTAATGAAAAAAATATTTCTCCTTATATTTTTATGCATTTTTACACTTGGCTTTTCTCAGAAGAAGAAAAGGGCCAAATCTAAAGCTGTTGTGGAAAAAGAGACTTTGATAATATATACTGAACAGGATGCTGAAAGTTCAAAGGAGGCAAGAGTAATAGCCGGATTTTTAAAACAAAACCCGAATCATGCAAAAACAGATTACTTTAAAAGGAAGCTGATAGAAATAATTATGGCTGATAATTCTCCGGAGGCAAAACCAACTATTAAGCCTATTAGTAAAGAAAAAATAGAAAAAATTGTTAAAAATAATGAATTGAACAGTGGCAAAACACTAGCCGTAAATTCAGCATCTGCACCTTCTGAAACAAAAGTAAATTATGCCAGCGTAAGCGGAAGCAAAAAATCAGAACCAAGTGAAGAGAATAAAAGGACAGCTGCTATGCTTACTCATCTTTTTAGCAATGATACTAATTTAAAAGAGGCATACATCAATATTAAAAATAGATCGAACTGTAATTTGATTGTAAAGATCAGTGGGAAAAAATATTACAATCTAAGTGTTCCTGCAAAAGGGCAGAATTTTATTTTAATAGATAAGGGAGAATATGTTTTGACAACAATGGTTTGTGATGCAAAATATTCTTCCATAAAAAAGATCAGCAAAGATATTGAGATTGAGCTGAATGTTTCTGAATAAAAAATTGAATGATCAATATAGAATAAAAAAACGGTTAAGAATTTCTTAACCGTTTTTATTTTTATCCTTTAAATTGCCCCATGGCAATGAATTTTTCTTGACGTTGAGTTTCAAGTTCCTGTCCTGTAAACTTAGAGAAAGCTTTTATGTTTTGCAAAATTGAACTTTTCAAATTCAAATATGCTGTTTCAGGATCGTAGTGTGCTCCTCCCAGAGGTTCTTCGATAATCCCATCAATGAATTTTTCTCTTAATGCATCTTGCGGGGTAAGATTTAATGCATTCGCTGCATCTTCCTTGTGATCCCAGTTTCTCCACAATATAGAAGAACAACTTTCGGGTGCAATTACAGTATACCATGTGTTTTCCAGCATATATACTTTATTTCCAACACCTATTCCTAATGCTCCACCGCTAGCTCCTTCACCAATAATGTAAGTGAATATCGGAGTTTTAAGCTGAACCATTTCAAAAATGTTTCGGGCAATAGCTTCACCTTGTCCACGTTCTTCTGCTTCTAATCCAGGATATGCTCCAGGTGTGTCCACTAAAGTTACAACCGGGATACGGAATTTTTCAGCTAATTTCATTAGTCTAAGAGCTTTTCTATAACCTTCAGGATTTGGCATCCCAAATCTTCTGTGCTGTCTTTCTTTGGTTGTTCTCCCTTTTTGGGTTCCGATGATCATTACTTTGTGACCATCCAGAGTAGCTAAGCCTCCAACCAATGCCGGATCATCTGCAAAATTTCTGTCTCCGTGAAGCTCCAGAAAACTACCCTTGTCTGCAATACCATTGATATGATCCAATGCATAAGGACGATCAGGGTGACGGGATAGTTGTACTCTTTGCCAAGGAGTAAGGTTTCCATAGATCTCTTTTTTCTTCTCTATGATCTTATCCTCAATTTGACTACATGCTAATTTTACATCAACACCACTTTCTTCTCCTACTAAAGAACATGTTTGGTATTGGTCCATTAATTCTTTTATAGGAAGTTCGAAACTTAAATATTCCATTCTTGAAGTAAATTATATCGTTCAAATTTATGAAAAATTATGAAACTCTATTTAAAATTATTAATAGCATTGTCTATTCTTACTATAGTTTCTTCTTTTCCAAGTAGTTCCATGATATCCGGGACATCCGGCCCTTTCAATTCTCCTACAAGAGCGAGACGTAAAGGCATCATTACTTTGCCCATTCCAAGTCCCTTGTTATCTGCAAAATCATGTACCACCTGCTTCAATGTTTCTGCATTGAATGTTTCTGTTTTTTCTAAAACAAAAGAGAGTTCACTTAAAATGGTTGTAGTGTCTTCATTCCACGCTTTCTTTGATGCTTTTTCATCATAGGAAGTAGGAGCTTCAAAGAAGAATTTTCCATTTTCATAAATGTCTTTTGGAAATGTTGCCCTTTCCTTCATAAGATGGATAATTCTGATTAGTTTATCATCAGAAATGTGGGATAAATCAAGATCTGTACTTTTTAAAATGTCAAGAAGTTCTTTATCAGACTTTAACTGAATATATTGATGGTTGAACCACTCCGCTTTCTCTTTACTGAATCTCGCACCTGCTTTATGAACTTTATGAAGATCAAATTCTTTTATCATTTCTTTCAATGAAAGAATTTCCTTATCAGCAGCAGGGGACCATCCTAAGAGAGCGACGATATTAATAAATGCATCCGGAAGATATCCGTTTTCTCTGTAACCTTTGGAGATATTTCCGGTTTCGGGATCTTTGAAATCTAACGGAAATACAGGAAATCCGAATTTATCACCATCTCTTTTGCTAAGTTTGCCTTTTCCTTCTGGTTTTAAAATAAGTGAAAGATGAGCAAATTGTGGAGCTTCCCATTGCATTGCTTCATATAATAAAGTATGTAAGCCCAAAGAAGGTAACCATTCTTCTCCACGAATAACATGAGTTATTTTCATCTCATGGTCGTCGATTACATTGGCAAAGTGATAAGTGGGCATTCCATCATTTTTAACCAAAACTTTATCATCTAAAGTATTGGTATTTACAGATGATTTACCACGGATAATATCCTCAAGATTTAAAATTCTGTCGACAGGCATTTTAAATCTCACCACGTAAGGTGTTTTTTCATCCAAAAGTTTTTGTACTTCTTCTTCGGATAATGCAAGGCTGTTTCTCAGGCGATTTCTTGTTTTGTTATCATAAGAAAAAACATCTCCTTTAGTTTCGTATTCTGCACGGATAGCATCCAGTTCTTCAGGAGTGTCAAAAGCCATATATGCATAATCCGTTTTTAAGATCTGCTCGGTATACCTGTCGTAAATTTCTCTTCTTTCAGATTGACGATAAGGAGCGTATTTTCCTCCTTTTTTAGGACTTTCATCTGGAATGATTCCACACCATTCTAAAGCTTCTTCAATATATTCTTCAGCACCTTCTACATATCTTGCTGTATCTGTATCTTCAATTCTCAATACAAACTCGCCACCTTGATTTTTAGCGAAAAGATAATCATATAATGCGGTTCTTACACCTCCCAAATGCAAAGGTCCTGTAGGACTTGGAGCAAAACGTACTCTTACTTTCTCCATTATCAATTTTAATTTTGTGCAAATTTACTTAAAAATATATTTTTTAGAAGCTAACAATGATGGTTTATTTATAATAACTAATTTTGTCTTGTTCTATAATTAAAAAGAGCAAATCAGAAAATGATTTGCTCTTTTTAATTTACCAGGTAAAATTACTTGCTCCTTCCAGACTATATTCAGCACCATTTACTGTAGTTGTAAATGTTCCTCCTATACGTGCACTTTTTGGAGCCCATCCATAATCTGTTTTTTGACCTGTATTTCGTATTACACTTCCATAATCAGATAAGAAACCTAACATTTCATGATGATAAATTGATGCTCCAAAAAAATCGGCTCTTGAATCTAGACTGGGTCTCATAGAGCTTGGATATGTTGTCCATTGTCCATTGATTTGTACATTAGATCCAATTTGTGTAAAATTACGATAAAAAGTAGTTCCTAAATCATCTTTATGCTTTTCAATTCCAACGTGCCATGTGATAGAATATGCTCCATTAGTAAGAAGTATACCCTCTTTTACTGACACAACTCCAATATATTTTCCTGTAGGATCATTGGTTTTTGTTAGCTTACTTATGTCTAAGGTAATTGCGTCTTCGTAATTAACAGTTGGTTCAACTGTGTATATCGACTTTCTTAGAAATTTTGAGTAAGAAGTAAATAATTTTTCTGATTTTTCTTTGTCAATTAATACTAACGAGTTGATCTCATCAGCCAGGTTTTGGATACTTGTAAAATGAAATTCTTGTCGTTCTTTATAGATGGACTTTAATTTTTGTTCATGAAAAAAAATAGCATTTTTCTCAATGTTCTGAGATGCCTGGCTATTGATAAAGTTTTTAAATTCTACTAAGACTTTTTTTTCTTCAACATTTCTGAATGATTGAATTTTGTTTGCTAAATTTCCATTTACCTCGGATGTGGTTACCGAATCTATGTTTTCAGAAGCATCTCTACATGAGGAGATACTTAAGAGTATAGAAAATGTAAAAGCAAGAGTGCTCAGTTTCAGTAATTTCTTTTTCATATGCTTAATTTAATTTTAAAGGCGCAAAGATAATAGAATAATCTACATATCACTAATTTGGGATAAAATAAATAAATAGCCATTCTTGAATGTAAATATTTATTTAAATCAAATAAATTTAAAATTATGTTTAATGTAAGAAGAGGTAGTGATTTAATATTTTAAAGTAATTTAAGGTGCTGCAAATAATAATTAAGCTAGAAATAGATAATAACGCTAAAAAATAAAGAAATTTAGATCCTGATGATAATTACAAGTTCTCTATGTGTTATTTTTTTAAATGTATTTTTGTAGTCCAAAAACATTGAAAGTTATACAATGAAAAAAGCGATCTGTCTTTTTATAGTAGGAGAAAAATATCAGAAAATATTTAATAAAAGTAAAACTCAGTTTGAGAAGTACGCACAAAAATGCGGTGCAGATTTAATTATTCTTGACAAACCTCTGGATGAAGACTTTTATCGCCCATTATTATCACAAAAATTACTTATACCTTCCAAAACAATGCATTATGATATCGTTTTGTTTCTGGATCTTGATATTGCGATATCAGAAAAAGCTCCATCTGTATTTGAATATCTTCCTGAGAATAAATATTTTGGAGCAGTACTTGATCCACGCGGAACAGAGGAATTTAATAAAACCTGGGGACATATTCCAAGAATATTGGAGGAAACCACTGAAATGTATTTTACAGATAGGCATTTTGATACTCATCCTTTATTAAAGGGAAGTATTAACGGAGGAGTATTTATTTTCCGTCCAAAAAAAGTGGCAGATATATTTAAAGACTATTACTTTTCAGAGCATAATCAGGGAGAATTAAATAGTTTTGAGGAAACTCCCTTCGCATATATATCCCAGGTCAATGGGTGGTTTGAAGCATTACCAGCTGAATTTAATGTTCAGGTCTTATACAAGATAAAAGGAACTAGTGAAGGAAATCAAATTGAAGCCTTTGAAAAAAATGTTCCAAAGTTCATAAAAAAGTACTTTTGTAAAAAAAATGGATACTGTGTCTTCCCTACAAAAAAATATAAAAAATTTGTAAGAAAAGTTATTGCTGAAAATTATTTTGTTCACTTTGCGGGTAATTATCCGATAATTTATAATTAATGATATGAGAGTTATTAACCAAATTCTAAAAAAAATCGTAAGTATTTCTTACGGGATAACAGTGAACAATGAAGCTGATGAAATTGTCAGACTTTTAAATGCTTTACTCCCAGCAATAAATAAAAATGATGAAGTTATTGTATTGCAGGATATAACCAATAAAAATCAAAAAGTTAGTGACATTCTTGATACGTATGGGAATAAAATTATCCGGATCGAAGCACGTCTTGACGGTGATTTTGCAACCTTTAAAAATAATCTGATAAAAGTTGCCAGGAAAGACTATTTATTTCAAATAGATGCGGATGAGATTCCTGAACCTTCTCTTATGATAAAAATAAAGCCATATCTTTTTAAAAAGAGGAAAAAAGACGTTTTCATGGTCCCTAGAATAAATATTGTTCATGGAATTACCGATGAGCACATAGAACGCTGGAATTGGCTGGTCAATGACAAGGGGTATATTAATTTTCCGGATTATCAGCATCGTATTTTTAAACTTAACAGAGGAATCAAATGGGAAAATAAGGTGCACGAAAAACTATGCAATTATAAAAAACTAGCAGGTCTTCCAGCTTCCGATTATTCAATGTGTTTGCTGCATATTAAAGAGATTAAACGACAGGAGCAGCAAAACTCTTTTTACGATACCATTGTATAGATATTCTTATGAGTATAAAAGTAATTTTAGATGCTGATGTTATAGCAGATTTTTATAAAGATAACAGGACCGGAATCTTTAGGGTCACTTTGGCCTTTTTTCGGGAATTAAGTAAGAATAGTACAATAGAAACGTTTTACTCTCATCTAAGTGTGTTGAACAATGAAACAAGTACAAAAGAAATAAATGATTTTTTTTCTGACCATTCCATATCAATAAAAGAAGCCAATCAAAGATATAGGAGGGTATTTTTACCATTCAGGAAAGAAAAGCTTTTCCGTCATTTTTATAATAGGAGAGGTATTTACAATTATAAGAATGTGCATCTTGAAGAGATTTTTAGAAAAGCTGAAATTTTTCACTCTTTCTATTACCCGATCAATAATGAAATAAGGAAGTATGGAAATTTAAAAAAGATTGTTACCGTTCATGATTTAATACCTGTTTTATTTCCGGAACTGCACTTTAATGCAACTCTTATAGAAAAAATTATAGAAAGTATAGGAGAAGATGGATATGCTATTTGTGTCTCGGAAAATACGAAAAAAGATTTACTCAACTATGCTCCTCATATCAATCCTGACCATGTCTTTGTTAATTTATTAGCAGCCTCTGAATCTCTTTTTTATGTGTGTAAAGATGTTGATAAATTTAATTCAATAAAGGAAAAGTATAATCTTCCTGAAAAATATTTTTTAAGTGTAGGAACATTGGAACCTCGTAAAAATGTTGATTTTGTAATCCGTAATTTTATCAGGGTTATTAAAGAAAATGATATTGACGATTTAGGATTAGTACTGGTAGGTGCAAAAGGATGGGATTATGATAAAATTTTCGATGAGTACAATAATGCAAAGGAACTAAAAGATAAAATTATAATAACAGGAAGAGTTCCTGACGAAGATCTGGCCAGCTTATACAGCCATGCACATTCTTTTTATTATATGTCTTTTTATGAAGGTTTTGGTTTGCCTCCTTTAGAAGCTATGCAATGTGGTGTAGCAACGGTGACTTCTAATACTTCATCTTTACCGGAGGTTGTGGGAGATGCTGGAATTATGCTGAGCCCAGACGATGATGAATTACTATATCAAACTATGCTGGATTTATATGTAAATGAAAATGTAAGAAAAGAATATGCTAAAAAGGGACTGGAGCGTTCTAAATTGTTTTCATGGAAAAAAAGTTCAGATGAACTTGTTGCTATTTATCAACAGATCATTAACCTTTGATTGTGACTTCATGGTAGAATACCAGCTTTAATCTGAAAAGGAAATCAAAACAAATGTTTCCTTTTTGAGGAAACATTTGTCAAGTGGTTTATTTAAGAAGCTCAAAAATTTCATCTTTCTGAGCCTCGATCGAAAATGGATAGATTGCTTTTTCTGAATTATTATGTAAAGTATCCCAGGTGTTTTTATCACTGCATATTTTAATGATATTATCCGCAAACTTCTGATAATCCTCATTTCCTGCAATCATTGCCGTTACTCCATCTTTCAAAAACATTCCCTCAGCACCTATTTCTGTCGTGAGTACAGGTAAAGTATATTCGAGGGCCTGTCCTATTTTTCCTTTTACACCAGCTCCGAATCTTAAAGGAGATACCGATGCAAAACAATTTTCATAGTATGGGATGATGTTTTCTACAAAACCGGCTACTTCAAATTTATCAGAATTCATATCTATAATGGATTGTGGTGCCTCAGATCCGATTATCGTAATTTTCAGATCAGGTAAAGCTTTCCAAACCAATGGCATGATCTTGTGATAGAGAATCTCTACGGCATCTACATTTGGATCGTGTAAAAATGTACCGATGAAGAATATACCATTTCGTTTTTCAAAAGGTGGCATATCTTCCGGTTTAACTTTGAGATTATGAACATTACTTACAGTAAATAATTTGAATTCATCTACAAAAGCAGTCATAAACTCCTTTTCCTTATCACTTATTACCGCAATCTTGTCTGCTTTTTTACACAGTTCAGTTTCAATATATTTATAGTGAACAAGTTCCTTAGCTCTGTTTTTATTATATTTAATTTCAAGGCCTCTTTCCATTCTTAGATAATGAATGTCTACCATATCATAAATTATTTTGGCTTTTGGCGCTTCCTTTCTGAAAAATTCCAGATAATATTCAAAAAGTTCAGGTCTATGACACCACACAAAATCAAGCTTAGGAAGAAGATTGTTGATGAAATGCTTTTTTCCTTTCATGATTCCGTATTTTCCTATAAACGGAGTATAGACAATTACATTATGATCATTCAGGTTTTTAATGTATTTTTTTGATTCTACCTTTGGAATTGCTTTTCTCCAATCCATTAAATAGACATTATAATGTTTGGCTAAAAATTTGGCAATCTCGGTGATTCGATTCGAAGCGGAATCTTTATCAAAAGTAGGAATCTGACTATCTACAATAAGGACATTTTTTTTATTCTCATCAGGAATAATGTTCTTTTCGGATAAAGGATAATGGTTCTTGAGATAGATATAATTTTTTATTTTTCTTTTAATGCCCATTGCTTTATAATTTGAATATCTTTTGTGTAAAACTCTTAACGGTATATTTATTGAGAATATCCTGTGAAATTTCCACATAATCAAGCTTTAGAAAATCCTTGATTACTTCTGTATCTAAATTACTATTATCGATTATTAACATATTATTAGGATGATAAAAATCGTATTTTTTTACTTCTGAATTTGTCGTAATCAGTTTTTTACGGTATCCTAAACTTTCAAAGGTTCTGAAAGAAAGTCCCTTCTGGTCATGTCTTTGTATATCTATCATTGCCTTGGATTGGGAGATAAGTTTCTTAGTTTCACTAAGTGTCAAGTATTCTGTTATAGAGTTTAAATGCGGATACGTTAATTTTTCATACCAAAATAAAACAAAATTAATAGAAAACCCTGCATCAAATAATGTTTTTGATACTTTGTCAATTTCTTCTATTCTTGAATCATAAGACGATATATTAAAAATATCGTATTTAGTTGGTTGATTTTCAATTGCTTCGTCGTAAATGAAATTTGAGGTTTCTATAAATTGGTGTCGATCAATGTCTTCTCTGTCATAGGAATAAATCTCGTCGAAAAAGTGTGATATTTGTAATTGTCGGGGGTATTTTTTACAACTATCATAATAATAAGCAATGAAGCTTTTTGTCTTCTTTTTTAATTCTTTTAATAGAGAATCTTCCAGCATGTCAGGTCGGATCACAAAAATAATATCCTGAACTTCGGTGATTTGATTTATTACTTGTCGGTTAAAGTATTTTTTTTTGATATTAGTCCCAAACAATTTTGTAATACCATTCCATATTTTCACAAAAAAATTAGGATAAGAATACTTTATCGTATCGGTTTTAATATCTGTAACTATTATGGATGCATCCGACTGAAGCTCTTCAACAACAAAATCAATATAACCATATGCAAAGGGATAGATTAAAGTAATTTTTTTCTTTGAAGTCATTTCGTAAATATTTCTTTTAGCTTCTCTTCAAACGAAATTTCTTCATTAAGAACCATTTTTTTGTAGGGTTCGAAATGAGGAATATGTTTAGGATAGTTTTCCAGAACATCTTTTATTTTTGCAATAATATCTGGAATTTTGTTTTCATTGAAAGTGAATTTATATTCATCCGGAATCATAAGATCTTCATAATAAGCAGATGAACCATTCTTTCCTGAAATAATACAGCAATCCTGCGAAACAGATTCTCTTAACATCTTGTCTCTTCCCGGATTTTCCCCAAAATCAACATACAGTAAAGATTTTTCCATAAGATCTTTAATCTGGCTTGCATTCATATTTTGAACTGGAACCCAACTCAGATCTGGTGAACTTTTAATTAATTGTGCGATTTCTTTTTTTCCTTTACGTGGGTTGTATAGTATTTTTTTATTGTTGAGATCTTTTATAATAGGCTTCTTGTTTTTTAAGAAGCTGGGATTGATATAGTCACATACAAAATCAATCTCATTATCGGGAATTCCATGTTCTTTAATATAAACCGATGAACGGTAAGATTGAGCCCACTGGAAAACATTAGGTAGCTTCTCAAAATGATATTCTTTGTCAGCTTGTCTATAGAAAAGCCTTGTAAATATACTTTGCTTTCTTATTCTATAGTCCATTAATATTTTATAAAAATCTACGCTCAACCACCAGATTATCTTCTGACTTAGCGGATATTCTTTTATCAAAAAGGTCATCGATTCTGGAACGATAAGAATATTTTCCGGATGATCTTCAATCTGTTCTATCTCAGTAGTCTGATAAATAGAGTAATTAGAAGGTTTTGCATTTTTCCTTTTTGGAATATAATGCATAAAAACATTTTTAACCTGTAGTTGATAGAGTTTATCTGCAAGCTGATGTAATGCCTCAGGACCTCCTGTAACACTGTTGGGTGGACAAAATATGATGATTTTAGACTGATCAGTAAGTGTAATCATTGGTTTATAGTTGAAATAATTTTTTAAGCCAGTTTAAAAACACGATCAACCCAGCTATCAATTGTGTAAAAGTAATAAATATTGTCTGGAATCTTCTCGTACGGCTGTTCAAAAAATTGGGTATTCAGATTACTGCAGGTTTCATCTAGAACTAGGATGTTGTTGGGATTATAAAAATCGTAGTCTTTAATAGCTATGTTGTCGGTAATGATTTTCTTTTCGAGTGCCATTGCTTCAAAAACCCTGAAACTTAATCCGTGTTGGTTTTCCCGTGTAAGATCGAGTAGGGCTTTCGAGTTTTTATAATATCCAGGAAGGTCCTGATGGGAAATTTTCTTGATACTAAAGATAATGGATAAGCTTTCCGGCACTGTAATAAATAAATTCTTTAGTTGATTTTTCCAGCTTTTCTTACCGATAATCATAATTTGAAATTTTAAATTCAAAGCGATTAACTTCTTCGTAAGTAACTTAATAAAAGAGACTCTTTTATTGTCATAGGAAGTAATATAGAAAAGATCCATATCCGGATTCTGCTCCTCTGAAGAATGGTGATCCAGATAAATATAATTGGTCAGCTTTTCAAAAGCATGTTTTTTAACATCAATAATATCAAATGAAAAAATTTTATCAAAAAGCTTAAGTTTTTCAATTTCAACGGGGAGCCTTTCAAGGCTATCGTATAGATAAGTAATAAGTCTTTTGCTGTATGCCTTAATTTCCTGAAGAGTAGATATGTCAAATGTGTCAGGATTTAGAACCAAAATTTGATCCTGCGGACCTAATGCTGCAAGCGAATCGATAACAAATTGTTGTCTTTTCTCCGTTTTCAGGTTTTTATTTAAAAAAACCTTACTGATGGCATTAGTTGCTCTCTCCTGAAAGTTTGAATGCGTAACGTTTCCGATTTTAATATGATGTGCATCAATACCCTTTTTACATAGTGTATCTACAATATGTTTGTCGTAGCCCCAAAAATCATAACTAATTACACAAATCTTCATTCAACTATTTTTGTTCCTTTTTTAATGATTCATACGTTTCATACGTGCTTAACGCCTGCAAATATGAAAGCTGATAACCTTCTTTTCCATCTAATATTCCTAACCGCAAAATGTATGCCTTGAAAAATTTGAACGCTGTTTTGGAATATTGTGTTATTAGATTAAATTTTTTTCCTTTATTTGATAGTTCCTGTCCTTTCAGAATTCCATAATGAATCATTTTATTTTTATAAGACTCATAATCTGAAACGGAAAAATGAAGTAGTTTATTCTTCAATTCTCCAATTGTTCCGGAAACTTCTAATGTTTCATGTACTTTTTTTTCTGAAATATATCTTGCCTTTGACTTTCTGAACAATCTGAAGTTCTTGTCAGTCTGGGTTCCTGAATAATGAATAGGTTTCCCTGCAAAGAAGAATTTTCTGTAAAAATAATAAGCATCTTTTTTGTCCGGTTTTTCGAGTTCATTAATTATTTCAGCTTTAAGATCCGGGGTAATTCTTTCATCACCATCCAGAAATAGGACCCAATCATTTTTAGCCTGATCCAGAGCTATGTTTCTTTGTTTAGTAAAATCTTCAAATTTGTTTTGGATGATTTTTACATTAGGATTAACTTTAGCAATATCTAAGGTTTTATCGGTGCTAAAAGAATCTACAATTATAATTTCATCACAAAAATCAAAACATTCAAGGACTTCCTGTATATTTTTTTCCTCGTTATATGTTATGATTAAGCCGCTTATATTTATCATAACCATTTAGATGTTTGAAAACCATTAAAGTTAGGTCTTCTAAAACAGTTTTAATTTTCCAAAGATAAGTTTTAATTTGAATTTTTCTATGGAGTCATCCCCTTTTATATCTATTCTACATAGCTCATATTTCTTAGATGGATAGTAATTTACTCTGTTTCCAATTCTTACGGCAAAATCAATTCCCAACTTTTTTAAGGTAAAAAAAAGCTTTTTCTTATCCTCACCTTTCTTGGGGTATTTCCCATAAGGATAAGCAAGGACTTTTTTATACCTAATATGATGGTCATTGAGAATTTGCATGTTTGTTTCAAGATCCTTTTCGGTTTCTTCTGGCGTTAATGTTCTCAGATTTTCATGAGCATGAGTATGCAAGGCAATCTCAAAATAATTCGGATCAAGATTTCTGATATCTTCAAAAGTCATCATGGGATAATCTTTGTATCCCTCCTGAATAAATTTTGTAGGAATAAATATAACAGCTTTTAAGTTGTATTTTTCCAATAGGGAAGGGAGATAGTCGAAATTATTTTTATAACCATCATCGAAGGTTAATATAATGCTATTCTTAGTCGGAATGTTGATTTCCGAAAAGAATTTAGAAGTGTAATTTTTGTCTTTCAGATATTTAAACTGACGCTCAAGATTATCAAGGCTTACCATGAGGTCATCTGTACTTTTTTCTCCTATCTGGTGGTACATGAGGATAATCAATCTGTTTTCAGTGAAGAAAATGAGATAGAGTCTGAAATGTATCACTAAGAATACCAATATAACAGATATAATAATTAGGGATAACATCATACGGCTTTCTTGTGGTATTTTTTTTCAAGTTCCTCTAATTTTATTTTTTCACGAAGTTTAATGTACTTGAGAAATGTATAATAAGACATAGTTTTAGCGATATAATATCCGGCAAACCCATCCAGGAAGCCCAATTTAAAGATAAAAACTTTTATAAATTCGAAAACAGGGCTTACGATAACCTTAAAACGCTTGATTCTTTTTCCTTTTTCAAACATTTTCTCGGCCATCATATCAGAATATTTATTGATTTTTGATACATGGCAATGTATACTTCTGTAGGTATAGTGATCTAGCTTGCCATCGAGATTTCCTGCTTTTTTATCAGAGATCAGATATTCATGTACTTTATCATCTGAATATTTTGCCGAATCCTTCCTGAACAATCTTTCTCGGGATACAGTTCCCCAGCCTCCATACCTTATCAAATGAGTCCCTAGGTGGTTATTAAATTTCGTCTTATAAATATGATATTCAGGATTATTTAACGACGTTACATGCCTGATAGAATTTCTTAGTTCCTTATCAGGGACTTCATCAGCGTCCAGAAATAAAATCCATTCACCAGAACATAATGAAAGGGCATGGTTTTTCTGTTCACCATACCCGTTAAATTTCTTTTCAAAAAACTTGACCTCGGGATATTGTTGAAGAACAATTTCTTTTGTGCGATCAGTTGAATAGCTATCGACAATTATAATTTCATCGACGATATTATAAAGGGAATCTAAAAGCCTTGCAATGTTATGCTCTTCATTATAAGTAATGACAGCCAGAGTAAGAGACATTATTTAAACTCGAGAATCGTTTTTTTAATGATTTCTATACAATCAAGTAACTGCTCCTCTGTAATGACCAAAGGTGGTGCTAATCTGATGATATTTCCGTGAGTAGGCTTGGCAAGCAGTCCGTTTTCTTTTAATTTCAGACACAGGTTCCACGCTGTAGAGCTGTCAGGAGTATCATTGATTAGAATAGCATTTAGCAATCCTTTACCTCGTACTTTAGTAATAAGGTCAGATTTTTCAATTAATTTTTGAATCTCATTTCTGAAAAGCTGTCCTAATTGTTCGGCTCTTTCAGATAGGTGCTCATCTGCTACAACATCTAAAGCTGCTACGGCTACTGCACAGGCTATTGGATTTCCACCAAATGTTGAACCGTGCTGTCCGGGTTTAATAACGTTCATGATTTCATTGTTAGCAAGAACAGCAGATACAGGATACATTCCTCCGGAAAGTGCTTTCCCTAAAATCAGGATATCTGGCTGCACATTTTCATGGTAACAGGCAATCAGTTTCCCGGTTCTTGCAATACCCGTCTGTACTTCGTCCGCAATAAAAAGAACATTATGTTTTTTACATAGCTCAGAAGCTCCTTTAAGAAAGCCCTCATCCGGAACATACACTCCGGCTTCACCCTGAATGGGTTCAACTAAAAATGCGGCAATATTTTCTGCTTCATTGTTTAATACTTCTTCCAGAGCTGAAAGATCATTATATGCGATTTTAATAAAACCCGGAGTAAAAGGCCCATAATTTTGATTCGCATCCGGATCGTTAGAAAATGAAACAATAGTAGTTGTTCTACCATGGAAATTATTTTCGCAAACAATTATTTTCGCTGCATTTTCTGAAATACCTTTAACTTCATAACTCCATTTTCTGGCAAGTTTCACTGCTGTTTCTACTGCTTCAGCACCAGAATTCATGGGTAACACTTTATCAAAACCAAATAAAGTAGTAATCTTCTTTTCGTACTCTCCTAATTTTGAATTGTAAAAAGCTCTTGAAGTAAGAGCAAGCTTTTTAGCCTGATTTACTAAGGCATCTACGATTTTTGGATGGGAGTGGCCCTGGTTTACGGCAGAATAAGCTGAAAGAAAATCATAATATTTCCTGCCTTCTACATCCCATACAAAGACACCTTCTCCTCGGTCTAAAACTACGGGAAGAGGATGGTAATTGTGTGCTCCATGTTTGTCTTCAAGGTCAATAAAATACTGTGAATTTTTTTCTGTTTCTACTGTTGACATATTCTTTTGGTTTTGTACAAAGTTAATAATTATAATGTTGGATTGATCAGTGATATGTTTATTTTTAATTTTGAATTTGGGGAAGGTCGTAGTTTCTTAACTCTTCCCATATTCATAAATAAAAATCCGCCTTTTGTAAAGCGGAATATTATAAAATGTAAGTGATGGTATATTACTTGACTAAAAGCACTTGATTGTTAGCAAGATATTGATCAATGTATGATTTCATTTGAGATTTCTTTATTGGATCTTTTATTAAATCGTATAGTATTACCAAACCATGAGGTCCAAAATCAACTAGTACAGAATTATCTTTCGTAGAAGTACTTTGCCAATCTGATATATTGATTTTTGGGATGCTTTGATCTATGTTTAAGATATTAGCAAAACGTTTTGAAAGTTCACCTCCCCTTGTTTTATAGTATAGTTTTTTAGAATAATTTTTAGAGGCTTCCTGTACGTCAATATCATTGGATGTGATTGATTTTAAGCCATTTACCGCAATTGCTATACCTGCTCTGGCCGCTTTGCTACGATCAAGATTTGTTGTTTGCGCCTGGAAAAAGATATCTAATTTAGCTCCTGTATAAATATCCACTGTAACGTGTGTGCCGTAATCGTGTACTATTTGTTCCGGTGTTTTTATTTGTAGATCCTTCAGGAAATTTTGGGTTACATAATTCGTAAGTAAATCTGTTGTTGCGTTGATTCTGAATCTTTTTTGCTTAATTAAAATATTATAGCTTCCATAAATAAATTTCGGATCGAAATAACTGTGATTATTAATTAAAGCAGATTTGAAAGGACTTGATATCGTCTTTCCATATAATAGCATTTGATCAGTTGCGCTCACTTTTCTTGAAATCACTTTTGAAAAAGCTGCAGCATCTTCACCATATTCATCAGAATATTCCTGCGTCAATGTATTTTCATCAACTAATCTTGCGCTTTGCTCTGTTTTAAATTTATCAATATCAAGAACTTTAAAACCCGTAGAGTTAGAATTTGCATATTCGCCGGTAACGTTATAACCATATCCTAAAGCGTTGTAGTAACCAAATTCCTTACTATCTTCAAGTGATATCGGATTTTCATTTGATGTTTCGGGGGTTGTTTCAATAACTTCATCACTGGAGCAGGATGACATAAAAAGAATAAGCGAGGTGCTTATGCAGAATAAGATTTGTTTCATCATAATTTTTTATCGCGACAAAAATAGCATTAAATCAAAAAAATGGGAAATAATGGGGTCTGATAAAAGTCATGACAGATCATTTTGTAATGTAAAAACGAAAGTAATTCAAACAAAAAACTGCCCCGATTTGAGGCAGTTTCTGTTTTTTATATTAAATAATCTTAATGATTATCATATTTTCTATCCATTACAAAGTCTTCCATGAACTTTGTAGTGTAGTTTCCTGCAAGATAATTTTCGTCATCCATTAATTGTCTGTGGAAAGGAATCGTTGTTTTTACTCCTTCAATATAAAACTCTTCCAATGCACGTCTCATTTTAGCAATTGCTTCTTCACGGGTTTGAGCCGTAGTAATTAGCTTTGCAATCATAGAGTCGTAATTAGAAGGGATCGTATATCCTGAGTAAACATGAGTGTCTACTCTGATTCCATGTCCCCCAGGGATATTTAATCCTGTTATTTTTCCTGGAGAAGGTCTGAAGTCAGCATATGGATCTTCAGCATTAATTCTACATTCAATTGAATGTAATTTCGGGTAATAATTGATTCCTGATATTGGAGTTCCTGCAGCTAACAGGATTTGCTCCCTGATCAAATCATAATCAATTACCTGCTCGGTAATAGGGTGTTCTACCTGAATCCTTGTGTTCATTTCCATGAAATAGAAATTTCTGTGTTTGTCTACCAGGAATTCGATTGTTCCCACACCTTCGTAACCAATGAATTCAGCTGCTTTTACTGCTGCTGCCCCCATTTTCTCACGAAGTTCATCGGTCATAAACGGAGAAGGAGTTTCTTCTGTCAGTTTTTGATTTCTTCTTTGTACGGAACAGTCTCTTTCAGAAAGGTGACAGGCTTTACCATATTGATCTCCGGCAACCTGAATTTCGATATGTCTAGGCTCTTCAATTAATTTTTCCATGTACATACCTCCGTTTCCAAAAGCGGCTACAGCCTCCTGAATGGCAGAATCCCAATGCTCCTTAAGATCTTCTGCTTTCCAGACAGCTCTCATTCCTTTTCCACCTCCACCGGCAGTTGCTTTGATCATTACAGGATATCCTGTCTCTTCAGCAACTTTCACTGCATGCTCGTATGATTCAATAAGACCGTCAGAACCTGGAACACATGGCACACCTGCAGCCTTCATGGTTGCTTTGGCGTTCGCTTTGTCACCCATTTTCTCAATTTGTTCTGGGGAAGCACCAATAAACTTTATCCCATTTTTCTGACAGATTCTTGAAAAATTCGCATTTTCAGATAGGAATCCATAACCAGGGTGAATAGCATCTGCATTAGTAATTTCTGCAGCAGCAATGATATTTGGAATTTTAAGGTATGAGTCTTTGCTCATTGCAGGACCAATACAAACTGCTTCATCGGCAAATCTTACGTGAAGACTGTCTTTATCTGCAGTAGAGTAAACTGCAACGGTTTTGATCCCCATTTCTTTGCAAGTACGAAGAATACGCATTGCAATCTCGCCACGGTTGGCTATTAATATTTTTTTGAACATCTTCTTCAATTTGAAAATTAGATAATTTGAAAATTAGATAATGTTATTTTAATGTAGAATTTAATCTAACATCCAATGTCTAACATCTAACTTCTAAATTAAGATGGATCTACTAGGAATAAAGGTTGGTCGTACTCTACAGGAGTAGCATCGTCTACCAATATCTTAACGATTTTACCGCTGATCTCAGATTCTATCTGATTGAATAATTTCATTGCTTCAATTACACAAACGATTTTTCCGTTGGAAACTTCATCACCTACATTTACAAAAACGTCTTTATCTGGAGATGGCTTTCTGTAGAAGGTACCAATCATTGGAGACTTAATAGTTAAATACTTGCTGTCATCAGAAGCTGCTTCTACTTTTTCAGTTGGAGTAGTGGCAGCTGGAGTTTGTACAGGAGCTGCTACTTGCTGAGGAGCAGTGTGGTAAACTGCTGGTTGTGCATAGTTTACTTCGCTTCCTGCTAATGGAGTTTTAATAGTGATTTCGAAATCTTTAGTCTTGTATTTAACCTCTGAAACTTCGGCTTTAGATACAAACTTGATAAGATTTTGTATGTCTTTAATGTCCATAAATTTGATATTTGATTTTGAGCCAAAGATACCAAAAAAACATAAAAAACAACAAAAAATCGCCCAATTTTGATGAAATTGGGCGATTTTTGTATTAAAATGAGGTTTTTTTAAATTTACCTCTTAGTTTTCTTCAGTAGTTTCCACTGTTTTCTCTAGTACTACTTTACCTCTATAGTAAAGTTTTCCTTCATGCCAGTGAGCTCTGTGGTAAAGGTGGTGTTCACCTGTAGTTGCATCTTTCGCTAATTGAGGAACTACTGCTTTGTAGTGAGTTCTTCTCTTATCTCTTCTTGTGGACGATTGTCTTCTCTTTGGATGTGCCATTGTGTAATAACTTTTTTAATTTGATGAGCGATGAGATTTTTTTCATCATCTCATCATATTTAAATTATTTTAATTTTTATCTTTTAATTTTTTTAAAGCTTCCCATCTTGGGTCACTCTCATGTTCTTCCTCTTCCTTTTCTTCAATATCTTTAGGACTGAACTGGTCCAAAATTTTTAAATCTTCATCACTTACGTCAGGAGATACTTTTTTCATAGGTATGGAAAGTACTACATTTTCGTAAATCAACTGTGCTACATTGAAAGCGTGGTCCGAGCTTGGAATAGTAATAACGTTTTCGTCACTATCATCATATTCTTCTCCAAACTTGACCAGGACTTTAATTTCATTTTCAATCTGATGGTCAAAATCGGCGCTTGTAATATCGCAAACCAATTCTACGGTTCCATCAATTTTTATTTCAAACTCTAAAAAAGTAGTATGCTTTTCCAAAAGAACATCTACTGTTATTCTAGGATTTGTAAATTCCTGTTCAGTGTCAAATAATTGAAAGAACGATTGGTCTATCTCAAATTTGAACTGATGCTTGCCGTTTTTTAATCCGGAAAAGCTTACGTCATAGTTTCTTAACTTGTCCATAAAATGAGTGTGCAAAAATATGCATTTTTTTTATAATTACAAATAAAATATCAAACAAATTAATTTTAAATGTGTTTGGAAGAGTTATGCTTCATTTTCATCAGGAAGATCTTCATCTATTCCATTATCTACAGCCATTTTTCTTGGCTGCATCCTATTGCTCATGAGATCGTTATATTCGCTTCTGTTCTTAAAAATTTTAATAGCTGTAAAAATAGCTTCTGTAAAACTCTGTTCATCGGCGATATTTTTTCCTGCAATATCATAAGCGACTCCATGGTCGGGAGAAGTTCTGATAAAAGGTAGTCCTGCAGTATAATTTACACCTTCTTCATAAGCCAGTGTTTTGAAAGGAGCAAGGCCCTGATCATGGTACATTGCTAAAACAGCATCGAAGTTTTTATATTTATTGGGTTGGAAAAAACTGTCCGCAGGAAATGGTCCGAAAGCTAAAACTCCATTGTCTGAAAGTTCTTTGATGGCTGGTCCGATGATCTCTATTTCCTCGCTGCCAATTACTCCTCCGTCTCCGGAATGGGGATTCAGTCCTAATACGGCAATTTTTGGTTTTTGAATACAGAAATCTTCAATTAAAGTTTGGTTTAAGGCTTTGATCTGTTTTTTGATTTTTTCTTTCGAAATACTTTCGGCTACCTTAGCTAAAGGAATATGATGCGTAGAAACGGCTACTTTTAAATCATCCGTTACTAAAAACATTAAGCCTTTTTTATTGAATTTTTCTTCAAAATATCCAGTATGTCCAGCATGTTTAAAGCCTAGTTTCATCATTTCATCCTTATTGATAGGCGCGGTAACAAGTACGTCAATGTCTCCTTTGATTAAAGCTTCTGTAGCAGCCTCCAGAGAGGATATTGCCATTTGGGTGGATTCTTCGGTAGGAGTTCCCAACTCTACATTAGAATTTTCCTTGGCAAGATTGACCATATTCAGTTTTCCCGTCTGAGCCTGAGAGGCTTCATTGATATAATTGAAATTAAGATTCAGTTTGAAAATATTCTTCTGATAGGTAAATAATTTCCCGGATCCGAAGATTACAGGAGTGAAAAAATCTGTGATCGTTTTGTCTTTCAAAGACTTCATAATGATCTCAGGGCCGATGCCATTGAAATCACCTATTGAAATTCCTACTCGTACTCTATAGTTTTTTGGACTCATTTTGATTATCTTTGAAGATTATAATTTTACAAATTTAGCAAAAAATAATATGTTCACAGGAATTATTGAAGCAGTTGGAGTTATTGAGAAAATTGAAGAAAAAGGAAGTAATATCGACTTTACATTAACCTGCCCTTTTACCAATGAGTTAAAAATAGATCAAAGTCTTGCACATAACGGATGTTGTTTGACGGTTGTGGAGATTAAGAATGACCAATATGTTGTAACAGCAATTAATGAGACTCTGGAAAAGACTAATCTTGGAAAATGGGAAGTGGGAACAGTAGTAAATCTTGAACGTTGTATGAAGATGGATGGCAGACTGGATGGGCATATTGTACAGGGACATGTGGATAAGACAGGTGAGGTTGTAGGAATCGAAAATAAAGACGGGAGCTATTTCATTACAGTAAAATATGATAATGACGGTGATTTTGTAACAGTACCTCAGGGATCAATTACTATGAATGGAATAAGTCTTACCGTTGCTAAAAGTGAGGATTTCCAATTTTCTGTCGCGATTATTCCATATACCTGGGAGTTTACGAATATGCAATATTTAAAAATAGGTGATAAAGTTAATCTTGAATTTGACATAATTGGTAAGTATATTGCTAGGTTAATTAAAAAACAGAATGGCAATTAATAAGTACAAAGGATATAGCTTGAGGAATCGAGTGTTTTTCGGTTTCTTGCTGGTATGTCTTTTAAGTGTTGTTGCTTCATCCCTCGTTCCTTACTTTGTTTTGAGAAACCATTCTTTGCAACAAAGCAAAATTGACATGCAGGAGAAAACCAGTGCTGTAATGCGCTTTCTGGATTATGAAGTAAGCAGTACGGTACTCGAAACTAAAGATCTCCCTCAGGTTTTAGGAAATAAAATTTTTGAAATTGCAGATATCAATCAGCATGATATTGTGATTTATGATTTGAAAGGACATTATCTTCTTTCCAACAGAGATCAGGGGTTAGTATCTCAAAAATCAATTCCCGTAGATATTGTTAATCGAATCCTGGCGACTGATGCCAGAGTGGATATTAAAGGATATGATCAGGCAAAGGATGCGGTATTCACATCCTCTTATATGATCCTAAAAAATAATGTTCTGGAGCCTATAGGAATTGTATATATTCCTTTGTATCATAATGAATCCGCTTATCTGGAAGTGCTTCACCAATATGTTAAATATATCCTTTTGGTTGATTTCTTTCTTATTATATTCAGTATCTGGATTAGTTGGGTAACCTCAAACAGTTTGGCTAAAAATATTACGAAATTCTCTGATATGATTACGCGTATTACTCTTTTTGAGAATGAAATGCGTCCTATCAGATATTATAAAAATGATGAGCTAAATGCTTTGGCAAGAGCTTATAACAGAATGATACTTCAGATTCAGGATCAAAAAGAAAGGCTTAGGTTCAAAGCATCAGAGGAAGCGTGGAGAGAAATGGCGAAACAAGTAGCCCATGAAGTAAAGAATCCTTTGACTCCGATGAAGCTTACCATCCAGAATTTTGAAAGGAAGTTTGATCCTCAGGATCCTAATGTGACGGAAAGGGTAAAAATGATGAGTAAAACGATGGTTGATCAGATCGATTTGATTGCTACCGTAGCCTCTGCTTTTTCCGAATTTGCGAAGCTTCCCGAAAAAAATAATGAGACCATCAACCTGAATGCAGAGGTTGCTGATATTCTACGTGTTTTCAGTGATGACAGTGTTTTCGTCCATACCAACAAGGCAAATATCATGATCAATATGGACAGGATCTATCTTTCCAGGATTATTACCAACCTTGTTACCAATGCAAAGCAGGCTCAGAGCGAAGATAGAAAATTAATTATCAATGTTGATATAGAGCAGCACCAAAGAAGAGTAATGATCTCTGTGCAGGATAACGGAGTAGGTATTCCGGATAATATGTATGAAAGGATTTTTGAACCTAATTTTACGTCAAAAAACAGTGGGATGGGATTAGGCCTCTCCATGGTAAGAAAAATGGTGGAAGATTATAAAGGTGAAATTTCTGTAAAATCAGAAGTTGATAAAGGTTCTACATTTACTATAACACTACCGACCAATCTATAGTGAAACCTTTTAAGTTTAAGCAGTTTGATATTCAGCAATCCCCGGATGTTTTTCGTGTAGGGACTGATGGTGTTTTGTTAGGTGCTTTAGCTAGTGTCGATCGGGCAGCCAAAGTTCTTGAGGTAGGAACCGGTACAGGCTTGATATCTTTAATGCTTGCTCAAAGGAATCTTAATGCTGTGTTTTTAGGGTTGGATATTCAGATTGGTGCTGTTGAATTAACCCGGAAGAATTTCCGGAATTCGGTTTTCAGTGAAAGATTGAAAAATATTCATCAGGATTTTAAAACTTTTGAATCAAAAGATACATTTGATCTTATTGTTTCCAATCCTCCGTATTTTGAAGAGTCTGATTCCGGTAAGGATAAAATTGCCAGGCAGACAATTGAGTTGAATTTCAGAGAACTAATCTCCAGAATTCCGTCGTTGTTGTCTGAAAAGGGTGTTTTTTCGGTGATCATTCCTGTTGAGGTGGGAGTGGATTTCATTGGTCTTGCAAAAGAATATCATTTGTTTTTGTTCAGAAGAATTCAGATCAAAGGAATTGAACATTCAAAAGTTAAAAGACTGATATTGGAATTTTCAATAAGGGAAGGTGAGGCCGAAGACTCTGAATTGGTGATAGAAAAAAGTCCGAGAAAATACTCGGACCAATATTTAGAACTCACTAAAGAGTTTCATGTTTTTAGTAAATGAAAATTATTCGAATAATTCCGTGGTATCAAGTACGGATACCTTTCCATCTTCACATCTGATCGCTTCACCAGGGAAGTTTTGGATCATATGATAATCGTGAGTAGCCATCACTACAGCAGCTCCGTTTTCCAAAGCAACCTGCTTAAGTAAAGTCATGATTTCATTAGAAGTTTCCGGATCAAGATTTCCGGTAGGCTCATCTGCAAGAATAAGATCCGGATGATTTAATAAAGCTCTTGCAATAGCTATACGCTGTTGCTCTCCTCCTGAAAGTTCGTGTGGCATTTTATGCTTTTTGCTCTTCATGTTCACGCTTCCAAGAACTTCGTTGATACGGTCTTCCATTTTGATTTTATCACTCCATCCTGTAGCCTCAAGGACAAATTTTAAATTCTTTTCCACTGTTCTGTCTGAAAGTAACTGAAAGTCCTGGAAAACAATTCCTAATTTTCTTCTCAGGTTAGGGATGTCAGACGTTCTCATTTTAGCAAGATCAAAACCTACTACATCACCGTGTCCTGAAGCCAATGGAATATGCCCGTACAATGTCTTTAAAAGTGAGCTTTTTCCTGATCCTGTTTTTCCGATAAGATAGCAAAATCTTCCTTTTTTAATATTGAGATTAACGTCAGAAAGAACAGTAAAGTTTTTTTGAGCAATCTTTGCATGTTGTAAACTTATAATGCTATCTCCTGAGATATTTGTATGTGGCATAATTTAATTTTAAGAGGGCGATTTCTAAAAAAAATCTTTTCAGATTTTAAAAATAGAAAAAAGAAACTTAAAGAACCTAAATTTTAGTAAATTTTAACAACAAAAAATGCCTGAAAAACTTCTTTTCAAGCATGATTTGTATATGATAATTTCGAGATTATCTCTTAGCGCGAGATGCACTTATCGTTAAACTCTTTCTGCCTTTAGCTCTTCTTGCAGCCAAAACTCTTCTACCGTTTGGCGTTGACATTCTTTCTCTGAAACCGTGTTTGTTTCTTCTTTTTCTTTCTGATGGCTGGAATGTTCTTTTACTCATTACTATATATTTAAATCGTAATTATCTATTTATTTTTCAGGTTGCAAAGATAAATATTTTTTTAGAAGTTACAAATTTATATTGTTTTTTTTTGAAATTAATTTAAGCGTTTCTGAAGGTGATATTAGAAAAGTTCACTATAAATAGAGTCCCTCAGCTTATTTAAATTAATGTATGTCTCATTTATTTAAAAGCTCTATCTTTGGAGACTCAAATTTAAAGAACATAATGATGTTTACACCTACTGAACTTTTAGAAATAAAGAATCTTCTTACGCCTGAAAATAAAATAGTTATCCTTACCCATTATAATCCGGATGGAGATGCTATTGGTTCCAGTTTAGGATTAAAACATTATTTGCACGCAAAAGGCATAATGGCAGAAGTGGTTGTGCCTAATGATTTTCCTAAATTTTTGAAATGGATGCCTGAAGCCAGAAAGAATATCGTTGCTGAATATAAAAGAAAGGTTGCATTTGATCTTATTAGTGATGCAGATGTTATTTTTTGCTTAGACTTCAATTCACCTTCACGAATTGGCATTCTTGGAGACTGGCTGGTAAAAGCTACCGCAAAAAAAATTCTCATTGATCACCATCAGCAGCCTGAAGAGTTTGACTATGTATATTCAGATACCATTATCCCTGCAACTTCCCAGATGATCTATCATTTTATTGAAGCAATGGAGGATGAGGATTTGGTTAATAAAGATATTGCAGAGTGTCTTTATACCGGGATCATGACTGATACAGGAGGGTTTCGTTTCCGCTCAACAAGTGCTACAACACACCGTATTATTGCTAACCTCATTGAAAAAGGAGCTGATCCTTCCGTTATTACATCTAATACGTGGGATACCAATACCGTTTCCCGTCTGCATCTTTTAGCTCTGATATTAGGAAGAATAGAAGTGGTAAATGACGGTACAGTAGCTGTTTTATACTTAACAAGAAAAGAACTTCAGGAATATGGCTTCCAAAAAGGAGATACTGAAGGTTTTGTTAATTATGGATTGAGTATTATCGGAGTGAAGATGTCTGCATTTTTCATGGAAGACCTGTATGAAGATTTTATCAAAATTTCTTTCAGAAGTAAAGATGATGTTGATGTTAATAAGTTTTCAAGGAAGTATTTCAATGGAGGAGGGCATATCAACGCAGCAGGAGGTAAATCAAATGATTCTTTACCGGATACTCTTGAAATATTTAAAAACAGAGTGGCTGAAGAGAATTTGTAAAATGAAACAGAAGAAGGAAGATACGAATCAAATAGCATTAAACCTGGCTTCAATTGTCAATTTTTAATTTTCTGTATCCCTTGTCTTCCAGTTCTGCACATGTATATTCATACACCTGCTGAAACATTTCATCCATATATTTTTTGTTAAATAAGCTGAACTTTGTCATTTTAGGAGGATCAAGAAAGATCTTACATGAATTCACTTTAGAATAAACCGATTTTGCAATGGCTAAATGGAGAATTCTATCAAATTCCTTTAGCAGACTCATTTTTTTAAGTTCATCATAACTGATCGAATTCACATGTGATGCAATCAGGAAATCGCATTTATCAATGATTGGTTCTATGGGTAAGTTGTCTAAAACGCCACCATCTACATATATTTTTTCTCCAATCCTTACGGGTGGAAGTATAAAAGGAACGCTTGAAGATGCTAAAAGGGGTTGAAAAAGTGGTCCTTCTGAAAAGAAGCTTACAATGCCGTGGGTCATTTCTGTTGCAGCCACATAAACGGGGATTTTCAGGATTTTAAAATCATCCTCAGGAAAGTGATCTGTAAATAGTTTTAAAATAAAATTTGAGCTGAAAATGCCATTTTTGGAAAGTTTTAAATAAGACCTGGAAAAAAAAGTGGTGCTTTTTACAATGTCCATCATCTCATCGGGAGTTTTTCCGAAAGAATAAAAAGCGCCAACAATAGAACCGGCGCTGGTACCTGAAATAATATCGGGTTTAAGATTGAATTCTTCCAACGCTTTTAAAACAGCAATATGGGCAATTCCACGCATGCCTCCACCGGAAAGTGTCAAGCCGATTACGGGTTTCTTTTTGTTGAAGGAGAATAAGCTCATTGAGAAAATTAATCTTCACTAATATACAAGAAATTTCAGAACCTTAATTGGGCTTATTGAGGATAAAATAGCTTGACTGTATTTAGTAATAATATGGCTCGTGTTGGAAAACAAAAAGCCTAAATGTTTATAAAACTAAGTTTTTCGGCATATTATGAAGAAGTTCAGTATTAATGATCTCTGCACAAATTCCTGGTTTTTCCCAATGTCCGTTATGTCCGCAATCCAGAATGTATGATTTTATATTCGTCCTGTCCGGAAGGTTATTGATGGTTGTTTCTGTTTTTACTGCATTATCATGCTTTCCTGAGAGGACTAATATTTTAGCCTCAAGATTTTCCAGAACATGTTTTTTATCCGTTCGTTCTACCATTCCTTTTACGCAGGCTAATGCTCCCATATTATTGGTAGACAATGCAACTTCCAGAGCTGTTTCTATTTTGCCTTCAAGAATATCTCTTTCGTTAGGGTTGAATAAATTAGGAACTCCGGCCTTTGCATAATTAGGGAATGCTTCCTGAATAATTCTGTAGCTTTTTATGCGTTGTTTTTTCTTTTCATCATCATCCGGAAAGTAGGTGGAAAAAAATAAGGTAAGACTTTTTATTGATTCGGGATATTTTTCAGCAAATGCCAATGAAGTATAACCTCCCATAGAATGTCCTAACAGGTGAACTTTTTCAAGCTTTTGATCGTTTAGAACCTTTTTTACTTCATCAGCCATAAGCTCCATCGTATGAACGTCAGCCAAAATTTCTGATTTTCCGTGACCAGGGAGATCTATTTTTAAAAGGGTGAAATTTTTAGATAAGTGCGGCTCCATATCACTCCAGATAGAAAGATTTTCCATGAAGCCATGGAGTAGTACTAAAATTTCCTTTCCGTTTCCTGTTTTTTCAAAATTCAGCATGTGTTCAGAATTAAAAGTGAATATCGATATAGTCTACAAATCCTGAGCCGTTTACCATATCCTGAAGCCTCCAGGTTTTTCCGCCGTCTTTAGATAAGAAAGTTTTTGTACCCTTTCTTATATCTATTTTCCCGTTTTCGTTTTCAGAGATGCTTTGCGAAATACTTCCTGTGAAATTCATATGCTTGTCGGAAACAACTTTCATATAGCCTTCAATATGTACATGATCTTTCCCTGATTTTATATCTCCAAGAACTTTATAATGATCCTTTTCACCCTCTGTTTTTTTGAAATTGACAGAGCCTGCTTTTTTGATGAGATTATGCGTGAATTTATGATCTCCGCTAAAGTCTTTGAAATGGTTTTTACTTCTAATGCTGTCATTTATTTTTGTACGGGCAGCATTAATAGAATCGATAATTTTGACGCTGTCTGTTTGGTTTGGGGTTGATTGTGTTTCTTTTTTTGAACAAGAAAAAAGTAGGGCTGTAATTGCCGCGATCATTAGTATATTTTTCATCGAAGGATAAAAATTGTATTCTCAAAAGTAAATAAAAAAGAGCATTATTATAATGCTCTTTCTGTTTTATTTTATTAATTCTTCATAAACTTTCTTTTCCCAAGGTTTCATGTCGGTGATTCCATAACGTTCCTTTTTAGAGATGGCAATGTTGTCCAGCATATCTACAAAATTTTTATAATTAGAATCATCTGTAGGTTCAATGATAATTGTGAAATTATCTTTTATAGGTGCGTCATTGTAAGCCTTCGAAATGATTTTTGAAATATTAACCCCATTATAATCGGTTTCTTTGAGATTGCTGGTGTTTAAATCTCCTTTTGCCTCCTGATGATAAAATATCCTATTATCCTTTCCGATAATAAATGTAACCTGGTTTTTGTTGTCAACTACATTTGTTGGTGGAGTTGGGCTTTTTGCCGGCAATCCCAGATCCATTACATTGGGTTTTGTAAAATTGGTTGTAAACATGAAAAAGGTTATTAATAAAAAACCTAAGTCTACCATTGGAGTCATGTCCACGCGGATTAATTTTTTCCGTTGTTTTCCTCCTGATTTTTCTTGTGCGATAACTTCAGCCATAAGTACAATTTTTAAATGTTAAACGGTTATTTGATAAAGATTGAATTATTGTTCTTTATCTGAAGGAATCCATACAAAGCTTGTACCTAATTTTTCAAAATCTTACAATTTTTTAAAATTTATTAAATGTTTAGCATAAAGAAACCTTAGCGTTTTTGATTTTATTAATATTTTATGATTAATTAAGAGGTTGTGTATTATTTCTCTATGATCAATTTCTCAGATAAAATATTTTTTCCCTGATGCTCACCGTGGATAATATAAATGCCATTGGTTAATTGAGAGGTATTAATAGAGCTTTTTTTATTATTATATTTTTGACTTTGCAATTTTCTTCCCGACATATCTGTTATCTGTACGGTAGTTCCGGCAGGCAGGTTATCCAGATAAATAAGATCTTTTGCAGGATTAGGATACAAGGAAATATTGTTTTTAATATTATTTTCTGTGGTACTTAGCTGTTCAGTTTGGACTTTTACCATCCAGCCATCATTAAGCCCTTTATTAATGGTAATATCCCCGTCGGTAGAATAGGTTCCGCCCACTACAATATAGGTTCCGTCAGCAATCTCTATAATACTTCTGCCCATTTCATTACCGGTGCCTCCCAACGATTTTTGCCACATGATATTTCCGGAAGAGTCAGTCTTAATAATCCAGAAGTCACTGCTTCCATGATTACCCGTCACATCTCCATTGGTTGATTGGGCGTTTCCGGCAATGATATATCCACCATCCAAGGTCCGTTGGATGGCTTCTCCATAATCAGAAGACGTTCCTCCAAATGTTTTCTGCCATTGCAGGTCACCTGACGAGTTGAGTTTCAGCATCCATACTTCACCCTGACCATGATTTCCTGTTATATCTCCATCACTGGATTGAGTGTAGCCTACAAGTATATATCCGTTATCACTGGTGTTTTGTATATCGTACGGGTTTTCCCTTGATGTTCCGCCATATGTTTTCTCCCAGATAACAACTCCTGATGGGTCTAATTTCAGAATCCAGAAATCCGAAGTGTCGGTTGAAGAAAAGTTGTAACTTCCGATAACGACATAACTTCCATCCGGAGTTTGCCTGATCTGATTTCCATCGTCTTGATAAAGAAAACCATACGTATTTTGCCATTGTATATTTCCGGAACTGTCTAATTTGATGATCCACATATCCCTTTGTCCGTGATTACTTGTAATATCACCATCTGTAGAGTAGGTAGATCCTATAGCAATATATCCTCCTTCATTTGTCTGCTGGATATCAACTCCATCTTCATCAGCACTACCACCCAGTGTTTTTTGCCATACAATATTGCCGGAGTCATCAAGTTTAAGTATCCATAAATCATATCCTCCATGATTTCCCATAATATCCCCATCCGTGGAACTTGTGGATCCAATGGCGATATATCCGCCGTCAGTGGTCTGCTGAATCTTAAATCCTCTGTCTATATTGCTTCCGCCATACGTTTTTTGCCATTGGATGGTACCGGAACTGTTTACTTTTACAATCCAAAGGTCTGTGCTTCCATGGTTTGTAGTTACGTCGCCATTTGAAGAGGTAGTATCCCCAATAGTGATGTATCCGCCGTCATTGGTTGCCTGGATATCAAAAAACTCTTCTGTACCTGTACCTCCAAAAGTCTTCTGCCATACTATGGAAGGTGCCTGGGCGCTTAAAGAAAGAAAATTTAAAGTGAAAAATAAAAGATAAAATAGATTTTTCATGTATACTTTTATTCTAAAAATAAATAAAAATTATTGGGTTTATTTATTTCAATAAGTAAGTGTAGACATTTTTCTAATAAGTGTAAAAAGCCCTGTCAATTTAATTGACAGGGCTGTAATATTTTAATTGGTAAACTATTTATTCTGTTTGTAGTAATTTACTCCGCATTCCAGGAATTTTTTAAACTCCTCTTTCGGCATATAACCTGATACAGGAGTGTTGATTACCTTTCCGTCCGGAGTTACCAAAACGTAATGGGGTTGCGAATTGTTATTGAAATTAACCTGCTGAAATAAACTCCATCTGTCTCCGATTGTTTTTACTTTTTTAATTTGACCGTCTCCCAGATCAATTTTGGTTTTCTGATCTTCCGGAAGTTCTTCTTTGTCGTCAACATACAGAGAAGCAAGAATGACATCGTTTTGAAGGATGGGTAAAATGTCGGGTTCGCTCCAGACAAACTCTTCCATTTTTCTACAGTTTTCACAACCATATCCGGTGAAGTCAATCAAAATGGGTTTGTTTTCTTTTTTGGCTAATTCTATAGCGCTGAAAAAGTCATGTTCCGGATGCATTCCCAGAATTCCGTCTTTTTCATTGTGGAAATAGCTAACGTTAAGCGGAGGAAGGATACCACTCAGTAACTGAAGTTTTGGACGCTCAGAAGGGATCAATCCCTGGATCAGATAGATTACAAATCCAATTCCTAATACTCCCAATATTTTTCTGGTGATAGATATTTTGGGTTTTTTATCATCATGAGGGAATCTGATCAGTCCAAATAAATATAAAGCAAGACCAATTGTAATGATGATCCAGATAACAATAAATAATTCTCTTTTTAATAAAAATGTTTTAGAAACAAGATCTGCTTTTGACAGGAATTTTAAAGCCAATGCGAGTTCCACGAAACCTAGCACTACTTTTACTGTATTCATCCATCCTCCTGATTTAGGAAGGCTCTGCAAAGCTTGAGGGAATAAGGCTAAAAGTCCAAAAATAATTGCCCAGGCCAAACCAAAACCAGCCAATGCAAAAGTTAGCAACATCGGTACATTGGTAGATCCGGTAACAGCACTCCCTAATAAACTTCCTAATATTGGTCCGGTACATGAGAATGAAACAATCACCAGTGTAAGAGCCATAAAGAAGATTCCAATGATACCTCCTGCTTCTTCAGCCTTGGATGATTTATTGGCAATAGCGCTTGGTAGTGTAATATCATAGTATCCGAAGAAGCTTCCGGCAAAGAAAATAAATATGATAAAGAACGCTATATTAAGCCAAACACTTGTTGAAATTTCATTAAAGATATTTCCTGCAATTCCATTAATTAAATGAAAAGGAACACTTAATAATACAAATATAAGCAGGATGAAAAAACCATAGATAAGAGCATCTCTTTTTCCTTTGGCTTTATTTTTATTTCCTTTTGTAAAGAATGATACCGTTAGAGGGATCATTGGAAAAACACAAGGAGTTAATAAGGCTATTAATCCACCGATAAATCCTAAAAATAAATAGGTCCAGTAGTTTTCATCAACTTTTGAAGACTTAGTACCACAATCCGTTAAAGGCTTTTTAAAATCTATTGTTTCTATTTTCAATTTTTTAGGATCCAGATGCGAAACCTGTGATACGACAATTTCGTCTTTAGACGGATTTTCTACAGCGGTTATAGTCGTTTTTGCAGAATCTTTAACTGTTTCTGAAACAGCTTCAGGGGTTGCTTCTTCAGTTGCTCCTTTTGGAGTGACCTTTTGATTGAATTCTAATGTATTGGGAGCCAGACATACCCTGTCATCACACGTTTGATAAGTGATCTCCGAGGTGACATCTGCGGGTTTTGTAGGATCTTTAAGTTTGAATTTTTGTTTAAAGCCTGCCGAGTTTGAATAGAAAACAATCGTTCCGCCAAAAGCCTCAGAGAATTCTTCATGCTTCTTTCCAACCTCCTGAAATTTTCCAATCAGTTCAATGTTTTTTCCCGAAACTTTATATTCTGTGGGAATCCCTGTATCTTCAGGAATATCTCTCGAGTAAATATGCCAACCACTTTCCATCGTTGCATTAAGAACTGCCTCGTATTGATTATTTCCCAGATCATTGATCGTGAACTTGAATTTTACAGGATTTTTGATCTGTGCATTGAGTCCTGAAAATAAGAATACCAAAGCTAATAACAGCCATGCTTTAAATTTACTTTTCATTTTTTACTTTTCATTAAAAAGGTTTAGGGTATGCTTTGTTTTTTCTGTACACACAAATCTTCTGTCTTGTCTGTAAGGAATAATGCCTAAGACGTTTTTATTGCCGTCCGCCAATACCCAAATTTTTTGCTTCGCTAAAATAGATAATTTTTCATCCTTAAAAAACTTGGAAACTTTCTTTTTTCCCGAAAAGAGTAATGGATAAAATAAATCACCTTCCTCTTTTTTCCTTAAAATTAATGGGAATTGAAGCTGTTCTGCATCAAAAGACCATTTGAAACTCTTGCTGTGCTCACTACTGTCTGTAATGAATGTGGCAAGATTGATATCAACTGAAACTTTATTGAAATCAAACTTCTCAATTAAAATTATCTGTTCTTCCTCTTTTTTATCAACCTTATTGATTATGATAAGTTCATCCCGATTAACCATCAGTTGATAATCATTAGAAAAAAAAGAACTTCCTGTAGAGGCAGTGAAAATTTTCCTGATTTCTTCTTCTTTGTTGAATCCGTATTTTTTTAAAATCTCGAACTTTATAAAATCACTTTCTTTAGCCAGCTTTTGCTTTGATAGGATTCTCTTTTCCAGGTTAAATGTAGAAATACTATTTTCTACTTCTTCTATTTGTTTTTGTATAAAATCTTTTGCCTGATTCAGGTAAGAAGAACTTTTTTTAAAATTTTCTAAAAAATGATCATTAGTTTCAAGAAGTTTCGGGACAATTTCATTTCTGATTTTGTTTCTTAAGTAATCGTTTTTTTTATTAGATGCATCTTCTCTGTATTCGATATTGTTTTCTTTTGCAAAACTATAAATCTCTTCTTTGGAATAATCTAAAAGAGGGCGCAGGATTTTGTTCTCATTAGCAGGAATGCCGCTCAATCCGTTAATGCCTGCTGCTTTTGACAGATTAATGATGAATGTTTCTAGTTGATCATTCAGGTGATGTGCGGTTACCAGATATTCCAGTTTTTCTGCCTCTTGTACCTTTTTAAAAAATTGATACCGGAGTTCCCTGGCCCAAAGCTGAATGGAATTTTCAGGTTGTTGATCTTCTTCCGAAACCTCATATAAATGAAATTTGATGTCATTGGCCTGACAAAAATCCTGAACAATTTTCTGATCCGAATCAGAGTCCTTACCCCGAAGTTTGTAATTGATATGTGCAATCTGAAAATTAAGACCCAGATTACTGAATAAAAAAGCTAAAACGATGGAATCTGCACCTCCGCTTACCGCTAAAAGATAATTGTGTTTTTCGGGTGAGTTAACCAGATTTTGAAGCTGTTCTTTAATACTTAATTTTTTCAACATAACTGTTGAGAATTTCATTTGTGCAAAGATAATTCATATAATTCAATTGAATTTTCTAACTTTGATCCGTCTAAAAAAGATTATTTATGAAGATATTAAAAATTTTAGCAGTTTCTGCGATGGCGTTGGGAATGACATCTTGTGTCAGCAAAAAACAGTATGATGCACTAAGTTCGAACTACAAACAGTGCATTGAAAATATTGGCGAAAGACAAAGAGAGATTCAGGATCTGAAATCTCAAAACTCCGCATTATCCGGTGAAAATAGTTTACTAAAAAGCCAGCATGATGCTCTGAAGTCATCTTTAGATGCATGCTTATCCAATACAGGAAAAAGCTCTGCAAATATTGATAAACTGGTAGGTGAGATTAATGCTTCAAACTCATACATCAAACAATTGATTTCTAATAATGCTAAAAATGACAGTCTGAATTTAGCATTGTCAAATAAACTGAAAAGATCTTTGGATAATGTAACCGATGAGGATGTTCAGGTAAAAGTATTGAAAGGAGTTGTAATGATTTCCCTTTCAGATAAAATGTTGTACAAAACAGGAGATTATAACATTCTGCCGGCAGCTCAGGAAGTACTAGGAAAAGTAGCTAAAGTGATCAACGATTACGATAAATATTCCGTACTTATTGAAGGGAATACTGATAATGCTCCTTTGAGCTCTGCTAATTTACCAAGAGACAACTGGGATCTTTCTGCATTGAGAGGAACTGCGGTTGCGAAGGTGCTGCAAACTCAGTTTGGAGTAGATCCTTCAAGAATTACAGCTGGAGGTCGTTCAGAATACAATCCTAAAGCAACAAACATGAGTGTTTCAGGAAGAGCAGAAAACAGAAGAACTGAAATTATCATTATGCCTAAGCTTGATGAGTTCATGAAACTGATGGATATTGCTCCTAAGAAATAATACTTGAAATACATAAACATAAATAAATCCCGGAGAAATTCGGGATTTATTATTTTAATCAAACTAATTCTTCTTGTTTCAATAATGAAATAATTCGCTTAATAAATGAATCGGATAATTTGCGTTTAGTTTTTTCAGAAGATACATTCTCTAATGATCCTGTAGCTTTTCTCTTTTTCTTAGTTAGGCTTTCTTCTGTTTCCATGTTATATGATGTTTTTGCGTTTGCTGCTTAGCAAAGGTACTAATGTCCTGTCTGCTAAAACACCCGTGTTTTTACGGTATTTTAGCAGGGTGATTTTCCCATGGTTAAATTGTATCTTTTATCCACAATACCACCATTTTTTCTTTTATTTAATTAAATTTGAATAACAAAAATCGATAACATGAGTTTTTTTGAAGAAAAGAACCCGGAAATGGATAGGTATCTGGAGACCCACGCTTCTTCCGAACCTGAAATTCTGAAGAGATTAAGAAAAGAAACTTTCCAGAAAACAACACAGCCGCATATGATATCCGGTTATCAGCAGGGAAGGCTTTTAACGGTTATTTCCCAGATGCTGCGGCCAGTAAATATTCTTGAAATAGGAACTTTTACGGGATATGCCACCCTTTGTTTAGCTACGGGCTTATCCAAAGAAGGAAAAATTACAACATTGGATGTTAATGAAGACCTGGCTTACCTTCCAAGGAAGTATTTTTCTGAAAGTGAATTTTCGGAGCAGATCTATTTTAAACTTCAGGATGCAAAAGACTTCTTAAAAGAAACAAATGAGATTTTTGATCTTGTTTTTATCGATGCAGATAAGGATAATTATGCAGAATATTTCAGATTAATAAAACCCCATACCCAATCCGGATCAGTGGTATTGTTTGATAATGTTCTATGGTACGGTAAAGTATTGGAAGAAAACCCAAAACAAAGATCGACCCAGGTCATTAAAGAATTAAATGATTTGATTGCAAAAGATGAAGATTTTGAAAATCTTATTTTACCTTTGCGTGACGGGGTTAATTTCCTTCGAAGGAAGTAAATAGAGAGGTTTGAAATTTAAATTTTCAAATCCTTAGTCATTTAATATATAAAGAAAGTTGATGAATAAAGGAATCTGTATTGTTACTGTAGCTCCTGTCCGTGCAGAAAACTCGGACAAAGCAGAGATTGTAACAGAAATATTGTTTGGTGAAAGTGCTGATATTTTGGAAGTGAATAAAAACTGGACCAAAATAAAAATGCATTATGATGGCTATGAAGGATGGATGGATACTAAACAGATAAAACCGGTATCAGACGAAGAACTTGAAAAGAGAAAAGTTACTCTGATTACGGAAGATTTCTCCTCTGTATTGATGAATGATGGTAAAACATTGCTTTCTATGGGATCAGAAGTTGAATTTCCGGCTGTGGCTTCAAGGAGAAGTCATGATATTCGGGAAAGCATTGCTTTAACGGCAAAAGAATTTCTTAATGTTCCTTACTTATGGGGAGGAAAAAGCTTTTTTGCGGTAGATTGTTCAGGCTTTACACAATTGGTGTATAAAGTTCACGACATCAAGCTTCCGAGAGATACCTATCAGCAGGCAGAGGTGGGGGAGCCTTTAACCTTTGTTGAGGAAAGTCAGCCCGGAGACCTGGCATTCTTTGAAAATACCGAAGGGAAAATTATTCACGTTGGAATTATGTTAGAAAATCAGAAGATCATTCATGCCTCTGGTAAGGTAAGAATTGACACCCTTGATTCCTCCGGGATTTTCAATAAGGAATTGAACAGTCATACCCATAAATTAAGAGTGATTAAAAAAGTTTTGTAATAACCGAAGCATGTCTGGTAAACTATTACTTATTGTAAATATTCTCTTGCTTATTTCAATTTGGATTTTTACCGGATGGAAATATGCAGAATTACCGGAAATTATTCCTACTCATTTTATGGTTAACGGAAGAATTGACGGTTATGATCATAAAAGGACAATTTGGATTTTACCTTCTATTGCTACCTTCTTATCTTTTATTCTTTTTGTGGTTACCAGAGATCCCAACTCTCCCATGCTTACTATTCCGGATCACTTCCGAAATAAAAAATCTTTAGAGCTTTTTGCATACAGTATTCTGCTACCTCTGCTATTGTTGTTTGGGTATACTCTTTTAGAAACCGTTTGGATAGCTGAAAACAGAACAAATACTTTGGGTAATATGTTTTTCGTTTTTTTAGGCTTGATGATCCTTGTAATAGGGACAAACATATTTGTAATGTTTAAAAAAGGAAAATATGATAAAATCCAAAAATAATTCTGATCACTATATATGGGGAGAGCATTGTGATAGCTGGGTACTGAAGGATACCCAGGAGCTTTCTGTAAAGCAGGAAAAAATGCCTTCGGGAACCTCTGAAAAACTTCATTTTCATAATAGAGCTAGCCAATTCTTTTATATTCTTAAGGGAGAGGCTTCATTTGAAATTGAGCAGGAAAAGTTTTTTATAAAAGCGGGTGAAAGTATTTCTATTGAGCCAAAAGCGCAACATTATATTTTTAATGATACAGAAGAAGAACTTGAGTTTTTAGTGATCTCTTGTCCTTCAACAAATAATGACCGGGTTGAAATTGAAAAATAGATGATGTCTTTTATTTATAACATACTGATTAATATCCTCATTTTCGGAATGAAAGTATTTTCGTTGTTCAATGAGAAAACTAAAAAAGGAATTGAGGGACGAAAACATTCTTTATCGCTTGTAAAATCTTCATTTTCAAAAACGGATAAGGTAATCTGGATGCATGCAGCAAGTCTGGGGGAATATGAGCAGGGGCTTCCTGTTCTTGAAAGGCTGAAAGAAATTTTTCCACAACATAAAATTCTGATTACATTTTTTTCACCTTCAGGATATGAAAATGTTATCAGGAAAAAACATATCGCTGATGTTATTTGCTATCTTCCTTTTGATACAAAAAAATCTGTAAGCGAGTTTGTTGCACAGTTCACTCCTGAACTATTCTTTACGGTTAAATATGATTATTGGTATAATCTTTTAGCTGAACTAAAAAAAAGGAATGCCAGAATTTATGTGATTTCTGCACTGTTCTATGAAAGGCAATCATTTTTTACATCTTACGGGAAATGGTTTGTCAAACAGCTTCAGTCAAACGTTGATTGGTTTTTTCATCAGACTGAATTTTCCTACGCTCTGGCTAAAAGTATAGGATTGGTAAAATCTTCTATAACAGGAGATACAAGATTTGACAGGGTTAAGCAACTTAGGAGCAGGGATCATCATGTAAAATTTATCAAAGACTTTACAGGAGATCAAAAAACCATTGTTTTCGGAAGTTCGTGGCATGCTGAAGAAAAAATTGCAGAGCTGGTTTCTGTAATGAATCAGAATGTGAAAATTATTATTGCTCCTCATGATTTAAAAAGAGTCCAGAACTTAAAGCAGATGTTTCCCAATGCCTTATTGTACAGTGAAATTTCTGATTCCGGATTTTCGGCTTTCAATCCTCAGTTGTTGATTATTGATAGCATCGGGCTGCTATCAAAATTATATTCTTATGCTGATATTGCCGTAGTGGGAGGTGGGTTTCATGATGCAGGTCTTCATAATATTCTTGAAGCGGCGGCTTTTGGTGTTCCTGTTGTTTTCGGAAACCACTACAGAAAAAACCCTGAAGCAGATGAACTGATTTCAGCAGATGGAGGCAAATCTTTTGAAACCGAATATTTGGCTGCGGATTTTATTCTTTTTTTAACCCATAATGAAGAGATAATTGAAGATATGTCTCACAGTGCCAGAAAATTTGTAGATGATAAACCCGATTCTTCGGAGCTTATTATTGAAAAGATGACATCATTTTAAGAATCCCTGGCTTTTGATCTCTTTAATGATTAAATCCAGATTTTCAGGAATACGGTCAGATTTAAGCCATCTCATATCAAAACTATTATTGATACAAAGTTTCTGTAGGTAGCGGTTATTTTGAATTTTATCTTCCAGTTCATTCAATTGCTCATCGAACTCAATCCAGTAATCTTCATCAAGCTTTTGTATAGTAAGAAGCGCCTTTATTGCTTTATTGATTAGATAAATGTAAAGCTTATATACAGCATCGAACCTTTGATGATTGAGCTGAGAATTTTGTTCTAAAATTCTGTTGATGAGAAACAGGTGAAGTGATACTTCACCGAATTTATCGGTAGTCACTTTTATGTGTTCAGTTATTTCAGCGCTTATTTTTCTAATAAGAACCAGGAAATATTTTGGATTAGTTATATATTTAGATGCGAAAAGAACTTTTTCTTCAATGATATCTTCCATTTGGGATCTTTTCTGATCCGTTGTTTCTGTATCAATTAACTCAAAATATAGTTTTTTAGAAAGGAGCTTGTCTTTTTTAAGAAGTCTGAAGATCAAACGGTCTTTTTCTATAGAAGAGAAATTACTCAGTGCTGCTTTGAATTCTTTTGAATACTCCATTAATTAAAAATTTTAGAATATTTCATAAACCCGTTCAACGCCCAGTTGGCAGTATAATATAGAGACTTTAACGTAGAAAACTTCATGAAATCTTTGTACACAAGGTACTGATCTTTTACGATATGCTGTTTTTTTCTGGAAACACTCGTTGAATGCATCCTGTATTTTGCCATAGTTTTTGGAAGGGGTTTTCCCACAGGAATTTTCTTTAGTAAATTGAGCCACATAACATGATCTTCCCGTTTGCTGCCTTCCGGAAAGTATTCTTTGCCTACCCTCTGGGAATCATACATCGATGATAGGAGGGATAATCGGCATGTTTTCAGTAAATTGTCAAAAGTTACTTCCTTGTCTGCTTTGAAATCTTCAATCTGAGGAATAAGCTGTTCATTGCATCTCGCATAATTGGAATAGGCAATTTCAGCATTTTCGCGCTTCATGAAGCTGATCATCTCTTCTAAAAAATCAGGCTCCCAGTAGTCATCGGCATCCAGAAAAGTAATAAATCTTCCGGTTGCTTTTTCAAGGGATAAATTTCGAGCATGTCCTGCACCTCCATTTTTTTCCGCAACAGATAACTTTATTCTTGGATCATTTACCTTACGGATTATATCCACAGAATTATCCAAAGACTTGTCATCAGTGATTAGCCACTCCCAGTCTGTAAAAGTTTGGCTCATTACAGAATGAATGGTCTCTTCCAGAAATCTGGAAGAATTATAGCATGGAGTGATTATGGAAACCTCGGGCATACGTGTTTTTATGCAAATATAAGGTTTTAAAATATCTGTTTTATTGAAGGAATTTTAAGAAAATGAAAATTATAATTGCAAAACCTAAAAAAAATGACAGAGTATTTAAAAAAAATCATAATTTTAGGCCTTGAAAAATTTGATACATGAAGAAATTAGCATTACTATTTGCAGGTTTATCATTATTAGTAGCAACCGGATGTAAGGACGACGATACTCAACAGGTATTTCCAATTAACGGACTTTGGCAACCTGTTAAAGAAGTGATTACCACTATTCCGGCAAACGGATCTGGGGTTTCAGATGAAATTACTTTTACCACTTGCCAGAAAGAATCAAGATGGTTGTTCAATGAAGGAAATACCGGAAAAAGAACCGATAAGGATGAAATAGGAACCCCTGCAATATGTAGTACTGTTTCAGACCGAAATTTTACCTATACCTATAGTACAAGTGATAAGAGGATTGAAATCAAGTATCAGGGTACAGTAGTTCCGGACAAAGGAAAAGTAACTACACTCACTGATACGACGCTGAATCTTACCATTGAAGATACTACAGATCCTAATCTATACAAGTCTACCACATATACACTAAAGAGAATTCCTCAGTAATATATATAAGGTTGAAAATAAAGAATACAGATCTCATCTTCGGATGAGATTTTTTTGTTTAAATCAAAGTATGCTAATTAATTAAAAATTAAAGTTCTATTTCTTTTAAAATCTTTATTTTTGTACCTCTTCAAATTTTTTGAAGATTAATTTTAAATAAAATCTATACATAAAGTGTTTTACGATCATCAGCAGATAGAAAAAAAGTGGCAGAAATACTGGGAAGAAAAGCAGACATACAAAACTTCCGATACAACAGATAAACCCAAATTTTATGTTCTCGATATGTTTCCTTATCCATCAGGAGCAGGATTACACGTAGGACATCCTCTTGGATATATTGCATCTGATATTTATGCAAGGTATAAAAGACATCAGGGATTTAATGTGCTTCACCCGGTTGGTTATGACAGCTTTGGACTTCCTGCGGAACAGTATGCTATTCAAACAGGACAGCATCCTGCTATTACTACTGAACAAAACATTAACAGGTATGAAGAACAATTAAGAAAAATTGGTTTTTCATTTGATTGGAGCAGGGAAGTGAGAACTTCAGATGCTTCCTATTATAAGTGGACACAATGGATATTTATCCAGTTGTTCCATTCGTGGTACAATAAAGATACCGATAAAGCAGAGCCTATAGAAACGCTGATTCAGCATTTTGAAGAAAAAGGGACACAAGGTTTAAATGCAAATCAAAATGACGAACTTGATTTCACGGCAGAAGAGTGGAAGAATGCTTCAGATATTGATAAGGAAGATATCTTATTAAATTATCGTCTGGCTTACAGAGCTGAAACGACAGTTAACTGGTGCCCTGCTCTTGGAACAGTATTAGCCAATGATGAAGTAAAAGATGGGAAGTCTGAAAGGGGAGGTTTTCCAGTATTTCAGAAAAAGATGATGCAATGGAGTATGAGGATTTCCGCATACTCTGAGAGATTACTTCAAGGATTAAATACAATAGACTGGCCACAACCTTTAAAAGATTCGCAGGAATACTGGATTGGAAAATCCCAGGGAGCGCAGGTTCAATTCAATGTTGAGAATCACGACGAAAAGATCGAGGTTTTCACCACAAGACCTGATACTATTTTCGGAGCGACTTTCATGGTGCTTGCGCCGGAAAACCCATTAGTTGATACCATTACTACGGCTGTTCAGAAGGCTGAAGTTGATGCTTATATAGAAGAGACTTCTAAGAAAACCGAGAGGGATAGAATGTCTGATGTAAAAAACGTGAGTGGTGCATTTACCGGAAGTTATGCAATCAATCCTTTCAGCAATGAGAAGATGCCGATTTATATCTCAGATTATGTATTGATGGGATATGGAACAGGAGCTGTTATGGCAGTACCTGCTCACGATGAACGTGATCACAGATTTGCAAAAAAGTTTAATCTTGAAATTAAAAAGGTTGTTGAGACCGATGAAGATGTTCAGGAAAAATCTTTTGACTCTAAGACCAGCGTTTGTGTTAATTCAGATTTCCTGAATGGATTATCTTACGATGAGGCTAAAGCAAAAATGATTGCCGAAGTTGAGAAGCGTAATATCGGTCATGGAACTACAAATTACAGACAGCGTGATGCTATTTTCTCAAGACAGCGTTATTGGGGTGAACCGGTTCCTATATATTATAAGGATGGAATGCCATATACTTTACCAATGTCTTCTTTGCCTTTGGAGCTTCCCGAAGTTGAAAAATATTTACCAACAGAAGACGGGGATCCTCCATTAGGAAACGCTAAGTTTTTTGCGTGGGATGAGACTAATCAAAAAGTTGTAGCTACAGAATTAATCGATGAGGTTAATGTATTTCCATTAGAGTTGTCCACAATGCCTGGTTGGGCTGGAAGCTCATGGTACTTCTTAAGATATATGGATCCTCATAATGAAGAAGTTTTTGCTAAAAAAGATATCACTGATTATTGGGGACAGGTAGACCTATATATAGGAGGAAGTGAACATGCAACAGGTCACTTGCTGTATTCCCGTTTTTGGAATATGTTCCTAAAGGACAGAGGATACATCAGTCAGGATGAGCCTTTCCAGAAATTGATCAATCAGGGGATGATTTTGGGAATGAGTGCATTTGTGTATAGAATCGAAATTTTCTTTGAAAGAAATTATACTAGTAATAGTTTACAAAATGATATCTGCTTTGAAATTCCTAATACTTATGCGTCGTATAACGTATTTAAAAAGTATCAAGAATCAAATGTTCTTAATGAAGATTTAAAAGAATATGTTCATGAGCAAGAGATTAAGTATAATGATTTATATAAAAGCTCAGGGTTTACTTTGAAATTTTCTCGATTAGAGTTTACACCAATCCACGTAGATGTATCCTTATTAAAAGGAACATCTGATGAATTGGATACTGAAGCATTCAAACAATGGAGACCCGACTATGCTGATGCTGAATTTATTTTGGAAGACGGAAAGTATATTACAGATCGCGAGGTAGAGAAGATGTCCAAGTCTAAATATAATGTAGTAAATCCGGATGATATCTGTGCAGAATATGGAGCGGACGGATTAAGATTATATGAAATGTTCTTAGGACCATTGGAACAATCGAAACCATGGAATACCCAGGGACTAAGTGGAGTGTACGGATTCCTTAAAAAATTCTGGAACCTTTATTTTAACGGAGATGTATTTGAAGTTTCTGATGAAGAACCGACAAAAGCAGAATATAAAGTTCTGCATACTTTAATAAAGAAGGTGGTTTACGATATCGAAAACTTCTCTTTCAATACCTCTGTATCTTCATTTATGATCGCTGTAAATGAATTACAAAAAATAAAATGCAACAAACGCAATATTCTTGAGCCATTAGCCGTTATCATTTCTCCTTATGCACCACATATTTGTGAAGAGCTTTGGAGTTTGTTAGGACATACCGATTCTATTGAATTTGAAAAATTCCCTGAATTAATAGAATCATATTTAGTAGAAGATGAAATCGAATATCCGGTGAGTGTAAATGGTAAAATGAGGTTCAAATTATCCCTATCTGCTCAATTATCACCCGCGCAAGTAGAAGATTTGGTGATTAATGACCCCAAAATGCAACAGATTTTGGAAGGAAAAACCCCGAAAAAAATCATTGTAGTCCCTCACAGAATTGTGAATATTGTAATTTAAAAAAAAATTAACATTGGCAAATTAAAAAAAATGAAGGCTTAATTTTTTGAAATTTTTAAAGTATTTAAAAATACTGAGAAATATCATTAAAAAAAAAGAGAATAATTGATTTATCGAAATCGTAATAATATTTCGTTATCAAAAAAATGCAAAATGTTTATTTGAGACTATTGTATTTTAATTAATTTTGCCTTTAATTTACAACTTGATAAAATTTTAAAACAATATAATTTAGTTAAATATGGAAATGAATGTTTCAAAAAATGATGAGCAAGTAATTGCTAGAAAGGCAGGAGGTTTAAACCCGGCTATTATTATTCCTATTTTATTCGTTATAGGAGTTTGTATTTATTTATTCGTGCTAGGGAGTCCTGGTAACTTCAAAGATGCAGATAAACTAGGTAGTGGATCTGTAGCTTTTTCAAGTGTTGAAGGAAAAGACATTCACCCAGAGTCGTTTTTAGGTATTATCTACAAAGGAGGGGTTATCGTACCAATCTTGATTACTTTCATGATCACTGTAATCGTTTTCTCTTTTGAAAGATATTTCGTACTTGGTAAAGCAGCTGGAAAAGGAAACTTGGATAGCTTCGTTGTTCAGGTAAGAAGCTTATTAAACCAAAACAAAATTGATGAGGCTTTAGAAGAGTGCGACAGACAACAAGGTTCTGTAGGTAATGTAGTAAAAGAAGGTCTTACGACTTACAAAGCTTTATCTCATGATACGACTTTAAACAAAGAGCAAAAAATGGTGGCTCTTAACAAAGCTATCGAAGAGGCTACAACTCTTGAAATGCCAATGTTGGAAAAGAATATGATGATTCTTTCTACTTTAGGTACAGTTGCAACGTTAGTAGCACTTTTAGGAACCGTAATCGGGATGATCAAAGCATTCTTCGCATTAGGTTCAGGTGGTGGTACTCCAGATGCTGCTGCACTTTCTACAGGTATCTCTGAAGCATTGATCAACACGGCTTTAGGTATTGGTACTTCAGCTATCGCTATTATCCTTTATAACTTCTTTACATCTAAAATTGATGGATTAACTTATAAGATCGATGAGATCGCAATGAGTATCCAACAATCTTTCGCGGAATTCAACTAAGAATTTCCAGCAAGGAATTTGCATTAGCAATAAAAGAAGTTTAATTAAAAATAATAAAAATAATGGCGAGAGTCAAACCAAAAAGACATGGAGTAGTGACGGATATGACCGCGATGTGTGACGTTGCGTTCCTACTACTTACATTCTTTATATTGACCACTCAGTTTAAAAAACCTGACGTGGAGCAGATTAAACCGCCATCTTCAATATCAGAGAAGTTACTTCCTGATGCTAGTTTAATGACTATCAACGCTACTCCGGACGGGAAATTCTATTTCCAACCGGTAGAGAATGCATCAGAGAGATTACAGCTTTTAGATAAAATGGGTCAAAAATATGGTATTACTTTTGACAACAACGAAAAAGCTGCATTTCAAAAAGTACAAGCGATTGGGGTTCCAATGAACCAACTTAAAAGCTATCTTGATTTGCCAGATGACGAGCAGAAGAATTTTAAGAGTCCTACAGGGATTCCTATGGATAGTACAAATAAGCAGTTAGTAGACTGGGTACAACAAAGTTTGAGCGTAAATCCTGAATACAAATTAGCGATTAAAGGAGACGTTACTACTCAATACCCTAAAGTGAAAAGCTTATTTGAAGGTTTAAGAGATATTGATTTTCTTAAATTTTGGTTGATTACATCACAAGAAGGTAAACCTAACGAATAATATCGAGCAGAAATGGCAGAAGTACAAGTACAGGAAAAGGGCGCCAAGGGCGGCAAGGTACGTTCCAAGAAGCAGAGTACCAGAGTTGACATGACTCCGATGGTGGACTTGGGTTTTCTATTGATCACCTTCTTTATGTTCACAACCACGTTTAGTAAACCAAACGTAATGGATTTGGGTCTTCCGGCAAAACCGAAAGAAAAAGATAAAAAGCCACCTCCAACTGAAATTAAACTTTCTAACTCAATTTCTTTGTTATTGGGTAAAGACAATAAAATTTTCTGGCATCAGCAAGATAATACATCTTTAACTGATCAGAATCTGAATGAAACTACTTTTGATAGAGAAGGTGTTAGAAAGGTAATTGAGCAAGCAAAAGCAAATGCGGCAGATAAAAGTAAATTTACTGTAATTATCAAGCCGACAGATGATGCTGTATATAAAAACTTTGTTGATATTCTTGATGAAATGGCAATTACCAAAAGTGAACAATACGGGGTTACCGATTTGAAACCTTGGGAGGTAGCTATTTATAACAAGAAAGTTGGGAATAATGGAGCTGCGGCTGCACCAGCTACAAAGTAATTTAACCATAAAATTGTAAATCTATGGCAGATGAAAATGTATACAGTCAGAATCTTACTTTAGACGAGATTGTATTTGAAAATAGAAACAAAGAATATGGTGCCTATGATCTGAGACATCAGTATCCAAAGCTTCTGACAAGATCTTTTCTTATCGGAACGGCACTATTCCTGATTTTGGCTTTGTCTCCTTTTATTTATCTTACGATTAAAAGACTTACTGCACCAGAGAAGAAAGAAGTAAAAGCTGATTTGGTGGAAATTCTTCAGGAAGATAAAATTATTGAGCAGCCAAAAGAAGAAGAACCACCTCCACCACCTCCACCTCCAAAAGAAGAGAAAATCGAGGTAATTCAGAACGTGGTTCCAGAGCCTGTAAAAGCTCCGAAAATTGAAACTCCACCACCACCGATTTCTAAGCAATTAGAAACAACAACTGGTTTGCAAAATCAGGAGGGGGTTAAAGCTCCGGCTTACACACCTCCACCACCTCCACCATCAACGGGGACTAAAACTTCAACTGCTGAAGTTAAGCCTCAGGTAAGTGACACTCAGGTGTATACAGAGGTAGAGCAAACTGCAGAATTCCCAGGAGGTATTAATGCCTTTAGAAATAAAGTGTCTAGTAACTTTGACGGATCTGCAATGAATGGTGATGAAGGAACTGTAAAAGCTGAAGTAACTTTCGTTGTTGAAAGAGACGGTAGTATTACAGACGTTAAAGCGAGTGGAAAAAGCTCAGACTTTAATGCTGAAGCAGTAAGAACTATTAAGTCTATTAAGACTAAATGGGCTCCTGCTAAGATTAATGGACAATCTGTACGTTACCGTTTCAGATTACCATTAACAATGAATTTTGAAGGATAATTTTTATCTTTAAATAATAATTAAAAAAGAGAAGCATATGCTTCTCTTTTTATTTTTTTTGGTATTTTTGTTATATGATGTTCAATTGGTTATCCCTGGTTACGGGATTGTTTTATATCGTTTTAGGAATTGTAGTTATTTTTTACAAATTCTTCTTTATTATTTTAGAGCCTACTGTAGCGTACCCTCTTGGAGGTGTTATGATTCTGTATGGAATCTTTAGAATTTACAGAGCGGTTTCAAGAATAAAAAATTCAGGAAATGAAGAATAATTTTAAAGTAATCATGCTTTTTGTCTTAAGTATAGTTGCAATAAGCTGTAAAAAAGAAGACAAATCCCCATCCTATTATAAGGGAGATCTTACAATCCTTACTGATGAATCCTTTAAAAGTGTTACTGAAGCTTTAGCCGACGGATACATGATTAATTATCCCGAAGCACACCTAAAGGTAGTTACAAGGAAGGAAGACCTGGGCTTTTTAGATCTTCTGAAAGGAAAGGCCAGAGTAGCGGTAATGTCCAGAGACTTAAGTCCTGAAGAGCTTAAAGCTTTTAAAGAGCAGGTGGGTTCTAAATTTTTGCCTGCCAGATTTGCTGCTGACGCAGTTGTTTTTATTGTTCCAAAAAATTCTACTAGGACCAGTATTTCAATGGATGAAATTCAAAACGGTCTTCTTTCTGATAAAAAGGAATTTATTTTTGACGGGACTAATTCTAGTAACTTAAACTATGTTGCTCAGAAGCTTAAGAAGCAGCCTAAAGATCTCCAATTTTCTGTGATTCCAGGTAGTGAAAATATCATAGAACAGCTCAATAAATATCCCGATAAAATTGGTGTCATAGGTCTTAATACCTTTAGCCGCCCTTATGATAAAACTTCTGAAAAATTAAGGGATATGGTTAAAATATTGCCGGTTGAAAACAAAGGAAAATTATATACTCCGGATTCTGCAGGACTGCGTGAAATGAAATATCCTTTTACTAGAGTTTTGTATTTTTTAACAAATGAAGGAAACTTTAACATTGCCAATGGTTTCATCAGATATTCATGTACCCAATTAGGGCAAATGATTGTGCAGAAGGAAGGTTTGCAACCCTACAATATTTACAAAAGAGAGGTGCAAATGCGTTAAAAAATATTAAATTGACTTTATCCCCCAAATAAATACACTATTTTGGTCTGAAAATTGTGTATAATATTACTCGATTTAGAAAATATAAAATGAAAGATATAATGATTATGAATGTAAAAAAGATTGCTTTTGGAGCAGCGGTGGTATTTTTTGCCAATTTTTCGTTTGCACAAACATTGCAAGATGGTATTAACAGTATCGACAGTGATAAATTTGCCCAGGCAAAGACTCAGTTCACCGATATGATTGCTAAAGCTCCTACTGCTGAAAACTATTTCTATTTAGGAAATACTTTTCTAAGACAAGGTGAGCCGGATTTTGCTAAAGCAACTGAAAGCTTCAATAAAGGTCTTGCAGCAGATAGCAAAAGCTATTTAAACAAGATCGGATTGGCAGCTGTAAAGCTTGGAAAAGGTGATAAGGCAGCTGTTGCAGAAATACAGAAAATTGTTAGCGATTCAAGAGAAAAAGATGCTGAAGTATTGTTCAGAGCTGCAGAGGCTTTAACTTTATTTGAGAAAAATAACTCTCCTGATCTTGCCATTCAATTCCTTAATAAGGCAATTGAAAGGGCACAGAAAAAAGAAGTTCCTGCGAATTATTACTATACACTGGGAGACGCTTACAGATTGAAAAAAATCCCTGGTGATGCTATGACTGCTTATGATAAAGCGTTACCTCTGGCTAAAAATAAAGCTTCTGTTTATACCAGAATGGGTACCTTATGGATGGCTGCTCAGCAATGGAAATTAGCTAAAGAGAATATTGATAAAGCAATTGCTGTAGATGCTACATATGCACCTGCTTATAAAGCTTTGGCTGCCTATGATATTAAATATCAGCAAAATGATAAAGCGACTCAGGACTTGATCAATTATACTAAATATGCGGATGAAGATCCATATACACAATTAGAAATCGCTAAGCTTTATTTTACAAACGAAGATTATAACAATTCAAGAACTGTTTTAGATAAGATCTTTGATAAAATTGATGATCCTATTAAATTCAAATTGAGAGCTTATCAATTATATTCTGAAGGTAAATATGCAGATGCTAAGCAAAACATGGATACTTTCGTTTCTCAGGCGGATAAATCAAGAGTACAACCTGCTGACCAGGGATTACAAGGTTTAATTGCCGCTGGATTGGCTAAGGATGAAAAAGATGCAGCAAAGAAAACTGCTTTAACAACTGAAGCTCAGCAGAAAATAGCTATCGCAAAAGCTGCAAAAGATGAAACAATGAAATGGGATATGGAATTAGCTAAGATTGCCGGAGGAGGAGCTTCTCAGGGATCAGCTGATGCAGGACCTACAAACCCTACCATTGAAGGATTAAAGCAAAAAGTCGCAGCTAATGCACAGGATACAGATTCATTATTCAAATTAGCGACTGCTTACCAGGATGTTAAAAACTGGAACGGAGCTATATTAACATGGCAGAAAATGAGTACACTTCTTCCTGATTGGGCTCCTGCTTATTACAGTTTAGGTTATTCTTACCAACAAGCTGGGAATAATGATGCTGCGAAAATAGCGTATGAAAAATTCATCACTACTGTAAAGCCTGCTGATGTAGAGGCTAATAAGCAAACTTTAGCTTATGCTTACTTTGCCGTAGCTTATATGAGCAAAGATTCTGATCTTGCTAAAGCTAAAGATTATGTTGCTAAGTCTGTTCAGTTGGATCCGACTTATCAGGATGCTGTTAAACTTAACGGTGAGATCAATAAGTAATTTAAAATTTAAATTATATATATTAACTTCCCATTCATAATGTTTGGGAAGTTTTTATTTTAAGCCTTATCTTTGAAAAATATGAAAACAGACATACTTGCTTTTGGAGCGCATCCTGATGACGTAGAACTGGGTTGTGGAGGTACCATTGCCAAATTGATATCAGAAGGAAAAAAATGTGTTATTGTAGATCTTACAAAAGGTGAACTGGGAACAAGAGGAACAGACGAAACCAGAAAAATGGAGGCTGCTGAATCTGCAAAAATTCTTGGGGTTTCCGCAAGGGAAAATTTAGGTATGAAAGACGGGTTTCTTGTTAATTCAGAAGAGTATCAGATGAAGATTGTAAAAATGATCCGCAAATACCGCCCGGAAATCGTCTTAGCCAATGCGATTGATGATAGACATCCGGATCATGCAAAAGGAGCGAAATTAGTTTCCGATGCATGCTTTTTAGCTGGTCTTAGAAAGGTGGAGACTGTAGAAGGAGGAGAAAGTCAGGACATATGGAGGCCTAAGCATATTTTTCATTATATCCAGTGGAAACATATTCAACCTGAATTTGTAATTGATATCTCAAATTATCTTGATAAGAAAATTGAAGCATGTCTTGCATTTAAAACTCAGTTTTATGATCCGAATTCTACCGAACCGGTAACTCCGATTGCTACAAAAGACTTTCTGGAAAGTTTAACATACAGAGCTCAGGATTTAGGGCGTCTATCGGGAGTTGCTTACGCTGAGGGATTTACGACAGAGAAGTTAATTGCTTTGAAAAATTTTGAAGGAATTGTTTTGTAATTAAAAAATCTTTCCTATATTTGCAACCACAAAACGGTGATTGTAGCTCAGTTGGTTAGAGCGTCGGATTGTGGTTCCGAAGGTCGTGGGTTCGAGACCCATCATTCACCCAAAGAAAGTACACTTTTAAAGTGTACTTTTTTATTTTATACCTTTCTGATGTTTCATTTTTTTATCCAAAAAAATATCAAAAACTTTTAATTTTATTTTAGGATCAGGATAGATTTTTATTTTGATGCTGTTTTAAGGGGAATACTTGATTGAAATAGAATGTGAAGTGATAAATATTAGGAGAATACTTTAGAAGGAGTTTTATAGCATATTTCTAACATATTACTGTTAATGAGTGGTACATCATAATTAGTATTTAAAAGTACCCTTTTGCCCATCTTTAAATTCATTGTCCTTAGAATAATCCTGTAAAAAAATAGACATAAAAAAAGCACCTTTTTTCAGATGCTTGTGTTTTTAGATATTCTTTTTTTATACTTCGTCGTCAGAATCTATAGTATAAGATTTGCTTTTGAAGTCTTTGTCATGTTTTTCTGAAATTACATCCTCACCCTTTTCATTAATGATGAAATCTGTTGACTCATTGAACATTTCCTGGAAACTCTTAAAATCTTCTTTGTAAAGGTAAATTTTGTGTTTTTCAAATGTAGCCTCTCCATTTTCACCGAAGTTCTTTTTACTTTCGGTAATCGTAAGATAATAATCCCCCGCTTTCGTCTCACGCACATCAAAGAAATATGTTCTTCTTCCTGCTTTTAACACCTTCGTGAAAATTTCATTTTCATGGCGTTCCTTGTATTCACTCATTGTTAGATATTTTTTAATCTTGTTAAGAACAAATATAAAAGATTTCTTTTAATCACAAAATTTTTTTTATGATTTATTTAACAATTTTGAATGAATCGGCTAAGCAGTTACAGAATTGGTAATTTCAGTAAGATTAAGGATTTTGTCAGCTCTTTGTGCGCTAGACTCTCTGTGTGTGATAATTATGGAGGTTGCATTGTGGATTTTTGACTCAATATTTTGCAGTATATTTTGTTCGGTTTCGGTATCTAATGCAGATAAAGAATCATCAAAAATAATGATATTTGGATCCTTAATTAGGGCTCTGGCGATACAAATTCTTTGCTTTTGTCCTCCCGAAAGCATCACTCCACGCTCTCCAACCGTTGTTTTATACTGTTCTTTAAATCCTATGATGTTTTTATGAACGTCTGCGATTTTAGCATATTCTACTACTTTCTCATGGGACGGATGGTCGATCGCAAATCCAATATTATTTTCTATAGTATCCGAGAATAAATAGCTCTCCTGAGGAATATAGCCAATAAAATCCCTGTACACTTCGAGATTGTGGTCCTTAAGATTTTTCCCGTCAATCAGAATTTCACCTTCAGTAGGGTCTATCAAACGGCATAGCAATAAGGCGATCGTAGATTTTCCGCTTCCTGTTTTCCCCATAATCGCCAATGATTGTCCCGCATTAATTGTAAAGCTTAAATTTTCTAAAGCTTTTATTCCTGTGTTAGGGTACACATATGAAACATTTCTAAATTCAATATCTCCCTTGATTTTATACTGATCAGAATTTTTGTTAATGATTTCAGATTTTTTATCCAAAAACTCATTAATCCTCTGCATGGAGGCTTCTGCTCTTTGATTGACAGATGTTACCCATCCTACCATTGAAAAGGGAAATATAAGAGTGTTGATGTACATGAAAAAGTCGGCTATTTTACCAATACTCAATTGTCCTGCAATGTATTTTTGTCCACCTATAACAATGATGGCTACGTTAAGCAATCCGATTACAAATAAAATAATGGTGAAAAAATAGGCTTCTGTCTTTGCCAGATCTAATGCCTTGTCCTGATAGTCGGTTACTTTTACCCCGTAATTCTTTTTGATGTAATTTTCTCTCGCAAAGAATTTTACAACTCTTATTCCCGAAAAGCTATCCTGCACAAAAGTTGAAATGCCGGATTGGCTTTTCTGCATTATTTTTGACTTCTTGTTAATGATTGAGCTTACTTTAAAAATAAGGTATGATAAGATCGGAAGCGGCAGTAAAGTCCACAAAGTCATGGACACATCCGTTTTTATCATGTAGATGCTTGTAATAAGAAGCAAAACCAATAAATTAACGACATACATTACTCCTGGTCCCAGATACATTCTTACTGCTACAATATCCTCGCTCAACCGGTTCATGAGGTCACCGATAGTCGTCTGCTTATAGTCTGTAAGGGAAAGCTCCTGATAGTGTCTGTAGATTTTATTTTTAAGCTCATATTCAATTCTCCTTGACGCTACAATAATGGTCTGTCTCATCATGAAAGTAAAGAATCCCGTCAATAACGAACAACCAACAATTATGGCAACGTAAATTAATACCTGCCTGTTGAATCCCATTTGTCCGTTTTTGGTAAGTTCATCAACCGATTTTCCTACAAACTGAACTTTATATGTATTAAAAAAATTACTGGCAATGATAAATAACAGCCCCCAAAACAACAATATCTTGTGTTTCCAAAAGTAGGGGTTCAGGGTTTTTAAAGCTTTCATATAGTTTTACAAAATTACAAAAATACCTTCACACTACGAATTCGATAAATTTTAAATTTTGTATCTTTGCACCCATAAAAAGCTCTTTGAATGTTAGGAAGAAGACAAATCCGTGAAAAAGTGGTGGAAAATGTGTATTCATACTACCAGAATCCGATTAAATTTGATGTTTTAGAGAAAAACATGTTTTCGGGTATAGAGAAAATCTATCATCTCTATATTTACCAACTGAATTTTTTAGTAGGTCTAAAGGCGCTTGCTGAAAACCAGATGGAAATTGGGAAGAAAAAATATCTGAAAACAGATTCTGATATTAATCCCAACCAGAAATTTATTAACAATCAGGTGTTGATCAAACTAGAGGAAAACCCTGAGAGGCTATTCTTTACAGGGCAACATAAAGAATTGAAATGGGATTTACATGATGATCTATTGGTAAAAACTTTCCAGAGAATTACAGCAGGGAAACGTTACCAGGATTTCATGAAAGTAGAAGAATATTCTTTTGAAGAGGACCAGAAGTTTATCGGAAAATTATTTTTGCGCTATATCGCTGAAAATGAAGATTTTCATGATTACCTTGGAGACAAGGAACTCACCTGGTCTGATGATATTCACATTTCCAATTCAATGGTTCAAAAGACAATTGGATTTCTGAAAGAAGATGAAGAAAGCAGAACATTAATCAAAATGATCAAGGATGAAGATGATAAGGCTTTTGCAGCTAAACTTCTAAGAGATACTTTGAACAATTGGGAAAATAATGAAAAGAAACTAAGTGAAAGATTGGAAAACTGGGATTTGGAAAGAGTTTCTTTAATGGATAAAGTTATTTTGTCTACCGCTATATCGGAACTTGATAATTTTCCTTTTACACCTTCAAGAGTTATTATCAATGAATATATTGAAATTGCTAAAGTATTTGCTACAGACAGATCCAATATCTTCATTAACGGAATTTTAGATAAATATTGTAAAGATCAAAATAGAATTTAACATGAAAAAGACGTTATCAATTATCGCTTTGTCTATTATAGGCTTTGGTTTAGTTTCTTGTAAAAAAGAAAACAAAGAGGCTCAAACTGCTGAATCTGTAGCAACAGATTCCTCTGCTGCTGCAACAACTCCCGCTGATTCTGCGGTAGCTCCTGCAACAACAGAAGCGGCAACTCCGGCTCAATCTAACCAACCTTCAACTTCACTTGCTTTATCTGAAAGCAACTTCGATTTTGGAAATATCAAAAAAGGAGATAAAGTAGAGCATGTTTATGAAGTAACCAATACAGGTAAAAATCCATTGGTAATTTCTGAAGTTAAGCCTGGATGTGGATGTACAGCTCCTGACTTTACTAAAGAGCCTATTTTACCAGGTAAAAAAGGAAAGATTACCTTACATTTTGATTCTTCAAGTTTCGATGGAAATGTTCAGAAATATGCTGACGTATATGCGAACGTAGAAAAATCTCCAATTAAATTAACATTCACTGCGAATATTCAACCTTAATTAAAATGAATACATTAACCATTTTTTTACAGGCACAGCCGGCAGGAGGATCATCTTCAATGATGCTGATCATGATGGGTGTGATGTTTGTAGGTTTTTATTTCTTAATGATAAGGCCACAAATGAAAAAACAGAAGCAGGAGAAAACCTTTCAGGAAAATCTGAAAGTAGGAAGCAGGGTAGTACTAACTTCAGGCCTTCATGGAAGAATTGCTCAAATCCAGGATGATGGTTTTGTTATTGAAACATTATCAGGAAAGTTAAAGTTCGAAAAAGCGGCTGTATCAAGAGAATTTACAGACAATCGTTTTGGAGAAAAAGCAACTAAAGCAGCTGAAAAAACTGCTGAGAAAAAAGAAATTGATACTGAAAAGAAATAATTTTTTAGTTTAAAAGATAATATAACCGGCGCGGCGAACTTTGTTCACCGCGCCGGTCTTTTATATAGAGATAAGCCGACAAAAATGGTAACCAATAAATTCCTGTTGGCATTAAATCCTTACTATTTTTATAGTTTTAAATTATCTTTGTCCTATGAAGCAAAATATACACAAAACAGTTCTTATTTTAGGAGCAAATTCTGATGTTGCAAAACAATCTTTTAAGCAGTATCTGCAAAAAGGATACTCCGTAATTGCGGCTTCCAGAAATACGGACTCGCTGGAAAATTTTGTTAAAGAAAATCAATTAGATCAAGCGAACATTAAGATTATATATTTTGATGCTTCCGATTTTGCTTCGCATCAGCAATTTTATGATAACCTGGTGATAAAACCTGCTATTGTAGTTTATGCAGCCGGATTTCTGGTTGAAAATCAAAATGCTTTGCTTGATTTTAAAGGTGCATACCAGATGATGCAGGTAAACTATATGGGTGGGGTTTCAATTCTTAATATTATTGCTATGGACAAAAGTAATAATAACCTTGAGAGAATTATCGGACTTTCTTCACTTTCCGGAGTAAGAGGAAGAAAAAGCAATTTTATATATGGAAGCACAAAATCTGCCTTCACACAATATTTAGCCGGTCTCCGACAGGAATTATCTTCAAGAAATATTATTGTCAATGCATTGGTCATTGGATATATTCGTACTAAAATGAATACAGGTTTTAAGCTTACGGAATCCCTGATAATGGAACCGGATTATGTTGCGGAATTTGTGGTCAATGCAGGGAGCTCATTTACTATAGTCCCGAATTTTAAATGGAAAATTATTTATTTTATTTTGAAAATTTTGCCTGAAAGTATGGTGGCAAAATTACCATGATATTTTTCGCTGAATTTTTATTTTTCTAAATAAATTTTAATTAAACTCTTAAATCTGTTTATTTTTAATTTTTAAGTCTCAAAAAGACTACTCTTTTTCAAAAAAGGAGTACGGTATAGAAATTGGAAATCATTCTTTTTTTCAGTATTTTTAAAATCTGAAATGATTCTTTTACCTGAATAAATTTCGAAAAATGATCATTGAGTGCACCTGAACAGGTCGTTCTGCTATCCAATACTTTTTATTATATAGATTACTTTAAACCAGGGTTTAAGGTTAATTTTTTTATGGTATGTGGATCGTTTCAGGATTTATCAGAAAAATAACATATCAATTTAAATAAATACAAAAATGGATGATTTAAAATTAGACAACGTTCAACAACAGTGGGACACCTTCTTGACCTCAGCTATTGCATGGGCACCGAAAATTATTACAGCTGTGATTTCAGCATTCCTGATATATCTGGTAGGATCGTGGATGATCAGGATGATTAAAAGACTTGTTGAAAAAGCCTTTAAAAGGCGTAATATGGAGCCGTCCTTACAGCTTTTTTTATTAAATATTATCAATTGGGGACTTAATATCCTGCTCTTTATTGTAGTGGTTACACAATTAGGAGTACAGACTTCAGCCTTTGTCGCCATGATAGGTGCTGCCGGATTAGCGGTTGGATTGGCTTTACAGGGATCTTTAACGAATTTTGCGGGAGGCATTCTTATTTTATTATTAAAACCATTTAAGATCGGAGACTTTATTTCGGCAAGTTCCGGAGTATCCGGAACGGTAAATGCAATAGACGTTTTCCATACAAGGCTTATTACGCCTCAGAATCAGTTGATCGTAATCCCTAATGGTGAAATCTCTAACAAGAGTATTACCAATTATACGCAGTTGGGAACAAGAAAAACGTGGTTTGATATAGGAGTTTCTTATAATGCAGATCTAAAGCAAGCTAAAGAAATACTGCTGGAGGCAATACATCAGAATGAATATGCTCTTAAGGAACCAGCGCCACAAGTAGTTGTTACCGAGCTAGGAGATAGTGCAGTGAATTTGTCTGTAAGGGTAATGACCACTAATGAAAATTTCTGGGCAATGAATGAAGAATTGATTATAGCTTGTAAGGCAGCCCTTGATAAGGCAGGAATTGAAATTCCTTTTCCACAAAGGGATGTACATGTATTTAATAATAACTAAAAACCTTATAATGAAAAACCTGCATTGATAAAATGCAGGTTTTTTTATTTCATCAAGGCGTTGATTTATCCTAAATTCTGCAATAAATCTAATGCCTTCATCATATCTATTTCCTTTCCTAAAACCGGTTTAAATAAATCTCCTTTTTCTTTAATCCTGTCAAGTGCGTTGTGGATATTGAAATCTGTAGGTTTTAATCCGGGCTTTAATTCTTCCCATGCAATCGGCATAGAAACCGAAGCTCCCGGTTTTGGACGTAAGCTGTAAGCACTTGCCAACGTTTGTCCTGTTCTGTTTTGAAGGTAATCCAGATAGATTTTCTTATCATCCCTTTTTTGAAGGCTTCTTTCTAAGGTGGTTATTTTAGGAAGTTTTTCATTGACCTGTTTCATGACAATATGAGCAAAATCCTTTACCTGATCGAATTCATAATTACCTCCCATAGGAATATAGATGTGAATTCCGGTACTTCCTGATGTTTTACAATACCCTTTCACTTTAATTGACTTCAGTACTTCATTTACCTGTAAAGCGGTTTCAATAACATCATCAAATGTATTTTTTTTAGAGGGATCGAGATCAAGCACTAAATAATCGGGATGTTCAAGATCAGGGAGTGAACTGTTCCAAGGGTTGAGATCTATACAACCTAGATTATTAAGATAAGCGAGTGTGGCTTTATCATTACAGTAGATATAATCAATGTACTTATCGTTGGATTCAGAATAAACCTGTGTTGTTTTTACCCATTCCGGAGTATTGTCACTGGCATCTTTCTGATAAAAACCTTGTTCTTCAATTCCGTTTGGGAAACGGTTTAAGGATAACGGACGGTTTTTCAGATGCGGTAAAATATATCTGGCAACGGATTGATAGTATTCAATTACATCTCCTTTTGATATATCATCATCCGGAAAATATATTTTATCTTGATTTGTCAATTTTACTTTATGCTTATCTAAAGTAACTTCCTTTTCTTTTTCTGTATTTTTTGATGATGTGGTGGCTTTCATTTTTTTAGGTTTTTCATTTTTTTGGTTCACTTTATTGGCGGAATCATTGATTTCTTCCGGGTTTTTATCCTCCCGGATCGTGATAAAAACAGGATGTCTGAAAATTCCGTCCTTGGTGATTTCAGAATATTTGATTTCACAAACCAGTTTCGGTTCTACCCATGTGACTGGCATATTGGTTTTGGGGATCTTGTCAAACGGTGAATTTTTTATGGTTAACTTTTCCAAACGCTGATGAAGTTGATGCAAAGATTCACTATTGAATCCCGTTCCTGTATGTCCGGAGTAAATGAGCTCTCCACCTTTATATTTTCCTAATATCAATGCTCCGAAGCCTTTTCTGGAACCTCTGGGTTCTGTGAATCCACAGATAATGACTTCTTCAGTACTGGTGAATTTTATTTTTAACCAATCAGAAGTTCTATGATTTTCAACATACTGGCTATCGGATTTTTTTGCGATCATGCCTTCAAGTTGCATTTTTTCCATCTGATTGAAAAAACTGATTCCATTTTCAGGGATATGGTCACAATATTTAATCATTTCTGTTTCTACCAATGCTTCTTTTAACAGCTCTTTTCTTTGCAATAATGGGAGTTGTTCGGTAGAATGACCATTCAGCCAAAGCAGATCAAAAACCTGATATACAAGGGCGAGATCAGGATTATCACCAATCTGTTGTAATAGTTGGAAATTGGGCTTTCCGTTTTCGTCATAGGCCACAATTTCTCCATCCAAAATCATTTTTTGCTTTTGAAGACTAAAGTCTTGGGTAACTTTTCTGAATTTTGATAAAAAAGAAATTCCGTTTCTTGAATAAAATAAAGGATCATTTTTGCTCAGATCGGCTATAGCCCTGTAGCCGTCCCATTTGATTTCAAAGATCCATTCCGGGGAATCAAATGCTTTTTCATAGGACTTCGCCAACATAGGCTTAATGAAAGAGGTAAGCTTCTTTTCATCAGCTAATGCATTGAATTTTTTAAATTCAGGCTTTGATGTTATGACTTCTTTTTGTTGTTTTTTGGGCTTTTTTTTTCCTCTAAGAATTTTGTCACCAAAGATTTGGGAGAGGTATTGTCTTCGGCATTATAGCCAGCTTCTGCAAAGTCATCCTTATGTTTTATGAGTAACCAGGAATTCCCTTCCGTGTTTTTCATTTTTACCAAAGCAAATTCACCTTTCAGCTTTTTACCGTGTAAAATAAATTTCAAAGATCCTGAATGAAGTTCTTTCAACAATTCTTTTTCGTCAGAAAGCTTGCTGTCTTTCTCTAAAGGTTCATAAGTTCCACTATCCCAGACTTCGACTTGTCCGGCTCCATAATTTCCTTCGGGTATATTTCCTTCGAAATCTTTATAGTCATAAGGATGGTCTTCAACCATCATAGCCAGACGTTTATCCTTTGGATCTAATGAAGGACCTTTAGGAACTGCCCAGCTTTTTAGAACCCCTTCCATCTCTAAACGAAAATCATAGTGAAGATGTGAGGCCGCATGTCTTTGGATGACAAAAATAAGCTGATCCTTACTCTTTTTTGTTTTGCCTTTAGGCTCACTTGTTTCGTTAAATTTCCTTTTTTCGTTATAATCTTTAAGAGCCATCAGGATGCGTTTTTAGATTTTGAACTTTGTAAACTGGCTTTTAATTGAGCCATCAAATCAATTACTTTTCCTTCTTTTGCAGGTTCAGCTTTCTGAGCCTTAACACTCTTACCTTTAGCTTTCTGTTTAATGATCTTCATGAGTGATTCAGAGTAAGTATCCTTATACATCGTAGGATCAAACTTCTGGGAAAGCTGCTCAATAAGGCTTACTGCCATTTTTAATTCTGCAGGTTTAGGAGCTTTTTTAGCCGGGATTTTTAAATCATGGTAATCTCTTATTTCCTGATCAAAGCGTAATCGGTTGAGAATAAGAACCTCTTCTTTGTATGGCCTGATCATCCCTATTGCTTCACTTTCGCGCAATACAAATGTTCCTACACCTACCATTTCGGTTTCTGTTAAAGCTTTCATGAGAAGCCTGTAAGCATTTTCCCCATTTTTCTGGGGCTCAAGAAAATATGGATTTTCAAAATAAACACTATCTACTTCAGATTCTTTTACAAACTGGTCGATCGATAATATTTTGCTTTTTTCAGGACTTGCCGCTGCATAATCCTCATCGTCGAGAACAATATACCGGTCTTCCATCAGGTAAGCCTTCACAATATTTTCCCACTTTACTTCTTTCCCTGTTTTTTCATTAACTCTTTTGAATTTAATATTAGAAAAGTCAGATTTATCCAGCATGTCAAGATCCAGTTTGCTGGTTTCTGTTGCTGAATATATTTTAACAGGGATATTTACTAAGCCAAAGCCAATGGCGCCATTCCAGATTGCTTTCATTGTACTATGTTTGTTTAGATAACGTACAATGATTGTGCCGTATGAAAAATATTTACGTAATGTGGTACTTTATTATGATTTTATAAAATGTAAAAAGAAAAATGTGTTTTTGTTTTATTCTCAATTGACAATTGAGAATAAAAAGTATTTGTATATCTTTAAAATACTAATGAATAAAGAATGAAAGAGCTATTCAGTTACATAAGGAAATTCGCGGAACTAAGTGAAGAAGAGGAAGACCTGATTGCTGTTGGAGTACAGGAACTAACTATCCAAAAAGGAGAGGTATTTGTAGAGGCGGGCAGGATAAGCCAGATGATTGCTTTTGTAAAAGAAGGTGTATTTCGTTCATTGTATTATAATAAACAAGGAGACGATTGTACACGATATTTTATTTATGAAGGCCGGTTTATCGGAGATTTTCAGGGTTTTGTTAATCAGACCCCTTCTAACGAGTATATAGAAGCAATTACGGATGGAACTTTATGGGCCATAGATTTTAATCATTTTAAAGCCATAGAAAGCAGAATATCTGTTTGGCCGGTTCTGATCGCTAAGTTGCATGCTTTTGTAGCAGAGAATAAGCTAAAGGTTGCCAGCACGATGCTGAGCCTGGATGCGAAATCCAGGTATCTTCATTTTCTGGATCATTATCCAGGATTGGCAAACCGTGTTCCTCAGGCAATGTTGGCATCTTATCTCGGAATTACACCCTCCTCATTCAGCCGGATCAGAAAAAATATAATATAGATTTCCCTTTCTTGTCAAATGACAATTGCCCCCTCGTATTCATGCTATAGTTTTGCTCTGTAAAAAGAGATAAATTATAAAATATGGATATCGTATTAGGATTACAGTGGGGAGATGAAGGGAAAGGTAAATTCATTGACCTGATCAGTCGGAATTATGACATTGTCGCACGTTTCAACGGAGGAGCAAATGCAGGACATAGTATTGAACGAAATGGAAAAAGAATAACATTGAAAACTCTTCCTTCGGGAATATTTATAGAAGGAGTAGACAATGTAATCGGAGCAGGGATCGTATTGGATCCTGTTAATTTCAAGCAGGAAGTTTTGAAACTAAATGCTTTTGATATGAATATTCAGGTTGAAAAACGCCTGGCTGTATCTAGGAAGGCACATCTTGTGTTACCCACACATACATTAAGGGACGTATTTATGGAAGAGAATTCATCCTATAATACAATTGGTACAACTAAAAATGGTATAGGACAGGCCTATGCGAACAAAATTCTGCGGCAGAATCTAAGAGTGGGTGATATTGATAGATCCGACTTTAATGAAACAGTAAATCATATTGTAGAAAGAAACTATCAGCAGCTGTTAGATTATGGTCAGATACTTCCTCCGATAACAGATCTGAAAGATACATTTTTCGATGCTATAGAGTTTCTGAAAAAATTTCGATGGATAGAAGCTGAAGTGTTTTTAAATGAATCGATCAAGAGTGGAAGAAAAATTCTTGCAGAAGGTGCACAGGCAACATTACTCGATATAGATCACGGAACCTATCCTTACGTTACATCATCTACAACGATTGCTTCAGGAGCGTGCAGCGGTTTGGGAGTCTCGCCTAAAAAGGTAGGCGAAATCTATGGGGTTACAAAAGCATATTGTACCAGGGTAGGAAATGGTGCCTTTCCTACGGAGCTTTTTGGCGAAACAGGTGAGAAGATAAGGCAAACAGGTAATGAGTTTGGTTCTAATACAGGACGGCCCCGAAGAGTAGGGTGGCTGGATCTGCCTGCTTTAAAATATGCTGTAATGATTAATGGAGTGACTCAATTGATCATTACCAAAGCTGATGTCTTGAATGGCTTTGAGTCTGTGGCTATATGTACTCACTATAAAGTCAAAGATCAGACTGTAGTGTCAGGTTTAATGACTGATGATGAAGCACGTCCGGTTTTCCGTCGGATGAAAGGATGGAAAACTGAATTTTCAGAATGTAAAGATCCTTCCTCTTTACCCGAGGAATTATTGGAGTTTATTCAATTTCTTGAAAATGAGCTTGAAATTCCTGTGAGTTATCTTTCTACAGGACCTGGCAGGGAAGATATGATAAAGGTGACTTCAAAACTGATATCTCAGATAGTATAAAATAAAAAAGCGAGGTAAAAACCTCGCTTTAATTTATGCTTTTAAATTTAATTGTAATTCCAGTTCATCCAGCTGTGCATCAGCAATTGATGCCGGTGCGTCAATCATCACATCACGTCCCGAGTTATTTTTAGGAAAGGCAATATAATCTCTGATCACTTCATTTCCGTCAAGAATGGCCACCAAACGGTCAAACCCGAAAGCTAAACCACCATGAGGAGGAGCTCCATATTTAAATGCGTTCATCAAGAACCCAAATTGCGCTTCCGCCTCTTCTTTTGAAAAACCTAATAAATCAAACATCTTAGATTGAAGTTCCCTGTCGAAAATTCTGATTGATCCTCCTCCGATTTCATTTCCATTAAGAACCATATCATAAGCATTTGCTCTGGCTTTTCCGGGATCAGTTTCCAGCAGGTGAATATCTTCCGGCTTAGGAGAAGTGAAAGGATGGTGCATCGCGTGGTATCTCTGAGTTTCCTCGTCAAATTCCAATAGTGGGAAATCGACTACCCAAAGAGGAGCAAATACATCTCCTTTTCTTAATCCCAAACGGTTTCCCAGTTCCATTCTCAATGCGGAAAGCTGAGCTCTTACTTTATTTTCATTTCCTGAAAGAATAAGCATCAAATCTCCTTCTTTCGCCCCGAATTTTTCAATGATCTTTGTTAAGTCTTCTTCGTTGTAAAACTTGTTAACAGATGATGTTTTTACGCCATCATTCTGGAATTTTGCCCACACCATCCCTGAGGCTCCGATTTGAGGACGTTTTACCCAGTCCACCAATTCGTCGATCTGTTTTCTGGTATAGTCTGCACAGCCTTCAACATTAATTCCAACTACCAATTCCGCATCATCAAATATTTTAAAATCTTTTCCTTTTACCAGTTCATTAAGCTCCACGAATTCCATTCCGAAACGGATATCCGGTTTGTCATTCCCATATTTTTGCATCGCTTCTGCAAAAGTCATTCTCGGAAAAGCTCCGAATTCCTGCCCGGTAATATCTTTGAGCAATGTTTTGGTCATTCCCTCAAATACATTCATCACATCCTCCTGTTCAACGAAGGCCATTTCGCAGTCGATCTGTGTAAATTCCGGCTGTCTGTCTGCTCTCAGGTCTTCGTCACGGAAACATTTTACAATCTGGAAATATTTATCCATTCCACCTACCATCAGAAGTTGTTTGAATGTCTGTGGAGATTGAGGTAGTGCGTAAAACTGCCCTGGGTTCATTCTGCTTGGCACCACGAAGTCTCTCGCTCCCTCCGGGGTAGACTTAATTAAAACAGGTGTTTCTACTTCAATGAATCCTTCTTCGGAAAGGTAATTTCTCACTTTCTGAGCCATTTTATGACGGAAGATTAATTTATCTTTTACCGGATTTCTTCTGATATCAAGATAACGGTATTTCATTCTTAATTCTTCACCTCCGTCTGTTTCATCTTCAATTGTAAAGGGTGGAAGTTGAGAGTCATTAAGAACGCTTAGTTTTTCAACTAAAATTTCAATTTCTCCGGTTGGAATATTAGGATTTTTGCTTACTCTCTCAATTACTTTTCCGGTAACCTGAATCACAAATTCACGTCCCAGTTTTTTAGCTTCTTCCATTAATTGAGCTGAAGAGCGATCCTGGTCTAAAACCAATTGTGTAATTCCGTAACGATCCCGAAGATCTATCCAAATCATAAATCCTTTATCACGGATAGTTTGTACCCATCCTGAAAGTGTAACTTCTTCATTAAGATTTTTTAGAGATAATTCTCCGTTTGTGTGCGATCGAAACATTAGTTTTAGATGTTAGATATTATACTTTATATACCAGACTCATTAAGGTCTGAATTTTAAAGTGCAAAGATAAGATTTTTGAAAGTCTTATAAATAAAAAAAACTTCCCAAAGGAAGTTTTTGAATATATTTTTTAAGAAAATTATTTTAGAATTTCTGTAAGAGCCGCCTGTTTATATTTTACTGAAATGTCTTTGGCTGTTTCTCCGTTTTCATTCTTCAGATTTTTTGAAGCACCTTTTTTTAATAATATTTTAGCCAGGTCAGGTCTTCCAAATTTAGCTGCGGCCATAAGCGGACTTAGATTGCTGCAGATTTTATTGACGTCTACATTATTTGTAAGTAAATAATTAAAAATATTTTTTTTGTCGAATCTTACACTGTACGCCAAAAGATTGTAGCTGATATTTTTTTCTCCCAGACATTTATCGTAGTCTTCTTTTGGAAAAGCTTTTTTAAATGTTTCAATATTATCTGTTTGAAAAGCTATTCTCTGTTCACTTGAAATTTGCTGAGCGAATAATGAACCAGCAAAAATAGAAATTGCGAAAACCAATGTAGTAGAGATTATTTTTTTCATGAAAATTTTATTTTAAGAATACACAAAGTTAATTTATTTTTTTGATACAATTTACTATGATTATGATTTCAATTTTTGAAATTAAATAAAATATATGCTATTTGTTAATAATGACAAAATGTAATTCTGCTTTTTTTAACCGGTTGTTTGTGAGAATTTAGTCTTTTGTATACTGGTTTTATAAAAATTTTAACGGCAATATTTTGTGCTTTTTTACAAGTTTTCTTACATTAGACGTAACCAACAAATAATTTATTATGGGAAAAGGAGACAAAAAATCAAGAAGAGGTAAAATTAATAATGGCAGCTATGGAAAAAGAAGACCAAGAAAAGCCTCTAAATCATTAGAAACTTCGGAGGAAAAATCAAAGAAGTAACAGAATAAAAAAGACCGGAAATAAATCCCCGGTCTTTTTTTTATACAAATTAAATTATTTTCCGAATATACTTCCCAGGATACCACCTAGTCCGCCTTGTTGTTGCTTTTGGCCTCCTCCAAGAACGCTTCCTAAAATATCATTTAATGGATTTCCTGACGATTGAGCCTGCCCGCCACCGCCAAGAACACTACCAAGAATGTCATTTAACGGACTTGATTGCTGAGCCTGTGCCTGATTAGAGGCATTTCCAAGAATTCCACCCAATAGATCTCCCAATCCACCTGCTCCAACATTGTTCTGTTGTTTTTCTTTGCCAATATAGCCCATAATAACCGGAGCAAGCATTGCCAAAACAGGACCTATTTTATCAATGGAAATTCCCGTATTTTGTGATAACTGATTTTCAACATTTTGTTTGTCGTTACCGAAAATGTGGCTAAGGATTGAGCCTCCTTCTGCCTGTCTTGCTTCAACTTGTGAAGCATCATCCAGGATACTTCCGTTATGGTCTTTATCCAGAGCATTGTTTAATGCTTCAGCTTCTTTAGAATCCTGAGATTTATTTCTTAAGTACGAAATAATTAGGGGTGCTGCTACAGCTAACAAAGCAATAATCTGGTTTTTGCTGATTCCAAATTTGTTTTCTGCCTGTACCGCAACCTGGTTGCTTGTGTTTCCTGTTAGCAAATCGATTAAACTCATGTTGTGTTTATTTAAATTGTTAATAAACCAAAGTTATCAAAAAATATTCCCTAATAATTTTTTTAATCTAAAATTACTGTTAAAGTTTTTTATTTTTTCTAAGCAGCTGGTATCGAGTTTAGTTTTTTAAAATAGGGACATTGGAACATGCTTCGCCAAACATCAGAGATTTTACGATCGGCTTCAATTGTTCTACCAATTCTACATACGCATTCTCAGGAATTTCCTTATCCGAACATCCTTTCACCAATACCCTTTTATCTCTTAAATCATCAAAGTCATAAGTCTGTATTGCATTGTGCATTAAAATAACTTCAAGATCTTCACGGTTACCAAAGACTATTTTCTTTGCAACATCAGTAAGTTTGGCTGTAAGGACAAAATAAGCCCACAATGGAACAATAGCATCTGCCGAATTGTAAATGTATATGTAAGCATCACTATATTCATCAGTATTGATAGCGGCCACCTGTGCACGAAATTCTTTTTCTTTCAAAATCATTTCCTGAAAAAGAAAATCTTTCAGGTCGATTCCTTTTCTTGTGCCTTTTGGAAGAAGCGTGGCAAGATCAAAATTTACAAGACCGCTTTCGTTTACTTTATTTCTGATTTCAAATTCTTCTGACATTTTTTATCATTATCTTTGAACAAATTTACAAATTAAGATCCAACAAAGTTTTAATTTGTTCTCTATCCTTATTATAGAAATGAAATATTATATCATTGCCGGAGAAGCCTCAGGAGATTTACACGGGAGTAATTTAATGAAGTCTTTAAAAAAGAAAGATCCGGATGCTGAATTCAGATTCTGGGGAGGTGATCTGATGGCTAAGCAGGGAGGAACCCTTGTAAAACATTACCGTGATCTTGCTTTTATGGGATTTCTGGAAGTTGCTATGAATCTCAGGACGATATTAAATAATATTAAATTCTGTAAAGAGGACATTAAAAATAATCAACCTGATATTTTAATCTTAATTGATTATCCGGGATTTAATCTAAGAATAGCCAAATTTGCCAAAGAACTTGGAATAAAAGTAGTGTATTATATTTCACCACAGCTTTGGGCATGGAAAGAAGGCAGGGTAGAGATCATAAAAAAATATGTGGACGAAATGATGGTCATTCTTCCGTTCGAAGAAGACTTTTATAAAAAACATGGAGTTCATTCCCATTTTGTAGGGCATCCTCTGTTAGATGCTATATCCAGCTTACAGGAAATCGATATTGATGCTTTTAAGAAGGAAAACGGCTTAAATGACAAAGAAATTATTGCCTTATTACCAGGTTCGCGAAAGCAGGAAGTTGAAAAAATGCTGGAAATGATGCTTTCTGTGAGATCATCTTTTAAAGAGTATCAGTTTGTGATTGCCGGAGCTCCAAGTTTACCAAAAGATTTTTATGAATCTTATGTAGATGATAATGTGCATTTTGTTTCAAATAAAACCTATGATTTACTTAGATGTTCAAAAGCCGCTTTGGTAACGTCGGGTACAGCAACACTGGAAACTGCTTTACTGAATGTTCCTGAAGTAGTTTGTTACCGGGGAAGTAAGATTTCTTATGCTATTGCTAAAAGATTGGTTAAAAATATAAAATATATTTCTTTAGTAAACTTGATTATGGATCGGGAGGTTGTAAAGGAGCTGATCCAAAATGATCTGAACACCGGAAATTTAATCGAGGAATTAAAAAAGATACTGGATGGAAATAAAAGATCACAAGTATTGAATGATTATGTTCTTTTAAAAGAAAAGCTCGGTGGAAGCGGGGCAAGTGATCATGCTGCAGATGTGATTTTGAAAGTTTGAAATATTCAATAATAAATAACATAAATCGTAGAATTTTTTTCTGCGATTTTTATTTTTTAAAACGAATTTAATAGTCTTTTAAAGATTCTGAAATTTTGATGTGCTAATTTTTGTCTCAATAAATATTTTTGAGTAACACAAATTTTCGAATTGAATAAGCAGCCACTTTTTATTCTTGTTATATGTTTTATTCTTGGAATCTTTTTTCAGGACTATGTATCACTTGATAAGAGATTTATTGTAATTGTAACAATTCTATGTTCAGTTCTTTTGCTCGCTTTGTTTCTCCGGTCCTATCTTTCCCATAGGGTCAGACCAATTTTTTTAGCGTTGATGTTCTTTTTTCTTGGCATTATTTTACATTCATTGAATACGTTTCCTTTGAATTCTGATGTAATGAAATCAAGGGAACTTGTAACATTTAAAATAGTCAGAAAGCTAAACTCAACTGAAAAATACAAGAAATATGAGGTTATTGCTCAGGCAGAAGGAAAAAACATCAAGTCAATTTTATTTATTCCTAAGAATGTTCATCAGCTTAACTTTGATTACTATTATAAAGGCTGGGTTTTTATTCAGGAATTGAAACCTCCTGTATATGATTTTCAATTTAATTATTCCGGTTACCTTAATCGCAAAAATATAAGGTACCAGATGTACCTATCGGGAGAACTGTTATCCGTTGCCAGAAACGATATGAGTTTAAAGGAATCTATTCGGCAGAGAAGGCTTGAAGTTTTGCAAAAAATTGACGGAATAAATATCTCTCCTAAAAACAGGGAGTTTTTAAAGGGAATTATCCTTGCTGATCGAACGGAAATGGATTCAGCGGTAATACAGGATTTCAGCAAATCAGGATTGGTGCATTTTCTTGCCATTTCGGGAACGCATATAATGGTGGTTTTTGGTCTGTTTTATTTTATTTTCAGAATGATCCTTCCTTTGAAATTCAGGAAATATACAGTAATACTGAGTTTAATATTTATATGGATGTTTGCTTTGTTTATTGGATTTGGAAATTCTGTTCTGCGGGCATGTATTATGCTTACTGTTTATTTTATCTATGTTTTACTCCAGAGAAAACCAGATGTACTGCATTCTGTAGCTTTGTCCGCTTTTATCATTTTATTTATGGATTCCCAACAGTTATTTACCATTGGATTTCAATTAAGCTTTATAGCTGTCATAGGAATATTCTGGTTGAATCAGCCATTGTTAAAATGCTTTCCAAAGCAGGATAGCTATTTTAAAAAATTGCTTTTCAATACGATATCTGTTTCTGTTTCTGCTCAGCTTGCAACAATTCCTTTAGTTTTATACTACTTTCATCAGTTTTCATTTATTTCCATTGTTGCTAATTTCATCGTAATTCCCTTTTCAGAGCTTATTATTATATGCTCTTTTGTTATTGCAGCTTTAGCTGCATTTAATATAGATTTTAATTTGATCAACCAAGGATATGATATCATGATTAACGGATTGCTTACAAGTATCCGTTGGTTTGCTGATTTCGATACTCTTTTTTTTGAAAATATTCCGATGAATCTTGTTGAAGTCTTTATTTTATCTGTGTCTGTCTATTGGTTGAGGTTTGTTATACTGAAATTCAATTTTGAAAACAGGATGATACTGATTTGTTTTATTCTTTTGTTTTTTATTGCAAGAGCTATCTTTACGATTGTAGATAATCAAAAGGATGAGGTTTTAATACACGATTCAGGAAAAAATAAAGTGCTTTCAATTAAATATGGCAATAAAGCCTTGTTTTGGATATCAGACTCCACTGACAGGGAGAAAATTATTAAATATATGGTTAATCCTTATTGTACTTCACGAAGAATAAAAAGTGCTGAATTAAAAAGTCTGGACGTAACCAGGAAAAAGATTATTTACAAGGGTAAGATTTATGAGATAAATTGATGCTTGTCATTCTCTGATTTTCGCTTATTTATTAAGCTTTTACAATCTTATTTAGAAAGATTACAAACTGGCTAATAGTGAGATTTCTCACTTTTCAGTATTGTTAACATTTCCTAATTTTGTAGAAATTCAAATTTAAACTTAATATGGCAGGTTTAACGAGTTCTACAATAGGTAGAAAATATGCTATGGCATTATCAGCTATGTTTTTGCTGATTTTTCTTATACTGCATTTAACAACAAATTTATTATCTGTTATAAATCGAGATGCATTCAATACAGCGTCCGATTTTATGGGGTATAATCCTTTTGTTCAATTCTTAATGCAACCTATTCTTGGTTTCGCAGTACTTTTCCATTTTATTATGGGATTTGTTTTGGAAGTTAAGAATAATAAAGCGCGTCCGATTAAATATGATTCCAACAATGCTTCTGCGAATTCTACATGGATGTCCAGAAACATGATCATTTCCGGAGCTGTTATATTAGCTTTTTTAGCGCTTCACTTTTATGATTTCTGGATTCACGAAATCAATTATAAGTACGTAGAAGTGCTTGCACCTGATGCAGAGCGTTTCTGGCCGGAATTGCATGAAAAGTTTGCAGATATCTGGAGAGTAGCTTTATATGTAATCTCATTTGTTTTATTGGGACTACACCTTGCTCACGGATTCCAATCTTCTTTTCAGTCAATTGGAGCAAGACATCCAAAATATACTCCGGTAATTAAAGCGATAGGAACATGGTATTCAATCCTTATTCCTTTTGGATTTATTTTCATCGCGATTTATCATTTTATAACTCAATAATATCACTATACTAGTATGAGTAAATTAGATTCAAAAATTCCAGCAGGTCCTCTTAAGGATAAATGGAAGCATCATAAAGACCATATGAACCTTGTTGCACCAAACAACAGAGATAAGATTGATATTATTGTTGTAGGTACTGGTTTGGCCGGAGGTTCTGCAGCTGCTACTTTAGCAGAGCAGGGATATAATGTAAAGGCATTCTGCTACCAGGATTCTCCAAGAAGAGCACACTCTATTGCAGCGCAGGGAGGTATTAACGCAGCAAAGAATTACCAGGGTGATGGTGACTCTACCTATAGATTATTCTATGACACTATCAAAGGTGGTGACTACAGAGCTAGAGAGGCTAATGTATACAGATTGGCTGAAGTATCTGCCAATATTATTGACCAGTGTGTTTCTCAAGGAGTACCTTTTGGGAGAGATTACGGTGGCCAGTTAGACAACCGTTCATTTGGTGGTGTTCAGGTAAAAAGAACATTTTATGCAAAAGGGCAAACAGGACAACAGTTATTGTTAGGTGCTTATTCTGCAATGAGCCGTCAGATCGGTAAAGGTAGAATCAAAATGTACAACCGTCATGAGATGCTGGACCTTGTTATTGTAGACGGAAAAGCCAGAGGTATTATTGCCAGAAACCTTGTTACCGGAGAAATTGAAAGACATTCTGCTCACGCAGTGGTTATTGCATCTGGAGGATACGGAAATGTTTATTTCCTTTCCACTAATGCAATGGGTTCAAACGTTTCCGCAGCATGGAAAATTCATAAGAAAGGAGCGTATTTCGCAAATCCTTGTTATGTACAGATTCACCCGACGTGTATTCCTGTTCATGGAACACAACAGTCTAAATTAACTTTGATGTCCGAATCTTTGAGAAACTCAGGAAGAATCTGGGTTCCTAAAAAGATAGAGGATTCTGTTGCAATCAGAGAAGGTAAATTAAGACCTGAAAATATAAAAGAAGAAGACAGAGATTATTATTTAGAAAGAAGATATCCTGCATTTGGTAACTTAGTACCTAGAGACGTTGCGTCTAGAGCTGCTAAAGAAAGATGTGATGCTGGTTATGGAATCGAAAATAATGATACCAAAGAAGGTGTTTATCTTGATTTCTCTACAGAGATCATGAAGAAAGGTAGAGAAGCAGCAATTGAAAAGCATATTCATAATCCTACAGATCAGCAGCTTTATGATTTAGGAAAAAAATGGGTGGAGGAAAAATATGGTAACCTATTCGTTATGTACGAAAAAATTACCGCAGATGATCCTTATAAGACACCGATGAAAATTTATCCTGCGGTACATTATACAATGGGGGGAATCTGGGTAGATTATAATCTTCAGTCAACAATTCCTGGATGTTTCGTAATTGGTGAGGCTAACTTTTCTGATCACGGAGCAAACAGACTTGGAGCATCAGCATTAATGCAAGGTCTTGCGGACGGATATTTCGTTCTTCCTTATACCATTGCAGATTATCTTTCTGCTGATATCAGAACAGGAGCTATTCCTACGAATACAGGAGCATTTGAAGAAGCTGAAAAAGGAATTAAAGAGAAAATAGATTTCTTCTTAAATAATAAAGGAACCCACTCTGTAGACCATTTCCACAAGCAACTAGGAAACATTATGTGGAACAAAGTAGGAATGGGAAGGACTCCTGAAGGTTTAAGAGAAGCGATAAAAGAAATTGAAGAAGTAAGAAACGATTTCTGGAAAAATGTAAAGGTTCCGGGAGAAGGAGAAGGAATGAATACTGAGCTTGAAAAAGCTTTCAGAGTAGCTGATTTCTTAGAGCTTGGACAGTTAATGGCTATCGATGCATTACATAGAAACGAATCTTGTGGAGGACATTTCCGTGAAGATCACTCAACTCCGGATGGAGAGGCTGAAAGAGATGACGTAAACTACAAATACGTTGGAGCCTGGGAATATCAGGGAGCAGATATCAATAATGAAATTCTGCATAAAGAAGACCTGATATATGAAAACATTGAGGTTAAAACTAGAAGCTACAAATAATCTCCAACCTATAAATATAAAATTATGAGTGCAAAAAAAGGCTTACATCTTACGCTGAAAATTTGGAGACAAAAAAATAATAAAACCAAAGGTCAGTTTGAGACCTATAAAATATCGGATGTATCAACAGATTCTTCATTCTTAGAAATGTTGGATATCCTTAATGAAAATTTAATTAACGAAGGAAAAGAACCGATCGCATTCGATCACGATTGCCGTGAAGGAATCTGCGGAATGTGTTCTCTTTATATCAATGGTAGAGCGCATGGACCTGATACAGGTATCACAACTTGCCAGCTTCACATGAGAATGTTTAAAGACGGTGAAACAATCGTTATTGAGCCATGGAGAAGTGCCGCTTTCCCGGTAATTAAAGACTTAATGGTAGACAGAAGTGCATTTGACAGAGTAATGGCTGCAGGTGGATTCATTTCTGTGAATACTTCAGGAAACACATTGGATGCTAATGCAATCCTTGTTCCTAAGGATGATGCGGACAAAGCAATGGATGCTGCAGCATGTATTGGTTGCGGAGCTTGTGTTGCTACATGTAAAAATGGTTCTGCGATGTTATTTGTTGGAGCTAAAGTTTCTCAGTTTGCCTTACTTCCTCAGGGTAGAGTTGAGGCGAAAAGAAGAGTTCTTAACATGGTGCAGGCTATGGATGAAGAAGGATTTGGTAACTGTTCAAATACAGGTGCTTGTGAAGTAGAATGTCCTAAAGGAATTTCTCTGGAAAACATTGCACGAATGAACAGAGAATATATGGCAGCACTGGTAGATAAAGGATAACACCAGCTAAAGTAAATAGAAAAAATCGTCTCCTTATAGGATGGCGATTTTTTTAGTTAAATCTTTCATAAAAAGTACTATTAAATTGTATTTAGTAATACTGAAAAACCTATTTTTGTTTAATTATAAAAATCAAAATGAAAAAATATCTTTTATTGTTTATCATTGCAATATTTGTAATGTCTTGCTCTAAAAAAGTTGAAGTAAAAGGAAAAATCACAGGTGGATCTCCATTGGAAAGAATAGAGTTCATTGAAGCTTCAGGAGTTGCTACATTACCGTTGGCAAACATTGGAGTGAAAAATGACGGAACATTCTCAGGGAGTTTTGAGGCTCCAAAAAACGGGATGTATCTTATTTCCTACGCCGGAAAACAAAATCTGGTATATCTAAAAGGAGGGCAAACACTTAACATTTCAGGTAGCGGAATGAATTTTCCGAATGATTATGTAATTACAGGTGATGCAAAAAAGAATAATGATTTCTTCACGGCAACTCAAAAATATCTTACCAATTACGCTCAAACAGTTAATATGAATGAGCTGATGATGAAAGATGAAAAGGGATTTCTGCAGGGTATTCAGAAAGTTGAAAAGGATATCAATAATAATATTGAGGAAAACGTTAAAAAATTTAGTCCTGACAGCGAGGTAGTGAATTGGAAGAAGAATGATCTTTCCAGCACTTTGTTGTCCATCATCAATCAGTATGAAATGAGACAAGGCCAAACGCCCGGAAATCCATCTTTTAAAGCCAGTAAGACTTTCACTGATTATGAAAATAAACTTCAGGAAAATAAGGATGTTATGATAAAGGAAAATCCTTACTACAGACAATACTTATTGGCTAAAATGAGTCCTGATTTTCAAAAATATGCTGAAGCCAACAGCAAAAATAAAACAGACATCACTACTTCTGAATTATTTGCTCAGTATTTAAAAACAAAAAAGGATATTTCTCAAACTACGAAAGACTATCTATTAGCATTTGTTATGGCTCAGTCTGATATCCATCCTGGATCACCGGCAAAGGTGACGGATAAAATCAAGAAGATTATTGATGAGGATATCAAAGATGCAACCATTAAAAACGACCTTAATAAGATTCAGATAGCTGTAAATGGGGTTAAAATCGGAGAAGTAGCGCCAGATGCCACTTTAATAAAGCAAGATGGAAAATCCTATAAGCTTTCTGAAAATAAAGGAAAACCTTATATGCTGTTTTTCTATGCTTCATGGAATCCGTATATCAGTGAAGCTGCTGTACCGGTACTAAAAGAAGTTGTTAATTTCTATAAATCAAAAATGAATTTTGTATTTGTAAATGTTGACGATACAAAAGATCAGTTTGTAAAAACAAGCAATTCTTTATTGAAAGGAATTCCAGGAACGAATGTTTATGGTGATGGGGGACTCAACTCTGATATTGCTAAAAAATACGGTGTTTATGGATTCAAGTTACCTTGTTTTGTAATTATTGATAAAGACGGTAAAATTGCCAGCAGATCTTTTGTAAATCTTGGAGAACCTGAATTGGTAACGATACTGGATAAATTAACCGGACTTTCTGCGCCAAAAGTTAATCCGAATGTACAATTACAACCTGGTTTGGGAGCTGATCCTTCTGCTCAGCAAGTAAATCCGCAACCTGCGAATCCTCAACCGGCTCCAACAAAATAGTAAACTTTAACATACATGAAAAACCTTGTCCTAGGATAAGGTTTTTTTTATTGTATTTTTGCAAAATGAAACCGTAAGGTTACATTAGAACAGATAGAAAAAATAGAAATTACGGATGAAAAAGAAGAAGAATATTATTCTTGAAAATATAAGATTAATAGCAGCCGGAGCAAAAGGAGTTGCCATAGGTAGAACGGAAGAAGGCAAAACGGTATTGGTTTCAGGAGCTATTCCGGGAGATGTGGTAAATGCAAGGGTGAAGAAATCGAAGTCTAAGTATTACGAAGCAGAGGCTGTAGAAGTTGTGGAAAGTTCTCCGTACAGAGTAGATCCAAAGTGTATTCATTTTGGTACTTGTGGAGGATGCAAGTGGCAAAATATGAGCTATGAAAAGCAACTGGATTTTAAACAGGAAGAGGTATATAATAATATTAAGAGAATAGGAGGAATAGAGAACTTTGAAACGTTGCCAATTCTGGGTGCTGAAGAGCAATATTATTATAGAAATAAAATGGAGTTTTCTTTTTCCAATGCAAGATGGCTTACTCAGTACGAAATCAGTTCCGAAGAAAATTTTGGAAATAAAGATGCTTTAGGATTTCATATTCCGGGAATGTGGAGCAAGATTTTAGACCTGAAAGAATGTTTTCTTCAAGAAGACCCGTCCAATGCAATTCGTTTAGCCGTAAAAAATTATGCTGTTGAAAATGGTTTGGACTTTTTTGATGTAAAAAATCAGGAAGGTTTTTTAAGAACTCTGATGATGAGGCAGAATTCCCAGGGAGAATGGATGGTCTTGTTTCAGTTATACAGGGAAGAAACTGAAAACAGAGAGAAGCTTTTTGAATTTTTATTGAGTCAGTTTCCACAGATCAAAACATTGGTGTATGCAATTAATCCAAAACAAAATGATTCGATTTACGATTTGGATATTAATGTTTACTCCGGAGAAGGATTTTTAATGGAAGAGATGGATGGGCTGAAATTTAAAATCGGGCCTAAATCTTTTTTTCAAACCAACTATAAGCAGGCATTAGAGTTATATAGAAAGACATTGGAATTTGCAGATCTGAAAGGAGATGAAGTAGTTTATGATCTCTATACGGGAACAGGTACTATTGCACAGTATGTGGCCAGAAAGGCGAAGCAGGTGATAGGTATAGAATCTGTTCAGGAGGCTATTGATGCAGCTATTGAACATGCTGAACTCAATGGTCTTACGAATTGTACATTCTATTGTGGGGATATGAAGAATGTCTTTAATGATGAATTTCTCGAAAATCATCCAAAGGCGGATGTGTTGATTACTGATCCTCCGAGAGACGGAATGCATCAGAAAGTGGTAGAACAAATATTAAAGCTTTCCCCTGAAAAAGTGGTTTATGTAAGCTGTAATTCAGCTACCCAGGCAAGAGATCTTGCGTTGATGAAAGATCAATATAAGGTTGTTAAGATATTACCTGTGGATATGTTTCCGCAAACCCACCATGTGGAGAATATTGCATTGCTGATAAAGAAATAATTTACCTAAATTTGAGTTTAAATATTATTATGAAATATTTTAAATTTCTCTTATTAACCCTGATGTTGGGAATGCTTTGCTCCTGTGGCGGAGATGATGATATCTGTGAGAGTGGTGAAGGTACGCCACGAATTAAAATTGCTTTTAAAAATGCAGATAATGACAAAATCATAACATTAGACTCTCTTTACGTAGCCGTAGATTATGGAAACGGAAAAGTGCAGTTGGGAAAACAGCAAAAAATAAGTTCAAGACTCATTCCATTAAGGGTTGACGACTCCCCTTATACAGACGTATATTTCCGGTTAGCGGACAAAGGGACTGAGTCAAAGGTAAGGATAAGTTATACCACTAAATCTACATATGTATCTCCAGGATGTGGATTGAAAAAAACATATGAAAACCTGAACTCTGATTCACCAACACCGAGCAATCCGGTAAAGAAAGTTGAAATAGGACAAAATAATATAGAGAATGAAGACAAAACTAATCTTTACCTTCTTTTTTAGCATAAGCCTGCTTGGATTTGCTCAGCAGAAAAAGTCTGTGGAAAAAAAAGAAAAATGGAAATATGAACCAAATTTTATGGTTGGTTTGGATCTTCTCAATACTGGGAGTGCCTTTTTTTCGGATAGAAAACTGTACCAAGGTTTTATATCTTCCAAAATAAACGGAAATGTACATGCAATTGCAGAAGCTGGTTTTGAAAAAAATGTATACCAGAAAAACGGATATGACGCTAAAGTGAATGGTCCATTTGTTAAGCTGGGAGCTTTTTACATGTTAGCCCAGGATCCGGAGAATGAGTTTAATGGTTTTTATGCCGGAGGAAAGGCAGCAGGATCATTTTATACTCAGGAGTATATGGCTGTGCCTGTCCGGGGGTTTGGAGGTAGTAATTCTTCTGTAGCTTTTCCGTCTTCTACCCAATCTTCTTATTGGCTTGAAGGAGTGATAGGAGGAAGAGTACAGTTATTTGAATCCAATTTTTATATTGATGTCAACCTCCAGCCTAAATATATGGTATTTACAACCAAACAGGACGATATACAGCCCATGATTGTCCCTGGATTTGGAAGGAGTTCGTCCAAATTCAATATGGGGTTCTCCTGGAATATAGCCTATAAATTTTAAAAATATCTGAACCTGAAGTTTTCTTCAGGTTTATTTTTTTAGCAGCAGATAAAGAGCTTCCAGTTCTTTTGGAGGTGCTCCGGCATCGAATCCGGAAGATTGATATATTTTCCCCTTATAGGTAATAATGATTACTGAAGATAAAGCACTATCCGAAAAGCGACCTGTTGTTGGAGCGGTATAGGAAGATAGTTTATCCAGATTCAATGAATTGGTTTGTTTTACAATGCTTGTCCATTGTGTATCATTTGATTTTGTGATCTTTGATTCTCCATTCAGATACGTTACTATAGAATCTGAGGTAAAAGTTATTTTTCTATCGGTACCTCGCGTTTGTTCTATTAATTCAATTTTTTCCAGATCGTTTTTCTGATTATTCTTTATAACATGCTTGTTTTCTGTGCTTTTTTGAGAGTGACAACTTCCAAAAATAGATGTTGTTATTGAGAATAATAATATGATAATTTTTTTCATTTTGTATTTTTTTATTTTATTTATTTAAATATAGTTAAATATAGTTAAATATATTAATCTAAACTGATATATTTGCGAATCTTATAGAAATTTATAGAATGAAAAAATCTACTACTTTGAAATTTCTTTTTTTATTACCTCTATTTGCTACGGTTGCTTTAAGCGCTCAGAGCAAAAATGGAGCTGTTAAAAAGAAAGCGGACTTTGTAAGCAAATCTTCTGAAGAACTTACACAATCCCATGGTTTTGAAAGATGCTCTACAGTAGAGTATGAGAACTATTTGCAGGCAAAATTCCCTGGCAGAATGAATGCTGACCAATTTGAAGCATGGTTGGCTCCATTGGTTCAAAATGCTAAAGCTAATAAATCCCAAAATGGTAATATAATTACAATTCCTGTTGTGGTGCATGTTATCCATAATGGTCAGAATCTGGGAGTTGCTCCTAATATAGTTGATGAGCAGGTTATTTCTCAAATTACCGTAATGAATAACGATTACCGTAGACTTGCGGGAACTCCTGGTTTTAATAATAATGCAGTGGGGGCAGACGTGCAAATCCAGTTTGCTTTGGCTAAGGTAGATCCAAATGGAAATCCTACGAATGGTATTGATAGAATTAACTTATGTCAGGCTTCATGGGCAAGAGCTGATATCGAAACTTTTGTAAAGCCTGCAACTATTTGGGATCCTACCAAATACATGAATATGTGGAGTGTGAAATTTAGTGATAATACCTTGTTAGGATATGCGCAGTTCCCTTCTTCGTCAGGACTACCTGGCTTGAATGTACAGGGAGGTGAAGCTTATTCAGATGGTGTTGTGGCTAATTATGCAACATTTGGAAGCAGCGATTATAATGTAAATAATACATTCCTTCTTGGGGCTCCTTATGATAAAGGGAGAACGATGACACATGAAGTAGGGCATTTCTTAGGTCTAAGACATATCTGGGGGGATGCAAATTGTGGTGATGATTTCTGTGCAGATACTCCTACAGCTCATACATCCAATTATACTTGTAATCCTGCAATCGCAAGTTGTACCAATCCTTCTGTATTCGAAATGGTTCAGAACTATATGGATTATACGAATGATACCTGTATGAATATCTTTACAATCAATCAAAAAGATAGAATTACTGCCGTAATGAATAATTCTCCAAGAAGAATGGAGCTGAAGACTTCAATTGCAGATCAGCCAATTCCTTTATTTCCAAATGATGCAGAAGTAAAGCTTGAAAGAGAATGTGCTACAGCAACCTGTGCTACTACAGCAGTTCAAAATCCAAAAATATCTTTATATAATAGAGGAACAAGCCCATTAACATCTGCGGTAATTACTTACTCTGTAAATGGTAATTCGAAAACATACAACTGGTCGGGAAATCTTGCTCAGGATAAATACCAGATAATTACACTACCAATGGATGCTAATGTATTAGGTGGTCAAATGAATATCAATGTAACATCAGTAAATGGTACTACGGATCAAAGAGCATCTAACAGTAATATCACAGTAAATTATCTGGGAGCTGTAGTGAGAGCTGACGCTAATGTTGTATTTAATCTTCAGTTGGATCAATATGGTTCTGAAACAAGCTGGACTTTAAAGAATAGCTCAGGGGCTACTGTGGAGAGTGGAGGTCCTTATACTGATTCATCAACGGGAGCTCTTCCTGCCCTGAAGACATTTAACTGGACCTTAAGTCCTGGTGAGTGTTATACATTAACAGTTAATGATGAATTTGGTGATGGATTCTATCCGTATGGAGGATATTACAATATTAAGTCTTTATCAGGAACAACCCTTCTTTCCGGATCTCATTTTGCTTCAACGCAAAGCAGATCTTTAAAAGTACAGGTACTGGGAACATCAGAATCTAACATTAAAAACAGTGGAATTCAAGTGTATCCTAATCCGGTAAATGATGTATTGAACATTACTAAAGTTTCCAATAAGGCCAATTTTGAAATTCATAATGCTGTTGGGCAACTTGTAAAGAGTGGTATTATAACCAACAATCAGATAAGAGTAGCTGAATTGGTGAAAGGCGCGTATGTCATTTCAATAAAAGATAATGCTGTTTCAGAAAGAATTAAGTTTATTAAAAAATAGATTCAATAGAACAATAGAAAATACCTCAGTTTACTGAGGTATTTTTTTTACTTATAATTTAACAATTGCTTTTGTGAATTATGATTTCCAATTGCTTTATAGGACTGATTTTATTATGGATTGAATGGTTTATTAAAAATTCAATAATATCCTGATATTTTCATTTAATAGTTTATAAGTATAAATAATTTTTTGATTTTATTGATGTTTTGTAGTATAAATATGTATTGGTTTCATATTTTTGTTTAACCAAATTTTTAAAAAGATATTAATTTATGAAAAAACTATTTTCTACTTTATTTTGTAGTTTAATTGGGGTTTCAGCTTTTGCGCAATGGACTCCAACTAAATTTGAAAGAAGTGACAAACTTGAATCCACTAATGTGAGAAATTACTATAAGCTGGATCTCGAGAAAATTAAAACACAACTTAGAGGTGCTCAGGAAATGGGTACTAATTCTAAACCGGTAGAGATTTTACTGCCTACTTTGAAAGGAAAGATCGAAAGATTTGCGGTGTATAGTTTCCCTGTAATGACAAAAGAATTTGCAGAGCAATACCAGCTGGGGTCTTATGTTGGGGTAAGCATGGATGATCCGGGTAAATATTTAAGATTTTCTGTGGCTCCTAATGATTTTCAGGCGATGATTATACAGGATGGGCAATACGAATTCATTGATGCTGTAAATGCTGATAAAACAGTATATGGTGTACATCCGAAAACAAAAAAAGAGGGAGCTTTTGTTTGTTCAACAAAAGAAAGTGCTGTTTCTCAGCAACAGATTAAAGAATTGTTGAAGGAAGGGAAATCCTTTGCCCATCAGCCTACTTCATTCTCTAAATCTTCTGATAAGAAATACAGAACGATGAGATTGGCTATGTCTGTGACCGGAGAATATACTCAGTATTTCGGAGGGGTTCCTCAGGCGCTTGCCCAGATTAATGCAACAATGACAAGGGTAAATGGTGTTTTTGAAAAAGATTTTGCTTTGCATTTAAATGTATTAAGTTATCCTGTTCTTATCTATGCAGATCCTGCAACAGACCCATATTCTCCTGCAGCTCAGATGGGGAACTGGAATTTACAGCTTCAAAATACACTGACTTCGGTGGTAGGCAATGCTAATTATGATATCGGACACTTATTTGGTGCTTCCGGAGGAGGAGGAAATGCAGGATGTATAGGATGTGTTTGTATAGATCCTACAACGGCAGAACCGGAAGGTAAAGGTTCCGGAATTACTTCACCTGCTAATAATGTTCCGCAGGGAGATTCTTTTGATATTGATTATGTTGCTCACGAAATGGGGCATCAGTTAGGTGGAAATCATACATTCTCGCACGGTCTTGAAGGAACAGGTGTCAATGTAGAGCCAGGTTCAGGGACCACTATTATGGGGTATGCCGGGATTACAGGTCCGAATACTGATGTTCAGCCTCATTCTGATGCATATTTTCATATTGCAACAATCAAACAGGTGCAGGCTAATTTAATAGCTAAAACCTGTGATGTGGAAACTACGGTTGCTAACAACCCTCCAGTAATTGCAGTTTTACCTACATATAATATTCCTAAAGGGACAGCATTCGTTTTAACAGCTTCTGCTACAGATGCTGAAAATGATCCCTTAACATATACCTGGGAAGAAATGGATAATGCAAGTGTTACCATTAATAAGAATAATCTGGGGACTACTACTACCGGAGCTTCATTCAGATCTGTAGTTCCTACGACAAGTCCTACAAGATATTTCCCTAAATTATCCTCGGTGTTATCAGGGGTTCTTAATAACTCAAATAACCAATGGGAATCTGTTTCCATGGTGCCAAGAACAACGAAATTTACAGTAACGGTAAGAGATAATAACCCTGCGGCTAATCAGCAGCAGACGCAATACGCCGATCAAACGATTATCGTGGGTAATACCGGTCCGTTTAAGGTTAATACTTTGTATCTTAACGGTGGCGGAGCTTCATCTTTAGAATGGGATGCTGCCAATACGACTGCGGCTCCTTATAGTGTTGCCAATGTGAAGATCGATTATACAACTGATAACGGGGCTACATGGACAGTGCTTGCTGCCACTACACCAAATGACGGTTCAGAAAACGTTACTTTACCTTCTGCTCTGAACGGACAAACTATTAAATTAAGAATTTCAGCAATAGGAAACGTTTTTTATGCCGTTAAATCAATCATGGTTACTACTCTTGCTCCTTGTACGAGTGCGGCACCAATTAATATTGTTGTTTCTAATATTACAGCAAATTCTGCGGATGTTGCGTGGCAGCCAGTTGTTGGAGCTACATATAAGCTTCGTTACAAGAAGGTGTCTGAAACAGTATGGACATCGGTGGATGTAACTACTCCTTATACTACATTGAATGGTTTGATAGATGGTACAGCTTATGAAGTACAGGTGGCTACTGTTTGTAGTGGTACAACAGGAACTTATTCAGCATCCACAAACTTCACAACACAAAATTTAGCATATTGTACTTCTTCTGCAAATGATTCTACATATGAGTATATTTCTAATGTAACGGTTGCTAATATAAACAATTCGTCTCTGGCAAGTTCTTATACCAACTATACAACTAACCCTGCTTTACAGATCAATTTGGTTAAAGGCAGTACTTATCCGATTTCTGTAACTATCGGTGATCCTGATACTGATGCAGTTGCAGCATGGATAGATTATAACAGAAATGGAGCGTTTGAAGACTCTGAAAAGGTTCTTAATTTCCCAGTAGCTGCTATATCTGCTCCTGTTACCGGATCATTTACAGTTCCACAGTCTGCGGTAACAGGCCAGGCTTTAAGAATGAGGGTTATCCTTCGTTATTCAACAAGTGCCGGGGCTTCATTGGGGGCGGCTAATACCTGCGGAACTTTTTCTTATGGAGAAGTTGAAGATTACAATGTGATGGTAACATCTAATCTCGGAACTTCAGAATCTTACGTCAAAAATGAAGGGATCCAGATCTATCCTAATCCGGCGAATGATGTGTTGAATATTACTAAGGTTTCCAACAAGGCAAATTTTGAGATTCATAATGCGGTTGGACAGCTTGTGAAAAGCGGTGTAATTACCAATAACCAGGTAAGGGTAGCTGAATTGTTGAAAGGAGCTTATATCATTTCAATAAAAGATAATACTATTTCAGAAAGTCTCAAGTTTATAAAAAAATAAATAATGAAAGGTGATTTTTATTTTTGAATATTATTAATAATAATCACTGAATTTGTTTAATTAATTTTATATTAAAATATTTAACCCCTATATTTTACAGTATAGGGGTTTTTGTATGGATGTTGGTTTTTTATGATTACCTGGTGATATAAAAGTCTTTTGTGTTAATTGTTGTTAAAATGATGTGTTTTGTATTTTTTTAAATATGATTTTTTATCTTTAAAAAATATGTTATTTTTTAACTAATTAGTTAGTCTTTTAGTTGTATTGAGTTTATCTGTATATTTATTGTGTTTTATGTAAAATATCTCTTCTATATTTTATATTTTTGTTAAATGTGAATTTAAAAATATATTAATTTATGAAGAAATTACTTACTATTTTGTTTTGTAGTTTAGTCGGTGGTTCTGCCGTTGCACAATGGACGCCAGCTGCTGCTAAACTAGATAACAAAAAAAGAGGTGGTGATGTAAAGGCTGTGGCTGTTGCATCTTATTTCAAATTGGATTTGAACCAATTAAGATCTCAATTGAAAAACGCGCAGGAAGCTGGGCGTAATGCTAAACCGGTTGTTGTTTCTATTCCGACACTGGATGGTAAGATTAAAAACTTTAATGTTTATAGTTTTCCTGTTGTGGTGAAAGAGCTTGCTGATCAATATGAATTAGGCTCATATGTAGGAACAGCAGTTGATGATCCTTCACAAAGTATCCGATTTTCTGTCGCTCCAAATGATTTCCAATCGATGTTATTCAATAATGGAAGTTATGAATTTGTAGAACCTGTAGACAAATCAACAGGATTATACTATGTGCATCCTAAAACAGCAAAAACAGGAGATAAAGCATTTGTATGTAGTACAGCAGAAGCTCCATCTTCCGTAAAGCAAATCGATGAATTGCTTAAAAAAGGCAAATCTGCATCAAGTCAGTTAGGCTTTACTAATAAAAGTTATGATAAGAAGTATAGAACACTAAGATTAGCAATGTCTGTTACAGGAGAGTATACCCAGTATTTTGGAGGAGTACCTCAGGCTCTTGCGCAAATTAATGCTACGATAACAAGAGTAAACTTTGTTTTTGAAAAAGATTTTGCTTTGCATTTAAATGTATTAAATTATCCGGCGCTTATTTATGCCGATCCTACGTCGGATCCATATGCTACAGTAACAAATGCCAATCAACCTCCATCTTCATGGAATACGTCTCTTAGAGATATACTGGCAACTAATGTTGGACAGGCTAATTATGATATAGGACATTTATTTGGCGCTTCCGGAGGAGGAGGAAATGCTGGTTGTATTGGTTGCGTTTGCCTTAACCCTGTAGGGACTACTTATGATCCTGTAGCGGGTTATGGGAAGGGGTCTGGTATTACTTCTCCTTTAACAGGGAGTGTAAATCCTAGTGCAGCAGCTCCGCCATCAGGGGATACGTTTGATATAGATTTTGTTGCTCACGAAATGGGACATCAATTAGGGGCAACTCATACCTTTGCTCATTCTTTAGAGAGTGCAGGAACAAATATGGAGCCAGGGTCAGGGTCTACCATTATGGGATATGCTGGTATCACCGGAGCTACTACTGATGTTCAGCCGCATTCTGATCCATATTTCCATATTGTAAGTATTGACCAGATTAATGAAAACCTGATTGATAAAACTTGTGATGTAGAAACTACAATTACCAATAATCCTCCTGTGATTGCAGATATGCCGGATTATAACATCCCTAAAGGAACTGCATTTGTATTAACGGCTTCTGCTACGGATGCAGAAAACGATCCTATGACGTATGCATGGGAAGAAATTGATAATGCCTCCGTTGAGATAGATAAAGATAACCTTGGGACAACAAGTAGTGGTGCCACTTTCAGATCTGTGAATCCAACCACAAGCCCAACCCGTTATTTTCCTAAATTAGAATCTGTATTAAATGGATATTTAGATAATAGCAATAATACATGGGAATCAGTTTCACAAGTTGCAAGAACTACTAATTTTGCCGTAACCGTAAGAGATAATAATACTAATCCTGCTCAACAACAATCAGATTATAATATTCAAACAGTTGTTGTTGGGAACAATGGTCCATTTAAGGTTAATACACAATATGCCAACGTCAATACTCCTACACCAATAGAGTGGGATGTTGCAGGTACTACAGCAGCTCCTTACAGTGTAGCAAACGTTAAAATTGATTATACAACAAATAACGGGACAACATGGACTGTGCTTTCTGCCTCAACACCTAATGACGGATCAGAATCTTATACGTTCCCGACTTCATTGAACGGGCAGGTGATTAAATTGAGAATTTCTGCTATCGGAAATATTTTCTATGCTGTGAAGCCTATTACTGTTGAAGCTTTTGCTCCTTGTGATGGTACGGCTCCTACCGGAATTACTACAAGTAATATTACAATTAACGGAGCAACGATCAGCTGGACTCCGGTAGCTAATGCAACATATAATATCCGTTATAGAAAAGTAGGGCAGGCTGTTTGGCAACAAACAACTTCTACTTCTCCAATAGTAACATTAACAGGATTAACAGATGGAACAGCTTACGAAGTGCAGATATCTGCAGTTTGTTCTGGAACTCCAGGTGCATATTCAGCTTCGACAAACTTTACCACTTCAGCTGTAACTTACTGTACTTCATCAAGTACAAGTGGACAAGTTAATTATATTTCCAATGTAACGTTGGGAACAGTAAATAATACTACTGTAGGAAGTTCATACTCAAACTTTACCACTAATGCTGCATTACAACCTACTTTGTTGCCTAATAGTACTAATTCAATAAGTGTTTCCGTTACTACAACAATCAGTGGTGCTTCAGTTAATGGTATGGCTGCATGGATTGATTATAATAAGAATGGGGTTTTTGAAGCTAATGAAAGAGTTTTAAATATGCCTGTGGTAGCATTACCGGTTGGAGCTACAGTTAAGACAGGAAACTTTACGGTGCCTGCAAGTGCTATGACTAATACTCCTTTAAGAATGAGAGTTGTTACTGTTCTGATAAATCCTGCAGGTATAGGCGCTACTATTCCAGATTCTTTTGCATGTGGAGGTTTCCCGAACGGAGAAGTTGAGGATTATAATGTGATCATTGCTTCTAATTTAGGAACTTCTGATACTGCTATTAAAAAGGATGGTATCCAGATATATCCTAATCCGGCAAGTGATGTGTTAAACATTACTAAAGTTTCTGATAAAGCTGCATATAAAATTTATAGTGCTGCGGGTCAGTTGGTAGACAGCGGGAATATCAATGGTGGAAAAATTAATGTTTCTGCTTTGATCAAAGGTGGCTATGTAATTACAATTGATGACAAAGGAAAAGATGTATTTACTTCCAAATTCATTAAAAAGTAAGATATTATTTTTATCAATAAAAAATCCTCAGGTAATCCTGGGGATTTTTTTATTTTGAACTTATAAAATATATTATTGTGAAATTTGTATAAAAAAAATGATTGTAGCCACAAATTAATAATGAAAAATGATTAGATTTGTGTAATTAATATAATATATTGAGAAGCTTATGAAGAAAATTTTTACTTCTTTCTTTCTTCTCTGTCTGTTTGTGGTCACCAGTGCACAATGGAGCCCGACATCTTTCAGAGGAGATAAAATCAGAGGAAGTTCTGAAATTAAGAACTATTACTCTCTAGACATTCCCTTATTAAAATCCCAACTGGCCAATGCACAGGAGACGGGCAAGAATGCCAGACCTGTAACAATTTCATTGCCAACCATGGATGGGAAAATTGAAAGGTTTGCCGTTTACAGCTTTCCGGTTGTTGTAAAAGAACTGGCAGACGAGTATCAACTTGGATCTTATGTCGGAGTCGGAATCGATGATCCGGGTAAGTATCTGAGGTTCAGTTTGGCGCCGAATGATTTTCAGTCTATGATCATCAAAAACGGGATCGCTGAATTTGTAGAACCTTTAAATAGAGAAAAGACAGTTTACGGTGTGCATCCGAAAACTGATAAGAGCAAAGAAGGTTTTCTATGCTCTATGAATGAAAGCCTTTTGGATAAGGAAGAGATCAACAAACTTTATCAGAAGGGATCTGCATTTAGCAATCAGACCACTAATTTTGCGAAGTCTTCAGATAAGAAGTACAGAACGATGAGATTGGTAATGTCTGTAACAGGAGAGTATACCCAGTTTCATGGAGGAACAGTTCCTGGGGCGATGGCGGCTATTAATGCAACGCTTACCCGGGTAAATGGTGTATTTGAAAAAGATTTTGCATTACACTTAAATTTACAGAACTTTCCGGGTGTAATTTATACCAACCCGGCAACCGACCCCTATTCTCCGGCTGCTGCAGGAGCTGGAGGTGCATGGAATCTAGAATTGCAAAATACTTTAACGGCTAATGTAGGTAATGCCAATTACGATATAGGGCATTTATTTGGTGCTTCCGGAGGTGGAGGTAATGCAGGATGTATCGGATGCGTTTGCGTAGATCCAACTACAGGAGTTCCGAAAGGAAAAGGATCTGGATATACATCGCCAGCAGATGGGATTCCACAAGGAGATAATTTTGATATTGATTATGTTGCCCATGAAATGGGTCATCAGTTAGGAGCAAACCATACATTTTCTCACGGTCTTGAAGGAACAGGGGTGAATATGGAACCCGGTTCTGGATCCACAATTATGGGGTATGCAGGAATTACCGGAGCTAATACCGATGTTCAGCCTCACTCAGATGATTATTTTCATATCGCCAGTATCAAGCAGGTACAGGCTAACCTAATTTCTAAAACCTGTGATGTTGAAACTACAGTTGCCAACAATCCACCTGTGATTTCTGCATTACCAACTTATAATATTCCTAAAGGAACAGCATTCGTATTAACAGCTTCTGCCACCGATGCGGAAAATGATCCAATGACCTATACCTGGGAAGAAGTGGATAATGCAAGCGTTACTATTAACAAGAATAATTTAGGAACAACAACTTCAGGTGCAACCTTTAGATCGGTATTGCCAACGACAAGTCCAACAAGATATTTTCCTAAATTATCTTCTGTGCTTGCCGGAGTTCTTAACAATTCGAATAATGGATGGGAATCTGTTTCTAATGTTGCGAGAACAACCAAGTTCTCTGTAACAGTAAGAGATAATAGTCCCATTGCGAATCAACAGCAGACACAGTTTGCTGAACAAACAATTATCGTAGGTAGTGCAGGACCTTTCAAGGTTACAACAGCAACAGCTTATAATAACGGACCAAGCACTGTAACCTGGGATGTGGTAAATACCACAGCTGCTCCTTACAGTGTTGCTAATGTTAAAATAGATTACACTACGGACAATGGAGTTACCTGGAATGTTTTGGCGCCATCTACTCCTAATGATGGAAGTGAAAGCTTAACTTTTGGAGCTTTAACATTAGGGTCTACCGTGAAAATCAGAGTAAGTGCGATCGGAAATGTATTTTATGCCATTGGCAGTGCTACAGTAGCGAGTTTAGCTGCATGTACTGGAGCTGCGCCGACTGGTATTACAGTTTCTGCAGTTACTCAGACTCAGGCTACTGTTTCCTGGGCAGCTTCTGCCGGAGCAACTTACGTTGTTCAGTATCGTCCTGTTGGAAGTGCAACATGGATTACAGTAAATGCAACGACCAATACTACAGTATTAACAGGTCTTACGGATGGAATTCAATACGAAGTTCAGGTTGCTAATGTATGTTCAGGAACGCAGGGTACTTTCTCTGCCTCTGTTAACTTTACAACACCGGGACTAAACTACTGTCAGATGCAGTCAAGCAATTCTAATGATGAGTATATTGCTAATGTTACAGTAACACCTACGGGGGCTGCCGTAATGAGTAATACTTCTTTAGGAACTACCTATACTGATTACACGACGACACCAAGTGCTTTGGTAAATCTTGTGATCGGGTCTGCTAACAATACAATTTCTGTTTCGAAAGGGTGGACGGGTAGTACATATAGTGAAGCTGTGAATGTATGGATTGACTTTAACCGAAACGGAATTTTTGAAACAAATGAACAGGTAATGACTTCTCCGGCAAGTACAACTACCCCGGTTACAGCTACATTCCCAGTTCCTGCCAATGCATATAATGGACCTTCTACAACAAGAATGAGAGTGGCTCTAAGCTTTAGCTCACCTTCTGTGATGTGTCAGAACTTTACTTATGGAGAAGTAGAAGATTATGCTGTGAAATTAATTCAGCCTATACCTTGTACAAGTAATGCTCCATTGAACTTAAGCGTAACAAATATTACGGCTACATCAGCTTACGTAATGTGGGATCCAGCTGTAGGAGCAACCTATATACTTGAATACAGAGCTGTTGGCGCAACCGCATGGATACCTGTTCCATTAACAACCAGTGCTTATACGATTACAGGTTTAACAGAATCTTCACAGTATGAAGTTCGTGTGGCATATATTTGTTCCGGGACTACTGGAACATTTACAGCTCCTGTTCAGTTCAGTACTCCGGCGGTTAACTACTGTACAGTAACAGGTAACAGTACCAACGGATATATTTCAAATGTTAAGATGACTCCGACCAATTCATATATTATGAATAATGATTCCGGAGCAAACTCTTATACTGATTATTCCGTTGATCCAACTAAATTGATTACGTTAGTACGTGGATCTGCAAATAATGCAATTTCTGTGAGCAAATCATGGATCACACCAAGTACATTCCCTCCATCTCTGGCTGTCGGAGCATGGATCGATTTTAACAGAAACGGAATTTTTGAAAACAATGAAAGGGTAATCAACAGTACAACGAGTACTACAACTCCGATTACGGCAACATATACGGTTCCAAACACATCGTATAATGGTCCGCTTACCCTTAGAATGAGAGTCATCATTTCTTCATCAAATATCAATGATCCATGTGTCAATGTTACTAATGGTGAAGTAGAGGATTATGCTGTTAAAATTGTAGACCTACAACCATGTTCTACAGCTGCGCCTTCGCCAATTTCTGTAACAGGTGTTAGTGCATCTACTGCGACGGTTTCCTGGTTAAACTCTACAGGTGCTACTTATGTATTAAGATATAAGGCTACAGCAGCAGCAGCCTGGACAACAGTTAATCCTGTTCCGGCGCCTGGAAATACCTATACGATCCTTAACTTAAATGCAACCACTGCTTATGAAGTGCAGGTGGCAACCATTTGTGGAGGAACTCAGGGACCTTGGTCTACATCTGTGAATTTCACAACACTGGCCGTTAGTTACTGTAACTCCGGTACTGCGACTGTAGGTGACGGATATATAAATAATGTAACCGTTACTCCAACGAATTCGATTATGATGATCAATAATTCTGGAGCAACGACGTATACAGATTATTCTACTGACCCTACTAAACTTATTACATTTGTTCGCGGTTCTACCGGAAATAATATTTCTATTGGTAGAGTGATCTTATCAAGTACGTATGCTACATCAGTATGGATTGATTATAACGGAGACGGCGTGTTTGATAATGGTACGGAGAGAGTAATGAATCTTGGATATTCCAGTACTACTCCTGTGACTGCTACTTTCACGGTTCCTGCTAATGCATATACAGGAACGAACATTGTCAAAATGCGTGTTATCGTATACTATAATACAATTGATAATGCATGTCAGAACTTAACAAGTAATGGTGAAGTAGAAGATTATGCAGTTAAATTTGTAGACATTCAACCATGTACGACAGCTCCTCCAAGCAATATTACAGTATCCAACATTACTGCGACTACTGCTAATGTTTCCTGGTTAGCATCTACGGGGGCTACTTATGTATTAAGATGGAGATTAGGGGCTACAGGAGCATGGACAACAATTGATCCTGTACTTGCACCTGGAAATAGCTACACAATTACTGGTCTTACCGAATTAACCGGATATCAGGTACAGGTTGCCACAAGATGTAGTGGTACATTAGGTGCCTTCTCTGCTTCAATTCCATTTACAACGACTGCTATCAGTTATTGTAACATGACAGGAACAGGAACCAATGATTATATAGCTAATGTAACAGTGACTTCTGTAAATCCGGGAATTGCTCCAATGAGTAATACCTCATTACAGACAAACTATATCAGTTATACTACACCAGCTACGTTGATTAACCTTGAGCTTGGCTCAACGGGAAATAAAATCGCCGTAACTAAAGGATGGGCAGGAGCAACCAACAGTGATGCTGTAAGTGCCTGGATCGACTTTAACCGAAATGGGGTATTCGAGACAAATGAACAAATCATGGCAGTAGCTTCCAATTCAACAAGTACTGTTAATGCATTGTTCAATGTTCCGTCTACTGCATACAGCGGACCTCTTACAACAACAATGAGAGTGGTGCTAAAACGTTCTAGTTCTCCTGTAATGTGTCAGGTAGCTGTGAATGGTGAAGTGGAAGATTATGCAGTGAGAATAAGACCATGTGCAACAGGTACACCTACAAATCTTGCGTTTAATACGATTACCCATACTTCAGCAATAGTAAACTGGACTGGTGTAACCAATGGGCTTACCTATATTTTACAGTACAGACCTTTAGGATCTACTGCGTGGACGAGTATTAACGTTTCTACTCTTCTTGGTAACCCTCCAATTCAGTTAACAGGTTTAACTCCTGCTACTACTTATGAGGTGCAGGTTGCTGCAAGCTGTGGTACAACACCAGGTACATTTACCGCGATTAAAACATTCTCTACCAGATGTGATCCTACGCCTCCTACTGTAACAATCAGTAACGTAACAACAAACTCTGCATTAGTAACATGGGCACCAATTGCGCCAAGTTCAACGTATGTATTAAGATACAGAGTCGTGGGAACAACCACGTGGGTGGATGTAACTGTGCCGGTAACACCTGGGAACTCTTATCAGTTGACAGGATTAAGCCCTTACACTACTTATGAGGTTCAGGTGGCTAACAAGTGTGTGGGTGAGACTACAATCAATCCATATTCAAATCCTAAAGTATTTACTACAGAAAGGACATGTGAATTACCACCTCCGGGCTTAACCATCACTAACCTGACTCCTACAACAGCTGTTGTCGTTTGGGATCCATTCCCGGGAGCTACTTATATCTTAAGATACAGAAAAGTAGGTATTCCGAGCTGGACAACGGTTCCGGTGGCTACCAATACACTTACCCTTACGGGATTAACAGAGCTGACGAAATACGAATTACAGGTTGCTAATATTTGTAGCGGTACTCCTGGTACGTATACACAACCATACTTCTTTACAACACCTACCGTTATTTATTGTCAGATGTCGTCTGGAAGTTCTGTGAGTGAATACATTTCAAACGTTACGGTAAAACCTACTGGTAAACCGCAAATGTCAAATGATTCAAATGCTCAGAATTATTCAGACTTTACCGGAGATCCTACCAAGTTTATTGAATTGATTCAGGGATCTACTGGTAATGAGATTTCAATTGCTAAATCATGGACAGGAACAACGAATAATGAAGGTATTGCCGTATGGATAGATTTCGACAGAAGTGGAACATTTGATCCTAATGAAAGAATCCTTGTGTCTTCGCCTAACTCAACAACCCCTGTTAAAGGAACGTTCAGTGTACCGGCGGATGCATTCATCAGCATGACGGATTTTAAATATGTTGTGATGAGAGTTGCCATGCAGAAAGATGCGATTCCTGTGAATTGTATAAGTTTTGCAAACGGAGAAGTTGAAGATTATACCGTAAGAATTTCTAAGCAGGCAGTACCTAATCCTGTTAACCAGACTGAAATTCTGATCTATCCTAATCCGGTAAGCAGTATATTGTATGTGAAAAATATTAGCAAGAAAGCTAATTATAAGCTATACAACGCAGCAGGTCAGCTTGTTTCCGGAGGAATTATACTCAATAATAAGATTGATGTAAGCGGATTGATAAATGGAGTATATGTTATCGATATCGATGATGTTCAGGGCACAGCTCAGAAGAAGTTTATCAAAGAATAATTAAATTATTTACTATTAAAAAATGAGCTCTCAGAAATGAGAGCTTATTTTTTTACATAAAAAACTCGTTAGAATTATTTTCTAACGAGCTCTTTTTTTTATTCTATTTCGAAGATGGTGCGTTCTGTCCGCTCTTTTAAATCTTCTAAATTAGTGTCATTATAGATGATATAATCAGCAAGCCTTATTTTCTCTTTTTCGGGCATTTGCCGCTCCATAATAGCCTGTACTTCGCGATAGGTTTTGTTGTCCCTGTCCATTACCCTTTTTATTCTTATGTTGTCTTGTGCAGTTACTAAAAGTGATTTGTAGCACTGCAGATTAAGCTTTAATTCAAATAATAAGGCAGTTTCCTTAAAAACTAAATATTTTGACTGTTCTTTTACCCATTGTTCAAAATCAATTCGTACAGCGGGGTGTATGATTTCATTTAATTTTTGCAGTAGATCCGAATTATTAAAAACTTTGTCTGCAACATATTTCCGGTCATAAAGGCCGGTATTATCATAAGACTGTGCTCCTAAGAGCTCTTTAATCTTTTCTTTTAGGGTATCATTGTCATTGACAATGGTTTTTGCTCTGTCGTCAGAGTAATAAACCGGAAATCCGCATTCTTCAATAAAATGGGCTACCGTTGTTTTTCCTGAACCTATTCCACCAGTAAGGCCAATGATCTTGGGTGCTGGTTCCGGTTCTGCTTTTTGTGTTTCTGAATTCAATTCTTCCATACTTCAATTAATATCCGAAAACGTCATTAAAACTGTGAACTTCATCAAGCCTTACTCCTTTATCTGTCATTTTCAGACTGGCCAGCTCATTATGTGCGTCATGCTCGAAAAACAATAAATATTCGTTATCGACACATTGCTTTAAAAATTTTCCTTTTTCCTCCATTGTCAAGAGAGGTCTTGTATCATATCCCATCACATAAACCTGGTTGATATGTCCGGCTGTAGGGATAAGGTCTGCAGCAAAAACGATTGTTTTTTCCTGATATTGAATTACAGGAAGCATTTGCTTTTCGGTATGTCCGTCAACAAAAATAACATCCATTTTCAAGTCCGGGGCGAAACCATAGTTTCCTGTCGTTGGTAGTGGTAAAAAATTCAGTTGACCACTTTCCTGCATAGGAATGATATTTTCTTTTAAAAAACTTGCTTTTTCTCGCGGATTAGGCTCAGTAGCCCATTGCCAGTGGTTTTCATTGGTCCAGAAATGAGCATTTTTAAAAGCCGGTCTGTACCCCGTTTTATCGTTATTCCATTCGATGGCTCCTCCACAGTGGTCAAAATGAAGATGGGTAAGAAAAACATCAGTAATGTCTTCCTTTACAAAGCCATATTTTTTAAGGTTTTTATCTAAATTATCATCTCCCCAAAGAGAATAATGTCCGAAAAATTTCTCATCCTGTTTATTTCCCAGACCGCAATCCACTAAAATCAGTTTCTTACCATCTTCAATAAGCAAAGATCGAGTTCCCAGTTCTATCAGGTTTCTTTCGTCTGCAGGATTGGTTTTTTCCCACAGACTCTTTGGGACGACTCCGAACATAGCGCCGCCGTCCAGCTTAAATTTTCCACATTGTATTGGATATAGCTTCATATAATATTATGTTTTATGTATTTAATTTTTGTTAAGTTTCATTTTTTCAGCAATCTTTTTTCCCTGCTCATCCGAATTTTCAAGATGGGAAATAATATTTTGATAATCTTTTTCTTTCCTGTTTTGGGAAAGTTTTTGTTTAATAAAGATCTCCGTTGGTATTACTTTTATTCCAAATGCTCCTTTCATTTCTTTTTCTACAAAATCTTTACCCATATCCTTTACCAGTACAGGGCATTTTTGAAACTTTTCATACTTATTGGTTAACTTTTCCAGATGCGCGTAAAGTTCTTCATTATTCATAAGTTCTACTTTACCATGAATTTGTACAGCTTCATAATTCCATGTTGAAACATTGATATGATCATACCAGCTACTGGAAATATAAGTGTGTGCTCCTAAAAAGTCACATAATACCTCATCTCCTTTTTTCAGTGTTTTTGCCTGTGGATTGGCTTTGGAAATATGAGTTTCAATATAAATGTGATCCGGATCATCCTCATTAAGCATCATCATGGAATGAGTGGCCCGTATCTTGTCGACTGAAGAGATAAGTAAAGCGAAAGCATTGTCTCTAATGATTTCACGCATTACATTATAATCCTCACTTCTGTATAGCTTCGGTATAAACATTAATTAATAACTCTTTATATTTCTTATCATAAGGCTAAAAGATCAACACCTTTATCAGCTCGATTATATTTTAAATAACAAGCCTAAAAAAGCTCCCCCGGATTTTTAGGTATCGGAATCTGCAAGTGTTTATAGGCTTTTTCTGTCACCTCTCTTCCCCTTGGGGTACGGATAATAAATCCTTCCTGAATTAAGAAAGGCTCATAAACCTCTTCCAATGTCTCCGGGTTTTCAGCGATAGAGGTTGCCAGTGCTGAAATACCTACAGGTTTTCCTTTAAAATTTTCAATCATGACACGCATGATCTTGTTATCCATTTCATCCAACCCAAATTCATCAACATTCAGAGAATTGAGCGCATATTTTGTGATATTGATCTCTATTTCTCCATTACCTTTTATTTCTGCAAAATCTCGTACCCTTCGCAATAAAGCATTGGCAATTCTGGGAGTTCCGCGGCTTCTTCTTGCAATTTCAATGGCTGCATCCTCGTAAATTTTTACTCCAAGAACTCTGGAACTTCTTATGATGATCATGGATAAAAGTTCTATGGTATAATATTCAAGCCTGCTTTGGATACCGAATCTCGCCAACATGGGTTTGGTAAGCATTCCGCTTCTTGTAGTTGCTCCAACCAGTGTAAAAGGATTGAGCCCGATCTGTACACTCCTTGCATTAGGACCTGTTTCCAGCATAATATCAATCTTATAATCTTCCATCGCAGAATAAAGATATTCTTCCACAACAGGTGATAGACGGTGGATCTCATCAATAAAGAGAACGTCATTTTCTTCCAGATTGGTTAAAAGGCCGGCCAGACTTCCCGGTTTATCAAGAACTGGACCTGATGTTATTTTACAATTCACACCCAATTCATTCGCAATGATGTTCGCTAAAGTTGTTTTTCCAAGTCCCGGAGGCCCGTGAAGAAGAACATGGTCAAGGGCTCCGCCTCGCTTTTTAGCCGCAGTTACAAATACTTCAAGATTTTCCAACGTCTTTCTCTGTCCCGCAAAATCCTTAAAACTCTGGGGACGAATCTGTTCTTCCTGCATGAGCTCTTCATGAGAAAAGTTTTCCTTATCTGGATGTAAAAAATCAGGCATTAATTCATTTCATTTACCTCAAAGATAGGGATTTTAGACTTAGGTTGGGGAAAAGGTTATGCTAAAAAATCAAGGTTAAAAGATATTTTTTAAGTATTTTTGGAATGGAAATTTAAATCCCAATACAATATTTTCTGACCATTTACTTATGAAATTAATAGGACCATTTAAGCAAATCATTACACTCGCTAATCTTTCACTGAGAGGAAAATTATCTGATCAACAACTTGAAATTATAGTTGACGGAGGTATTTTGATTGAAGGTGAAACCATTCAGAAAGTTGGAAATTTCGAAGAATTAAGATCTGAATATCCCAATGTAACAATTGAAGAGGTTGAAGGTGAACAGATCGTGCTTCCTGCTTTCATAGATTCCCATACTCACATCTGCTTTGGAGGAAACAGAGCAAATGATTTTGCCATGAGAAATGCAGGAAAAACTTATCTTGAAATTGCTGAAAGCGGAGGAGGCATCTGGAGTTCTGTACAACATACAAGAAATGCGTCAGAAGAAGAGTTGCTTAAAACTTTATCAGAAAGGATCAATTTTCTTATTTCATTGGGAATTACAACCATTGAAGTAAAAAGCGGCTATGGTCTGGATGTGGAAAATGAGCTCAAGATGCTGAGAATAATAAAAAAAGCACAAACCCTAACCACAGCCACATTAATTCCTACCTGTCTTTCCGCACATTTGAAGCCGAAAGATTTTGAGGGAGATAATAAATCTTATTTAGATTTTATTATCGCAGAAATTTTGCCTAAAGTAAAAGAAGAAGGACTTGCTAAGAGAGTTGATATTTTTATTGAAAAGTCAGCATTCCAACCGGAAGAAAGTAAGGATTTTTTATTAAGAACTAAAGAGCTCGGTTTTGAAATAACTGTTCATGCAGATCAATTTACTCCCGGAAGTTCAAGGATTGCAGTAGAAGTAGGAGCACAGTCTGCGGACCATTTAGAGGCAACAATTGATGACGACATCATATTTCTTGCTCATTCCAATACAGTGGCCACAGCACTGCCCGGAGCGAGTTTAGGACTGGGAGAGAAGTTCACTCCGGCACGAAAGTTGTTGGATGCAGGAGCTATTCTTGCAATAGCCAGTGACTGGAACCCGGGTTCCGCACCAATGGGTAACTTGATTACCCAGGCTTCCATTTTAGCAACATACGAAAAGTTAACGACCGCTGAAGTTTTAGCAGGTATTACATTTCGTTCGGCATATGCTCTGGGATTAGAAGACAGGGGAAGGTTAGAAAAGGGATTAAAAGCGGATTTTGTAACTTTTAAAACCGATAATTTTCAAAACGTATTATATAATCAGGGAAGTTTAACCGCTGAAAATATTTATATCAATGGGGAAAAGTGGAAAGTGTAATATAAAGTACCTTTTCTCCCGTTTATCTTATTATAAGTTTCCTTAATATGCTCCTGTTATTTTTCCATGGGTGAAAAGTAATTCTGTAGTTCCTAAGTGTACTGATAAAGAAAGATCATATTATTTTTCTTACTTTTTGAATGCTTTTGTTGCGGCTATGCCTGAATAATGTATCAATAATTTAATTTGAAAAATAGATATGATGAAATTCCGAAGTATGCAATCAACATTTAATAAAGGAGTAACAATTCCAAGTCTTATTTTTATTATAGGAACTTGTTTTCTGTCAGCTATTTACCCGAAATCTACAGAAAGTATCTTAAATGAAATTAAGGAATTCATTTTTGTTAACCTGAATTGGGTTTACGTTTGGGCAGTCACCATCTTTGTGATTTTTCTTGTGTACCTTATGTTTAGTAAATATGCTAATATAAAACTGGGAGCCAATGACAGCAAGCCGGAGTATTCTCTGTTTTCATGGATTTCGATGCTGTTCGCTGCAGGGATGGGGATTGGTTTAATATATTTTAGTGTAGCGGAACCTATGCAGCATTACTCCTCTGAAGTTTTTGGTAATAACCATTATGTAAACAGGGCGAAACAGGCACAGCTTTATACCTTTTTTCATTGGGGAATCCACGCGTGGGCTATTTATGGGATTGTAGGATTATCACTTTCTTATTTTGCTTATCGATACAGGTTGCCACTATCTCTGAGAAGTTGTTTTTATCCTTTGCTTAAAGATAGAATCAATGGAAAATGGGGAAACGTTATTGATATTTTTGCCCTTTGCTGTACCTTTTTTGGAATTACCACCACATTAGGCTTTGGGGTCGTCCAGATCAATTCCGGCTTACACATATTGGGAGCAATCCCGGAAAATAAATTCATATACCAGATCATTATTGTTTTCATTCTCATTTCTCTGTCGGTTTTTTCGGCGATCAGCGGGGTAAACAAAGGTGTTAAGATATTGAGTAATATCAATGTCATCAGTGTAATTGTTCTTCTGTTGTTTGTGCTGATATTAGGACCAACCGTTTACTTGATCGGAAGCTTTACCGAAGGTTTGGGAAATTATATCAATAATTTTTTCGATCTTACTTTTAGTACCCATGTTTACGAAAAAGATACACTGCCATGGTTTTATGACTGGACGATTCTATATTGGGCGTGGTGGATTTCATGGTCCCCTTATGTAGGATTGTTTATTGCTAGAATCTCAAAAGGAAGAACCATTAAAGAATTTATTCTGGCTGTTTTAATACTGCCTACATTATTTAATTTTATATGGATGTCCGTTTTTGGGAACAGTGCTATTTGGTTTGATTTCAATATCGCGCATGGTAAATTGAGCCAATTTGCATCTGATCCTGATGCTTTAATGTTTCGTTTTCTCGAATACATGCCTTTATCTACGATTACAAGCTTCTTCGTCATCGTTATCATTATAATCTTTTTTGTGACTTCAGCAGATTCAGGAATATTTGTAATGAATAGTATCGCAACCAAAAATGCGCAGAAATCTCCAAAATGGCAATTAATATTCTGGGGGCTTTTGCTAGCTGTACTGTCACTATTATTGCTTAATGTAGGAGGCCTGAAAGCACTCCAGAGTATGACATTAATCACAGCCCTGCCATTTTCAATTATTGTACTTTTATTCATTGTAAGCTTAATGAAGGCGCTGATCATCGATCAGAAATATTATGACAGGAACTTTTCGGCTTCTGCAGTTCCATGGTCCGGTGAATTCTGGAAAGAACGTTTGAAGCGTATTGTTTCCTTTAAGGACAACTCATCCGTGGATAGCTTTATCCATACCACAGTGAAAGAAGGGTTTCTGGAGCTGCAGAAAGAATTTGCAGATAATGGGATTGAAGTGAAGATGAATTACGGCGATAATCCTACAAAAATAGAAATAGAAATTCATCATGGAGTTGTTAATAACTTTATTTATGGAATTAAAAACCAGGAAAAGACGGTATCAGAATATATTATCCATGAGGAAAATCTTCCGGACCTGGAACATAATACCACCCATTATCCGAAATCATATTTTGGTGATGCAAGAGAAGGTTATGATGTACAATATTTTACTAAAAATGAATTGATCTCCGATGTTCTGAAACATTATGAGAGGTTTCTGGAGATTGTATCGGAAGAAAAGAATGAAATGTTTATCAGCAGCAATGCCAATCAGAATAAAGTATAAAAAGAAACATCGTGTAATTGATTAAAAGGAGTTTGAGTATATGCACAATATTATATAGTTTTACCGGACAAAACTCTATTGATGAAAATAAAATAAAACAGTATGGGATTCTTCGGTAAGGAAATAAGAAATATCGGTAATGCGACCAGGAATTACAATGATTTTTGGGATTGGTTTCTGACTAAGGAAAAGGATTTTTATGAAATTATAAAAAATCATGATCATATTGAAAGTGGTTTTTTCGATATTATTTCTCCCAGACTTAAACAGATTAATCAGGGATATTACTTTCTCGTTGGGATGTACGATGACTCTACTGTAGAACTCATTATTACCGTAGATGGCGAAATTAAAAATATTGTTTTTGCAGAAGAAATTGTTGAAGCTTCTCCTGTTTTGAAGCGTTGGAAATTTACCGCTTTAAAACCTGAGATGAATGCTGCTCACGGAATTCAAATGGACGGCCTAGAGTTTACCGGTGAAAACATTTTATTTTATCCGAATGAAAGCGAGGGGTATCCTGATGAAATAGACATTACCTTTGTATATGAAGGTTTAATGCCAGAGAATAAAGAATCCGTTGTAAAAGGGATTTGTGTTTTTCTGGATAATTTTTTAGGCGAATTGAATTTTGCGACACAGATTGACACATTTAATATTATAAGTAAGGAAGAAGCGAAAAAAGAACTGATTCCAGTCATTAAATTAAAAGATTTCCTTGCATGGAGGGAGAGAGAGTTTACAGAAAAATATAAAAATGTAAAGAACATTGATGATGAAGAACAGTTTTCGGTGTTGGAAGCAAGTTTGCAAAACGGGTTGCCACTTATTGCTACAGTGAACACATCACTGTTGACCTATGATGCCAAAGCTTCCTATCCATGGATTTCAGTGATAAGAATGCAATATGAAGGAAGAAGCAATAACGGACTTCCGGAAAATGATGATCATGAAAGGCTGAATGAGATTGAAGAAAAAATTATAAATAAATTAAAAGTAGAGGAAGGACATTTGTATATAGGGCACGAAAGTGCAGATAATCTCAGAGAATGCTATTTTGCAAGCAAAGATTTCCGCGACCCTTCCAGAGTTATTCCGAAAGTAATTGCTGAGCATCCCGAATACGAAATTTCTCTTGAAATTTATAAAGACAAATACTGGCAAAGTTTTGAACGTTACACTATATAAATTAAAAAATTAAATAAAATCATGATTTGGCAAGGAAGATTGGATGGTGAAGAATTACTTTATCACAGAATTTTTCAAAGAGTAAAAATTGAAAATGATTACGATGTTATTTCTACTAATGATTTCGTTTTGCATGGTTTTGCTGTAGAAGAAGGAGTAAAAAGGAATAAAGGAAGATTGGGAGCGAAAGATGCTCCGGATATTATAAGAAAGAACATGTCTAATTTTCCTGTAATCCTTCCCGATTTTTCGTTTTGGGATTTTGGAAATATTACCTGCGAGGATACTCATCTTGAAAAAGCACAGCAGAGTCTTGCTAAAAACGTATCAAAGGTTTTATTAAAAGGAGGTAAATCTCTCGTTATCGGTGGTGGACATGAACTTACATATGCCCATTATCTGGGTGTAAAAACTGCATTTCCCGAACAGAAGATCGGGATTATAAATATTGATGCTCACTTCGACAACCGCCAACCGGAAGAAGGGGTAGGAGCAAGTTCCGGAACCGGATTCTGGCAAATTGCCCAGGAAGGAGATATTCACTCACTGCATATCGGGATCCAAAGAAATTCCAATACACTGAAATTGTTCGATACGGCCCATCAATATGGAATGAAATATATTTTGGCAGACGAACTATTCTTTGAGAATCTGCCGTCCATCTATCAACGCATTAATGATTTGTTGGATGAGGTGGATGTTGCTTATCTTACCATATGTATGGATGTTTTTAATGCATCTGTAGCGCCCGGAGTTTCAGCTTCCGCCTATAACGGTATTTTTGCAGATAGTACATTTATGCATTTTTACAGGCATATTTTGAAAAATGAAAAACTGGTCGCATTAGATGTGGCAGAAGTTAACCCTTCTTACGATATTCAGGAGAGAACAGCAAGACTTGCGGCTAGCCTGATCAACGAATGGTTTATGGTATAACAAAAAATATATTCTTTTAATAGAGAAAATCATTATTTTATTTTGCTTAAAGGAACAAAATTTGTTGCTTTCATCCATGCTTTACGGTAAAGCATTCTAATTCATTTATTTTGAATTTGAAACAAAAATTACATTATGGAACAATCAATTGAAAATAAACTTATTATTGCAGATAAGGCTTTTTCAGAATGGAAAAAAGTGCCCTTTGAAGAAAGGCAAAAATTAATTGCAAAAGCTGCGGAGGTGCTAAAAGCGAATTCAGAAAAATTCGGAGAGATCATTACAAGGGAAATGAATAAGCCCATTTCACAATCAATTGCTGAGGTAGAGAAATCTGCATTAATGATGAATTATTATGCGGAGGCTGAAAATATTTTAAAGGCGGAAAAAATAGAATCTGAATATAAGTTTTCTGAAGTCCATTATATTCCGAAGGGAGTGATTCTTGGTGTGATGCCATGGAATTTTCCTTTCTGGCAGGTTTTAAGATTTGCAACCCCGGCTATTTTATCCGGAAACACTGTTGTATTGAAGCATGCTTCTATCTGCTTTGGAAGTGGTAATGCCATAGAGCAGGTATTTTTGGAAGCTGGTTTTCCACAAGGAGTTTTCCAGAATTTAGAAGTGGGACATAAGGAAGTGAAAGAAATCCTGGAACACGATGCCGTGAAAGGAGTAAGCTTAACCGGAAGTGGAAGAGCAGGAGGGGAGGTAGCCTCTATTGCAGGATTGAATATTAAGAAATCTTTGCTTGAATTGGGAGGTAGTGATGCTTTTATCATTCTGGATGATGCTGATCTTGATAAAGCTGCAAAAGTAGGAGCTCAGGCAAGACTTCAAAATTGCGGACAGACCTGCGTTGCTGCTAAAAGGTTCATTATTGATGAGAAAGTTGAGGATGAGTTTTTACCGAAATTCATAGAGGAGTACAAAAAATTTGTTCCGGCTGATCCGATGGATAAAGACACAAAGATCAGCGGTATGGCAAGACCTGATCTGGCTGATGATCTTGAAAAACAATTTAATAAAGCTTTAGAAAACGGAGCAGAAATTATTATCCCTCTTGAAAGGATTTCCGATCATGAATTCAATCCTGGACTGATAAGAGTACAGGAAGGTAATCCTATTTTACAGGAGGAGTTGTTTGGACCATTAGGTATGGTGATGATTGCTAAGAATGATGATGAGGCTTTACAAATGGCAAATGATATTCCTTTCGGACTTTCCAATTCGGTTTGGACACAAAATGCAGACCGTCAGATGTTTTTTATTGAAAATTTGGAATCCGGGACTGTCAACATCAATAGAATGACCAGCTCTGATCCCCGTTTTCCTTTTGGGGGAACAAAAGCATCAGGATACGGTACTGAGCTTTCTTTAATTGCATTAAAAGAGTTTGTTACTCCGAAGACAATTGTGGGAAATTGATTTTTGAACAGTAGATGTATTAAAGATTTTAATACTAAATTATAATTATAAAAAGAGCTCCTGAATATTATTTCAGGAGCTCTTTTTTATATCAATTTTGAAAAGCTGTTTCGCCATTTTTGCGATTTCGCCTTTACTTTATTATACTGTCGTTAATCTCAGCGTATTTGTTTTTCCTCCTTCATATGACGGAGTCGCATTGATGTTGATTACAAAATCCCCGCTTTCAATATATCCGTAATTATGTGTAAGCATATTAACCTGGATAATTGTTTCATCCGTTGATTTGTTCATATCATAATAATAAGCATGAACACCCCAAAGAAGGTTAAGCATCGTAATTACCCTTTTATTACCGCTGTACACAATAATATGTGAGTTAGGTCTGTGGGCTGAAAGCTGGAATGCCGTATAACCGGAGTGTGTTAAAGTAACAATTGCAGTAACATTTGTTGTTTTAGCAATTCTAACTGCGGCAAGGCATACCCTGTTGGTAATAAACCTTTCATCAATACAATTATAATCTTTTTCGATAGGCTCGTTTTTGTGCTGATAGAAATTTGTCTTTTCTATATTCTGAACGATTTTAGCCATGTTCTCAACTACCTGGATGGGATATCTTCCCACCGAAGTTTCTCCTGAAAGCATTACAGCATCAGCACCATCCAATACGGAGTTGGCAACGTCATTTACTTCAGCTCTTGTTGGTGTTAAGCTATTGATCATGGTTTCCATCATCTGAGTGGCAATGATAACCGGTTTGGAATAGAATCTTGCTTTTTCAACCAGGTTTTTCTGGATCGCAGGAACTTCTTCCATAGGAACTTCTACTCCCAAGTCACCACGTGCAACCATTAATCCATCACATTCCAATAAGATCTCATCAATATTTTTTACTCCTTCAGGTTTTTCGATTTTAGCTATGATCGGTGTTTTAAATTTACCGTTCGGATGCTTGGCAATAAGGTCCTTAAGATCTATGATGTCCTGTGCATGACGTACAAAAGATAAAGCAATCCAATCTACCTCCATGTCCAGCATAAAGTTAGCATCCTGGATATCCTTCTCCGTTAATGCAGGAAGAGAAACATTCGTATTAGGAAGGTTTACCCCTTTTTTAGAACTCAGAGGTCCCCCTTGTATGGTTTTGGCCTTTACAGTATCCTTTTCGTTGGTTTCAATAACCTCTAGAACAAGCTTTCCGTCATCGATAAGGATTCTTTCCCCCACTTTTACGTCCTGAGGAAACTGTTGATAAGTCATATAAACTTTTGTAGAATCCCCTTCAATTTTTTCATTCGTAAACGTTAAAATATCTCCAGGATTAAGATATGATCCCTCCTTTACGACTCCCACTCTCAATTTAGGACCTTGTAAGTCTCCTAAAATACTTACAGAGTAGCCATGTTCCTTGTTAAGTTCTCTAATGATATCAATATTAGTTCGAACTAAGTCGTAATCTGCATGTGAAAAATTTATTCTAAAAACGTCTACTCCTGCTTTCATAAGTCCTAACATGACTTCTTTAGATGATGATGCAGGGCCAAGCGTTGCAATAATTTTTGTCTTCTTTAAATACTTATTCATAATACTGGATAATTTGATATAGTTCCTCTTCAGAACTCAATGTATAATCTTGAATTGGAAACACAAGATTTTCAGGGAGCAAAATTACGGAAAAATCAGGAAATTGTTCCGAACTATGCAGAATATATTCTACATCTACCTGATTATTTAATAAAAATTTAATATTTTCTTCTTCTGCGAAGAGCTCAGTTTGTATTTTTTTTTGTCTACTTTCACAGGATTTGTTGGAAATGAAAGTAAAGTAAGTCTTTGAAAACTTGTGATAACCCTCGAATCTTGAGAAATAATAGTCATAATATGATCCGTGAAAGACGAGGTCGTCTATCCTTGAAAATTTAAGATCGCTATTTTGATTTATTTTGAAAAAAAATTCATGATCGAATACATTTTTTGCTAATCTTACCAATCCGATGGCAATATCTTCAAATTCTATATCGTCGTGATCATAAAGTTTTTGAATTTCCAAGTATGTTCTCTTTTTTGTTTAAAATATAAAATGCTCGTTGTGCTGCTTTTTCTTCGGCTTTCTTTTTTGAAGTTTCAGTGGCATTGGCTATCTTCTCTTCTCCGAGCCAGACGTGGCAACGAAAAACGATTGATTTATTCCCCTGAGTTTCTTCACAGGTTTCATATTTTATATTTACTTTTTTCTTCTGGCTCCATTCCAGAAGAAGGCCTTTATAGCTCACAATTTTATTTTCGAGCTTATTAATTTCAGATGGCGTCAGCAAACGTTCCAAAATGATCTTTTTACAGGTGTCATATTGGAAGTCTAAATAAACAGCACCGATTAATGCTTCAAATAAATTTCCGGAGATATTTTCACCTAAAGCTACAGAATTTTGTTTAATTAAAAGGTCTGTAAGCTTTAAATCTTCCCCTAATTTATTAAGATTTTTCCTATTAACAATCTTAGATTTCATTTGTGTAAGATATCCTTCATTCGCTTGAGGATAAGTCTGGAACAAATGACAAGAAATAATTGTACCCAAAACGGAATCTCCTAAGAATTCAAGTCTTTCGTAATTGCTGTCTTGATTTTTAGAAGAATTTTTCAAAGAAAAAGCTTCCCGGTAAAGTGCAACATTTTGTATCTCAGAACCCAGCAGTTTATTTAGCTCGGTACTAAGGAAATAGTCTCTCTCCGATAATTTTCTTTTTCTTTGTTTGAGAAGGAATTTAGAAAAGTATTTCTGTAACTCCATTCAGTAAATTTAGATTTTCATAAACAGAACGCAGGCATTGTGCCCACCAAATCCAAAAGTATTGCTCATGGCTACTTTTACATCTTTTTTCACAGCTTCATTAAATGTAAAATTAAGTCTGCTGTCGATATTTTCATCATCAGTAAAATGATTAATGGTAGGAGGAACAATACCATGAATAATAGTTCCTAAAGCAGCAATAGCCTCAATTACACCGGCCGCCCCTAAAAGGTGTCCTGTCATTGATTTCGTAGAATTAATCTGAATGTCGTAAGCATGCTCTCCAAGTAATCTTGAAATTGCGTTGGATTCTGCAATGTCTCCTAATGGAGTAGACGTACCATGCATATTGATATGGTCTACTTCATCAGCAGTTAACCCTGCATCTTCCAGGCAACTTTTCATTACCAGATAAGCTCCCAAACCTTCAGGATGAGGTGCTGTCATGTGATGTGCATCTGCACTCAGACCGCCTCCTTTTAATTCTGCATAAATTGTTGCGCCCCTTTTTACTGCATGTTCATATTCTTCAAGAATAATACATCCTGCTCCTTCACCCAATACAAAGCCATCTCTGTCTTTATCAAAAGGTCTTGAAGCTGTTTTCGGATCATCATTTCTTGTTGAAAGTGCCATCATAGCATTAAATCCGCCCACACCACTCGCTGTAACAGCGGCTTCAGAGCCACCACATACAATAACATCTGCTTTCCCTAATTGGATTAGCATTTTAGCGTCGATTAGTGCATTTGCAGAAGAAGCACACGCAGATACAGTAGTATAATTAGGTCCGTGGAAACCATACTCAATAGAGATGTGTCCAGGCGTAATATCCGCGATCATCTTTGGAATAAAGAAGGGGTTGAATCTTGGAATATCCGTATTCGCCCATCCTAAAACTTCTGTTTCAAAAGTTTCCAAACCACCGATCCCGGAGCCCCAGATTACACCAACTCTGTTTTTATCAACAGAATCTTCGATAATTCTGGAATGTTCTACAGCTTCTCTTGCAGCTACAAGCCCAAGCTGGGTATTTCGGTCCATTTTTTTTGCTTCTTTCTTATCGAAATGTTGCAACGGATCGAAATTCTTGACTTCGCAAGCGAATTTTGTCTTGAAGTTTGTGGCATCAAAAAGAGTAATCGGAGCTGCACCGCTCTCACCTTTAACAAGATTTCCCCAGTATTCCTTCGCATTATTTCCAATCGGTGTTATTGCTCCAAAACCGGTTACAACTACTCTTTTTAATTCCATAAACTTTTTAAATTTTCTTTTGTTGAAGAATATTATTTATTTACTACTTCTTCGATATAAGCGATAGCGTGCCCTACAGTAGTAATTTTTTCAGCTTGATCATCAGGGATTTGAATATTGAATTCTTTTTCAAATTCCATGATAAGTTCAACTGTATCCAGTGAATCAGCTCCTAAATCGTTAGTGAAGCTAGCTTCAGGAGTTACCTCTGTTTCTTCAACGTCAAGCTTATCAGCGATGATAGCTTTTACTCTTGATGCAATGTCTGACATAGTAAATTATTTTTTTAATTGTTAGATGGTGCAAATATATAAAATTCTTTACGATAAAACATTTTTTTAGTCTTTTTTGTGGATAGACTATCCGTATTTTATCAGGAGGGGATATAGTGTTTTCGTTTTCAGGTGTTTATAATTAGTATGCTCAGCAGAAGATGAAATTAATCATAGAGTGAACAACATGGTTTTGAAACTTATGCATTTATCCAGGTATGGAATTCCGTTCTTTTGATGCTGTATATTCAGCTTTTATTGTTATTCTGAGAGACTGAAGTTTATAGAATAGCTGAGATTAATTAATCTGCAGTTTTTTAAATTCTAAAGGCTTCATTCCGGTTTGCTTTTTAAAAAGGCGGGTAAAATAAGATGCATTTTCAAATCCTAATTCATAGGCAATTTCTGAAACGCCTTTTTCACCCAGTCTTAAAAGGTTTTTGGCTTCTGAAATCAAAAAGATGTGGATTAGTTCCATGGCTGTTTTACCTGTTTCCTGTTTTAGAAGATCACTGAGATATCTGGGGGAAACAGAAAGCTGGCTGGCCAATTGGGTGACATTGGGTAGTCCGCTATCCTTTTTTAAATGGCCATTATGGATGTAATTTTTAAGAGCATCATTAAATCTTGATGCCATTTTTCCGGTGATCTGTTCCCGTTCTATAAACTGTCTTTTATAATACCGTTGTGCGTATTTCAGAATTGTTGAAAGGTGGCTTAATATAATCTCCCTGCTGTATTCATCAGGGTTGTTTCTATATTCATTACTAATCTTATCATGAAGTTCAATGATATTTTGCTCTTCCTTTGGAGAAAGGTGAAGAGCTTCAGTAACTTCGTAATCAAAGTAGCTGTATTGTTCAATAGCTTTATGCAGCTCATGTCCTTTAAGATAGTCTTCATGGATGAGCAACATGAATCCTTGTTCCTCGAACTCCAGGTCTCTCATCTCAATGACCTGCCTTGGTTTTGTAAAAAAAAGACAGCCATTGTCATGATCATAAGGTGTACGTCCGTACATAAAAATTCCGGATTTGATTTTCTTGAAGGCGACCATGTAACAGTCTGTGGTGAACTCCCGGTTTCCCATCGTGCATCCGGATAAGCATCCCACGATGCCCAAAAGAGGGTGCTGTGGAGCTTCCCAGTTGCTTTCTGAATGAAGTTCGGTAAGAGTATTATAATGTTTCATCAGATTTCAAAAAACTAATTTACAATAATCTGCAGACAGGATCTATCTGCAGATTATTGAATTTGTCAATTAAGAGGTACAATATATTATTAGTAGCCGTGTGCCCTAACGCTTACTTCTTTCCAGTTTTCAATATCTTCAAGGCGGTCTCTGTATACCTGATTCATTGTGTGGTATGCTATTTTGCCAAGCAGTAAACGTTTTGGTGGGTTTACGGAATCAATAATATCTACTATAGGTTGTATTGTAGCTTCTGGTTTTCCCCAGATGTCAGGATTATCTCCGGATTTGGCGAATTCTTCTCTTACAGGGTTGTAATCGAAAATATCAGATGGAGTTTGTACCGCCGAAGCTCCTGCCCAGTCTGTAGCATATCCGTTGGGCTCTATTAATGTCGTTTTGATTCCCAGATGGGCTGTTTCCGTTCCTATAGTTTCAGTTAATCCTTCAATTGCGAATTTAGAAGCATTATAGAGACCCAGTAAAGGTAATGTAGTCAAGCCTAGGAAGCTGGAAATCTGAATGATGTGACCACTTTTCTGTTTTCTCATTACTGGTAATACAGCCTGGGTTACCCATAGTGAACCGAAGAAATTAGTCTCCATTTGTTCTCTGGCTTGTTGTTCTGTAGTTTCTTCTACTGTCCCAAATAATCCAAAGCCGGCATTGTTGATCAGAACGTCAATACTTCCGAAGTGTTTTTCTATAGTATTTACAGTATCAAAAACATCCTGACGGTTGTTTACGTCCAGTTTTAATGGGAGAATCTGATCTCCATATTTTTTTTTAAGATCATCCAAGGCAGAAATATTCCTGGCAGTGGCTGCCACATTATCTCCGCGTTCTAAAAGTGCTTGTGCCCATAATTTTCCAAACCCTTTGGATGCTCCTGTAATAAAAATTGTTTTACTCATGATTTTGTATTTACATTATTTAAGGATACAAATTTATTGAGGGGAGGTGTAGATAACTAGCTCATTTCAGCTGAATAATAGCACAAAAATACATGCAATGGGAATGGGAATAAATGATTGTTTTAACAAAGTGCATTTGAGCTTTTTAACAAAATGAATGTTATCGGTTTGGCGGAACTTTGTCTCAATAAAATTTAAAATAAAAGACAATGAAAAAAGTTTGGTTTATAACAGGAAGTTCAAAAGGTCTTGGAAAAAGTCTTTTGGAAGCAGTATTATTACATGGAGATTACGTGGTGGCTACAGCCAGAAACCCCGAAATATTAAAAGGTTTATTAGAGGAATACTCTTCACAGTTATTATTAGTAAAACTTGATGTTCAGGTAAAGGAGCAGATTCATTCAGCGGTTAAGGAAGCGGTTGATCATTTTGGAAGAATTGATGTTTTAGTGAATAATGCCGGTTTTGGAATTACAGGAGCTGCAGAAGCGTTTACCGATGAGCAGGTGAGAAGCCAGCTGGAAGTTAACTTATTTGCACCTATTGAGGTGACAAGAGCAGTATTGCCTTATATGCGTAAGCAACGATCCGGACATATTTTGCAAATAAGCTCAGTAGGAGGAAGAGTAGGGAATGCTGGCTTGTCTATTTACCAGGCGGCAAAATTTGGTCTCGCTGGTTTTTCAGAGTCTCTAAGCAAGGAAGTTTTGCCTTTAGGAATTAAAGTGACTTCTATTGAGCCCGGAGGATTCAGAACTGATTGGGCCGGAGCTTCTATGAGTTTTGCTAAAGATGTGGAGGGTTATGAAGAAACAGTAGGCAGCATCAAAGAATATTTAACTTCCGGAAAATTTCTTCCGATGGGTGATCCGGCAAAGGCTGCAAAAGTAATGGTTGACCTGGTTGATCATCCTTCACCACCCATGCATTTGGTTTTAGGAAGTGAAGCTGCAGCTATCCTTCAAAGTGCAGATCAAAACAGGAAGAAAGAATTTGAGCAATGGCGCGATGTAAGTATTTCAACCGATCATGATGAAGCGGTAAATGTGTTGCATTCGGAAGAAGGGAAACAGTTTTTAGCTAAAAAAGGAATTCGTTTGGATTAATGTCCAAATCTTCAATAAGTGCAAGAGAAATACTTGCACTTATTTATTAATTTATTCTGAAGATCCTTTATTATATTTGTAATCAAATGAAAACCACAAGACAAGATTACGGAAATATTGTGTATTCCTGTTATGTTCAGTTGAGCAGGCAGGGAGAGCATTTTGTATCCGATCATGTAATCAGCTATCAGGTTGCCGGAGATTTAATTTTAAGTGATGGGGTCAATGACTACCGATCCGAAAAAGGTTCCATACGTTTTCTGAAGCGCAATCAACTTTTAAAGTTTACGAAACAACCCCCTCCCGGTGGTGAATTCCAATCATTATCCATTCATCTGGACCAGCAGACCTTGCAGGATTTCAGTCTTGCTTATGATGTGGCTTCTGAAAAAAAATGTTCTACGAACTCTTTAGTTGTGTTTGACTCCAGCCCTCAACTGAAAACATATATGGATACTCTGATGATGTATCAGAAGTCCGGGCAGCTTTCAGATCCACGAATGGTCGAACTCAAAATTAAAGAAGCAATTCTTCTGTTGCTTCAGGAAAATCCAGAATTAAAAGATGTTCTATTTGATTTTAATGAGCCTGGAAAAATAGATATTGAAGCGTTCATGAGTAAAAATTATCATTTTAATGTAAATCTCGACCGCTTTGCTTATCTCACGGGACGAAGCCTGGCTACCTTTAAGCGGGATTTTGAAAAAATATTTGGAAAAACTCCTGGAAAATGGCTCTTGCAAAAAAGACTTCAGGAAGCACATTATCTTCTTGCTGAAAAAGGAAGAATGGCTTCGGATATCTATATGGATCTCGGTTTTGAAGATCTTTCTCACTTCTCATTTGCATTTAAAAAACAGTATGGATTATCACCGAGTAAAATTGGCGGATTTTAAAATAGAAAGCCTGAGTCTAATTGACTCAGGCCTTTTTTTAGTTAGTAATCACCGGAATTAAATACCAGTTATTTTTTTAATGCAAAAGGTTGTTTTACAATGAAAACAACCTTTTATACTAAATTCAGAGTAAGCTCTTTTTTATTCTTTAACCCATTTCACGGTTTTCTCTATGTTTTTGGTTTTAATCTTAATAAGATAATCTCCTGTCATCAGGTGAGTTAAATTGAAAGTGCCGATTTTACCAGCATTTAATGTATTGTTCAATTGACTGAATGCCAGTCTTCCACTCGTATCATATATCATGATGTCATAATTTTCATTAGAGTTGGTAAACCTGATATTTAGAATTCCTTTACTTGGATTAGGATACACTACAAATGCATCTTTGGTTCCATTTACTTCATTGACAGCCAGATTCTGAGTAATGGTAAAGTTTACGGGATTGATATTATAAAATACATTACCTTGGCCCGCAACCATAATTCTCGCTTGTGTTGTATTTACATTAGGAATAGTAATTGTTTCTGTACCGTCGTTAGCGGTAGAAGCAACGATCGTCGTTGGGTAAGTAAGACCTCCGTCTGTTGAAAGTAAAATACTCACATTAGCGCAGCTAACGGGAGCAGCGGTCGTATTTGCTACGTTCCAGGTAATGGTCTGAGTGGAATTACCTGTCCAGTTTACGGCTGTCATAGGTGCTGTAACAGTGAACGGACCAGAATTTCCATCTACTGTTATAATGGCGTCATCATTAGCAACTCCGGCACAGCCTGCGTTATTATCCCTTACTGTTAATCTGAATTCCATAGTTCTTCCATACGAAGGCAGGATTTCCCCTTTGGTGGTAACGTTGTTGATTACGTCTGTAAGTTTTGGAAAGTATCTGTATGGAACTGTTACCGGTAAAAATGATCTGAATATAGCAGCATTACCTGTTGGTGCATTCCAGTTTCCTGCCGGTCCTACATCATTTTGTTCCCATGAATAAGCAAGTGCGTTATTCTGCGCGTCTGTAGCAGAACCTGTTAATTTAAACGGAGTTCCTTTGGGAATTGTGTAATCGTTCCCTGCATTCACAACAGGTGCTGTGTTGGTAACCGGAGTTGTTACCTGACAGCTTGTCGATTGAACTTTTGTAGTGATTGATTGAAATGATTTGGTATGAAAAGTAGGAATACTATTAGGTGCCAGATTATTGGTTGCCCCACAAATACCGGCATAAGCCATGATGGTAACACCACTTCCTGGTTCAACAGCATTGGAAGCGCTTCGATTACCCGCGCAATTTCCTGTTGTTGCATTGAATGTATGTGGCCCTCCAAACTGATGTCCTACTTCGTGAGCAACATAGTCTATATCATACGGATCTCCTACGGGATTAGAAGATCCGGTAATTCCGCTTCCTTTATTTCCTGTACTGCATATTACTCCTAATCCGGCAAGTCCACCACCTCCGGTACTGAAAGTATGTCCTATATCATAATTGGCATTGCCTATTAATGCATCAATCTGAGCCTGGCTTTCATCAATCAAAGTATATGCGTCATCATTACCTGTAAAAGGATCTGTTGTTGGATTTGTAAAGATGATATTAGTTTCATTGGGAATTAATATGAGCCTTACCGCAACCTCTTGTTCGTATACTCCGTTTACCCTGTTTACTGAGGTAACAATAGCTGAAAGAGTTTGAGCAACCGTGGGAGATGTTAATCCTGTTGCAGCTTGGGCATACTCACCGGTACAGGCTACTGCAAATCTGAAAATTCTAATTTGAGTACCTACGCTTGGAGTAACGCTTTTTTGTACGCTTTTTTTTTCAGGAACAATATCTTCGTCTTTGGTTGCACAAGTTCTTGGTTTTCTGTCAATCAGATCACTTTTTTTATAAATGATATAATTGTTGATATTGTTTTTTGCGTAAGGATCAATGTAAGCATCTCCATTTACAATCGATTTTATCTGAGCATGAAATCCAAGCTCTGTAAAATCCAGCTTTATAGTAGCGTATTGATCGTCAACTCCTTGCCCTGTAAAGGTAACCAATTGTGGAAACTTCTGAGCAAGTTCGGGAGCCATCACTGAAGATTTCCAAATTTTAAATTTTGCTTTTGTACCATCTGGCATTGGAAGGACAATGATAGGTGCTTTGTCTTTAGGGTCATTGTCTTTTAGTTCAGGAACAGTACTGAAATAGCTCTTTATGCCATTGACATCCAGGCTGTACGTAAGGAACTTTTCAGGTTGTACCGTTCTGCTTTTAGGATCTGCTTTAATGGATCTTTCACTAATAGTAGTAAAAAAATCCTGTGCCTTCCCCAGGGAAATGGAAAGCATAAAGATTCCCAGATAAAATAATTGTTTAATTTTCATAATTTATATGTTTAATTTTATGATATTTCGGTTTTATTAGCTTTGTGGAAATAAAAAAAAATGAAAATCTTTATTTAATTAATTTTAATAATTCAAAATACAAATAACTATAAAATTAATTAAATATTTGGAATAATTATAAGGAAAATACAATGTGAGGTGTTTTTTGTTATTGTAAAAATTGTATTTTAAGTAATTTGAGATAGAATTCTCAATAAATATGAGATATAGTGAGAATATTAATCTGAATGTTAAATGACGTTTTTATAGTTTATCAATGTGAGAAAATAGAAACTCCCCATAATTAATAACTATGAGGAGTTTATTTTAAGTGGAGTTGGAGAGTAGTAATTTCTCTATATGATTAGGTGATGAAAACTGGATAAAACGAAATGTGATTTTTCTGCCAACATTTTCTGATAACATTGAAAGAGCGGAACAATATTTGATAAATACTTATGAGTTATTGCAAAACATGCAAGTATTGATCGCTTGGAATTTGGTAAATAATAGATGATGAAACTAAGTGGAATATTTGTAGAAATATCTATTATACGAAATAATTAGTTCTCATGTTTCCAGACTTTCTTTGCAACTTGTAATTATATCAAAGTTCCTACACATTATTATGGCAATAACAGGACGCAAAACAGAAAAAGAGCTTTTATAGGAAGGGATTTTAATGATTTATCAAAAGCAATGTTATCTTACAGGAAGCAGTCAGGTAAAGATAAAGCAGAAGATTCTCAAATTAAAAATGTAAATTAATTATTAAGGTCTTTTTTTATAATTTTACTTCCATAAGAGTTTTCACTTCATTTATTTTCTTATACATTTTATTAAAGAAAATATTTCTGGCTTTATTGCTGATAGAAAGTGGCTCAGAATTCTTTAGGATGAGCTCAATACTTTTTTCATAGTTGTTGCAAACCCTTTCATCCGTGGTATAATAATAACTTAAAATATTGTAAGGCAAAAAAAGCATTTTCTTATCTAGCAATTTGATGAAAACAGTGTTCCCCATGATTAACAAATCATTCTGATAAAGTTTAAAATAGACTTCTTTTCCATCTTTTCTCTCATGGGTCGCCTCATTTTCTATTTGCTTTAACATCTGTAAAATCTCATCACAAATTTTTAATACACTATGGCTATTGATCATCTCCAATTGATGAAAATAGATGATCTGCTCAAGTAGGGCGTGGATCGTAACTTTGCTCCATATCTCGGTTGAGTTTACATTATGATAGGTATCGGCTAATAATACGGCTTTCTCCTTAATTTTTTCAGTAATATCAAACTTTTCAAAACTAATTCTTTGAGAAAAGAAGCGAGCATCCATGAGTTTCAGCCATGTATAAATTTTAAATTTACGCAGATTCTCAAACTTCATAAAATAAAAGAGGGGAATATCTTTTGCCGCATATATGAATTCAACATTCGATGTGTCTTTTACTTTTTGGAGATTGGCAATGGAAGACTCAAAATATTTTTCCAGATCATCTATATTATAAATATCATGTACCTTGTTGATCACGATATTATTTACCCCGGAGTTATGAATTGAATCCAGAGAGATCCCAAAATGAGAAGCAAGAGCAATAGCTTCATTGATTGTAGTATTGTTTTTTCCACTGATTCTTCTGTATGCAGAGTCATTGGATAGCTTTAATTGATCAACCATAAGGTCTACCAAATTTTTTTTTCCTCCAGATTCCTTTAATAATAAGTCAAAAAGACTTTTTTGATAACTTTCCATCGACAATCATGTTTTATTTGCAAATATATATATAAACGAAAATAGCAGTGCAAATTTTAGATAAATTATCTAATTAGTTTTCTTTAATTAGACGAATTGTCCTTTCTTGAACCAATTATTTTTTTGAGATTTGCAATACAATTTAACACAATTAAAATGAAACAAAAATTATTCTCGTTAGTCTTATTGGCTTCGACATTTAGCTTCGCTCAACAAGCCGAAAATCTAAAAATACACGATACAAGAAGCACCAATGCTTTACCTTCTGCCTATAATTTTGAACTTAAGACGGAATTTAAAAGTCGTGATGCAATAGGGGTTCCGGGTTCCGGGCTTTATTCAGGATTATTAACAATTGCTCCCTGGAAAGATAATTCCGGAAATAAACATCATCAATTAAATTTTAACGACGGGGGAATCTTTTACAGAAATGCTTTACCCGCCGATTCACAATGGGGGAACTGGGGGAAACTTCTTATTGAGTCAAATGATGGAAAGGTAAGAATAGGGATGAACGATATTGATACGAATAACAATTCTATTGCTGGATTGAGGGTTTATAGAACTGAAGGGGCTGCGTTAGAAGTTGCTAATTCTTTGGGTGTGTTTCAGATTGGGAAGTCCTCTTGCAATGGGTGCTTCTCTGCTCATGCAGAGCCTGGTGATACGGTATTGAGAAATTTAGGAAACACTCATAATATCATTATTTCTATGCCTAATACCCGAAATGATGGGAGTTCATATATAGGGCTTAATGATGGGGCGAATGGAACATGGATTAAATTCTTTAATAATGGAATTGCCCGGTTTAATGGTAGAATATTGGCCAAAGAAGTGGAAGTAAAAGCCAATGTATGGGCAGACTATGTTTTCAAAAAAGACTATCGACTTCGTTCTTTGGAGGAAGTAGAGCAACATATTGAAGAAAAAGGACATTTACCGAATATTCCTTCTGCAGAAGAAGTCATAAAGAATGGAATTAATGTAGCAGAAATGAATGCAAAACTTCTTGAAAAAATAGAGGAGCTCACTCTTTATTCAATAGAACAAAATAAGCAGTTGAAATTCCAATCAGAGCAGCTTAAACAAGTTCAAAAAGAAAATAAAGTTTTGAAATCTCAATCTGAAAAAATAGAGAAACTGGAAAAACAATTGGAATTTCTTCTTTCAGAAAAAAACTAAATAAAACACCGATGAAAAGAAAATTACTTTCTCTATCCTCCTTATTAATAGGATTTCTTGGTTTTTCTCAAACCGTAGTGTATTTCAAATATGATGAGGCTGGAAACCAAAGATACAGAGGTCCCAACAACAATGCTAAAAAAGCTGCTGAAGAGCTAAAAAAAGAAGCTCAATCTGAAATTCAGAGAAAGCCAGCTGCTTCTATACAGCAGAGTACTGCAATGGATGAGAAAACATTCTGGAAACAGGTCAGGCTTTACCCTGTTCCGGTTAATGATTTCCTTACCATAGACTGGACCGACGAAACAAATGAATTGATAGAATCTGTTTCACTTTACCAGCATAGTACAGTTCATTGGAAATTCCAACAACAAAACACTCCAGGCTTAAATAAGCAATTAAAAATCAACATGTCCGGCTTTGAATGGGGAGTCTATATTCTTCGTTTTACTCTGAAGGACGGAAGGGTATTTAGCAGAAATATTACGAAGAGGTAGCAGATCTCAGGTTATAGGTTCTAGGTAACAGTATCTACCGGTTAACATCAGATCGAGTATTTTTTGGAATAAAATGAAGAAATAGGTATCGAGAACTGCTAAAGTACACCTATTTCGAAACGGTTTTTTAGAAGCCCATTCAAATTGATACCATCATCACACAATCATAATTATCATAAAGCTTATGAAATTTTTATATTCATTCATTATATCTTTAAGCTCTGTATTGAGTTTTTCACAGACTATACTCTACCAACAGGAAAGCACTTCCCGAACAGTACAGGATCCCCAAACGGTAGTATTGGCACAGGGGTTCAAGGCTACTTCTAGTACCTCCAACCCATTTATAGCTAAAATTGGTCCTGCTACAGAAAGCCAAGGAGGAGGTCCTACGGATTCTAATGCGGGAGCTAGTAATCCAAGTGGAACATCGGCACCATTGGGGACAAGCTTTCATGATACCCAAGGAAACATAGAAGTCAATGGAGCCGGGCAGCTTCAGTTTACTCTACCTATTACCTTACCTCCTGGAGTGAAAAGTGTTGCCCCACAGGTAAACCTTGTTTATACAAGTGGTGTTGCAAATAGTATTGCGGGATATGGTTGGACTCTATCCGGGATTACAGCTATTTCAAGAATGGGGAAAATCATTGAAAAAGATGGGGAGGTTAAAGGAATCCAATTGGACTATTCGGATTATTACAGTTTCAATGGTCAAAGATTAATCTTAAAATCAGGAGAATATGGAAAAGCTGGCGCAGAGTATGTGACGGAAAAATACTCTAACATTAAAATAAGATCAATAGGAACGATCACCGGACAAGTATGGAAAGGTCCCGAATATTGGGAGGTTACTTTTGAAGATGGTTCCCAGGCTTGGTATGGATCAGTAGCACCTGGCAACAGTACAGCCAGAACACCACTAGAATATAATATAGTCAAATGGAAAGATGCGCAAGGGAATTATATTACCTATCAATATATTCAAGATGCCAATACAAATATAAACAGGATCACTACTATACAATGGGGAGGGAATGAAAATTTAAATAAAGCTCATTTTAATACCATTGAATTGAGCTATATTGACAGGGATTTAAAAGAACAATCCTATGTACAAGGATTGGCGTATACTCAAAACAAACTTTTATCGGAAGTCAAGGTTAATACAAATGGAAATCAATTTAAAAGGTATAAAATAGGCTACATTAAGGACATCAATGGTACCGGATACCAGTTTGCCCAACAAATCACAGAATATAATTCTGCTAATGAAGCCGCAAACCCTATCCTAATAGAATATGAGAAATCTTCAAGAGAAACTGATTGGACAGAGTCAAGAAGTTATTCTCTGGAATCTGGATTATTAGGGGATTTTGATGGGGATGGGAAAATAGATGTCTTAGAATACCGTGATCAGCCATTCCGAGTTTGTGAAAGCTTTACCCCGGGTTCTAATGGTACATGTGTCAATCCTACAGACAAACCTGCAGGCCTTTATCTCGTTAAAAAGGCTTTAGATCATGCACAGGCACGTGAGCTTACCTATATAGGAACATTAGATGCTACAAAAGAAGAATTTAAAAAAGCTTTATCTATTTCTTTTAAAAACCCATCACAAATTGTAGAAAACAAGCAGGGATTTGCTTTTTATAAATTAATAAACAATCCCACTTCTGGGAAAAAAGATATCCAATTATTTGTATATTCTATTAATGAGGCAAATCAGTTGGTACATGAATACACCAAGACTCTTCCTAATTCGGTTTACGATTATACTACACCGGATTTAGGCCCTATGGAAGAAGGGTACAGTGTCAAAACTTCCCCTTCTTCAAAACTTATGGAAATGGATCTGGATGGAGATGGCATTTCCGAATTGTTTATGGGATTTAATGATGCCGAACATACAAAAATAAAAAAAACCGGAGACCCTAATGGGCCTATAAGTTTACCGGAGTTTGAAGAAACTTTCAGTAACAGAAAAAGATATATTGTTATCAATATGGATAATGGGATTGCCTCATCACAATCCTTTTCCCATATGTCTTTTTACCCCTATGATACTGATGTATTAGAGACGTACAAAATAGGAGACTTTGATGGAGATGGGAAAACAGATTTCTTGAGATTCGATGGGGGGAACCGTCCTTTTATTATTCAATTTAAAAAAGGAGTGGATCATTTGTATTCAGCTATCGAACGAGGATTCTATCTTAATGATAACAGGATTAAAGGAGTATCTAAAAGAGCTGTTGTAGGTGACTTTAATGGGGATGGAAAGAGTGATTTATTAATTCCTGCTTCCGGGACTACAGCGGATTGGTACCTGTACCAGTCAACAGGAATTGCATTCGCGGAAGAGTTAAAATCCAATTTTGCCTTATTTCGACAGGACCCTTATTTTACCTCCAATAATGATGGGACAGCAACGCTGGAAAGAACCAGCCATCAGGCTTATGACTTAGATAGGGATGGGAAAAGTGATTTTGTTACTTTTAATTATCGAAAGGAAAGAGTTAAGGTGGGTAACTCTAGTACCCTATTTGATATTTATTATTACAATACCGTAGATATTAAAATTTCATCTGGAGGAAATTTTAATAATGATATTCGCTATTCTTTTAATGAGGGACCTTTAGCGGATAATAGCGGTGGGTTTTCGAATTCTCAAAGTCCTTTTAGCAAAAGAACAAGATTTGATTTTCAGGAACTTTTGGGTAGTTTTAGAATCAATCAGTCTATCCACCAGATTATTCTTGTTGCTCCGGGTCCTTTATATACAAATCCTGGAACTGTTGGAGGAGATCGAATGAAGAAAATTGGTTTTTATGATGTCTCCAAAGAGGCCCGTGTTAGTGCTATCAATCATAAAGGTATAAGAACAGAGATAGAATATAAAGAGCTTGATCCCACGATTAATCCTAATTTTTATAAGCCAATAAAAAAAGAACAATACCCCTATATTGAAGTGGGCAAACTTTCCCAGACTTTTGTCGTTTCCCTGATTCGCCAAGAAGGACTAAAGCAGGATTTCCGTTACAGAGGCTTTATCAGCCATTTACAGGGGAGAGGAACTATTGGATTCCGACAGGCTGCGCGTTCTTCCTGGTATGCTGATGGCTTTGAGAACACTAAAATATGGTCTGGTTCGGAAATGGATCCATTAAACGGCGGTGTTCCGGTAAAAGAATGGTCGATCAGAACCAATGAAGAGTCAAAGATCTTTCCTGTGGATCTTTCCGAAAATAATACCCAGCTTTTAAGCTTTAAATCCACGATTTATCAAATAGATCAATTATTAAATGGGCAGGTAGTTATACCCCCTGTTTCTAACACGGATAAACCCAAAGTGGTCACTGCTACGGTCGTAAAAAGTACAAGAACTAAGGACTTTCTCACGGGTATTCTCACCAATAGCTCAATCAATTATGGAGACTATTACCTTCCAATACAAAGTATATCTAATACCCATAATGGATATGGAATTAAAACCACGACCCTTGACTATTTCCATAATCCATCAGGAACAGGAGCCAATTATTACATTGGTCGTCCGAAAATTAAAGAGGATGTCGTACAGGCTTATGGGGATACCAAAAGAGCCAAAGAAGAATATACCTATGAAAATAACCTGTTAAAAACACAGATCACCTGGAACAGAAATAATACCGAATCTATAACAGAAACCTATAACTATGATGCCTTCGGAAATATTACAAAAACGGCAATAAGTAATAGTATAGATTCACGGATTCAGAGTACGGAAGGTAGGTATGATTCTAAAGGCCGTTTTGTGGTAAAGAAAATGGACAATTTAGGTCTTGAAACCAATATCCTGTATAATGACTGGGGCCAGATTGAAAAGCAAACCGATCCATTAGGCAATACCTTAGAAAATAAATATGATGGATGGGGTAAACTCTTAACCTCGAAAACCAATCTGGGCGGAACAACTACCTATCAGTATGACAGGGATAATAATTCGAATATCACGATTACTCAAAATGACCCTGATGGCGGTATCTCGAAAAAATACACCAATAAATTGGGGCAAGATTATAAAACTTCCATCAAAGCCTTTGGACAAGGAAGATATATTTCTACAGAAACGCAGTATGATCAATTAGGAAGGAAAACAAGAGAGTCCGAGCCTTATTTTGAAGGGCAGAGCCCGAGTCAATTTAATGTAATTTCCTATGATGATACTGTATTTCCAGCCAAGATAACGGCGACCTCATTCAATGGCCAGAAAGCAGAGACTTCTGTTTCAGGGCTGACCACAACGGTCAAAGAATTGAATGGCTATGGAAGAACAACCACCAAAACAACAGATGCCTTAGGAAATGTAATTTCAAGTACTGATAAAGGAGGAACCATTCAATTTAGCTATAATGCTGCTGGTGAACAAATCAAAGCCCAATATGCTGAAAATATCGTCACGACAAAATATGACCCTTGGGGTAGAAAATCAGAATTTAATGATCCGTCGAATGGAATCTATAAATATGAATATAATGGTTCCGGACAACCTAAAAAGATTATTAGCCCCAAGGGAACGAAAGAATATACTTATAATAATCTAGGTCAGCTTATTTCCCAGAAAGAAATTTCTACAATGGACGGTGGGGAAGCCACTAACAAAAATATCACTTTCTCTTATGATGACAAAGGAAGGGTGATTTCAAAATCAGGAACCTCTAAAGGTCAGGCATACAATTCCAGCATAATTTATGATCCACAGGGAAGAGTTTTATCCTCATCGGAAAGCAGCAATGGAAAATACTTTATCCAAAAAGGAATTACCTACGATGATAAAGCAAGAGTGATTTCCTATGAAAAAC
>NZ_JBVTMR010000007.1:0-138504 GCF_055762745.1 Chryseobacterium subflavum
ATTATTATTTATTTTTTTTAAATCTTTCGTTTATAATTACTCTCTTCTGCGCTACCTACTATCTCTCGTTTTCAGTGGGGCAAAAGTACACCTTATTCATCACATAATCCAAATCATTTTATACTTAAATTAAGCATTGTGGAAAAACAAATGCTTAAACAGCTGGTATCAAATGATTTAAAACAAAAACATAGTTATCCACAATATGAAATAAGATTTCAACTATAATCCTGGGATGGAATTTTCTGGCTGTAAAGATCAAAAACTCAATGAAAATAACAAGTGAATAAATATACTATGAAAAGAAAGGTATAAATTTCAGTTGCTATAATTAATGAACAATGATCCTTGTTATAATCAAAAAAACAGTTGAACAAATATGCTATATCTTATAAAAGGTCTGACATTCTAGCCCCGATAGTAACGGTTACCCCGCAGTAAGGAAGGGATCTGAAAGAAAGCAAGGAACGAGGAGTATGAGTGGATAGCGGGATTTGCTCCAAAGAAAAATTAAAAAAACAGCTTAATCTGTCATTTCAGTTGTATGATCAAAAAAAACGCTTGACAAGCATCTTATATATATAGTATCCTAGTAAGCATCCGACAACATCGGCTACTATATCTAAAGTTTCCATGGATCTTCCCAATCCCATTTCCTCCTGAAGGATCTCTGTAAGGAAGGCATATATAAGGATGATCTGAAAAAAATACGAAAACTTAATTTTAGGAAACGCAGCAATAAAGCAAAATCCAAGCATTGCAAAAATGCTGACGTGTAAAACTTTATCGATCCCATTGAACATAAACCAATATTCATGGTTCTCTTCTCCGGGCTTGAGAAGCATATAAGTAAGAAATGCCCAATAAATGGGCAATATCTTACTAAATATTTTTGAAATCCTATCCAATGATAGCCTGATATTCTTCTGCAGTAAGTAATCCAGACTGATCAGCACCATCAGCGATCTCTAATTTAATGATCCATCCGTCACCATAAGGATCCGTATTCAACAACTCCGGCTGAGCTTCCAGCTCTGAATTGAATTCCGTAACTTTTCCTGCGATAGGCAAGAATAGATCAGAAACAGTTTTTACAGCTTCAACACTTCCAAAAACAGCTCCATTATCAAGATCATCATCAACTGTATCGATATCAACATATACGATGTCACCCAACTCTCCCTGAGCAAAATCTGTAATACCAATAGTAGCTACGTTTCCTTCAATCTTGATCCACTCGTGATCTTTAGTGTACTTTAATTCCGATGGTGTGTTCATTTTTTGATTTTTATTATTCTACAAATTTATTCAAAATTATATAAGGTTCAAAAAAAGTATGTTTGTTTATTTGAAATGTTTTTTTACTAATTAAAAATAATAAAACTATAATGTATCAGCAAGCTATAAACTCAATTAAAATCTACTCATTATTTACTAAACAAAAGGGTCTTTCAAAATAAAAGCATCACCTATTTAATAAAAAATCATCCCTTTAGTAAAGGGATGATTTTAACGTAATTTATTTGTTATTCTATTTAAAAGCCTCCGGAGTCCCCAAATGTAAATGTCGCAGACAATCCTGCTCTAACTGTAGATAGCGGAAACGCTGTAGAGATTTTATATTTAGAAGTCATCTGTTCGTAGAAAACTCTTAGATTTAAGTTCTCAGAAACGTTGTAATCCGCAGATAGCTTTATGTTCATCAATCTCTGTCCTCCAGTAATCTGAGAATCATCCAATAGGATATTGGTAATACTGGTTCTGCTATCTCTTAATGAGAAGTCTCCCCTGATATTAAGATCACTTCCCTTTCCTTTACCTCTCTTTCTGGTATCATTGACTCCCAATCGGAAATTACGAATAATATACCCCAACCGAACGACATATTCTGTATTGGCATCTTCCGTAAGGGTTTGGTTTACCAATCCTAATAATAGCATTCTATTCCTATTATATTGGATACCGAACTGCATGTTGTTTCTCATCGTTACGTCAACCCCGATCAGTGGAGAGAACGACTCAACATATCCTACCTGAGAGAAAGTAAATGGATTGATATAGTTATTATTGACATCTAATAGACTACCACCTGTTGAAATTGCATTGAAATAATCAATACTTGACTGTATTCCTGTCGCAGTATAGGTAGCATTATAACTATGTAAAATATCAAACTTAGAGAATTGCCCATTGATGATTGGTACATTTCTTAAACCAGAATAAGTAACTTTCCAGTTTGGTATAGGCAAGCCCGCTTTTTTGGCGTCGCCAATTCCTTTAGGTGATTTTCCTTCAACAGCTGCCCTGAACGCAGGAATTAAAACATAAGCATTCGCAATACCATACCCTGCAGTAAATCCATCATTTCCTATAGTAGAGATATCCCCTATTTGCTGAGAAATGGCTCTGGCATTCTGTCTGATCGATTGATATACCGCTGCACCATCTTTGAAAGAAGTTTTTAAAAGTATTACTGAATTAGAATAGGTAATCAGATCATTTGCAAAAGTATAATCATGATTAGCCCTACCAAGATTCAGTCTATTATTGAACCCTGATTGAGAAAAATTCCTATTATAATTATGTAATACACTTACATCTACTCTCAGGTCATTCATTGGTACAACCTGCAAGTTAGCCCTTAGTTCTCTTGTTGACATTCTTACATAAGGGTCTGTCATATATTCAGAATCACTAATCCAGCCATTTTCCAAAACTGTTCTTCGTATATCAGCCTGTGAGCCCAATAAAAAGCCAATAGTAGGTCCACCCAATGTCTGCCCATATCCATACCAATTTGGCGCGGAAAGTAAACCTGGCAACACCGTTCCGTTATTTTCTGAATAATTCACATCTAGCTGTTTGAACGATGTAAGCATAAATGCTGCACTCTGTAAAACAGTCAGCTTGTTTTTAAATTTATAGTTTTTAAACTTATATCTTTTCTTTTCCCATTGTTGTGTGTATACATTATTTAGTGAGTCAATTTCCTGTTTACGTTTTGAAAGCTTGGTCGCTATATTCTTAAAATATTTGAACTGTCCGAAGAATTTTGGAAAATCAGCTGTCGCAGTAGCCTGAATAACATTTGTATTTTGACCAATAGATCCTAAACTTCCTTGTGGATTGTACAATAAAGCTGTAGATCTGGCATTCCAGTTATAAGTAAATCCATAGCCCAACTCTGCATCAATAAAATCAAGATATGGTAAATATTGGAAAGGAAGTTTGTAATTCAATTGTACCCTGTGGTTATACAAGACGGGTCTTCCCGATCTGAATACATTTCCAAAAATGGAAGAATTATCCATTGTGTTTACATCTACATTATCATTCAATGTTCTTGTTGCAGAGTTGATTTCCAGTTTTAAGGATTTAGTAAAATTAAACCCTAAACCATATTGCCATCCAAAATAAAAGTTTCTGTTTCTTATGGCCTGAGACTCATCATTGAAGTTACCATTGATTATAGCATCTACACTTCTGAATTCAAGTTCATTATAATTCCTGTCAATTTCCGTTCTGAAAGAGAATCTTGTAGGTATAGGATTTAAATTAAACTCTTTGACCCATCTCAGGTATTTAGTAGACTTAGCCGTATCACTGATCATTTTATTGAACGGCTTAATAACCCAAGGTTTAAAAGTATAATTATAATCTATATACCCTCGGAGATACTGCCTGTAGTTTTTCTTTGTATAAATGTCCCTGAAGAAATCATCATTATAAACAGCCGTAACGGATAGGTTTTCTACATCATAGAACTTAGGCTTTTTATTAGGATTGACCCTTTCTTTATGCATATTAACAACTCCCAAACTTCTCTGTTGAGTATATGTTCTCGCCACTTTTTTCAATTGCTCTCTATTTGCCGCCTTTTTAAACTCAACGTCTGTATCTAAAGGATTATACTTTGGATCTTCGATGGTTTGTGAGTAGGAATAATTAACCGGAATTTTAACCCCGGTTTTTTCAGGTAGAAATTTATCTAGGTTTACCGCCGTATTAATACTGAATGCTGATTGTGTAGACTGATTTCTTTCTGCCGGTTTAGAATCGATATTCCCGAATCCAACAGATGTGTAAGATGCACTTGTATTAACAACTGCAAAATCGCCAAGGTTAAAGTTTAAACTTGCATTTCCAGCATATCCTCCCTGATTATCTATTTCTGAAAGTCGAATTTCATTTACCCATAATATTCTATCAATAGGTCCTCCAGGCGCATCTCTATCAATCCCATTTCTAATACCGATAACTATAGTTGTAATATTACCTAAGCTTGGTCGTCCTTTAATATAAATATTCTTTAAATTGTCGGCCTCACCAAAAACCGCATCCCTAATTCTTTTTGAGATATTATTTGGAGAACTCTTGTCCCTCCTTATTTTAGCATCTACAAAGTTTTGAATTTCTAAATTAACTTCATTCTCCATTGGCCAAATTTCCATTGGCGTAGTTGCTGTTTTAGGTGTTATTTTTAAGGAAGCTTCGTACTCATAATAATTATCTGCTGCATCACTTCCAAAACGAATAAAAAATTTAGTTTTAGGATCCATGCCCTCTTCTCTTCTTAAAGGATCTTCGGCATGCACAAAAAGTTTTAATTTCTTATATCTTCTCATGTCCAAGGTTGTATTTTTAAATACTCCCCTTGATTCACTTTTTGGTAGCTGATTTGCCCTTAAATATAAAGAACTTTCATTTTGTCTTTGTACTCCTGCATTACCACTAAGAATTTGCCTATCTATTCCTGGAGGCAAAACATAAGGAGGTTGATTTAAAGCATTTTCCTCAATATTTACACTTCCAATTTCTAAATTTTGCGGATCAGGGACATTCACTGTTCCTTCTTCTGTTATTGGATTCGTATCGCCATCAGCTATTGACACTGCAGTATTTTTAGGATATTTTCTCCAGTCTGATCTTACTAAATCAAAGGTTCCAAATCTCAGTGTGGAAGTCTTATCAAATCCGGTCAATAACATTCTTGCAAATCGTACATTATTTAAAACTCCCGGATCATGATCCCCAGCATCCATTACATATGAAGAAACAGGAATTCTGAATAAATACCATTTTACAGGTGCAGTTTGTCCATTTTGAAACTGTGCCTGAACAGTTTTCATATCAACAATATTATTTTGTCCTAAAACTAAACTTTGCTGGTCCAGTTTAATCTGGTATTCGTTATAGTTTTCACTTTGATCCAGGTTATAATCTTTATTAATATCTTCAGCATCAGGAGTCTGAGATGCTACCTCGAGTGAATTGCTTTGTGAGTTTCCTTCTGGTCCTCTGAAATATTTGTATCTCTGAACCAAAGATGAAGCCTGCGTTCCTGTAAATTTTGCTGATAGATAAAACACAAAATCATCTACTGCAGGGTCAGCAAGGTTTGTCACCGGATTGGTGAATGTGTTTCCGAACCTCATGGCTTCCTGATCCGAAGTCAAACCATCATATCCGGCATCCTGCGCTGTTCTCTCTTGTCCTTCACTTGAAAAGGCATAAAGGATAGGTGGTTGCTTTGGCTGAATTCCCCAGTTTGAGCTTGTTGTTACAGAAGGTGTGGATGGTGTCGGTAATCCATTTTCATATTGCATATACCCATCCTTTAAAATATCTTCAGACACATTACCTAAATGAAGTAGTAACTTTGGATCCACACCCAGGGTGTTTCCGTCAGCATACGGATCCATCATCCAGAATTCTACATATTCGATATTAGAGTTTACAAAATTGGATACACTGATAGGTCTCATCATCCCCGACCATCTTTGCTGAGTAGTTTCATTATTAGGATTTACATTATAAGGCCCTTTTTCTGCTGGATAATAAGAGATATCCATAGTATTTAAAAAGGTCTGTTCACCAGCTACAAAATCCCTGTTATTGTAGATCTCTGAGTATTGTACTCGTCTAGAAGCATGATTAGATACGGACTGAGGTGTAATTCCTGCGGGAGCCCTTCCTCCAATTCCCCAAAATCTCGGATCAATTGTATACCAGGATAAGAGTCCTCTTCCATATCCATTAGTAATGTCATTACCTGCCCCTGCTCCCTGAAATACTCCTCCTGATTTTTCGGGTTTTGAGGCTAAACTCCACGCAGCTGGTTCTTTTAATGATATTTTGGATGTTGTCTGCTCAAAATCATCAATATAAGACTGATCATTTGTCCCCTTATTCAATCCAGGAAGCAAATAAGCACCTTCCATTTTAAAGTTTAAATTAGATGGAGCTTCAGTCTTTACCATCGGAATTTTATTGGTCAATCTTGTCAGGAATGGAACCTGATTGTTGTACATCAAATTGATGCCGGCCATAGTGTTATTTACTGCCTCTTGTCCATAATTTACCTTTTGAGTGAGCGGAGACTCAGAATAATTGACAACAGTTGCTCCTAAGATAAAATTCTCATTAAATCTTCTTTCTAAATTTAATCCTAAAAATCTTTTTCTCTGCGTATTGAAAGTTAACTGGTTTTCCAGTGAGATGTTAATTGCCTGACCAGATTGTTTTACATTCTCATTTATAATTGTAACCGTTCCCAGCATATAATCTACGGTATAATCAATCCCTTCCGTTAACTGTACTCCATTCGCAGAAACTTTTACGGAACCTTGTGGCACATTGACAGCTCCCAAAGAAATTCCCTGTCCTGCAGTTCCTTTGTAACGTCCCTCTAAGGTGTATCGTTTAGGAACATAGGTTGCAAATTGTTTTTGCTGGTTATAAATATCTGTTTGCACATAGGTAGGATCACTACTTCCAAGTACATTGCTCATATAGCTTCCGAACGGCTGTGTTTTCGTAAAGATGATCTTTCCTGTTTCCGGCCTTATGGTTATTCCATTGACAAAATCAAAAAGGCCGTCACCTGTTCCTCCACCACTATTATTTTGTATATCGCCGTTCATATTCAAACGGTCCCAGTTTAAGAGTTTCAATAAATTAGTGTCTTTAACACTTGTGTTAGGAAGATAATTAACCTTACCTCCTGTCTGGGCATCTCTATAAAGAACATTCAATATAAATCCATCCTGGCTTATCTGTCCTGCGTCTAAAGCATAAATATTCTTCATCATCAGAGGCCACATCGGAGACGAAACATCAATTTTCGTTGATCTCAGGACTTTTGTAATCAGTACAGGACTTTCTTCAGAAAATTCCCCAACTTTATATACTTTATTTGTTCCATCCGTATATGAATAAGATACCGCTAAAATCTGATTATCATTCAATTTTTGATTTAGCGAGATATATCCTAGCTGTGGCTGTAATGTATATTCACTGGCATTTAGCCTTCTCGCTTTTTTATTAAAAATATAATGAACATTATTATTATAAGTCTCTGTACCTCCGGTTGCAACAGGCAGTGATTGTCCCTGTATCAGGTCTGCATAGTTTACACCTGCATCACGTGGTATAGGTCCCATTGTGGTGGAAACTGTCTGGTAAAGATTATTATTAGGGTTGTCTGGTAGTGATCCACCCATATCTCCCAGGTCCCTGATACCAACAATGCTCTTTTGAGCCGCCAGATTACTGTTGCCCTGATCTAAAACATATACTTCAAGCCTTGTAATATTAACTCTGGAGTTGATCTGCGGATAATTAGCCAAGGCATTATCATAATTATCCAGGAAATAATGACTTAAAAAGAAGTGCTGATTATCTTCATAATCAATTGCGTCTATTTTAAAGGTGTTTACAGCACCCCCACCCTGTACAACTATATTTCTTGCTTCTCCCTGCTGTTGAGATAAGACTACTGTTCCAAAAGTTTTCCCTAATTGAAACTCAGTCTTCACCCCGAATAACGATTGGGAGCCCCTGATTAAACTGGTAGAAAGCGGCATATTTACATTACCAAATTCCACCCTTTTAATGATCCTGTCTTCTGAACCTGCTCCGGGTGAATTCACATCTCCAAGCCCTTTAGTCTGCAGGTCTTTCCAGCTTCCTTTAGACTGCCAGACTAAATTCATCCTGTTTTCAAATGCAAAACCACTTTGAGTATCATAGTTGGCCTTGAGCTGCAAATTTTCTCCTACTTTACCCAGTAAACCGAGCTGAATTCTCTGATTGATATCAAAGGTAAAACTGGTTCTGTTTTGCGGTAAGATTAAAGGGTTATCAATCTTTTGATACAATCCTGCAAAGTCAAAGGAAGCAAATCCTGTAGGGATAATTTCTATTTTATTGCTTCCGAAAATTGTTTCAAAAAGTTTATTTCGGATAGTTAATGCCGGAATTAATCCTCTTCTCTGTGCATCGCTTTTATCTTTTCTGAAGAGTAGATTATATTTATCCGATTTATCTTTGTAATAAGCCTTGGTCTGGCTTGCCATCATGAATTCCTTATATTCCTGAGGCGACATTGCAGTCGGCGGTCCGGTTACTGTATTTCCTATTTTCGGATATACATAATACATTCCGGTTTTTATATCGTAAAAGGCTTCAAATTGAGTAGGATCAGCCAGTTCATAGTCCTTCTTTATAATTGCAGTGTCACGTCTTACCTGTGCAAAGGTAGTTACTGACATACATAAGAACGACAGGAACAAAAATATATTGAGATACTTATTATTTGCCACCAAATGTTAAAGGTTTTTTAAAATTTGTTTTACCAATTCTTCTACCGAAATGCTTGGATTTTGTTTCATCATGCGGTCGGCGATTTTTTCGCTCATCCGTTTAGGAATTCCTAAAACTTCTAATGCAGATAACGATTCTTCCTTGATTTTATTATTCACCTGTGTAGAAATATTTTCCTCAAGACCATTGAATTTTTGGACTTTATCTTTCAAATCCACAATGATTCTTTCTGCTGTTTTAGCGCCAATACCCTTGGCTTTTTGAATGAGGGCACTGTTTCTCGAAAGTATAGCTGTGGCAATCTCATCAAGGCTTAAAGTAGATAGTAAAATAAGTGCTGAAACCGCTCCTACACCATTAACACTTATTAACAAATTAAACATCTCTTTTTCTAAACGACTGTTAAAGCCAAACAACAAATGAGCATCTTCACGAATGATTTGCTGAATGAATAAAAAAGTCTCTTTATTAAGAGTAAGAGTTTGCGAGGTCATTAAACTAATACCTGTATAATAACCAACTCCATTAACGTTGATTACAGCATAAGTTGGCGTAAGTTCTTGAACAATGCCTTGTAAAGAAAATATCATTATTAATTTTTAAAACTCCCAAATATAGTAATTTAAACTAATTAATGTTTTCATTTCACGCACGAATGATTTTTAACTTAATTTTTGAGGTGATACTCAACCATTTGGTTGAAAAACAAAAAACTCCAAAATTTGGAGTTTTTAAATATTTAAATCGAAGATTTTTTTTAAAGATATTATTTTTTAGCTTCTCTTCTCTGGGCATCAAGAACCGCCACTGTTGCAAGATTTACAATTTCATCTACACTTGAACGCATTTGTAAAACATGCACAGGTTGTTTTAATCCCATAAGAATAGGTCCAATCACTTGGGCAACTTTCATCCCTCTGATAATTTTATAAGATAAATTAGCACTTTCAAGATTAGGGAATATAAATGTATTTGCCGGAGTTTCTCCTAATTTTGAAAATGGATAATCACTAAGGTGATCCGCATTCATAGCAAAATCAGGTTGAATTTCACCATCTACAATCATTTTAGGATACTTTTCATGTAAAATACTTACTGCTTTTGCAACTTTTTTAGAAGTTTCAGAGATCGCAGCAAAATTCTCGAATCCGAGCATTGCAATTCTTGGTTCAATAGCAAAAGATTTAATAGTAATCTCCGCCATTCTTGCAATATTTACAAGATCTTCCGAAGTAGGATTATTATTAATAGATGTATCAGCAAAGAAAATCGGTTTCTTTTCAGAAAGGATCATCATCATTGCTGCCACTTTATCTACTCCTTTTTCTTTTTCAATAATCTCTAAAACAGGACGTAAAACGGATGCATAATTTTTAGAAAAACCTACAATCAGCGCATCTGTATCGCCATGCTTCAACATTAAAGGACCAAAGTAATCCCTTTGACGCACAAACCTTTTAGCCTTGTATTCATTCATTCCTTTTCTTTGACGAAGTTTCCAAAGCGTTTCTCTATATTTTTTCCTGTTTTCTTCCTGATCATCATCATTCGGATCAATAATCGGTACATCCAGATTAATTCCGTAACGTTCCATTTGCTCCTTGATGTATTTCTTTTCGCCCAACAAACTTGGATAAGCAATTCCTTCTTCATAAAGAATCTGAGCCGCCTTCAATACGTTGTATTCTTCTGCATTTCCTAAGGTCACCCTTTTTGGATTGGATTTCGCACGGCTTTGCATCATCCTTACCAATTTTTCATCTCTTCCCATTCTATCAAGAAGCTGATGTTCATACTCTTCAAAATCAGAAATAACTCTACCAGCAACTCCACTTTCGATAGCTGCTTTTGCCACAGCACTGGAAACCCTGGTAATTAACCTGTTATCAAATGGTTTTGGAATAAAATACTCTCTACCGAATTGAAGGTTTTGAAGATTATAAGCCAAAATAACAGCTTCAGGAACTGGTTCTTTTGCCAAATCTGCAATTGCATGAACAGCTGCAAGCTTCATTTCTTCATTAATTCCTTTCGCCTGTACATCAAGTGCACCACGGAAGATGTAAGGAAAACCAAGTACGTTATTAACCTGATTAGGAAAATCACTTCTACCAGTTGCCATAATTACATCCTTACGTGTTTCAATAGCAATGTCATAAGCAATCTCCGGATCAGGATTTGCCAATGCAAAAACAATAGGATTTTCATTCATACTGTTGAGCATTTCCGGGGTCATTACATTTCCTTTAGATAACCCGACAAAGACATCAGATCCTTTTACAGCATCTTCCAAACTCTCAATATCCGTCTGAGCGATAAAATCTAGTTTTTCAGGAGTCAGGTTTTCTCTCTTATGATTGATAACTCCCTTACTGTCGCACATTAAAACATTTTCTTTCCTGAGGCCTAATGAAATATACAGTTTGGTGCAAGCAATAGCCGCAGCACCGGCACCATTTACCACCATTTTTACGTCCTCAATATCCTTATTGGCAATCTGTAAAGAATTAATCAGTGCAGCAGCAGAGATAATAGCCGTCCCATGTTGGTCATCATGCATCAACGGAATATCCAATTCCTCCTTTAATCTCTGTTCAATATAGAATGCTTCAGGAGCTTTTATATCTTCAAGGTTAATTCCTCCAAAAGTTGGAGCAATCCCTTTTACAATCTGAATAAATTTATCAGGATCTTTCTCATTGATCTCAATATCAAAAACATTGATATCAGCAAAAATTTTAAATAACAGCCCTTTTCCTTCCATTACAGGCTTCGATGCTTCCGGTCCAATGTCACCTAATCCTAAAACAGCTGTACCATTAGAAATTACAGCTACAAGATTACCTTTTCCGGTATAATCATAAACAGTCTCCGGCTTTTCGTGAATCTCCATACAAGGAACAGCCACTCCAGGAGAATATGCCAAAGACAAATCTCTTTGAGAAGAGTGGGGTTTGGAAGGGATCACCTCGATCTTCCCTTTGGGTTCAGCTTTGTGGTAATCTAATGCGGCTTGATTAAAGTTCTTTTCGTCGCGATGGATTTTATTTGACATAGAGTGTATTTTTTTATAGTATATATTTAATATGGTAATTTACTAAACTTTCAATCGGTTTTTGTACAATATTACCAATGTTTAAATTAAGTTCTGCAGCTGCAGAGCGAAGAATATCTTCATAATAATAAGCAATAGATCCGATAAAGTTAATTTCGGCATCCTTGGATTCTTCATAAGGAAGAACCTGGTATTCAAAGAAATTTCTCATCTCCTCGAAAACCATTTTTTGAAAGTATGGGTGATCCTTCCGTTCTACAACGAATTTATTGAAATTAGCCAAATAAGCATTTGGCCTTGAGGTATGGTACATATTCTTTAATGCCTCCTCAATTGTTAACTGATAGATTTCCTCAAATTCTACATGTAGGTCCTGAGGAAGTTTCTGCATGAAAAAGCGACGTACCAATTGTTTACCAATAGCACTTCCACTACCTTCATCACCAATAAGAAATCCCAGAGACGGTAACTTTATTTTTAGATTTTCCCCGTCAAAATAACAAGAATTGGATCCCGTTCCCAGAATGCAAACAATAGCAGGCTTCCCAGTATAAGCGGCATACGCAGCAGCCATCAGATCTTCTTTTGCTAAAACATCAGCTTTAGTAAAAAATTTACCTAATTCTCTTTCGATAGTCGCACAGTTTTCAGGGATACCACATCCTGAACCATAGAAAAAAACCTTTGTTATTGAGTTTTTAACAGCACTAAGGTTGATGTTTTTTTCAATTTCGGGTACAATAAGTTCTGCGGCAATATTATTGGGATTAAAACCAATAGTCTCCGTCTTCATAAAGACCTTTTTAAAGTCATCTAAAATTACCCAATCACATTTGGTAGAACCGCCATCAACAATAGCAACCATATATTACATTTTAGTTTAAGGATGCTAAATTATGAATTTTATCTCTAAATAGCTTCACAAAGAAGCCACAACGTGACTGGTATAACTAATGTTTTATATCATCTTTTTTTTCATTGAACTGTATCAGCCAGTCCTGAATTTCATCTTCCAGATAAGAAGCCTGTAACATCATCGCATTGATAAAATCATCTGGCACCTGTTCACCCTTGGAATTTTCAAGATTCCAAAGCTCATCAGACATATTTTCATATTCAGAATATACTCTCCTGAAACGGGAATTTTCCTTCTCAAGAGCTTCAATATTTTTCTGTTGGAGCTGGAATTTTCTGTATTTGTTTTGACTTTTCATACAAATATTGTTATAAATTGGGTTATAAATTTGTGGAGAATGCTTTCAATCGGGCATTACAAGATAGAAAAAACCATCAACACAACTGGCTGAAAATGAATTTATTATCAGGTACTTTTTATTTACTTCTGAAATTAAATTTAGAACTATTTTTGATTTAAAAAAAATATTTAACATCTTTTTTTACTGTTTAACATATAGTTATAAATTTGCACATCAGATAAATTCGATGAGAGAATTAATACTACGTCAGAAACAAATATTGTTCTTCATAATAGCAGGAGGACTCAGTGCTATTATGGAGATAGGAAGTTTTAAGATCTTCAGCACATATCTTCCTCAATTTTTGCATTCGGAAACCAATTTTCATGGAATCCATTATCCATTGAGTAATATTTTTTCTACCTGTTGCGGAATTATCAGCAATTATTTTTTAAGCATCTGGTTTGTTTTTGAAAGAGGAAAGCATTCAAAAAGAAAAGAATTTGCCTATTTTATGATTATCTCTTTTATTTCAACACTACTCAGCCTTAGTTTCTTTCAAATATTTTACAGCTTTATATTTAAAGATAATATCAATTTAATTTTTTATACCTTGAGTCCAGAAATTCTGAGTAAGATCGCTGCGATTTTATTGGTTTCAATTCTTAATTATTCTGTCAAGAAGAAAGTAATTTTTAATGGTTAGTTTGTGGTAAAGATTTTAAATTATTTGTGGAGATTCTGGCTTCTGATATTAGCCTTTTTTTTAACGATCATTTTTGGAATACCTGTTTATATTTTATCCTTTAGCAAAAAACACTACAGATATGCCTATCAGTTTATCCGCTTTTGGTGTTACGGAATGTTTTATGGTATGGGGCTTCGCTATGAGCTGATTAATCTTACGGATAAAAAGATTGACAGAAAAAAACAATATGTAGTTATTTCCAACCATACCTCTATAATGGATATTATGCTTCCATGCATTCTATTTCCACATCACCCTCTTTGTTATGTAGGAAAAAAGGAGTTAGTGAAAATTCCTATTTTCGGCACCATCTATAAAAGGATCTGCGTTATGGTAGACCGAAGTAGTGCCAGAAGCCGTGCAGATGTTTATAGAAGATGTGCTGAAAAAATGGAAGAGGGAAATAGTATTGTTATTTTTCCGGAAGGCGGTGTGCCTGACGACACGTCTATTCTTCTGGACGAATTCAAAGACGGACCTTTTACCTTATCTACAAAACATCAGTCTCCGATAGCAGTCTTTACTTTTATTGGCTTGAAAGAAATGTTTCCCTTCGATAATTCTAAAGGCCACCCCGGTAAAGTAAAGGTTTATTTCAATGATATTATGGAGCCTTCGGCATCTCAAAAGGATATGAAAACGCAAGCTTTTAACGAAATAAAAAAAACCTTGCTAGAACGCTCTATTTAAAAGAAATAATTATATTTGTTATTAAGAAATCTTTAACAAACATGTCGAATTATTCTAAACAAACTAATTGGGGACAGTTTATCCCATTAGTCACTGTATTTTTTTTCTGGGGATTTGTTGCAGCAAGTAATGATATTTTGATCCCAGTCTTCCAAAAAGCTTTTAACTTAAGTCAAACCGAAAGTATGCTGGTGCAGATCTGTTTTTATGTCGCCTATACTGTCGGTTCTTTAATTTATATGGTTATTTCTAAAGGTATTAAGCAAGACCTGGTTAATAGAATCGGATACAAAAATGGATTAATTGCCGGGCTTCTTATTTCTGCCGCTGGAACCCTATTATTTTATCCAGCAGCCAATTTGGGATCGTTCCCACTGATGATATCAGGTTTGTTTATTGTTGGATTAGGTTTTTCTTTACAACAAATCGTAGCCAACCCATTGGCAATTGAGGTAGGACCTACTGAAACCGGATCACAAAGGTTAACAATGGCAGGAGGAATCAATAACCTGGGAACTACAATTGGACCACTGATTGTTTCTTTTGCTATTTTCGGATCTGCCGCTGCTGCCAATACAGAAGCGAGCATAGAAAGTGTAAAAACGCCTTATTTAATATTAGGAGTGGCCTTTGTTTTAGTTGCAATCATGCTTAAATTCTCCTCTCTTCCAGCAGTTACTCCAACCAATTTAGAAGACACAGATGACGCTGTTCCGGGAGAACATAGAAAATCAGCTTTTCAATATCCACAGCTGGTACTTGGAATGATCGCTATTTTTGTTTACGTGGGTGTAGAAGTTTCTACAGCGAGTAACTTACCTGCTTATATGGAGAAACATTTAGGTTTTGCAACAAAAGATGTTGCTCCTTACATATCCTTATATTGGGCTTCTCTAATGATTGGTCGTTGGACCGGTGCTGTTGAAGCTTTTGATCTGAGTGCCGGATTTAAAAAGATTTTACGATTTCTAGCTCCTTATTTAGCTTTTGGTGTATTTTTACTAGTAAATGCAATCGCAAAACACGATCTCAATCATTTTTATGTTTATGCGTTTATCATCATAGCAATGATCATCTGTGACATTCTGAGTAAGGGAAATCCAGCCAGGATGCTTCTTATATTTTCCTGCGCAGGAATTACCGCTTTATTAATAGGAATGTTTACTACAGGAATGGTTTCAGTATATGCCTTCACAAGCGTAGGATTATTCTGTTCAACACTCTGGCCTTGTATTTTCGCTTTGGCTATCAATGGTCTTGGCAAGCATACAAACCAAGGTTCCGGATACCTGATCATGATGATTATGGGAGGGGGAATAGTAAGTATTATTCAAGGTTATGTAGCCGACCTCACCTCTATTCATTTCAGTTATATTGTGGGTGTAATTTGCTTTGCTTATCTGGCATTCTATGCAATCCGTGTAAGTGGAATCTTAAGATCTCAGGGAATTGATCTTGACAAAATTTCAAAAGGTAGTGGACACTAAAAATATACATACATATAAGAAAAAAAGATTTTGGGCAGGTATATTACTTGCCCAATTCTTTTTGTTTTTTGCGTTTTCAAAATCACAATTATTCATTTCTGTTTTTGAAAAGTTTTTTGAACTACAAAAGGTATTTCATCAGATTATATTCTCATGGATCCCTTTCTCATTTGGAGATGTTTTATACGTCCTACTGGGCATTGTCTGTGTATACCTTATTTTCCAGCTTTTCAATAGGAAAAAGAGAAATAGTTCCTTACTAAAATTTTTAGTAGTGATTAATCTCTTTTATTTTTCTTATCAGGTTTCATGGGGAATGCTGTATTTTCAGACCCCGATAATTAAAAAATTAAGAAACCAGGAAAGACCCAATATAGAAAAAGCCAGAAGGCTAGCTTTGATATATCTTGAAAAATGTAAATCTACCCGACAACTTGTGTCCGAGGATAAAAACGGAATCTTTGTGATCCGTAATTTAAAAATCATTCAAAAAGAAATTCTTTCGCAACAATTAATGCTTCCCCAGTACATTTCAGATAAAAAAGTAGCGGCCGTAAATTCAATCAAACCGAGTTTATTCAAGGATATAATGAATTTCACAGGCATCCTGGGGTACTATAATCCATTTACTGCAGAAGCACAGTACAATTCCAAGCTTCCCTCTTCGTTTATTCCATTTACTCTAGCCCATGAAACTTCCCATCAATTAGGTTTCGCAAGAGAGCAAGAAGCCAACTTCATCGGATATCTGGTTGGTATCAACTCTAAAAATTCAGATTTGCGATACAGCACTGAATATTTTACATTAAAAAGTCTTTTAAGGTTTATTGCAGAGGAAGACCCTGCGTTTGCAAAAGCAGTAATAAAAAATTATTCTTCTGGGATGAAAAGGGATCGCTTATATGAAAAGAGCTTTATTTTAAAACATCAGGGATGGCTTGATGACTTCTTTGGTTTTACGAATAATTTATTTTTACAAAGCAATCAACAGGAAGGCTCCGTAACCTATTCCTATTTCATTGATTTACTGTTGAATTATGAACAATAAAAAAGAATCGTATCAGGCGATACGATTCTAAAAACACAAATGATGAAAAAAAATTTATTACCTTGACTTGTTCCCTCATTCAAGGCGATGTAAAAGTACAACAATATTTATAAAAACAAAAACATTTTTATTTATTTGTAAAACTTTATGAAAACTTTATGATTTTTTAAGTTTATTTGAGTTTACACCAAATATATGTTTTCTGTAGTAAATTTTACTTTTCAATAAAAAAAAATATCAATTACTGAATTATAATTAAAAAAATAATCAAATAAGGCAATAAAACAAAATTTAGAATTTATCACTTTTATATAAATAACTCTACTTTTCGATAGTTGGAATTTCTATATAACTATCATTATACCATTCAATATTCAATGGTTCTGTAGCATCATCAATTGTTTCTTCACTTACATCCTTTCCAGTACCATAATTGACCTGATATGCTGAATTCTTGTTTACTCCTAAAATTACAACCAATTTACTTCCTTTAGGTATTTTTTTACTAACAAACATCGAATTTACGACCGGAATGGTTTCAATTTTTCCAGGCTCAAGAAGACGTCTTTTTTCTCTGTTTTCAGCGTAGCTGGCCCTTCCAAGAAAGTCGGATAAAAAGAATATTTTATTATCTGGCTTTATCTGGATTAAGGATATTGTAATATCCATATCTTTTTTATTCAAAGCCGCTTTTATCTGTGCATTAAATGCACCACTAATAATAAGATCTTTATCCAATACCTCTGTCTGATAAACAAGAGAATTATTTATCTTTATACTATCACTTTTTCCTACTTTAAAATATACATCTTTATCGTCTCTATTTTTAAAATCAACTGTTTGTTTTGTTGAATTCAATACACCAGATTTATCTTTAGTCAAAACCAATTGTTCATTTTCTTTTTTTGTGAAATAAAGCTTTAGTTTACTATTATGCGATTTTTCTAAGGCAGGTACATGGAGCCACTCATTAGTGTCCATTATTTGAATATTTATCTTGTCTTTTAAAAGTTCAGGTTTCATCCCGTCTTTCAGAATATAATCAAACCAAGAGAAAGCGAGATCGCTTATATTGATTCTGGCCACAGGATCTACTTTATATCCTCTTAATATATTTACACCATAACTTTGAGCTCCTCCATGATCGTAAGGCCCCATTACAACATAGTGATTGGCATTTTTATTATATTTAAGATGTTCCCGGAAATAGTACATCGCTCCAAGCTGATCGTCATCATAAAACCCCGTTGTAGTAAGAACAGGAATATTAATTTTTGAAAAATCTTCTTTGTAAGGGACCATGTCTTTCCAAAATTTATCGTAGCTTGGATGGTCCAGCCATCTTTGAAAAATTTTATCTCTTATACCTTTTACAGAATTAAGAGCTCTAAAGGACTTTCCACTTTTATACCAAGCTGTATTAATAGAATCCCATTTTGCAAAATTCCGGAAATCAGATTCATCTGTTAATTTGTTGTTAGTGACATATGCTATCCATTGCAGCATATAGCTCATAAATACATTATTAGTCATCGGATAATCAATTCCAATTCCTACGGAAACCTGAGGTACAATTGTTTTTAGCGCTGGATGTAGTTTTTTCACGGCTCCCCACTGACTGAAGCCTAAGTAACTACCACCAATCATCCCAACTTTTCCGTTACACCACGGCTGTTTACTGATCCAGTCGACTACATCATAAAGATCATGCGATTCATGCTCGAAAGGCTCTATTTCATCCGGACTATTTCTCTTCCCACGCGTATTTACAACCACTCCGACATAATCGTATGCTACAGCTCTTTTTCCAACAGCATAATCATATTTTCCGGCATAGATATTATTGGTAAGAATAACCGGCAAAGGTTTTTCATTCCCTTTCCTACGCATAATTGTTATTTCAACATTGCCCCCACCGCTTGTTTTTAAATTAAATGACTCAATCGTATATCTTTCTTTGTCTTTTAAAATTAAAAGGTCTGTCACTTTAGATTGAATTTGAGAAGAAACCCTTAGATCCAGGTAACTCATAGCAAGCCCCAATGCTGCCGCATTCGCAATACTATCATTCTTCAGTGCCATCAAGCCTTTTTTCAATTTAGTTCTCTGTAATGGAATATCTTCACTAAAGATTTCAGCCACCCGGAATGAATATTTTTCAGGAAGCTCAGCATATTTAATATTAAAAGCTTTTTCCAGTGCTTTTGGAAAAACCGTTCTTTCATTTTTTTCAATATCTTTAGCTAAAGCATATATTTCATAGTTAACAAATCTGGTACAGGCATATTTACTGTTTGCAAAAACATTTCTGTATTTCCCAATAGTTGTAACGGCGTTTTTAAAACGACCTGCTAAAATTTCCAATTTCAGTTGCTTTTCCAAAGAATCTAATCCTTTAGATTTTTCATATTTCCCAACTGACTTGGCAGCAAAATCTGAAATATTTTTTTCGAGAATTAAGGAATCATTTGCAGCCTTTGCTGGAAAGTATATTTTTTGTGCTGACATGGTATTGATAAAGAACAATACGATAATTACCAGTTTTATTTTCATTTTAATAATATTTATAATATTTGTGATCTTTGATAGAAATAAATTAGTAAAGCCTCTTATCACAAAAATAAGAATAATTCATAACCCGAAGATTAATCTTTCAAAAGATCAATCTAAACACCTGGCTTTCAAAACGCTTTAACTAACATTCGACCGTAATCAACAAAGATTACTAATTTGGTCTATTTGTAAAAAGAATACTTTTATAATATCTGTGTAAATAATCATATATAATCATTTCAAATATTCTTTGATCGGAAGCAAAAAGTCTATTAATGTTCATATGGAATATACTTTGAAAAAAACTTTGCCCCTTAAACTCTATGGATTGATTAATATTGTCAAATACTTGCCTACTGTTAGTAATACTATAAACAATCCTATTTCTTATTGTTCTATAATTATCTGAAAGAAAGTAGTCAATTAATCTAGGCTTAATTTCTCTGTATTTTTTATCCAGTTGACTATTGAGGCTTTTATCAGAATTAAATTCTTTCTTAAATGCATAATTATAGTCTTTAAGCCAACTAAGTTTTTCCTCAATAGAAAGATGAAGCATATCCAATGTTTTATCAATATGAAAAAGACTTAATAAAATTTTCTCTTCATCATCCATATATAAACAATCCAAAACTAAACTACTATTGAAAGAGAATAAGGTTTCTGCGTCTTCAATAGTATGTTCACCGTACCTTTCAATCTCCCTACTATAAGTATCAATGAGAATATTAGAGATTTCTCCACTCACCGTATAATCCTCTAGACTTTTGTTTATTTTTTTTAAAATTTCATCATAGCCTCCAGCACTATTTAATTTTAATCTAACCCGTATATGTGATTGAGGATCATGATATCTGATAAAAAACCATTTTGAAATGATATTGCTTTGTAGAAGATAATCAGCTAAAGGCTTGATTGCTTCATCTAAAATATAATCTGCTGTTTTTATTCCGGTATAGATTTTAAAGTATATCCATTCATTACCAGGAGTAAATTTTCTTATAGTTTCAGTTTCCATCTATTGATTCCTATAAAGAGGAAATATAAACTGATGACTAAAATCATCAGCATCATATAAAAACTCCTCAATGAATATTGATTTTTTGCTTTTTATTGTTTGTACAAAAAGCTTGGCCATTTCGTAATTATCCAGGTTTAAAGTCAAAGTATTATCTGACTTAACCCACCGTATCCAGTTAGGAATTTTTCGAATTTCTCTCCACTCTTTTAAGCTCTGTAAAAACAATTCTTCATCACTAATTAACTGGCTCACGTCAATTATATGCTCATCCGTAATACGCCATTGGGCCTTAGAGAGAATGCTATTCTTGTACTCTACTCTTGGAAGGAAATAATAGATTTTTTTTAAATCCCCCCAATTGAAATATATTCCAACTCTACGATCCTGGGCATTAAGATCGGATAAAAAATGATAAACAGGTAAAGAATGAGCAGAATAATTATGTGCATTGCTCAGATAAGGCATAACTTCTTTATTTAATTTTTTAGAACGCAAGACAATCCTATTATTCTTAAAAGAAATATATAAATCATCAATAAAAATCTGATTCTCTATAGGTAAAGTGGATTGTGCCAGATAAGGAATTTCATATTCTCGTAAAGATGGTCTTCTAATCACATTTCCTATCCTTGCTTCTGGCAAATGAATAATCTCTGCATGAATAACATTCTTATTTAATTCTGATTCTTTTTTAGCAATTGCTTTCGTTAAATTTTTTATATCCGATTTTTCTGAACAAAACCTGCCCAGCAAGTTAGCTGCACTTGCACCTCCGCTACTGGATATGTATAATTTTTCCTGATCTTCAGCAACTATTATTTCAGCCATGAAGGAGATAGTGTCTGGTAAATCTCCCCAATTTTCATCAAAGCCCTCGAAATCTTGATCGGAAAGCTTAATCGCATAACTATTTGTTAGTATGCTTTCCTGAACTTTTTTGTTTAAAATAACCTGAACAGGGTTGAACTTGGCATTCAACTCTGACTTCCTTTTTTCTTCAGGAATTACCAGATCATCTAAATAAGGATGCACTCCTTTGGCACTGGCATTTTGCAAATACCCTATACCAATTTCTGTATCCAGAGCATATAATAATGGAATCTCCTCACTTTCAAATCTATTATAAAATGCTTTTTTAAACCTATCAAAATTAGTATCATTATTTTTCAAAGAGATCTTATTTAGAAAACTGATTGTTTCTTTAAGTTCTTTTTTCCAAAAGACCGGCAATGCAAATTGATCTGAAAAATACATGTCAGTCTGAAAAAGATATTTGTTTTCGTATTCTATTCCAAAACTTTTGATCAGGTTTTCAATCTCACTATAAACGCCAATGTGATTTCCAAAACAATCATCTAAGCCACTCAACTTATCTTTAATAGATGTCAAAACCCCAATTTCAACTTTTGCCCCAATTTTATCAAGTACAGAAATTAGTTCATCTAAAAAATCATTCCCGGAAACATTAGGATCTATTTCACTTATTAAAACCTGGTTTTCAATAAGTTCTTCAACAAAACCGATAGCCTCTGTTATGGTTATATCCTCTTCAATTAGTATTTCTGCAATTTCAATAATTGTTCGTCCTTCCTTTACGTAATATAATACTTTCTTAAGTTCGTCAGAAAGTGGGGCCGATGATATTATATAATCTCTTTTTCCATTATGAAACTCGTATTCAATAAAGCGAATTTTATTTCCAATTATATGAATACTGTTGTTAGGAAAGAATAAAAGCTTACTTTTAATTTCTGGCACGTTAGCTAAATAATCAGCTAATGCAACCAAAAAAAGCATATCCAAATTAGTTTGACGAATTTTCCTTCCTCCATCATGCTTTTTAACAGTATGTTTAAATTCGCCCAATCCTATACCTGAAAACAACCCGAATGGCGTACATCGTGTACTCATACGACCATAATATTTTATTATAGTGCTTTTCAGTTTATCTTGTTTTTTAGGTGCAAGCTTTTTTCCTGAATCCAGCCATTGAATAATTTCTTCGTAAAGATTTGGAGATGCTAGATAAATAGATTCCTGAAAAGAAGGTCGTTTACAAATTTCCATCAAATCTTCATCATTAAAAAACTTCTTATTTGAATTTTCTAGAAATTCTTTATTTGAATAGTGAGGTATGCGGACCACATATTGGTCAAAAAATGAATAGGGAAATTGTGGCATTTATTTTTTTGTATCTTCTACAGGTTGATAGTCTGGATGACCTAGCTGCCAAAAAGCGAAAGCATAAATTAGCGAATTTCTTTCATGAATTTTATAAGCTGGATCTTCTACACCGTGTCCAGAATCCATATTAACCTTCAGTAATGTAGGATTATTAGGCTTCTTATATGCACTTAGTTTTGCAGCAAACTTAACTGATTGCCAAGGCGCAACCCTTGTATCATTCATTCCGGTAATTAATAAAGTGGCAGGGTACTCAACATTCTTTTTAATATGATGATATGAATCCATCTCTAAAAGACTTTTAAAACCTTCCGGATCATCTATATTTCCAAATTCATCAGCATCAGTACCTCCTATACCATTCAGTTTACCCCTTAAAGTATTCAGAGATCCAACCTCAATAATAGCAGCTTTAAATAAATCCGGTCTTTCTGTAATTGCCCTTCCCATTAAAATACCACCTCCACTTTGTCCCCAAACAGCTATTTTATCAGGAGAAGTATATTTTTGATTGATCATATATTCTGTACATGATATCAAATCTTTCCAGGAATTCGCTTTTTTAATTTTCCGTCCATCAAGATGCCACTTTTCACCTTTTTCTCCTCCTCCTCTGACATGTGCTATAGCCATTATACCTCCTTGATTAGCCCAAATTAAATAACTTCTTGCAAAAAAAGGGCGATAAGATTCACCATAGGCTCCATAACCATAAATAAGCATTGGAGACTTACCATCTTTCTTTAAAGCTTTATTATAAATAATAGATAAAGGAATATCTTCACCATCATAAGATTTTACTGTAATTTCTTCTACTACAATATCCTTAAATTCAGGATAATCTATGATTGGAACTAAATTTTCCAGTATAAATTTATCATCTTTCAACTCATACTTATACCGTTGTTCATCATTTGCCCATCCTGAACAATTGATCCATATATCTGAAAATTTTTGGCCTTTCGCCTGTAGATTTATATTTCCACTTACATAGGGAAGCTTTATAAGCTTTTGTTGACCTTTTCTATAAAGGTATAATTTAGCTTCTACTCCATTTTTTGTTGTGGTATAATAAATTCCATCTTTTGTAATTACATAACTTTTAAATACTTCATCTTTATATTCCGGAACTAAAACTTCAGGATTTCTAAAATTTGGATTTTGTGCACTTGTTTTACACAGTTTAAAATTGGAAGAATTATAACCTGAAAGAAAATAAATATCATTCCCCGCCAATCTTACATAAAAAACTTTATCATCTTTTTTATACAGGCTTTTCCAGTTCTTTTTATTTTTGAAAAAATCGTCTTTATTAATAATAAATGTATCCCTATAGTCTTCCGCATCTACTACCATTCCAATATAATATTGATCATCTGGATTAAATGCTAAAATTCCGGGATACTTTTCTGCTGCTATATTTAATTCAGAATTATTTTTTTTAGAAAACACATCTCTTCTGTGATTAGGATCTTCTCCTAGTTTGTGTAAGACTACCTGAGTATTTTTTGCGAATAATTGAGATTTAGGATCAATTACAGGATAATATACATAAAAAAAACCTGAATTATCATCCAGCCATTTAACACCTGCAATGGATGATGGATTTGCATGAGTAATAATTTCCGGGTGGATCGTTCTATCTTTTACTTCCAGTATTATTATTTCGGATATCTCCTTACCCTTTTCTGATAATGAAATTGCTACTCTGCTACCATCCCAGCTCGGACTTATTAGATTGATTTTAAAATCGTTATCCTTCCCGCTGCTTTTTGATGAGGATATAAAATTAATTGGATCATATAGTAGCTCCTCTTTGCCATCATACCCATTTCTACAATAAAGTTTAGCTATTTTTTCATCACCATTTCTTTTTAAGTAGAAATATTTATTATTTTCTATAATTTTCAGTTCTGAAATAAAATAGCCTTGTCTTTTTTCAAGCTCAAGTCTTTTATTCAGATAATAGTTATTCCTTGGGATTTTATCTAGGATAAGATCTGTATAGTCATTTTGAATATTAATCCATCTTTTTGTGTCAGGATCAGTTAAATTTTCTAAATTTCTATATTCATCTACGATTTTAGCCCCAAAATAACTGTCTGTAACAGGGATTGATGGGGCTAATGGTGTTTGTGAATATAAAAAATTATTTAAAATAGAAATAACCAAAAATATTCTAAACTTCATTCTTTATTAAATTATTAGGCAGTTGCATGTATTGTCTCAACTGGCTTGCTTGTATTATTCGGATCATGGCATCCTCCTTCTTCCGTATTTTCAAATCCTATTACAGTGTTCTTAGATCCTCCACCAACAATTTTGCTCAAATTGTTAATTTTCACCATCTGAATTTTTTCCAAAGATAATTTTTTCTTTTTTTCCATTTTTTTTTAAAATTTAAGTTCTATAATTAAGAGTTGCAAATAAAGTAATTTTTTTTAATTGCACATCTATAAATACATATAAATTTATAAATCTAACTTAATAAAAACACAAATAAATAACTGACAAACAAACATTTAAACACAAACAGAATAACTCATTATTTGTCGATATAATTTATTAAAAAAATTATAATTTTGCATCCAGTTATTTGTGGAACAATGAGATCAGCATATTTATTATTATTCATATTAGTATTTAACCTTTCACCTTCAAAAGGTAAGATAAATGATACATTAAAAATATATTCATATTCCCAATTAAAAGAAAAATTCTATGATTATGTGGGTAACGATAAAATTAGTAATGCTAATGTAATTTCAAAATATTATTTGCAAAAAGCAAAAAACGAGAAAAATACTACTGAAATAACTGAAGGCTATGTTCTCATGCATTTTAATTTAGACCTTCAAAATGCTCTAAAATATATAGATAGCATATCGATTTATAAAAAAGATCTTGATCAAAAAATATATCCTGCACGAATTTACTTATTACGTGGTAATCTTTACTTAAGACATGATAACTTAAAACTAGCATTTGAAAATTATATGCTAGGTCTAAAATATGCGAAAGAAAAAAATAATGAAAGGCAAATAGCTATTGCAAATATTAGCGTTGCTTACCTAAATAATTATATTGGAAAACATGCAGAAGCTGCAAAAATTTTAAGATTCTACCTGTATCATGGAAATTACTTCAACGAAGCTGAGCAGGGTAGAATCCATTATAATTTAGCTGACACCTATATTGAGATTAATAAAATGGACTCTGCTAGAATATTAATACAAGAAGGTGTTCAAGCAGCACTAAAAAATAAGAATAGTTACAAATATCACCAATATTTATTTTTAGATGGCTTTTATAATTTGAAATTAAACAAATATGATATTGCCATTGAAAAATTATTAAAATGTAAAGAGTTTTTTGCCAAAAATGAAAATGATCTAAATATAAGCTATACATTATTAAATCTGGGAAAAGCCTATGATGGATTGAAAAATAAGGATAAAGCAGCAGAAAACTTTATTGCAATTGACTCTATAGAACAAAAAAGCAACAATACTTTTCCTGAACTTCGTGATATATATACTTACTTGATTGATTATTATAAAGAAAAAAATAATAAAGAAAAACAACTTTACTATATCGAGCGATTCTTAAAGGTTGATAAATTATTAGATTCGCAATTTAAATATATTTCGCGAGAATTACCTAGAAGATATGATACTCCTCAATTATTAAAAGAAAAAGAGAATATAATTAATGACCTACAAAACAGAAAAAAAATTCTCTACATCTCAATAAGTATATTATTTATTGGTCTTTTAGTCCTCTTATATCTCTATAAAAAATCTAAAAACTCGGAAAAACGGCATAGAGAAATTGCTCAGAAATTAATTCATTCCATAGAAGAAAAGAATAATGCGTTTACAGAACCAGAGCCTAATGTCGTAATTACTGAGATCTCTGATAAAAAGATACCATTTAATCAAATTGAATCTAAATCTAAATCAATTCCTGAAGATGTTGTACAGTTTATTTTAAAGGGATTAGAAAATTTCGAGACCAAGCAACAATTTTTGAAAAAGGGAATTACACTTAGTAGTCTGGCAAAAACTTTAAAAACAAATTCTGCCTATTTATCGGATGTTATTAATACATATAAGGAAAAAAATTTCGCATCATACCTTAATGATCTTCGTATTAATTATGCGTTAACAAGATTAGTTCATGATAAAAAGTTTAGATCTTACAAGCTTTCTGTCATTTCAGAGGAATTGGGATATAATAATGAACAAGCATTTTCCATTGCTTTTAAGAAAAAAACAGGAACTACACTTTCCATTTATATTAAAGAGGTAGAAAAATCCCATAATCAGAATTAAACTTCAAAATCCTTAACAAAAACCTAATTAACAGATACTTAAATAAAATATATTTATAAATCAATGCCTATACATTTATAAATACACATCCTATTCCTTTTTTTCGGGATGTTTTGTTCTGTAAGTTTGCTCTGTAATCAAAAACAAAAATTGGTTAACAAATAATATTTTTTAATTGTGCGCACAAAGACAAGAATATTACGCTAATAGCAAACACTCCCGGATGTCAGGGATTATATGACAGAATAAATTATTATTAAAAATCAAAATTAAAACAATGAAAAAACAAGTATCATTAGGCAAATTAAGCTTAAACAAGGAAAAAATCGCTCAACTAAGTGCAGAGGGAATGTCAAATGTAAAAGGAGGAAATTTTGGAGGTAGCACATGTGCTGGGTTCACTTGTGGATGGTGTACTTCTACAATGGATTCTTCTACTACAAAACCACTTGGACCAAAAGAAGAAGGTTTAGAGCCTCAAGGTTAAGATTAATAAAAGTATAAGAGATTATATTTTGGAACTAGCCCCGTTTATACGGGGTTAATTCCTTAATATAATAATATTAATCGCTTATAGATTATATCTGTTGTACTGATTTTTAACAACTCAATACGTCACAACACCGAATTACTCTAATTAAGTTCAAATATGCTGTTTGTTGCTCTTTTATTAATAAAACTATTACTCACCACTTTATCATAATTAACTATGAAAACAAAACATATAAATATCAGCAATATTATACACGAGCTGGAACAAGATATAACAGAGAATGTATGTAATACTAATGATAACTCTCTATTCAATGGTAGAGCCGGTGTATTGATTTTATATTATTTATTATATGAGAACACCCAAGATTCTCAATACATTGATAAAATTGGAGATGTAATTACCCAAATTTTTCAAGATATCAATGAAGATAATTATTCTGGTAGCAATTCATTTTGCAATGGTTTGGCAGGAATAGGATATGCCCTGAATCTTTTAAAAAAGAAAAAAATAATTTCAGAAGAATTTGAAGTCGTTTTAAAAGATTTTGACACCATTTTATTGCAAGAAATTGATGCCTGCCTTCACAATAAAAAGTTTGATTTCTTACATGGCGGATTGGGAATTGCACTTTGTCTGTTAGAGAGGGCAAGTGAAAATGTCTTATTACAAGAAAAAATTGATAGTTTTTTTTCAAAATATATTTTCATTGTAGAAGAGCAAATAAAAAAAGATAATAGTTTGGAATTCTTTGATGAATCAGGAGATTATACAGCTAAATATAATTTAGGAATGGCTCATGGACTCATTTCAAACTTATGTCTCCTTATAAAATATTCAAACCAGATATCTCATGATGTCCGATCCATAATTAAGGCCATTTCAAATAAGATATTGGAATTTTATAAAAAAGAAAACTCTTGTCAATTTCCAAGTATTATCTATACAAACAGAGAAAGTACATATAACGCTCCATTAGGATGGTGTTACGGAGACAATATTATTGCATTGGGATTATTAAAAAGTGCTGTCTTTCTGGAAGACTCCTATCTCTATTCTATAGCAGAGCAAGTTGCAATTAATGCATTGAAGAGAGACCATGAACGATTCGTTGTTAAAGATGCCATGATCTGCCACGGTACTGCAGGTGTTTCATACATCTACGAAAAATTGTATAAAATTACCTCGAATGAAAAATTAAAGGAATCATCCCAAAAATGGTTTGAAACTACTCTCGATTTTTACTCAGTAGACGAAAAGTCTCATAGTTATAGAACTTATGTTGGAGATGATGAATATACAAGTACTATATCATTACTCAATGGAAAAATTGGAATAGCAATTATGCTATTAATGCGAGAAAACAGTAATCTAGATTCAGATTGGGATAATATTTTATTATTAAACTAAGGATATGACTTATACACATTTTAATAAAGCCATCATAAGGACTCCGGCATTGCCTTTATCATTTTTTAAAAAAATTTTTGAGCCTACTACAGATATCTGGGAAGTCATAAGACAAGATGATCAAATTAGAATAGCAATCCATTATGCTTCGCCAGAATTATCAGAACAAATAAATCTTTACCTGAACAATAAAATTACAGATTTTAAAAAGAAAGAAAAACTGGAAAAGTCAGTATTGAAATATTTATCAAGAATGTCTACCAGATCTACTCCTTTCGGTACCTTTTCGGGAATTTCTGTCGTTGAAGAATCTCATCAACAAAATACCCAACTTTGCATTCCCAATGCAAACTCAGATTATAATCATGTCAAAGTTAAATTTGATATGGAATTCTTATATCAATTATCTGACTATGTTGAAAAGCAGGAATATGTTTTTCCATATTTAAAATATAAGCCCAATAACTCATTATACAAACTTGGTAATAAATACAGATATGTAGAGGTTAGCTTAGAACAGGGAGGAAAAAGTTATGATTTATCATCTGTAGAGTATTCTGAAATTATCGAGGAGCTTTTAAAGTTTTCCAGAGACGGACGCTATATTCATGAGATGATCGATTTTGATTTAATTAAAGACTACTCCTATGAAGAAAGATCATCCTTTATAAAAGAATTAATTGACGCTCAAATCTTCATGTCTGAATTAAAACCTTCTACGACTGGGGAAAGTCATGAAAATATTATTATTTCCACGTTAATGAGAATTGATAGTGAATGTCAAGGAAAAAATACTGAAATTCAGAAGCTAAAGAAAAAAATAGAAGATATTTTGGATAAGGTAGCTACCTTAGATAATCAAAATTTTGAAAATCACACCCAAGAACTGGAAGAGCTATACCAATCTATAAGAAGTATTGGGAATTTATATTTTACAAAAAGTAAATTATTACAAGCTGATTTAATAAAAGAGCCTAATAACTCATCTTTTGATTCTGAAAACATTAAGATTATATACGAGGCAATGGACGCTTTAACCAGACTCAGTTTAAAAGGCAGAGAAAATTCTGAACTAAAAGCCTTTAAAAAGAGTTTTGCTAAGAGATATGAAAACCAATGGGTCCCTGTACCAGACGCCGTTGATATGGAATATGGTATTGGATATGGAGACAAAAGTGGTACCCATAAAAATTATTTGGTTGATGATTTCCAATACACAGCTAGAAATAGATCACTTCTAACAAAAATTACATGGGACAATAGTTTACACGATTTTTGGAAAGACAAAATACTAGCTGGCTTATCTAGTCATTCCAGCGATATTGAGATCACAGAATCTGAACTTAAAAAATTCCCTAAAGACGAAAAATCACTTAATGCAACGTTTTGTGTATCAACATCTCTTGTTAGCAATGAAGAAAATAATAAAAAAATATTCTTAAAATACGCTGGGGGACCTACAGCCAACTTCCTTATTGGAAGATTTTCAACAATAGATGATCAAATCAAAGATCTTTATCATGACATTGTGGATGCCGAGGAAAAAATTCATCATGATAAAATTGTTGCTGAGCTCAACCACCTTCCTCAGGATCGGTTAGGAAATGTTATGCACAGGGCAAATTCAAGAAAATATGAGATACCTTATTTAGTAAATTCAAGTGTAGATCAAGAATATCAGATCCCAATTTCAGATTTGGAAATAAAACTTGTTAATGATGAATTTATACTAAGGTCAAAACAAAAGAAAAAAGAAGTCTTACCTTATTTAAGTTGTGCTTTAAATTACAAAGCAAAAGGATTACCAATTTTCACCTTTTTAGCCGAACTTCAGGAACTTCAGGGGACTGGAAGCTATGCATTGGATTTAGGTTTTTTACCCGACTTCTTCGAAAGAATCCCAAGAATAAATTATAAAAACATCATTTTAAGAAAGGCATCCTGGAAAATACCAAAATCAGTTATTGAGGCCCTGGAAAATACTTCTTCAGATCACGAATTGTTGGAAACATGGGAAAAGTATACAAAAGAAAAAGGAATTCCAGCCTTCTTTAGTATCAGTATGTTTGATAATGAAATGATGATTAATTCACATCATGCTACATCTTTGAAAATATTTATTGAAGAAGCTAAAAAACATTCCGTAATTAATATCCAAGAGTCTATATTGGAAGAATATAAAGCGATCAAAGATACTGACGGAAATGAGTATCATAATGAAATGCTTTACTTTTTCAAAAAACAAATTCCCACTCAGATAAGTTCTAATGATATTTATTGTTCTGAAAAAGAATTGAGTGCTCAAAGAAATTATATAATTGGAAGTGATTGGACATATTATAATATCTATATGGGATCTAATCAATCTGATAAAGTTTTAACTGATCTAAAGGAAGAACTTGATGTATTAATAGAAAACAAAAGTATTGACAAGTGGTTTTTTATTAGATATAATGATCCAGACTATCATATAAGATTAAGAATTTTCAGCAATAAACAATCAACAATAGCTCATTTAGCTTTAAATAAAGTATTCAATGCCTTATATGAAGATAAACGAATCATAGATATTTCTCAAAATACTTATAAAAGAGAATTAGAAAGGTATGGGGCGAAAACTATCGAGCCTGTTGAAAGTATATTCTTTCACGACAGCATGATGTTGACAGAATTGTTAACAGTAATCACTCATAATTATCAAAATCCTGAAGAGATCAAATGGAAAGTGGGAATTTATATTGTACACAAATATATAGAAGCATTTAATATTTCTTTGGAAGACGCTTGTCAATATACAAGCAATGTTTGTGATTACTTTACTAACGAATTTTCGTTCAGCAGGGAAACAATCGTCCAGCTAGATAAGGATTATAATCAAAAGAGAATCTATTATAAGAATCTTATAGATGAAAAGAAAGTAGAAGATATAGAAGAAGGAGAAATATTGTTTCAAATTATAGATCATTACTTTAGCTTAATAAGGGAAGAAATAATCCTGCATCAGCTTTCTCATGATAAATTAGTAGAAAGTATTATACATATGAGTGTCAATAGGCTTTTTACTAATAAACAAAGACTATACGAATTTTCATTATACCATATCCTTAAAAGATATTATAATCAAAAGATCAATCAGAATAAAGTAAAAAAGCCGGTTGAGATTTTAGCAAAATAAGGTTTTTAAAGGGAATTACGTCTCTTCTGGTAATACAGCTTAGAAGAATGAATGATGAAATTATCTTTATTTATACAAATACTTTTGAAATGGAAATAAACAAAAATATTATGCTAAGTAGACTTAAAGTGGTTTATATCCTCCTATTTATATGGATTAATAATTCCACTATAAAATCACAGGAATACAAACATACTTCTATAAATATGGAAACAGGGAAAAACCTGAAACAAGTAATAAATGCCTTTGATACAAAAAGTATTATTGGTTTAGGGGAAGGAACACATGGCACTAAAGAATTTAATGATGTTAGAATAGCATTAATAAAGGAACTTGTCAATAAAGGTTATAAAACAATAATTTTTGAAAATGCATTCGGCGATACTTATTTCCTTAATCAGGAATTAAATTCTGAAGTTCCTTTGTCTACTGTGATGCAGAATAATCTTTTATCCATATGGCAAACAGACGAAGTTAAAAATTTCCTTACATGGATTAGACTTTACAATCAAAAACATTCAGATAAAATTACTTTGTATGGAGCTGATTTTAATTATGTATCTAATGCAATTAAAATTCTGCAGCAACAACTTGGATCAAATAATGAAGATATAAATAAGGATCTTTTAAGGCTAAAAGAAATTGGAAATATCCAGGATTCTATCTGGAATAAACAAAATGACAAAAATTTTAAGATTGATATGAATACTCTCATAGAAAATGGGAATGAAGGATATGAACTTACACAAAAAATTGATGCATTTACAAAGCAAAATACAATGAAATCCTCTAAGTCTTCATTAGAATTAGCCCTTGCCAATTGTACCTACGCTTTTTCAACTTTTTATGCAGCAAAGAAGAAGACAGAGGAAAAATCAAGAGATGAATTAATGGCAAATATGATTTCAAAAATTCAGGAAGAAAAAAAGAAAGTCATCATATGGGCACATTCTGCGCACATTTCTTTTCAATTTCCTTATAATATTACAGATCTAGCTATGGGAGGATACCTAAAGCAACATTACGGTGATAAATATTATGCATTGGGAACTTTAACCGCTAAGGGAACTTATAGTGCAACACTTGATAGAATTGACACAAAAAACAATAGTTTTAAATCCTATACCCTTAACCCTATCGTAGAGAAATCATGGGAATATTATTTCTCACAAAACAAAGACACTATGTTCTTCATCGATTTACATCAAAACTCTAATCTGAAGAAGCTTCTGAAAATGAAGTTTATTGGTTATGGTCCTGAAAGGGAAGACTCCTATACTAAAGACGTTAATATTAGTGACTTCTTTGATGGCATTATTTTTATCAAAAACACATCCGCAGCTGTACATACCCTTTAAATATGTCATCTTGCAAAAATTCAGCAAATCTCCATTTTAGCATATATAAATGATTAACAATAATTTACTAAATCTCTATTAACACATAACAAGCAACGAAATTCAAAAATCAGTCTTAAGTCACCTATAAAGGAAGAAATATTTGTTTTATTAAAACATCTTTGTATTTTAGATAAAAAAATTAACATGACCTTAGATAAACTAATCAACTACTTAAAACTTGATAAGCAGGAATTCATTTTCCAGTTTAATTCGCATCCCAATTACCCTTCAGCACTTGCTTTTAGTGATACGCTCAACTTTTTGGGTGTAAGAAATGATGCTTATGAATTGGATAAAGAATATTGGGATGAACTTCCTGAAGAATTTATTGCAATTGTAGATAATTCTTTCTCTTTGGTTAAGAAAACGGGAACTCAATATTCCGTTTATTCTGATAAATCAAAGACATTAAATAAAGATGAACTTCACAAAAATGCGACCAATTTTGTTTTGTTATTTGAGAAAACAGAAAATGCAGAACAAAAAATATCAAATTACAGACCTTTTATATATGCAATTCTTGCCGTAATCCTTTTATATTCCATTCTGAATTTTTCATGGTTTGAAATCCTCTTTAATTTCTTATCATTAGTGGGAGTCTATATTTCACTGGAAATTTTTAATCAAAAATTTGGGAATACATCAGCAGTAATTGGTAGCATTTGTGGTGATACATCAGCAAATCAGATTAAGAATTCTTGTAATAAAATTATTAATGAAGATAAAACAAGTATTCTGGGATTGAAATTTTCTGATTTCTCCTTAATCTATTTTGTTGGAATTACAGTATTGGGATTATTTTTGCCTGCAACAAGTTATGTAATAAAGGGCTTTACCATTGTTTCCCTTATTGCCATTGGTTATTCACTATATGTTCAGGCTTTTGTAGAAAAAACTTTTTGTAGAGTTTGCCTATTAATCATTTCAGTTCTTGTAGCTCAACTTATTTTAACATTATTCTTTTTTGAAAACTCTTACTTCAATGCAAATATTGCCATTTTAAGCATATTATTATGGGGAATTACTTTTTTTGCCGTTTCTTATTTCAATACTTTGCTTACAGATAAGGAATCTCTTCAAAAGTCGAATGCAAAAAATTTAAGATTTAAAAGAAATTATGATCTATTTAAAAGAGAGCTTTTAGATAAGGAAAAAATTACTTTCAGTGATAATGAAACTTTTTCACTGGGAAATAAAGATGCAAAAATCCATATTTCAGTGGTTTCAAATCCTTATTGTGGTTTTTGCAAGGGAGCACATGAAATTTTAGAAAGCCTTTTAAAAAAATATCCGAATGAAATTTCTGCCCAGATAAGATTCAATTATTTTGCAGAAAAATCCAACGAAAAAGCAACAGGCCTCCTATCAGATTTTATGAGTATCTATAAGAACAAGCATGAAAGTGAGTTTTTAAAAATAGTAGAAACCTGGTTTGAAAATAAAGATGAGAAACAAATCAGAGATCTGGCAGGTACTAATGGCCAATTAGAGGATCTTAATTCATTAAACGAGATGTCAAAAGAAAATCTAAATGCGGGATTAAGCTTTACTCCTATTTTAATTATTAACGGATTTCAGTTTCCTGACAAATATGATCGTGAGGATATTCATTATTTCATTGATGAATTAATTGAGGATGATGAAATTTAAAATAATTACAATAATTTAACAAATTTCACTAATTTAGGAAAAAAATAACCATCATTATACAAGTCATCACAGTGCTTACACTGATCGAAAACTAATAGCATGAAAAACATACCACTTTTTTCACATCAGAATCCTAAAAGCATTCAAATAGAATCTTTAATCAGCAGACCATTATCCAACGGAAGACTTGTGTTATATTCTGATTATTGTCCTTCAGAAATTTGCGGGGTAATAATGTCCAAAAGATGTTTACTGATGGACGGCAATTACTAGAAATAATGACAATTAGTATAAAAAATATTAATAAAAAATGTCGTCAAAATATGACGGCATTTTTAAATGATTTTGAATTTTGAAGAAATTTCCTTTTTACAGGCAACCTGACGCTAAAGACTGTGGTCCTACATGTCTTAGAATAGTCAGCAAACATTATGGTAAAAGTATATCGTTACAACAAATCCGCAGCCTTTCTGAAACTACACGTGAAGGAAGTAGTTTATTAGGGCTGAGTGATGCTGCTGAGGATTTAGGATTCCGTTCATTAGGAGTTCAGGTGGACTTTAATACTTTTGTTGAAGAAGTTCCTTTTCCATGTATAGTACATTGGAATAAGAATCACTTTGTCGTAGTCTATAAAGTTGATAAAAATAATAAAGTATATATTTCTGATCCAAGTTATGGACTCATCACCTACAATAAAGACGAGTTTATCAAATTATGGATTGGTGAAAATGCCACTGAAAATACAGAGGAAGGAATTGTTCTTATCCTGGAAACAACTCCAGCTTTCTTTCAAACAGAATTTGATGATCAGGAAAGTAAGGCTAGTTTTTCCTTTCTTTCTAAATATTTATTTAAATATAAGTCTTTGGTTATTCAGCTTGCCGTAGGATTACTGGCAGGAAGTTTATTATCCCTTTTATTCCCTTTTCTTACTCAGAGTATCGTAGATGTGGGAATACAAAACCAGGATCTGCATTTTATTTACCTGGTCTTACTTGCACAAATCATGCTTTTTATAGGAAGGATGGGAATTGAAGTTATTCGAAGCTGGATTTTACTTCACCTTTCTGCAAGAATCAACATCTCTATTATTTCGGATTTCTTTATCAAACTTATGAAACTCCCTATCAGTTTCTTTGATACAAGAATGACAGGAGATATTATGCAGAGAATTAATGACCATCATCGAATTGAGCAGCTTCTGACCAATTCATCACTTAACACGTTATTTTCACTTGTTAACCTAATTATCTTCAGTATAGTATTACTTCTTTATGATTACAGACTGTTTATTGTTTACCTCGTGGGAGCTATCTTATATATTGGATGGATCACATTCTTTTTAGGCAAAAGAAAAGAGCTGGATTATAAAAGATTTTCCCAGGTTTCTCAGGAACAAAGTAAAGTTATCGAACTGATCAATGGAATGCAGGAGATAAAAATGCATAATGCAGAGAAACAGAAACGTTGGGATTGGGAATTCCTTCAGGTTAAGCTGTTTAAAATTAGGATCAAATCTCTTTCTCTAGAACAATGGCAATCTGTAGGAGGTAACTTTATTAATCAGATGAAGGATATTCTGGTAAGCTTTCTTTCCGCTAAACTGGTTTTAGATGGAAACCTCACGTTAGGGATGATGCTTTCTGTACAGTATATCATAGGCCAGCTTAACAGTCCCCTTTTACAGCTCATTGATTTTATCAAACAAACCCAGGATGCTAAAATTTCCCTTGAAAGACTAGGAGAAATACATGATAAAGAGGACGAAGAGAATAAAGATGAACAATATGTTTCAGACCTTCCTCAAAAGGATATTGACATAGAAAATCTTTCATTCAGATATATAGGCTCGGATTCTTATGTGTTTGAAAATCTTAATCTGAGTATTCCATATCAAAAAACAACAGCAATTGTGGGAGCCAGTGGAAGCGGTAAAACAACTTTGCTCAAACTGTTAATGAAATTTTATGAACCCAATCAGGGAGATATTAAAATTGGTAACACAAAACTAACAAATGTTTCACCCAGATTCTGGAGGGATCATTGTGGTGTTGTTATGCAAGAAGGCTATATCTTCAATGATACCATTGCTAATAATATCGCGATAGGTGAAGATCATATTGATAAAAAGAAGCTACGGAAAGCAGTAGAAATAGCGAATATAAAAGAGTTTATTGAAGAACTTCCACTAAGCTATAATACCAAAATAGGAAATGAAGGTGTGGGCGTAAGTGGTGGACAAAAGCAAAGGCTCTTCATCGCAAGGGCAGTTTATAAATCCCCGGAATACATTTTCTTTGATGAAGCAACTTCCGCATTGGATGCAAACAATGAAAAAGTAATTATGGAAAATCTTGAACAGTTTTTCAAAGGTAAAACAGCCATTGTCATTGCTCATAGACTCTCCACCGTAAAGCATGCAGATAAGATTATTGTTTTAGATAAAGGAAAGGTAGTGGAAGAAGGAAGCCATACTGAGCTTGTTGCTCTGAAGGGGGAATATTACAGACTCGTAAAAAATCAGCTTGAATTAGGAAATTAATCTGTGTTTTTTATTAACTTCACTATACTAATCCCATAAAATATTAATTATGAACAATTTAAAAAAAATCAAAAGACAAGTTTTAAAAGAAGTAAATGGTGCAGGCCCAATTCCTGCATACCCATGCAATTGTTTTTGCATTATAGGAAATGATAAAGTGTGGAATGCATGCAACAGATATTGCCCGGGAGGAGTAATTCCAGGTGTTGAAATGGGAAATGATCCCAAATGTGATTATAATTTACCCCTATAATTTTTAGCATTATAGAGATTAAAGCAAAATCCTCTATTTGAGGATTTTTATTTTCAATTGTTTATTTTAATATGGAAAAAGAAATTTTAGATAATATAGAGCTTCGTTCGGAAAGTGTTCAGGATATTCTTACAAGACCGCCCCATTGGATGATACGCTGGGGAAACACCATCATATTTATTATCCTTATCCTCATTTTAATTATGAGTTATATAATAAAATATCCTGAGTTTGTGTCAGCTCCTATTGTGGTTACTTCCCAAAACCCACCTGAAAAATTAGAGGCCAGAACAAATTCTAAAATTGAAAAAATTTTTATCAAGGACCATCAGGAGGTTAAGAAAAATGATGTCCTTATGGTTATGCAGTCTGCTGCCAATTATAAAGATGTTCTTGCTCTGAAAAAAATCATCGACTCTCTTTCTCCTACTCACTTAGCTTCCTTTCCTATAAATGAAACGTCTCATTATAAATTAGGAGAGCTTCAGGGAGATTATAACAATTTTGCAAAAGCATTTCAGGATCAGGAATTATTTACAAGACTTCAGCCCTACGCTCCTGAAAATCTTGCTGCTAACCAAAGTATTTCTGAATACAGGGTAAGGATTGCCACGACAAAACAACAAAAGAAACTTGAACAAGCTAAATATGAGCTTACAAAAAAAAGCTATCAAAGATCACAGGAACTTTTTAACCAGGGAGTCATCGCTTCCGTAGAACTTGAAGGGGAAAAAATAAAATACATCCAGGCTCAACAAAATCTGGAAAATATTACCATTTCTTTATCTCAAATGGAAGAAGCAATATCCAACCTTAACAAAACTAAAAGCGGGACTGCTATCAATACGGAAAAGGATAAAATTAATTACTCTTCACAATGCCTGCAATTGTTTGAGCAATTAAGAAAATCGATGAAACAGTGGGAGCAGAACTTCCTTGTTATTTCTTCTACAGATGGTATTGCCAGCTTTCAGCAATTCTTTGGAGAAAACCAATTTGTAAAAACAGGGGATGCGATCTTATCTATATTACCTCGGAATAAAGAGAATTTAGTTGGAAGAATGTATGTCCCTCCTACTAACTCTGGAAAAATTGCTCCCGGAGAAAAGGTTTTGATCAAACTGGATAATTACAGGTTTCAGGAGTATGGTATTGTAGAAGGTAAAGTACAGAATATCTCTCTCTCTGCCGATGAAAAGGGAAATTACTACGTAGATGTTCTACTTCCTAAAGGCTTAAAAACATCATATAACAGAAATCTCACATTTGATAAAGAGCTTAGAGGTAATGCTGATATTGTTACTCAGGATCTAAGACTCATTGAAAGATTTTTCTATCAAATCAGAAAACTATTGGGATATCAAAGCTAATAGAGCCAAATCACAATATATAAAACCCACAACTAATAGTTGTGGGTTTTTATATAATCTTACAATAGTAATCACATATCAATAGTAATGTTTATCACATAATCATATGCACGTCAATTGTGTTATTTAGCCATAACTAGTTCATAAAAACATTTTATATATAAACGCTTACAAAATTCTTTTTATACGGCTTAATTGAGATTTATTCTAAGAAAACTACGGAGATTCGGAACCAAGAATGAGAATAAATATTAATGGGTATCATCTTTTAAAACAAAAAAGGAAAAGTAATAATTTACTTTTCCTTTCTATAGTAGCGAAGACGGGAATTGAACCCGTGACCTCAGGGTTATGAATCCTGCGCTCTAACCAACTGAGCTACCTCGCCTTTTTGGTGGTGCAAATATATAAAATATTTCTAAACCTCCAAAATTATTTTAGCTTAAAAAACTCCAAAACATCGGCAACATGGTCTGGTTTATTGATTATCTTATTGTTAGCATCTAAAATAAAATAAGTCGGAGTTGCATGAATATTATAAGTTTCACTATAACTACTATTCCATCCTCTTAGCTCGGAATCATTAATCCAAGGAAACGCGGTAATTCTTTTATTGTAAGAGTCTTTATCTACATCCAAAGAAAGCCCAATTACCTGAACATTCTTCGCTTTTAAATCATTATATTTCTCCAAAAGTTTTGGCAATTCAGTTTCACAATGAGAGCATGTGGAAGACCAGAAAACAATGATTTTCTTATCTGCTTTTACATCATAAATAGACTTGGCATTTGTATTAACCGGAGCCTGGAATTTATAATTAGGAAAAGTTGCACCAATCTGTACATTGGCATTTGCCTTAAGCGTTGATGCTAACCTGTCTGTAATCGTACATTTGAGATCTTTAGCCTGATCAAGATATTTTTTCTTTAAATCAGCCATTTCATACACATCAAAAATGTCAATCAATTCGGATAATACCGTTTGACCCCGTGGTGTTTCCACCTTTAACCGATCAAGTAATTTATCTACAGAAGCTCCAACATTGCTGTTTCCACCAGAATTAAGATAAGATACCAATACAGGTCTCAACAATGATGATGTCTCAAGCATATCATTAGACTTATCAATAAAATTGATTATTTCTTCCTGTGATACCTTTTTATTAGGGTCATTAGTTAAAAATTTACTATAGTTTGTATTATAGTAATAAATAAACGGATGGTCCGTGGAGTTCACTTCTCCAAGGCCTCCTGATAATCTTGATATTTCTGCTTTCAGAGCTTTTCCAAAATCTGTATTATCTTTATAGTATTCTTTAATCTGTGCTAATGCCGGTAATATAAGCTCTTTTTTCTGAGAACCTTCTTGTTGTTTACTCATTAAACTATTCGACTCATCCTGGTAAATAATATCTTTAATCTTATTACCCTGAGTATCTAATTTAATGTTTACATTCTTATTTTCTGATATGAAATTGAATGTATTATTGGTAGTAGGAAAATACATTTTCATCATACCAACATAGTTCTGCGGATATTTAAAAGTCCATACATTATTCTTACTCTGCTCTTTTGTAAAAATAACATCTTTGGAACCATTTAATGTATATAGAATTGCATCTTGATCTTTAAAATCAGCCGGTGCCTGAACGGTAATTGTGAATTGTGCCTGTAAAGAAAAAGCAGATAAAACTGCTGATAATACAAATATCTTTTTCATAATGTAAAAATAAAAAAACTCTCTGATTAATCAGAGAGTTTTCAATATTTTAATTAAATTTTTATATTTTTTGACCCTTATATTTTCTTGTAAAAAATACAATAAATGCTACTGCGACTATTGATAGTAAATAAATATACATATCAATTGGCACTGAATCTCCACCGGGGCCAGTAGGAGGTCCACCTGGCTCAGGAGGTTGTCCTCCAGGGCCCGTTCCTTGTGCATTCAATACACAAAAAACAAAAATAAAAAGACTATATAATAGTTTATTTAAAGCTTTCATATATTTTATTTTAAGATTTTAGTGTTAACAGTTTCTCCCTTATCTGAAACAATTTTTACTACATAAGAGTTTTTAATAGAATTGTTTAATTCAATTACAAAATCTGCAGAAGTATTTACTGCTTTTTTAGAGATTACCAGTTTACCACTCATATCATAAACTTCAATATCTGCTTTCTTCCAATCCGGATCAAATCTTACAATATAATTTGTAATATCCGGGTTATAAACTACTTTAGTTCTTGATGAAGGCTTCACTGCTGCTCCATCCATTGCAAGATTTCTTGCTGTTGAGGCCTCAGGTGCACCATAATATAAACTGTACTCAGTTCCTTTGGCAGGAATTATATCTCCTTGTTTTGCTTCAGTTACTTCTCCGTTTGGAGCTTTGTAATAGAAACCTGTACCTGAAGATAATTGGTGTGTCCCCTTACTTACCAATTCAGCATTCTCTCTAATTTCAAATTTAAAAGATTTTATATTAGAACTGTAAGTTGCTAACATCACATTTTTTCCTTTAAAATCATTTTCATTGGCTTCATTGATACGTAACCAATACTTTGAAGTATAATCATTATCATAACCTCCAGCCTTATTTTCTTCAAAAGTACCCACAACATCTGCTGTTGATGCAGCATACTGTGTTTTAGCAGCTGCTGAATGTCCAGTAGTTGCATTTGGATAAACCACATAATAAGTTTTACCAATTTCTACACCATTAGCATCAAGAGCAATAATTCCTAATTGCTTTACAGTGCCTTGACTCATGCTACCTGCAGCACTTCTGCTTGCATTAACATTATAATCAGTATTCGCTGCTCTGCTATAATAATTAAACCTCCTAAGATTGCCAAAGTTTAGAACATCCGTATTATTATTGTTATTAAGCTTAATCGTAAAAGTTCCAAATGGTCTGATCATCAAATAATCAACATCCCCTGTTGGAACACCAGCATTAAACGTAACCGATTTATAACCTCCGGTAGTTGTTCCACCTTGATTATTTACAACCCCGGAAACATCAAGTACTACACCATATATATTACTAAGGTTTACTCCGTCACCATTAGCAGCCGGTTCGTTATATGCAATTTTTGATAAGTCAAGGTTGGTTAGGAATGGATTACCAAATTGATACATGTTTCTAGCATAATTACCTGTCCACAATGCTCCACCTGAAGGAATTTCGAATGGGTCATATGCATAGGTATTGTATTTTTCTCTAAATGAATTTAGATTATTTCCACCTGCCCCAAAGTTGATTCCAGCTCCAGCATTTTGTAATGTAACACTAGTTCCAATAACTCCTGTTGCAATATCACTCACAGGTCGCCCTTTTACGGTACGTGTAATAGAACTAACATCTAAGCCGGCTCCACCTAATGCCCAATAAGAATAGGTAGGTGCTGCATCACCAAACTTGTAAATACCATTGATCGGTGATAAATGAACAAACTGTACCGTATTGTTATTCCAATACAGGATATCATTCTTTGATTTTCTTACTGTGGTGAATGTTTTACCAAATTCAGCATTTAAAGTAGCTGGAGTTTTAAAATAGAACGGCATCCCAATTTGTTGATAATCACCCTGACGAACTTGTCTGAATTCCTGATCTACAATTCCAGTAATGTTTGCTTGTGGAATACCTGTGATGAATAATTGTCCGTAAGTATAAACGGGAGTAGCAGTAGAGCTATTGGTATTAACAGATGCATAAGCCGTAGGCTCATTAAGTTTGTTAATAAAATTACCTCCGCCGTTTGCTTCTGTCTTATCAGCATTTGACGCATCAATCGTCTTGACAAGATCAGTTGCTGTACCAGAAACCATAAAGTTTCCATGGTTTTCTATAGTACCATTAGCTTTCATTTGTAAACCTCCCCCGCTATAAACTAGGGTACCTTTACTTACATACATATTAGCATTAGCGTCTACGTGACATAATATCTGCGCCTGAACAGAATAACTAATTGCTAAAAGACCTATAGCAAATAAACTTTTTCTCATTGTATAAATTATTTGTGTGTGTTATAATACAATCTCACCCGCAAAGGTATGATTTTTTTCATAATAAAAAAATTATTTTCATTTATTAACAATAATATTATCTTCAGTTAATACTATTTTCTTTTCCTCACCTATTGCAAACATGTAGTCTTCCAAGACTTTTTCGGTAGTTCCTCTAAGTCCTCTGGCTCCCAATCCTTTATCAAGGGTTTCCTCCACGATCTTTTCAATAGCACCATCCGTAAATACCAATTCTGTGCCATCCATTTTAAAAAGCTCAATAAACTGATTGACGATTGAATTTTTGGGCTCTTTCATGATACGTACCATCGTTTCTTTTGTTAATTTTTCGAGGTATGTAATGATTGGAAATCTTCCCAAAAGTTCGGGAATTAATCCGAAAGAACGAAGATCTATTGCATTAATATTTGTTAATACATATTCATCCTCATCTACATTATTTATCTTTTCAGCACTGAAACCTATTGCCTGTTTGTTCATTCTTCTCTCGATAATTTCCTTTATACCATCAAAAGCACCACCAGCAATAAATAGTATGTTTTGGGTATTAACCTGGATATATTTCTGATCCGGATGTTTTCTTCCTCCTTGTGGTGGAACATTTACAATACTTCCCTCAAGCAATTTTAAAAGCCCCTGCTGAACACCTTCCCCAGAAACATCTCTGGTAATACTTGGATTATCAGATTTTCTGGCAATCTTGTCTATTTCGTCAATAAATACAATTCCTTTTTCAGCTTTTTCCACATCATAATCTGCAACCATAAGAAGTCTTGAAAGAATACTTTCAACGTCTTCTCCTACATATCCGGCCTCGGTTAAAATCGTAGCATCTACTATACAAAAAGGAACATTAAGTTCTCTTGCTATAGTCTTGGCCAGCAAAGTTTTTCCGGTTCCTGTTTCACCGATCATGATAATATTGGACTTTTCAAGCTCTACTTCTCTATTTTCATCCTGTGCATGAAGCAATCTTTTATAATGATTGTATACAGCAATCGAAAGCTGTTTTTTTGCCTGATCCTGTCCGATCACATATTGGTTAAGGAACTCTTTAATCTCCTTTGGCTTTTTTAGCGTATCTATATTTTCCGCAGGTGAAAATTCAGTTTTAGTAGCACTGTCTTTTACTATCGCATGAGCTTGTTCTATACAGTTTTCACAGATAAAGCCATTCTGACCAGAAATAAGCATCTGCACTTCATTTCTTTTTCTGCCACAAAAAGAACATTGGTTTGAATTCATACTATTTATATAAATATATGTTAAAGAAAATCGTAAAAAATTTCTTTTTTACGATTTCTTGATTTTTTAAGAATTAATAATTGATTTTTGAATTTCGGTATACTCTTCATCCGTTAATTTCAGTCTCTCATTTTTAAAATTCATATCTTCCACTGTATTGAGTGGTATTAAATGAATATGTGCATGAGGAACTTCCAGGCCTACCACTGCAATCCCTACTCTAATACAAGGAATTGCTTTTTTAATCTGCTTGGCAACCTTTTGTGAAAATCCCCAAAGGTTTTTATACTCCTCGCTTTCCAGATCAAAGATCAGATCCACTTCTTTTTTAGGGACTATTAATGTATGTCCTTTAACTAAAGGCATTGCATCTAAAAACGCAACAAAATTTTCATCCTCTGCTATTTTGTAGGAAGGAATTTCGCCATTAATGATTTTTGTGAATATAGTACTCATATGCATCAAAAAATTTACTTCAGAGAATTATACATGTATAAATTTATCCTTACAGGGTAATTTCAAGTACTTCAAAAGATAATTTATTTCCGTTCGGCAAAACAATCTCTGCGGTCTCTCCCACAACTTTACCTAGCAAACCTTTTGCAATAGGTGTATTTACAGAGATCTTGCCGCTTTTAAGGTCGCTCTCATTATCAGGAACTAAAGTAAATATCTGTTGTTGTTGCGTTGCATTATTTTTTAGTTTCACAGTTGTTAAAATGGAAACTTTTGAAGTATCTAGCTGACTTTCATCTATTATTTTAGACCCTGAAATAACATCTTTCAGTTTAGAAATTCTCATTTCAAGCATCCCCTGAGCTTCTTTTGCCGCATCATATTCTGCATTTTCAGACAAATCACCTTTGTCTCTAGCTTCTGCAATCTGTTGAGTAATTTTAGGTCTTTCTACAGTTTCCAACTGCTCAAGCTCAGCTTTCATTTTATCTAACCCCTCCTTTGTAACATAGCTTGCCATAATTTTCAAAATTTAGTTTTAGTATAAAAAAATAATCCGACATTTGCCGGACAATGTTTTCGTGTTGTAATCGTTTAATTTTTACAAATATATAAAAATTTAAATTGAAATGAAAAAAACTTTTTCAATCTTATTCTTTTCCACTTTACTGATAATCAGCAATATATCTGTTAATTCTTGCGGAAGTCGAGAAGACACGGTAAGCTGCTTTCCCAATACTCCAATTAACGTAACCTTGAACCTTAATTTAGCTGCATATAATAATTTGAACTATGTAGGTGGATGGATCTATGTGGATGAGCAACAATCAGGAACACGGGGTTTAATTATTGTCCGTAGATCAGATAATCAGTTTATGGTATTTGATAGAAATGCACCTCATATATGCCCTGATAATGATACTACACTTGAAGTAAAAGACAATATTAGTATCATTTGTCCAAAGGATAACGCTAAATGGATTTTACTTACCGGCCAACCTTCGTCAGGAACGAATGTACCTCCGAAAACTTATCCTTACAATTATAATCCCAATACCAGAGTATTAAATGTTTATTATTAATTTATGAAAGTTGTAATACAGAGAGTTTCAGAAGCTCATGTAAAAGTAGAAGAGAAAATCGTCGGCGAGATCAATAGGGGCTTTATGCTACTCATTGGAATTGATGAAAATGATGAGAAAGCAGATGCAGATTGGCTCGTACAAAAAATATTGAACCTTAGAGTTTTTGCTGATGAAGATGATAAGCTCAATCTTTCATTAAAAGATATTTCAGGAGAAATCCTTTGTATCAGCCAGTTTACGTTGATAGCTGATTATAAAAAGGGAAATCGTCCATCCTTTATTAAGGCAGCAAAACCCGATAAAGCAATTCCCCTTTTTGATTATTTCAAAGAAGAAATTGCAAAATCAGGACTAAAAACAGAATCCGGAATTTTTGGTGCAGACATGAAGGTTTCTTTAGTTAATGATGGTCCTGTCACTATTGTAATGGATAGCCAAACAAAAATGTAAGACACTTTATATCAATACATTAAATTATATTTAATCCCAAATAAAAAAGGTCCTTCAAAATTTGAAAGACCTTTTTCCTAATAAACTTTTATAAAAACTAATTCGCAGGTATACTGCTGAAATTCAATGCTACTTTTAAGTTCATATCTGAACTTGTCTGATTTTTCAGTTCATAAACTGTTCTTACTGTAAGTCCGTTGCTCTTTACGACCTCATCCAAAAATCCATTATTATTAAGATCGAGGTTTAAGCTGGAACTATTTGAAGAGATGTTGGATCTTGATGCAACAAGTCTTTCACCCGTACCATTTGAAGAAATATAAACTTTAATGTTTTTAAAAGCACTTAAGTTGCCACCAGAAGGAGAAACCACAGAGATTTTTGCATCTGCCAATCTCACATCTTTTATTTTAGCATTATTATTCCCACCAAACCAAGTCTGTACATTAGAAGCAGTAGCCGTAGAAGACACCTCTTTATCAGCAGGCACTCCTGTGGATACTAATACATTAGCCGTATAAGGAAACGTATTCTGAACCAATGACTGTACTGTTCCACAACTAACAAGGGCAACAGAAGCTGCCACTGCAGTTAAAAATATATTTTTCATAATAATAAATCTTAATACAAAAATTATCTTGCAGAAACTATACCAAAGAATTATTATTCGACGCTTACTGAAAAACTTCCTTTTGTGTTTCCGGAAGCCATGTTACTTTTGCCTATAATTAACCATACTTCACCTTTGCCCGCCATCTGATAAAAAATATCTCTTCCAAAAGGACCATCGTATTCTCCATTTGGCAATTTTATCTGATTGAAACGAATATTAAAATCTTTTTCTTTTGTAGAAATGGATGCCTTGATATCACTTTTATTATAATTTGTGATTTTGAGAATCAGCTCCTGTCCTTCTTTTGTAAATTGCTCTCCTACTGTAAATGGAAGCTGTGAGGCATCGGCAGTTCTTATTATTTGCCCATCTTTCTCACTTCTCATCACACCTTTTTTTAAGACATGTTTGGTGACGGGAGAATTATTAATGATAGAATCTTTTTTTCTTATAGCAGCTGAATCTACTGAATGTTCTGGACCCGGCTGTTCTGAAATCATGATCGAATCTTTGTTGGCTGTTTCGTTTACATTTGGTTCTTTTTTACAAGAAACAATAATCAATGGGATCAGCAATAAGGACTTTTTCATAATAGTTATTCTTTTAGTGTTTCATAGTAAAGCACTTCTGACAAGAAAGAAAATGATTTCTTTTGTTTTACTTTACTTATAATTTGTTTTTTTAGTATAATATCTTTTTTTTCGGCAGCAAACTTCAGTAAACTTTTCTCACTAAAGTTGATTTCTGTGAAGTGATAACCTGCATTAAAATCACTGCGCTTCATATTGTGAGAAGTAATTAATCCTCCCCAATTGATATAACTACAAGCCAAAATTGTTCCATAAAAATACCATGTCATTGTATTAAACAGAAAAGCATTTCTTTTTCTGTATTGAATTTTAATATACGTCATTGTCAAACCAATCAATGAAAGAGTCAGGAAAGCATATACTCCAAGCCTTTTATATGTAAAACCATAATTGATAATGTATTCGGAGTTCTTTATCATCGTGGAAATAATCAGTGCCGCATTTAAAAAAATCCAGATCTTAGCCAGGTTTTTCATAAGCCCGGCTTTCGGATCAAAATTAAATCCGGATTTAAAATAAAACATAATCACCAGAATAGACATAATAATAGACATGATCACAGCATTTACTCTTTGGTGGGTTTCTTCTGAAAGCTGGCCGGGAGTTTTTGAATCTTCGTAGAATAGTTCGTAATTATAAGTGATGATAAAAAAGATCAATAATACATTTAATGCTAAAAACGAGATTATGCCGCTCATCCTTTCTGCATCAATATCAAGAAAAGAATATGTTGATTGTACGATTCGATCTTTCGTGTGAAAAGTATCATCTAAAAAATGATTTTGTTTATAAATGATTTTTTCTACAGCATAATTCCAATAATTGAAAGCGATAAACATCCCCAATACTGTTATGCAGAACAGTTGCCAAATATCAATATCTATTTTGATATCCGTAAACAAGCTGGCGAAATGATCACTTCCTACAGAGTAAATTCCAAAAAAAACAGCAACTAATACCAATGGAATCAGGATAAAGGCAAATATTTTCTGTCCTAACCCCGAAATATTTTTTTGGGGAAGCCAACTATCAAAATTAAAAAATCGACATAAAAAAGTAAAGCAGTTCACTATAAAAACAGGAATCAAGAAGAGAATTTTTAGTCTTTTATTTCCTGATCTGTAAGATAAAAGCAGAAGTGAACTTACAACCGCCACAAAAGAAGCAAAATCTCCATACCAGGCAAAAGCTACTGAAGAAAAAATACTTGTGAAAAAAAGCATGAAAAATACTTTTGTTTTGTTTGACTTTGGTGTTTTGTACCATGTTAGTAACGCATAAGCAATACCTAACAGTCCAAGATTTAAACCTACATTTTCGTTATAAAAAAGAATAATAAATAAGACGGTTGTAAGGAGTATATAGTGATGTGTTTTCATGATATTTAATAATAAGTTATTGTATTTTTTTGCTGAATAAAATCTTTCAGATTTTCAAAATTTTGCCATAGCAAAGCTTCAAAATCCCAATGATGAAAGGACCTCATATTTTGACCTTTCCGAAATGCCTGCAGGTACATTTTTGAATATTCCGGTAAAATCAAAGTTCCTAATATGATTGCTGCCAGAAGATGGGCATTAAGTTTTCCATTTCCCAACAGCAGATATTGCATGGCAATTTCATCTTCGAAATTAGTTCCGCAACCTGTAATCAAATGATGAACATCGTGATTTTCCATTTTAGGAATCATGGTAAATCCATGACGCTTATAAAATTCCCCCAGTTTACGGCCTAAGGTATCTTCATTGAAACTAAGCAGTTGTTTTTCGTTGAACTGCCATTGTCTTTTCTTTTTCTTAAAATATCTTCTGTAAAACTTTTGAGTTTTATCATATACAAAAAGTAAAAACTGAACACGTAATTTTTTCATAGTTGATTATTTAATTAAGATTAACTCCAATAACAGTATAAAGACAGGCGATAGGGATATTGATTAATAATATTCCGATTGATTGTAAACAAGCATGAAGCTTGGCATGATATATCGACCCATAAATTAAAAGTCCGGCGATGACCAATAAATTCAAGATAGATCCAAAAATGAGCAATAAGAAGCCTCCTATCGCAAATACATCAATTCTGCTGACAAGGTATCCGAACAGGCATATATTCCCAAGCAAAAATGAAAGCCAGAAAACATATTTTCCTATATTCACAATTTCTTTATTATCCATATTATTTTAAGCTTTTGTTAAGGTAAAAACAGTAATTTCCGGACGAACCATAAACCGAACTTGATAAGAATGTCCGATTGCCCGGTTGATGTAAAGCATTCTGCCATCCTGCAAATCAATTTCTCCGGAAACATATTTCTTATTTTTAACAGGGAGTATGGGAGTGATCAAACCGGGAATCCGGCATTGTCCGCCATGGGTATGCCCGCTTAGGATCCATCCCTGATATCCGTTCCATACATCTTTATCACAAACATCAGGATTGTGGCAAAGAACCAGATTCGCTTTAGACTGATCTAAATCTTTCATAACCTTCAAGGGATCAAAATTGGGTGAGCACAGATCCTCAAATCCAATAAAGTTGATTCCATACCGGTTATTTTGCTCATTATTTAGCATTTCAATTCCGTAGCTATTTAAAATCCGACAAATACTCCTGGAGAGCTCAATGTCTTTCCACCCTGGTCCATAATCGTGATTTCCCAAAATTCCAAATGTTCCAAGGTTTCCATATACGGCTTCTTCCATTACTATTTTTAAATCGTTTTGTTCTTCCAGTGTTCCGTGATTTACAAAATCACCGGTGTACACTACAAAATCCGGATTAAATTTTTTAGCCTTATGGAAAGATTCAATAAGAAAATTCCAGTCAAATCGGTTACCTACATGCAAATCGGAAATCTGCATCAAAATTTTACCTTCAAGGTTCACCGGTAAATTTCTAATGGGAAGCTTACGTTCAACAAACTCCACCCAAAAAGGCTCTACCTGCCATGAGTATAGAGCAGGAAAGGATCCTACTACAGCGAGCTGAAAGAGCTTTTTTAAAAATGTTTTTCTTGTCATGTACTATTTTCACATATTGAATTAAAACAAAGAACTTTGAATTACAAAGTTAATTGATAAAAAAATATAGTTTTATCTGCCTATTAATTTTTCAAGAGCATCTAAATGATCAGAAAAAGCCTGTCTTCCACTCTGTGTAACCCTATAAGAGGTTTTAGGTTTTTTCCCAACAAATTCCTTCTTTATTTCTATGTATCCAGCCTTTTCCAAAGCGTTACTATGACTGGCCAAGTTACCATCAGTAATCTCCAATAATCCTTTCATTTCCGAGAAATCAACCCAATCTTTAACCATAAGAACAGACATAATGCCTAATCTTACCCGACTTTCAAATTCTTTGTTGAGCTGATTTATTTTAATCATAATCTTTGGTGGTAGGTATAGTATACAGTATTACTTTTTTAGAGCTGCAAATTTAAATCATTATTTATATTTTTTATGCATGATGAGGCCATACACTATATGTAAAAAACCAAATCCCAGCGTCCATGCTACTAATCCCCATCCTAGAAAGAAAAGGGAAACCAACCCTAGTATAATCTGGCAATAGCCCAGATATTTGACATCAGTTAAAGTATATCTCTCAGCATTCACCAGTGCTAAACCGTAAAAAATTAATGTCGCTGGGGCAATCAATGGAAAAAGGTGATGATATAAAAGACCAAGACATACCACGCCTCCTGTTATTAATGGAACAGAAAACGTTAATAGCAGACGTTTTGTCGTAGCATCCCATATTTTCAATCCTTGCTTTCTGCTTTTATTCGCTGTAAAAAAGTATCCGCTCAGTACCGCAACAAATAAGATCAAAGTTCCTATAATCACTAATTCTCTCACTAAAGAAGGATTGTAGATATTTCGATCACCATCAAAATAATCGATTCCTTCTCTCTGAAAAACAAAATACACATACACTGCACCTGCAATGGCAGCAAGTCCGGCAAAAACACCAGACAATCCACTCAATGAAATAAATCTGGAAGATCGTTCCATCATAGACCGGATGTGGGATAGATCTTCGTGGTAGTTTTTTGAATCCATATAAAGAACTTTGAAATACAAAGTTAAATATTTTTCTGAAACTTAAAAATATTTCGAAGATTATTTAAATAAAAAAACCGCTGATTATTTCAACGGTTTTTTTATTTATGAAGTAAGCCTTTACTTAACTCTTAATTTTTCTTTAATAGACTCAATATTTTTCTTTGCAGATTCTTCCAGGATGAGACTAGCACTCATATGAATCCTTTCCGGCATTAATTCATTGAAGTGTTCTGTTCCTTCCCATGATACCTTTTTAATAAGTGCAAGAGCATCACTGCTTCTGGAAGCTAATATCTGTAGAAATTTATCCAGTTTAGCATCCATTTCTTCGATATTTTCTGAAACAGAATGATAAACATTATGTTGTTCAGCCCATTCAGCAGATCTGAAATCGGCATCAATCGCCATTGCAGAGAATTGTGATTTTCCTATTTTCCTTTCAACATACGGGCCTATTACAAAAGGACCAATACCTAAATTAATTTCAGTCAAAGCCAAGGCAGAATCCTTTGTTGCAAAACAATAATCAGCTCCACAGGCAATACCTACTCCTCCACCTGTCGTTTTTCCCTGAACTCTTACCACAACTATTTTACCACAATTTCTCATCGCATTCAGTACCTTAGCAAATCCTCCAAAAAACCTTGTAGATGCATCTAATTCTTCAATAGCAAGAAGTTCATCAAAACTGGCACCGGCACAAAAAGCTTTTTCACCACTGCTTTTTACAAGAATAGCTTTTACTTCATCTTTTGCACCTTCATCTAAGATCGTTTGTGCTAATTTTTCCAGAATCGCTCCAGGAAGTGAGTTACTTTTAGGGGTCCCAAAGGTGATTTCTGCGATATTGTTTTTAAGTTCTGAGACTACAAATTCGTTCATTTTAATTTAAATTGGATTCTTACAAAAATACGAATTACAGCCTGTTAACGAAAATTTAACCACAACAAATTGACCTGCAAAATAGTGATCAGCATGTCATTCTATTTTAAGCCTATTACGTAGAAATACGGATGCATCAATTTGGTACTTTCTACTCTACTTTCGGGTCCCATTATTATTGTTCCTTTGAGATACTAAATATGCTGCTTTTTTCCTGCTACAGTGCCAGCTCTTAAAAAGCACAGAAATTAAAAAAGGAGTAAATGAAAAAGATATCTCTAAGTTCCCTGCAAGAGCATATCTAATTAAAATTCCTTTGGGATCAAATAAGATCATAAAGAAATAGCTTACGACGATAAAAACTAATAACCGTGAAAATAATATCATAAGCTATCATTGTACCGTGAAAGATTCTACTGCACAAATGGAAAATCCCTTGAGCTATTCAAGGGATTTGTTTTTTAATGCAAGTATATATTTATCAATATAGCTTTGCTTTTCTTTTAGTTTATATTGCTGTATATATCTGGGATGTTCAAGAATGGTCATTTTTTCAAAGAGATTTGCTTCTTTATTCAGTTTTGAGATAAAATCTGCATTCTTCTTTCCTAAAACAAATACTTCTGAAGTATCAAGATTTAAACTGATATGCTTTTTTAAGGATTCAATCATAAAATCTTTAACATCAGAAAATAGCTCCTTATCATCATAGTAATTGGCATTAAGCCAGCCATTTCCGGATCGTTTTACGATTGCTAAGGGAAAAGGAGAGTTTATATAAAAATCTTTGTAAAATTCAGTGGCTCCTCCATACTGTTCGATCATATCATACATGAAAACAGATGAAACCTCATGCGTACGTGCAGATTGCATTGCTATCCCACAAACACTTTCAAGTCGTTTTGTATCTGTAAATGGTACTCCAGTTACACCAGCTCCATGTCTGCTGGGATTAATTCCTACCATAAACTTTCTTTGTATGGAATCATTATAATACTTTTTATAAAACTGTTCCATAACAGCCATCGTTTCCGGATTGTCAAAATATGGATTCAACACCTCAAAATTATGTGGCAGCTTACCGTTATAATTAAGGTTTCTATTAAAGTCAATAACTTTATCAGCAAAACTAGCTCCCATCATTAGCAATCTTCTTCATCCTCCTGCTCTTCGGAAAGGGCCAGTTCAATGTCAATAAACTGAATATATAACCCGCATACCTGATTATCTTCGTCGTAAGCAAAGTATACAGGATAAGCGCCATCACCGAACCCACTGGCAAACATCGGAATTTGATAAGATGTACCTGGTATTGTCCAATTGATCCAATCCCCTAACTCCCTCTGGTTTTTGGGGTTGTTTTTATAACTCTGAGCAAAGATATCGGCAAAATAATCATCGTAAATGTTACCCACATTTTTTTGGGTAAGGAACTTATCGAAATAAGGCAATACCTCCGCATCAGTAATACAAGCAAGACCAGCGTCTACAGAAAATCCAAAATATTCTCCTTCTCCCACTCCTTCCAGTTCTTCATGTCCTATTAAAGCCTCACGATAAATTACAGGCCTTTTATCCGTAAATGAAACTTTTACCGCTGCATAGCGATTCCCCCAATCTTCAGATTTTACTACTGCTATTTGTACCGGAAAATTTCCTTTCGGAGAGTTAATAAAGTAAGGTTTTTCTGCTGCATTCAAATAGACCAAAGGATCTCTTACTATTACTTTTCCAGAAGGCATAGAAACATTTCCAACATGTATTACTTCCATTTTTTTTCCGAAAATCTCGTCTGAAGTAAAATAAGCTTCTAAATCTGTAGGACAAACCAGAAGGTCTTTCATTTCATCCCATTTTTGTAGCCAGCTTTCATTCATGATATTATTTTTTATCAATTCATTTAAAAATTAAAATTACTATTTATTTAATCCGGATCAAATGAAGACGGACTTTGAAAAACAAAAATATATACAAAATACTATTACCTACTGATTTTCAATTATTTTAATTATTTTAGTCATCGAACTTATCGTGCTGAAAATACGATATAAAAACTATTTACCCATGATCGGAATTCTTGCTGAACTTATTATTTCAGGGCTCTTGCTATGGTATATCGATAAAAAAACACTTTTTGTTTTAGGATTTAAACCCACCAGAAATAGAATTATGAACTGGACAACAGGCTTCCTGTTAGCAGCATTGGTGTGCTTACTTTATCATGTAATGAATAAGACTTTCAGCGATAACAGCTGGATATTAAATAAACATATGACCTTACAGACAATATTCACCAGCGTCTGGTGGACTTTAAGATCAGTCATATTTGAGGAACTCATTTTTAGGGGAGCATTACTTTACTTAGCCATTGAAAAATTGGGAATTAAGATCGCCTGTTATCTTTCTGCCATTTGCTTTGGTGTCTACCATTTGTTTTCTTATAATGCATTTGGAAACCCTATTCAAATGGTGATTATTTTTTTTATGACCGGAATATTTGGATTGATGCTTGCATTTGCATTTGCAAAAACAAAATCACTTTATCTTCCTTTTGGACTTCACCTGGGATGGAATATCTTTAATATTGTTATTTTCTCAAACGGACCTCTGGGACAACAGGTTTTGATTAAAGCCAATGAGCATAAGCCTGAAGGTCTCATCTCACTTTTTATATTTCTATTTCAAATCTTTGCACTTCCCATTTTGGTTTACTGGTATCTGAGATATCTAAAAAAACAAGACATCAGTACCCAAAAAAAGGAAGCTTTATAAAGCTTCCTTTTAATATTATCAGATCAATCCAAATTGTTCAAAATGATGAGTAAAATGCTTCCTATGCATCAATTCCCACATTTCTTTATTTAGTTTTCCGAACACAAAATTCAGATGTTCTGCTTGAGGATTTTCTTTGTAATAAATTGAAAATCTTTTCAGGTTTTCTATGAATGATTCTTTTGCCGCATCAAAATTTTTATGTCTTAATTCCAACAGCTTTTCATCTTCAGCCAAGTAAGGTGCCGGGAAATCCTTAGGCATTTTCCTGTGATTGTAAAGGGAATCCTGCCATTTTTCGAGCTGTTCTTCAGGAGTAAAGCATTTTTCAGCTTCAGGTTCTCCCATACTTACCAAAACGCCATGCTCAAGATGCTCAATCATTTGTTGTGGAGACATATTACCCCAGCTTGGTTTTGTACTTTGGGTCAGGCCTCCTAAAATTTTCTGAATATTTTTAATATTAAGATCAACAAAAGGAGATTTTTTTGCAACTAAAGTTAAAATAGTAGCCACACAAACCACCTCATCTCTTTGATTAATTACTTCCACTAACCATTTAACGACTCCCGATGGAATATTTCTTCCTTTGACTCCCCTGTTTATTTTTTCTTTAGCTGTCAAATAAACAGTAATTGTATCTCCAGCATATACCGGTTTAAAGAAGCTGCAATTTTCCAGACCATAGTTTGCTATTACCGGTCCTTTTTTACCTGATACAAATAGTCCGGCAGCAGCAGAAAGGATAAAGTATCCGTGAGCAACCGTCTTATCAAAAATAGTTCCCGTTAAGCTTGTAGCATCTGTATGTGCATAGAAGTGATCCCACGAAACATTGGAGAAATTCACAATATCTGCATCGGTAACTGTTCGTCCTGCTGTTTCCAGAGAATCTCCAACTTCAACATCTTCAAAGTATTTTTGAAATGGATGCTTATCTGCATATTTTTTCTCTGCCCCTTGTTGGTAAATTTTGGTGATTGCCGTCAAAATATCAGGTGACCCTTGAATAGCTGTTTTTTGTAAAAAGAAATGCAGCCCGTTTAATCCTCCCATTTCTTCTCCTCCACCTGCTCTTCCCGGTCCTCCGTGCATCAATGTAGGAAGTGGGGAACCATGTCCTGTACTCTCTTTAGCATTATCTCTGTTCAGTACATAGATTCTTCCATGTTGCGATGCCATTTTCCAAGAAGTTTCAGCTACAAATTGATCATCGTGGGAAACAATTGATCCTACTAAACTTCCTTTCCCCCTTTTCGCGAGTGCTGCGGCTTCTTCCGCATCTTTGTAAGGCATCATAGTAGAAACCGGACCAAAAGCTTCTACATCATGAGAAATATTTTTCTCGAAAGGCTTATCGTTCAGGAATAATTTAGGACTCATGAATGATCCTTTTTCATAGTCTGCATCTACAAGCTCATGTTTACCATCATAAACAAGTTCTGTTTCAGTTTTCAGAATATCTACTTTTCGGAGAACCTCATCATACTGTTGCTTTCCTACCAATGATCCCATTCTGGTTTCACGGCTTAGAGGATTTCCTATTTTAGTTTGATCCAATGCTGTTGCCAATGCATGCTGTACATCACCGATAAGGTGTTCCGGTACAATTATTCTTCTTATAGCGGTACATTTCTGGCCAGCTTTTGTTGTCATTTCATTACGAACCTCTTTGATGAATAAATCAAATTCCGGAGTTCCTGGTTTTGCATCCAGTCCCAGGATAGAACAATTCAACGAATCTGCTTCCATATTGAAACGAACTGCATTACCTGCCACGGAAGGCAATGATTTCAGTTTTCTTCCTGTATTCGCAGAACCCGTAAACAATACGGAATCTCCATCCTGAACATAATCAAGAATATTTCCGGGTTCGCCACAAACCAACTGTACAGCACCTTCCGGAAGAAAACCACTTTCAATCATGTCCTGGAATACCGCATTGGTAAGATAAGATCCAAAAGGTGACGGCTTTACAATGGACGGAACACCTGCCAACAATGAAGTAGAAAGCTTTTCCAGCATTCCCCATACCGGAAAGTTATACGCATTGATTTGTATAGATACTCCTTCACTTGGAGTAAGGATATGAGTTCCTAAATGAGTTCCGTTCGCTGAAATTTTCTGTGTATCTCCATCTACCCAGAATGGAGTATTAGGCAACATTCTTTTTGCCAACCCCGAGTAGGTAAAGAAAGTCCCAAAACCTCCTTCAATATCCACCCAGGAATCCACATGGGTAGCTCCAGTTTTATAGGATAACTCGTAGTATTTTTTCTTTCTTTCCAGCAGGTAAAGCGCCACTTTTTTCAACATTTCTCCACGGTCATAGAAAGTCATTGAAGAAAGATTTTTATATCCTACAGTTCTTCCATAATCAAGAGCCTGTTCAAAATTAAGGCCTTCAGTATCGGAAACAGCTACCTGCTCTCCTGTAACGGCATTGTACAAAGGAACCCCGTTTCCGGTCCCTTCTATCCATTGTCCGTAGATATAGTTTTTTAACTTTTCCATATAGTTTTTTACTTTTTACTTAAATTAATTAGTGAGCCCTAAGGTATTCACAGTAATGACCAAATTACTATTACGATCTAATTTTTTTAGGAACACCGATCAAGTGAAACTGATTTACTTCGGTTCCTGGTAAGGAAACATTTTCACCAATCCTTCATATAAACTTCTGTGAAGAATAGTAGCATGATTGTCTGTTTCCATCATTTTATATTCTAATGTCCAGTTTTTCTTTCCGGCTTTTTTCAAAACATCGTAGAAAGTCTCCGCATCTTTTATCATTACAGGATGTTCACCTTTTCCAACAGACAGATAAACAAACTTTTTAGTATCCGGAGATTTTGAAAGTAATTGAGATGCTTGCTTTAAAAGACTTTCATCATCCCACCATAAACTTGGACTGATAATAAAATAGTTATTGAACATTTCCGGCTTTTTCAAAAGAATTTCCGTTGCTAAAAGTCCGCCCAGAGACTGGCCAAAAAGGTATTTTTCCGTAGTTTTAAACTGGCTTTCAACATAGGGTTTTAGCTCTTTTTCCATAAATGTAATAAACTGATCAGAATGCCCTGTGGTAGGATAGTCTTTCTGCAAGTCTTTTAAATCTGTATGAAAAGTAAAATCTCTTTTTCTATCTACATTAGCAACTCCCACTACAATGGTTTCCGGCATGGAATACATCTGATTAAAGAATTGTACTAATCCCGTCACGTGAATAAAATCTTCATTTATGCTTCCATCCAACAGATAGATTACCGGATATGATTTTGTTTTGTCATATCCTTGTGGAAGATAAATATTCAATATCCTGTCTTCATTTAAGGTTTTAGACTTAATCGTCCTCACTTCTCCAATTGTAAGCGGTTTTGTAGCAACAGTTTGTGCTGACAACACACTATTCATCGTCAACATCATGCTGCATACAAGTGCAATTTTTTTAATCATATTTAATTGTATGGTTATTGTTTTATATCATCCCAGATACTGTAATCCACAATTTTCGTTGGAATCTGCTGGACATATTCTGTAAAAGGCTCACAAGGCAGAATAGCTTCTTTTCCCTCTCTTGCCAGTTCCTGATATAACTTTGTCCCTTCTGTTTTCCAATGAATCATTTCATCGGAAACATCACGAATGATTTTTGCAGGACTTCCTACAACCAGTTTCCTGGGTTCACATCTGAAATTCGCCGGTACAAAAGCCAATGCTCCGACAATACTTTCATCGCCAATATAAGCTTTGTCCATTACCACAGCGTTCATTCCGATCAGACAGTTTTTGCCGATGTGTCCGGAGTGAATAATAGCTCCATGTCCGATATGTGCAGATTCTTCTAATATCGTTTCTATATTGGGAAAAACATGCAGGGTACAGTTCTCCTGCACATTAGCTCCATCCTTGATGATAATTTTCCCCCAGTCCCCACGGATTACCGCATTGGGACCGATATATACTTCTTCACCTATTTCTACATTCCCGATAATGACTGCCTGCGGATGAATGTAAGCAGAAGGTTTTATAATGGGACGAATCCCGTGGTATGAATAGATATTCATCTTTTTTTAATTTGAAAATCTGAGAATGCGATAATTTGAAAATTAGAAATGTCTTTAAGCATTTTCAAATTCTCAAATTAACTCACTTCCAAATTAATTATACTTTTTCAATTACCATCGCATATCCTTGTCCTACACCTATACAAAGGGTACACAACGCATATTTCTTATCCTGTTTATGAAGCTCCATTGCTGCAGAACCTACGATTCTTGCTCCTGAAACTCCCAGTGGATGGCCTATTGCAATGGCACCTCCATTTGGATTTACTCTTTCATCATCATCTTTCAACCCTAAACTTCTAGTTACGGCCAGTGCCTGTGCTGCAAATGCTTCATTCAACTCGATGATATCCATATCTTCAAGAGAAAGGTTTAATCTTTTCAGTAGTTTTTGAGTTGCTTCTACCGGTCCTATTCCCATGATTCTTGGTTCAACACCTGCTACTGCGGATCCTAAAATCTTTGCTTTTGGCTTAAGACCATACTTTTTAACCGCTTCTTCACTCGCTAAAATTAAAGCAGCAGCTCCGTCATTCATTCCCGAAGCGTTTCCTGCTGTAACTGTTCCTTCTTTTCTGAAAGCCGGACGAAGTTTTGCCAATCCCTCCATAGATGAAGAAGGTTTAATAAATTCGTCTTTTTCGAAAATGATTGGATCACCTTTTCTCTGAGGAATTTCAACTTTTACAATTTCTTCTGCCAGTCTTCCGCTTTCCTGAGCTCTTGTTGCTTTCTGCTGAGACCAAAGGGCAAATTTATCCTGATCTTCTCTATTGATCTGATGTATATCTGCTAAATTTTCGGCAGTTTCTCCCATTCCATCAACACCATATAGTTCTTTCATTTTAGGGTTGATAAAACGCCATCCGAAAGTAGTATCAAACATCTGGCTGTCTCTTCCGAAAGCAGCACTTGGTTTTGACATCACATACGGTGAACGGGTCATATGCTCTACTCCTCCTGCAATATAAATTTCTCCTTCTCCAGCAGCTATTGAACGAAAAGCGTTTGCCACGGCGGACATTCCGGAAGCGCATAGTCTGTTGACAGTTTCTCCTCCGATTTTATAAGGAAGACCAGCCAGTAAAAGACCCATCCTTGCAACATTTCTATTATCTTCACCCGCCTGATTAGCACACCCGAAAATAACGTCTTCAATTTCTTCTACCGGAACTTCGGGATTTCTTGCAACAATTTCTTTGATAACAATTGATGCCAAATCATCAGCTCTTACTTCTGATAATCCTCCCTGTAATTTTGAAATAGGAGTTCTGATATAATCTACAATGTATACGTTGTTCATTTTTTATTTAGATTTTGAGATACCAGACAAAAAGATTTCACTCGTTTTTAATCAGATATCTGAGTCTTATGTCTGATTTTATAATTCTGTTACTTTTTTTCCGATCTTATATACTGTTCCTACAAATTTTGCAATAAGCTCTTCATTTTGATTGGTGATCTGAATATCATAAACAGCAGTTTTCCGGGTATCGTTAACCAGCTTACTTTCTGCCCTAAAGATATCACCCTCTTTTCCTGCTTTAGTAAAATTGATGATACAATTTAACGCAACTGCAGCGTCCCCGGAATTATTTGATGAAAAGGCCAGTGCAGAATCTGCAAAAGCAAACGTCACCCCTCCATGGACCGTCTTAAGTCCGTTAATCATATCTTTTTTAATAGGCATTTCTATTAGACAATAATTTTCTTTCACCTCAATCATTCTGATATTCATCCATTGGGAAAAATAATCCTGACCGAGCATATAATCTGCAATTTGTTTTGGATTCATTTTTAGTTTATACTTGTTATTTCTTCATATAATTCTTCAACCAATACATCATAAATCCCCATAGTTTTACCTAGAATCATATGTTCATATGAAAAGTCTTCGGAAGGATACGAAGCATTCAGATCGAAATTATTTTCATCAGCTATCCTCTTGATCGCCTCCTTATATTTATCATTAAATTTCCCCAGCAATTCCAACCTTTCCTGATCATCTTTGATCAAAGAACATTCCCGGACCAGGTATTCTTTTTCCATCAAAAGCCTCTGCTTTAATTCTGCTCCGAAAATATCTAAATCCATTATAATAGTTTTATCCTTCAAATTAAGCAAGCTTATTTAATAAAGGGCTTTGTCGGTATCTTTCTTCCTGATATTCGTTATAAAGGTTCTGCAGGGTTTCCGAGATTTTTGTATATCCTATTTCTCTCCCCCAGCTTAATAAACCTTTCGGATAGTTGACTCCTTTTTGCATTGCCAGCTCGATGTCTTCATCATTCGCTACACCTAATCTTTTAGCTTCTACAGCTTCATTGATCAGCATGGAGATGATTCTTAAGAAGATCTGCTCATACAACGCATCATCTTTTCGAGCAATCGGTTTCTGAGCTCCTTCACTATAATCAAAAAAACCTTTTCCGGTCTTTCTTCCATGAAGTTTTGCTTCAGACATACGTTGCTGTAACAAGGAAGGTTTATATTTCGGATCATTAAAATAATCCTTATAAACAGTTGTTGTAACTGAAAAATTAACATCAACTCCAATGAGATCCATTAATTCAAAAGGTCCCATTTTAAAGTTTCCTAAGGTCCTCATGGCATCGTCTACCTGCTCTGGTGTAGCAATATTTTCTTCAACGATTCTCAATCCTTCACCATAGAAAGGACGTGCAATTCTGTTAACAATAAATCCTGGAATATCTTTAGCAATAACCGGAACCTTTCCCCAATCTTTCATGAGGTGATACATTTTCTCTGCTAAAGACTTCTCTGTTAATAACGAAGGAATAATTTCAACTAAAGGCATCAGAGGTGCAGGGTTGAAAAAGTGGATTCCGATAAAACGTTCAGGATATTTCAATTCTGCGCCAAGAGATGTGATAGAAATGGACGATGTATTGGAACCTATAATACAGTTTTCGGAAACATGATTTTCCAGTTCTGCGAAAACTTTAGTTTTAATTTCTTTGTTTTCAATGATTGCTTCAATGACTAATTCACAGTCTTTGAAATCTTTCAGTTCTGTAGCGATAGAGACATTAGCCAGAATTTCGGTCATTTTTTCAGCTGAAATCTTCTGTTTATCTACTAGTTTGGTTAATGTTTTTTCCAAACCTAGCGTTGCCGTTTCTACCTGTTTTGAGTTGGCATCATATACCCAAACTTTACAGCTATTTGTTGCTGCTACTTGTGCGATGCCTATTCCCATAGTTCCGGCACCGATAATTCCTACATTCATATTTTAAATTTGAAAATTTGAAAATGAGCTAATTTGAAAATTACTTAAGCTTTTGAACTTGAAATAATTTTAGATAAGATTAACACAATCTCTTTTAAATCTGATCGTATTTTTTCATCCGGAGATTTTAAATATTGAGATTGAGAACATAACAAGAGCCAATACTCTGTTTCTTCAGCTTCTTTAGCAGCGATTTTTAATTTATGAATAAAATCGGCCTTGCTTTCTGCATTTTGAGCTTCTCTAACATTAGCCCCAATTGAAGTTCCTGATTTAAAAATCTGGTTTGCCAATGGAAATCTGTTAGCCTTATATAGTTCTTCAGAAAATTCAATAATGTTCAATGCAAAGTCAAAAGTCTTATTTACAATGATATTTTCTTTGTCATCTCTCATTTTCAAATTTTCAAATTAGCCCATTCTCAAATTAATTATCTTCCCTTATAATCAGGTTTTCTTTTTTGTAAAAAGGCGTTTACACCTTCTATGAAATCTTCTGTTTCTGCAGCTTCCTGTTGCAGGTCGCCTTCTAACTCCAGTTGCTCTTTGAGTGTATTGTTGTACGACTGAGCAAATGCTTTTTTAGTAAGTTTTATAGCAGCGGTAGGCATATTGGCCATTTTCTCCAGAATTTCCATTGATTTTGGAATAAATTCCTCTTCGTTGAAAACTTCAGCTACCAAACCGTAAGCTTTTGACTCTTCTGCTGACAATCTTTTTCCTGTAAATGCAAGGTAATTGGCTAATTGTCTTCCCAATAGTTTTGGAAGGAAATAAGTTCCTCCCGTATCAGGGATCAACCCGATATTTGAAAAAGCCTGTGCAAAATAAGATTTGTCAACTGCTAATACGAAATCACAGATCAAGGCAAGCATGGCACCTGCTCCAACTGCCGGGCCATTTACCAGTGCAACCACAGGTTTTCTGCAATGTGTGATTTCTGTAACCAATGGATTGTAATAATCCACTACTATTTTTCTAATGATATCATGATCATGGTGTTCATTTCCCTGTACAAAAGCATCATCTAAATTCTGTCCTGAGCAAAATGCTCTTCCTCTTCCGGAAATCGCCACACATCTTACCGTTTCATCTTCATTACAGGATTTTATAAAATCTTTCAAATCTGCCAAAGAAGGTTTTGTTAATGCGTTTAATGATTCAGGTTGATTCAGGTAGGCAATTTTGAGTTTTCCATCAAAATGAGTCTCGATATCAAGTTGTGTATACATAGTTTTTAAATTTATTATTTAACAATGCTCTAATTTAACAATATAAATTAATGTAACCATCTACCAGCTTAGTAATCCGGCAGTAGCTTCGTTATGCTTTACATAGCCATATGCCTTAAATATAACAAGTACATTAATTTATCAATGGCATTTAAAATAATCAAAAGGTTCTAAACAGTCCAGACATTGGTATGATGCTTTGCATAATGTAGATCCAAATCTGCTGATCTGCTTAGAATGCATAGAACCACAGCGTGGACATTTTTTAGGTTTCCCTATATGGTGCTCATCTGCCCCTTTCTCCGGAGGAGTAATTCCATATTCACGGAGTTTTTCTCTTGCTTCATCTGTTAGCCAATCCGTTGTCCAAATTGGAAACATTTTGGTAACAACCTTTGCATCCCACCCGTTTTCCTTCATGATTTTCATGATATCTTCCTCAATGGTAAACATAGCGGGGCACGCAGAATAAGTAGGCGTAATTATTACCTCGCAAGAACTCTCGCTGGTAGCTTTTGCCTCTCTTACAATACCTAATTCCACAATATTGATTACCGGAATTTCCGGATCAGGAACCTGGGATAATATGTTTAATAATTGGTTCATTACTTATTAATCATTTGCCTATTTGAAAATCCATTATAAAATTGTTTAATTTTTAAATGGGGGTATATTTTCAAATAAATCTTATTTTACTACCAGGTACACCCCGGATATGCTCTCTGCATATATTGTAATTCACAAAGAATATATCCGAAATACTCGGTATGGTAACCTGTTCTTGACTTTGGCTGCATAAAATGATCCGTTGGATATTCTAGTCCAAAATCAGCAAAATCTTTTTCTGTAACAGCAATAAACTGCTCATAAAGGGCATCAACATCAGGTACAATATTAAGAGTGATCAGATCATCTTCGCCTTCCACCTTTGCAAACAGACCTTTTGTGTATTCCCAGATATTTTCAATTGCTTTTATCAGACGTACTTTACTTTCTTCTGTTCCCTGTGCAAAAATTTTCATCCAGGATGAAGCATGAGTATAGTGATATTTAACCTCTTTTAAAGATTTTTGGGCAAGCGCGGATAAGTCTTCATCTGAAGAATTTGATAAAGCTTCATACATTAATTTCTGATAGATAGAAAAAACATACACTTTAAGAATTGTCTGGGCATAATCTTCATTAGGGAGCTCTACCCAATGAGCATTGATGTATTCATGTTCATATCTCAAAAATGCCAGATCATCCTCGCTTTTACCATTATCAGCTACTCTTGAAGCATACTGATAAAAGTTATTCGCTTGTCCAAGTTCATCAAGAGCAATGTTGGTCAATGCAATATCTTCTTCCAGATAAGGACCTTCACCGCACCACTCGGATAGTCCCTGCCCCATGATGAAACTATCATCCGCGAATTTTAATAAATAATTATATAATGGATTCATTTTTTGATGGATTTCAGATTCAGATTTCAGATTTCAGATATTTAATTTTCATATCTGAAGTCTCATATACTGAAGTCTTTATTAATTACATATTTTTTACATCATTAGGAATGTCATAGAAGGTTGGATGGCGGTATAATTTATCATCTGCCGGATCAAAAAATGATTCCTGATCCATACCTTCTGAACTTACAATATATTTGCTGGGAACAACCCAAACGCATGTTCCTTCTTTTCTCCTGGTATAAACGTCTCTTGCATTCTGAAGAGCCATTTCTGCGGTTGGTGCCTGCACTGTTCCTGCATGTTTGTGGGATAATCCCGGTTTAGTCTGAATAAACACTTCCCACATATCTAAATTTGCCATAGTCAATTATAAATTTGAAAATTTGAGAATTTGAAAATGTGTTAATTAATTTTCAATCAGTACATTTTCAAATCATCACCTTATATCACTTCTTTTTGTTGTTTCTCCGCAAAAGCTGCTGCAGCTTCTTTCACCCAAAGGTTTTCCTGCTGTGCCTTTACTTTAGTTTGTAATCTTTTCTTATTACATGGTCCGTTTCCTTTCAGAATGGTCATAAATTCATCCCATGGAAGTTCTCCAAAATCATAATGCCCCCTCTCCTCGTTCCACTTCAGATCTTTATCCGGAATCGTTAATCCTAAAAACTCAGCCTGGGAAACAGTAACGTCAATAAACCTTTGACGAAGGCTATCGTTACTTTCTCGTTTTACTCTATAGTTCATAGAGATCTTCGAATTTGGTGAGCTGTCATCATTAGGTCCAAACATCATCAGAGCCGGCCACCAAAAACGATCTAACGCTGCCTGAGCCATTTCTTTCTGTTGTTTTGTTCCTCGGCAAAGTGCCATTAAAATCTCATACCCTTGTCTCTGATGGAAAGATTCTTCCTTGCAGATTCTTACCATTGCTCTGGAATAAGGTCCGTAAGAGTTACCCATCAGCATTACCTGGTTCATAATTGCAGCGCCATCAACCAGCCAGCCAATAGCTCCAATATCTGCCCAGCTCAGTGTAGGATAATTAAAGATACTTGAGTATTTAGCCTTTCCTTCCAACATATCTTCATAAGTAGCATCTCTGTCTGCCCTGATTGTTCCGTTTCCTAAAGTTTCAGTTGCAGCATAAAGATATAACCCGTGCCCTGCCTCATCCTGAACCTTAGCCAAAAGAGCCATTTTTCTTCTCAAAGAAGGAGCTCTGGAAATCCAGTTAGCTTCCGGTAGCATTCCTACAATCTCGGAATGGGCATGTTGTGAAATCTGACGAACCAATAATTTCCTGTAATCATCAGGCATAATATCCTTGGGCTCTACTTTATTTTCTTCGTGAACGTATTGAACAAATTTTTCTAAGTCCATTTCTTTTGTCTTTTGTAAAATGTAAAACGTATTAATGTATTCATGAATACTTTTTACATTTAATCGTTAATACAATTTAAACATCATAATTAAGCATCACCACATTGGTTGTCGGGTGACATTGACATGTCAGAACGTAACCTCTGGCTACTTCTTCTTCGGTAAGTGCAAAGTTTTTTTCCATGAAGACTTCTCCTTCCAAAACCTCTGCTTTACACGTACAGCAAACCCCTCCTTTACAAGCAAAAGGAACAGGCAACTGATCTTTTAATGCTTTATCTAAGATACTCTCTTTTTTAGAATTAAGATGGAAGGAATATTCATCGTCGTCAATGATCACCGTTACCATACTTTCTATATTGGCGATAGCTTTGAATTCATCACTCATTTCCTCAGAATTTTCTTCATCCGGAGCTGTGAAATATTCAAATAAAACCTGAATAGCAGGTACCTTTTTTTCTTTTTTCAGATAATCAGCAATACCTTTGATCATTTCTGCAGGACCACAAATGAAATAGGTAGCTTCTTTAACATCTATATCGGTATATCTTTCAAATAAATGATTCAGTTTTTCCGGAGAGATTCTTCCTTCAAAAATAGGATCTTCATGCTTTTCACGACTTACCAGATATACTACATTCAGCCTTCCTTTGAAGTGCTCAACCAGTTTATCGATCTCCGCTTTCTTCATCACATGATTCATGCTTCTGTTGCTGTAAAATAAATATGCCTTACTATTAGGCTCCTGGTAAAGACTTTCCTTGATATTGGAAAGAACCGGACTGATTCCACTTCCTGCAGCCAGACCAACATATGTTTTGGTATTCGATGGGTGATAGGTGGTATTGAAACCTCCCATAGGTGGCATTACCTCAAGCACCTCATCCATATGAAGATGTTCATTAAAATATCCTGAAACCTTTCCACCTTCTAAAAGTTTGACCAATACTTCCAATGTATTGCTTTTTTCACTTGGAGCATTGCAGATAGAATAAGAACGTCTCTCCTCATTTCCGTCGATCATCATCCGGAAGTTAAGGTATTGCCCCTGCTTGAATCTGAATTTATCTTTTAGTTCATCAGGAATTTCCACTGCTACATTCACAGCGTCATCGGTATCTTTCTGAACTTTTACCGTTTTTAGTTTATAAAATGAATTCATTTTTTCTTTAGTATTCTATTAATTTTTCCACCTTCGCATTTAGGTAAGCTATCCTGAGTGTGGATTTTCACTTTTGTGGTTATTCCTACCCGTTTCTTTATTTCGTTTTCAATATTTTTTCCAAAATTTCCGACAAAAATAAGATAATCATCGGTATTTATTTCAAGTTGATGAGATTTAATAAAATCATTATCTATTTCCAGGTCAATGTCTAAAGCAACGCACATTTGCTCCTTTTCGATAGGTGTAAGATAGTAATTTGGTACGACTCCTTCTACATGTGAAAAAGCTTCTTCAATCTGGCTTGGATAAACATTTACCCCTCTTACAATCAGCATATCATCAGCTCTTCCGATAAGAGGTCTCATTTTTACCATCGTTCTTTTTCCACTCTCATCATAGTAAAGACTTGTAATGTCATTTGTCCAATATCTTAGAAGTGGCATCGCTTTTTTCGTCAAAGTGGTAATCACCAGTACGCCTTCTTCTCCAAATGGAACCGGTTGTTTTGTATTCGGATCCAAAATTTCGGGATAAAAATGATCTTCCCAGATATAGGAACCACCTTTTTCTTCGAAATCCTCCATCGATACTCCGGGTCCGATAATCTCACTTAATCCATAAATATTAGTCGCATGAACCCCCAGCCTCTCTTCAATGTGATGTCTGATGATTTCTGTCCATGGTTCAGAACCCAACACAGCATACTTTAAACTGATTTCATCAGCAGAAATTCCTCTTTTAGCAAATTCATCAGCTATTGTTAAAGCATACGAAGGTGAGCAACAAATTACTTCAGGCTTAAAATCCATTATCAAATCCACTTGTCTCGTTGTCATTCCCCCCGAAATAGGAAGAACACTCATTCCAAGCTTTTCAGCTCCATAATGCAGACCTAATCCGCCGGTAAAAATTCCATAACCGTATGCATTATGCAATTGCATCCCAGGTTGGGCTCCTGCTGCGTTCAAAGACCTTGCAACCACCTCGCTGAAAAGATCAACATCTTCCTTCGTGTATCCTACTACCGTTGGTTTTCCTGTAGTTCCACTTGAACAATGTATTCTCTGTAATTCATTCTTCGGAACCGTAAATAATCCAAATGGATAGTGATCCCGCAAATCCTGTTTATAAGTAATGGGTAATTTCGAAATATCTTCAATCGACCTTATTTCCTGAGGTGATATTCCCGCTTCATTAAATTTTCTTTTATAAAAATCTGATCTTTCCTCAAGATAACCTACAAGATCTACCAATCTTTTGGACTGGAGCTCCCTAAGCTGGTCGAGCTCTAAATATTCAACTGAAAAATCCATAAAACTAACTAACATTTGTTAGGTGTAAATTTAAAAAGATTTTGGAAGCTGACAAAATTTTTATGATTTTAATCATATTTTGAATGATTCTAAATAACCAGAACGGTAATTTTTTTATCTCTTTTGATTTCCAAGCAGTCCAAAGAGTATCTTATTCCTGATTTCATCAGTGATCTCTACATTTGATCCTGTGTTTCTTTTGAACCAGAAATAAGAATTATTGAGTGTATGAAGAATAAACCTTGTAGTAAAGGATGGGGATTTTAATTCCCAATTTTCGGCCTTATAGATCCCGGAAATTAATTGTTCGACTTCCTGTTGATATTTTTTCCTCAACTCAACAAATTCAGGAAGCCTTTCCTCAAGATGTTTCCATTCGTTGGAATAAATATGAGTAACATCGGGATTTTTGAGAACAACAGATAAGTGTTTATCAATAAATAAATTCAGCTTATCACTGGGTTTGATATCTGTGTTCAATACTTCCTGAAGCTCAACAAAGAAATCCTGAGCAATACCAAAGCAAATCCATTCAAGGATTTCTTCCTTAGAACGTATATGTGCATAGAGAGAGGCAGCTTTTATATTCAATTGAGTTGCCAGATCTCTTACAGAACTTCCCATATAGCCTTTCTCTTTGAAAAGCTGAACGGCTTCGTCTAATATTTTCTTTTGTTTTTCTTTAAGCTCCATCAGTAGATTGCAAAAGTAACTTTTTTGATCCAAACTGTTGTTTTTTGCCTCATAAAAGTTTTACATACCTCTTTTAATCTGATTTCAAAATAAAAAAGAATGTCAAAATTTACAGATGATATGATGAAAATGGAAATTTTGTCTAGTTACCTCAGTGTTAAAAATACAATATTCGGAAATTTTGTCCAATTTATTTATAAATTCAATAATTGAACACTTTTTGTGTTATACGACCCGAATTAAATGATTAAATTAGATCAAGGACATCAGACTTTAGATACGGATTTAAGAAATTAAATTTAATTCAAAGTCTGAATGGTCTGAAATCTGATGTCTAAAATCTATACACTTTAAGTCAACCCAAAAATATAAAATATGAATTTAAATCAATATACTGTAAAATCACAAGAAGCCATTCAGGCAGCCCAGCAAGTTGCTATGGAATTGGGTAATCAAAGCATAGAACCTCAACATTTACTGGAAGGAATCTTTCAGGTAGATGAAAATATTTCACCTTTTTTACTGAAAAAATCGGAAGCCGATGCATCTTTGGTAAGAGAGAGAAACCGTGAAAGTTTAGAAAGACTTCCTAAAGTTCAGGGAGGTAATATTTATCTCTCACAATCAGCAAATAAAGTCCTATTGGATGCGCCGAACATTGCAAAGAAAATGGGTGATGAGTATGTAACAATCGAACACTTATGGCTGTCACTTTTGGATACTTCATCTGAAGTTTCTAAAATGCTTAAAGATATGGGGGTTACCAAAAGCTTACTGGAAGGCGCTATTAAGGAATTAAGAAAAGGGAGCAAAGCAAATTCTGCAAGTTCAGAAGAAACTTACCAATCTCTCAATAAATATGCTAAAAATTTTAATGAATTAGCAGCAGAAGGAAAACTGGATCCGGTAATCGGACGTGATGAAGAAATCCGTCGTGTATTACAGATTCTTTCCAGAAGAACAAAAAACAATCCGATCCTAATTGGAGAACCAGGTGTAGGTAAAACTGCAATTGCAGAAGGGATTGCACATAGAATTATTAACGGAGACGTTCCTGAAAATCTGATGGATAAAACTTTATATTCATTAGATATGGGAGCATTAATCGCCGGAGCAAAATATAAGGGAGAATTTGAAGAGCGTTTGAAGTCTGTCGTTAATGAGGTAATAAAGTCTGACGGACAAATTATTCTTTTCATTGATGAAATCCACACATTAGTAGGAGCTGGTGGTGGTGAAGGCGCTATGGACGCAGCAAATATTTTAAAACCCGCCTTGGCAAGAGGAGAATTAAGAGCAATAGGTGCCACTACCTTGAATGAATATCAAAAATATTTTGAAAAGGACAAAGCCCTTGAAAGACGTTTTCAGAAAGTAATGGTGGAAGAGCCGGATACAGAATCTGCGATCTCTATTTTACGTGGAATTAAAGATAAATACGAAGCGCATCATAAAGTAAGAATCAAAGATGAGGCTATTATTGCAGCAGTTGAAATGTCTCAAAGATACATCTCAGACCGATTCTTACCGGATAAAGCAATTGACCTTATTGATGAGGCTTCTGCCAAGTTGAGAATGGAAATCAACTCCAAACCCGAAGAGCTTGATGTCTTGGATAGAAAGCTTATGCAGATGGAAATTGAGCTGGCTGCTATTTCAAGAGAAGGCAATCAGACCAAAATTGACCATTTAAAAGAAGATATTTCAAAAATTTCCGAACAACGAAATGAGATTAATGCAAAATGGTTGAAAGAAAAACAAAAAAGTGAAGATCTTACACAGATTAAAAAAGATATTGAATCTTTAAAACTAGAAGCGGAAAGAGCTTCCAGAGCTGGAGATTATGCCAAAGTAGCAGAAATCCAATATGGAAAAATCAAAGAAAAAGAAGATGACTTGCAGAAGCTGGAACTTGAAATGCAAAATCATCAGAACGAATTAATAAAAGAAGAGGTAACTGCAGAAAATATCTCCGAAGTAATTGCTAAGTGGACAGGAATTCCTGTAACAAAACTTTTACAATCGGAAAGGGAGAAATTGCTGCACCTTGAAACAGAACTTCATCACAGGGTTGTAGGACAAGAAGAAGCCATTCAGGCTGTTTCTGATGCGATCAGAAGAAACCGTGCAGGATTGAGTGATGAGAAAAAACCAATAGGATCCTTTCTTTTCCTCGGTACAACAGGTGTCGGTAAAACAGAGTTAGCAAAAGCGCTGGCTGAATTTTTATTCGACGATGAGAACAATATGACCCGAATAGATATGAGTGAATATCAGGAACGTCATTCTGTTTCCAGATTAGTAGGAGCGCCTCCCGGATATGTAGGATATGATGAAGGAGGACAACTTACAGAAGCAGTGAGAAGACGACCTTATTCAGTTGTTCTTTTGGATGAGATTGAAAAAGCCCACCCTGATGTTTTCAATACCTTATTGCAGGTTTTGGATGATGGTCGTTTGACAGACAACAAAGGCAGAGTTGTCAACTTTAAAAACTCAATTATCATTATGACTTCTAACCTGGGCTCACATTTGATTCAGGAAAATTTTGAAAACATTACTGAAGCCAATCAGGATGAAATCGTAGAGAAAACAAAAGAAGAAGTTTTTGACTTATTAAAGCAAACTCTTCGTCCGGAGTTCTTAAACAGAATTGATGAGATTGTATTATTCCAGCCTTTAAGAAAAAAGGAAATTGGAAAAATTGTTCAGTATCAGTTGCGAGGCTTTAATGATATGTTAGCAAAACGAAATATTATCATGACAGCAACTCAGGATGCCGTAGATTATTTAATGAATAAAGGATATGATCCTGCTTTTGGTGCAAGACCTTTAAAGAGAGTTATCCAGCAGGAAGTTTTAAATAAACTATCCCGCGAGATTCTGGCCGGAAATGTAAATGACGGAGACCGAATCACTTTGGATTATTTCGATGAAACAGGTCTGGTTTTCAGACCGGCGGAAAAATAAATAGTTTTTTTCATATATATTATTTTTGTAGTAAGTGCTGTAGACAAAATCTACAGCACTTATTTTTGTTAATTCACATTGACATAACATCTGGACAACGCTATGAAAGTAACACATAACGATATCAAAAAAGATTCAAGTGTAAAAAAAACGGTAGAAATTATTATTTCTACCGCTTTTTTATTTTTATCCGGACATCAAAGTTATTTAAGAGCCGGGAGATTATTTAGAATATTCAAATTTTTACTATTTGCATCATTTCCCTTAGGAAATGCTGTAAAAAAGATACATTGGCTTCCTGCCTTTTGCTTCCCTTTATTCACAGCGCCCGAACTGAAGCTATTCTGTCCCATATTAATTGCAATATTCACGTCAGTAATACCATTAATCACAGCCTGTTCTTTTACATATTGAAGATATCCCTTCAATAAACCAATACTATAAAAATATTGCTTTTTAACTTCAATCCCTTTTGCATCCAACGTCTTTTCATTGTTTAATGCATAGGTTTTGTCTAAAAGTGAAGCTGTTTCATTAGCAATGAGATAATTATTAATATTCTTATCTAAGATATCATTTTTATCTGCTGTCGCATCAGGAGGAATAATACTACCATGATTCATTGCCTCTACACAATTAGCCGCAGAAACAGTATCTGCAGGAGTTTTGTAAGACATTAGATACATAGTCTGATATCCTTTATAATCTTCTCTCTGATGAGCGTCCACTTTTTCGGAAGAAGGGTATTGTCCGATATTAACCCCAATTAATGCATCTTGCCCTGCTTTCTCTTCTACATTTGCAATAAACGCTTCCAAAATTTCTATTGGATAAATTACCTGTCTTGCATCTTCGGCTGACAATCCCCTAGCTGTTCGTCCCCCTAATAATACAGCGTAGTTATTAGTGAGATAAGTATCTGCCAGCGCCTGAGCTGTTTTACTATCAATTAATCGGTCCTTGTAATTTTGAGAAATTACTTTATCGCTTGATGCTTCACTTTCATTATCACTGTTGCATGATTGAAATAACATTCCAACCGATAAAAGTCCCAATATGGCAATGCTAAAAAGTTTTGTTTTCAAAATTATTTTTTTTTCTACAAGTAAATATATTCAATTATTAATAATTATAATATAATAAGCATTTATTTTAACATAAAAATAAAATCTAATTAAGATTCGAAACATCAATTTTTTCACCAAAAAATTACCATTTTATAAAGAAAATCCATCTTCCCGTAAAATCACGGATAACAAATAGGAGAAATCCCTGTCATTTAACCTAAAATTTTTCCGAGATTTGCATTACTAACTAACACTGTGTTTAAAAAACTAACATTATGGAAACAAAACCTATTCTCGAAGGTGATGTGGAGACACTAAGTCTTCCAAACACTATGAGTAATGTCTTTATTCAGGAGCTGATTAATAATTACCGTAATAATCAACTGAAAGCAATTAATTCTACTCTTGAAATGACTGATGCAGATTCTATCTGGTTTGACTTGCCTAAATTGAAAAAATTCATTAACGATCTTGAAACAGAAGCTAAGAAAGTGAATCCCGCAACCAGTGAAAGTGATTTGGGTATTAGATTTTATTATGCTGCTTATCCTAAGATTGACAATTGGACAATTATGGAAAGTCATACTGTTCCAAAAGAGTACGCTGAACGACATACTTTAATAATGGTTCCCACTCTAAAAAAAGAAGACAAAAACGGAAAGATTTTACATTACGATTTCAATCCATCCAATTCCAATGGTCAGGTAATCGCTATGGCATTAAAATCTCGAAATACAACAGATCCTATTGAAGAAGAAGGCGGACTAGCACAAAACCACGGAAGCTTAATTCCTCCTGATTCTCCAATTGTTCAAAACTATTAAGTAAAAAATGGATTCATTGCGAAGTGTACTGGACTATTCATTATATTGTACAGAAGGTTTATCCGCTTTAGTTTCGATTTTTTTTCTAAAGTCATTAAAAAATCAATACTGGAAGTACTTTTCAATATATTTGATAGCAATTTTTATATTTGAGTCTTTTGGCAGGTATGGAAATTTTTCCTTATTTTCAAAAATCAAATATTATAATTATTTTGTAATCCCCATGGAATTTTTGTTTTTCTATTGGTTATATGCTGCAAAATCATTCAACAATAGAAAACTATTCGGGATCCTTTCATTATTTTATCTGATTTCATTTATTCCCAGTGAACTGTATTTTAAGGAAAGTAAAATAATTTATTCATTTAATTATACTTTTGGGTGTTTACTTTTAATGATTTTAGTTATCATGGAGTACTATAAACAGGTGAATTCTGAAGATATAATCAATTTCAGTAACAATAAAATGTTTTATATAAATCTGGGAGTAACATTATTTTATATTGGAACACTTCCATTTTTTACATTTTATACACTTCTATATTATGACAACCGGGAAATCTGGAGTATTTATTGCAATTACTCACAGATTTCAGATATTATCATGTATTTATTATTTTCAGCTTCATTCATATGGGGAAAACGGAACTTTTAATAACCATTATTTTATTTAACGTATTCTTTGTATTATTCGTAGCTGCGCTAATGGTATACATTAGAAAATACAGACAGCGAAAAAAAGAGTATTTAAATGAAATTGAAATAAAAAATGAAATCCATCAGAAGGAGCTCTTGGCCACTCAGCTGGAGATCCAACAGGCTACTATGCAACAGATTGGCCGTGAACTTCATGACAACATAGGACAGAAACTCACATTAGTAAGCTTGTACACTCAGCAACTTTTATACGAAAATAAAGTTCCTGAAGTCAATGAAAGAATAGAACAGGTATCACAGATCATCAACCAATCCCTTCAGGACCTTAGAAGTCTTTCGAAAACTTTAACTGATGATAATATCAATCAAAAGGAAATCGTAACCTTAATTCAGGAAGAAGTCGACAACACCAATGCTTTTAAAAAATGTAATGTAAGCTTTAAACATAATTTTAAACAACTGGATCTGGGATTCGTACATAAGAATGTACTTTTGAGAATCACCCAGGAATTTATTCAGAACAGTATAAAGCATGCCCACTGCAAAAATATTTTCATTAACCTCAATACTTCGAATGAAGCACTTTGGGAACTGAATATCCAGGATGACGGTATCGGATTTGACAGGACTAACATAAGATCTAATGGCATTGGATTAACCAATATGAAAAACAGAGCGGAAATCATAGGAGCAGACTTCACTCTGGAAAGTTTAAAGAACAAAGGAACAACCGTTAATATTACACTAAAAAGACAGCCATGAAAAAAACAATTGTTATCGTTGACGACCACATCCTTATTGCGAAGGCATTGGAAGGTATTATTGACAACTTTAAAGATTTTGAAGTTATTTATGTCTGTGAAAACGGAAAAGATCTTATTCAGAAATTCGAAAATAACAATAAAATTCCTGATATTATCTTACTCGACATCAGCATGCCAATTATGGATGGTTTCGAAACCGTGTTATGGCTCAAAGAAAACCACCCTGATATTAAAGTAATGGCCTTGAGCATGCAAGGGGATGACAAAAGCGTCATCAAAATGATAAAAAACGGGGCAAAAGGGTATTTATTAAAAAACACCCACCCTAAAGAACTGGAAACAGCTCTTGTGAAATTAAATACGGAAGGATTCTTTTATCCGGAATGGGCGTCACGCATTATATTTTCTAATCTGAACAATGAAACTGAATCTAAAGATACAGTGCGGATTTCTGAGCGTGAAAAAGAATTCCTGAAATATACAGTTACTGAACTAAGTTATAAAGAAATAGCTGATAAAATGTGCTGCAGTCCAAGAACTGTGGAAAGTTACAGAGACCAGCTTTGTGAAAAATTAGATTTGAAAACCCGTGTGGGACTCGCTGTTTTCGCCATGAAAAATGGATTCGACTAGTTTCTCGAATTGCTTACCGATTAAAAACCTTTTCCAATTTAAATTATAAAAAGTCCCTTTTTGAAATTCAGAAAGGGACTTTTTACACTGTAAATACTGGCAAAAGAAGGACAAAACATTCGAAGAGCAGTAAATCATACCTTCCCATAATACGTTTTATTAATTATGCAATGAATATCAATTTTACTTACATGATTATAAACAAAATAAAGATTCAGATATGGAAATTATGAAAATGAGTAAAAACACGAAAACACCGCCAGTAAAGTATAAAATCACCATAAAAGGAAATAAATTACTGAATTAAAAGTTATAAAAACCCATAAAATAATAGCAATTCATAAAAATGAGATTTTGCAAACTCACCCAAAATAATATAATTTCGTTTTTCCACAAATAAATTTATAGAAACTATGAAAAAACTATTATTTGGAATCCTGGCATTAGGATTCATGTCCGCTTGTAACAGCGACAATGTTTCAAATCAAGGTGAAGAGACTGCAAACAAATCTGCAACTGCTTCAGATTTAGCCAACAGAAGATCTTGTCCTTCAGAAGAAATCAGAAAGCAAACACTTCAGAACAATCCTGAACTCAGACAAAAGTATGCAGCTATTGAAGCGAATACTGAAAGATTTGCAAACGCAATTAAAATGGGGAAAGTTCTTGCAGATGGTACTGTTGAAATTCCTGTGGTAGTAAATGTATTGTACAATACTTCTGCACAAAATGTTTCTGATGCCAGAATAGCAGAGCAAATTGCTGTTCTTAATGCTGACTACGGAGGTACGAACAGTGATGTAAATAAAATACCAACAGAATTTCAATCTGTAAAATCAGGAGATGTAAAAGTGAGATTCAGACTAGCAAATACCGTAAGAAAATCTACAACTAAAACAAGCTGGAGCACTAATGATGCCATGAAAAAAGCTTCTTCCGGAGGTATTGACGCCACCAATCCTACCAACTATTTCAACATCTGGGTAGTAGGCAGCATGGGACAAGTTCTTGGATATGCGACCTTCCCTGAATCAGCAGGATTATGGAATGATGGGGTGGTGATTGCAGCTCCTTATTTTGGAAAAACAGGAGCATCTTCTCCTTTCAATTTGGGAAGAACGGCTACTCATGAAGTAGGACACTATTTAAATCTTAGACATATCTGGGGTGATGCAAATTGCGGAAACGATCAGGTAGCGGATACACCTACACAAACAGGAGCTAATTATAACAAACCTACATATCCTGTATACAATACTTGTAGTGGGGTATCAAGATCTATTATGTTCATGAACTATATGGACTATGTAGATGATGCTGCAATGTTTATGTTCTCTGCAGGGCAAAAAACAAGAATGCAGGCAGTTGTAAGTTCTTCTGGTCCTAGAGCAGGTTTAAGAGTATTATAAGTTTTCTTAATATGTTAAAAAAGCCTTTCTCAGTTTTGAGAAAGGTTTTTTTTTATATTTTTGGCAAATTTTAAAATTTAAAATAAAAAACACACAATGATGAATAAATTAGTATTAGCATTTTTTATGCTGCTTACCTTATGCCTATACAAGGCACAGGATACTCTTCAGCAAGAAAACAATCTCTCTCATTCTATTTCAGAACCTCCCGCACTTTCAGAGAAGGTACCTTTCTTAAAAAAAGAATGGGTCCAAAAATCAATTGCCCCAACATTATTATTTACCGCTTCAGCAGCTACCTGGGGTGAGCGTAAAAACATCCGTGACATCAGAAATCGATATCTGCCGGATTTTAAGGCTAGTTTTGACGATTACCTTCAATATGCTCCTGCTGCTACGGTGTACGGTTTGAAGTTAGCGGGAATTAAAGGACGTAATAATATTGGAAGAGCTACTTTATCTTATGCCACAAGTTTAGCTATTATGGGAATCATCGTCAATTCTGTAAAGTACACATCTAAAGTTGAACGTCCGGATGCATCAGCCAAAAACTCTTTTCCATCCGGGCACGCTGCAATGGCTTTTGCCAACGCCAGCTTTCTACACAAGGAGTATGGACTCGTAAATCCGGCTTACAGTATTGGAGGATATGGCGCAGCTACATTGACAGGACTTGGAAGAAACCTGAATAACAGACATTGGATGCCTGATATTCTTGCGGGTGCAGGAGTAGGGATTATTTCTACTGAATTAGGATATTTTTTCATTGATAAATTTTACAAGAATAAAGGAGATAATCTAAGCCTGCTTTCCAGGATAGAAAGTAACGGATATCCTTCTTTTCTGTCTATAAAAGTGGGATCAGCACTCGCTACCACGAACTTCTTGAAAGAATCTGAGCTCGATAACAGAAAGCAGGTTGGTTTTGATGCAGGATTAGAAGGAGCCTATTTTTTTTCAAAAAAATGGGGAATTGGAGGAGATCTTAGCTTTAGTAGTTTCCCGATCAAACCTCAAAGACTTACTTTGGATGATGAGGAACACTATGAAAACTTTGATATCACGACTCAGTCATTAGGATTTCTCAATTTTGGTTTGGGTCCATATTTTTCTCATGAATTTGCAAAAAACTGGGAAGTCATGTTAAAAGCTACAGGTGGCTATTCAATACCTGCAAGCGGAAAAATTTTTGTTAAAAGTGAGCATATTGGCACTCCAGACAATCAATTGGAGCTGGCAACTTATAAACCTTCAAAGGCTTTCAGGCTTAATTTAGGAAGTGCTATTACTTATAAATTCAATCCTGAACTCGGGATTACCGCCTACGCCGAATACAACCAGATTAAGTCCACGATGAATTACCACTTTAGCGACCTGGTGAAAGACGACGAAGAAATGAACGAAGTATTCAACACTTCTTTTGCTAAAGAAAAAGTTAGATATATAACGATTGGATTAAGATTAACAGCTTATTTCTAATAATCAAAAAGCCTTCAGAATACTGAAGGCTTTTTGATTATAAATTTTTAGAATTATTTTCAGGAGTATAATCCATAAAAATATCCCCATCAAGTTTGATCGATTTTACTTTATTTTTTACAGGAATCGTAAGAACTGCCTGTTTTTGATTTTTCTCCCATAATGAAGGTGTAAAATGAAGACTTTCAATTCCTCCGTCGTCATAAGTTATTACAGCATCAAAAGGAATTGCAAAACCTCCGACATTATCAATATTTATTGTAAGCAATCCGTTCTCCTGAGTTCCTTTTGTAATTTTGAGATCGATATAATTGTTTGTATAGAACCAATTATTCCAGAACCAGTTCAAATCTTTCCCTGATCCTGTATTCATAGAATTAAAATAATCCCATGGAATCGGATGTTTTCCATTCCAATTGTTCATATAATGGTGTAATGCTTTTTTAAACAGATCATCCCCAAGATAATCTTTTAAAGCCAGATAAGACAGAGATGCCTTTACATAAGAATTATTCCCATATCCTGCTCCACTTACCTGTGTACTCATGGTAATAATGGGCTGATCCTGTTCGGCAGAAGGATCATTGATCCATTTCTTTACCCTGAAATTTTTATAAAAATCCTTTGCTTTAGCTTCACCATTCTCATCAATTCCAATCAGATATTCGAGGGTTGTTGCCCAACCCTCATCCATAAAAGCATATCGTGTTTCATTGATCCCCATATAAAAAGGGAAATAGGTATGAGCAGTTTCATGATCTGCCGTTAATCTCGCATCTTCAAAATTATCCGGAATACTGTTATCATTAATCATCATTGGATATTCCATATCAGCATATCCCTGAACAGCAGTCATTACAGGATATGGATACTCCACGCCCGGCCAGTTTTTAGAATACCAATCAAGGTTATAACGCATCCAGTCTACATAATGTTCAAAATCTTTAGCACCTGCTTTGTATGCAGACTGCACACTTGCTCGTTTTGTTTTGAGCTGAACACTTGCCCCATCCCATACATAATGATTACTCAAGGCGAAACAAAAATCCGTGATATTAGCGGCTTTGAATTTCCAGGTATTCCACTTATTCTGCTTAGTTACCTTTCCTGATTTCATTTCCTCCTGGCTTGCAATATGAACAACCTGATCGCTCCTCAGAGATGTCTTGTATCTTTTTAAATAATTAGGCTGTAAAACAGCTTCGGGATTGAGAAATTCTCCCGTTGCCCAAACCACATAATTTTTGGGTGCAATGATTGCAAAATTATAATCATTAAAATCATTGTAGAATTCTTGCCTGTCCGAATGTGGCAGCATATCCCAGCCATTATAATCATCATACACTGAAATTCTTGGGAAAGAATAAGCAACATAAAATGTTTCAGGATCAATCTGTCCTTCTCTTTCACTTTTTACAGACAATGGATATTCCCACTCTATTTTAATTTCTGATTTTGATTTCGATTTAATAGCGGTTTGCAGCTTTACACTTGCAACAGTTCCCCAATCATCACTGTTTATGTTATATTTTTCCCCATTTACAATAAAAGATTTGATATGCAATCCTGAAGATAGAAAGTCTTTGGATACAAAGCCTGATCTCGGAGCTTGTGGCTTATGAAGGTTATTGACAAACCTTATGGCTAAAGAGTGTAAATCGCCGGGGCTATTGTTACTATAAGTAATCGTTTCTTTTCCGGAAACGATTTTTGTATTATCATCTACTTTTACTTCTACATTGTATATCCCTTTATTCTGCCAGTAATTTTTACCCGGAGCCCCGGAAATATCACGCGTCCCATTTTCATATGCTTTTTTTACATTTCTTGGTATGTATAGTTCTTGTCCTGAAAAATAGTGTGCTGAAGCAACCATTAAACATCCAAAAAGCAATCTCTTCATATCTATTTTTTAAAAATAAGTCTCAAAATTAGGTAAAATGTAACAGAGAAATATAATTAATCACCGCACAGATACTGATATTAGCAAATTTTAACGTATGTTTTTTACATCCACCCTTGTTTATCAGTTTTTTTGTTGTTCTAGCCCTATTAAGACAAAAGCTAATCCAATCCCTGAGAGGAATTGGATTTGAAATTATTTTTCCGAATAAAGAAGATTAGATTTATAATGAAAGCTCTGCAATAACCGGAAAATGATCCGAAGGATACAGCAGGTTTTCTCTTCTGTCATTAATATGCCTGTGAGATTTTATTTTCATTCCCTTTACAAAAATATAATCAATTCGGTCTTTAGGAATTTCATTGACATTAAATCCGGTGAATGTCCCTTTTGGACCATAGTGTTGGGTTTCAGAGTTATAAAAACTATCCTTCAGATTTTGGGAAATAATCTTTATAGGCTCACTGTTGTCTGTTAAATTGAAGTCTCCACTTAAAGTTAAAGGCAGATTTCCAGGATTCAATTCTTTTATTTTTTTAAGAATCAACTCCGCAGATTTCACTCTTGCAACATTTCCAACATGATCAAAATGAAGATTCATTGCTAAGAATTCTTTTTTAGATTTTCTATCTTTAAAAACTGCATATGTACATACCCTGTTGCATGCCGCATCCCAGCCTCTGGAAGGCTTATCCGGTGTTTCCGAAAGCCAGAATGTACCGGATTTCACAACCTGTAACCTTTCATTATCATAAAAAATAGCTGAAAATTCACCTTCTTCTTTTCCATCGTCCCTGCCCACACCGACATAATTATAATTTTGCAATCCTTTTTTAAGGTCTTTCATCTGTTCTGGCAATGCTTCCTGAACCCCAAAATAATCCGGATGATAATACATTAATAAATCCTGTACATCTTGCTTTCGTTCTGTCCATGCATTTTCCTTATCAGATTCTACCTGTAATCTGATATTGAAACTCATAACTTTAAGGTTTTGTGAAAACCCTATAACAAAAAACAAGACAAACACAATTGAAAATCTAAAACTCATAATCATCTATTTTAAATAATAATTAAACAAAAATAAGGCTTCTCTACCAGAGAGAAGCCTTAAAACCATGATTATATTGTTAATTTTCTGTATTCTTTTTTAAAACAGAATTATTATTCCTTCGTTAATTTAATTTCCTTTTCACCCTGAGTAATCGTCATTGTTTTCTTGTCTTTAGCAAATGTAAAAACAGACTGCCCGAAAAGAAACTTATTATCTCCGTTGTATTCAAGAGGAAATTGTGCATCTCCACCGGCCTGGCCGAAAAGTTGTCCGTTTTTTACTTTAAATGTCAGCTTTAATGGAATCTCTTTGCTTCCAAATGTCCCTGTAAAATCTTTAGGATCAATTTTATCAATTTTCTTGGTATCTGTTACAGAAGCAGAATTGTTTTTCGGATTGATATCGGGAATCTGAGAATTAGGATCCACCTTTACCTCTTCGATTTCCTTAGCAGATTCAATTTGAAAAGTCCATTCTTTATTACGTTTCCAAACCTCAACCGGAAGCTTTACAATTTGTGTTGTCCCGTCTTTAAATCTTACCTGAACTGTAGTTGGCATAGGTAATTGCCCCAGGTTTTCTACCGTAATCTGAGCTCCATTTTTAAAGTCACCACTTATATATTTTACACTTTTAACGGATTGATCAATTTTCCATTTATTAAAGAACCATCCTCGCCAAAACCAATTAAGCTCTTCACCCGAAACGTTCTCCATGGTATGGAAAAAGTCCCAGGGAGTAGGATGTTTGAAAGCCCAACGATCTATATATGTTTTAAATGCTTTATCAAATTTTTCAGGTCCAAGGATTGACTCTCTCAAAATGCCTAAGCCCATACCCGGTTTGAAATAAGCAAGAACTCCGATACTGTGTTCTTTCATATTATCCGGTCCTACCATAATCGGTTCAAAATTATCGCTCATCAAATAACTTCCTGTTTGTGCAATATTTTGCTTTTTGTAATACTCCCCTTTATTGAAGGCTTCAGTAGAAAGCTGATTAATGAATGTATTAAAACCTTCATCCATCCAGGCAAATAACCTTTCATTAGATCCCACAATCATCGGAAACCAGTTGTGTCCGAATTCATGATCCGTAACTCCCCAAAGATCATCTCCCTTGGAATCCATATGACAAAACACAATACCCGGATACTCCATTCCACCTTCATTACCCGCAACGTTTGTAGCTGCAGGATAGGTATATTCATACCATTTCTGAGAATAATGTTCTATCGCAGCTTTCGTGTATTCGGTAGATCTTCCCCAGGCTTTTTCACCTCCACTTTCAGCCGGATACGCTGATATTGCCAAAGACTTCTTGCCACTCGGCAGATTAATTCTTGCCGCATCTAAAACAAATGCAGAAGATGATGCCCATGCAAAATCCCTGGCCTGTTCTATTTTAAACTTCCATGTTTTCGTTCCTGAAGATTGATTTTTACCTATCTCCGATTCAGGGCGGATCATTACTGTTTTATCACTATTTCTTGCCTGTTCCCAACGGTTATTTTCCTCCTTGCTATACACTTCTTTCCCATTAAGAAGTTCCCCTGAGGCAACAACATAATGATTAGCAGGAACGGTTATACTGGCATTGATATTTCCATATTCCAGATAAAACTCCGAAGCTCCCAGATATGGCAATGTATTCCATCCCAGAACGTCATCATACACACACATCCTCGGATACCATTGTGCAATCGTAAAAACTTTACCATTTTTAGTTTCCTGTACTCCCATCCTATCAGAACCATATTCAGGAGAAATAAATGAATAATCAATACTAATTTTCGCCACTCCTCCTTTTGCCTTCAAAGCTTTTGGTAAATCAATCTGCATTCTGGTGTCGGTAATCGTATATTTTACATCTTTACCATCAAGTTTTACCGATTTAATTTTGTAACCACCCTCCAATTTTTCTCCATGGGCTCCATTTCTACTTCCTGAAATAGGAACTACCGCATTACCACGGGAATCCTGATGAAACAAATTCTGATCGAGCTGAAGCCAAAGAAAACTCAGCTGATCCGGGCTGTTATTGGTATATTTTATTTCAGCAGTACCGGTTAACTCGTTTTTAGTGTCATTTAAACTCACGTTAAGATTATAGTCTGCATAATTTTGCCAATAAGCATGTCCCGGCTGTCCACTTGCAGAACGGGTTTCCGTGCCTGTTTGTGGATAGAAAAACGGCTTAAATGCCTCTACATAATCATATTTAGGTGTTTCCTGAGCAAAAGCAGATCCTGAAAACAGAAAAACCGCTATCGCAGAAACAAAGGTTGATACTTTACACTTCATTTTAAAAATTTATATACTTACTTAATGGATAGGTAAAAAAAATCCCGGAATTGTTACAAATCCGGGATTTTTTAACTTATTTTGAATTAATTTGATTTTTTAGACTTGATCATTGCCTCTAAAGCATCCCACATTTCCTGAGGAATATCTTCCAACATATTAAACTCTCCTGCTCCTTGCAACCATTCACCACCATCTATAGTAACAACTTCTCCGTTCATATAAGCAGAATAATCCGAAACGAGGTAAGCTGCTAAATTAGCCAGCTCCTGATGCTCTCCGACTCTTCTCAACGGAACTTTTTTTCTCATATCGAATTTCTCCTGGAGATCTCCCGGCAATAATCGATCCCATGCTCCTTTTGTAGGGAAAGGTCCCGGAGCGATTGCATTAAAACGTATTCCATATTTTCCCCATTCTACCGCTAAAGACCGAGTCATTGCCAAAACTCCTGCTTTAGCACATGCGGAAGGAACGACATAAGCAGAACCTGTCCACGAATAAGTCGTTACAATATTTAAAACAGTTCCGGGAGTTTTGGAATTTATCCAATGTTTTCCTACGGAAAGTGTGCAGTTTTTTGTTCCCTTTAAAACAATATCTAAAATAGAATCAAATGCAGAATGTGTTAATCTTTCTGTAGGTGAAATAAAGTTCCCTGCGGCATTATTCAGCAAAATATCAATCCTTCCGAATTCCTTTAATGCGGCTTCCTTCATAGCTTCCACTTCATCCCAGTTTCTCACATCACAAGCCACACATAACACTTTTCCTCCTGTTTCCTCTTCCAGTTCTTTGGCCGTTCCTTGTAATTTTTCGATATTCCTTGAAGTAATCACCACTTTAGCGCCCAATTGAAGAAAATATCTGGTCATTGCTTTTCCCAAGCCGCTTCCTCCTCCCGTTACAATAGCTACTTTATCTTTTAATGCGTCTTCACGCAACATTGGTTGTGTATACAGATTCATACGATTTAATTTTTCCTAAAAATAATAAATATTCAACGGATAAAGCTCAGAATAAGTTTATAAATAAATGTTATAAATAATTGTTCTTTGTTTTTTATTTAATTTTACCACTCTAAAATTTATGCATCCATGAAAATATCAGGAACTCCATTTCTTTTATTCTTCCTGTTTTTTAGCCTTAATTATAACGCTCAAAAATTTGAAAAACTATCTCAATATGTAAATCCTCTTATAGGTACTGAAAAAATGGGACACACCTATCCCGGAGCCACTGTTCCTTTTGGTTCCGTACAGCTCAGCCCTGAAACAGATACCATTTCATATGAACTTAATGGAAAATATAATGGAGAAGTCTATAAATACTGTGCTGGCTACCGCTATGAAGACAAAACCATCGTCGGTTTCAGCTCTACACACTTTAGTGGAACCGGGCATTCCGATTTAGGAGATTTTCTAATGATGCCTACTGTTGGAAAACTTCAGTTTAATCCGGGCACCGCTTCTCATCCGGAAAGTGGTTACAGAAGCAGGTTCTCTCATCAGAATGAAAAAGCAGAAGCCGGTTACTATAAAGTGAAACTGGATGACTCTAATATTTTGGCAGAGCTTACAGCTACTACAAGAGTCGGAGTTCAGCGGTACACGTTTCCAAAGTCTGATCAGGCCCACATTATTCTGGATCTGATGGCTGGAATTTATAATTACGAAGGAAAGAATGTCTGGACATATGTTCGGGTAGAAAATGATCATACCATTACCGGATACAGACAGACTAATGGTTGGGCAAGAACCAGAACAGTATACTTTGCGATACAATTTTCAAAACCATTTAAATCATACGGCCAGAAAAATTATGATGGAAAGCAGGTATATGGAGGCTTCTGGAGAAAATTCGACCAGACTAAAAATTTCCCTGAAATAGCCGGAAAAAATCTGAAAATGAATTTTGATTTTGACACCAAGGAAAATGAAGCCATTGAAGTAAAACTTGCTTTATCCCCGGTGAGCCAAAACAATGCTCTTGATAATCTGGAGAAAGAAACAGGAAATTTATCTTTTGATCAGGTAAAAGCCCAAACACAGGAAAATTGGAATAAAGAGCTGAATAAAATCATCATTAAAGGTTCCGATACCGAAAAGACCAATTTCTATACCGCCATGTACCATACCTTTATTAATCCAACAATATATATGGATAGCAATGGAGAATACAAAGGTTTAGATCAGAATATTCATAAAGCAGATGGTTTTACCAATTACACTACATTTTCCCTCTGGGATACCTATCGGGCATTACATCCTTTATTTAATATTATTCAGCCTAAACGAAATAATGACATTGTAAGATCCATGATGGCCCATTATAAGCAGTTCTCTTTGAAAATGCTCCCGATCTGGTCTCATTACGCCAATGAAAACTGGTGCATGAGTGGTTATCACAGTGTGAGTGTTGTTTCAGATGCTATCATCAAAGGTGTTTATACCGGTGATGCAAAAGAAGCGCTCTATGCCTGTGTTGCAACAGCAAATAAAAGAGATTATGAAGGAATTGGGCAATATATTGATTTAGGATATATTCCTGCTGAAAAAAGCGGAACTTCTGTGTCCAATACTCTGGAATACGCCTATGATGACTGGGCAATTGCTCAACTGGCAAAACATTTAGAAGAAACAGAAATTTACAATCAATTTATTACACGTTCTGAAAACTGGAAAAATAATTTTGATAAAAGTATTGGTTTCATGCGGCCCCGTTTAGCAGATGGAAGTTTCAAAAAGGATTTCGATATTCTGAGTACACACGGACAGGGATTTATTGAAGGTAATTCGTGGAATTATAGCTTTTTCGTTCCACAAAACCCCAATGAACTTATTACGATCATGGGAGGAAAGAAAAAATTTGCATCCAAACTTGATGAATTGTTCACGATGCATTTATCCGATGAGTTTTTTGCCGATACTGAAGACATTACGAGAGAAGGAATCATTGGAGGATATGTCCATGGTAATGAACCCGCTCATCATGTAGCTTACCTGTATAACTGGGCTGGGCAGCCATGGAAAACACAATCCCAGATTCGCCATATTCTTGAAATGCAATATAAAGCTACTCCTGATGGATTAGGCGGAAATGATGATACAGGACAGATGAGTGCATGGTATATTTTAAGCTCACTCGGATTTTACCCGGTAGCTCCGGGTTCAGAAGATTATGCAATTGGAAGCCCGGCAGTTGATTACGCAGTACTTAATCTGGAAAATGGAAAAACGTTTGAAATTGAAGCAATTGATCAGAGTCCACAAAATGTATATGTTAAAAAGATTCTTTTAAATGGTAAAGAAATTAAAAACTTTACCTTAAAGCATTCCGATATTATAAAAGGTGGAAAACTCAGTTTTTATATGAGTGGCAAAGCAAAAAAATAATAAATCTGCAGATTTACAAGATCAATTTTTCGAAACAAAAATAAAAAAGACTACTGTGAGTAGTCTTTTTCTTTATTATATACAGGACTGGGTTTCAACCTTCCTCCCGAATTAATCCTCAACTTCAAAAAGTAATCGCTCACCAAATTTTTCGTCAGCAATTTTTCCATCATCGAATACAAGATTCCCATTGACAAATGTCTGGGTAATTTTAGAATGAAAATTCATACCTTCTAAAGGACTCCAACTACATTTATAAAGAATGTTTTCTTTATTTACTGTCCAGTTTTCATTTAAATCCACCAAAACCAAATCTGCTTTATATCCTTCTCTTATAAAACCTCTTTTCTCTATTCTGAAAAGAATTGCGGGATTATGGGACATCTTTTCAACGATCTTTTCCAGAGAAATTTTCCCATTTCTGAAATTTTCGAGCATCACATTTAATGAATGCTGAACCAACGGTGCTCCGGATGGACATTTTGTATAAACATTTTGTTTTTCTTCCCAGGTATGAGGAGCATGATCGGTAGCAATTACATCAATTCTACCATCTAAAAGAGCTTCCCAAAGTCCGTCTTTGTCCTTCTGAGTCTTTACTGCCGGATTCCATTTAATTAGACCTCCTCTTGTTTCATAATCATCGTTGGTAAATGTTAAATGGTGTACACAAACTTCCGCGGTGATCTTTTTATCTTTTAAAGGAATGTCATTTCTGAACAAGGCTGTCTCTATAGCTGTTGACAGATGGAAAACATGGAGTCTCGCTCCTGTTTTTTCTGCTAATTCGATGGCCTTGGAGGAAGATTTATAACAAGCTTCTTCACTTCTGATGAGATGATGAAACTTAACAGGAATATCTTCTCCATATTGTTCCATGTATTTCTGGGTATTTGCTCTTATCGTTGCTTCATCTTCACAGTGAACAGCAATCAGCATTTTTGTATTGCTGAAAATATTTTCAAGGGTTTCAGGATTGTCAACCAGCATATTTCCTGTAGAAGAACCTAAGAATAACTTGATTCCCGGAACATTTCTCGGATTGGTTTTAAGCACCTCTTCAAGATTATCATTAGTCCCTCCCATCATAAATCCGTAATTAGCGTATGCTTTTTGGGATCCTATTTCATATTTATCCGCCAACAATTCCTGCGTTACAGCGTTAGGTACAGTATTCGGCTGATCAATAAAACTGGTAATCCCACCTGCAATTGCTGCTCTCGATTCACTTTCAATATCTCCTTTATGAGTTAACCCCGGTTCACGAAAATGCACCTGATCATCAATCACTCCTGGTAAAAGATATTTTCCGGAGCCGTCAATAATCTGATCTGCTTCATCAGAAATATGGGGTTGTATTTTAGAAATTAAATCGTCTTCAATTAAAATATCGCTTTCAAAGATTTTTCCTTCATTTACGATAGTAGCATTTTTGATAAGGGTCCTCATTTACTTTTCTTTAGACTTTATATTCCTTACAAAATTAAGGTTTATGAATGAATTTTAATATCCCTGATAAAAAATCAATTTCTAAATATTTACATTTGCAAGAAATTTCGCATTTTGAAAAAACTTCTTAACGAAACTATTATCTATGGAATAGGGGCAATTATGCCGAGAGTGATTGTAGTATTGCTGAATTATTTATTCATTAAGCATATTAATGTTAATGATTTTGCCATCTTCACCAATCTGTATGCATTAATTTCTTTTGTTAATATTGTTCTTTCTTTCGGCTTCGAAACGGCTTACTTCAGATTTTCCTCCAACAAGAATGACGAGCAAAAAGTCTTTAATACCTCTTTTTGGTTTTTAGCCTCTTTATCTCTTGTCTTCCTTATCGTAGTATTGCTTTTCAACCAGCCTATCGCCGATGTTTTTGGCTATTCAAAGACTCCTGAATTTATACGATGGTTTGCATGGATTGCTTTTTTTGACAATCTTCTTGTCATTCCTCTGGCATGGCTCAGGTTCCATAACAAACCAATAAAATATGCTGCTGTAAGGGTAATTCAGGCAGTATTTCAAAGTATTTTTGTAATTGCTTTATTTTTATACATTCCTGAAACGATCAGCTCCAAATTTGGGCTACGGGAAAAAGTAACTTATCCGTTTTATAGTAATTTAGTCGCAAGCTTTTTGGGATTTCTTCTGGTTTTTCCCATTATTCTGAAGCTTAAATTTCAATTTTCAAAAGGTCTTTTCCTTCAGATGATCAAATATTCCTGGCCGATAATGATTGCTGGTCTTGCATTTATGGTGAATGAAAATTTTGATAAATTTATTCAAAAATTCATTATTGATGACAGCTCAGCAGGAGCCTATGGGGGATGCTACAAGATGGCGGTACTCATGACGCTGTTTGTAACGGCATACAGAATGGGAATCGAACCATTTTTCTTCAAACAAATGCAAAATGAAAATGCAAAACTAACCTATGCGAAAGTAACTGAATATTTTTCTTTTTTTGCCTCCATCGTTGCATTGGGAATTATTGCGAATGTATCATGGATAAAGCTTCTTCTGGTTCCCAATAGTTCTTATTGGATCGCCATCAACATTATTCCTATTATTGTAATTGCCAACTTGTTTTTCGGAATATATTATAACCTTTCAACCTGGTATAAAGTAACAGACAGAACCCGGGTAGGTACATATATTTCGTGGACCGGAGCTATTCTTACGATTGTTTTGAATCTTGTGCTTTTACCAAAATATGGCTTTATGGTTTCGGCATGGGTAACGTTAGCTGCTTATTTTACTATGATGGTACTATCTTATTTCCTGGGCCAAAAATACTATCCTATCCCCTACCGAATGAAAAAAATCGCGTTTTTCATATTACTTTTGGGAGTTTTCAGTTATATCATAGCGAATGTATCCGACTATAACTTCTGGATCGGAAACCTATTGTTTTTGTTCTACACAGGAATTCTATTATATACTGAGAAAAATATGTTATTAGCAAGAATGAGAAAAAACTAAACTTTGGTCTCTATTTTGATGCTAATGAATTTGAAAAAATTAAACAAATATTTAATATAATACACCGTTTCAATACTATGGCTTTATTTATGAACAAAAGCCATCAGATTAAAAACAACTAAAAATACCCTAATATAACTTATGAAAATTATCGTTCCAATGGCTGGACGTGGTTCCAGATTACGTCCACATACCCTAACCGTTCCAAAACCTTTGATTCCCATTGCCGGAAAACCAATTGTACAAAGGCTTGTAGAAGACATTGCTAAAGTTGCCGGTGAAGAAATTGAAGAAGTAGCCTTTATTATCGGAGATTTTGGCCCTGAAATTGAAAAATCCCTGATCCATATTGCAGAAAAACTAGGTGCAAAAGGAAGCATATATTATCAAAATGACCCTTTGGGAACGGCTCATGCCATTAAATGTGCGGAAGATTCTATGCAGGGCAATGTAGTTATCGCGTTTGCTGATACTCTTTTCCGTGCGGACTTCCAGCTTGATAAGAATTCAGATGGTGTTATCTGGGTGAAAAGTGTAGAAGATCCTTCTGCATTTGGTGTTGTGAAATTAGACAATTATGGTTTTATTACAGATTTTGTTGAGAAACCAACAACTTTTGTATCCGACCTTGCCATTATAGGTATTTATTACTTTAACAGTGCTGAGAAGTTAATGGATGAAATCAATTATATCATGGATAATGATATAAAAAATGGAGGAGAATATCAGTTAACAACTGCATTGGAAAACTTAAGAGCTAAAGGTGCCAAATTTACTTTAGGAAAAGTAAATGACTGGATGGATTGTGGAAACAAAAATGCTACGGTAGAAACCAATAGCAAAATTCTTGCTTACGAAAGAGAAGAGATGTCTCAATATCCATCTTCGGCCGTTATCGAAAACTCGCTGATTATCCAGCCTTGCTTTATCGGTGAAAATGTAAAAATTTCGAATTCTAAGGTAGGTCCCGGGGTTTCATTGGGTAACAATACTATTATTGTAAATTCTAATATTGAAAATTCATTGATCCAGGAAAACACAAGAATCAACCATGGAAACCTGTCTAATTCTATGATTGGTAATTCAGCACAGTATTTTGGAGTTGCCAGAGAAATTTCTTTGGGTGATTATTCTGTTTTAGATTTTCTATCTAAATAGTTATAAGAAAAGCAGCAATAAATAAGATATATTCAAACCACACAAAATGTTTTGTGTGGTTTGGCGTTAATATTGCAAAGTATTATTTTTAATCGAAAAGACAAATACATGAAAAATTGGATCCCATTAGTTTTATTACTTCTTATCTTGTCATCCTGTAAAACACGGAACGTTTCCAAAAGTGGCAACGGTGGAATTAAGGACAGCACAGTTGTGGAGAATAACAACAATCCAAAAGATGCAGGAGAACCGGTAAGGGATAAACTTACATTTTTCGAGCATGTAATAATCCCTCCTCAATTCGAACAGATTAAAATTAACAGCAAAGTTAACGTAGAAACGGGAAATTTCGTCCCTACCCTGGATGCAACGATCTATATTGAGAAAAATAAAAAAGTATGGATGAATTTATCTGTACTATTTATTAATGCTGCCAGAGGAATAGCTACTCCGGAAGGAGTAAAGGGATTTGACCGGACAAGTAAATCCTATATCGATTCTGACTTTGAATATCTGAACCATCTCTTAAATGTAAATTTCATCGATTATCAATCCCTGGAAAAAATACTTCTTGGACGAACTTTCATAAAAGTTAACGATTCTCAGTTCATCCTTACAAAAAATGCCCAGGGTTATCAATTGGTTTCTTCTGTGAATCAAAAAATTGTTACTGATGAAAAAACGAGAGAGTATAAAATCTCATTACAATATGATGATAATTATGATCTGCTGAACGTTCAGTTAAAGGATGTTTTATCTCCGGACCAATTAGAAATTTCTTATAGCAATTGGGCTGAATATAATGAAATTCGTCTACCAAAAAATGTTAAAATAATTATAAAAGGTTCAAAAACAAGCCAGATTTTATTAGAAAATACGAAATTTGATTTTTCGAAGATGGAAGTGGCCTATTCAGTCCCAGCCAATTATAAGAAAATTGAAATTAAATGATTAAAAAATTTAGCTTTTTAATAGGTATTTTATTGTTCGGATTGCACAATGGGCAACAAAATAAAGAACAATTGCAGAAGCAAAATGCTGAACTTAAAAAACAAATCACACAAATAAATTCAGATCTCGCTAAAACAAGAAACGAATCTAAACTCTCCATAGCTTATCTTAATAATATCAACAAAAAATTAACCCTAAGAGAAAAAGTTTACAACAACACTCAAAAGGAAAAAAGATTTATAGAAGATGATATTTATCTTCGTCAACTGGAGATCAACCGTCAAAATAAAGAATTGGCGGTACTTAGAAAAAATTACGCAGAAGTTTTAGTAAATGCTTATAAAAACAAGGGAGTACAAAACAAAGTAACCTTTATTCTTTCTGCTAAAAACCTTGGAGAAGCTATTCGTAGAGTTCAATATCTTAAAGAATATTCAGACTATCAGGATAAAAAAGCAGCTGAAATTACAGACGCTGCAAATCAGATCAAAAAAACAATTGCCCAAAGACAAAAATCGGTTGCAGATAAGCAACAACTTTTGATAGATCAACAAAAAGATCTGGCTACTATTAATGTGGAAAGAGCTCAGAAAGAGCAGCTTGTTGAGGATTTTAAGAAAAATGAATCGAAATTAACTGCTGAATTAAAACAAAAACAAGTCCAATCCAAAGCTCTTGAAGGGCAGATCAGAAGCATCATTGCAGAAGAAATCAGAATAGCGAAAGCGGAAGAAGAAGCCAGAAGAAAGGCTGAAGCTGAGAAAATCCGTTTAGCTAAAATTGCAGCGGAAAGAGAAAAAGCAAGAATAGAAGCTGAAAACAGAGCAAGAGCAGAAGCACTTGAAAGAGAAAGAAAATTAGCTGAAGCTGAAGCTAAAAGAGCCGAGGAGCTAGCCGCAAAAAGAGCTGAAGAGGAAAGAAAACGTACAGAAGAAGCAGCTAGAGCTGAAGCTAATGCAAGGGATGAAGCACGGAAAATAGCCGCAGCAAAAGCTTCTTCGGAAGCCAATGCAAGGGCAAAAGAAGCAGCCAGCAAACTGGCAGCCGCAAAAGCAGCTGAGGCCGCATTAGAAAAGAGAAAAGACGACGAGAAAAAAGCAGCAGAAACCAAAGCGATGACGAATTTTGGAGTTTCTACTGCGGCAGGCAATAATTTTGCTGAAAACAGAGGAAAGCTAGGCTTCCCTGTTGACAAAGGCCAGATCACCCACCGTTTCGGAAGACAACCACACCCTGTTTTTAAAAATATCACAGAAGAGAATAACGGAATTAAAATCTCCGTACCATCGGGTACACGGGCAAAATCAGTGTTCCCGGGATCTGTATCTTCAGTTCTGGCTAACAGTGACGGAACCAAAACGGTAATGCTGAAACACGGAAATTATTTTACCATTTATTCAAATCTGGGAAGTGTCAATGTTTCTAAAGGCCAGCAGGTTTCCGCAGGCACCATTGTAGGTACTGTAGGACAAGACTTTGATGGGTCTTATACCCTTGATTTCCAAGTATGGAACGGAACTACACCTGTTGATCCATTAGGGTGGGTTTCTTATTAAAAAAAGACTAACTTTGTAAAAAATTTAGAAATGGAAACATTAACAATACTTGCCTTATCATGGCAGCATATCCTTATCGTAGCAATTCTGCTTGTTTTACTTTTTGGAGGTAAAAAAATTCCGGAATTAATGAGAGGTGTTGGATCAGGGATCAAAGAATTCAAAGACGCAGTAAAGGAAGAAGATAAAAATCCTACTGAAAATAAAAATTCTTCGACGAACAATCCTTCAAGCAACTAAAATTCTTCAGAATTAATGAATTTCACTGAGACTGCATGGAAAGTCTTCAATCAATCTATTGAAGACTACCACGTATTTGATGACGTTAACCATCTAATTAATAATCCTTTCGAAAAAGACAGTTTGGAACGAATTTTGTACGCAAAGAACTGGATTGATACCGTTCAATGGCATTTGGAAGATATTATAAGAGATGAGAACATAGATCCGGTTGAAGCTCTTCAATTAAAGAGAACAATAGACGCCTCTAATCAGAAAAGAACTGATCTGGTGGAATTTATTGACAGCTGGTTTCTTGATAAATTTAAAAATACAACTCCTAAACCTCATGCAAAGATAAACACAGAAACACCCGCTTGGGCTGTAGACAGATTATCAATACTTGCGTTAAAGGTTTATCATATGTCATTAGAAGCAAACAGAGAATCTGCTTCAGAAGAACATCGATTAAATTGCCAGGCAAAATTAGATGTGCTTCTCATACAGAAAGAGGATCTGTCGACTTCTATTAATCAGTTGCTTACTGATATTGAAAACGGTGATGTTAAGATGAAAGTATACAAACAAATGAAAATGTATAATGATGAAAGTCTTAACCCAATCCTTTATCAAAAGGGGCAACAAAAATGAAAAGATTATTTTTTTTTGGAATACTGTTTATACTAACTTCTTCTTGCGCATCGGAAAAATTAAATTTTTCTCCGTTGTCTAATAATTTTTATAGTGAAGCAAAAGGTTCAGATTCTGATAGAGGACTAAAAAAAAGCATAGACATCAATATCAAAGAAAATGTAAATGCTTCTGAAATATCCAATTTAATTTCCACCTTTCCTAAATTCAAAACTATTAGTATAAATGAAGAGGTTCTGTCGCTAAAATACAGCCTACAGAATTACTTGTATGCAATTGACGCCAACAATATTTCAGGAAAGAACAGAGCCATTAAAAGCTTTGAAAAATCTTATAAAAAAATTCAGAAACTCAGACAGGATCTTCCAAAAGATGATGATGAAATCCTAAACAGATATTTGGTAAGGTTAAAAACCAATATTTCTGTTATAGAGGATTCTCTTAAAGGAAATTAAAAACTAGTTCAACGACCTTATTATTAATGATTAAAATTCAAGCGGAAGCAAACGTTCCAACGGAACACGGAACTTTCCGAATGATCGCTTTCTCTGAAAACGAAAATGACTGGATGCCTCATATGGCTATTATCGCTGAAAATACAGATTTTTCAAAACCAGTTAATGTACGTTTCCACTCAGAATGTATTACCGGTGAAGTTTTCCATTCAAAAAAATGTGAATGTGGGCAGCAATTAGATGCAGCCATGAAATATATCCATGAAAATGGAGGAGTTATTGTTTACCTTCGTCAGGAAGGAAGAAACATTGGAATAATAAATAAGTTAAAGGCTTATTCTTTACAGGAAAAAGGATTTGATACTGTAGAAGCTAATCTACAGCTTGGTCTCCCAGCAGATGACAGAAACTTCAATGTAGCCATTGAAATTTTAAATGTGCTGGAAATTAAAGATATCAATCTTCTGACCAATAACCCTGAAAAAGTAAAATATGTTACGGAAAGTAACATCCACCTTAATTCGAGGGTTCCTTTGCAAATACCCGCGAATGATATCAGCAGAGGTTATTTAAAAACAAAGAAAGATTATTTTGGTCATCTTCTGGATGACAATGATAATTAAAAATAAAACAAAGGGCTTCCGGAATAAATTCTGGAGCCCTTTTTAATTATAAAAAAACTGAAAAGATATATCTTAATTCTTAGTCTTTATTTTAGACTCGTCAATATTATAATATTTAATTACACTGTAGTAATCATTGTAATCGACAGGAGCTGCTGCAGTCTTGGAATTTTTCCCACCTGTATTAGCAGGTAAGATTACCACTCTAAATCTTTTGTTCGTATAGTACGTTGGATTAGCCGTTAGATTCAAGCTTGAGTTAACATTAATTCCTATATCAAATTTGCTAAAATCAAATGAATAATCAACAGCAACGTTGTTATTAGTAAAGAACGTATAAGGTAGTAATCTCCAGATTGGAGCATTGTTATTAGTAAGACCCGTTTGTAAGTAAATAAGCACAACATCAGATTGTACTAACTCATTTGTAAATGCGTCTGAATACTGATATAAATTATCATTGGTTTTCGTAAAAGTTGGGGTAATGTCAAAAGCAGTCCCTATTGTATCATGATCCACAAAATTATTATCATCGTCTTTATTATCACAGCTGAATATAAATAAGCTGACAAAAGCTAATAGTAGGATTGGAAGAAATTTTTTCATTTTTATAAAAGTTTTAATATTATTTATAAAGCACATCCAAAACATATACCAAAAAACTTAAAAACATCCATTCTGATGATTTTTTTAATTGTATTTTTGTTCTTATTCAAAAGTTATGAACAAAATAGTTTGCACTTCTCTATTCATATTCTTATCTATCAGTTCAAAAATCGCTGCCCAGTATATACCAAAGGGCATTTCACAGTCTGATGTAAGTAAAGCAAACCAGTGGGTTAATCAAACATACAAATCGCTTTCCCAGGATGAAAAATTAGGACAGCTTTTCATTGTTGCTCTTTATACCAACAAAGGCGAGGATTATATCAACCAGGTAAGAAATATTGTGACCAGTGATAAGATAGGCGGATTGATTCTGATGCAGGATGATGCAGCAAGAGAAATATCTCTGGTAAATGAGTTTCAGCAAAAATCTAAAGTTCCGTTGATGATCGGAATGGATGCTGAATGGGGATTATATCAGAGAATCGCAGCGGCTCACAAATTTCCATGGGCGATGACTTTAGGAGCCATACAGGATAAAAATCTTATTTACCAGATGTCCTCTAAAATTGCCGAAGACTGTAAGAGGATGGGAATCAATTGGGATTTTGCCCCGGTAGTTGATGTGAATACAAATCCTAATAATCCAATCATTGGAAACAGAAGCTTTGGTTCAGAGGTAGATAATGTCATCAGCTCTGCAATAGCATACTCTAATGGATTACAGGACAACAACATACTAGCAGCCATTAAGCATTTTCCTGGTCATGGTGACACCAGTACAGATTCACATCTGGATCTTCCTGTAGTTCCTCACCAACTCGAAAGGCTGAATGCTGTTGAATTGGCACCTTTTAAGGCTCTTATGACTAAAGGTATCGGTGGAGTAATGGTAGCTCACTTATATGTGCCAACGTTAGAATCGGGAAAAGGAATTCCTGCTTCGGTTTCCAAAAATATTATCACCGGACTTTTAAAAGAGAAGTTAGGGTATAAAGGCCTCATTATTACGGACGCACTCAATATGGGTGCAGTAGCCAATAAATATAAGCCCGGGGAATTAGATGCATTAGCCTTTAAAGCAGGTAATGATATTATGCTTTTCTCGCAGGGAGTGTCTGAAGGAAAAAAATTAATTCAGAAGGCTATTGACAATGGAGAAGTTCCACTATCAAGAGTTGAAGAAAGTGTAAAAAAAATATTACTGACCAAATATTATTTAGGGCTGGATAAATACAATCCCAAAAATCCTGAAAACATTAATAATGACCTGAATAACGATTCACACAAACTTTTGGTTCAGAATCTTTATTCTAATGCACTTACCCTATTAAAAGATGAGCAAAAGCTACTTCCCATTACCGGAAAACAAGTGTATTATGTTCCTTTAGAGGAAGCTCCTTATCAGACGTTTGCCAATCAGCTAGGTTCAAATATCATTCTTAAAAAAGCTGACGAAATCAGTACAATTCCAGCTAATTCTATAGTTATTGCAGGACTTCATAAGGATAATGCAACAGCATATAAACCATATAAAATTTCCGGAGAATCTAAAAAGATTCTTGCTGATTTAACTAAAAATCAAAAAGTTATTTTAAATGTATTTGGAAGTGCTTATGCTTTAAAAGATATTGATATTTCAAAAATTTCCACGGTTCTTGTTTCTTATGAAAACAATGACGATTCCATGATTGCAACAGCTAATGCGCTATTGGGAAAGACAAAGATCCAGGGAAGACTTCCGGTACTTGTTAATGATCAACTAAAAGCAGGAATGGGACTCGATTTGAATCCTGCAACTGCTTCTGAAACAAAAGTGAATTCAACTATATTTACAACATCAAAACAATAATATTCCAATGAAAATAGGCATACTTTGCTATCCAACATACGGCGGAAGCGGTATCGTAGCAACAGAACTGGGAATGTCTCTTGCTAATAAAGGCTATGAAGTCCATTTCATTAGCTCAGCCCTTCCAGCGAGACTCGATATTACCAATCCTAATATTTTTTTTCATAGGGTAAATGTTCAAACTTATCCCCTGTTTCAATATCAACCTTATGATATTGCACTGAGTTCGATGATCTACAGAGTTGTTAATCTGTATAAACTGGATTTATTGCATGCACACTATGCCATTCCATATGCTTATGCAGCGTTTACGGCTAAACAGATGCTACAGGAAGATAATAACGACATTCCTTTGGTAACAACACTTCACGGGACAGATATTACTTTGGTAGGACAACATCCCAGCTACAAACATGCTGTAGAGTTTTCAATCAACAAATCCGATGCAATTACCTCTGTATCTGAAAGTTTAAAAAAAGACACGCTACAGTTTTTCAATATTAAAAAACCAATCCAGGTGATCACGAATTTCATCGACAATTCTGAATTTGATGAATGTAATGAATGCCAGAGAACGCAGTTCGCTGATCCGGATGAAAAAATATTAATACACGTTTCCAATCTTCGCCCTGTAAAACGTGTAGATGAAGTTCTTCAAATTTTCAAGAATGTTCATAAGAAGGTAAAATCCAAACTGATCATTATCGGAGAAGGTCCGGATATGGAGAAGGTGAACCAGTTTTTAGAAGAAAATCCGGATTTGATTTCTAAAATCAGGCTTCTTGGAAAGGTAAATGACCTGTATAGAATTCTTCAGCTTTCTGACGTTTTCTTATTACCATCAGAACAGGAAAGTTTTGGATTGGCTGCATTGGAAGCCATGGCAGCGTATACTCCGGTGATCAGTTCCAACGCAGGAGGAATTCCTGAAGTAAATGTCCAGGGAGAAACAGGATTCTTAGCTGAAATCGGAAATGTAGAAGCTATGAGCAACTATACGATCAAGTTATTGAGCAATGATGAACTTTTAGCCAAAATGAAGATAAATGCGAAAGAACAGGCGATAAAATTCGATTTGAAAAACGTTCTTCCTATATATGAAGAAATGTACAAAACAACCATAGAAAATTTTAAAAACGAGTTGTTAAAAGTATAATAGATCTATTATATTTGTGACACACTCATGACGGAAAAATTACTTCAATATCTTTGGAACTTTAAAGTTTTCAAAAATTTTGACTTCAAGGATATTGAAGGAAATTCCGTTGAGATCATACATTTCGGGAAATGGAATACCAATGCCGGGCCTGATTTTCTTCTGGCTTCCATTAAAATCAATAACCTCATCCTGAGTGGAAACATAGAGCTTCATGTAAAGTCTTCAGACTGGATCTTCCATAATCATTCCGGGGATCCCAACTATCAAAATATTATTCTTCATGTTGTTTTTCAAAATGATATTGTGATTGAAGAATTTAATGATAAGAAAATTCCTACTCTTGAACTGAAGAATTATATTGATGAAAATATTCTGTGGAAGTATGAGAAACTCATCAAAGAAAATCAGTTTATTCCCTGCGAAAGTATTTTTGATCAGCGTAATGTTCCTCTTCATTTCCACGAAGAAAATGTTTTAAGAAAACTAAATGAGAAATCAGAGGAACTGGAATATGCTTTACAACAGTCAAAAAACAATTTCGAAGCTATCCTCTTTCATAGTCTTGCCTATTCTTTCGGACTAAAAGTAAATGCCTATATATTCAGACAAATTGCTGAAAGTATTGATTACAGTGTCATCAATAAAATCAGACAAAACCCAAAACATCTTGAAGCTTTATTCTTTGGGATTTCGGGGTGGCTTGAGTATCCGGAAGACGAACAAATGGAAATCTGGAAACGGGAATTTCAGTTCATAAAGGTAAAATACCGAATTCTGGACATGAGGTTTCCACCTAAGTTTTTAAGGTTGAGACCTCCTAATTTTCCTACCATCAGACTTTCACAACTAGCCGATCTTTATCACCGGCATCAAAATTTATTTTCTAAAGTCATACATTCAAAAAATAGTAAGGACTGGTTTGATATTTTTAAGAACGTACAGGCGTCCGGCTACTGGAATACCCATTTTAACTTTGGGAAAATTTCCTCAGTTAATCAGGTTAAAACATTAAGTAATGACTTTATCGAGCTGATTATATTAAATACGATTCTGCCATTAAAATACACCTACCATAAATATCATAATGAAGAAATTACTGACGATATATTAAAATTTTATGCAGAAATAGCCCCGGAAAAGAATGCTATTATCACATCCTGGAAAAATCTGAAGATGAAAATTACCAGTTCCTTAGAAACCCAAAGCCTCCTTTATCATTTTAAAAATTCCTGTGAAGAAAAAAATTGCTTAAATTGCAGTATTGGATTTAAACTTTTAAAAGATTCTTCAGATGCTTGATAATATCCGTCACAAAATGGAAAGAGAATGGTTTGGTGTTCTTACAAGAATGGGCGCTAAACTTGGGATTCCTGTTTCTAAACTTCGGGTATTCTTCATTTACTCAACTTTCGCCACGGCGGGTTTCTTTTTTCTTATCTATCTGGGATTAGCGTTTACGCTTTGGATTAAAGATATTTTCATCACAAGGAGACCAAGTGTTTTTGATTTATAATTATGGAATTTTTACCTATAACTTCACCGGAAGACTACAAAATAAAAGATATTTATCACTCCTACTCCACAACCTTTCCCGAGGATGAAAGAAGAGACTGGGATCAGTTTGTGAAGTTATTCAGCAATCCTCATGTGAAGGTTATTTCTGTATTGCACGAATCTAAAGCGATTGGATATCTTATTTTCTGGGAATTAAGCGATTACATTTTCGTAGAACATTTTGAGGTTTTTGCAGAGTTCAGAAGCCAGAAACTAGGTTCTCATATTACAGAATACTTATTCAAAAATTATCCAAGGATTATTCTTGAAATTGAACCAGCCCATATTGGGGAAGATGCTCAGAGACGATATTCTTTTTACCAGAAAAACGGATTCTCATTAATAGAAGAAATGTATGTACAGCCAAGTTACGGGGAAGGTAAGCAGCCTTTAGACTTATGGCTGCTGGCTAATTATTCTCCTGAAGATCTTAAAAAGATAAAAGAAGAAATTTATGATGTTGTTTATCATTAAAATATAAAAAGCCAGCACAATCTGCCGGCTTTAATTTTATCGTACATTTTGGAACTTTAAATGGTCACTAAGTTTATTACAGTTCCTATTACTTCACTTCATACTCCAGTTTTATCGTGATACTTGCCACTTTCTCTTTAGAGGTTGTGTTAAAAGCCCCACCATAAGAATAATCTTCATTTGAATTAGGTGCAGTGATCTGGATAACTCCCATGGTTGCCTTTTTTAAACTTCCAAGACCACTTCCTGAGTTTTCCGCAATTTTTTCCGCGCGTTCTCTGGCATCTTTTGTAGCGGTAGCGATCATTTCCTGCTTTACAGCAGTTAGCTTTGTATAAAAATAAGATGGCGAAGAGGATGTAAATTCTATTCCCCGATTGATAATCTCTGTAATATTTCTTGAAAGGCTTTCGATCTTAGCCACTTCCTTACTTTCTATAGAAACAGTCTGCGTTAGGTTATATCCTGAAAATTCTCCCTGGACACTATTTCCATTGGCATCATTATAATTACGAAATTGTTTCTGAATGTCTACTGAGGAATAAATAATTTCATTTTGCTTTATTCCTTTTGAAATCAGATAATCATTGATCACTTTTTTATCGGCAAGCAGCCCGTCGTAAGCAAGTTTTAAGTCAAAATTATTTTTTGAGAAACTTCCGGACCATGTGATAAGGTCTGATGTAAATTGCTTTGTTCCCAATCCAGTTACAGAGATTGTATTTTCAGATTTATTTCTGTTTTTAATAGCATTTCCCAGTAGTCCCAGTCCAAGAACAAAACCAATGGCTGCAATAGCCATTACTATGATATTTTTGTTCATAAAATTTTGTGAATTTGATTGATTGGTCATTTAAATTTAAATTTTCTTATAAACGGATACATCAATTTCTATTCCGTAATTTTAAGATTTCTTTAACAAATCGTTCAATCCTTTTTTAATCGTTCCAAAAATGCCGGCATAGTTTCTTCTAATCTCAGCAGCACCCCCGAGAGATTCCTTGCTTTTACATAAGTTCGGGCTTGTGGTTTGATAACAAAAGAAAACTCTATAAATTCCGAGATTCTTTCCGCAGGAATCCCTGCATTAGTAAAATAATCATCATCCACTCTCTTTCTCACCCATAAAATATTGTCCTGCAGATCGTCATATCTGTATTGACGTTTTTGTCTTCTTGCTTTTCCACTAATGAGATCAAAGGCTCCCTGAACATTCAGCTGCCCTAAAAGTATCGGAAGTAGTACCTGTTTTACTTCTGCCGGTTTTTCCCTCATTTTTCCAACAGGTTGTGGAAGGCCCACTGCCTGCTGAACAATTTCCCCTTTGTCAACTTTAGCAACACTTCTTGAATCCTTAGCCAGGTCCCCGGATAATTTCTTTACCTCTACTTCCTCTATTTCTTCAGGAATTTTTACCATTGTTATGAAAAGTTGAGAATCAACACCATCTGCAAAAACTCTTTTAGAAATCCTTTCATATCCAGGTCTTACAAACCTTAATTCATCATTTTTTGAAGCTTCAATAGAAAACTCGCCCGAAGAATTACTATAGACTTTCTTATCTGTTGAAAGGTTGATGACCGTAACTGATCCAAGATTAATGTCATTATCATCTGTTATTTTCCCCGTAACAATCTGTTGCGAATAGGCAATTCCATATATAAACAAAACAATAAATAAAATTATATTTTTCATTTAATTATGATTGTTTTATTGCACTATTAATTTTTAATTACGTGGGTCTTGTCGTATTCTATGAAAGCAATTCTTAGTTCTGATTCGATCACGCTTTTATTAAAAGTTTTCCTGTATTTTTTTGCAAGATACCTTTTATCGTTAGCATATACCAGAAATTCATCTATCTGCTCTTCATTCATTCCCCTTTCTACAAGAAAATCTAAATTGATCTCCAGTTTAAGCCTGTTAATGAAATTTTGGGTTTCATAATAATCAGGTTTGGTAACTTTGGGTTGGCTTGCTTTTTTTATAAGACCTATACCCGTGAGAAACAATTTGACCATATCGACCTGTCCTGCATTAAAATCATGCCCGCTAAAGGTTTTAGAAATTTTGTTCTCGGGTAATGGCTCTTTCAAAGGGCTTCTCATATAGGCGTCCATTTCAAATTTTAATACATGGATCTTCCTTCCCTGATCATAATGTTTGCTATCTTTTTCCAGATTACCTGTGGGTTTGTAAGGAATTTCAACTTCCGGAATTAGAGTTTCAATCTTGATGAGTTTAATATCTAATAGTAAATTTATATTCTCCTTATTGATCTTTTTATCAATACGGTAATAATCTTGCTTTACAAAGCGGATCTCTTCGTTTTCCTTAGCTTCAATTACAAATTGACCGGAAGAATCACTTTGAGTTTTTGTGTTGTTGGAAATATTATAGATAAGAACAGACGCCAAAGCATTATTATTCTCATCCGCTACTCTGCCTGAAATCTTTTGTTGCGAATAAAAATGGGCAAAAGCAAAGCATGGTACGATATACAAAGTATTTTTAATCATAAAACATTCATAGATTATCTCTGGGTTTGAGGAGCACGATATGAGGAAATTCTTGCCAGTACAGCTCTTTGAAATCTCATCAGGTCTGCATCACTGCAAAAACCGTATTTAAGGATCTGTCTCCTCTCAAAACCTGATCTTAAGACATAATAAATGAAATGCTCGATTAAAGATTTATCTATTTTTAAATCTATAAAATACTGATCTCCGAGGCTTTTACGCAAGTAACGCATGAGATCCACATCGTCCCACTTATCTTTCACTTTCCCGATTGAAAACCCTTGTCCTTTTGGCTGGACAAACTCTCCTGCTTTTGCCGCCAGGATTCTCGGATCAGATTTTCGGGCAATGTATTTGTCAATATCTTGGGTTAACTTTTCTACTTTTCTGGGTCTGTTCAGGTTTTTAGAATCTACTTTCATGTCGCCTGTGAGTCCCTTCTTTACTTCGACCTCTTCAATAAGAGTAGTCTGCCGGATTAACGTTATGCTTAGAGGAGCTGAAATATTGTCTTTTGTAATTCTCCTGTTCATCCTTTCGTAACCGCTTTTTATAAATCGAAGTTCATCTCCTTCCCTGCCTGAGATCATAAAATGTCCATCAGCATTAGTGGTTACACGTTCATCAGTTCTAATGTTGATTACAGTAACATCAGGCATTTCTATATGCTCTTCTGAAGTTATTTTTCCGAAAAGATAATCCTGTGCCTTTATTTTTTGAATGAAGAAAATGAATGATAAAAGAAAAAGTAGTTTTAATTTCACGGAAAGTTTTTTTATAAAACAAATCTAAACTTATTTTTAATGTTTTCCACAAGTTTAACCACAGTTAACGCGTTTTAGCATTTTTTTTGATTTTCCATTCTGATTTTGTTAAAGCACCATTTTCAATTGTTAAAATTTCATTTAAATTTTAGCTAACTTGCATCTTCAATTCATCTCAAAAAATGCAAAATTCTTATACAGTAATCAATGCTTCCGCCGGTTCCGGAAAGACCTATGCGCTGGTTCAGAGGCTTCTGATGATCTGTCTTCGTTATCCTAATCAGCAGCATGCCATCAGAAATATTCTGGCATTAACGTTCACCAACAAAGCGGCCAATGAGATGAAAGAAAGAATTTTATCCTGGTTGGGAGCCTTTTCTGCAAGCAACTTCGCTGATAATAATGATTTAAAAAACATTCAGAAAGTTTTTGAAGAAGAAGGTTTAAAGATAACCATTGATGAATTGCACATCCGGTCTAAAAAATTACTGGATTATATTCTTCATAATTATTCTACCTTAAATATTGGTACCATCGACCGTTTTAATTCCCGCCTGGTAAGAAGTTTTTCTTACGAATTAGGGTTAGCTAAAAATTTTAATCTCGAGATTGAAGCAGAGCCTTTCCTCATTGAAGCTGTAGACAAAATGCTTGATCAGATCGGTGAGAATGATGCAATATCAAATTCTTTCATGGATTATGTGGATTACAGCCTCGAAAATAACGAGCGAATCAATCTTAACAAGAATCTTTATGACTCTGCAAAAGAGTTTGTAAAAGATATTCACTATGAACAGCTGAAAAGCAATACCAATTTTGACGATTCCAATTATGAAAATATAAAGAATACTATCCGGAAAGAGATTGTATTTAATAAGAAAAGAGCTGTTGAAATCGCTACGAAATCTATTGATCTTTTTAAATCAAGAAATATCGATGTTGAGGACTTTGCACAAGGTAAAAACGGTATTGGAGGGTTTTTTACTAAAGTTCTGGATTTTTACCATCAGAAGAGACCCGGTTTTCCTTTTCCGACAACTCAGGAAGACTCTGTGGTTAATAATTACAGAAAAGGAGCCGCCTCAAAATCAAAAAGTAAAGAGCCTGAAATTCTAGAAATTCTTGATGAATTATTAGAAAACAGAATGCAGCTTATTCTTCTTTATATTGAAACACAGAAAAAGGAGAAAATATTATCTGCATTACTTCCTTTAAAAGTAAACAAGGACATTCAGGATGAATTAAAAAAAATTGAAGAGGAAAATGATCTTGTTCTCCTTTCTAAATTTAATATCCTCATCAATGAAAACCTGAAAAATGAACCTTCGGCTTTTATTTATGAAAAAGTAGGCTCCCAGTTTCAGCACTATTTTTTTGATGAATTTCAGGATACTTCGGAATTACAATGGCAAAATTTCGTCCCATTAAGAGACCATAGTGTCTCGACAGAGAATACAACATTTACATTGGTAGGTGATCCCAAACAAAGTATTTACAGATTCAGGGGTGGTGAGAGCAAGCTCATGCTGGACATTATCAACAAAAAAGAAATTTCTCCCAAACAAGCCGAACTTCTTGTATTAAAAGATAATTGGCGAAGTGCAAAAAATATTGTTCGATTCAATAATGAACTGTATCAATTTCATGCCTTAAATCTTGAAGAGGAACATAAAAATATATTTGGGACGGATGCCGAACAAAATCCTAAATCAGAAATTGATGGAAGGGTCAAAGTAAATCTTATTGAAAATCTCACCAATGAGGATTTCTACAATGACACTTCCGAAAGAATGCAGAAAGACATTCAGGATTGTCTTGACAACGGATTCAGGTTTGCAGATATTACTATTCTATGTCGTGGCAATTTTGATATTTTCAGCTATTCACAGAAGCTAGGGAACCTGAAAGTGAGGTATAGAGGAGAAGAAACCAATATTAAAACCATATCAGATAAAGGACTGACGCTAGAACTCTCAAATACCATTCAGGCTGTCATTGAGTTCTTAAAATGGGAAACCAATCCTAAAAATAAAACCAATTTAATCATGATGATGTATTATCTGAATAAATTGGGAAAAGTAAACATGCCAGATTTTACCCTGAGTATGAAAGAAATTCTGGATATTGAATCCCACGATGACATCCTCCCGTTTATCCAAAACAAATATGCTTTACGACTAAAACAAGATCACTTCCCCCGATTTAATTTATACAATTTTGTAGAGTACTATATTAATGAGTTTTCTTTTGATAATAAAGAAACCGACTTCCTGTTAAACTTTCTTGAAATGCTCTTTAACTTTACTCAAAATGCAGGAGCGAGCACTAAAGAATTTTTAAAATACTGGGATGAAGAAGCCTCCACATATACCATTCAGGCCTCAGAAAATATTGATGCTATCCAGATCATGACGATTCATAAAGCCAAAGGACTTGAGTTTCCGGTTGTTTTTATTCCTATGATGAATAAAAACCGTGATGCTGAATTTTCCAACTGGTTTGAAACCAACAGCAATGAAGCTTTGAAATCTGTTAATATCAATCAGTTTAGCAAAAGCCTGGAAGTCTATGATGAAGAAATTGAAAAATTCAATAAGAAGAATTTCTATAAAAATCTGATAGACAGGTTGTGTCTTCAGTATGTCGCCACTACTCGTCCTGTAGAACAGCTGTTTTTCTATATTCAGAAACAAAATAAAACTTCAAATAATCTCGAAATCCTGGAATTTATTCAAGGTAAAAATACAGAACAGTCTGATGAATTTGATCTTTATGAGGTACATCCTGAAATGCTCAAAAAAAACTCTAAAGTCAAAACCTCATCTTTCAGGACAAAAGATATCAGGAATCTCAAAAATATCAACGAAAAAAATACATCTGTAAAAATAGCGACACCATCTAAGAACTATCAGGTTCGCAATGAGAAAGTGAGGATAGGACTTTTCGTTCACGAACTGTTATCTAAGATCAACACTAAAAAAGATATTCAGAAAGTATTGGAAAGCTACCTTCTGGAAGGGCAAATCACAGTAACTGAAAAGAATGAAATTGAGGAAACGCTTCAGGAAATCGTTACAGCTCATGCTGAATTCTTTGACGAAAGATGGGAAGTAATCAACGAGAAAGATATCATGATCTCCGAAAGAGGGGAAAGCAGAATTTACCGGCCCGACAGAATTCTAAAAAATGGTGAAGATTATATCATTGTAGATTTTAAAACCGGAGAAGTTACTGAAAAAAATGACCGTCAAATTGAAACTTATAAAAGTGTACTGGAAAGTCTCGGAAGGAAAGTTATCAAGACCCAGCTCATCTATTTATAACGCAAAATCCCTTTAACAGAAGGATTTCAGGGACTTTTAAAATTTACAAATCGTAGAATTACGACAAAATATCGTAGAACTACGACATGAAATCGTAGAACCACTACAAAAATCAAATCTTGTCTTTAAAAATTTTTGAGTCCGATTAAAGTACTATACATTTGCTACATAATCACTGAATTATATAATATTTAATAACGATTAAAATTTACCATTATGGCAGCAAATTCAAGAGGAATCTTAAAATTCAACGGAAGTGAAGGTCAGAAATTATTAAAGCTTAACTACAGCGTATCAAGATCTACAGACGTTTCAGGACGTGTAGCTTCTGACCCTTCCAACGCAATCATCAAATTAACGATCGAGGCTACAGAAAAATCTGACATCTTAGAAAGCTTACTTAACGGGAAATATAAGCCTACAACAGGTGAAGTTACTTTCAACAAATCTCACGAAGAAGGAACATTAATTACTTTAACATGGGAGAACGGATATGTAATTCAACATGAAGTAGACTTTGATGCTGTAGATGACAACAGTATGCTGATCAGCTTCATCGTAAGTGCAGAAAAAATTCATTATGGTAACGGTATCTATGAAGGTATCTGGCCAGGTGCATAATCAATGCCTACAAACATTTATACATAAAAGATCATCCCTATGGATGATCTTTTTATCTCTCCGGGAGAATATTATACAATTAATCATTCTCTTTGGTCACTTAAATTGTTCAGTTAGTAAATAAAATATTTTATACTTGTTTTTCAATATAACGATTATAAAATAAACATTTACATCTATAAAAGTCGTAATTCTACTACAGTTTTTAAAATTTAACAAAATTAATCAACTTGAATTAGAAAACATTTCTAATTTAGTAAGTGAACACCAAAAACATAAGAATGAAAAATAAGACTACCAACGCAGACAAAATTGCTGAAAATCATATTGCAGGAGTACAGCGTGTGGTGAAGCTGGACGTAGTGATTGAAGGTAAAATTATTAACCATTTCAAACACTTCCGCTTACAGCAAAGTACAAGAAGACATCATAGCTTTGAGTTGACCTTAGCTCACGATTCTTTAGGGTCTTTGCAAAATCATGAGCTTGATCAGGCTCAGCAGTTTCTCGGAAAACGCCTAACGGTCGTTTTTAAATATAAGGATGCTGAAAATGAGAGTCCTGAACAAACTTTCGTCGGACTCATTACCAAAGTGGCTTTTAGTCAGGAAAAAATGAGTTTAGGCAATATTGTTCTGAAAGGATACAGCCCTACTATTTTAATGGATTCCGCTCCACATACACAAAGCTTTGGCGGTGATAAACCGGTGAATACTTCTATCATTGCCGACAGGATTTTAAAGGAGACCCTTAATTCAGGTAAATTTGACTATAAAGTTGATACCCAGAACAAAAGCTATATTAATTACAGCGCCCAGTACAAGGAAACCCATTACAATTACCTTGCGAGGCTTGCCGAAACCTACGGAGAGCAATTCTATTATGATGGCGAAACACTGTATTTCGGTAAACTTCCACCCAAAGATCAACCCATACGCCTTACTTACGGAAGTAATGTAAGTGACGTTTCCGTGGAACTGAGAGCGGTGCATACTAAACCGGAGTTTTTTGGATATAACAGCAGTAATCACACAAAATTATTAAGTACATCTGCAAGCATAAAGCATTTGGGACAGCTTGCTGCTAAAGCTTATGATCTTAATAATGACATCTATAAAACCCGTTCACTGAACCCATCTCCAATTAATGCCAATATGTCGTTAAATGTTGATGATTCCCAAAAAAGTGCTGCAGGAAGTGCTGCAGTAGAAGTCTTTACCGTATCAGGGACAACCTCTGTTCCTTTTTTACATCCTGGTTGTGTTGCAGATATAGAAATGAGAAAACCGGATAGCAACCAGACGACTTATTTCACCAAGCTTATGATCACTGAAGTCTCTCATGAAGTTAATACCAGAGGTATCTATACAGGATCATTTGAAGCAATAGCCGAGGGGACCGGATTTATTCCAAAACCGGAATTTATTACCCCAAGTGCAGAACCACAGATTGCCACAGTAGTTTCCAATACAGATCCGTTAAATCAGGGACGGATACAAGTACAATTTGACTGGCAGCTAAATGACACCACTCATTTTATAAGAATGATGAGCCCTGATGCCGGAGGGACAGATGTAATCACTCAAAACAGAGGGTTTGTAGCGATTCCGGAAGTTGGAGATCAGGTAATGGTTGGCTTTGAATATCATCATCCCGACTTCCCTTTCGCCATGGGTGGAATGTTTCATGGAGCAGTTGGTTTAGGAGGAGGCGTTAACAATCATATAAAATCGATACAAACGCGAAGTGGAAATAAGGTAATTTTTAATGACGCAGAAGGAAGTATCTATATAGAAGATCCGAGTGGGAATACCTACTTTATGGATGGAAAAGGAAGCATTATTGTGAATGCCCCAAAAGATATGACCTTTACTGCAGGAAACAATATAAGAATGTCCGCAGGAAATGATATTACTTCCATAGCGGGCAGCAATATATTTGCTACAGCAAATGTCAATATCGTATCGAATGCGGGAGTAAACATGGTTGATACAGCCGGAAGAGACCTTTTACAAACTGCTACAGGAAATATTCATGAGTCTTCTGATATGAGAACAGAGATTGCTGAAAATGAAAGAAATGTTCAGTCCAAAAAGAGCGACTCTTATGCTGAAAAGGTTACCGTTGTGAGTACTAAAGAAAATATGATCTTACAAAGTGAGAAAACCGTAAAATCTCAAAGCGGAGAGCAAGGAAATTCACATTAAAAACAGTGATATGGCCATTGTAAAAAAAGCTAATAATATCAATATACAGGTCAGTAATAACTATACTAATCTATGCAAAGTTTCCAATGAAGAATCGGAACATGTAATTATTGAGGCTACGAAGCAAAATCTTGAGCTCTCAAGTCAGAAACGTGCCATATTACAAGGTTTCGGAAAAGATGGAAAAGGTGATGAAGGATGCAAAGAAGGGGTAGTCCGAATAAGCCAGAAGCTGATTGGCAAGGCCAAAAGGGATCCTGGATTCAATTTTGACGGAACAAAGGCCGAAGATATGTATTTTGCCGATAAGCCGGCATCTTCCGCCTCCATACAAAATGATCCGGTTTTTAAATTAAATGATGCAACATTAGGAGCATATCTGGATCAGCTGATGAAGTCTTTATCTATTGGTGATATGGAAACTGTAGCCCTGGAAATGTCGGATCGGTTTAAAAAGGGCACAGGTGGAACTTATAAGAGTGATGTTCTGAATAAAAAAATTGCAGGCAATGATGCCTTTATCACTTATCATAATAAGTTTCTAACGGATTTTAAAAAGGAGCTGAAAAAAAGTAATTATGATCCAGCTGCAATGGGAGTTATTTCGATGGGACTTTTAAATTTTTCGTCATTCTGGGATAAAGTGTCAGGATTAGGGATTACAGTACATCAGGTATGGAGTGCCAAAGCAGAAATCCTGGATTATTCTTATAACAAATGTACCAAAGTATGGAGCGGAAAGCTGAAATATACGTTTTACGATCACTATGGTCTGGATTGGGATGATATCGTAAAACATGGTGGTGACATTATCCCGCAATACCATACCGGAGATTTTTTCAAAGCCTGGTATATTCTACAGCATTACAGAACGGCAAGACCTTTCATTACAGAAATGGAAAAAAGCGTAGATTTAAATGGCAATTCCGATAAGGACTAAATTTATCATGAAAAACTTAATCATTTTATTAACATTATTTGTGGCATGTATCCAAAACAAGTCGGAAGACTTTCAGTTAGTTGCTTTATCTCCCGTTAACTACGAGTTTAAAGCAGGAGAAAATAAAAATAGAATCGACTATTTTTATGTTGAAGGAAATTTTTCATACGACGTTGATGAATATGAAAAATTGAAAAAGAAAATTGATGACAAAACAGCAGGGACAGATATAAAGAACTATCAGTTATATTCTGTTTATATCTATAAAAAAACAGATGTTCTGAATCAACAGTATAAGGCTGGAAGAGAAGGATTAGACGGTCACAACCAGGATCTCATTGCTTATATCAGATATGATAAAGGAAACAGGGATATTTTTTATATAACCGAAAGAGGCAATGTGGTTTATGATGTTCTTTCAAACAAGGAAGAAGATTTTGAGTTTGAACAATAATACAAAAACTAGAAGCAACCATGGGCGCAGGTGTAGTATTTGATGAAAAGACCAACATTCCCAGAAAAGGGATTGAGGCAACGCAAGTCAAAAGTATTAAGCTGATTTCTGACCTGGATGATGGTTCTTTAAACGACGGAAGTAAAACGATCAAGGAAAAGTCAGGGCTTGTATACGGAAAGACCTATACATTCAAAGTAGAAACATATACCAACGATGCACCAAAGGATCCTAGTATGATTCGGTGGGCGGTTAGCTATACAGATACTGAAACAGGTAAATTCTACAAAAATGCTTTGGAAGGTCCCAATACTGGTGAAGAAATCAGTATAACATTTAATGATGCCAACGGATGTGGAAATAATCTGGAGATCAAAGCATATATCAACGATGTAGATAATGAAGGAAAATTAACCCTTTTCAAACACAACAGATTCCGGTTTTTTGACCGCAAAACATTAAAATCGGAAATCCAGCAAAGGATGAATACCGGAAAAGATATAGATCAGGGACAAAGCTCAATGTGTGCTATTGCACTGATCGGGCACTTTCTGGCTATCCAGAAACCCTCTGATTACGAAAAAATAATTTTAGACATGCACCGTACGGGTGAAGCTATAGTTCCGTCTACTCAATATAAAATTAAACTGGATAAGGATGAGCACCTTATCAAAGTGAAAGATTCCGATGCCAGCTATCCGAATAACAGCAATGGTGGAAAAATGTCTTATGCTGACTTTATATTTTTATTCACCATTAAGGACTATTTGAATAGTGTTTTTGATTACGATCCCGACGGTACAAGTGCAGGCGGTTTTGTAGAAGGAGGTACTGGACTCACACTTCCTCACGAAGTGGCAAGCATGATGAAGAACATTCTTTCTTACACTGATGTGAAAAATGAGACCAACCTTGTGACAAGTAAATGGGCAAGTGCAAAAAATTCGGCAAATGAATTGTCCGGGCTTCTCACCAGCGGCTATAGTATTGGCCTCCTTATTACTGCCGGTAATTTTCAGAATAACAGCAAAGGTACATTTACGATTCCTAACCACTGGGTAGGACTTAAAGGAGTTACATTAGATGAAAAAAATGAAAAAGTGATATTGACCCTATTTACATGGGGGGATATCAGTAAGGTATGGACTGTGTCTTTTGATCCTTTTGAAGACGGATACTTCGGGTATGTAGCAGGAAAATAACTCAATGATATAACTAACGAACGGATTATGATAAATAATTTTATAATAAAAAACTGGAAAAAAATTTTCAATATTCAGGTAGTCATATTTGTGGCATTTGCTATCCTTACATTTATTTATTACTGGGATAAACCAGCACATACCTATTTCAACAGAAGCTTTGACACTTCAAACCTCCAGGCCGTGTTTTCTTTATTAATGACTTATCTTTTCGTCTTTTTTATAGCTATGGCTTTTATTTATCCTATCCTCTTTTTAATTCAGATATTGAGTTTACGAAAGGAAAAGGACAACAAAAAAACAATGAAATTATTGATACTGTTTGTATTATATATTTTAAGTATTATTTCAGTTTTTGCATTATATACGATTAACAATGCTCAGGCCATAAAAGCTCTTAATCACTAACATCAATAGGAATGTTTTTCTAACCACATTTATAAGAACGCAATGATACCTTCTAAAGCTGACATATTCCCTACATCCACTTATTTTTTACAGGATAAATGTACCGTGAAAATAGGAAGAGAGGAACATGAAGCCTTACTGTCTTATACATTATACGTAGAAACCAAAGAGGATGAAGATTATGATGTATCTATCAGCAGGACGAATCTTAAAGTAAATAATAAAAAAATAGATACGAAGTTCCTTGAAATATCAAACAGTTATATGGAAGCATTATTTCCTATTCACTGTAAAATAGAAAACTACAAACTTAGCATCCACAATATAAATCAGATAAAAAAACGCATACAAAAAACGGACTCAGAAATACGATCTGTTTATAGTGGAGAAGGCACAGATCATATCCGGAATCATTTTTTCAATGCTACAGAAACTGAAGAAAAACTTATGCAATTTATCCGAGAGCTCCATTTCATGAAAGTTGCTGAAGCCAGTATGCAAAAATTCAACAATAAAAGGCAATATGACACTTCCTGGAAGGTACTTCCGATCGGGACATCACAATGGAGGGGAGAAACTTTCTATGAAAAGGAAAAAAACACCCTATTCTTTGAACCTAAAATAGATAATGCCCAGGAAATTATGAATGACGTTATCAGATATATTCATCAACATGAATATGCCGTTGATTTTGAGAAAGAAAACGTTCCTCTCTATGCAGATTTTAAACATAATATCAGCTACACGGGTAAAACAGCAAGGATTGAATCAGCCGAAACCGATGTCTGTATAGAAGTAGAAGATAAATTCTATTACCAACACATTATAACCATACAAACAAAATAACGATATGGCAGCTTCCATCCCATATAAGGTACAGAGCGGTGAGACGTTACAGGATATAGCCAAAAAATTGGGTATCAAAGACTGGACTAAGCTCAAACAATACCATGATCAAAATGCAGGCGCTGACCCAAAGGTTCCGAATGTTCCCTATCCGGGGTTTAATCTCCTGACTCCGTCAAATGAGGAAATATATGAGATGAATGGAGAAACTCCTCCACCCGACCCTGCTGAAGAACAAAAAAATGCCGAACAAAAACAAGGAGAGGAAAAAAAGAAGGAAGAAGAGCAGAAAAAAGAAGAGAACGCTGCTAAAAGTGATCACGATGGAAAATACTTTGTCGTACATAATGCAAAATGTGTTTGTGATAAAGCTGAAAATCCAAAACAAACCGCTGACCTTCAAGTAACCACTCATAAAATAATTGTTCTTAATGACGATAGCAGTAAGCTGGCTGCTACGGAAGAGGACAAAACCTTCAATCCACCGGTAGCAACCTTCGGAAAATGTACCCTTAAGCCCTCTGCCGGAGGCAACCTGCCTTGCGCTTTGGCTCCAGCACCCAAATGGAGCAAAACCTATGAAAGCACACAGGTAATGGGCAAAAATACTCTTACAGAAATATCCGAATTGCAATGTATGGTTGGGGGCAAAATAACCATAGACAAACATGGACAGACCGATTCTGTAAGTAACGCACATGCAGATAATACCAATCCCTTAGAGCTTGCCATGGTAAATCCTGCAGTAGCACAGCCTAAGAAAAAAGAGGAATATCCTGTAGTTACTTCTATAACGCTTACAAAAATAGAAAACAGAAAAGATTTTAAAGAAATCGATTCAAAAGGTAAAAAAGATATCATTTATCTTCGAAAAAATGAAGAAACTGATTTCAAAGCCAACCTGAAGAGCGGAAACAAGCAGCTTACCTCCTGGATGATTTACAAGAATCATCAGGGTAAAAAAGAAGACAGGATTCTTCTCAAAGAACAAATCGGAACTGAGTTTTCACAGAGCTTTGCGGAAACAGGCAAATTCAGAGTAGAAGGATATGGGAAGCCTAAAAGTCCTGATTTTGAAAAAGGAAAATATGACAAATGTGACCCTTCATGCTCAATCGATATTGAAGTGGTAGAAAACACTCTGCTCGATATAGAGTGTACATCAGGAGATTTTTCGACAAGGATTGATCCTTCTAAAAACAGAAAATTCAGACGGGGTGTTCCTTCTGTCTTTAAAGCTAAATTTTTTATTCCTGATCTCACTGAAGAAGAAAAATCAAGACTTACATTATCTTTACTTGATGGAAGCGGAAATGTTGTTACGGATGCTGTTCAAGATGGAGATACATTGACGTTTACTCCTCAAAATACCCAGGCAAAATATACTATTATCGCCCGGTATATAAATGATACAGGAAGCATTATAGAAAAACAAATGTCCGGAGAAACTGAGGGTAATGCTGTAATCGGAATAAGCCATGGTGCTGAAGTAGTAAGACCGGGAACCGCCATGTCATTCAGTGTTTCGAAAATGAAATATAACTTCGGAAACAATCCTCTTTATGACCTTACTTCAGATGAGTCTTCAGAGATCAAGTGGAATTTAAACGGAATATTACAGGGCACAGGTAAAAGCATTACAATACCTGGCAATCTGCTTATGGTGCCTGGAAAATATGTTGTGGAAGCCTATAGCAAAGTTGCCAACGCTACGGGAAAACGAGCAAAAGACGAAGATGACGACTGGCGCTTCGAAGTAAAAAATAATGTGGTCACCGAAATAAAATATGATAAAAAACCAAAAGTTGGAGTCAATATTTTATTTGAAATAAGCAAGATGCTTATTAAAGATTACAATGCTTCAAAAGACGGACCTATTATCTGGAAGATCACAGGTCCGGTTACGGCAGGAGGCACAGGTGAAAAATTTTCATATAAGTTTTTAGTTCCCGGAAAATATACTATCAATTGCAGTATGGGAGGTAGAAATTGTGAAAAGCCTTTATCTTTGGATGTTATTCAGCCCAAAGTAATTGCGGATACTGCAAAATGGATGGATAATGACGGAAGCAGCGGGAATATTATAAAAGAGGCCGGCTATGGCCAGGATATATCTGCTTATGTAAGATATGAGGGATTACAAGGTGAGGAAGTAAAGCTGGAAGTATACGATAATGACAGCACGGGAAGTAATATTATTTTTGAGAAGACAGGAACTTTAAATGAAACTGCTACAGCGGTTTACTGGCCTTTCACGTTAGATGACTCTATAAAACATAAAATAGAAAGCAAGGGAGTAACTAAAAAAGGAGAATTGTTCTTTAAAATGAAATCCACAAACCCCTCGCTCATCATTCAGGATGCAGATAAGGCACTCGCCTCTTCTCTTATAGTTTCTGATGTTCCCAAAATCGTGGATGCTTATTTTTGTGATGCATCAGACACTGAGAAAAGATACAACTCCCCCATCACCACTCCGCTCTATTTTAAAATTTACGCCATCAATATGGTAGACAAAAATGTTGAGGTGCATTTTATTACAAAATCAGACATATATTTCGGAATAGCATGGAGTCCTAGACAATGGAAAGACTGGAAAGACGTAAAAGAAAAATTTTCTAAAGAGACTTTTTTCAATACACAAACAGGCAAAATCAATAAAAAAGGTGAGCTTATATTAAAAGTTGATCCTGCGAAATTAGGAAAGCCTAAAAATTATTTTAAAATTTCCGCCATTATCAAGGTAACAGAAGGAGAAGGAAAAGAAGCCAAGGAAAGGGCAGTGTATCTTGATCATTCCGATATGGCTATCTTATATGCAACTGCCAGCCTTCCTAATATGGTAGAAAACAAAGCTGCGGTAAAAGTTGGAAGAGAATCCTTATCAACAGGAAAAAATGAAGACGGAGTATGTGAATGTGAAGCAAAAGTAAGAGCATTCATGAGAATGCTAAGGGTGGGTGAAGGTACACAGGATGAAGGAGGTTATTCAAGAATTGTAGGAGGAAGTACATTAAAAGATCATGGAAAAGATTTCAGTGACCACCCTAAGGTAATGGTCTGGATAGATCAAATAAATGACTATTCTTCAGCCGCCGGAGCCTACCAGATTACAAAAAAGAATTGGCAGGATAATGGTTTTGCAACATGGAGAACCAATCATGGTATCACAGATTTTTCACCTGAAAGCCAGGATAAATATTGTGTATACCTGATTAAAGAAAAGAAAAAAGCATTAGATTTAATTAAGAAAGACGATATCAAAGGAGCCATCAGTAAGTGTAGAACTGAGTGGGCAAGTTTACCGGGAGCAGGATATGGTCAAAGAGAAGAAGCACTTGATCATGTTTTGAAAAAATATGAGCAATTCTATCAGGAAGAATTAAAAGGGCCAACAAATCATTTACATCTTAAAAAAGGATTTCTCAAAGAATTTGGTGAAAAGTGTTGTGACGAAGTTAAAGCAGTGGCAGGAGATATTAATAAATACAAAATTGATGTAGATAAATACACTTGCCCTAAGGTTATGAAATGCGATACATCTAAAAAATACCAATATGATATCTATGACAATAACCAATTAGTGAAAACAATTACACTGGAGAAAAATGAGCATAACCTATTACCTTTTCCAGAGACAGGACCTAATTGGGGTAGATTCGGAACGAGAGACAGAGGAGGCGATAACTGGGTTGCGGAAGATGTATGTGCAGCATTATTAGGATTCTTTTATTCATTACCTAAAAATAATTTTTCTGAAACCTTGTATTTCAATGATATATCTGCAAATGATGGACGAAATATAGGACACTCCGGACATAATGAAGCAGGAAATGACATCGACATAAGATATCCGGGTAGTTCAAACGGTGGCCAAACTTTATGGAGTGATGCAAAAGAAGCCTATAAAACAGAAGAGAAATTTATTGAAGTTTTGGAAAATATACTCCTGGTGGGAACCAAATGGGGCTTTAATAAAAACTATGCTTATAAAAAAGATATCAAGCATACTACCGGTAAGGCGACTTCAGTTCACCAGGATCATTTCCATTTAGGATTAAGATAACAAATATGATAAAAACAAATTTTTCCCTTTATACACTCATAGCGTTTGTTTTATTATTTTTTAATAATTTTAAAAGCCAGGAGAAAAGAGCGCTAAATTATCAGAATGATGATTTAATACAAACTATTGGGATAGGTCTGGTACAATTAGTAAAAACGGATAAGGATATTGTTCTGTATACTGATAAATCCTTATCTCATATTAAAATAAAAAAAGCACAACCAGGAAAAGATATTATTCCTCTTCTTAATAAGGCAGATTATGGTATTCTTTTCTTCAGCTGTGTAGAAAAAAATGATAAGTTTTACAAGGTAGTAACATCCAAAAATAATTATGCCTATATAAAACCTTCAGAAAACTATTTATTTTATAGCTGGAAGGATTTTTTGGAGAATCAGATAACTAGTATTGAAACGAAGGATCCTAAAAAAAATCCTCCGCGTGAAGCAATTAATGGCAAAATACTAGATATAAAAAACTGGAAATCTGATGATGAAATCGAAGTACTGAAAATCCAGGACACTTGGTTACAGGTTAAAAACATAACCAGAAATAACCAAATATTTTGGATCGAATGGCGCAGTAATGATCAATTAAAAATATACTTAAACCTTTTAATGTAAGAATGAAAACAACCCTATTAAGTATTATATTAACTTCCATTTTCTTTATAAATTGCAGTAAGCCTACCCCTGAAAAAGGACAAGGCTCAGGAAACCCTACAACAGAAAAAAAAGAAGTCAAAACATCTAAAAATGAAAATTTTGATTTTAAGGTTAGTGTTGCTGCTAAAGATGACGAAAACAGACCTGTTCAATTAAAAATTAACATCTTTAAAAATAATAAGGATTTCCAGGAAATCATGTATACACCAGGGACGTGGCCTGTCGTTGAAGATTCTTTGAGTTTAAACAGAATTAATTATTTCTTATCCGGAGAAAAAATAAAAGAAGGAATCGAAAACTATCATGATTTTATCATTGCTGATTTTAACTTTGATCAGCTTGAAGATTTTGCCATTCTGTATGACTCCGGAGGCAATGGTGGACCTGTATACTCTTACTTTTTCCAGGATAAAAATGATAGCACATTTAAAATGAATAAAGAATTTCCTTTAAACGAAGGAGCCTTTCCAAAAATTATAGATAGTAACAATAAAACTTTGACAACCATTGCGCCATTAGGTTGCTGTAAAATAAATACTACCATTTTTCAACTAAAGGAAACCAAGTGGAATATTCTGTCTTCAAAAGAGCAGGATATGAAACGTTAATAAAATATATCCCTACTTGTGTTTTTTTTTCATAAATTTAGTTTCTAAAACAAATTTAAGATGAAACAATTTATAACCTTAATGAGTCTGGGCGCCCTACTGCTGGTAAGTTGCAATGCTCCCAAAAAAGAAGCAATAGCAACAGATAAAGCTTCTCAGGGAAAAAATGTAAAAATCGAGTTTACAGGTACAGACAATGTAATTCCCAAAAATGCAAAGCTTAAAGTTAATTTGTATGGGGTACCTGCTAATATGGCTGATGTACCGGCAACCTTGATCGCAGAGAAAGAATATTCACAGGAAAAAATTCCTTTTACCATTGAACTTCCTGTACCTAACAACCCCGAAAGTCTAATTAAACCGGAAGTAAAGAAAGGAGATCCGGTAAAATATTACGTTACGATTAATTGGGATTCCGATGGAAACGGAGTTGAAGATAAAGGAGATATCGTTATTGATTATGATAAAAAATTTCCAACCATCGATATTAATCAAGACCATCAACAAATCTTTTTAAAAGTATCAAAATAGAAACATCATATTGTAAAAATAAAAAAGAGTGAACTTGGATAAGGTTCACTCTTTTATATTTAAAGCTATTAAGTCTTATGCATCTGCAGCAGGAACAAAAACTCTTTGAGCTAATTCCTGATCAAAAAGATATAATGCCGAAGGATTATCACAAACCATTTTGATTTTAGTAACCAATTGAGATGCGCTTGCCTCTTCCTCTACCTGCTCATTAATAAACCACTGTAAAAAAGAAGTTGTTGCAAAATCCCCCTCATCATTTGCATTCTTTACAATATTGAAAATACTTTTAGTTACTATTTTTTCGTGTTCAAGTGCTTTTTCAAAAATATCTGTTGCATTATCAAACTCATGAGGTGGTTTTGGAATTTCTCCGATAATGATTTCTCCTCCTACATCATTTAAATAATCAAACATCTTATCTGCATGCATTAATTCTTCCTTACTCTGAACCCTGAAATAATTGGCAATCCCGTCAAGATCCTTACTTGAAAACCAAGCAGACATTGAAAGGTAATATTGTGCGGCATATTGTTCGTGGGCTATTTGTTCGTTGATTAATTTTGCAATTTTTTCGCTTACCATAATAAAAGATTATATTCAAAATTACGGAATTAAAGCCCGATTTCAAAAAAATTAATGAAAATTAATGTAAAAAGGACGGAATTACTTCCGTCCTCAACACATTAAAAAAACACAATTATAAACTATCAATTTGCATTCGCAGTACCTGCAGGCATCGGCTTAACCATCATTTTTCTGTCTTTCATTTCTGCCTTTCTTTTTTCCATTTTAGCTTTTCTATCAGCCTGCCATTTATCATACTGCTCTGGAGTTAATATCTTTTTCATATCCGCATCCATTTGTGCTCTTTTGGCTTTCATTTCCTCCATCTTCGCTTGTCTCTCTCCTTTATTCTTTTCGAAATCAGCCATCATTTCCGCTTTTCTCTTAGCCTGAAGGTCTTTAATCTGAGCAACCTGATTCTGGTTTAGATTAAGATCTTTCTGCATCTGATCCAGGCGCTCCTGTTCTCTTTGTTGCATTTTTTGCTGCATTTCAGCCTTTTTTGCCTGCTGATCCTGTGGAGTTGTTTGTTGAGCCATTGCAAAGCTTCCCATTCCGATAAAAGCTATTGCTAAAATTAATTTTTTCATTTTTTATATCTTTAATTAATTGTTATACATCTTTTTGATAATCAAACAAAACAGAAGTTAAATGAAAATATTCATAAAAAATGTTAATTTAAAGTATAAAAATCATAAAATAAAAACATAGCATTAAAAAAGGACAGATTATAAAAACCTGCCCTTCACACCACTTAAATATAATATATGAAAATTAATTATTTGCCAGTTTTTGTCTGAATCCGGAACCTCTGTTGTCGTTTCCATTATTTTGCTTTCTAAAACCGGAGTTTTCAGTTCTTTGTTGTCTGAATCCTTCTCCTCCTCCGTTCCTGAAACCATTATTGTTTTCTCTTCTCGGTCCATTGTCCCTTACGGCATCCTGATTTCGGTTTGTACGGAATCCACTGTTTCCGGATCTTTCTCTGTTTATATTATTATCACTTCTGAATCCGCTATTATTTCTAACATTGTTATCCTGATTCCTGAAACCTCCCTGACTTCTGAATCCATTGTTTCCTTGATTTCTGTTGTCATTATCTCTAAAGCCAGAGTAGTTTCTAGTGGAAACAACTTTAAGAGTAGGATTATCCATTCTTCGGAATCTTGCCCTATCTACTCTATAAACATTGATGTTTATATTTCTGTAACGTGGCATCACCGCATATCTTGGAACATAATAGCTTCTTCTGTAGTTTTGAAAGTAAACAATAGGACTTGAGCCGTGATAGTAATTGTTTTGGAAAACAACGAAAACCCTTGGTCCTAAAATTCTTTGCATTGCATAAAATCTATCATAATACCATCTGTCCGGATTGTACCTGTAGAAGTTATTCCAGCTTGCAAAACTGGAGTAAAGATTATTCAGATATAAGATCTGATCAATCTGCCACCGGTTTAATCTGTTTTGAGCAAAGAATACATTCCAGTTTACATTGATGATACTGTTCCTGTAATCATTGTAGTAGCTTTGGTAATAAGCATTAGGATAATAGTCCTGAGGATAGTTGTAATAGTAATCATCAGGGAAATAATTCTGATCGTCCTGGTTGCTGTAGTATCCGTTATTATTATCATACCCATCATCATCCCATCCGTTATGTGGATACTGCTGGCCGAACGACAAAGTCGCCAAACCCAGTGCAAATCCTAAAAGTATATTTTTCATCTCAATAGCGTTAATTGGTTAATATATAGTAGAATATCTCTATTCTATTTCTTTGATACGAATAAAAAAAAGAAGTTAAATCTTTTCATTCAACTTCTTTTAAAATATCATTAATTAATTGATAATCAATTGTTAAATCTTACTTCCGACCACTATCTTTTACCCAGTGACTGATTTTTTCATTAAATGCAGTTTTGTCCATTAAGCTTTCTAGGTTCAAATGCATGCGGTAACGCCAGTAATGAGGAAAAACAGCAGGATCATTAATTCTTTCATTATCCATTTCAGGGTTTACAAGCTCTTCATCAGTCGCTAAATATTCCTGAAGAGGAAAAACCGCCAGCATAGCATCATTGTACAAATGCTGCTTCATAATGATTTCCGCCAAATAAGCGTTAAGGTCTTTTGGAGCCTTTCCATATTGTATCAGCTGATTATTAAAATATTTTTGAGTTAAATCCGGATCCTCCTTCCACCATTGCCGTAAAGTTGAGCTATCATGTGATGATGCCGTAACCACATTCATATAATTTGCAATTTTGGGATTATAGAATGGAATATCATCCGAAGGCATACGCTGGACTTTTAGAGCTATAATACCGAGCTCATCCATCACTACAGGCACACAAGCAGGAACCATTCCTAAATCTTCCCCACAGATCAACATTTTTGTTGCGTTAAGTATCATAGGTAATTTTTCCATGGCCTTTTCGTACCAAAGGTGGTCTTGCCTTCTGAAAAAATAGTCATGATACAAATTATAGATCGAATTCTTCTCCCAATCAGACAAATAAAAATAAGAATCCGTATTGTATACATTGAATCTTGGATGATACACAGTTTTCCCATTTCTCTCTTCTGTCACAAACAAAACATTTGCGCAAAGAGAAAGAAGCCTTTCTTCCAAAAAGGAATTCTCCTTATTTTTTTTGAAATAGTCCGATAATTTCCTTTGTGTATCAAACTCTTTTTTAAATGAGTACGTTCCATCGGCATTCTTATTTACAAACTCCAGAACCTTACTACTCTCGTCTGCAAAATACTTCCATAAAATATGGTCATTAACAAAAGGCTTACAATACCGCTCAAAATTAAAAGGAATGTTCAGAGCTTTAAATTCCTCAGCTACTATAGGAACAGCTGGATAAAAATATCCGAGTATACCTTGAGTGGCGGATATGGGCATTCTCCATATTCTGAAAAAGCCTAAAATATGATCTATTCTCATGGCATCGAAATACTGCTCCAAAGCTTTAAACCTGTTCTTCCACCATCGATAATCATCTTTCTTCATGGCTTCCCAGTTATAGGTTGGAAATTCCCAGTTTTGTCCCAGTTCAGTAAACTGGTCAGGTGGTGCCCCAGCCTGGAAATCCATTCCAAACAGTTCTGGTTCAGCCCAGGCTTCTACAGAATACCTGTAAATACCAATAGGCAGATCTCCTTTTACCGAAACACCCAAACTATGAATATGATCTATAGTTTCCTTCAGTTGTTTATGAAGTTGATACTGAACCCAGGCATGAAGCATCGAATCATCATAATCTTTACTTTTTGCAGAAAAAAATGGGGCAATTTTTCCGGCAATATATTTTTTGTGTGTTTTCCAGTTATTAAAGTTGGGCGTTTTATATTTATCCCTCAATACACAAAACGCACAATAAGGAATCAGCCAGCCTTCATTATCTTTTATAAACTTTTTGAAATTTCTGTCTTTATAAATCTTGGTCTTCTGCAAGCTAAAAACAGCTTTCAGAAATTTCCATTTGCCGGCAATTACTTTTTCATAATCAATCAATTCTAAAGCATTCAATTCTTTTTTTTCTGACTGATATTCTTCAACTAAATCATCAGGTAAAGCATAATCAAGATTTTCCAGTGAAATATATTGTGGGTGTAAAGCATAAACAGAAACAGCGGCATAAGGATAGGAATCCGTCCAGGAATAATTAGCTGTAGTATCATTAATAGGCAGAATCTGAATAATACCAAGATCAGTCTTTTGTGCCCATTCGGCTAACTTTTTCATATCAGCAAATTCCCCTACGCCAAACCCATCTTCACTCCTTAAAGAGAATACAGGAACTGCAACTCCTGCATCATGGTACATCTGATAAGATTTAAATTTAAAATAATGGTTGGCAAGGACCTGTAAAACATCAGGCTGAAGATTAGGAACCGTAAATCTATTCTCACCAGTTTCTACGTCGACAACTTTCTGTAAACTTTTATCGTAAATACAATATTTATACTGTATAAATTCATTTTCAGGAATTTCCACTGTTGCTTCCCAAACTCCAAAGTCAGTTTGGGATAAATGAATTACCCTTTCATAATCCCAGCTACCTAAAGATTCAGTGTTCCCAAAAAGAACGACTTGCCAGTCCGGGTTATAAATAGGAGCTTCAATCCTGAATAAATGAGTATGCTTTTTGAGAACCGTAATTTTCTCCGGAATAAACTGATTAAGTTTATTATAAAGAATTTTATTGTTGAGATAGTTTTCAGGAAAGTTCTTATTATTCCACTCATCAAAGATTAAAAATTCTTTATAATTATGAGGAAAATTCAAATGATGGGATACAAACTCTTCCCTCAGGACATTCCCTCTTTCATTGATATGTTGATATTTATAAGAAATAGATTTTGAGAAATAATCCACCTCACATTTCCATAAACCGTTTTCTGTGTAGAACATTTTATGAACTTTAGATGCAGCTCCTTCTTCTTTGATCACCAACTGTAATCCTTCTCCAATTTGCGCGCTGTATCCTACATTAAAGTATAATTTCATCTCTATTTTTTTATAAAAATACACTATAATCTCGAAAAACAAAACTTATTCAAGATCAAATATTCATTAAAAAAACCTTTTCAGTCACTTTGAAAAGGTTTTAAAATCATAAAAATTCAGGATATTATTTAGTGACAATAATCTTCTTATTTAATAATATTTTACCTGAGTCTTCTGTAAGATTTACAATATATGCTCCGTCCATTAAATTATTCAGGAATACTTTTTGGTTTAAGGCTCCTCCTTTAGCAGATATATTTTGTTTCATCACATTTTTACCAGACATATCAAACACATTAAGTATAATATTTTCTTTGATCTTTTGATCATTTATATCTATTGTAATAAAATGCTCGTTAACCTTTGTAGGATAAATATCTACGCGGGTTAAAACATTTGAGCTTACGGATTTATCGTTTACAAAATACTTACTTGCCAGGTCATAAATATGCAGATTCAGATCTCCGGGGATTTTATCCGCGGTTAATGTCTGCATATCCACCTCATACAATGGGGCCCCCTTTGCACTTGCAATCACCACCTTTCCTTTTGAATTAACAGCAGAACCATTCACTGAATAATTTTCAGGTAGACCGGTGATCTTCCCTATAAACCTTGCCTTAAGTTCTTTTTTCAGAATCTTAAAGACATTTCCTGATGTCGAAAAAACATAGAAATTACCGTCTGCATCAGCAATCATATCTCCACCAAAACCTGTTTCAATAGTTGTAAAAGAATTCTTTCCGTTGGATATATCATCTTTAATAATTCCCAGGTCATGAACCGAATATTGATTACCTGTTCTGGTAATTTGTAAGAATTGGGTTCCTGCATTATTAATAGCATAAACATTTCCCTCGTATCCTGTCGCCATTCTCGTTATATGGGAATTAATATCACACGCAGTTACTCTTGTTACGTTGTTTTCTACCAAAGTAATTTCTTTGGTTTTATTGTTTAAAACATACACATTAGAAGAAAACATCGGCATGTATATCAGATTATTTCCCGACGGATCATAAGCTAAAGCAGCCATTGTTGCAGACTGGGCATGGTTATAAGAGTTTTTATCCTCAGTAACAGATCCGTTTCTCGAATGTGAAAATACTTTTGCCATAGAATCTGCTGTCAACATAGTTTCACCGGAAGTTCCATTGATAACATCCAGGGCCCGGAAATCATTAAAAATAATGCTCGAAGTATCTTTTCCGGTAAGTGCAAAGAAATCTTGCTGCCCGGAAGCTTTCACTCCTAATAACAGTAAGATGACAGGGAATAAATATTTTTTCATAATTAATAGGATTTATTATCACTAAGTTACATATTTTCTAGATTAAATAATAAAAAATACAATTATTTAAAAATTTAATAATACATCAGTAGCTTTAATTAGCATATTCATTAAATCTAATATTTATTCAAATAAAAAAATCCCACAGATTCTACTGATTTGAACAGACATTCTATTTGAAAGCTGCGTAATCCGTAAAACCTGTGGGAGGTAATATGTAAAAAGATCTACTTTTAATTCAAAACATAAGTAGTTCCATCTCTTCCATCTTTTAGCTCTATTCCTTCAGCAAGTAACTTATCCCTGATCTGGTCTGAAAGCTCAAAGTTTTTAGATTTTCTGGCTTGATTTCTTAATTCAATCAGAACCTGTAAGGTCTGATCAAGCTTTTCATTATTATTTTCTTCAATAGGCTGTAGGCCCAAAACATCAAAAATAAAAGCATGTAAAGTAGATTTTAAATCAGCAAGATCCTCAGTAGAAATAGTTTCTTTCCCATCATTCAAAGCAAAAATAAATTTCACCGCTTCAAACAAATGCGCGATCAGTATTGGTGAGTTAAAATCATCTGTCAGCGCGTCATAAGCCTTCTCCTTCCACTCTTTAAGATTGAAACCTGATTCTTTAATATCATCCGGCACAACAGAATTCAGCACTTTTACGGCTTCCATCAGCCTGATAAATCCTTTCTCACTGGCAATCATAGCATCATTAGAAATGTCCAGGACACTTCTGTAATGAGCCTGAAGGAAGCAAAATCGTACGATTGACGGGTGAAAAGGCTTCTCAAAGAAATCATTTTCACCGGAAACCAGCTGCATCGGCAGGATATAGTTTCCTGTTGATTTACTCATCCGCTGGCTGTTCATAGTTAACATATTGGCATGCATCCAGTAATTAACCGGAGCTACATCATTGCAGGCTTTACCTTGTGCAATCTCACATTCATGATGTGGGAACTTAAGATCCATTCCACCACCGTGAATATCAAATTTCTCACCGAGGTATTTAGTACTCATTGCAGTACATTCCAGGTGCCATCCCGGAAAGCCTTCTCCCCAAGGAGAATTCCATCTCATGATATGAGCAGGCGACGCTTTTTTCCAAAGTGCAAAATCCTGTGGGTTTTTCTTTTCCCCTTGCCCGTCCAGATCACGGGTATTAGCAAACAGTTCTTCTATATTACGTTTTGAAAGTTCCCCGTAATTCAATCCTCTTTTATTATACTCCAGAACATCGAAATAAACAGAACCATTACTTTCATATGCAAAACCTCTTTCAATTAACTTTTGAGTCAGCTCAATCTGCTCTACAATATGCCCGGTCGCCGTAGGCTCAATATTAGGAGGCAAAAGATTGAACATATCTAAAACTTTATGAAAATCCACAGTATATTTCTGTACGATCTCCATAGGCTCTAATTTTTCAAGACGGGTTTGCTTTACAAACCGGTCATTATCTACATTCCCATCATCAGTAAGGTGTCCCGCGTCTGTAATATTTCTAACATATCTTACTTTATACCCTAAATGCATTAAAGTACGGTAAATAAAATCGAAGGAAAGGAACGTTCTTACATTTCCTAAGTGTACATTGCTATAAACCGTCGGGCCACAAACATACATCCCAATGTTTCCTTCTAAAATAGGTTTGAAAATTTCTTTTTCAGCAGTTAGCGAATTATATATTTTTAATTGCATTGATTTTAAAATTAAAAGATTTAATGATTTATAATTTAGTTTAAAGTTTTAGTATTAAAAGATTGTGACCTTTTAACAAAAGCATTTCTGGCAACAACAAATAATTGTGGTTACAAAAATTTTATCTGAAACTTTTTTAAATTTTATCATTATTAAATTGTTTTTAAATGGTGCTGCAAATGATCCATATAATCCTGAATCAGATACTCCAGCGTATACACTCTCTGCTCTGTCTTTGAAGTATCACAATTTTTATGCAAAACCTCATCCGGCATATTTTCAACAACATTCACGATCTGAAGATTGAGATATTTCCAAAGATTGATCACGTCAGCTATCGGAATATTTTGATAGTTCTGAGCTTTCACCCAAAAATTCTGATCGTACACTATATTTTCATTTTCCTTGTATTGGGTAACCACAAATCTCCTGATATTGGTTAGTGCACTATCACAAAGATGACCTAAAATTTCTTTTTTGGACCACTTATCAGCAGAAAATTTGTAACTCCATTCTTCTTCAGAAATCATCCCAAATCTTTTCATCTCCGACTCAACGGTATCTTTTAAAATCTGATAATCCATTTCGATTAATCCAAAGTCGTATGGCTTCCTACATAGTGCAGGAATTCCTGTCTGGTAATAGGATTAGTCCTGAATATTCCACTTAATTCTGCCGTAATCGTAGAACTTGCCGTATCTTTAATTCCTCTGCAGTTCACACAAAGATGTTTCGCATCAATGATACACGCTACATCTTTTGTTCCCAAAGCTTCTTTAAGGGCATTTACAATTTGCATTGTAAGTCTTTCCTGAACCTGAGGTCTCTTTGCATAATAGTCTACAATCCTGTTAATTTTTGAAAGACCAATTACCTCACCATTTGAAATATAGGCAACATGTGCCTTTCCAATGATTGGTAAAAAATGATGCTCACAGAACGAATATACTGTAATATCTTTTTCCACCAACATCTGGCGGTACTTATATTTATTGGAAAAAGTAGAAATTCCCGGTTTGTTTTCCGGAAGTAGTCCACCAAAAATTTCATTCACGTACATTTTTGCAACACGTTTGGGAGAATCTTTTAAGGAGTCATCCGTCATATCCATTCCCAAAGTTTCCATAATTTCCCCAAAAAGCTGGGTAATCTTTTCTATCTTTTCCTGTGGCGATTTATCAAAAGCATCTTCCCTTATAGGCGTATGTTCTTTTCCAGTGAAAATATCATCGTCGTTATCAGTAAAATCAACCATTTTTTATAATTTGCAACAAAAATACGGATAAAATCGATTCATTGATTTCAATTGAAACCAAAAACATTATCTTTCACCCTCTATTTTTATAAAATTTATGATTATTGTTGAAGAAGTACAGGATCAAGAACAAAAAAAAGAATTTCTGCAGTTTCCAGCTGTACTTTATCAGCACGATAAAAATTACATCAGACCTTTAGACAAAGATATCGAAGAAGTTTTCGATCCCAGTAAGAATAAATTTTTCAAAACCGGTGAGTGCCAAAGATTTTTGTTTAAAAATAAAAACAATCAGACTGTTGGAAAGGTCGCTGTTTTTATCAATACTTTCTACAAGCAGGATCAGCCAACCGGAGGATTAGGTTTTTTCGACTGCATTAATGATCAGGAAACAGCTAATTTTATTTTTGATTATTGTAAAAACTGGCTGCACGAAAGAGGTATGGAGGCAATGGATGGACCTATTAATTTTGGAGAAAGAGATAAATTCTGGGGTCTCCTTTCAGATGGATTTTCACCTCCCTTATTTGGCATGAACTATAATTTTCCTTATTACAAAGATCTCTTTGAAAATTATGGATTCAGGTTATATTTTGAACAGCTCTGCTTTTCAAGACCTATTTTCGCGGACGTTTCACGGGTATTTAGGGTAATGCATGAAAAGCACCGCCGAAATCCGTCCATCTCTGCACAGCCTATGAAAAAAAATAATCTGGAAAAATTTGCAAAAGATTTCACGGAGGTTTATAATAGTGCCTGGGCAGCGCATGGAGAAGGAAAAAGACTGGAAGAAGGCAAGGTGCTGAAAATGTTCAAAACTATGAAACCTATTATCAACGAACATATTTCATGGTTCGTTTATGAAAATGAAAAGCCGATTGCCATGTGGATGAATATTCCGGACGTGAATCAATGGATCAGATACCTCAACGGAAAGTTCGGATGTATAGAAAAATTGAAGTTCCTTTGGTACAAAACATTCAAAAAAAATGAAAAAATGGTCGGATTGGTTTTCGGCGTTATTCCCGAATGGCAAAGGAAAGGAATCGATGGATATATGATCTGGGAAGGAACCCAGCATCTGAGAAAACATACAGATTTTAAAGTAACCGAGCTTCAATGGATCGGAGACTTTAATCCGAAAATGATAAAAATTGCAGAAACTCTCGATACTACTGTGACCAGAAAGTTAATTACCTATCGGTATCTTTTTGATAGGAACAAACCTTTTGAAAGGCATCCTATACTTTAGTTCTATTTCAGAACGTTTCCAGAAATGGAAACTGATGGCTTTTTTTAATGTATTAAACTCTGCTATAATCTCCTGAACATTTTTTTTGGAGATAAACAACAATCTACTTAGCATTTTTTTGCTAAAAGCCCATTCCATTCTATGAATATTTTTCAAAATTTTAAAAATCCAGATTTATTTTTTTCTTTATTTTTTTAAATAAATTACAAATACAGACCAGAATATCAAATTGTTACGTGTTTTAAATCTACATATAGTGAACATTTTATATGTTTGCAAAAACACAAATAAAATTTGATCACTGCATGAAAAATAATTTCCCCTATACATTTTAACAGATAAAATGTATTTCTAATGACTTTCCATTTTTAAAGGTTTATTCCCTTTAATTTTTTATGGACTTAATCCTTTTAATGATTCTGATTCAAAAATCAGGACCATCTAACCATTATACCCAAAAGTATATTTAAATCTACAACTATCGTAATAAAACATCCAATAATGAAAAAAAGTTTACTCACTGGCATTATTTTATTCACTCAGTTATATTTTGCACAGCAGGCCGCTAATCTTCAGGTTCAGGATACAAGAAATGTAAATCCACTTCCATCTGAATATAATCGTGAATTTAAAGCTGAATTTAAGGACAGAGCTATCATTGAAGCACCCGGCGCCGGAAAATTTTCAGGATTACTAACTATAGCTCCATGGTCAGGAAATTCAGGAAATAAAAATCACCAGATCAATTTTAATGATGGAGGTGTATTTTATAGAAATGCTCTCCCGAATGATCCCAAATGGAGCAAATGGGGCAAATTTCTTATCGAATCAAGTGAAGGTGCAGTAGCCATCGGAGGTCCAACAGACCCTAATATTGCTTTTAAAAACTATGGAAGAGCTCAATTTTACACCAATATCAACAGTGATGGTGTTCAGGTAAGAAGTACAGTACAAAATGTAAGTTCAGGAATGGACCTGATGTGGCTTGTATATGACCACTATCAATCTAATGATGTAGGATTGCTTACACTTTCTTCTCCCCATACACAAGGGGATTGGGCAAAATACGTGTTCACTGTACGAGCAAATGGTAAGGTCCTTATCGGAACTTCATGGAATAATACTGCACTCTCCGCCTGTAGTGACTGTAATGAATATCGCTTATTTGTAAAAGACGGAATAAAAACAGAAAAAGTAAAGATTGAAGTTCCTTCTACCAATGGATGGGCTGATTATGTCTTCGGGAAAGATTATCACCTTCGTTCGTTGGAAGAAGTCGAAAAACATATTGAACAAAAAGGGCATTTGCCCAATATTCCTTCCGCTGAAGAAGTTGCAAAAAACGGAATCAATGTGGGTGAGATGGACGCCAAGCTACTGGAAAAAATTGAAGAGCTGACACTATATTCTATTGAACAAAACAAACAATTAAAATTTCAATCTGAAAAAATAAAGCAACTAGAAAAACAATTAAAGTCTCTTTTTTCAGGAAAAATCAAGTAAATGCAACTTATGAAAAGAAAAATATTTTCCTTCTCTGCCTTACTTATGGGATTCTTTGGTTTTTCGCAAACTGAAGTTTATTTCAAATACGATGAGGCTGGAAACCAGCGATATCGTGGTACTAATAACACGAGTAAAAAGGCTTCAGATGAAACAAAGAAAGAAAGTCAGGAAACCAGAACCATAGCTCCGTTGCAGCAAAATCCAGCCATGGATGAAAAAACATTCTGGAAACAAATCAGGCTTTATCCGGTTCCTGTGAACGATATTCTTACTATAGACTGGACCAACGAAGCAGATGGTCTTATTGAATCTGTAGCACTATATCAACACAACACCATCAACTGGAAATTCCGGAAGCAAAACATGCCTGATCTTAATAAAGAGATTAAAATCAATATCTCCGGCTACGATTGGGGAGTATATATCCTTCAGTTTACCTTAAAAGACGGAAGAATCTTCAGCAGGAATGTTACAAAAAGGTAGTTGTTTAGACAAGAAAAATTAAGTATTACTTATTATTTTATCATCTATGAAATTTTTATACTCGTTTATTATTTCATTCTGCTCACTATTGGGCTTTTCACAAACAATTCTATATCAGCAGGAAAACGCCTCACGAACAGTACAGGACCCACAGGCCATACTACTGGCACAGGGATTCAAAGCAGCTGCGGATACCTCAAATCCATTTGTGGCACAGATTGGACCTGCTACAGAAAATCCGGGAGGAGGTCCAACAGATTCTAATGCAGGAGCAACCAATCCATACGGCACAACTGCCCCGGAAGGACAAAGCTTCCATGATACGAAAGGAAATATTGAAGTATCCGAGTCAGGTCAATTACAATTTACCCTGCCAATAGCTTTGCCTCCCGGGATAAAAAGTGTAGCCCCACAAGCTAATCTTATTTACTCCAGTGGTTCCGGAAATGGAATTGCGGGATATGGATGGAGTTTATCAGGAATCACCTCGATTTCAAGAACTGGAAGGAATATGGAAAAAGATGGTGAGATTAAAGGAGTTCAGTTAGATGAGTCGGATTATTACAGCTACAATGGACAAAGACTGATCTTAAAATCCGGGGAATACGGAAAAGATGGCTCAGAATATGTGACGGAAAAATACTCTAATATTAAAGTAAAATCAATAGGAACAATAACCGGGCAAGCATGGAAAGGACCATTATATTGGGTGATTACTTTTGAAGACGGATCTCAAGCCTGGTATGGAGCGACCACTTCAGGAAATAGTCCGGCAAGAACTCCGGTAGACTACAATATTGTAAAATGGAAAGATGCTCAAGGTAATTATATTAGCTATCAATATACTCAATCCAATAATGTAGCCATCATTTCAAATATACAATGGGGAGGAAATGAAAATAGTAATACCGCTCATTTTAATACTATTTCATTTAATTATGAAGCAAGACAATTGACAGAGACTTCTTATCTTAAGACACAGAGCTTTATCCAGTCTAATTTACTAAAAGACATTACCGTCCATACCAATGGTCTCTTATTTAAAAAATATAAGATTCTCAATGAGCTTAATAGTGATAATAAATATCAGCTGGTAAAGTCGATTACTGAGCAGAATGCTAAGCAAGAGTCTGCCAATCCTATACTTTTCACCTATGAAAATGCCACGGTGAAAGATTGGAAAGAATCCCGAATTTACGATGTGAATGGAGATAATAAAGGAATTAATGGAGATTTTGATGGGGATGGAAAAGTCGATGTATTAAGAAATGAAGGAACCAATATTATTTTATATAAAGATGTTTTTGGAAATAATACCAAAGTACCTGTTGGAAGTCTTGCTTACATGAATGCCCAAATCTGGTCATCAAGTACTTCTTTTACCATAAAAAATACACAAAACCAGTTATTAACACGACAAGGTTGGGTTACACTAGAGCAAAAAACAATTAATGGAACTCTAAAAAAAGATTTAATCATACGTGGGTATTCTGTGAACGATGATAATCAACTTATAGCAGAGTTTGAGAAAACTTTATCTGGAGACAAATATGATTATTCTTCATCCAATGATTACGAATATGCACCTTATCCTAATAACCCCTCCTATACTATAACTTTAAACAGCTCTCTAAACTCAACTCTTGAAGCAAGTAAAGAACTTGATCTTGACGGAGACAATCAGTCTGAACTGATCTTGAAAATTACAGATATGTATTGTAACGATGAGGTAACTAATAATCCGGATCAGGATCAAACATTTCCTATCATTGATAGGAAGTGTAATAATAATTCCAGAACGATGATTGTCTCTCTGTATGATGATATGCAAGTTTCTCATGCGGGAGGGGGAACAAAATCTTTATTTGAGTCATTAGCCGGAGATTTCGATGGCGATGGTGTCCTTGAGTTTATTTCTTATAATGGGTCCATAGAGAGTTATAAAAAAGGGCAAAATGGCTTTACTGCAACAATAAGAAATATATCTCGCCTGGAAGGCGTTTTTGACAGGGCTATTGTAGGAGATTTTAATGGAGACGGAAAAGCGGATTTAATGATTCCTCAAGCAGACAAATCATCTCATTGGAACTTATATATTTCCAATGGAGTGGGTTTTATAAAAGAAGTAAAAAATAACCTGGCCTATTTTACCTTGAATTACGAAACGAGTAAGGAGGGAGTGCATAATACGTTTTTCGAATCAGGGTGTAGGTATGCCACGTTTACGGGGCAACTTTTTGCTGCTGATGATTTAGACGGAGACGGAAGATCAGAATTCATTGCAACTACTGTTTCTTTTGTTGATCATAGTTGGAACAATCATTTTAACTGGGAAAATACCAGCGTTTCCTCAAAAGTTTTTACTACAGCAAATTCTAATGGAGTACCTATCGTATTCACTCAACATGGGCCGACAAAGAATTTTTATTTTAATCAGGTTGTCGTTCCTTTTGCAACAACAACGATGTATAGAGATGGAAAGAAAGTCATTATTCTTGGGAAACCTCAAAACTGTGGCAAAACCGATTGTGAAAGGTTTATTTTTCTTGAAGCTAATGGCTTTAGAGATACCGGCACTTACTCAAGAATTTCTTCCATTGTGCAAGGAGATCTAAGTACAAATATAGAATACAAGGAACTGAACCCCTCTACCAATCCCAATCTTTATACTTCAGTAAAAAAAGAAGAATACCCTTATATTGAGGTAAATAAATTTTCTGGATTGTATGCAGTATCACAACTACTTCAGACCACCAATAACGGAGTCCGTAAACAAGATTTCCGTTATAGAGGATTTGTAAGTCATTTGCAGGGTCGGGGAAGTATTGGCTTCCGCCAGACCGCCCGTTCTTCGTGGTATGCAGATGGGTTTGAAGCTACCAAAATCTGGTCCGGAGTAGAGATCGATCCATTGAATGAGGGCGTTCCCGTAAAAGAATGGTCTATCCGTACCAATAACGAAAATTTGATCTTCCCCGCCAACATCTCTGAAAACAATACCCAGCTTTTAAGCTTTAAATCAACCATTTACGAAAGACAACAACTGGTAGACGGACAGGTTACAACCAATATTACGGAGGCAAACCGGCATAAGGTAGTGGTAGCCATTATACCTACGACTAATAAAATCAAGGATTTTTTAACCAATACCCTTACAGCAAGCACGATTATCTATGGAGATTATTATCTTCCTGCAAAAAGGGAAACCAGAATCAACAATAACTTTGCTATAACTACTTCAACCTTTGACTATTTCCATAATCCATCAGGAACAGGAACCAATTATTACATTGGTCGTCCGAAAATTAAAGAGGATGTTGTACAGGCTTATGGGGATACCAAAAGAACCAAAGAAGAATATACCTATGAAAATAACCTGTTAAAAACACAGATCACCTGGAACAGAAATAATACCGAATCTATAACAGAAACCTATAACTATGATGCCTTCGGAAATATTACAAAAAGGGCAATAAGTAATAGTATAGATTCACGGATTCAGAATACGGAAAGCAGGTATGATCCTAAAGGCCGTTTTGTGGTAAAAAAAATGGACAATTTAGGTCTTGAAACCAATATTGTGTATAATGACTGGGGGCAGATTGAAAAGCAAACCGATCCATTAGGCAATACCTTAGAAAATAAATATGATGGATGGGGTAAACTCTTAACCTCCAAAACCAATCTGAACGGAATCACTTCTTATCAATATGAGAGAGATAGTAATACTAATATTACGATGACTCAAAATGATCCGGATGGGAATATAACTAAAAAGTATACCAATAAACAAGGCCAGGAATATAAGACTTCCACTAAAGCCTTTGGACAAGGGCAATATATTTCTAAAGAAACTCAATATGATATATTGGGTAGAAAAATCAAAGAAAGCGAACCCTATTTTGAAGGTCAATCAGCCAATCAGTGGAATAGTATTTCGTATGATGATACTGTATTTCCAGCTAAGATAACGGCGACCTCATTCAATGGCAAGAAAGCAGAGACTTCTGTTTCAGGGCTGACCACAACGGTCAAAGAATTGAATGGCTATGGAAGAACAACCACCAAAACAACAGATGCCTTAGGAAATGTAATTTCAAGTACTGATAAAGGAG
>NZ_JBVTMR010000008.1:0-19345 GCF_055762745.1 Chryseobacterium subflavum
AAGCATTACTCCTACATAATCGCCTTTCTTGATTCCATAAGCACTTTGAAGCTGAAGAGCAAGGCTGGATGCTTTTTCATTCAATTCGATATAGCTTAAGCTAAGATCATCAAAAACAACAGCTCTTGAATCTGGATTTTTGGCCACTTCTTCTTCAAATAAACTAACAATATTTTGATTGTCAGGGTATGAAACAGAGGTATCATTAAATTCTTTTAATAATATTTCCTGATCAGCAGAGCTTAAATACTTCAATTCTGAAAGGGGCTGATCCGGGGAATCAACGAGACTTTCTATCATGTTCTTTAAATGATCAACAAACTTCACAACAGACTCTCTGTCATATAAATCAGTATTATAGGTGGCAATTCCTAATAATTCATGATCACCTTCAGAAAAGTTAAATTCAATATCATTCTTAGAAATATCATAGGCATATGGATAGCTTTCGATCACCAGATCATCCATTTCTTTTGGCCCTTCAAATAAAGCCATGTTATTATGATTGTTCAATACTACAGACACATCATAAAGAGCAGATTTGCTAATATCTTTTTGATAGTTTATATCATTAAGGATTTGATCAAAAGGATAATTTCCATTAGAAAATGCATCTATAATATTTTTTTTCTCCTTCATCAAGAGCGTATTGAATGAGTCATTATTATCAACATTTGATCTTAAAGGAAGAGTATTTAGGAAAAGTCCAAGCTGATTTTCTAAATCCGGATGGTCCCTGCCGGAGAATGTCGTTCCAATGATAACATCATTTTGATGGGTATATTTATTCAGTAATACTTTGGTACAGGCTACTAAATAAGTAAATAAGGAGATGTTATTTCCCTGTAAAAAATGTTTAACTTTTTTTACATTTTCTCCATCAATTACAAATGCAAATTTATCACCATTGAAAGTCTGATACTTCTTTCTTTTTCCTGAAAAAGGCAGCTCAACTCTTTTTATATCATAGGAAAGCGTTTTGATCCAGAAATCCCTGCTCTCTTCAACATTTTTCTTATTTACCCAATCTGCGTAGTCTTTATACTGTATTTTAAGATCCGGTAGGTTGGGAGATTCATTTCGTACTAAAGAATTGTACGTTTTTATAATTTCTGAAGCAAAAAGATTGCTTGACCATCCATCGCAAATGATATGGTGGGTATTGAACCAAAGAATGTATTCATCATTATCAACTTTAATAAGATATACTTTGAATAAAGGAAATTCATCTAATCTAAAATTGATCTTTTTGGTATTCAAAAGCTCAGCTAACTCCTGATCCTTATTCTGAGAGGATGATAAATCAATATTCTCAATCTTAAAATCAATATTATCAAAAGGTAAAACCTGTTGAAAAACAGTTCCGTTGATATTAAGGAAAATTGTTCTTAAAATTTCATATCTATTAACCAGTAATCTGAATGATTCTTCAAGTTTAGATGCTTCCAGATCTCCTTTTAATTTATAGGCTTCACTCACATTATAAGTGGCAGAAGCTTCATAATTTTGCTGGATCACCCAAAATCTGTACTGAGCAGCAGTGATTGGGTAATATTTCGCTTCTGCAACATTGGGAATGGGTTCAAAGTTTTCAACATTTACATCTCCTGAGATTTTTTGGGCTACCAGATCGATGCTTGGGTTTTCCATGAAATCTTTTATTGAGATGGTTTTATTAAATGTAGTTTTAATCTTGTTGATAATTCTTATAAGAATCAGGCTATGTCCTCCCAATCCAAAGAAATTATCTGTAACTCCAATATTTTCTACTCCCAGTATTTCCTCCCAGATCTCTTTTAACTGCTTTTCAGTTTCATTTCTCGGAGCTATATATTCCTGTTTTATCAAATCTGACGGAGATACATCCCTAAGTTTTTTACGATCTATCTTTCCATTATTCGTTAATGGAATATTCTCCAACTGAACATAAAAATCCGGAAGCATATAATTCGGCATCTTCTTCTCAAGATAACCTGTCAGTTCTTTTTTATCAATCTGTTCATCAGATACAAAGTATACCACAAGATGGGCTTCTCCCTCATGATGCTTCACTTCAGTTACTACTGTTTTAATCGTAGAGCTATAAGAAAGTACGTGACTGTCTATTTCACCCAATTCTACACGGTACCCTCTTATTTTCACCTGATCATCAGTCCTTCCCAGATATTCTATATTTCCATCAGGAAGCCAACGTCCAAGATCTCCGGTACGGTACATTTTTGTTCCGGAAGAGAAAGGATTCTCGATAAACTTCTCATTGGTGAGTTCTAAATTATTCAGGTATCCCTTAGCTACTCCTGCTCCGGCTATGCATATTTCACCAGGAACTCCAACCGGAACAACATCATTTTTCTCATTACGAATGTAAACCTGAGTGTTGGATATCGGCTGTCCAATATTTTCACCCGCCTGCTCTATCTTACGGGCTATGCATCCTATGGTTGTTTCTGTAGGACCGTATTCATCATAAATGTCAATGTTTTCACGGATTGAACGAATAGTCTGAATATGGTCTGCATGAAGTTTCTCCCCACCTAAAATAATTTTAGACAGACCGGAAGAGGTAACTTCAGTATTTTTTATTAAAGAAATATGAGATGGAGTAAGCTTAAGAACATCCACCTCTTCATTTCCAAGCATTGAAAGTAAAGACGCTACATTATCTTCCTGCGAATTGCCAAGGAAAAGCTTTCCTCCTCTTGTAAGGGAGCAAAAAACAGCGGTCCCCGATAAATCGAACGAAATTGATGTAAATAACCCCCAATTACCTCTGTCTCCTGCAGTAAAATAAAAATCGTTACTCCATAGTATATAATTAAGGATATTAGCATGCGTGATAACGACTCCTTTTGGGTTACCTGTAGTTCCTGAGGTATAGATAACATAAGCAGAATCGCCAGAACCAATTGTCACAGAAGGATTATCTTTTGAATAGCCTTCCTTCTGTTTATCAAACTCTGATAAAAAAGCATCGTCTATAACTACTTTCGCATTACTATCTTCAATAATGTACTGTATTCTTTCAGCAGGATAATCGTAATCTACAGGAACGTAAGCGGCTCCGGATTTTAAGATCCCCATGATAGAAATAATCATTTGTTCACTGCGGGGAATTTGAATACAAACTAAATCATCAGGCTGGATATTATAGTGAGCCTTAAGATAGTGTGCCAGCTGATTTGACTTTTCATTAAGTTCCTGATAGCTTAATGATCTTCCATTATACTCAATTGCCTCAGCGTTTGGGGTTGCTGTAACCTGTGATTCAAACAGATGGACAATACTGTTTTTGTCTTCAAAATTAGCTGCCGTAGAATTGGTAAGTGCTATAATTTTCTTGTCTGCTGGGGTCAATTCCTGTTTTTGCTGGTACAATAATGTATCATATATTCCTTTGAACTGCTCTCCTAGAATTTCTTTTTCTACAGGTGAGAAAACATCACTATTGTAATAAATATCTACAGATAAAGCTTCACCGGAATCAATTACTGTCAACTTGTAATCAAAAATATCCTGTACGGAATAGGCATTAATGATACCAGCATGTGATTCGCTAAGGATTTTTCCTGTATTAACGTATTCAAAGCAATATTTGAAATAAACTGTATTTTGCTTTTTTCGGTTTAAGGTAAAGTAATCAGCCCAGCTTTTTACAGCTTCCACTTCTTTTTTGATTTTTGCAATAGCTTCTGATAAAACAAGATTTCCCGAATGTGCCTTAAGATTTAATGCTACCTTAGAGTTAACGTACCCTATGGTATGTGCAAGTTCTTCGTATGGCCTGTCCTGAGTTACATAACCGATGGTCAGATCTTTATCATCTGTTGAAAATTGTGAAAAATAATTACTTAAACACAACAACAGATATGATTCAGTAGTAAGATCGTTTTCCGCTAAATCTTTGATTAATTTCTCATAATTTTCCTTATCAACGGAAATGATATTCTCCCTTACAGGTTTGAAAGTTTCGAACTTTTTCCCAAAAGGAATAATTTTGTTTTCAGGATCTGCATTATAGGTTTCCCAGAATAGTTTTGCTTCTTCTTCGGGTTCTGCTAAAAGCTCGTTTTGCCAGGAGCAATAATTATAGAATTCTATTTTTTCATGATGTTCATAACTTCCTTTTATCCTTTGTATAATTTCATTAGCCAAATAGATACAACTATAAAGGTCTCCAAATAATGAATATATTCTAATCGCTATATACCTTGCTTCTCCGGAAGTACCGACTCCGATTTTAAGTGCCTTATTTTCATGATAATGATAAGAAGAATCAAAATCTTTATCAACCACTTTTATAAAGTGGTCCTGATCAATTTCCGTATCAAAATACCAATGTTTAATTTCATGCTCTTTGGTATCTTTATATTGGATCGCATTCTTTACATCATTATTGGAAAACAATGTATAAAACAATACTTCATGTCCTTTTATGGCTTCATTAATATGAGCGGTAATTTTTTCGTCAGAGCATTCATCATTTATTTTAATAATAACCTGATTATAAAGACAGTCCGCATTATAAGCCTGATTTGACACATAATTAATCTGATTCTCAGATAATTTATATCCTTCGATTTTCTCCATTTATTTAGTATTTTTTTGGGAATTAGCAAATAGAAACAATTATTTTACGCTCGCCTTCATACGCATTTCTTCCATGAGAAGACAAATAGTTGTCAAGGAATAATACATCTCCTTTTTCCCACGGAAAATCTATCGTTGCTTTTTGGTAAGCTTCATAAAGCTCTGAATATTCTTCTTTAGTGATTTCCTGTCCGTCACCAAAGTAGGTATTATTAGGAAGCTCATCATCTGATTCTATGGCTGAAAGAAGAACCTCATCGTAGCTGTATTTATTAAAAAATACTCCGTGATTAAACCATATTAATTCTTTGGTCACAGGATGCTCTATAATGGCTTTTTTCTTCCAGTTGATTACGAGATCATTATCATCCAGCCACTCATAGGTGACTCCATTCTTTTCACACTCTTGTTCCACCTCATTTTTATTTTCAGTCTGGAAAACCTCTTTCCAGGATAATCCTAACATCCCATTCATTCTTCTTCGGTACAGAATTCCTTTTTCAAGGAATTTATTCCTAAGATCATCACTGATATATTCCAATACCTTTCTGTTATCCGCAATAGGTGTTTCTCCTTTTAAGGTTGCCGGAGTAATGCAGCAAAATATAATTCTATTAGGTGGTACCGGAGCATAAGAATTTTCACTGTGCATATTGATGCTATAGCTATTAGGATAAGTTGTTGATACATAAACATTTTCCATAATAGAATACCTTGGGGAAGAGCGGAATTTGTATTCCAGAAGAGGCTGATCAAAAACAGAAACTAAATCCTGAAATTTTTCCACAGTATCAATTTCAAAATTTCTGCATAATATGGCTCCGTTCTCTGATAAACAGGTATTAAAATATTCATTATTCTCAATCAGCCAGTTTTTTAAACCTGTATTGGGGTTTGAAGGCTGAACTAGCAAAGGAAATTTATTCTCATTAAAAAATTCCTTCAAAGCAGGCTCCTCCGAAGATACCGGAGCACTGTTTTGATTTTTTAATTTGTTTAATCTGTTCATAATATTATTGTTTTTTATTTTTTATAAATGCACTAAGCTTGTTTGAGTTCTTTTGCTTGATCACATCGGAATCTGTAGTGTTGACAATTTCTTTAATGTCCTTTTGTCTGATTGCTTTAAAATATATGCTCTGTTTCTCCAGTTCATCGTTAATTTCAGCAAAAGGGACATTTATATTTTCTTTGAAAAATGCAAGGATTTCTTTAAATACCCTTACAATATTGACCACTGAATAGTCATCAAAAACATTTTTATTATAATCAACCAGGATCCTTAAATCTTCATCTGTAGGAAAAACCTCGAAATTAAAAGGATAAGTTGTCTGCAACTGAAACTTAGATTTTTCAATTTTTATAGAGTCAGGATCTTTATCATTTTCAGGATCAACTGAACGCTCAGCCATTAAGAAATTTTCAAAGATCAGAATATGATTAATGAGATTTCTCTTCAAAGTACTTTTGTTCTGTATTTCCGCTAAATTCAGATAATGATATTTTGTACTTCCTATAGACTCACGGTGCATTTTATCCAAAAGGATCTGCGGGGTTTCGTCTTTATTGATCGCCACACGCACCGGAACGGTATTAATAAACAACCCCACCATACTTTCAATGCCAAGTACTTCTGGCGGCCTTCCTGATACTACTGCTCCGAAAGTCACCTCTTCAAAATCATTATAAGCACTTAAAAGATAAGACCATACTGCCTGTATATAGGTATTTAATGTAATTCCTGAGTTTTTGCAAAACTGCACAATCTCTTTATATACATCTTTGTCTACAAATGAAATATGGGACGACAGATCATACTGGATGGTATCTTCGTGAAATTCTTTTGCAAAAGGAATCAGGGTCGGAGAATCTTTTCCCTGAAGATAATCTTCCCAATAAGCCAGGACTTCATCCTTATCAATATTTTTCAACCACTGGATGTATGAAGAATATTTCTCTACCTCTGGTAATGACAAAATAGTTTCCTGTTGAAGGCTTTGTAAAATGGCAGCAAAGTCATTGATCAGAATACTCAGGCACCATCCGTCCATCACGATGTGATGATGGCTCCAGATAAATTCGTAGTAATCATCCGGTAATTCTACCACAACCAAACGCATCTGGGTTGGTTTATTCAAAATAAAGCCTTGATTTATGTCTTCCTGTTTGATGTTATCCAATCCAATTTCTGATTCCAGGATCAAATGCCTGAAATCTACACGGGCTTTTTTATGAACAATCTGAAGCGGTACTTCTCCATAACGGTTTTCAAAGGAAGTGCGAAGAATCGTGTAACGGTTTAGTAACATTCCAAAAGCCTGTTCTACCAAGGATAGATCCAGATTGACAGACTTGACTCTATATGAGGTCTGGACAAAGTATGCTGAACCTTTAGTGTTCATCAGCCAGTGAAAATATAATCCCTGCTGCATTGGGGAAAGTTCATAAATATCTTCTATTTCATGACCAACACTGATCTCTGTAATGGTATTGAAGGATAATTCTTTGTAAGTAAGGTCTGATGGCGTCAGAATTACAGATGAATCTTCACTCTCTCTCACGATAGCTTCCAGATTTGTCTTATAAGCAGATGAAAGATTCTCTATGGTACCTTCTTTAAATACCTTAGTTGAGTAACGGATGCTGATATTCATTTCTCCGTTCACCGTCATCCCTGATACGTCGAATAAAATATCTGTTGATAAATTGGAAGGATCGACGGAAGAGCCTATATTTTCAGAGCTGTAACGGAATAAAGAAAATTTCTGTGTTGCATCGTCCTTTTTATCTCCTTCTTCATTGAAGTCCCCAAGGTAATTGAATAAAACAGAAGGTATTGATTGTGAATCGATCTCTTTTTTTAGATCACGTAAAATACCATAACCGATTCCTTTGTTTGGAATACTTCGTAAACCTTCTTTTACACTTACCAAAGCAGGCTGACTGTTATCGCTGATATCAAGGTTAAAAGGATATACACTGGTAAACCAACCTATCGTCCGGCTGATGTCAAGTCCTGTGCTCATCACTTCCCTACCATGTCCCTCCATTAATACCTTGGTCTTGCTAACTCCAAACTGATTCTGTAATGCTAATGCCAAACCAGTCAGCAAAACATCATTGATCTCTGCACTGTATTTTCTCCCCGCGCGAGTCTGTAGTAATTTCGTAGCATCAGTACTTAAACTAAAGCCTAAGCTTTTATCTAAAACCTGTTTGCCTTCTACAGGATAATCTGTAGCTAGAGGAGCATAGTTTTCAGATTCTACTCCTTCCCAATACAAACGTTCTTTGGACAGTTCCAAACTTCTGCTGTATTCATCCAAAGCTTTACCCCAACTCTGGAAAGAATCCGTTTTCGATGGCAGGTCAGAAGATAAGCCCTGAACTCCCGATTCGTATAGTTTTCCTAAATCTTCGAGCAAAATTCTCCACGAAACACCATCCATTACCAAATGATGAACAACTAAAATGATACGGTCCCCATCACTCATGGAAACATGACCCACATGGAATAAAACTCCGGACTCTATGTTGATTGTACTCTGAAGGTCCTCTCCTATTTGTTGTAATTGGGATAGCTCTTCTGATTCACTACCACTCTCCCGGATATCAAAATATGCTAAACGGTAATGTACACCATCAATTCCTGAATTATACTGATTCCATTTTCCCTCTTTCTTGCTATATACCATTCTCAGAGCATCATGATGTGACACCAAAGTCTTTAGAGAGGATTCAAGTATCTTTTCGGAAAGTCTTTCCCTGCTTTTTAAGATAACAGACTGGTTGTAATGGTTTTTATTAGTGATCCCTTCACTCTCAAAGAAATATCTCTGGATAGGAGTTAGAATACTTTCTCCTGTAACTTCAGACTGGTCGATTTTAGCAACATCTGTTGTCATATACCGAGCCAGCTCTTCTAATACAGGATATTGTAAGATATGTTCTACTTTTAAACTGTAACCCTGCTGACGAAGTCTGGAAACTATCTGAATGGATTTTATGGAGTCTCCTCCTAAATTATAATAGTTATCACGGATACTGATCGGACTGTGTTTCAAGACCTGCTCACAGACAGAGACTAATACCTTTTCTTCTTTACTGGTAGCTGCAACATATTCTGTGGTAATAAGATCTTCTGAACTTACTTCTGGTAAACTCTTTCTGTCAACCTTTCCATTGCTTGTTAAAGGAATCTGGTCTAGCTCTACATAAAAACCAGGAAGCATGTATTTTGGAAGCTTGCTCTCAAGGTGTCTGGTCAAATCCTGCTTGTCAATCGGGGTATCACTTATATAATACACCACCAAACTCTTATCTTCTTCATGTTCTTTTACTTCTGTGACAACAGATTTAATCGATTCACTGAAGGAAAGTACCTGGTTGTCGATCTCGCCAAGCTCTATCCTATGACCACGGATCTTCACTTGATGGTCAATCCTTCCTAAATATTCTATTGTGCCATCAGCTAACCATCTTCCCAAATCTCCTGTGCGGTACATTTTAGCACCTGGTATGAAAGGATTTTCTACAAATTTTTCTGCTGTTAAGTCTACACGGTTCAGGTAACCTCTAGCCAAACCATCTCCCGAAATGTATAATTCTCCGGTCACCCCTATTGGTACTATACCATTCGCATCATCTAAAACATACATCTGGGTATTATCAATAGGTTTACCGATGGGTATTATTGTATTTTTTATGTCTTTCTTACAATCATAGTAAGTAACATCTATGCATGCTTCTGTAGGTCCGTATAAGTTAACCAATGAAATATTTTCAGGGAACAGTCTGTAAAAAAACTCTTTCTGATAAACAGATAACGCCTCACCACTGGTAAAAACGGTCTTCAGGCTTGTCAGTTTTTGTTTTTCTTCAGGATAGGTATCTATGTGATTCAGGAAAGCGGTAAACATAGACGGAACGAAATGGATAATACTTACGTGGTCCCTTTCTATTGTCTCTATGATAAGAGACGGATCTTTTTCGGCTCCTTGTTCAGGAACAGATAACGTGGCACCATATATACACCACCAAAGAAGCTCCCACACAGAAACATCAAATGTATAAGGTGTTTTCTGAATGAGTACATCTTTATCAGCTAAAGGATAACGCGATTGCATCCACATCAACCGATTGACAAGAGAACCATGCTGTATCATCACTCCCTTTGGATTTCCCGTTGTCCCTGAAGTGTAGATGATATAAGCTAAATGATCCTGTCGTATTACGGACTCTTGATTCTCTTTTGAATATAGGTCTTTACAAGATTCGAACTCCAAAAGAAAAGATTCATTAATATTAACTTTAGCCCGGGTATCGGATAAAATATAATCGGTCCTGTCTTGTGGATAATCCTGAGAGATCGGTACATAAGCTGCACCTGATTTCAATATTCCTAAAATAGATACCAGCATTTTTTCACTGCGGGATAATTGGATACAAATCAGATCGTCTCCTTTGATAGAAAACTTTTCCCGTAAATAATATGCCAGTTGATTTGCTCTTGCATTTAATTCAGAATAACTAAGAGAAACTCCTCCATAGATAACTGCCGTGTGATCGGGAGCTATTAACACCTGTTTTTCAAATAAACTTACAATAGTTTCATCTGAGGGATAATCAACTTTTGTATGGTTGAATGAATCTAAAGCTATTTTTTCCTCAGCACTTATATAATCCAGAGATCGTAAAGGAACATCCGCTGCACTGACAAACTTCTGAAGAACCTGCCTGAAGTGATTTATAAATGAAATAATAGTTCCTTTATCATAAATGTCTGCATTAAACGCTACAATCATTTCTAAAAATGAACCTTTATTTATAAATTCAAAATTGATATCAAAAGCCCTTTTTGTGAATCCAATTTCTTCTATTTCATCGCTGTACACTTCACCTGATTCGTTATCCAGATAGTCCTGGAAAACCACCGTAATATCAAATAAAGGATTCCTCGAAGTATCTTGGGATAAGTGTAAGTCTTCAATTAAAAGATCAAAAGGGTAATCCTGATGCGTAAATGCTTTTGTAAAAGAATCCTTTACCTTTCTGAATGTATCTGTTAAGGTGTCTTTCTGGTCCAGTATATTATTTAATACAATGGTATTTACAAAAAGTCCGGGCATTTCATTAAGGCTTGGATGATTTCTTCCGGAGGTAAAAGTTCCTAATGTAATATCATTTTCTGAAGTATATTTATTTAATAAGACATAAACAGCGCTCAGTAAACTTACATTTAAAGTTCCCATGTTCTGTTTAGCAAAAGCATCAAGCTTTTGGGTAAGTTCTGATGAAATAACTGTTTTTAGCGTGTAGCTGTTGAATGTTTTAACAGAAGGCCTCTTAGCATAAGAAGGTAAATCGATCGTTGAAATTTTCTTTGATAATAGATCTGTCCAATACCGTTGCGCAGCATTGTAATTTCCATTATTAATTCCCGCAAGTTTCCAGTACGTATAGTCCAGATACTGGAGCTTTGGACCACTTATTTCTTCTGAATGCACTATTGCATGGTAATAGCTTAAAATGTTTTGCTTTACAACATTCAGAGATACTCCATCGATAATAATATGATGAAAGATAAAATAGGTGACGATCTTGTCTTTAAGTTCAAAAATTTTACATCTAAGCAAAGGACCTTTACCCAGATCGAAAGCCTGTGAATTCAGATTTTTAACAAGGTCTGCTATGGATCTAATATCAGCGAATTCTCTTTTAAGATCTATAATCTCAACATCAAGTGCGGCATTATTTTCTTCCAAAATGATTTGCCTTACTTCATCCTGGTCATTGAGATGAAATACCGTTCTGAAGATCTCAAAATTTTTGATCAATTGTAAAACAGCAAGCTTCACCACATGCGGATCATAAGAGGAAGGAAATTCAATAGGAAAATTGATATGATATGATTTGGATCCTTCTTCAGTAAGACTTTGCAGCCACAACCTTTTCTGAGCATCTGAAACAGGATGATCTTCTCCGGTAGAGGTATGTTTGGCAATACTGTTAGAATTATGTTTTAAAATATAGGATATGATTTCCTCTTTATAAACTCTAATTCTTTTAATAAGACTTTCTTCAATATCTTCTGTGGTATCAATAACAAGGTTATTATCTTTTACAGATATATGAATATTTTTATCTTTTAATTCTTCTAATAAATTTAACATATAAAGAATAGGATTTATATAATGATGGTCTTTCTATTAGGCTCACTGCTTACTTCTGTTTTTGAAACATAGGATATCATTTCTATATGCAGAGCAAGATCTTTAATAGTAGGTGAAGTATAAAGATCCTGTGGCGCTAGCTCCAGATTGAATTCTTTATTGATATTCTTCAAAATGCTCATCGCTTTTAATGAATCCCCGCCCAATTCGAAGAAATTATCGGTAGTTCCAACCTTTTTAGGTTCAAAAAAGTTATTAAATAGGCTACACAGCTTAATTTCTGTTGCAGAAACAGGGGCCACATATTCAGTACTAGATAGGATGCCTCCCGAAATTTGATCTTCCGGTTTGTTAATCGTTTTGTAATTATAGGTGAGGTATTGATTGGGATTTTTTGCCGATGCAATGATCTGATGATTTTGAACATTGGAAAGTACTGTAGCCTTAAAAATATCGACGAGTTCAGTCTCATTTATTGCACCCTCACTAACTCCATCCAGATTTACACTGACCCAATTCTGAGGTTTGGATTTTCCAATAAAATAATCTATATAAGAATTGGCTACTGAATACGCTCCAAAAGTCTGACCACCAAGGATTGCTGATAAACTGGAACTGATCCATACAAAATCAGGGGTTTTGCCGGAGAATACTTTATACAAATTAATGATTCCCTGTACCTTAGGAGACAACTGATCCTGAATCATTTCCATATCCAGATGCTCTACTAATTTTAAAGAATTACTTGAAGGGTTTCCTGTTAAATTCAGCACACCATGGATTTTTCCATATTCCTGTTCTATGAAAGCTATCGTTGATTCTAAAGATGTCAGATCTGAAATGTCAGAAGTAAAGTAAGACAATTCATTTCCTATTCTGTTTCTGAATCCTTCATCCAGTTGATCAATTAGTTTCCTACCTACAACGACAACTTTAGCTTTGTTTTCTAACAGGTAACCGGTCAAAACTTTTCCGATCTTACCTGAACCTCCAATGACAACGATAACTTTGGAATCGAGCTGAACATCACCTCTATCTTCACTCCATCTTTCATAAAACGGAACATATCTCTGATCTCCTTTATAGGTTACAAGAGGATCAGAAAAGTTGTATTCGATTTCATCAATGATCTTTCCATAAGCAATATCATTCCCTGATGGAATATCTAAAAGAAAACTGAAGATATTTTTATTTTCCTGCGCACAGACATACAGCTGACCAAATGAAGACAGCAATGTGATGTTACTGTTTTTATTGATCTCCATATTATTGAAATCCCCTACCAAAGTAATCTTTGAATTTAATGTAGGATCATTAGAGATTAAGAATTTCCCGATGATATTAAACAACCTGAAAACAGAGACCATGGAACTTAATTGATCATCCTGTATATTCCAGGTGAAAATAATCTGATAATTAGTATTGTCTGAAATATTAATTTTATCCAGATAATCTACAATACTTCCTAGCTCTATCTCCCCATTTGCTTTTAAAAATTCATTTTTTTCTAATTCAATAAAGCCTATCTCCCTGCTTCCTAGTTCGTTAATGATATTTTGCGATACAGCACTATTTTCAGAAAAAATAATAAATGTTGCCTTTTCCTCCTTCTCGCCTTTAGACAATAGGTTGCTCTTCCATTTTTTCTGATAAAAAAGGTCTAAAGACGAACGATTGTTATCTACCGTAAATCTTTTAAAAGGATTGACATGAAAATCCAGTTTATTTTTTTCAAATGCGTAGGTCGGCAATGAAATTTTCTTTCTTTTCTGATTTTGATAATATTTCTTCCAATCTATCTCAATACCCGATTGCCACAAATCACCCAAAGCTTTGTTTAAAAATTGCAGTTCCTCATTTTGACCGGATCTTTGCAATAAGCGAATAATGGTATTATCATTATAGAACTCGTTTTGTTTAATTGCATTGGTTAGTGTAGAAGGTCCTAATTCTATGAATATATAGTCTTTTGGATCCTTAAGAATATTTTTAATTCCTTTTTCAAAAAGAACAGTATTCAACATTTGTTCTTTCCAGTATTGGGGAGATTTAGCTTCGTCCCCTGAAATAAAGTTGGCTGTAAGATTTGATAGATACGGAATCTCAGGTACCGACAACTGAATATCAGAAAATAAATTTTCAAAATCTGCAGCAATACTATTCATCATTCGGGAATGAAATGCATGTGAAGTTTTTAAAAGAGTGGTTGTAATATTGCTTTCATTAAATACATTAATACATTCCTGAATATCTTCTTCTGTTCCAGACAAAACTGTTGTATGATCCGAATTGATCGCTGCTACCGAAATTCTATCCGGGATCTCATTTTTTATCTGTTCAAAAGAGGCATTTACAGCAACCATTTTTCCGGTTGGTACTTTACTCATTAATAAAGCTCTTTCTGCAACCAGCAATAGTCCATCTTCAAAAGAAAGTACTCCGGAAACGCAAGCTGCAACATATTCTCCCAAACTATGACCTATCATTAATGAAGGTTTTATTCCAAGTTCAATAAGAAATTTTGCTAATGCATATTCAATAAGGAATAATAAAGGCTGGGTATATTGAGTTTCATTAATCTTTAACGGATCAGAAGTTTGAGTATTACCATATCCCAGGACCTGAGAATAGTCTGCATTGAATTTATTCTTCAGGATTAAAAGCCCTTCATCTATATACTGTTTAAAATCTTCTTCCTGATGATAAAGATGTTTCCCCATTTTAAAGTACTGAGCTCCCTGGCCTGGAAAAACAAAAACAATATGTTGGGAAGATTTTGCTTTTTGGTAAAAATCTTTTTTAGCTTCTAACTCATTTAATAAATCTTCTCTGTCTTTGAAAACAATTGTATTTCTATAGTCAAACTGAGCTCTGCCTGTATTTAAGGAATAAGAAAGATCTGAAAGATTCATTTCCTGATTTTCGGTGATGAACTTTTTTAGTTTTATAAAATATTGTCTTACCGCTTCCGGTCTTTTGGCAGAATAGGTTATGACATTACTTACCTGTTTGTCTTTATGGTGATCGTCTGAATGATCAGCTACAAAATTTTCTAAAATCGCGTGAGCATTGGTTCCCCCAATTCCAAAACTACTTACTCCCGCAATTAATGGACGATTGTCTTTTGTCTCCCATTGTTTTGCCTGAGTATTAACATAAAATGGACCTTTGCTAAAACTTATTTCTGAGTTAGATTTTATATAATGTAAAGATGGTGGTATGACCTTTTTCTCTAAGGATAAGGCTGTTTTAATAATTCCTGTAATTCCTGCCGCATTACCGGTATGACCAAGGTTTGACTTCACAGCTCCTATGGCACATTTCAAAGATTGGTCATAGTTAAATGACTTATTCAGTGCCTCGATTTCAATAGGATCTCCCAATTTTGTTCCGGTACCATGGGTCTCGATATAAGAAATCTCATCAATAGAAACCTTTGCAAAATTATGGGCTTGCTTTATACAATCAGATTGTCCTGCTATGCTCGGTGCGGTATACCCTACTTTTCTTTTTCCATCATTGTTAACGGCAGTTGCTCTTACAATAGCATAGATATGATCATTATCATTGATAGCATCTTCCAGCCTCTTCAAGACAACTATACCACCGCCTTCTGTACCTACTGTTCCACTTGAATTTTCATCAAACGCCCTGCAATGTCCATCTTTAGAAGAGATCATTCCCTCTTCATACATATATCCTTTTTCATCTTTGGTGTTTAAAGCAATTCCTCCTGCTACCGCCATGGAACACTCTCTTAATAACAAAGCCCTGCATGCAGTATGCATTGCTACCAGCGAACTTGAGCATGCCGTATCCATAAAAATACTTGGCCCTTTTAGATTTAGATTATAAGAAATTAAAGAACTGCAAAAGTTTTTATTGTTGATTTGTGACAAATAAAAAGGATCCACCGTATCTTTTTTATTAATGGTAGTATGGGCAATCCAGTTGAAATTATCCGGAGCAGTAAGATACAAACCTACTTTATCCTGAATTTTTGATGGATCATAACATGAATCTTCAAATGCTTCCCAAACCAATTGATGTAAAATTCTGGTTTGTGGATCCATACTATTGGCTTCATCTTTTGTGTAGCCAAAAAATGTATAATCGAAAGCATCAGAATGATCAATAAATGTCTTTACTTTCACATAATTGGGATCCTGAATAAGCTTGGGTTCTACTCCGCTTTCCAATAATTCCTGATCTGTATAAAACTCAATCAGCTCATTTCCATTGGCGAGCTTTTCCCAGAATGTATGGGGATTATCGCAACCTGAAAACATACAGGCAACACCTATTATGGCTATGTCTCTTTTTAAGGATTCTCTTTGCATAGTAAAATTTAATCGAACAGGTTATCAATAAGGTTATCTACGTGATCCGACAGATTTTGATCTTCTGCTGTCGTTTCTTCAGTGTATGAGTTCATGCTTTGTATGAAGTGTGCTAACTCTGATACACTTGGGTAAGAAAAGAATTTGGCAATTTCTATTTCTAAACCAAAATCTTTACGCAATAGCTGGGAGAGCTTTACAATAGACAATGAATTTAATCCCATATCAAAGAAGTTGTCCTGAATACTGATCTCTTCTTTCTGATAATTCAAAATTTTTGCTAGTAATTCAACCAGTAGTTGCTCCGTTTCCGTTTGAGGTGCTACATATTCGTTCTTGATTAGATCCGAACTTTCCACTTCAGGTAAGCTTTTCCTGTCAATCTTGCCATTGCTGGTTAAAGGAATAAAATCCAGTTCCACATAAAAACCTGGCAGCATATACTGCGGAAGCTTTGTTTCCAGATATTGAGACAAGTCTTGTTTATCAATCGATATGTCTGAAACATAATACACTACCAAACTCTTATTGCCCTGATGTTCTTTAACGGCAGTAACTGCATTTTTGATAGAATCTCCATAAGAAAGTACCTGAGTGTCTATTTCTCCTAGCTCTATCCTATGACCGCGGATCTTAACCTGATGATCAATTCTTCCCAAATATTCGATATTACCGTCTGGTAACCATCTTCCAAGATCACCGGAACGATACATTTTACCGCCTTTTACAAAAGGATTATCAATAAATTTCTCTTCAGTTAAATCTTCAAGGTTAAGGTAACCTCTGGCCAAACCATCACCGGAAACATACATCTCTCCAATCACTCCTACAGGAAGCAAATGACCGTATGGATTCAGAATATAGCAGCCCAACGTTGGGATAGGTTTTCCTATATTAGATAAAGAACGGGTCATGTCTGCAGTGTTAAGCTTTTTATAGGTAACATGGACAGTAGTTTCCGTGATCCCGTACATATTGATCATTTGGATTTCCGGATATTTACGATGCCAATCCTGCAATAGAACAGGATTAAGAGCTTCTCCTCCAAAAATGACATAGCGTAACGACAGTTTCTCGTTATTAAATTCACTGTCAAATTCCAGAAGATTATAAAAAGCAGCAGGAGTTTGATTTAATATCGTGATCTTGTTCTCAATCAGATAGTTTAAGAAGGCTCCGGGATCCTGAGCCGTCTGCTTTGAGATTATATGCAAACTGCCTCCGTAAAGTAAGGCACCATAACATTCCCATACCGAAAAGTCAAAATTATAGGAATGGAATAAAGTCCATGAGTCATTACTGTTAAAATCATACAATGCTTCGTCATTGAACAATAAACGAACTACATTTTTATGTTCAATCATTACCCCTTTTGGATTTCCTGTGGTCCCTGAAGTATAGATAATATAAGCTAAGTGATCTGGTCTGATTACTGTCTCAGGATTCTCTGTGGAATATTTTTCTTTTAAAGAATCAAACTCTAAAAGGAAAGATTCATCAATACTAGCTTTAGCCTGGGTGTCACTCAAAATGTAATTGATCCTTTCCTTTGGATAATCAACATCTATTGGCACGTAAGCTCCTCCCGACTTCAGTATCCCTAATATTGCAACCAGCATATTCTCATTACGAGGTAACTCAATACAAATCAAATCATCTCCCTCTATAGAATATTTCTCACGTAAATAATGAGCTAACTGATTGGATCGGGCATTGAGGTCAGCATAGGTCAGCGAAATATCTTCATAAACAACTGCTGCATGATCCGGAGTCGTTAGTACCTGTTTTTCAAATAAACTTACAATAGTTTCATCAACAGGATAATTAACTTCTGTATTATTGAATGATTCTAAAACTGCCTTTTCTTCAAGGCTTACATAATCCATTGTTTTTAAAGGAGTATCTGCTGCACTTATAAACTGATGAAAAACTTCTCTAAAATGAGACAATAAAGACGTCATTGAAGATGGAGCAAATACGGAAGAATTATAGCGAAACTCAATATGCAGACTGCCATTATCAGGAACCACAACAATGGTAAAAGGATAATTCGTCTGTTCAAAAGAACCTGCTGACTCAGACGATAAGCCTGCATATGAACTTGCTTCTGCATTCCCTTGCTCATTCTTTACATAATTCTCAAAAACAATAATATGATTAATCAGCTCTTTACCTAAAGAGGATAAAGACTGGATCTCTGCCAGACTATTAAAATGATAACGGCTGCTCTGAATAGAGTCCTGATGAAGTTGGCTTAACAGACTACGTGGAGTATCCTCCTCACCAATTCGGGCACATACTGGTATTGTATTGATAAATAACCCCACCATATTCTCAATTCCAGGAATTTCAGCAGGTCTTCCTGAAACCACACTCCCAAAGACTACTTCTTCGGATGCATTATAAGAGCTTAACAAGTAAGACCACACTCCCTGGAAATACGTATTCAACGTAATACCGGAACCCTGACAGAAGTCTTCAATAGCCTCAAAATCATGTTTTCCTATGGTAAGGGTTTCAGTAAGGTAATGGTTGTGGGATGATTCATTGGTATTAATAAAAGGAATTAATGTCGGGGAATCGATTCCCTGGAGATAATTTTTCCAATAGGTTAAAGCTTCTTCTTTATCTACGCTTTCAAGCCATTTAATATATGAAGCGTATTTCTCAGTATCCGGTAATGGAATAGCAATACCATTTTGAAGACTGCCTAATATTGTAGAAAAATCACTGATCAGAATACTAAGGCACCAGCCGTCCATAATGATATGATGATGACTCCAGATGAAGTCGTAATAACCATTAGGTAATTGTACAACCAGCAAACGCATCTGTGTAGGTTCACCCAAATTAAAACCACGATCTATATCACCTTGTCTGATATTGTCTAGTTCAAGTTCTGATTCTAAGATTAAATGCTTAAAGTCAATTCGAGCTTTTTTATGAACAATCTGTAAAGGCACTTCTCCATAACGGTCTTCAAAGGAAGTGCGAAGAATCGTGTAACGGTTTAATAATATCCCAAATGCCTTTTCTACCAAAGATAAGTTAAGCTCAGAAGCTTTAATGCGGTACGAAGTCTGCATAAAATATGCTAATCCTTTAGGATCTACCAGCCAATGATAATACAAGCCCTGCTGCATCGGGGAAAGCTCATAAATATCTTCTATATCATTCCCTTTACTGATCTCCTCAATGGTGCTGAATGATAATCCTTTGTAAGTAAGGTCTGATGGAGTTAGAATC
>NZ_JBVTMR010000009.1:0-8258 GCF_055762745.1 Chryseobacterium subflavum
TAATACAAGCCCTGCTGCATCGGGGAAAGCTCATAAATATCTTCTATATCATTCCCTTTACTGATCTCCTCAATGGTGCTGAATGATAATCCTTTGTAAGTAAGGTCTGATGGAGTTAGAATCACAGATGAATCTTCACTCTCTTTCACTATAGCTTCCAGGTGAGACTGATAAGCGAATAAAAGTTTTTGTATCGTATTTTCTGTAAATAATTTATCTGAAAAACGGATATTGATACTCATCACTCCGTTCACCGTCATTCCTGAGACATCCAACAAGAGATCTGTAGATAAATTAGCAGAATCTACAGAAGAGCCTATATTTTCGGAACTGTAATCAAATAAGGAGCGCTTCCCTTCAGTTTCAGAATCTCCAATTTCATTAAAATCTCCAAGGTAATTGAACTGTATGGAAGGATTACTTGTTGAAGAAAATGCATCACCCAGATAATTCAAAATACCATAACCAATCCCTTTGTTTGGAATACCTCGTAAACCTTCTTTTACACTTACCAAAGCAGGCTGACTGTTATCGCTGATATCAAGGTTAAAAGGATATACACTGGTAAACCAACCTATCGTCCGGCTGATGTCAAGTCCTGTGTTCATCACTTCCCTACCATGTCCTTCCATTAATACCTTGGTCTTGCTAACCCCAAACTGATTCTGTAAAGCCAATGCCAAACCGGTCAGTAAAACATCATTGATCTCTGCACTGTATTTCCTCCCTGCACGAGTCTGTAATAATTTAGTAGCATCAGTACTTAAACTAAAACCTAAGCTTTTATCTAAAACCTGTTTGCCTTCTACAGGATAATCTGTAACAAGAGCTGTATAGTTTTCAGATTCTACGCCTTCCCAATATAAACGCTCTTTGGATAGTTCCAAACTTCTGCTGTATTCATCCAAGGCTTTACCCCAACTCTGGAAGGAATCCGTTTTAGAGGGCAGAGAATATTGTTGTCCTCTAATTTCTGACTCATATAAATTACCTAAATCTTCCAGCAAAATTCTCCACGAAACACCATCCATTACCAAATGATGAACAACTAAAATGATACGGTCCCCATCACTCATGGAAACATGACCCACATGGAATAAAACTCCGGACTCTATGTTGATTGTACTCTGAAGGTCCTTTCCTATTTGTTGTAATTGGGATAGCTCTTCTGATTCACTACCACTCTCCCGGATATCAAAAGACGCTAAACGGTAATGTACGCCATCAATTCCCGAATTATACTGATTCCATTTCCCGTCTTTATGACTATACACCATTCTTAAAGCATCATGATGCTCTACAAGACATTTTAAGGAAGTTTCTAAAACAGAAGCCGACAGTCTTTCACTGCTTTTTAAAATAACAGACTGATTATAATGATTTTTATTGGTGATCCCTTCACTTTCAAAGAAATACCTCTGGATAGGAGTTAGAATACTTTCTCCTGTAACTTCAGACTGGTCGATTTTAGCAACATCTGTTGTCATATAGCACGCCAGCTCTTCTAATACAGGATACTGTAAAATATGTTCTACCTTCAGACTATAACCCTGCTGACGAAGCCTGGAAACTATCTGAATGGATTTTATGGAGTCTCCTCCTAAATTATAATAGTTATCACGGATACTGATCGGACTGTGTTTCAAGACCTGCTCACAGACAGAGACTAATACCTTTTCTTCTTTACTGGTAGCTGCAACATATTCTGTGGTAATAAGATCTTCTGAACTTACTTCTGGTAAACTCTTTCTGTCAACCTTTCCATTGCTTGTTAAAGGAATCTGGTCAAGTTCCACATAAAAACCGGGTAACATATATTGTGGAAGCTTGCTCTCCAGATGTCTCGCCAGATCCTGCTTGTCAATCGGGGTATCACTTACATAGTACACCACCAAACTCTTATCTTCTTCATGTTCTTTTACTTCTGTAACAACAGATTTAATCGATTCACTGAAAGAAAGCACCTGGCTGTCGATCTCTCCAAGCTCTATCCTATGACCACGGATCTTTACCTGATGGTCAATCCTTCCCAGATACTCTATTGTACCATCAGCTAGCCATTTTCCTAAATCTCCTGTGCGGTACATCTTCGTACCCGGAATAAATGGATTGTCTACAAACTTCTCTGCGGTAAGCTCTGGATTATTTAAATAACCCTGAGCCAATCCAGCTCCAGAGATATACATCTCCCCGCTTACTCCTGCAGGAACCAAATGTTTATTCTCATCTAAAATATAAATCTGCGTATTGGCGATAGGCTGACCGATAGGTATGGTAGAAGAAGCTAAATCACTCCCCTTTTCAAGTTTATGTACGGTAGCACAGATGCTCGTCTCTGTAGGACCATAAGCATTGTAAAAAGTTCCATACTTCAGATATTCTTTCGTCTTACCAATAATTGCTGATTCTCCTGCGGTTATTAAACCTTTCAATCCCTGAAGTCTCTCAACATTCAGTAAACTGAAAAATGCCGGTGGCAGTGTTACCAGATCAATGGAATGATTGTTTACATACTCTTCAAAGGCATAAACATCTTTTCTCACTGAATCACTCAAAATATGAAGACTCTTACCACTTAGCAACGTCATAAAAATCTCTGAAATAGAAGCATCAAATGAAAAAGAAGCAAACTGAGCAACATTCTCATAAGAGGAAACTTCAAAGAATTCTTTCTGGAATAACATTGTATTCAAAATACCGCCATGAGTATTCAAAACTCCTTTTGGTTCTCCCGTAGAACCGGAAGTGTATATGATGTATGCAATATCATCTCTTTCTAAAACTTCTGATGTAAACCCTGAGGCATCTTCTTCTGTAAATTCTAAATCTATAGAAAAAGATTCACCAGAATAGAAATCAAGGTCAAAGAAATAGTAAGATTCGGTGATCAGTAAAGATAAATCAGAAGTCATCACTTCTTTCCTGGATTCTGGAAGATTCGCATCTATAGGTACATAAACTGCTCCTAGTTTCAATATCCCAAGAATAGAAACGATCTGATTTTCTCCACGATTAAGCATTACTCCTACATAATCGCCTTTCTTGATTCCATGATCCACCTGAAGACGATAAGCTAAAGCATTCGCTTTATTATTCAGCTCTTCGTAGCTTAATACTGTATCTTCGAAAACAACAGCTCTTGAATCTGGATTTTTGGCCACTTCTTCTTCAAATAAACTAACAATATTTTGATTGTCAGGGTATGAAACAGAAGTATCATTAAATTCTTTTAGCAATACTTCCCGATCAGCAGAGCTTACATATTCTAATTCTGATAAAGGAGTATTGGGAGAGTCAATAAATTTTAATAGTAATTCTTTGTAATGTTTTATAAAGTTCTGAATAATATCTGAATCATACAGATCCTTATTATAGTTTACTTTGATGTATAACTGGTCATTAATAACACCAAAGTGAAACTCAATATCATTCTTACAGTTACCTCCTTTAAATTCCTGAATATTATCTGTTACTATTTCATGTATTGAATAAGGATCTGTTGTGGCTTCATGAAATGTAATTGAAATATCAAAAATTGAGCTTTTAGACTGATCTCTTTTAAAATCAATATCATTCAATATCTCACTCAGCGGATATATGGAATGCTCATAAGCGGAGATCAGGTTCTCTTTAACTTTTTCAAAGAAAGTATTAAAGCTATCTGTAGAACTTACTTTATTTCTTAACACTAATGTTCTTAAAAAATAACCGATCTGCTGAGAAAATTCATCTCTTTCCCTGATAGCCATCGGGGATCCTACAATAATATCTTCATGGTGGGTATATTTGTACAATAATGCCTTTAACACTGTAAGAACTCCCATGAAAAGGCTTCCATGACGTTTCTGCACCAAATTACTAAGCAGCTTGGTATTCTCAAGGGATAAAAACATCTGAAAAGCTACACTGTCATAGGTTTTGAAAGATGGTTTTATCTTATCTGTAGGAAACTGAACTACTTCCGGTAACGGTAACAAAACATCCTGCCAGTATTTTTTGTGATCCTTTGAAGCTGACAATTGTTCATAGGTCCAGTCAATATAATCCTTATACTGATATTTTACTTCTTTTTCCGGCTCAGCCCCGATTAAATAGGCCTTATATACTGAGAATATTTCATTTTCAAATATCTTAACGGACCATTCATCCGCTATAATATGATGTATATTATAATAGAAAATGCTATTTCCTTCAGGAAGATGAATTAAATAACATCGTAAAAGCAGACCGTTTTCTAAATCAAAATTTACAAGATTATCTTTATTGATAAAATCCATCCCGTCCCCATAATTACCATGAGTATAATCGACTTCATGTATATCCGCTTCTACTTTATGATGGATTATTTGCTCCAAATCTCCTGAAGCATTTAATTTAAAATTGGTTCTTAAAATTTCATATTTGTTTAGAACAAAATTCAATGCCCTTTTTAATAATTCAAGATCTAAAGTTTCCCGAATATAGAAATTTGAAGGTAAGTGGTAGGTTATGGATGCTGTAGGGTCCTGGCATGTTATCCATATTTCCCTTTGAACATGAGATGTTCTGTAATGGATATTACCTTGTTCATCTACAGAAACATTTGAGAGTGATTTATTTTTAAAAAATTGAACTAAAGAATCTTTATTTATTTTTATTTCCTTCAAAAGCTCAGTTGGAATATTCTCTTTCGTGGAAATGATTTCTAAATCATCATTCTTCAATACAACTTCTATGTTATTTTCTTTTAATTTATCAATAAAATTTTTCATAAATTTTGGTATAATTGATATTTCTGTTAAAAATTATCCTTAGTTAATGCAGCTTATAATCTTTGATTATTTTTTAATATATAAAACAATATCAATCTGTTAAGGGAGATAATATTGAGTTTACATAGAAATATCGTTGGGATTCAAGCAGACCATTTAAAAACTTTGCATTTTTATTTAAACCAAATGCAAAGTTTATAATTGATCATTGATTTAAAATCTAACTTTACATTACAATTCAGTAATTCCGTTATACATATTCTATTGTCTTTTCCCCGAATAATCTTTCTGCCTCGATGCCTCTGGATATACATTCTTCCAGCAGTTTATTGGATTCTACAATAGCTTTGGATTCATCTGTATATTTAATAGAACTGATGAATACCAGCCAAGGTTCCATTCCCATTGCATATACAAATACATCTTTAGGATTAAAAATATCGATAAAGGCTATTCCCTGATTGTAGTCAGATCCGGCCAGACGTCGGGAAAGGTCTTTATCCCTTTCTAATTTTTTATACATTAATGGTCCGTACAGCCAGGATAAAGGAGCTCCTTCACATTCCATTCCCAGGAATAACACATCCACTTCTCCAACGATTCCTTTTACTTTTTCATAGATCTTTGGCTCGATGTTACAAGAATCTGCTGCAAATAAAAGTCTGATGCCATTGTGTAGGGAAAAGTGATAACACAGTTTACTTCTAACATCAAGATCGGCATGTTCTCCTAAGAATGGAAGTCCTGTGATCACACAATTCTCCATTTCGATGCTTTCCAACTCATTCAATTCAATAACCTGCTTAAAGCCTATTTTCTTAAACATCAACTTAAGATCTGGATCCTGTAAGTTTCCTTTACTGCTGCTTGGAACAATAATCGTTTTTATTCTGTGGCGTAATTGTAATAACGTTTCCAAAAGAATATGATCCTGATGGTTGTGAGTAATTAAAACATAATCAATTTCTTCAGGAAGATCATTAATGGTATATCTGTTCACATCTGTTTCATATCCGTCATAGCTTATAACGGGATCTACCACAATTGATACTTTTTTGGTTTCAACCAAAACGCAGGCATGTCCGAAATATCTGGTTCTAACTCCCGGCCCGTTATATTTTCGGAATTCTGCCGGTTTTTCTTTAGTAAAAAAGGTTTTGAAAAGCTCTTCTTTTTCAGCAGGAATATTTAATAATTCTTTGATTCTATTATAATCTCCCGGAATTTTTTTCATTGTAAACAGCTCATCTATTACTTCAGATTTGAAAGGAATATCAAGATGAATAACATTTTCATCCGGTAATCTTGGAGTACTTAACACAAATGATCTTGAATCATCGGAATCAATTAATTGTAAGCTTATAGACTGAGCCGACTCATCGTAATACTTACTCGCATATAATAATGGTTCTATTAATCTGTAATTGACATTATTATTTAAATCGTAATACAGCTCAACATATCCTTTTAGAATTTCAGGAATCTTTTCATACATACTATTAAGAGAGAAGCCCTGAACTTCTGATTGCAAAATCTCATTTAATTCTCTTAAGGCATTGTCCAATTCTAATAAATGTGCTCTTTTTTCGATGGTCTCGTCGTGTAATCTTGAAACCTCATTTACCCTTTCCGTCTGATAATCGATGAACGGACCTCCCAGCATTTTAGGATTTTTAACCGCTAAACTATGTGTTTTTGCATTTTTAATATAAGAGGACATAATTCTCAGGTGTCTATGCTTTATATTCATTGCTGCAGTAACCGGAGATATAAGGTGAGACCATGCATACCATAGATCTACCAATGGCTCAATCACGACATTAAGTTTTAAATAGGTATCGTTTTTTAAATTTTCCATTTTTTAATAATTTTTATAGTCTTTACTAGGTTAAATAATAGTTCTAAATGTGTTTTCTTCTTTGTTTTCTATTTCGTTCATCACTTCAGCCAGCTCCTTAATGGTAGGTTTCTCAAGGAAAACATTAATTTTCACCACCTTTTTCATTTTCTTTTGTATTTCTCCAATGATCCTTATGGCATTCATACTGTTTCCACCCAGTTCAAAGAAATTATCGGTAACTCCTATGTTTTCAATTCTTAATATTTCCTGCCAGATTTCTTTCAACTGTTGTTCTGATTCGTTGGTTGGTGCGATGTATTCGTTCTTTATTAAATCTGAACTGTTTACTTCTGGTAAACTCTTTCTGTCAACCTTTCCATTGCTTGTTAAAGGAATCTGGTCAAGTTCCACATAAAAACCGGGTAACATATATTGTGGAAGCTTGCTCTCCAGATGTCTCGCCAGATCCTGCTTGTCAATCGGGGTATCACTTACATAGTACACCACCAAACTCTTATCTTCTTCATGTTCTTTTACTTCTGTAACAACAGATTTAATCGATTCACTGAAAGAAAGCACCTGGCTGTCGATCTCTCCAAGCTCTATCCTATGACCACGGATCTTTACCTGATGGTCAATCCTTCCCAGATACTCTATTGTACCATCAGCTAGCCATTTTCCTAAATCTCCTGTGCGGTACATCTTCGTACCCGGAATAAATGGATTGTCTACAAACTTCTCTGCGGTAAGCTCTGGATTATTTAAATAACCCTGAGCCAATCCAGCTCCAGAGATATACATCTCCCCGCTTACTCCTGCAGGAACCAAATGTTTATTCTCATCTAAAATATAAATCTGCGTATTGGCGATAGGCTGACCGATAGGTATGGTAGAAGAAGCTAAATCACTCCCCTTTTCAAGTTTATGTACGGTAGCACAGATGCTCGTCTCTGTAGGACCATAAGCATTGTAAAAAGTTCCATACTTCAGATATTCTTTCGTCTTACCAATAATTGCTGATTCTCCTGCGGTTATTAAACCTTTCAATCCCTGAAGTCTCTCAACATTCAGTAAACTGAAAAATGCCGGTGGCAGTGTTACCAGATCAATGGAATGATTGTTTACATACTCTTCAAAGGCATAAACATCTTTTCTCACTGAATCACTCAAAATATGAAGACTCTTACCACTTAGCAACGTCATAAAAATCTCTGAAATAGAAGCATCAAATGAAAAAGAAGCAAACTGAGCAACATTCTCATAAGAGGAAACTTCAAAGAATTCTTTCTGGAATAACATTGTATTCAAAATACCGCCATGAGTATTCAAAACTCCTTTTGGTTCTCCCGTAGAACCGGAAGTGTATATGATGTATGCAATATCATCTCTTTCTAAAACTTCTGATGTAAACCCTGAGGCATCTTCTTCTGTAAATTCTAAATCTATAGAAAAAGATTCACCAGAATAGAAATCAAGGTCAAAGAAATAGTAAGATTCGGTGATCAGTAAAGATAAATCAGAAGTCATCACTTCTTTCCTGGATTCTGGAAGATTCGCATCTATAGGTACATAAACTGCTCCTAGTTTCAATATCCCAAGAATAGAAACGATCTGATTTTCTCCACGATTAAGCATTACTCCTACATAATCGCCTTTCTTGATTCCAT
>NZ_JBVTMR010000010.1:0-2505 GCF_055762745.1 Chryseobacterium subflavum
TACAAACCCAAAACAAAATAATTGAGGAACTGAAGTTATTAAAGAATACACTTATAGAAAAAATTTTTAAAGGCCAATTGAAGTTTAAGGACGAGAATGGTAGAGATTTTCCAAAATGGCAAATAAAAATGTTAGGGGAAATTGGGGATTTCCAAACAAGTAGTATTGATAAATTATCAAGAGACAGTGAGAAAGAAGTTTATCTTGTAAATTACATGAATGTTTACAAGCATCAGAACATAGATAAAAAAACAATGAAATCCTTACAAACTGTTACCGCGAAAGAATCACAAATTGAAAGTTGTAATTTAAAAAGAGGTGATATCCTATTTACTCCAAGTTCTGAAACGCCAAATGATATTGGACACTCTGTGGTGGTTTTTGAAGATTTAAAAGATGTTGTTTTTAGTTATCATTTAATGAGATTTCGTCCAGCTACAGAATTGGATATCTTATATTCACATTATTTTTGTAATGTTCCATCTGTTTTACATCAATTATCTAAAGTAGCAACAGGTAGTACAAGATACACAGTTTCAGTAAAATCCTTCTCAAAAATAGAAGTTTCATTGCCATGTAAAAAAGAACAAAATAAAATAGCAAATTTTCTTTCTAGTGTAGATTTGAAAATAGAGACTGAAATAAAAGTCTTTCAAAAGTTAATTGAACAAAAAGCATATTTTTTAGCTCACTTATTTATATAAATAAGTGAGCTAAAAAATATTGTTTACGCTTAGTTAATAATAAGAAAATTTCTTGTTCAATTTTTATTCTGTCCTCTAGTTTTGATAGAAAATCGGCCATATATTTCTGTTGACAATAGTTTGGCAATTGTATTTCCATCGGTTCAATTTCAGAAATATAATGCCGCTTATGTTCCTTAGAGGAGAGATTTAAAAATGATAAATATTCAAATATAAATTTTAAGTTTACGTTCTCTCTAGAAGTAAGTATTTTGATGGCGGAAGACTTAACTTTAAATGAAAAATTGACAAACTTCATATCCATTGTAAAATCATCAAAAATGATACATGGACCTTTGTCATACCTTCCAAAAGCTTCTGCAGTATAGCCTATTACGAAAGCTTTGTTAGCTGTTAGCACCGGAATTAAAGAGCTGTCCGATGAATAATTTGTATCTAAAACTAAATATTTAGACGGCTGCTCATACTTTAAAATACTCTTAATCTTTACGAACTCCTTTTCTTTCTCAATGACCTGCTTGAATAGTCGATAACGAATTGTATTCACACAGGAAATTAAATCCTTAATTAAAGGCTAAGTTATCAAATGTTTGAATTAAAGCAATTTGAATTTTCTGTTCTTCCATTAAAATCGATTTGTATAATAAAAAAGGGAGATCAGATAAACAGTTCAGCATTATCTAACACTGGACTTTATTATGTAATGAATGGTGGGATAATACCATCTGGTTACCATTCTGAATATAATTCAGAAGGCAAGACCATTTCTATAAGTGAAGGGGGGAATTCTTGTGGATATGTTAAATTTAACAATACCGAGTTTTGGAGTGGAGGACACTGCTACACACTTATCAGCATTGACAAATGTATTAAAAATAAATATTTATATTACTTTTTGAAAGCCTGTGAAAATAAAATTATGACACTTCGTGTAGGTTCAGGATTGCCCAATATTCAAAAATCTGCATTGGAGAAATTTGAAATTAAAATTCCCAATCTCAATGAACAGCAAAATATAATTTTAATTTTGGATAACTTATCAAGCAAATTAGATATAGAAAGAGCTCTTCTCAAAGTATATCAACGAAAGAAGCAATATCTGCTGCAGAACTTATTTATATAAATAAGTTCTGCAGCAGATATTGTTTTTTCAATTGGTAGTTCCTTAATAATTTTTTCTCAATTTGTATCTTTGCATCGATAAAAGATAGGAATTCACCAATCGTAATCTGCTCATCTAAGCATGGTAGCGAAATATTCAGTTTCATTAATTCAACTTTTGACAAATTGTATCGAGTGCTCCCTTGTGCAAGTTTGATTATCTCATTTCTGAAAATTTCACTCCTAAAAAAATAACTTGAAAATAGCGGATTAAGAACTTGAAATGAAAAAGGTCTATAACCGAAACAAAAACTATTTAGGTAAGTTTCATTTGTATTCTCTAACAGAACAGAAGACATTCCTATTTCTTTAGAAGTTTCGGATGATACAGTAAAAAACACATCTCCATAACGAACAGTATTCTGTTTTTCATTCTCTAAAATCTCTACAAATCCACAATTCTTTATTTCAATTTTTGAAGAATCGAAAACTTGCTTATATTGTATGTACGGTTTACCAAACCCAAAATTATCTTTGTTTTTTCCTGAAAGACCATTATAGGTTGCACCTAAATCTCCCAAATTCTTCAGTTTCCACCCATTTTTATAATTCTTGAATCTACTACCCTGAGAAAATAGTTTTTCACTTAGTCCTTTAATTAAGGTTTCTAATTGTTCAATTATTTTGTTTTGGGTTTGTA
>NZ_JBVTMR010000011.1:0-2390 GCF_055762745.1 Chryseobacterium subflavum
AAGGGGATATTGAAGATATTTATGAGCTTTCGCCAATGCAGCAGGGCTTGTATTACCATTGGCTTGTGGAACCCAAAGGAGCCACGTATTTCATGCAGACTTCGTACAGGACAAAATCCGAGGGTCTTGATCTGTCAGAAGTAGAAAAGGCATTTGGAATCCTTGTCAATCGCTATACGGTTTTACGGACTTCTTTTGATAATCGTTATGGAGAAGTTCCTTTGCAAATCGTTCACAAAAAAGCACAAGTTGACTTTAAGCATTTAATCTTAGAATCAGAGCTTGAATTAGATACTATAAAAGAAGAGGATATAGCCCAAGGATTTGGCCTGGGTGTACCTACCCAAATGCGCCTGACGGTTATCACGCTTCCTAATGGAGAATATGAATTCATTTGGAGTCATCACCATATTATCATGGATGGGTGGTGTTTAAGTATCCTTATCAATGATTTCGCTGTTATTTTGAACTCCCTGAAACAAGATGTGGAGATTAATTTGCCGGAATCTAAAAAATATTCGTCTTATATCAACTGGCTGAAAACAGTAAATAAAGAAGAAGCCTTAAGTTACTGGGAAAATTATCTCAAAGGGGTGGTTTCTCCAACACTTATTCCTTTTAAAAAGAGTACATCAGAAAAGGATCCTCACTTTATTACCGAAATAATAAAAGTAGAAAATGAGGAATTCGCTGGTATTAGCAATCTTTGTAAAAATCTGGGAATCACTCTCAATACATATGTCCAGGGAGTTTGGTCTTATTTGTTAAGTTGTTATAATGCATCTGAAGAAGTAGTTTTTGGGAGTGTGGTTTCAGGAAGACCTGCAGATATTGAAGAGGTTGAGCATATGGTCGGACTCTTTATCAATACTATTCCTGTATGTGTGAATGTAAGTAAAGATGAAACACCAAGAAATTTACTCGAAAAATTACATCACGATTCTATTCAGGGTACCGGATACCATTTTACCGGTTTATCCGATATCCAGTCTCTATCTTCATTAGGAAAAGAGTTGATCAACAATATTATCGTTTTTGAGAACTATGCAAAGCGAGATGTTAATAATCATCTTTCGATCATGGGAATGGCTGATCAAAAAGCAGATACTTTTGAACAGACGAATTATGATTTTAATATTATTGCCGTTCCGGGAAAAAATAGCTTATCAATAGATTTTAAATACAATTCATCTGTATTTTATAAATCTTTAATAACATCTTTAGCCGGGCATTTTAAGAATATATTGGGACAGTTTGCAGCTTTTCCTGATCAGGCAATCAAAAACTTCAGCTATTTAAGTAATCCGGAAGTAAAGGAATTATTGGAAGACTTCAATGGTGCAGAAACTTCATATTCTTCTGAAAAGACTGTTGTAAAATTGTTTGAAGAACAGGTTAATAGCTGTGCGAATAGTGTAGCATTAATATATGATGATGTAAAGCTTAGCTACAATGATTTAAATGCAGAATCTAACCGTCTAGCTCATTACCTGAGAAATCATTACAATATCAGATCTAATGACTTGGTTTGTATTGAACTGCCACGTAATGAAAAGATGATTGTTTCGATTCTTGGAATTCTAAAATCAGGAGGAGCGTATGTTCCGATTGATGTGAATTACCCTCAGGAAAGAAAAGATTTTATTGTGAAAGATACACAGTCTAAATTGTGTATAGATGAGTCTTTCTGGAAAGAGTTTGATTCATTGAAAGAAAATTATTCAATAGAAAATCTTTCTACAGAGATTCATCGTTCAGATCTGGCTTATGTTATTTATACGTCGGGTACAACAGGAAACCCTAAAGGAGTTTGTATCAGCCATTCTAGTTTGATGAACTATGTTTCCTGGAGTAATGGATATTATTTTAATGGTGGAGACCGAGGCAACTGGGGATTATTCACTTCAATATCCTTTGATCTTTCAGTTACTGCACTATTCTGTTCTCTGACGAGAGGAAGCTCTTTATGGTTGGGAGAGAATGAAGTAGACATTTTAGCTGTTCTTATGAATGCGTTTGAAAATCCAGATATAGATATTTTAAAATTAACGCCTTCTCATATTTCATTATTAAAGAATGTAGAAATCAATAATACGGGTATCCGAAAAATTATTTTAGGAGGAGAAAAGCTTTATAATGAGCATATTCAGATTATTCACGCTATCAATAAAGATATTGAGATCTATGATGAGTACGGCCCAACAGAGGCAACCGTAGGCTGTATTGCCCGGAAAGTTGAGCTATCTGTTAACACGATCGGAGGTCCAATTTCGAATACACAGATTTATATATTGGATGAATATGGTCATCTGTTACCAGTTGGAATTCATGGAGAATTGTATATAGCGGGAGCGGGTTTAGCAAGAGGTTATTTAAATCGTGAAGATCTG
>NZ_JBVTMR010000012.1:0-2275 GCF_055762745.1 Chryseobacterium subflavum
TACGCCTACAAGCGGTCGGAGCCCACAAGTTGGGTGACGGCGTGCCTTTTGCATAATGAGCCTACGAGTTAATTTTACTAGCGAGGTTAAGGACTTCAGGTCCGGAGCCGGAGCGAAAGCGAGTCTGAATAGGGCGGATAGTTAGTAGGATTAGACGCGAAACCTTGTGATCTACCCATGGGCAGGTTGAAGCTCTGGTAACACAGAGTGGAGGACCGAACCGGTTGACGTTGAAAAGTCTTCGGATGACCTGTGGGTAGGGGTGAAAGGCCAATCAAACTGGGAGATAGCTCGTACTCCCCGAAATGCATTTAGGTGCAGCGTTGATTATAAGTTTATTAGAGGTAGAGCTACTGATTGGATGCGGGGGTTTCACCGCCTACCAATTCCTGACAAACTCCGAATGCTAATAAATGTTGATCAGCAGTGAGGGCATGGGTGCTAAGGTCCATGTCCGAGAGGGAAAGAACCCAGACCAACAGCTAAGGTCCCCAAATATATGTTAAGTTGAAGCAACGCGGTTGGACTGCATTGACAGCTAGGATGTTGGCTTGGAAGCAGCCATTCATTTAAAGAGTGCGTAACAGCTCACTAGTCGAGCGGTCCGGCATGGATAATAATCGGGCATAAACATATTACCGAAGCTATGGATTTGTACATTGTACATCTGGTAGGGGAGCATTCTGTTTGCGCCGAAGCAGTATCGTGAGGTATTGTGGAGCGGACAGAAAAGAAAATGTAGGCATAAGTAACGATAAAGGGGGCGAGAAACCCCCTCACCGAAAGACTAAGGTTTCCTCAGCCATGCTAATCAGCTGAGGGTTAGTCGGGACCTAACGCGAACCCGAAAGGGGTAGTGGATGGACAATGGGTTAATATTCCCATACTTGCTCACACTAAAAAGGGGACGGAGTGCCGTACCTGCTGGAGACTGACGGAATAGTCAAGGCCTAGCCTTCGGGCGAAGCTGCTGCAGGGAAAGTGCTTCCAAGAAAAGCCGAAGTGAAGCAACCCGTACCAAAACCGACACAGGTAGTCGAGGAGAGAATCCTAAGGTGCTCGAGTGAGTCGTGGCTAAGGAACTAGGCAAAATAGTCTCGTAACTTCGGAAGAAGAGACGCCATCAGCAATGGTGGCCGCAGTGAAGAGGCCCAGGCGACTGTTTATCAAAAACACAGGACTCTGCTAAATCGAAAGATGCTGTATAGGGTCTGACACCTGCCCGGTGCTGGAAGGTTAAGGAAGGGCGTTAGCGTAAGCGAAGCGTTTGACTGAAGCCCCAGTAAACGGCGGCCGTAACTATAACGGTCCTAAGGTAGCGAAATTCCTTGTCGGGTAAGTTCCGACCTGCACGAATGGTGTAACGATCTGGGCACTGTCTCAGCCACGAGCTCGGTGAAATTGTAGTATCGGTGAAGATGCCGATTACCCGCAATGGGACGAAAAGACCCTGTGAACCTTTACTATAACTTCGTATTGACTTTGAGTAAGTAATGTGTAGGATAGGTGGGAGACTATGAAGCAGGCACGCTAGTGTTTGTGGAGTCAACGTTGAAATACCACCCTTTACTTACTTGGAGCCTAACTTCCTTTAGGAAGGACATTGCGTGGTGGGTAGTTTGACTGGGGTGGTCGCCTCCAAAAGAGTAACGGAGGCTTTCAAAGGTACCCTCAGCACGCTTGGTAACCGTGCGTAGAGTGTAATGGCATAAGGGTGCTTGACTGTGAGACCTACAAGTCGATCAGGTGCGAAAGCAGGACATAGTGATCCGGTGGTTCCGTATGGAAGGGCCATCGCTCATAGGATAAAAGGTACTCCGGGGATAACAGGCTAGTCTCCCCCAAGAGCTCACATCGACGGGGAGGTTCGGCACCTCGATGTCGGCTCGTCACATCCTGGGGCTGGAGAAGGTCCCAAGGGTTGGGCTGTTCGCCCATTAAAGTGGCACGCGAGCTGGGTTCAGAACGTCGTGAGACAGTTCGGTCTCTATCTATTGCGGGCGTTAGATGTTTGAGAGGGCTTGATTCTAGTACGAGAGGACCGAATTGAACAAACCTCTGGTGTATCAGTTGTACCGCCAGGTGCACCGCTGAGTAGCTATGTTTGGAAGAGATAAGCACTGAAAGCATATAAGTGCGAAACTCGCCTCAAGATGAGACATCTTTTAAGGGTCGTGGGAGATGACCACGTTGATAGGCTACAGGTGTAAAGTTGGTAACAGCATAGCCGAGTAGTACTAATTACCCGTAGATTTATAGCCTATAGGTTACACTA
>NZ_JBVTMR010000013.1:0-1966 GCF_055762745.1 Chryseobacterium subflavum
CTTTAAGTAAGTACATGGTACACTTAAGTACCTTTATTTTGTTTAACGTTCTTCAACGCTCTAAAATGAGATGTTCCAGCCGCACCTTCCGGTACGGCTACCTTGTTACGACTTAGCCCTAGTTACCTGTTTTACCCTAGGCAGCTCCTGTTACGGTCACCGACTTCAGGTACCCCAGACTTCCATGGCTTGACGGGCGGTGTGTACAAGGCCCGGGAACGTATTCACCGCGCCATGGCTGATGCGCGATTACTAGCGATTCCAGCTTCATAGAGTCGAGTTGCAGACTCCAATCCGAACTGAGACCAGCTTTCGAGATTAGCATCCAGTCGCCTGGTAGCAGCCCTCTGTACTGGCCATTGTATTACGTGTGTGGCCCAAGGCGTAAGGGCCGTGATGATTTGACGTCATCCCCACCTTCCTCTCTACTTGCGTAGGCAGTCTCACTAGAGTCCCCAACTGAATGATGGCAACTAGTGACAGGGGTTGCGCTCGTTGCAGGACTTAACCTAACACCTCACGGCACGAGCTGACGACAACCATGCAGCACCTTGAAAAATGTCCGAAGAAAAGCCTATTTCTAAGCCTGTCATTTCCCATTTAAGCCTTGGTAAGGTTCCTCGCGTATCATCGAATTAAACCACATAATCCACCGCTTGTGCGGGCCCCCGTCAATTCCTTTGAGTTTCAAACTTGCGTTCGTACTCCCCAGGTGGCTAACTTATCACTTTCGCTTAGTCTCTGAATCCGAAAACCCAAAAACGAGTTAGCATCGTTTACGGCGTGGACTACCAGGGTATCTAATCCTGTTCGCTCCCCACGCTTTCGTCCATCAGCGTCAGTTAAGACATGGTAACCTGCCTTCGCAATTGGTGTTCTAAGTAATATCTATGCATTTCACCGCTACACTACTTATTCCAGCTACCTCTACCTTACTCAAGACCCGCAGTATCAATGGCAGTTTCATAGTTAAGCTATGAGATTTCACCACTGACTTACGAGTCCGCCTACGGACCCTTTAAACCCAATAAATCCGGATAACGCTTGCACCCTCCGTATTACCGCGGCTGCTGGCACGGAGTTAGCCGGTGCTTATTCGTATAGTACCTTCAGCTACCCTCACGAGGGTAGGTTTATCCCTATACAAAAGAAGTTTACAACCCATAGGGCCGTCATCCTTCACGCGGGATGGCTGGATCAGGCTCTCACCCATTGTCCAATATTCCTCACTGCTGCCTCCCGTAGGAGTCTGGTCCGTGTCTCAGTACCAGTGTGGGGGATCACCCTCTCAGGCCCCCTAAAGATCATTGACTTGGTGAGCCGTTACCTCACCAACTATCTAATCTTGCGCGTGCCCATCTCTATCCACCGGAGTTTTCAATATCTAATGATGCCATCAAATATATTATGGGGTATTAATCTTCCTTTCGAAAGGCTATCCCCCTGATAAAGGTAGGTTGCACACGTGTTCCGCACCCGTGCGCCGCTCTCTAGATCCCGAAAGATCTATACCGCTCGGCTTGCATGTGTTAGGCCTCCCGCTAGCGTTCATCCTGAGCCAGGATCAAACTCTCCATTGTATGTTTGTCTGACTCACTCAAAGTTTTGACGCTTTAGTTTTTCCTTACTTGGTTGTTATATTGTATTTCAATGATCTCTTTTCTTCCGCTTTTCTCTAAAGCTTTTTCTCTGTCGTTTTTGCTTTAGATTTGCGAGTGCAAAAGTAATTAATGTTTCTGAACTGACCAAATGTTTTTGAAGAAAATTTTAAAGTTTTTTCTGTAACCTTAATCCCTCTCTAACACTTATCTCAATTTTACTCCGCGCTCCCTTAATTGGGACTGCAAAGATACAAACTTTTCTCAATTTTCAAAATAAATTATTATTTATTTTTTTTAAATCTTTCGTTTATAATTACTCTCTTCTGCGCTACCTACTATCTCTCGTTTTCAGTGGGGCAAAAGTA
>NZ_JBVTMR010000014.1:0-1802 GCF_055762745.1 Chryseobacterium subflavum
CAGAGTTTATCGGGAATCCGGTATCTGAAGAAAACCTAGGAACCGATATTCTATTGGATGTTTCAGGAATCACGATGAGTGGTGCCATGACTATCACGATCCGTTATTCAGGAGATCTCTTTACTGAAGCTACGGTTCAGAAACTGATGGATAGCTATCAGAATCAATTGGAGAAAATGATTGGTGAGAGTGAAGGCTCAGAGGTGATTTTAACACCATCAGATCTTACTTATAAAGGATTGTCATTCAATACGATTCAGGAGATCAATAAGAAAGGGGATATTGAAGATATTTATGAGCTTTCGCCAATGCAGCAGGGCTTGTATTACCATTGGCTTGTGGAACCCAAAGGAGCCACGTATTTCATGCAGACTTCGTACAGGACAAAATCCGAGGATTTTGATCTGTCAGAAGTAGAAAAGGCATTTGGAATCCTTGTCAATCGCTATACGGTTTTACGGACTTCTTTTGATAATCGTTATGGAGAAGTTCCTTTGCAGATCGTTCACAAAAAAGCACAAGTTGACTTTAAATATCATACAATAGGATCTAAAGATTCCCTGGAAAACGATCTGGAGATTATTAAAGAAAATGATATTATCCGTGGTTTTGCTCTGAATCAACCTACACAATTACGTTTGATAATAGTAGAATTATCAAATGATACATATGAGTTTATTTGGAGTTATCACCATATCATTATGGATGGATGGTGTCTGAGTATCCTGATCAACGATTTCTCTGCAATATTAGACTCGCTTAAACAAAGTCTGGAAGCCAATTTACCAGAACCTCAGAAATATTCTGCTTATCTTAAATGGCTAAGCGGGATTGATAAAGATTCGGCAATGTTGCATTGGAAAAACTATTTAGAAGGAATTAATGCTCCAACGCTTATACCTTTTGAAAAGAACTCCAAAGAAGAACCTCCTCATTTTGTTACCGAAAAATTTAGTGTGGTGGGAGATGAATTTAAAGAAATTGATCAGCTGTGTCAGAAACTTGGAATTACTCTCAATACTTATATACAGGGTGTGTGGTCTTATCTTTTAAGTAAATACAATTCCTCAGAAGAAATCATATTCGGAGCTGTTGTGTCAGGAAGACCGGCAGAAATTGAGGACGTAGAACGTATGGTCGGATTGTTTATCAATACCATCCCTGTAAGGATTTTGGTTAACAAAGATGATACACCGCGTAGCCTTTTGAAAAAAGTACATCAGAATTCTATACAGAATACAGGATATCATTTCAACAGTTTGGCGGAAATTCAATCCTTATCTTCTTTAGGGAAAGATTTGCTAAGCAACATTATTATATTTGAAAACTACGTAAAGAATGAACCGAATGAAAACTTTGAAAAAGTAAAAGTTTTTGATCAATCCAACTATAACTTTACATTAGTCGCAGAACCATATGAGGATCATTTAAATATGGATTTTGAATACAATGCATCAGTATATTCTTCTTTTATCAAGATTCTGGTTTCTCATTTGAAAAATGCTCTTAACCAATTTAAAACGTACATTGATACTCCTCTTTCGGAATTAGATTATCTAAGTTTCTCTGAACGAGAGTTCCTGATCAATGAGCTTAACGCTACAGAAGTTGCTTATCCTGCAGGTACAACAATTCTTAGTTTATTTGAAGATCAGGTGAATGTTACTCCTGACAATATTGCTGTTGTTTTTGATGATCTTAGCTTAAGCTATATCGAATTGAATGAAAAAGCATCCAGCCTTGCTCTTCAGCTTCAAAGTGCTTATGGAATCAAGAAAGGCGATTATGTAGGAGTAATGCTT
>NZ_JBVTMR010000015.1:0-1476 GCF_055762745.1 Chryseobacterium subflavum
TTTTCTCAATTTTCAAAATAAATTATTATTTATTTTTTTTAAATCTTTCGTTTATAATTACTCTCTTCTGCGCTACCTACTATCTCTCGTTTTCAGTGGGGCAAAAGTACACCTTATTCATCAAACAATCCAAATCATTTTATATTTAAATTCATATTTAGTTCATATTTGATCTTAACTCACTGATAAGCAACTTAAAAAATTTCAATGCTTTTTCCTGGGTTTAGAATGATAAAGGCGAAAACATAAGAGAAAACTGCCATAACAAGGGAAAAGGAAAAAAATAAAAGCTATAAAATGAAGGGTTTTCTATGGAAAAATGGAGGGTTGAGACAGGAAAAACAAGAAGTAGAAAGGGAAAAGTAAGGAGAAAAATGGAAAATGAAGTGCTGAAGAGTAAAGAAAAAAATATCTGACTAAAAAAAAGACTGCAATAAATTCGGTTTGAACACAACAAAAAATATGATGTAGCATTTTATAAGATCAATAAGTATCTCTTTATTCTTTATTCTTTATTCTTTATTCTTTATTCTTTATTCTTTATTCTTTATTCTTTATTCTTTATTCTTTATTCTTTATTCTTTATTCTTTATTTAAATTTCCTCCTTTTTCACCACATTGTGGTAGCTTGAATAATAAATCAACATACTTATTACTGGTAAAGGTGCAAGATAGGGTCTTTATATGATCTCCGATTATATTGATATTCGTAATCCATATCATTATGCCCGTTATTAAAGTATAGATCATATTATATCTTGTATTGCTCCGGATGACAGGATAAAATCTTTGAGCTCAAATTTCCTAGGATTTAGATCCTGTTCCTAAAGTAAAGCTTTTCATCAATTGCAATATACTATTGGGATATCTTTATTCCGGATAAGGTCATTCTTCCAGGCATATAATTCATTAAGCTGTGCATGCAATAACAATATGGAATAATTTATAATTGATTAAGATATTATTGGTGATTGGCGATTAAAACCTAAAAGTTGAAAATTAAAAATGGAACGTTTTTAAGTTGGCTAAAGCCACTAGGATTTTGGAGGCTATTACTGAAGGGCTAAAGACCACCTCTATTGATGAAAGCTTGTAAAAGAATAAAGAGCCTAAAGTAGTAGTAGTAGTTGTTGTTGTTGTTGTTGTTGTTGTTGGAAGAGGAATAAAATACAAAGTCCTACTAACTATGAATGATAAATGATAAAATGATGATTGATAATGAGCCCTATTAATTGATATTTGTCTGTTAATCAATAATGATTGATAATTGATGATTGATCTTTTATCATTTATAATTCATCAATGATCATTTATCTTTTATTCCTATGGTATGGTAGGTATAGATATGTATAGGTATAGTTATAAAACAAAAAAGTCTCATACAAATTCATGTATGAGACTTTTAATAAAAACTGGCGGCGACCTACTCTCCCGCTTGTCGCAGTACCATCGGCGCTGGTGGGCTTAACTTCTGTG
>NZ_JBVTMR010000016.1:0-1250 GCF_055762745.1 Chryseobacterium subflavum
TAAAGAGATCTCCTGAATAACGGATCGTGATAGTCATGGCACCACTCATCGTGATTCCTGAAACATCCAATAGAATATCGGTTCCTAGGTTTTCTTCAGATACCGGATTCCCGATAAACTCTGAGCTATAATTAAATGCTGATCCTATTGTATCATCAAAATCTCCAAGATAATTGAACTGAATAGTAGGACTTCCTGTTGAAGAAAATGAATCCCCTAAATAATTTAATACTCCGTAACCAATCCCTTTATGAGGAATACCTCTCAAATTTTCTTTGACACTCACCAAAGCCGGCTGACTCTCATTGCTGATGTCTAACGAAAAAGGATACACACTGGTGAACCATCCTACTGTTCTGCTGATATCAAGGTCAGTACTCATCACCTCTCTACCATGACCTTCCATCAGCACCTTGGTCTTGTTAATACCAAACTGATCCTGTAAGGATAAGGCCAATCCCGTCAATAAAACATCATTAATCTCTGCACTGTATTTCTTACCTGCACGCGTCTGTAATAATTTCGTAGACAATTCATTTAAGGAAAAGCTGATGCTGCTATCTAAAATATGTTTGCCTTTTGCAGGGTAATCGGTTGGAATAACCGGATAAATCTCTGATTCTATACCTTCCCAATACAAACGCTCTTGGGATAAAGAAGAACTATTGCTATACTTCTCCAATGCTGCTCCCCAACTCTGGAAAGAATCTGTTTTGGAAGGAAGTTCATAAGATACTCCTTTCATTCCCGATTCATATAAGCTTCCTAAATCTTCAAGCAAAATCCTCCAGGAAACTCCGTCAACCACAAGGTGGTGAATAACCAATATGATTCGGTCACCATCACTCATCGAAACATGTCCTATATGGAATAATATTCCGGATTCTATATTGACGGCGCTTTGGAGACGATCTCCTATTTTTTGTAAAGAACTCTGCTCGTTTTCAAAAGAGCCTTCTTCTCTGATATCAAAATATTCAAAATGATAATGATGACCTTCTGATCCTGCATTATATTGATTCCACTCACCTTCTTTCTGGCTATACACCATTCTTAAGGCATCATGGTGTTCTACAAGACGTTTGATCGAAGATTCCAAGACAGAACCTGATAGTCTTTCATTGCTCTTTAAAATAACAGACTGATTATAATGATTTTTATTGGTGATCCCTTCACTTTCAAAGAAATACCTCTGGATAGGAGTTAGAATACTTTCTCCTGTAACTTCAGACTGGTCGATTTTAGCAACA
>NZ_JBVTMR010000017.1:0-1018 GCF_055762745.1 Chryseobacterium subflavum
GGTTTCAGGTTCTATTTCACCCTTCTATTCGAAGTGCTTTTCACCTTTCCTTCACAGTACTTGTTCACTATCGGTCTTTCAGGAGTATTTAGCCTTGGAGGATGGTCCCCCCATATTCAGACAGGATTTCACGTGTCCCGCCCTACTCATTTATCATCTATATATACCTTTCGAATACCGGGCTATCACCGTCTATGGCCGCACTTTCCAGTACGTTCTTCTAAATATATAAAGACTTTTGGGCTAATCCGCTTTCGCTCGCCACTACTTACGGAATCTCTTCGATTTCTTTTCCTCCGGGTACTTAGATGTTTCAGTTCTCCGGGTTTGCTCCTCTTACGAGGTAATACATCTTCAATGTATTGGGTTGCCCCATTCGGACATCTGCGGATCAATTCGTGTGTGCCAATCCCCGCAGCTTTTCGCAGCTTACCACGTCCTTCGTCGCCTCTGAAAGCCTAGGCATCCGCCATACGCCCTTAACGATTTCTTTCCTATTTTTAGGTTACTCAAGCACTTATAAGTGCTCGGTTTTCTCTTTGTGATGTCTTTACCGTTAATGTCAATGATCTTTATTTCTTCTGTATTAATGTAAAACGTATTCATGTATCAATGACGGCTCTCGTCATGAGGTTTACATGCTTCTTTTTTACATATACAAACTGTGGAGAATAAGGGAGTCGAACCCTTGACCTCCTGCGTGCAAGGCAGGCGCTCTAGCCAGCTGAGCTAATTCCCCCTCTAGTAGACTTCAGATATCAGATCCTAGATCTCAGACTTAATGTCTCATGTCTTATATCTGATCTCTTCCCGTCTTATAATTAGTAGTCTCGGGCAGGCTCGAACTGCCGACCTCTACATTATCAGTGTAGCGCTCTAACCAGCTGAGCTACGAGACTGTCTTGTTAGACTTGCAGATTCAAGATCCCAGATATCAGACTTACATGGTCTTTCTTCTTCTATCTTTCCTCTTGTCTCTCTTCCCTTTACTAATTTCTAGTGGGTGTTGTATTTTTTT